>NZ_JAVDTC010000001.1:0-1564565 GCF_031455615.1 Neorhizobium sp. 2083 | reverse complement strand
AGGGCCGCCCAAAGCGGCCTTTTTGCTTTGCTGAACACGAAATTGTCCAAGGAGGGCGCCCGGCTTTGGTCCGATGCCATCCTTACAGGAGACAACTTGGCCTTGCCAACTTGCTCCGGCAGAAGATGTAAACGCCAAGCGTTTACATCACCGCGATAAATCCAACAGGGATTTACGCTTGGCGCGGGGTGGAGCAGCCCGGTAGCTCGTCAGGCTCATAACCTGAAGGCCGCAGGTTCAAATCCTGCCCCCGCAACCAAAAATTTCCAAGACTATCAAGACTTTGTCGGCCTCCCGCGGGAGGCCGAAGTCGTTTCTAACCCGATCACAGACCGGCCCAACCCAACCCCCCATCCCTGCCGGCAACCATCACCCAACACCACCCCGAAGCCACAGTCCATAAACCAGCTTCCGATGCAGCCAGAACAGCATCACGCCCCCAAACAAGCCCAAAACAAACGCATCCCGAAGCCATCTCCCCAACCACGTGCTCATACACCGAACCGCGGATATTGCTCTTTTTTGATCCGACTTGCTGTAGTCTGATCTCATCCGGCTCCATCACGGTCCATTCTCTTGCTATAAATGTCTCCGTCTGAAAATTCTCAACGTGAGATAGGCGATCAGCCATCAGGTGCTATGGGAGCATTACGGCTCCATTCATGGCCTCAAGGATTGGGAGCGTTAGGCCATGATCGATTCGACCGTATCCTGCAGCAGTCCGCCCTCGGGGCAGCCGTTGTCCCCGGCGGTCGGGTGGTATGCCGTGACCGTCCTGTGTATCGCCCTGCTGGTCTCCTATACCGACCGGCTGATCATCAATCTCGTCGTCGATCCGATCAGGAATGACCTCGAGCTGACGGACATCGAAATCAGCCTGCTCCAGGGTGCCGGCTTTGCCATCATTTTCGCCCTTGCCGGTCTTCCTTGTGGAAGGTTGGCGGATTCCGTCAACCGCCGGAACCTCATCGCGGGCGGTGTGCTGTTGTGGTCGGCGGCCACGATCGGTTGTGGGCTCGCCTCCGATTTCTGGAGCTTCTTCGGCGCCCGGATTGCCGTGGGGCTGGGAGAGGCAGCGCTCGTGCCCGCGGCATCTTCGCTGATCATCGATTTTTTCTCCCCGCGCCGCCGTGGGACAGCGCTCGGGCTTTTTTCGCTCGGAGCCACGTTCGGCGCCGGAGGCGCTCTCCTTATCGGCGGGCTGCTTCTCCGCTGGATCGACGCCGGATGGCTTATCCATGCTCCCTTGATCGGGGAACTGGTGCCATGGCGCCAACTGATGGTGCTGGTCGGGCTCCCGGGCGTCGTCTTGCTGCCCTTTCTTATGTCGATACCCGAGCCGGTGCGACGTAACAGTTCCGGCCTCCTTCGGTTTTGGGACGTATTTCGGCGCCTGATGGCGGACCGGGGAACGGTCTTGCGCGTCTGCCTCGTCAAAGGGGTTCTCGCGATCGGCGACAACGGGCTTTTCGCCTGGATGCCGACGCTGCTGCAGCGTAGCTACGGCATGACCTCGATGGAGGTGGGGAGTTATCTCGCGCTTGCGGTCTCCGTCAGCGGGGCGACCGCCGCTGTGGCGGGCGGGGCGCTTTCCGATTGGTTCGTGCGGCGATGGGGCGTGGAGACGCGAGTCGTAATGTTGCTTGGCTGCTATCTGCTGACGATAACCGGAGCTTCCATGATCTTTTTCGCGGGCACGGGGCAGCAGGCTGCCCTGGCGCTGGGCGTCTGGGCGTTCGGTTCGATCGGTGGTTACGTCATCGGTCATGTCGTGATGCAGGAAAGCGTGCCGAGCGAGATGCGTGCAACGACGATCGCCTTGTCGCTGACCTTCATCGGACTGATCGGGATCGGCCTGGGACCGACCCTCGTGCCGCTGGTGGCGGAACACGGATTCGGCGGCGGAAACGCGCTTCAGCCGGCGATGGGAACGGTCGGCCTGTTTGCCGCTCTTCTGGCCTTCGTCGTCATCTGGCCGCCCATCCGGGTGGGCCTCGTCGCCCTGAAATCGCGGGTGGTTAAGCCATAAGCGCCAGGGACGGAGCGGCGAGGGCTTTCCAGCCGCTACAGGGCTCTCCGGGTCTCGATCAATGCGCGTGCGCGCGTCAGATCGCCGGGCGAAAAGCCTTCCTGGAAGCGCCCGTAAGTCGACTCCAACATGTCCTCGGCCTCGTTGCTGCCGCCTCTTTCGCGCCGGAGCTTCACGAGGCTGATCGCGGAGCGCAGCTCCCAACCCAGCGCGCGGTCGCGTCGCGCCAGTTCGATCGACTGCAGATAGCACTCGATCGCTCTCTCCCAGTGGTCGGGAGACTCGAAGCGGATGACGTTGCCCTTAATCCTCAGGATCTCGGGGATGCCGACAACCTGACCCGTGTCCTTGCAGATAGCCAGTGCCTCGTCAATGGCGGCGAGACCGCCCTCGAGGTCGCCTTGCCGGGCGAGCGCCTCGCCAAAGTTGGTGAGGTAGTTGGGGTAGCGCAGGCGGAAGCCGCCCTCGCGTACTTCGGCAAGGTTGCGGCGAAGATGCGCCAGGTCGAGCGGCTGGCCCAGATATAGGTTGAGCCGGGCGCCGCCGCCGGTCACCATCGCCCTCCAGATCGTCAGTCCATGGCGTCTGGCATGTTCGATGCCGCGATCCATGAAGTTCCGGGCGGCCGCGTAGTCCCGCACATACATCGCGATCATTGCCGAGCCGTGCAGCAGTGCGGAACACAGCGACACTGCGTAGTTCGAAGCCTCCGCGTCTTCGAGTTGTTCCCGGGCGGTAACGAGTGCCTGGTCGGCGAAACCCTGCAGCCAAAGCACCGTTGCAAGGGCGCCGCGGGCCATCAGTCGCTGGTCGAATTCGAAGCGCATCGCATCCGGGCGCTGTCCCGCGACGAAGGGCTTCTGCACGATGCCCTCCAGCCGGTAGCGAGCTGCTCCGAGCGCTCCGAGCCAGTGCAGTGCCGAACCGGCCTGCGCGTCGGCATCGCCCGCGGCCACCTCCTGCCCCTTGCCTTCAAGGGCACGGATGCGATCGGAAACGGCCATGGCGGAGCGGGAGTCGCCGGTCCATAACTCATATTCCGAAAGCCCCCGAAGGCACTCCAGCTGCAGGTCGGCGTCGCCAAGCTCCTCTGCGATCTCCAACGCCTTGCTCAACGACGCCTTCACCTGGAGAAGGGGACCGCGCGTGTGCAGAAGCGTCGCGCCAAGCGTGAGATTGAGGATCAGGTCATCGCGGATGCTGCGATGTTCACAAAAGCGGTCGTCGAGCGCCCTTTCGACGGCCGTCCGGCATTCCTCGACCAGCGACACCTGCTTGCCGAACGGAATGGCCGCCACCGTGAGCCTTACACCGAGCGCGGTGGCCGAGCCGGTGAAGGCCCAACGCATTGCATCGCGGATGTCGTCGGTTTTCGGTCCATAACGGGCGAGCCAGTCGATCCGCGAAAGTCGATCCACATCGGCTTTCGCCAGTCCCACGAGTTCGAGGCAATATTCCGCGTGGCGCCGCCTGGCATGGCCGAGTTCGTGGTTCGCCGCCAGTTTTTCGAGCGCATAGGTGCGGGTGGTATCGAGCATCCGATATTCCACTTCCATGTCCTGCACTTCGGCCGCTAGCAGCGACTTGGCGACCAGGCTGGCGATGCCGTCTATGACCAGCGCGCGATCGATATGCGCGTCGGCGGCGACGATGCAGGCGGAATCCAGGCTGAATAGGCCGGCAAAGATGGCCAGCCGGCGCATGATCGTGCGTTCGCTGTCGGAGAGAAGGTCATAACTCCAGTCGATCGTCGCGGCGAGGGTCCGATGTCTTTCTATGCTGCCCCTGTGCCCCTGCAGCAGCCGGAAACGATCGTCGAGCTGCTTGAGCAGTTCGGCAATGCCGAATGCATCGATGCGGGTGGCCGCCAATTCGATGGCAAGTGCGAGCCCGTCGAGCTTGCGGCAGATTTCTGCGACGATCGGCGCATCGGCATCGCCGAAGTTGAAGGATTCGAGCCTGTCCGTCGCCCGATCGACGAAAAGCTGGACAGCCGGAAAGGCCAGCGCGGTTTCGGCCTTGAGCTCCCTTGTTTCGGATGGCGTCGCCAGCCCTGGCAATCTGCGAACCCGTTCGCCTTTTACCCGAAGAGGTTCGCGGCTGGTGGCCAGAATCCTGATGCCGGGTGCATCCGCCAGGATCCGGTCGATACTTGCGGCGGCGGATTCGATGATATGCTCGCAACTGTCGAACACGAGCAGCATCTCCCGGTCGCGCAGAAACCCGCCAAGAGCCGCCAGCATATTGGCAGAATGCGCGGCGAGGCCGATGGCGGTGGCTATCGCATTGGGCACGAGCGCCGGATCCTTGAGCGGGGACAGGTCGACCAGCCAAACCCCGTCCCTGGTCAATCCGACGGTCTGCTGGGCGACGGCGAGAGCGACGGTCGTCTTGCCGATCCCGCCGGCTCCCACGATCGAAACGATCCGCGCGTCCTGCAATTCCCTCAGCGTCGCATTGATGGCATCCTGCCGTCCGATAATGCGGGTGGTGGCCGTCGGAAGGTTGTGGTTATGCGGCGGCACCGCTTCCGTATCGGGCGGGAGAGGGCTTGATCCGGAATATTGGACCGGGGCGGTGAAACGATAGCCGCGGCCAACGACCGTGGCTATATACTGCGTCGTATCCGATCCCTCCTCAAGCGCTCGCCTGAGCGCGGCCATGTTGACCTTGAGATTGCCTTCCTCGACGATCGTACCGGGCCAGACCCGGGACATCAGCTCACGCTTGCCGACGACCTCCCCCGGACGCTCGACCAGCATGGTCAGGATATCAAGCGCCCGCCCGCCGATGCGGACAGGGGCCTCGTCGCGCATCAGCAATTGGCGTTCGGGAAGCAGCAGGAACGGGCCAAAGGCGAATGACCGCGAATTCCCCGGCGCGACATCGCTCAACACATCCCTCCATTCCCGGTTGACGTCCCCTGTGGACCAATAGCACGTAGCCCGCCTCCGGCGGAAACAAAACCGTGGGCGCGAGAAAACGCCAGGTTGCCGAAACGCCCGCCCGCGCTGACAGGCTTTAACCGGATTTAACTCGCCAAGCGGCGCTGGTCGGGCAACAATCCTCCTGCTCTTGAAAGCCTGCCAATCGGCACTCAACCGCCTCCGCAACCTCCAGGAACTCCGCCCAAGCGGCCGAGATCCATATCGGCTTGCCTGCGGTTCGGGGGATCGGTCGGGACTGCAATGCCGGGGATTGCCAAATGCCGCTGCTCACTCACGGGGATCGGAAATACCAGCTCAGCACGCTTGTCGGCGATGCGGCCGAATGGGACGCGTTACGCGTCGAGCACAGGCATATCGGACCCGGTAGCCAGAATTGCGTGAGGCCGGAATGCACCGAACTCGTCTACATCCTTTCGGGTCGGGCGAATGTGCGGCGCAGGGGCGACGGGCAGTTGCAGGAAGGCATGGCGCGAGCGGGGACGAGCTGGCTGGTGCCGGCCGGCACGCATGAGACGCTGCTCGAGCTGGACGGCTCAGTCGAATGCCTTCTCATTTTCCTGCCGGCCAGGCTGCTCGATGAAAGCGCGCTTGCCGACTATGGGATCGACCCGGACAAGTGCCGGCTGGCCTATGCGGGCGGCTTCAGCGATCCGACCTTGGCGCAGATCGGTACGAGTCTGCACAGTCTTCTCGGCCGTGACGCCATGCCCGCCGACCGTATCTTCGCGGACGGACTGCGGACCACCCTCGCGGCGCATCTTATCGGCAATTATACCGTCGACCGCTGGCGGCCGTCGATACCGGCGCCATCGCTTGATCCGAGGCGGCTCAAACGGGTGCTCGATTTCATCGAGGCGAAGCTCGGGGACGAGATAGCGTTGGAGGATCTGGCGCGCGAAGCCTGCCTCAGTCCTTTTCATTTTTCGCGCCTGTTCCACGAAACGACGGGACTTCCGCCGCACCGCTACGTGATCGAGCACCGCATCCGGGCGGCCCAGAGTATGCTTGTCTCCGGAGATTCGACGATAGCCGAAATCGCCCTCGACACCGGTTTCGGATCGCAGGCCAACTTTGCCCGCACCTTCCGCAAGGTGACAGGGATGACGCCTCGCCAATATCGCGGATCGCCTTTGCGTTGACCTCCGGAGCGCCGGTGCCGGCGTCCAAAGGAGGATAAAGAACAGCAATATGCGTCCGTAGCTGCGCAATATCTCGAAATACCTGGATCGGCGCGCCTTCTAGAAATGTCGATGTCCGCAGCAATTCGCTCCAGCCCGGAGGCATGACGTGAACGCAACCGTTGTTCGAAGAACCGCCGGCGTCGCCGGTCTCGTGCTGGTCACCGCAGTTGCCTATCTGGGCTTCTGGCCGGTTCCGGCCGAACCGGTGTCATGGCCGGCACCGATACCGCCCGGCTACGTCGGTGCCCATGCTGTGAACACGCGCCTGTCCGGTCTGCGCCGGATCGGCATCGGGAACGAGTTCGGCCCGGAACACATCGCGATCGGACCGGGCGGCAAGCTCTATGCGGCGATGACCAGCGGCAATCTGCTGCGTATGGATGCCGACGGCGGGAACCGGCAGATCTTCGCCAATACGGGCGGGCGGGTTCTCGGTTTTGACTTCGACGCCAATGGACGGATGATCGCCGCGGACGCGATGAAAGGATTGCTTGCCATCGATGCCGACGGAGAGGTGAGCCTGCTGACAGATCGCGTGACCGCCAATGATCCGATCGGCTACGCCAATTCCATCGTCGTCTCGCCGGACGGAACGGTCTATTTTACCCAGTCCTCCGCCCGTTTCCTGCCGGCGGAATGGGGCGGCACCCTGGAGGCGAGCGTGCTCGACATCATCGAGCAGGCGGCAAGCGGCCGCGTACTCGCCTATGACCCGGCGACCGGCAGCACAAGGATCGTCGCCCGTGGCCTTTCCTTCGCCAACGGCATCGCCCTGTCGTCCGACGGGCGGAGTCTGTTCGTCAACGAGACCGGCCGTTACCGCGTCTGGAAGATTGATCGCGACGCGAAAGACCTGGACGTACGCGGCGGCTCTTCCCAGGCCCGCGTGCTGCTCGACAACCTCCCGGGCTACCCGGACAACCTGATGCGTGGACGCGGGGGGCGCATCTGGGTCGGCTGTTCAGGCCGCGCAATCCGGCGGCGGATTCGCTCGCCGAACGGCCGTTCCTGCGAAAGATGCTGCTGCGGCTGCCGCGATCCTTCCTGCCGACCGGTCAATTATACGGGCACGTCTTCGCCATCGATGAGGATGGCCGGGTGACGGAAGACCTGCAGGATCCCGGCGGCGCCTATCCCGAGACCACCGGAGCGACCGAAACGGCCGACCGTCTCTACATCCACAGCCTGCATGCACCGGCGATCGGGTGGCTGCCGCGATAGTGCCCCCGCCGCAGGCGCCCGAGGGCGCCCCATTCTCTCACGACAATTCCGCACGTCCGCCGCATCTGCCGCGGGAGCAATTCACAAAGGAGAAATGCCATGTCTTTCAAGCATGTCGCAGCAGCGGCCGCCATCACCGCGGCCGGACTCGGTTCCCCCGCCTGGAGTGCCGACGCGCCGGCCATCGTCCTCGTGCATGGAGCCTGGGCCAACGGATCGAGCTGGGCCCGCGTGGTGCCGCTTCTGCAGGCGCGGGGGGTGGACGTCATTGCCGTCCACAATCCGCTGTCTTCGTTCGAAGCGGACGTCGCGGCGACCCGCCGCGTGATCGACGATCAGAAGGGCGGTGTGATCCTCGTCGGTCATTCCTATGGCGGTGCCGTCATCACCGAGGCCGGCAACGGCGAGAAGGTGCGCGCGCTGGTCTACGTGGCGGCCTTTGCGCCGTCGCCCGGACAGTCGGTCAACGCCATCGTCGGAGCCGCACCCCAGCCGCCGGAATGGTCGAAGGAGATCCACGCGGATGCCAAGGGCGCGCTCACATGGTCCTCGAAGGGAATGGCGCGCTATTTCGCCCCCGATATTCCGGCGGGTGAGGCGGCACTGCTGGCTGCAACCCAGGCGCCGCTTTTCGCCGGCGCTTTCGACGGCAAAGTGACGTCCGCCGCCTTCACGCACAAGCCGAGCTGGTTCGTCATCTCCGACAACGATCAGATCATCCCGCCGGCCCTGCAGCAGGCCTTCGCGCAGACGATGAAGGCGAAAACAGTCCATGTCGCATCCAGCCACGTGCCGATGCTGTCGCAGCCGCAGGCCGTGGCGGACGCCATCTTCGCGGCCGTCGAAGGCAGCCGATAAGGAGACGGCGCGGTTCAACCGAAAGAGCAATCCTGCTCAAAGGGAAAGCAATATTCGCAAAGAGCGCGATCGCCTGATCAGGCTATCCTGCAAGCCATACACAAACCGCCACGACCGCATCGACCGGCTCCGGAAACAATACGGAGCTGGCATTTCCGTCACCGTTCAGGAGACGCAATTCGCAATCGCGCCTTCAGAAAACCGCCAATTCAAACGTTCAGGAGAACGTCATGAGACACGCCAGCCAAGCGCAGAGGCAACTCGGCCTTCGCATCCATGCCATCGTCTTCATACCGACCATCGTCGTGCTTCTCATCGTCAATCTTTTGACGGGCTCGCCCTACTGGATCGCCTGGGTGGTGCTGGGATGGGGCATCGGTCTTGTTGCTCACTGGCTGTCCATCCGCCTCTACCACGATAGCAATACCGGCACTCCCTGAGGTCCTTCGCGGGCCTTCAGGTGATTTGCCGGAAGTTCGTCGCGGAAACCGGCCGGGGCCGCAGACACCGTCGCCCTCAGATGCAATCCAGAACAGGGGATGCAGCATGTCTATCTCAGACGATCCCGCGGCGGTCGAAGTGGCCGCAAGAGCGATCACCAATACTGCCTCCGCCAAAGCGGAGATGCCCGTTCCTTCCGCAGCAAGCACGGGTTGGCTGACCTTGCTGGCACTGGCTTTGGGAACCTTCTGCATCGGTACGACCGAATTCGCCAGCATGGGGATCATCCAGCTTTTCTCCGCAAGCCTTGACGTTGACCTTCCGGCGGCCACCCATGCGATCACGGCCTACGCAATCGGCGTGGTCGTGGGCGCCCCGGTCCTCACGCTGGCGGCCGCCCGGCTGAACCGACGCACGCTGCTGCTTCTCCTCATCGGCGTTTTCATCGTGGGCAATGTCCTGTCCGCCATTGCAGCCAACCTGAATTTCTTCGTTGTCGCCCGTTTCATATGCGGCCTGCCGCAAGGCGCCTATTTCGGCGCGGGCGCGGTGGTCGCGTCGCATGTCGTCGGTTCCGACCGTTCGGGGCAGGCCTTTGCGATCGTCATGACCGGATTGACCGTTGCGACCATCTTCGGCTCTCCGCTCGCGACATTTCTGGGGCAAACCATCGGCTGGCGGGAGACCTATCTGTGTGTCGCAGTGCTCGGCATGTTCTCCTTCCTGTCGATCTGGTTTTTCGTCCCCCGCACATCCGAGCTCGATGGCGCATCCGTCACCCATGAACTGAGCGGACTTCGAAAAGGCCGGGTCTGGGTGATGATGGCGGTCGCCGCGCTGGGTATTTCCAGCATCTTCGCCGTCTATACGTTTATCGGGCCGTTCGTGACGGATCTGCTGCTGTTCGGCCCGGAGGCGATACCGCCGGCTCTTGCGCTCTTCGGGATCGGCATGACCGCCGGCAACCTCTATGGCGGGCGGCTGGCGGACAGCCATCCCAGCCGGGGCATTGTCGCGGGTTATGGATGCGCCCTCCTGGTGCTTGTCGTCCTGGCTTTCTGGGGCTCGAACCCCTGGGTGCTGTTTTCGGCACTGTTCGGTGTCGGAGCAACCATGATGGCGGCGATCCCGGCGATCCAGGTGCGGCTGACCAGCCTTGCTCCGGAATCCGTCACCCTGATGGGCGCGATGAACCTCGCGTCGCTCAATGTCGCCAACGCGCTCGGCGCCTGGGCGGGCGGCATGACGATCGGCGCGGGGCTCGGCCTTCTGTCGACCGTCTGGGCAGGGTTCATCCTGACCTCGGCGGGACTGATCCTGTTCATGGCGACGATGGCGGCGGGGCCTGCCCGTCCGGGTATAAGGTCGTTGCCATGACTGTTCCTGCCTCACCCGGCGACGAGCTGATTTGCGGAGCGATCATGAGACCCCAGGTCATCTTGCACATGATGTCCAGCATCGATGGCCGGATCACCGCGGCCGGTTGGCCGAATTCGGTCGATGCGGAGGAAACCTACGAGACGCTGCATGGGGACCTGCGCTGCGACGCATGGCTCGTCGGCCCGGTGACCATAGCGGAGTTCGCGGAAGGCGAACCCCGGCCGATCGTCACCGATCAGATCTATCCACGCCGGACGTGGAAGTCGGCCGGAGCCGGAATGGCCCCCTACGCCATCTATCTCGACAGGTCGGGGAGCCAGCACCTCAACCGGGAACGGGTGAATGGCGATGCCCTGATCGCCGTGCTGACCACCGGTGTATCCGACCACCACCTTGCCGAGCTTCGAAGAGACGGCATTTCATACATCTTTGCCGGTGATGCCGATCTCGACCTCGATCGGGCGCTGAACATCCTTCGCGCCGAGTTCGGCATCGAAACTCTTCTGCTGGAAGGGGGCGGCACGATCAACGGAGCTTTTCTGAAGGATGACCTGATCGACGACGTCAGCCTGCTGATCCTGCCGATCGCCGACGGCAAGCCAGGCACGCCGACGACGTTCGACCATAATCTCGGGAAGGCCCGGCTTCTTCGCCTCGTTTCGGTGAAGCCGCTTCCCGGAGGCATGCTGCATATCCGCTACAGGGTTTTGCCAGGCGGCCCGCGGCAACCGGATATGGAGTAGACTGACTTCGGACCGGCCGGGCGATGGATGTCCGCCCCTCAACAACATGAAGGACGATCGGAAATGGCACTCAAGGATTTTCTCCCCAGCCGGCTTGGATTCGGCGCGGCACCGCTGGGCAACATGTTCCGCGCCATTCCCGAGGAGGAGGCGCTCACGACGGTGGAGGCCGCCTGGAGCGACGGGATACGTTATTTCGACAACGCTCCCTTCTATGGCGCGGGCCTGGCGGAAATCCGCATGGGCGAAGCACTCGCCGGCAAGCCGCGCGGCGAATACGTGATCAGCACCAAGGTCGGGCGGCTTGTGCTCGACGAAATCGAGGACGTCAGCGACAGCGGTTTCGGAGAGAACGGCGTGTTCAAATACGGCCGCTCCAACAAGGTCGTGAACGATTATTCGGCCGATGCCACGCTGCGATCCATCGAAGGCAGTCTCGAAAGGCTGAAGATCGACCATATCGAAATCGTCTGGGTGCATGACGTCGCCCAGGATTTCTACGGTGACGAATGGCTGAGCGTGTTCGAAAGCGCACGCACCGGAGCGTTCAGAGTGCTGGACCGCCTGCGTGACGAGGGGGTCATCAAGGCCTGGGGTCTTGGGGTGAACCGGGTCGAGCCGATCGAACTCCTGCTTGGCCTGCAAGAACCGCGTCCCGACGGCTTTCTGCTGGCCGGCCGGTATTCGCTTCTGGATCACGACCGTGCGCTGCAACGGGTGATGCCGGCCGTGGCCGAACGGGGCCTCGGCATCGTCGTCGGTGGCCCCTACAGTTCCGGGGCCCTCGTCGGCGGCCCGAATTTCGAATATGCGCCCGCGACCCCGCAGATTCTGGACAAGGTTGCCCGGATCAAGGCGATCGCCGACCGCCACGGCGTCAGCATGAAGGCCGCCGGCCTGCATTTCGCGCTGGCCAATCCCGCGGTCGCCGGCGTCATTCCCGGTGCCAGCCGGCCTGAGCGTATTTCGGAGGATCGCGCCGCCTTCGAGGAACGGGTGCCGGTCGATTTCTGGCAGGCGTTACGCCAGGCGGGTCTCATCAACCCTGTCGCCCCGGTACCCGATATGGGTTAAGCGCAAGGACCTGAAAATCCGCAGAAATGATCCAGGGTCGTCGCCTCTTTTCATCATTCCGTCAGTCGATATATGTCTATCTCGCCATCCGGTGCGGCTTTCGTCCCGGGTTTTCCAGGGCGCGAATTTCCTGACTGCATTTTCAATCCAGGGGACCTGAACATGTCCGCAGCTTTGCATAAATTGTGCCGCGGTTTTCCGCTCATGGCAGGTTGCGTCATTTCGCTGACGGCCACGTCCGCACACGCCCATGTCAAGTGGTTCGCACCGTATATCGTGGGCGCTTCCCCGGAACCGATCGCCTCCACTCTGTCCAATGCCTGGTTCTGGGTGGGGATCGCCCTGGTCCTGGTATTTTTTGGTCTGGCACGCGCTGTGGAGCGAAGCCGCTACGGGTATGTGGCACTGGACATGCTCGACAGAGCCACGGAACCGCTCTGGCAGCGGCTGGATGATTATATCAGAGCCATTATCGGTGCGTTTTTCGTTGCGATCTTTGCGGTGGGCGGTGTCTATCTGACACCAGATCTCAAGACGCCGACGGAATGGGTCTCCTGGCTCCAGCTGGTAATTGCCGGCATGATCTTTTCACGCTTGACCATGCCGATCGCCGGTCTCGGCATCATCGCTTTGTGGATATTGGCGCTGCGGGACTATGACCTTTTCCATCTCTTCGACTATCTCGCTCTTGGCCTCGGCGTTGCCGCCTACCTGATCCTCGAACCGTCAAAGCGCGAAAACTGGCGGGTTCATCGTTTCGAGGCGCTTCGCTGGGGCCTTGCGATCGCGCTGATGTGGTCCAGCCTCGAGAAATTCGCCTTTCCGAGCTGGTTCTACCCGCTTGTCGTTGAGAAGCCCTTTCTGACATTCGGCATGCCGCGCGACGTCTTCATCCCGATGGCGGGAGTCACCGAATTCACGCTGGGGCTCGGCCTCGTCTGGACACCGCTGATCCGCCGGCTCTCGGCGATCGCATTGCTGGTCATCTTCACGGCTGCCGTCTGGCCCTTTGGCCGCGTCGATCTGATCGGCCACGGGCTGATCATGGCCATCCTGCTGGCCGTCGCCGCGGATCACGCCCGGGAGACCCATTTCCTTCCGCAATTCAAGGAAAAGATTCGCCACATACCCGCCGGAGTAGCTGTCGCCTTCGTGCTCTATGGCTCAGCCTATTGGGGGCTGCATTTCGCCTTCTACGGCTCGAACGGATATGTCGGCCCCGCGATTGAAGAAAAGGCGACGCATTCCTACAGTCCTGAATATCCACACGGGCCGCAGGCTGGGGAGATGGGCGCTCCGTCCAATCGATGAAGTGCAATTAAGATTCTGAGACCCGTCGCATATGGGCTCGCGAAGGCAGCGTTTATTGCAAAGCCGGCATGAAACTATTCCGTTTTTATCATGTCCGTAGCCCTTCGTCTGAAGTACCCTATCGGTAACTTGGATCTCAGAGCTCATTCAATGACTTATGAAAGTCGTGCCCGTTTGCGTTCGCTTGGCATATCCGTCGGCCATTACCCTGTGGGTATGCTGAACGCGATCACCGACGTCGCTGGTGTCTCGGTCGGCCATGTCACCTGCGTCGAAGGCGACCGGACGCGCACGGGGGCAACCGCCATCCTGCCGCATGCCGGCAACCTGTTTCAGGACAAGGTGCCGGCGGCGCTCGCCGTCTTCAACGGTTTCGGCAAGTTCGCGGGTTCGACGCAGATCGCCGAGCTCGGCGAGGTCGAGACGCCGATACTGCTCACCAATACTTTGGGCGTCGGTCGCGCGATCGAGGCGATCAACCGCCATACGCTGGCACAGGCCGGGAACGAGCGGGTCGTGTCGCTGAACGCAGTCGTCGGTGAGACCAATGATTCCCGACTCAACGATATCCGCGCGGCGCGCCCGAGTGTCGATGAAATGCTGGAAGCACTTGCCGCCGCGAAAGGCGGTACGGTCGAAGAAGGCGCGATCGGCGCGGGCACCGGCACGGTCGCATTCGGACTGAAGGGTGGTATCGGCACCAGCTCCCGCGTCGTTCCTGTCGCGGGTGCGTCCTATACGGTCGGTGTTCTCGTGCAGTCGAATTACGGTGGAAAGCTGAGCGTCGCCGGCTGGCCTTACGAAGCGGAAGGTCATGACAAGGATGGTTCGATCGTCATGATCGTCGCGACCGATGCGCCGCTCTGCTCGCGAAATCTCGGACGTCTTGCGGAACGCTGTTTCGGCGGCCTGGCGCGCACCGGTGCGGCTCTCAGCAACGGGTCCGGCGATTATGCGCTTGCCTTCTCGACGGCGGAAGACGTGCGCCGCACGCCAGAGCGCCGCAAGGCGGTCGCCAACTATCCCGCTCTCTCAAACGACGTCGTCTCGCCGCTCTTCGAAGCCGTTATCGAGGCGAGCGAGGAGGCGATTTTCAATTCGATGACGATGGCGACGACCACACACGGCTACAATGCCGGGACCGGCAAGCCTTCGACCATTCATGCGATTTCACTCGACGCCCTCAAGCGTCGCTGATTTTTTAGACTGGAGTGCCAATGACTGCCGCCGAACCCCGCACCGTCTACCTCAACGGTGCCTTCCTGCCCGAAAACGAAGCCCATATTTCGATCTTCGATCGTGGCTTTCTGTTCGGTGACGGGATTTACGAGGTGACTGCCGTTCTCGACGGCAAGCTGATCGACAGCCCGCTTCACATGGCGCGCCTTGAGCGCAGCGTGCGGGAAATCGGCGGCGCATTGCCAATCCCGACCGAGGAGATCGTTGCGATCGAAAAGCGTTTGGTCGCCGAGAACAAGCTGACCGAGGGCGTCATCTACCTGCAATACACGCGTGGCGCCGAAGATCGCAATTTCCTCTATTCGGATAACCTCCAGCCAACCCTGCTGCTGTTTACCCAGGCAAAGACGCTGGAACATGTGGCCGCCGTGGAAAGGGGCCTGAAGGTCAAGATCGTGCCCGACCAGCGCTGGGAGCGTCGCGATATCAAGACCGTCTGTCTGTTGCCACAGGTTCTCGCCAAGCGCATCGCCAAGGCGGAAGGCTGCGACGAAGCCTGGATGGTCGAGGAAGGTTTTGTCACCGAAGGTGCCTCGTCCACGGCCTATATCATTACCCATGACGACAAGATCGTAACCCGGGCCAACGGCAACGCCACGCTGCCGGGCTGTACGCGCCTGGCCGTGCTCGATCTTGCCCGCGAACAGGGGCTGACGATCGAGGAGCGTCCATTCTCGGTCGAGGAAGCCATGGCGGCGCGGGAAGCCTGCCTGACCAGCGCGTCGAACTTCATCGTGCCGATCACCTCGATCGACGGCAAGCCGGTCGGCGACGGCAGGGCCGGCCCGATGTTCAGGCGTCTGCGGACGCTCTACATGGACAATGCCCGCCGCACTGCGGTCTGACGAAAACTCAGCCGGCGGCCAGAACGTCCCAAGTGCGTTTGATGATGGGCCGCCGGTTTTCCTTGGAGCGGTAGAGCCGGATCTCGACATCGATATCCCAGTCCGGCTCCGCAGCCCGTACCAACCGGCCATCGGAGAGTTCTGCGGTTACCAGGCTCTCCGGTATCCAGGCAATCCCCCAGCCTGCCAATACCATGCCCTTGAGGCCAACCGACATGCTGCCGACATGGACGCGGTTATCCGGCGGCAGGCGATCGGCCATGGCGCCGGCGACAAGCTGGCCGAAGAACGAAATCTTTTGATAGCTGACATGCGCGAAACCCGGCTCGATGCGATGCTGCGGCTGCCCGTTGGCGTCCGGCGCGGTAACCGGAATGATGATTTCCGCGCCAAGGCGATGATGTTCGAATTGCGGATCGAGCAGCATCGGCACGTGCTCGTTCTGGTAGGTCAACAGGAAATCGGAGTCCCCATCGACCAATGAGTTGAGGTTTTCCTCCATGCTGCCCGAGTCCGGCCGCATATGCGAAACGATCGGTCCGAGCTTCGCGTTGAGTCCGTTCAGCCAGTTCGGGAAGAAGGTGAAGGACAGCGTGTGCAGCGCCGTTACGGTGACCGTGCGGGCGTCGTTGCCTTCCTCGTGCTGGAGATTGCGGCGAGCCTGGTAGAGGCCCTGCAGGGTCTGCTCTGCAATCGGCACGAAGCGTTCGCCGGCATCGGTCAGTCGCGACGGATATGTGGCGCGATCGATCAGGCTGGTGCCGACCCAGGTTTCCAGCTGCCGAATCCGGCGGCTGAAGGCCGATTGGGTGACATGCCGTTCTTCCGCCGCCTTGGAAAAGTTCAGCGTCTGGGCCAGTGCCAGGAAATCTTCAAGCCATTTGACTTCCACCACGAGCTCCAATGGAAAACCGACCGCGCTTCTCCCTTGGTCTGATTGGCGGAAAAACGCAATCAGCCTGCGCGGCTATACTCGATCATTCTCGCCCGGGAAAGGACGAGTTCGAGCCGGTTTTCGGACAGGAGATGGAGGCAGACGCGCTTCGTCCAGGGGCCGTCCTTCAGGGTGAACAGGAAGCGGCCATTGCCGAGAGCCTTGAGCGGCATGCGATGGCGAACCGGGCCGACGCCCATCACGACCGCATCGCCATCGATCTCGAAACAGGCGCCTTCGTCAGAGAGCCAGCGACCGGCAAGCGAGGCCGGTATGCCGGTATCGACGACCGGCAGCAGGCGGCGCGCGGGATGACCGATCTCGCCGACGACCGCTGGGCCATCCATCTTGAGGCGCATCGGCGAGGAGGCGGAAAAGGACGAAACGAATTCGCCGTCGTCCTCGTAGACGGTCTCATCGGCATCGAGCCAGGTGACGGTGGAACCTTTGACCTCGATCCAGAAGGGACCGGTCTCGGTCACATAGAGGCCGTCCGTCAGCGCTGTCGAGGGGACGGGCGGGGCAAGGCCGAGCAGAGCCGCCATGGCCTCCTGGGCAATCTTGTTGCCATTGGTGTCTTCGCGGTTGGAGACGATGACGAAACCGCTTCTGCTTTGACGATCGAGCAGGAAATAGCTCTTGTAGCCGGGGTGAGAACCGCCATGGCCGGTAAACTCGTGCCCACCTAGGAGTGTGCGGCGCAGGCCGAGACCGTAGCCGCTTTCGCGGCCGTCGGAGAGGGCACGCGGCGCGGCCAGTTGGTCGAGTATACCGGCGAACGAGCCTTCACCGGCGAGCAGGGCGCGCAGCCAGTTGGCAAGGCTCGTCGCACTTCCGGTCATGCTGCCCGAGGCGGAGATATGGAGGCCGGCGGCGGAGAGCTGCCATTTTTCGCCGTCATGCCAGTACCCCGGCACAAGGCCGGCAACCGCATCGTTCCAGAGATCCGGCGCGTCCAGCACGGCATCTGTTGTCGCGCCGGCAGAGCGGATGAAATCGCGGAAGAACAGGCCCTTGCGCTCGAGCGCTGTTTCGACCAGCCGATAACCGGTGTTGGAATAGGAGATTTCGGTACCGGCGTCGTAGTTCAGCCGCGTTTGACGGGCCAGGAACTCCATCAGCGGTCCGGCCTTGGTTTCGGTATAGACCGACAGGCCGAGCAGCGACAGGCATTCGCGCGTATCGGGCAGGCCGCCGCTCATGTCGAGCGCGCGGCCAACGGTTACGCTCGCGAGCGGTTCCTGAAGCTCCGGCAGATGCAGGCCGAGCCTATCGTCGAGCGAGATCGCGTCCGGGTGCGACAGGACCATGGTGCAGAAGGCATGTTTGGTGACGGAGGCGTAACGCACGACCGTATCGGCGGTGAAGGAAGCCATGGTCGAAAGGTTTTCGACGCCGCCGACTTCGGCGAAACGGATGCCGTTTTCGTCGAACCCGATCACTGCGCCGCCCGGCTGGTCCGCGCCCCAGCTGGCAGCGAACTTCCCGGCGGCTGCCTGCGCCGCTTCCCAATTGGCCGTGATCGACATGTACTTCTCCAATAAACCCTCGAAAACCGGACCCTGGTCCGCCAGACCCTGAAAGGTCAGGCCGGTTCTTCGAGTTCGACGCTCAGGGTGCGCAATTCGCGTGTGTGCGCGTGTTGCACATTTCCGAGCCGCAGATCCTCGGCCGTCACCTGCTCGACCATGTGGCCGTCGATCATCACGCCGACATGCGAGCAGAGATGCGATATGACGCTGAGATTGTGGCTGACCATCACATAGGTAAGGTTCTGCTCCACCCTGAGATCGGCCAGAAGATTGAGGATCTCCGCCTGCACGGAAACGTCGAGCGCGCTGGTCGGCTCGTCCAGCAGCAGCACCTGCGGCTCGGCGATCAAGGCGCGGGCGATCGCCACGCGCTGGCGCTGACCGCCGGAGAGCTGATGCGGAAAGCGGAAGCGCGCCGATTGCGGCAGCGCCACCGCCGACAGCACCTTGGCGATGCGGGCGTCGATATCGTTCATGCCGTGCACGAGCGGAAGTTCCGACAGGATGCGGTCGATGGTCTGGCGCGGATGCAGCGAACCGTAGGGGTCCTGGAACACCATCTGCACCTTGCGGAAGAAGGCCGGCGGGCGCTTCAGCGGCGCGTCCTCACCGGAAAAGGCGATGCGGCCGGACCAGTGGTTGTTGAGGCCGGCCATGGCGCGCAGCACGGTGGATTTGCCCGAGCCGCTTTCGCCGACGATGCCGAAGCTGGCGCCCTCAGCCACCTTGAAAGAGACGCCCTTGACGACTTCCTTGTCACCGAAGCTGATGCGCAGATTGTCGATCTCGATGGTCATTTCAGCCACTCCGGATCACGGGTCAGCACGGGCAGGCGCTCCTTGGGATGGATCAGCGAAGGCATACAGTTCAACAGCCCGCGCGTGTAGGGATGCTGTGCGGAAAGGAGCTCGGATGCCTTCAGCTCTTCCATCACGCGCCCGGCATACATCACGGCGACGCGATCGCAGAAATGCGAGACGAGCGGCAGATCGTGGCTGATGAGCAGCAGGCCCATGCCGCGCTCCGACACCAGCTCCTCGATCAACCGCAGGATCTCGGCCTGAACGGTCGCATCGAGCGCGCTGGTGGGTTCGTCCGCGATCAGCAATTCCGGGTCCGGCGCCAGCATCATGGCGATCATGACGCGCTGTCCCATGCCGCCGGAAACTTCGTGCGGATAGGAGCCAGCGACCTTTTTCGGATCTCGGATCTTCACCTGTTCGAGAAGCGCAATCGCTGCTTCCAAAGCCTGTCGCTTGCCGCCGCCCTTGTGGGTGCGCCAGGCTTCCGCCACCTGGCTGCCGATGGTCTTCACCGGGTTCAGCGAATATTTCGGGTCCTGCAGGATGAAGCCCGCCCGCTTACCGCGGATCTGGCGCATCTCTCTTTCGCTGGCGGACATGATGTCGATGCCGTCGAAGGCCAATCTGTCGGCTTCGATGCGGGTCTGCTTGGGCAGAAGTTTCATCAGCGCGCGGGCGGTGAGGCTTTTGCCCGAGCCGCTTTCGCCGACGATGCCGAGCTTTTCGGTGCCGAGCTTCAGCGACACGCCCTTGACGGCGGGTGCGAAGCCGGTGCGGCTCTGGAAGCCGATATGGAGATTTTGGATTTCGACCAGCATCGGCTCAGTTCCCCTTCGGATCGAGGACGTCGCGCAGTGCGTCGCCGAGGAAGTTGAAGGCAAGCGAGACGAGCAGGATAGCGACGGCCGGGATCATCGGCACCCACCATTGTTCGAAGATGAAGCGCTTGGCGGTGGCGATCATCGCACCCCATTCCGGCGATGGCGGCTGCGCGCCCATGCCGAGAAAGCCGAGAGAGGCGGCGGTGATGATGATCGAGCTCATGTCGAGCGTGACGCGGACGATCAGGCTCGGCGTGCAGAGCGGCGCGATATGGCGGAAGATGATCCGCCAGGGCGAAGCGCCCGTCAGCCGATATGCGGCGATGAAATCGCTGCCGCGTACGGTCAGCGTTTCGGCGCGCGCCATGCGGGCATAAGGGGGCCATGCGGTGAGTGCGATGGCGAGAACCGCGCTTTCGACGCCCGGCTTCAGCGCCGCAACGAAGGCAAGCGCCAGAACGAGGCGGGGGAAGGCCAGAAAGATATCGGTGATGCGCATCAGGATCGTATCGACGATACCGCCGAAATAGCCTGCGATGCAGCCAATGGCGAGCCCTAGCGGCGCGACGAGGACGACGACGGCGATGACCATGCCGAGCGTGACGCGGGCGCCATAAAGGATGCGGGTATAGACATCGCGGCCCAGCTCGTCGGTGCCCAGCCAATGCGCAGCGCTTGGTGCTGCCAGCCGGTTGCCCAGCTCCTGCGTTGCAGGATTGTGGGTGGCGAGCAGCGGCGCGAGGATCGCCATCAGCACGAAGATCGTGATGATCGTCAGCCCGATCATGCCGAGCGGGTTGCCCTTGAAGTTCAGCCAGGCGCGGTAACGGTTGCCCCATGCGGCCTGACGGCGCGAGGAGGGCGTTTCGCTGAGCGCCCAGTTACGGAAAGCGGAAGTCATTATTGCACCCTCGGATCGAGCAGACGGTACAGAATGTCCGCGAGTAGGTTGAGCCCGACATAGATCAGGCCGACGAGAAGCGTCGAACCGATGACCGGGTTCATGTCGGCGTTCATCAGCGATGTCGTCAGATACTGGCCGATGCCCGGCCAGGAGAAGACGGTCTCGGTGACGACCGCGCCTTCGAGCAGACCGGCATAGGTCAGCGCCAGAACCGTGATGAGCTGGACGGCGACGGTCGGGAAGGCATGGCTCCAGACGACCTTGAGGCCGGAAAGCCCCTTGGCGCGGGCAGTGATGACGTATTCGCCCTTTAATGCGTCGATCATGAAGGCGCGTGTCATGCGGGCGATGTAGGCCATTGAAAAATAGGCGAGGATGATCACCGGCTGGGCCATATGCGCCAGCGCATCCCGGAAGGCGTCGAGATCGCCCGCAAGCAGCGTATCGACCGACATCAGGCCGGTCACCGTCGGAATCATGCCGTCATAGATGATGTCCTGACGGCCCGGCCCAGGCGCGATGCCGAGCGCCGAATAGAAGATCAGCAGCGAGATCATCGACAGCATGAAGACCGGCACGGAATGGCCGGCGAGGCAGAGCACGCGGATCGCCTGGTCGGTGAACGAACCTTGGCGGACGGCGGCCCAGACACCGAGCGGAATGCCGACGAGGGTGGCCAGCAGCAGGGCTGCGGTGGCCAGTTCGAACGTGGCCGGGAAGAAGCGGGCGATATCGGTCGCGACCGGGTTCTTGGTGAGAACCGACATGCCGAAATCGCCGTGCAGAAGCTGGCTCAGATAATGCAGGAACTGCACCGGAATGGGCTGGTCGAGCCCCATTTCGGCGCGTACCCGCAGGATGACATCCTCCGGCGCATTGTCGCCGACGGCGGCGATAACCGGATCGACCGGCATGACGCGGCCGATGAGGAAGGTGAGGACCGTGAGGCCGAACAGCGTCAGGATGACGCTGCTCAGCATTGCGGAAAAGGACTTAAGCCGGTTCTTCAAGCCTTTTTGGTCTCCAGGTAGGTATTGCCTTCGGACAAGACGCCCAGACGGAACCCTTCCACGCCAACCCGGCAAGCCGCGGTCTTGGTGGTCTGGAACATGACGGCGAACGGGCTGTTTTCCATGAAGTCGCGCTGCAGGGCCTCGTAAAGCGCGATGCGCTTGGCCGGGTCCTTCTCGTCGCGGGCGGCTTCCGCCTTGGCGGCGAGAGCGTCGTCCTTGAACGAGGAGCGCCATGCGAAAGGCTTGTTCTTGGCGTTTTCCGAATTGTCCTTGTTGATGCAGAAGACTTCGGCATTGGAATTCGGGTCGAAATAGTCCGTGCCCCAGGCGGACAGCGCCATCTCGTGCTGGCGGCCGCGCATCTTGGTCAGAACCTGGCGGTTCTCGGCCGACTGCAGCTTCACCCTGATGCCGATTTCACCGAGGTTCGCCTGGATCGCCTGGGCGAGATCAGGGTAAGGCTGGGCGGCATAGTGATCGAGGGTGATCTCAAAACCGTCCTTCAGGCCGGCTTCCGCCATCAGCGCCTTGGCCTTTTCGACGTCCCGCTTGTAGGGCAGATCCTTCACGGTGCCGGGGAAGCCCGAAGGCTCCATGCTCTGGTGCACGACGTGGCTGAGCGGAATGATGTTCTTCTGCATGCCTTCGTAATCGAGAGCCCATTTCACGGCCTTCCAGACCTGCGGCTTGGCGAGGTTCGGGTTGGACTGGTTCAGCGAGATCAGCACCAGCGAAGCGATCTGCTTCTGGATGAGGGTGATGTCCTTGTCGTTCTGCGCGGCTCTCAACTGTTCGGACGTCAGGTCGCGGGCGATATCGACATCGCCTTTCTGCAGCATGAGAAGCTGGGAAGACGGATCGACCACATGCCGGACGATGACGCGCTTCAGATTGCCCTTGTAAGGGCCATGCGGGTTGAGCTGCAGGGAGATGCTTTCAGACGCCTTCCAGGCCTGCAGCATGAAGGCGCCGGAGCCGGCGCTGTTCTTCTGCAGCCAGGCATTGCCGAGGTCGTTATTGACGGCGTTCGCCATGACAACCTTCTTCTCGACGATCGCGCCGATATTCGCCGAGAGGCAGAACAGCAGGAAGGAGATCGAGGTCGGCTTTTCGGTCGTCAGCGTGACGGTCTTGGCGTCCTTGGCGACGATACGGGCCTCGACGTTATCGGCCGTGAAGCCGAATTGGTTGATGATGAAAGCCGGGCTTTTGTTCATTTTGATGGCGCGCTGCAGCGAGAACGCAACGTCCTCGGCCGTGACATCCGCGCCGGACGAAAACTTCTGGTCGGAGAGCTTGAAGGTGAAGACCTTGCTCTCGGCATCCGCTTCCCACGAAGCGGCGACAACGGGGATGACTTGATCCGGATTGTCGTTATTGGCGCGCACCAGCTTCTGGTACATGTTGCTGATCATTTCGCCGCCGACGGCCTCAAAACCCTCATGCGGGTCGAGGCTGGTCATGTTGTCGAGTTGCTGGGCAACGACCAGGATATCCTTCGGCGTGGCCGCGAATGCGGTGTCTGCCAGTTCGAGATAGGACAGGAAGGGCAGGGCAGCGCCGCCGATCAGAAAGTTACGTCTGGATACCATTATTCTATTCCCCTTGAATGGCCGGGCCTCCGGAAATGCGGGAGGCCGGTTAAGATTTTGCCGAAAAATGATGCAAGCCTCATATCAGGCGCCATTTCAGGCGACCAATTCCGTTTTTCGAATGGGTTATGCGCGGTTTGCATTTGCGGCCGCCGCGCCGGCTACGTACGGATAGTCAAAAGTCCCGTGCTTTGGCAGGATATTTCAGGAAATGCTCAACGATTTGCTCCCGGTCTTCGATGGCCATAACGATGTTCTGCTGCGCCTCAGGCGCGCCGGTGGTGAAGATCCGGTGAAGCGGTTTCTCGAAGGTGAAGAGGCGGGGCATATCGACCTGCCACGCGCGAGGGCCGGTGGTCTCGCAGGCGGTCTTTGCGCCATTTATGTTCCCTCGCCAAGCATGGCCAAGGATGCCAATGGCGATTTCCCGACGCCGGCTCAGCCGGATGCCTTGAATGAAACGCTCGCAATGGCGCGGCTGCTGTTCGATATCGAAGCACGTTCGCAAGGCGCAGTGACAGTCTGTCGCAACGCCGCCGATATCCGCCGCTCGATCGACTCCGGTAGTTTCGCAGCCGTCCTTCATATCGAGGGAGCCGAAGCCGTCGCAGCCAATCTCGATGCGCTGCATGTTCTCCACCAGGCCGGCCTTCGTACGCTCGGCCCGGTCTGGAGCCGCCCGAACGTCTTCGCTTACGGCGTTCCCTTCCGCTACCCGTCTTCGCCGGATATCGGCCCGGGCCTCAGCGATGCGGGCCGCGACCTCATCCAGGCCTGCGACGAGCTGAAGATCATGGTCGACCTGTCGCATATGAACGAAGCCGGTTTCTGGGAGATCGCGAAAATCTCCAGGGCGCCGCTCGTTGCTTCCCATTCGAACGTGCACGCGCTCTGCCCGCACAGCCGCAACCTGACCGACCGCCAACTCGACGCCATCAAGGACACGGGCGGCTTGGCCGGCATCAATTTCGGCGTCCTCTTCCTGCGCAACGACGGGATCAAGGACCCGAATACCAGCCTGGACCTCATCGTCCGCCACGTCGCGTATATCGCCGAACGCATCGGCATCGAGCATGTGGCGCTCGGCTCGGACTTCGACGGTACGACTATTCCGGCCGAGATGAAGGACGTCGCTGGCCTGCCGCGTCTCGTCGAAGCACTCCGCCGCCACGGTTTCAACGATGCGGAACTGAAAAAGATCGCCCATGAGAACTGGGTCTCCGTATTGCAACGCAGCTGGGCGGCCTGATTGCGCACGCCAAGTCCAAGTCCCGCCACATCCGTCCGGAGGCGGATGTGCGCGGTGATTGCCCCATGTCTGCAATTCAATGATGTCGCCAACAGTTTGCCGACTCTCCAGAGCGATGACCTTACCGATTCGGTCGGGCTCGTGTATTCCGTGGCCTAGAGGCGGCGGGCTCGCCGCGGTCCATCGACCCGCTTCCAAAGCAGCAATCGCAGCAGAACGCTCCGAGGCTTGTGTTCCGCGTCCCCGAAAGGCCGCGGCCAATTTCAATGAATGAAACAGATGCCTTGCTGCAATGGCCGTAGCGGCGGTTTTGTTTATGATCGATCGTCAACCGGGATGGGGAGCACAAACGTCGCCGGGTTGAGGGAGGAGAAACGATGCGCAGCATACTGGCATCCATCGGTATCGCATTGCTGGGGTTCGTCGGCGTGGCCGCGAGCAGCAGCGCCGGCATGGCGTCGGACTGGCCGAAAGACAAGCCGATCACCTTGGTCCATGCATTCGCGGCCGGCAGCGATTATCTGGCGCGCCTCGTGGCGGCGGCGCTTGAAAAGGGCGTCGGCCAGACCGTGATCGTCGAAAACAAACCGGGTGCGGGCGGTGCCATCGGTACGGGCTATGTGGCGCGCCAGAAGCCGGATGGCTATACGCTGGTGACCGCCTATCCCGGACCGGCGGCCAATTTCACCAATACGATGCCGGGTCTGCCTTACAAGCCGGTACAGGACTTCGAGCACATCATCCAGTTCTCCGTGGGCGACATGGTGCTGGTGGCCCGCAAGGATTTCCCGGCGCAAACCCTGAGCGAACTGATCGCCTATGCCAAGGCGAACCCCTCGCAGGTAAGCGCAGGCAATAACGGCATAGGATCCTATGGTCATATGATCGAGACCGCGATCATGGACATGGCCGGCATAGACATCAAGCTCGTCAGCTACAAGGGCAGCCCCCCGATCGTCACCGACATGTTGTCGGGCAGCGTCGACCTGTCCGTGGACTATCTCGGCGACGCCTATATCAAGCACATCGAAGCCGGGAACCTGAAGCCGCTCGCCGTCATCTCGGCCAAGCGCGCAAAGATCCTGCCCAATGTTCCGACCCTGAAGGAGCAGGGACTCGATCTCGTCGCGGTTCCCTGGGGCGGCATCATGGCTCCGAAGGGCACGCCTCCCGCGATCGTCAAGCGGATCAACGAAGTTCTCACCGCCTATCTGAAATCCGACGACGCGATCGCAAAATTCGCCGTGGCGGGGCAGATCGCAGCGCCGACCACGCCGGAGGAATTCCACAGGATCGTGGTCGATGAGGAAGCGCTGTGGCGGAACATCATCGCCAAGTACAACATCCGGAGCGAATAGGCTTTTCCTTTCCGGCGGGCGGTCGAACTGCGGCCCGCCTGAAGGGGCCGAAGCTCATTTTGAATGATGTGGTTGCACGCTGATCGCAAGGCCCCGCTCCACCGCCTCGCAGATGCTTGGAGCCGGCGGCAGGACTTGAGAATCCGGAACCCTGACCGGTCGTGCTCTTGGCATCGATCCTCTGCAAATTGCCTGGCAAGCCGGTAATCGGAAGCGTGGCCGCCGGGTGACGCCTGCTCCTCGCCGCGGCATCGAGCGCATCCCGGAAGAAGGACGACCCTGCATGGCTGACACGGACAATGAACCGCCGCTCGTCGACACGCATTTTCATATCTACACCACCGATCTGCCGCTGGCGCCGAATGCCTGGCACAGGCCGCCGGAAGATGCCGGCGTCGATCGGCTGATCGGACTGCTCGACGAGCATGGCATCGCGCTCGGTGTCGTTGCTGCCGCCAGCCTGCACGGGGAATATAACGACCATGTTCGCGACGCCCTGCGCCGCTACCGGCGCCTGCGGGCGACTGCCATCGTCTCTCCGTCGATCAGCATCTACGAGCTGGAGCGGATGCGCGATGACGGCTTCGTCGGGATAAGACTGATGTGGCGGACGCTCGATCAGGCGCCCGACATCACCTCGCCGGAATATCGTCGGCTGCTGCGGCGTGTCGCCGATCTCGGCTGGCATGTCCACCTGATCGAACGCGCCGATCGCCTGCCGGTGATGATGGAGGAGATTGCTGCCTCGGGTGCCCGGATGGTGATCGACCATATGGGAATGCCCGATTCGGCCAGGGGGGTGGACGATCCCGGGTTTCGGCTGGTGCTCGATGCGCTGGAACGGGGCAATGCCTGGGTCAAGCTTTCGGCGGGTTACCGGTTCAGGCCTCCATCGCTGGCGATCGATTTCTCACGCGACCTGCTGCGGCTGACGGGCGGGGAGCGGCTGGTCTGGGCCAGCGACTGGCCGTTCGCCGCCTTTGAGGGTCGCGTCACCTACGGGGAAACCGTGGCGGCTCTGTCGGAGTGGGTGCCCGACCCGGCCATGCGACGACGCATCGGCGGGCGCAACGCCCTCGAACTCTATTTCATGTAATGTCTGGGAACGAATATGGACGAACTCGCTGAACTTGCGGTCAAATCCGTTATCCTGTCTCTCGTCACCGAATACTGGGACGATGTCGACACCAATTGGGGAGCTCGCGCCCATACGCTGTTCACCGAGGACGGCGTGTTCGGATCCGGCGAGACCGCCTATACGGGCAGGCAGCAGATCAAGGCGTTCTACGATTGGCGCGTCAGCCGCGGCGATCGGGTCGTGCGCCATCTCATCAATAATCCGATGATCACCATTGAGAGCCCCGACCGGGCGACGATCCGATATATCATGACCATCTATGCGGTCGATGGGGTACCCGTCTTGTCCGTCAGCGGGCCGAACAGCATTTCGGAAGTTGTCGAGGTGCTTGTCCGCGATGCGCAGGGAGGCTGGAAGATCCGGTCGAAGACCTTCACCGCCCTGTTCAGGGGAGAGGAACCGACCACGACCATGCCCGATCATCTGCGCAGGAGCCTGCTGTCGGACGAACCGCAGGACCAGAGCTAGCTCAGGCCTGATACCGATTTTGAAATGCCGTTGAGGAGGAGAACAGCATGACAACCGAAATGGGCCGGCCCCGACCGCGATCGCTTAGCCGACGAAACATCACCTTCGCAGCCATCTTCGTGAGCTTCGCCGTGGCGACCGGCATTTACGCCTATCGCACGCTGAAGATCGGCACCGCGGCCGAAATGGGGTCCGGGTTCTTCCCCGTCATGCTGTCGATCCTGCTGGCTTTGCTGGCTCTGGCCGTTGCCTTCACGCCGCTTTCGTCAGGCGCCCAGCCGCTTCGGTTCGCTTCGATCAAATCGTCGATACTGGTCATGGGCGCTCCTCTCGTGTTCGGATTGACGATCCAGTCGCTCGGCCTCGTGATCGCGGTCGCCGTGACGATTTTTCTTTCGAGCTTTGCCAGCCGGTTTGCCACCTTGCGCCAGTCGCTGCTTCTCTCCGCCGGCTTCACCATCTTTTGCGTCGCGGTGTTCCACTTCCTCCTGAACCTGCCGATCCCCCTCTGGGGCGATCTGATCATTGGTTAGAAATACGCCATGGATATCTTTGCCAATCTCGCCGTGGGTTTCGGGGCGGTTCTCGAACCTTCCAATCTTCTGTTCTGCTTCATCGGCTGCCTGCTCGGCACCGCGGTCGGCGTTCTGCCGGGCATCGGACCGCTCGGCACCATCGCCATCCTGTTGCCGGTGACGTTCGGGTTTCCGCCGGAAGCCTCGATGATCATGCTGGCGGGCATCTATTACGGCGCCCAGTATGGCGGGTCGACGACGGCGATCCTGATCAATCTGCCCGGTGAAGCCACTTCCGCGGTCACCGCGATCGACGGTTACCAGATGGCGCGTCAGGGAAGGGCCGGCGTGGCATTGGCAATCGCAGCACTCGGGTCCTTCTTTGCGGGCTGCTTCGCGACGCTCGTCATCGCCCTGTTTGCTGTTCCGCTGACGACGCTGGCCCTCCAGTTCGGCCCGTCGGATTATTTTGCCCTGATGGTGCTTGGCGTTGTCGCCTCGATTGCGCTCGCGCATGGCTCGGTGCTGAAGGGGCTTGTCATGATCGTGCTCGGCCTACTGCTCGGTTGCGTGGGGACGGATGTCTATACCGGCAGCATGCGCCTCACCCTCGGGACATTGGATCTGGCGGACGGCATTCCGATCATCGCCTTTGGTTCGGGCGTCTATGCCATCGCCGAAATCCTGCGGGGTCTGGAGGATGAAAGGGAGCAGGAGCGCGATGTGCTGACCACCCGGGTGACGGGCCTGATGCCCTCCTGGGCCGATATCAGGGAATCGGCCGGCCCGATCCTGCGCGGCACGGGCCTGGGCTCCATTCTCGGCATCCTGCCCGGCGGTGGGGCGATGCTCTCGTCGTTCACGTCCTATGCGCTCGAGAAAAAGCTGTCGCGCCATCCCGAACGCTTCGGTCACGGCGCCCTGGCCGGTGTCGCCGGCCCGGAATCCGCAAACAATGCCGGGGCTCAGAGTTCGTTCATTCCGATGCTGACGCTCGGGATTCCGTCCAACCCGATCATGGCGCTGATGATCGGGGCGCTGATGCTGCAGGGCGTGGCGCCCGGCCCCAATCTCGTCAACGAGCGGCCGGTGCTGTTCTGGGGTGTGATCGTCTCGATGTGGATCGGCAACCTGATGCTGGTGGTTCTCAACCTGCCGCTTGTCGGGCTTTGGGTGAAGCTCTTGTCGGTCCGCAATCACTTCCTGTTCCCCGCCATCATCGGCTTCTCGGCGATCGGCGTCTACAGCGTCGGCAACAACCCCTTCGATCTCGTCGTCATGGCGGTTTTCGGAGTGGTCGGTTACGGCCTGACGAAGCTCGATTGCGAGCCTGCCCCGCTGCTTCTCGGCTTTGTTCTTGGGCCGATGCTGGAGGAATATCTGCGGCGTGCCATGCTGCTGGCGAACGGCAATCCTCTTACCTTCTTCCAGCGGCCGATCACGGCAGGCCTGCTGATCGTGGCGGCGGTAACGCTGTTCGCCGTGCTGTTTCCGGCCATCCGCAACAGCCGCAGGGTCGTGTTCGCCGAAGAGGACTGAGCCTCGTCAGACTCCGGGCCGGCTCTCATCCGGCTTGCCCGGTTGCCACCTATTCTGTTTCATCTCTTGAAATGAGCCGCCGGCGGAGATGGACCGCGGGCGATCTGGCGCTCTATTCGTCGGGACAGGGAAACCGTCCTGACGCCGCCATGAGCGGCCCTCCCACTCCAAAATCCACAGGTGAGGCTTGCAACCCGCACTCATTGTCCATTTTCGCCGGCTGCGGCCATGAGCGCTGGCAAGTCACCACGCTATAACCCGCTCCTGGCGCTCAGGGACCTCCATTATCGCCGTTTTGCCATCGGCAGCATCATCTCCGTTCTCGGCATGTGGATGCAGAAGATCGGTGTCGCCTGGCTGGCCTGGGAACTCAGCCGGTCGCCGTTCTGGCTGGGTTTGATCGCGGCCGCCGACATGTTGCCGTCGATCTTCCTCAGCAGCTATGCCGGCTCGCTTGCGGATGCGCACGACAAGATCAAGGTGCTGCGCCGGGCCCAGTCGGTCGCGATCGTGCAGTCGCTGGTTCTCGCCATGCTGTCATGGGCGGGATTGACGACGGTGGAAGTGCTGTTCGGGCTGACCCTGGTGCTCGGGATCTCCAGCAGCCTGGAGCAGCCGGCGCGGCTATCGCTCATCCGGGAGATCGTGCCCCCCGACTATCTGCATGCCGCGGTGGCGCTGAATGCGCTGAGCTTCAACCTGGCTCGCTTTGTCGGCCCGGTCATCGCCGGCGCTTTGATCAGCGAGGTCAATGTCGGCATTACCTTTGCCGTCAGTGGACTGGCGATCGCCTGCTTTTCCTACACTCTCGCAGTGATCCGAGTGCAAAGAGGCATGGCGCGCCCGGCCGGCACCATGCCTGGATCGGGGACGGCCGACGGTTTCCGTTATGTGCTGCGCCATAGAGGCGTGCTCGCCACGCTTGGGCTGATGGGATTTTCCGGGATCAGCGTCGGCGGGATCCTGCAGATGTTGCCGGCGGTGGCCGACGCCCTGTTCGCCAGAGGCATCGATGGTTTTGTCGCGCTGATGGCCGCTTCGGCCCTGGGATCGATTGTCTCCGGTACGGTGACCCTGTTGCGGCCATCCAGCAGCCGCGGCGTTCCCGGCATCGCTGTCGCAGCGCTCTGCGCTACCGCGTCGCTTGTTGCGCTCGCACTTGTGCCCGGCTTTCATTTCGCGCTGATCGCGATCTTCTGCATGTCCTTCGCCAATATGCATGCCGGTATCGCCGGTCAGGCGCTGCTGCAGCTGGAAAGCGAGCCCGGCAAGCTCGGCCGGGTGATGGGGATCTACAGCATGATCATCCGCGGCGGACCGGCAGTCGGCAGCTTCCTGATCGGCGCGGCGGCCACTTTCGTGGGCATGGTCATTCCCGTTATCGGCGTTGCCGCCCTGGCGGCATGTTATGCCGCCATCATCGCCCTGGCGTTTCGCCGGCCCAGGTGATCCCGCAATTGCATTTCACGTATTGAAATACGCCATGGAAACTGCTGGCCTAGTCGGCAGGTCACAACTACGCTTTTATCGGCATTGGTAACCAAACCGATGCTGAAGAATTCTGGGAGGAGTTCTGAATGTTCGACAGCGAGTTGAGGGAGAGACCGGCCAGATCTCCGCAGCTACCGAAATACAACGATCTTCACTGCAGGGCGAATTCATTGCGCGGCAGCATCGACGAACACAAGCCGTCCTACGCCCCGGTCGAATCCGCGCGCCGGGTCCTGGTGCTGCTGCAGGCGCTGAATGCGCAGCGCATCGCCACCATCGGTTCGCTGCATCAGGTGACCGGGCTGTCCAAGCCGACGATCGTCAGGATGCTCGAAACCCTGATCAGCGAGGGCTACGTGGTCCGTGACAACTTCGTCGGCGGCTATAGCGTGACCTCGAAGGTCGTCTCGCTTGCCTCGGGTTTCAGCGGGGCGCCGCTGCTGATCGAGGCGGCGCGGTCGCGGGCGGTTGCGCTGACCAACGACATCAAGTGGCCAGTGAGCCTCGGAACGCTGCGTGACGGCCACATCCTGGTCAGTTTCACCACGGCACCGATCAGCCCCTGGGCCTATCCTTTTCCGGTCCTGCACCGGTTCCTTGATCTGGAACTGACGGCAATGGGGCAATGTTACCTCGCCTTCTGCGATGACGAGGAACGCGCGCTCCTCCTCAACGCGGTCGCCCAGCAGCGCCGGGAACAGGGCAAGCCGATCGATGTCGCCCGCACGCTGCGTGACCTCCGGGCTACCCGCAAGCGCGGTTATGCCCGCGTCGGCGGACCACGCCGCGTTTTCGAGTTCGTCGCGGTCCCGATCTTCGACCAGCAGCGCTGCTCGGCCTGCATGGGCGTCGGTTATTACCGCACGGCGGTTTCGAGCGACCGCATTCTCGAAAGCGTGGTCCAGCCCATGCTCGAAGCCGCATCCGCCATCGAGGTGGACATGCGAAGCCTGCACGGCACCACCTACTAAGGCGCCACCCGATTATCGATATCGGCCGGATGCCGCGCGATCGCGCGCGGCACGGCTTTGCCATGGCGATCACGCCGCAAACCCGATGAGGATCCAATGAAGCGCAAGGTGATACTGACATGTGCCGTCACGGGCGGCAGCGCGCTGTCGAAGAACAGCCAATACGTTCCGATCACGCCCGAAGCGATCGCCGACGAGGCGATCAGGGCGGCAAGGGCCGGCGCCGCTTCCGTGCATATCCACGTGCGCGATCCGCAGACGGGGGCGCCCTCCATGAAGTTCGAGCTCTATGACGAGGTGATGCAGCGCATCCGCCGCTCCGGCAGCGATGTCATCATCAATCTGACGGCGGGACCGGGAGCCGGCTATGCACCGCCCCTGGACGAGACTGCCGCACCGCCCGTCCGTTCACCGGAGGTGCGCACCCACCACGTCTCGCGCCTTCGTCCCGACATCTGCACGCTCGACGTGGCGACCATGAATTTCGGTGACCGGGCGATCGTCAACACGCCGCCGCATCTGATTGCCATGGCGCAGATGATCCGCGCCGCCGGCGTGAAGCCGGAACTCGAAGTCTTCGATATAGGCCATGTGGGCGTGGCGGTGCGGCTGCTGGAGGCGGGTCACCTGCCCAAGCCGCCCTTCTTCCAGTTCTGCCTCGGTATTCCGGGTGGCGCGCCGGCAACCACCGAGGCGATGCTGCTGATGCGCTCGCTCCTCCCCCCGGGCACGATCTGGTCCGCCTTCGGCATTTCCCGCTTCCAGATGCCCATGGTCGCCCAGTCAGTCATTCTCGGCGGACATTGCCGCGTCGGGTTGGAGGACAACCTGTATCTGGAGCAGGGTGTGCTTGCCGAGGGTAATGAGCCTCTGGTGCAGCGCGCCGTCGAAATCATCAGGGCGCTCGGGGCCGAGCCGGCCACACCCTCCGAAGCCCGCGAGATCTTGTCGCTCGAAGCCGCGAGGGCGGCAGCCTGATGATAAGCAACACCCATCCGCTTCCCGAAGGCGTTTTCGATCCCGCCGGGGCCGGTTGGACCCGGCGCCGGTCCAATCCCTTTTTCGATCTGATCGGACCCTTCTGGCAGAAACAGGAGGAGGACGGCCAGTTCATCTTCGCCATGCACTGCACGCCCAACACGCTCAATAACAACGGCAACATGCATGGCGGTGCGCTCACAGCTTTCTGCGACCAGGCGCTGGGCGGCACGCTCATCGAAACCCTGTCGCGTGCCGAAGGTCAGGTGGGGCCGGTGCGATCGGTCACCGTCCAGCTCAATGTCCAGTTCCTGGCCGCGGTAAAGCCGTTCGATTTCATGATCGGCCGGTGCCGGGTGACCCGCCGCACCCGGACGCTGGTGTTCGTCGATGGGCTGGCGGAAGTGGGTGGGGAAGCCGTCGCCTCCCTGCAGTCGGTGTTCAAGCTGGTCAAGCCGGCGGCCTGACCGCAATCCTTCGTCTTGTTTTTCACGCGTTGAAATGGCCGGACGCCGGTACTCCCCCGCCACCTGCGAACACCGCAGAGTGACGACAACAAGACGATGACAGGGAGAGGAACAATGCCACCAACGGAGTTTACGGCCCGGTTCAAGGCACGCCAGCAATTGCTCGGCGCGTTCGTCAAGACGCCCACCAGCCATGCCTCGGAAATCCTGGGTGGAGCCGGTTTCGACTTTGTCGTCATCGATGAGGAACACGCGCCGATCGATCGCTCCGCGACCGACCAGATTCTCCTCGGATGCCGGGTGAATGGCATCGCCGGCCTCGTCAGGGTTCCCTCGTCATTTCCCGCGAGTATCCAGTCGGTGCTGGATTGCGGCGCCAATGGCGTGCTGGTTCCGCATGTGGCCTCGGTCGAGACCGCCCGCGCCGTGGTCGCCGCAAGCCGATATCGCGGCGGCATACGCGGCTTTTCCAATTCCCCGCGGGCCGGTGCATATGGCGCGACGGGCATGTGGGATCATATCGAGGCACAGGATCGCGATATCGCTGTCCTGGCGATGATCGAGGATCGTGAAGCCATCGATGTCATCGAGGACATCCTGGCGGTCGAAGGGCTCGACGGCATCTTTATCGGCCGTGGCGATCTGACGGTTTCCCTCGGCGCCCGGTCGGCGAGCGAGCCGGTGGTCAAGGACGCGGTCGCCCGCATCCTGTCGGCTGCCCGCAACGCCGGCAAGCCTGTCTGCGTAATGGTCGGCTCGGTGGGCGAAATCGAACCGTTCCGTGCCGAAGGGGCGAGCGCGTTCATCGTCTCCTCCGACCAGGGCATCCTGCGCACCAGCGCCGCCCGGATCCGTGCCGAGTTCAACGCCGCCGCAATCGAATCCCCATCAGTCAGGACGTGAAAATGTACGCAGCCAACGACCCACGCGCGAGCCTCAACACCGCCGCTGCTGCCACAGGCGCCGTGCCGACGGCATTCAAGGGCGGCGAATATGCGCGCTTCTACGATGCGCCGCCACAGGACGTCGCGGATGGCAGCACGACCTATTGCGCGCGGGGGCAAAACCTCGTCGTGGCGCACACCACCGGCAAGGCTGGCCTTGTGCTCTCCCGCGTCAATCAGCTTGACGAATACGTCGTCCTTCTCCCCAAGCCCGATACGCCTGTCGAGATCCGCTGGAATGGCGAGAGCATCTCGGTCGATGGTTTTTGCCTCGTGGTCGTACCGGCCGGCGATAGTGAAGTGCATCTGAAGGGCGATGGCGAAGTGATCCGGCTGGTGACCACGCGGGCCGCCGATCTCGTCGCCAAATGCTCCAACGCGGGCTCCTATCTCAGTCCCGATCCGAACGTGCCGCCGTTCCAGGCCTGGCCCGACCCCCTCGATGGGCCGAAGCTGCGTCACTATAGCCTGGATGTGCCTCCCGAGCCCGGCCGGTTCGGGCGCATCTTCCGCTGCTCGACGATCATGGTGAACTACCTGCCCGGCAGCGGCCCGCGCGACGTCACCAAGATGTCTCCGCATTTCCACGAGGATTTCGAGCAGTATTCGCTTTGCGTTGAAGGTTCCTACATCCATTACCTGCGCTGGCCATGGATCAGCGACATGAACGCCTGGCGGCCGGACGATGCGGAACTCTGCGCCGCACCTTCCGTCGCCGTCATCCCGCCGCCGGCCATCCACACATCGCGGTCCATGGACCCGGTGAAGAATGTGCTGGTCGACATCTTCAGCCCGCCCCGCGCCGATTTTTCGGCAAAACCCGGCTGGGTGCTGAATGCGGCCGAATACCCCGCGCCCGACGCCGTCACACTGTAAAACCGAACACCAGCCTTTCCGGGAGTGCCCATCCATGACCCAATCCGCCGCCCTTGCGACCGACCGAGACGCCGAAATCGCCGACCTTCTCGTCGGCGCTGTGGACCTGCATTGCCACAGCGGGCCGGCGGTTTTTCCCCGCCTGCTGGACCATTATGAGGCCATGGTGGAAGCGTCCGAGGCGGGTTTCTCCGCACTCGTCTACAAGGACCATTTCTATCCCGGCATGGCTCATGCCCAACTTCTCGAAACGCTTTATCCCGACAGAGGCACACGCCTCTATTCGGGCGTCGCGCTCAACAATGCCAGTGGCGGCATCAATCCCCATGCTGTCGATCACGCGGTCAAGCTCGGCGGCAAGATCGTCTGGATGCCGACATTCGCGGCTCAGAACCACATCGACAAGAGCGCCGACGAAACCAAGAACTATCCGAAGAGCGCCAACCCGATGCTGCCGCCCATTCCCCTGACCGTCTTGGACGAGAACGGAAAGCTGACCAGGGAAACCAACGAGGTCATCGATGTCATCGCGGCTGGAGACATCATCCTGGCCGGCGGGCATCTCTCGGTCCATGAGCTCAAGGTGCTGTTTCCCGAGGCGAAGCGGCGCGGCGTGAAGAAAATGCTGGTCAATCATCCCACCTATGTCATCGGCTGCAGCGACGACGACATGAGGGAGCTTGCCCGGCTCGGGGTCTATATGGAGCATTCGATCTGCATGTTCATCCCGAACCAGCGCGGTCCGGCCAAATGGGATGCGTCGGAACTGCGCCGCCTGGTGGAAGTTGCCGGCGTCGACATGACCATATTCGGCTCCGACCTCGGGCTCGTGAAAATGCCGCGTCCTGTCGAGGGCTACCGGGCTATCGTCAACGACCTGCTCGAATTGCAGATGCCGAAGTCCGAGATCCGCAAGCTGGTCTCCTCCAATGCGGCGGGACTGCTTTAGCGGGACGTGAGAGATAAAACAGGCCGCGGCTTTGCGGCCTGCATTCAGGCAAAATCCTTGCGCTTCGCTGTATCGCTCCGAGATCGTCGCAAGACGAATAATCGACGGAATCGTAAGCCTGCGGCTTTCCGGGTCGAATTTGTGGTTGCTTAGAGATGCGCGGGGCTTAAACCTTACGCATCAGACGCCGCGAAATTGGACCGCAAGCAGACCCATGACGAACAGAGACTATTATTCGAAACTCGGCGGATTGCCGCCGCAGACCGAACTCCTTTCCAGCAAGGCCGTTTTCACGACATCCTATGCGGTCATCCCGCGAACCGTGATGTCCGATATCGTCGCCAGCCTGCTTCCCCATTGGGAAGGAACCCGGGCATGGATCATCTCCCGCCCGATGACAGGGTTCTCTGAGACGTTTTCGCAATACATCATGGAAGTGCAGCCGGGCGGCGGAAGCGACCGGCCCGAACCGAACACCCGCGCCGAAGCGGCGATCTTCGTCGTCGAGGGCGAGATGTCGATCGAGTTTGCCGGAAATGATCAGGCGCTGAGGCCCGGATCTTTCGCCTTCATCCCCGCCGGATCGCCGTGGAAGCTGCGCAATAGGGGCACCGCACCGGTGAAGTTCCATTGGGTGCGCAAGGCGTTCCAGGTGGTCGAGGGGCTGGAAGCTCCGCCGGCGGTCTTCACCCATGAAGACGAGCATCCGATTTCGTGGATGCCGGACACGGGCGATCGCTGGGGCACCACCCGTTTCGTCGATACGTCCGACATCCGTTACGACATGCATCTCAACATCGTTACATTGGAGCCGGGAGCTACCATTCCCTTCATGGAAACTCATGTCATGGAGCATGGCCTCTACGTGCTCGAAGGTAAGGCGGTTTACCGGCTCAACCAGGATTGGGTCGAGGTGGAAGCCGGCGACTACATGTGGCTGCGCGCTTTCTGCCCGCAGGCATGTTATGCCGGCGGCACCGGCCGCTTCCGTTACCTGCTCTACAAGGACGTTCACCGCCACGCCGAGCTCTGGTAGTCGCCGGTCCTGGCAAGCGCGAGCAGCGTCCGGGCGTCGGGACGCTGCCCTCAGCCGAGCTCCAGCGTGGTAATCCCGAACACGCCCGACATCTGCACCGCCGGTGCCGGGCCGCGATACATGCGTGCGGTGGTGAAGCCTTTCGTGAAGTGATGCGCTTCGAGATAGGCGCAGAATTCCGTCTGCGCGGCCGGGACGTCGATATGCAGGGTCTTGTTGCCGAGCTCGGCAGAAAAAGCGTCCAGCAACCTCTGCGCGTCGGCGGTGGTCTGCGCAAACAATGGGCCAATCTTGTAGCCGTCATGGCATTGCCGACAGACCGCGTAGCCACGGATATGACCGTCTCGGATGATGACCTTGGCGTTTCGCGGCGGCTTCAGCCATTGGGCCAGAAAGGCGCTGCGCTCCGCAGGGAAGAAGCTCCGGTCATAGACAACAATGGCAGGTACGAGATCGTCCGTGATCGCGGCGACTTCTGCATCGGGGCTTCCTTCCAGGCTGCCGCTCCAGCGAAACGTTTCATAGGCCGTCTCGAACCCCATGCTGCGATAGTTCGCCTGCTGTTCCGGCACGCCGTCGAGACCGATCGCGCGGCCGTTGAGATGCGCCATGCCGGCATCCCACACCCTTCTGCCGAAACCTTTGCCACGGAAATCCGGATGGGCGATATAAAGCCCGATAAAGCCGAAAGCCGAACCGTAGCGGACGGCGGAAATGCCCGCCGCCATTTTGCCATCCACGAAACAGCCGATGAAGCCTTGGCGGTCGGCCGCATAAATAGCTGGCGCATCGGCAAGGCCGGGGTTCCAGCCCTCGATCCGCGCCCAGTCCACCAGCTGTTCGACTTCGGGAGAGGTGAGTGCGCGAATGGGGTGCTGGCTATTCATGAGGTGGTGAGTTTCCCGGGGCCGAAACCTTCGAGAAGGCCTTTATAGGGTTTTGAGACAGGCGAAGCATAGGCGCCCCGCTTCGCCGTCGACAAGCCCAATGTTACCAGCGCTTCCGCCTGTTTCACCGCCGCAGCCACTCCGTCCACGACAGGCACGCCGAATTCCGCCCGAAGTTCGGCCGTGAGATCGGCCATGCCGGCACAGCCGAGCACGATCGCCTCCGCCTTGTCGTCGCGCAGCGCCGTCGCGATCTCGCTGCGCAGCCGGTCGCGGGCATTGGAATTCGGGTCTTCGAGCGAGAGGACGGGAATGTCTGCGGCCCGCACCTTGCAGCGCCCGGCCATGCCGTAGCGATGAACCAGATGTTCGAGCGGCAGCCGCGAACGCTCCATGGTCGTGACGATGGTGAAACGCTGGGCGATGAAGGCGGTCGAGGCGAGCGCCGCCTCGCAGATGCCGATCACCGGGATGTGGGCGAGCGCCCGCGCCGCATCGAGGCCGGTATCGTCGAAACAGGCGATGATCGCCGCATCGGCGCCGGCCTTTTCGCCCTTGGCGATCTCGACCAGCAGGCCGGGGACGGCGAAGGCTTCATCATAATAGCCTTCGATCGAGACCGGCCCCATGGACGAGGTGACCGCAAGGATTTCGGTGCCGGCATTGGCGACGCGGGTTGCGGAATCGGCGATCGTCGCCGTCATGCTGGCGGTGGTATTCGGATTTACGACAAGAATGCGCATTCTGTTCACGACCGCAGGCGGCGGCGATTGAGGTGGACGATCAGGCCGAGCGTGCCGGCGATGACGAGGAACGAGAAGACGGTCGTCACCGTGCCGAGCGCATAGAGCACCGGTGTCGTGACATTGGTCGTCATGCCGTAGATTTCGAGCGGCAGCGTATTGAACGTGCCCGCCGTCATCAGTGTACGGGCGAATTCGTCATAGGAGAGCGTGAAGCCGAACAGGCCGACGCCGACAAGGCTCGGCGCGATCATCGGCAGCACGACATGGCGGAAGGTCTGCCATGACGAGGCACCGAGATCGCGCGCGGCTTCCTCGTAGGCCGGCGAAAAGCGGTTGAAGACGGCGAACATGATCAGCACACCGAAGGGCAGCGTCCAGGTGAGATGCGCGCCGAAGGCGGAGCTGTACCAGGACGGCTGGAAACCGAGCTGCTGGAAAACGACGCCGATGCCGAGCGAGATGATGATCGACGGCACGACGAGACTGGCGACTGCAAGATAGAAGAGCGCAGTCGAACCTATGAAGCGCCGCCGGAAGGCAAGGCCTGCCAGCAGCGAGACGACGACGGTGACGATCATCACCATGATGCCGAGCATGGCGGAGCGACGAAACGAGCCGCCGAAATCGCCGACCGCCTGGGTCTCGAACAGATTGGCGAACCAACGCAGCGACACGCCGTTCAGCGGGAAGGTGAGCCCGCCGTTCGGCCCCTGGAAGGAGAGGATCAGGATCGCCGACAGCGGGCCGTAGAGGAACAGCACGAAGACGGCGAAGAAAATGGCGAGAAGGTAGAATTCGCGGCCGCGTTTGTCGCTGTGCATTTCGAAGCCCTCCCTAAAGCTCTTTGCGGATGTCGACGATGCGCAGGATGCCCGCGACCATCAGGAGAACGAGGACCAGCAGCACGACGGCGTTGGCGGCCGCTGCCGGATATTGCAGCAGCGACATCTGGTTCTTCATCATCAGCGCCACCGAGGCGCTCTGGCCGCCGGACATCACCTGCACCGTCGAAAAATCGGCCATGACCAGCGTCACGACGAAGATGGTGCCGATCGCCATGCCGGGCTTGGCAAGCGGAAGGATCACGTTGGTCAGGGTCTGCCAACTCGTGGCACCGGCGTCGCGCGCCGCCTCGACCAGCGACTTGTCGATGCGCATCAGCGTGTTGAAGATCGGCGTCACCATGAACAGCGTGTAGAGATGCACCATCGCGAGCACGACGGCGAAATCCGAATAGAGCAGCCACTCGATAGGTTCGGGGATGATGCCGGCATTGATCAGCGTCGTGTTGACGAGGCCGTTGCGCCCGAGCACCGGGATCCAGGAAATCATGCGGATGATGTTCGACGTCAGGAACGGCACGGTGCAGACGAGGAAAAGCACCATCTGCATGGCGGTGGTACGGATGTGGAAGGCAAGGAAATAGGCGACCCAGAACCCGACGAACAGAGTGATCGCCCAGACCAGGAAAGCGAATTTGAGGGTGTTCAGATAGGTCTTCCAGGTGACCCAGGAACCGAGCGTCTCGGCATAGTTCATGGTCAGGAAATCGGGATACATCTGGGCGAAGTCATAATCCCAGAAGCTGACGACCGAGATCATCAGGATCGGCAGCAGCAGGAAAGCACCGAGGATCAGCGCCAGCGGCGTCGCCTGGAGATAGGAGATGGCGGCCGGTGACAGGCGGAAGCTCTTGCGCTTCTCGCTCTCGGTCGTTCCCGACTCTGATGATGCTATCGTCGCCATGTTTCGATGTCTCCTGGGTTTGCCCCTCATCCGCCCTGCCGGGCACCTTCTCCCCGTCGGGACGGGGAGAAGGGACTTGTGGCACCGCCGGCGCCCCATCCTCCTTCGCCCCGCTTGCGGGGAGAAGGTCCCGGCAGGGGGATGAGGGGCCTTTGCGCTATCAGGCGGCGATGAACTCGTTCCAGCGGCGGACCATGTAGCGGTCCTCGTCCATCACCGAGTTCCAGCATGCGACATGGCCCATGCGTTCCTCGAAGGAGCCGCCGTCACGCACGGCGCCGGCCTTTTCCATGATCTTGCCGTCCGGAGCGACGATATCGCCCTTGGCCGGCTTGCCTTCGATCCAAAAGCCCCATTCGTCGGCGGACATGTGGGCCTTGGCGGTTTCCATGGCGGCCGAATAATAGCCCTGGCGGTTGAGATAGGCGCCGACCCAGCCGGACGTGTACCAGTTGATATATTCATAGGCCGCATCGAGCTTGGCGCCCGAAAGATGGGCAGCAAGGCCGAGACCGCCGCCCCACGAGCGGTAACCTTCCTTCAGCGGCTGGTATTTGCAGGCGATGCCCTTGGAGCGGACGGCGGCGACGGCCGGCGACCACATGGACTGGATGACGACCTCGCCCGACGCCATCAGGTTGACGCTTTCGTCGAACGACTTCCAGAAGGCGCGGAACTGGCCGCCCTGCTTGGCCTTGATCAGGAAGTCGATCGTCTTGTCGATTTCCGCCTTGGTCATGTTGCCCTTGTCGGCATATTTGATGTTGCCCATGGCTTCCATGATCATCGCGGCATCCATGATGCCGATCGACGGGATGTTGAGGATCGAGGCCTTGCCCTTGAACTTCGGGTCCATGATGTCGGCCCAGGTCGAGATCTCGCGGCCGACCAGGTCCGGCCGGATGCCGAGCGTGTCGGCGTTGTAGATGGTCGGAACCATCGTGAACCACTTGGTCTCTTCCTTGGCGAAGGTCTTGTCGCCGGGCTTTGCGACATAACCGACCGTGTGCGGCGCGGTGCCCTGCGCGATCACGCTGTCCGGCTTCAGCTTGCCGTTTTTGAACAGCGGCACGATCTTGTCGTAATACTTGAGCTTGGTCGTATCCATCGGCTGGATCACGCCGGCCGGATAGACCTTCTTGAGGATCCAGTATTCGATATCGGCGATATCGTAGGAATTCGGCTGGGTGACGGCGCGCTGGGCGGCTGCGTCCGAATCCGTCGCGGTCATTTCGAGTGTGATGCCGAGGTCGGCCTTGCACTTTTCGGCGATCGCATTGAGGTTCGAGACGCCGGTGCCGAACTGGCGCAGCGTGATCGGATTCTGGGCCCAGATGGTCGGGAAGCCGGTGATGGCGCCCGAGCCGGCGGCAAGACCGGCCGCGGCGGAAGCCGTCTTCAGCAGCGTGCGGCGCGAAATTCCCTTGGGTGTTTTTTTGGTCTCAGTCATTGCCTTGTTCTCCTCTGGTTGAGTTTTTGTGGTGGCATCAGTTCTTGAGGCGACCGAGGACGATCGCGTCCTCGCGGCCCCAGGAAAGCGGGATCGCTTCTCCGACCTTGACCGGGTTGGCGAAAAATTCGGCGTCGGTCAGGATCGCGGTGAAATCCTCGATCCCGGCACCATTGACGGAGAGCTTCACCGACGAGCCGCGATATTCGACATTCGAGACGGAGCCGGTGAAGCCGAGGCCCTTTTCGGAAGGCTGGCCGATACGCACATGATCGGTGCGGATGGCGATGTCGGCGGTGTCGCTCAGCCCGGCGGCGCCGTCGTCGGTGGCGAAGAACTCACCGCCGGCCGGTACGGACAGCATCAATGTCCCGCCGGAACTCTGCGTCACCCGGCCGGAAATGACGTTATGGTCGCCCATGAATTTGGCGACGAAGGCGGTCGCCGGTTTTTCGAACACGACGCGCGGATGTGCGGCCTGCTCGATGCGGCCGTCGTTCATCACGACGATCAGGTCGGCAAGCGCCATCGCCTCTTCCTGGCTATGCGTCACATGCACGAAGGTGATGCCGAGCGAGGTCTGCAGCTTCTTCAGTTCGGCGCGCATGCGGATCTTCAGGAACGGGTCGAGCGCCGAGAGCGGCTCGTCGAGAAGCAGCGCTTCCGGATCGGTTATCAGGGCTCGGGCAAGCGCCACGCGCTGCTGCTGGCCGCCGGAAAGCTGGGCCGGGCGGCGCGTCGCATAGGCTTCGAGCTGCATCAGCCGCAGCATGTCCATCGCCTTGGCCCGCCGCTCGTCCTTGTCGATACCCTTCATCTTCAGGCTGAAGGCGACGTTGTCGACGAGGTCGAGATGCGGGAAGAGCGCGTAGGACTGGAACATCATCGCCGTGCCCCGCTTGGCTGGCGGCAGGTCGGTAACCACGGTATTGCCAAGCCGGACGTCACCCGAGGAAATGCTCTCGTGGCCGGCGATCATCCGCAGTGTCGAGGTCTTTCCGCAGCCCGAAGGTCCGAGCAGGCAGCAATAGCTTCCGGCCGGAATCTTGAGGCTGATCGCGTGGACGGCGGTTGTTGTTCCGTAGATCTTAGAGACTGAGGCGATGTCGATTTCGGCGGCTTTGCTCATCAGGCGCTCCCTTGCGTCTGATATTGTTATGCATCAGCCATGCCAACTCGATTAAAGCTTTAGAAAGACTTGGTTTTACGTCGAAGCCCCGCCAGTCGCGCTTTGCGATTGCGTAAAAATCATGCGATCGTTTCCGATCCAATGGGCAAATCGTATGCAATCTTGCCATTAGATCAAAAACAAGTCGCTTGGCATTCCGTAGCCACTCGGGTTACAAAAGCCGGATAGTGGACCCCCAGCAATGAATATCAGCGAAAAGATCAATCTCACCGGCACATCGCCCGAGGAACGTTCCCCGGAAGATCGCTCCATGGCGATCCGGGAATCCCTACGCAATGCAATCATCGACCGGCGTCTCGCGCCCGGCACGAAACTGTCCGAAAGCGAAGTCGGTTCTCTTTTCGATGTCAGTCGCACGGTCGCGCGCGCCGCGCTTCAGATGCTCGCCTTCGAGGGCCTGGTAAAGACGGAGCGCAATCGCGGTGCCTTCGTCTCCAATCCGTCGCCGGAAGAAGCACGCCAGATTTTTGCCTCTCGCCGGCTGATCGAGCCCGGCATCGTCGCGGCGGCGGTGGAGCGCATCACGCCAGAGGACATTGTCCAGTTCCGCCGCCAGCTCGACGAGGAGGGTCGCTATCTGAACGAGCGCGGTCCGGCCGCCCGCCGTGCCGAGATCAAGGCTTCCGGCGATTTCCACCTCATGCTGGCATCGGTGGCCGGCAACGTCATCCTGCAGCGCTTCATGGACGAACTGGTCGCCCGTTCATCGCTGGTGATCGCGCTCTACGGCCGCTCCGGCGTGTCGAGTTGCGGCCATTCCGAGCATACCGCCGTTCTCGACGCCTTGGAAAAGGGCGATGGTGCGCGCGCCGCCAAATTGATGATCCACCATATCGACCATATCGAAGCCGATCTCGATCTTCAGGTGAAACAAGGCCTCGGCCTCAAGGACGCGTTGTCGCTGATCTAACCGCGCAAGTGTCGCAAAGCCTCCGTATAGGCCGCGAGGTCCCGCTCGGGATCGGCCGGCAGCGCGACGGCGCGGATGACGCGCCCGCCGCCTTCCTCGATGCCCACATCGATCATCAGATTGTCCGACTTGCCGTGGTTCTCGATGGAAAGCCCGTCCGGGCCGCGGGGACGACCGCTGCTTTCATCGATCTCGAGCCCCGCATACCAGAGCGAGCGCACACGCATGCCATAGTCGTCCGGATGGTTGGTATAGGCCCAGACGCGTTTGCCGAGCGCGATCATGAACCCGATTTCGTAGACGGTGCCGGGATCGGCGCTGACGCCGCGAAACGGCGTGATATTGGCGAGGCAGACATCCGCGCGCCGCATCGCGTTATCGTTGCGCTGGTAGATCGCCTCCGCCGTCAGCCGGCCGACGGGCGCCTGGTTTTCGTCGCTGCCGGGACCGGTCGGCTCGAAGCCGAAGCTGCGGGCGAGCCGCCGTTTCTCGCCCATCACGGTCTGGGCATCGGGAAGGAACACTTCGGGACCGGCGAGATAGATGGTGGGCATGAAATTCCTTTGATGAAAATCGATCGACCTCGCCGTTCAATATCGGCCGGAGCGCCGCATGGCCAGCGCCAATGCACGGGCAGGCCGATTTCGGGCACCGGCGTTGAAGCCGTTCCTCCCGCAACCGGTCTGAACGGCTTTTTAAAGTGGAGATTTGTAGACAAGAATAATCACCCGCATTAGGAATGCTCCCCGACGACGTTACCGGCAGGGGATTTAATATGGTTTCGCTCACTCGTTTTGCTTCGCGCGGCCTTCTGGCCGCCGCACTTTCCGGCCTGCTGGCGCATGGCGCCGCGGCGCAGGAAATCACCTTCAAGGATCAGGAAAACCGCGAGGTGAAACTCGCGAAAGCCGCCGAACGCATCGTCTCGATCGTCATTCCGATGGCCTCGACGGTGATCGCGCTGGATGGCGGCACGAAGAAGCTTGTCGGCATGAACCCGACCGCCAAGAGCGCCGTGCTGGAAGGCATCCTGAGCAAGATCTTCCCGGAAACCAAGGATATCCCGTCCGACGTGACGGCACCGAATTTCGTGCCGAACATCGAGGCGCTGACGGCGACCAATCCGGATCTCGTCATCCAGTGGGGCGGCCGCGGCAACGACATCGTCGCGCCGATCACCAATGCCGGCCTCAACGCCATGCTCATCCTTTACGGCACCGAGCAGCTGACGCGCGACTACATGACGATGACCTCCAAAGCGATCGGCAAGCCGGAGCGCATCAAGGAACTGGTCGACTGGCGTGACCGGGTCCAGAAGGATATCGAAGCCAAGGCCAGGGCGATCCCGGACGACAAGAAGCCCAGCACGCTTTATATCGCCCGCGCGCTGAGCGAGATCGCTACCACCGGAACCAAGGGCAGCTACAATGCCTGGTACATGGAACTCGTCGGCGGCAGGAACGCCTCGGCCGAACTCAACGGCACGGTGACGATCAACAAGGAGCAGATCGCCCAGTGGGATCCGGAAATCATCTTCCTCAACGCCTTCGAGGCCAAGCTCGACGTCAACTGGGTCTATAACGACCCGATCTTGTCGCTGACCAAGGCCGCGAAGAACAAGCGCGTCTACAAGATGCCGCTCGGCGGCTATCGCTGGGATCCGCCGAACCAGGAATCGCCGCTCGCCTGGATGTGGACGGCCAACCTGACCCAGCCCGACGTCTTCAAATACGACCTGCGCGCCGAGATGAAGACCGCCTATAAGACGCTCTACAACTATGACATCACCGATGCCGACATCGACGGCATCCTGTGGATGAAGGAACAGGGCGGCTCGGCCAACTACGCCCAGTTCAAGGCGAAGTAGGTCATGGCGGCGTTGACGCAGGATGAGGCGGCTCCGATGGTCCGCCGCGCGCATCTGGCACGGCAGACCCTGGTTTTCTCAGGGCTGCTGACGCTGTTTGCGGTCGCTTTCGTGGTCAGCCTCTGCGTCGGCCGCTTCGCCGTTCCGCCCGCCCGCGCGCTCGAACTGATCTGGCTCGGCGCCACGGATCCGTGGCGGGAACTGGCGACGATCGACGAGCGCATCGTTCTTCTGGTCCGGGCGCCGCGTGTCGTGCTCGCGGCACTCGCCGGCGCCGGGCTTGCCCTTTCAGGTGCGGCGCTGCAGGGCGTCTTCCGCAACCCGCTTGTCTCGCCCGATATCCTCGGCATTTCGCAAGGCGCGGCCTTCGGCGGTGCGCTCGGCATCATGCTCGGCATCTGGGGTTTCCCGCTGATCTCCATGGTGTTTCTCTCCGGCATGGCGGCCGTCGTCCTCGTCGGCCTGATTTCCCGCATCAACGGCCGCAGCGAGACGATCACGGTGATCCTTTCCGGCCTCGTGGTCAGCTCGATGTTTTCTGCAGTCGTCTCGCTGCTGCAATTCGTCGCCGACCCCAATACCTCGCTTCCCGCCATCGTCTACTGGCTGATGGGTTCGTTTGCGACCGCCACGTGGGAACGGACGCTGATCGCCGCGCCTGGACTCATCATCGGCGGCGCGTTTCTCTGGATGCTGCGCTTCCGTCTCAACATCCTGTCGCTGGACGAAGCGGAGGCCCAAAGCCTCGGCGCCAAAACCAATCGCGAGCGCTGGATGGTGTTCGGGCTGATCGCCGTTATCGTCGGTAGCCAGGTCGCGGTCTCCGGCATCATCGGCTGGATCGGCATCGTCATTCCGCATGCCTCGCGGTTGCTGGTCGGTCATGATCACCGCGCCCTGCTGCCGGCCTCGGTCGTGCTCGGCGCCGGCTTCATGGTGATCATCGATACGCTCGCCCGCACCGCCACCGCCGCGGAAATCCCGCTCGGCGTCATCACCGCTCTGGTCGGCGCGCCGATCTTCGCAATGCTGCTGCGCAATCACTACCGCGAAAGGAACGGTTCATGATCGGCCTCGAAAACGCCACCGTCCGGTTCGGGCCGAGGACGATCATCGAGGGCTTGAGCTTTTCGGTACCGGTCGGCCGTACGCTTGCCATCCTCGGCCCGAACGGCCGCGGCAAAACGACCACGCTGAAGGCCATGCTCGGCTTCCAGCCGCTCGATGCCGGCCGCAGGATCGCACCGAGCATCGTCGGCTATGTACCGCAGACCGGCACGAGCAATCAGCGCTACAGGGCGCTCGACGTCGCGGTCATGGGCCGCGCCGCCCATCTGGGCATTTTCGGCCAGCCGGGCCCGGAGGATTTCGCGATTGCCCATTCGGCGTTGGAACGGGCGGGTGCGGCCCGCTTCGCCGATCATTATTTCGATCGCTTGTCCGGCGGCGAACGCCAGCTTGTCCTCCTCGCCCGCGCTATAGCCACCGGCTCGGAGGCGTTGGTGCTCGACGAGCCTGCAGCAGCGCTCGACCTGCACAACCAGGAACGCCTGCTGACATTGCTCAACACGCTGCGCCAGCCGCGCGACAAGGCGATCGTCTTCACCACGCACGATCCGAACCACGCGCTTTCATCCGCCGACGACGCATTGCTGATGATGCCGGGCGGTCAGCCACTGTTCGGCCCGGTTGCCGAGACGATCACGCCGGAACATCTGGAAAACCTTTACGGCGTGTCGATGCGCGTCGTCGAACTTGCCGGCCCCTCCGGCGAAACTCACCAGGCGGTTCTGCCCGCCTTCGCCGGAATCCGTGCCGCATGACCATTTTGATGATCCAATCGCATTATCAGGAGCCGTTCGCCATGACCGCGCCGGCATTTGCGGACGCGATCTCCTCAGGCCTCATGAAGGTCGTGCGGGAGATGGACCTGACCGGTGAAGATTTCGCGATTGCGCGTGGGCTGATCACGACCACCCATCTCGACCAGATCGGCTTCCAGCGTTTCGCGCCCGACGTCACCGCCTTCCTCGATCGCGGCGGTCGGTGGATTTACCACGGCCATATCCTGCGCCCGATCTTGGCCGAGCTCGGCATCTACCGATCCATCCCCAATCCCAAACGGCCGGATTTCGTTCAGGCCAGGCTTCACGATCATCCGATCTTCGCCGGCATCGACCAGAAGATGCTGGAGACCAACCGCGGCGTCGCCGGCTTCTACGGACGTGGTCACAATCCTCCGCCGCCGGGCGCCGTGGTCATCAATGTCCTCGGCCCGGCTCAAACCCCGGTCGACTGGGTCTGGGCCCGGCCGCAGGGCGGCGAGCTGCTCTCCCATGCCGGCAACGAATTCTGGGGCTGCGGCGACGATCCCGAAATCAGGAAGCAATTGGCCGGCCGCGCCGTCGCCTGGCTCGCCGGAGAGCTGAACTGATGACCATTCTCGCGATCCATCCCGGCGCGTATTACCATATCGAAACGCTCGAAGCGCCGCGTTACGCCCATCATTTTGACGTGCTGGTGCGCCCGGAAGACCTCCCCGCCGTGGATCTGGGCAAACACGCCGTCGTCTTCATTCCCTGCCGCACGCCGGCCGACCGGCTGGCGCCGCATGCCGCCCAGCTTCGCGCCTATCTCGATCAGGGCGGCACGATTGTCGCCACCGGTGAGACGAACTGGGATGTCTTCCTGCCGGGCATCAACTTTACGCCACAGCCGACGAACTGGTGGTGGTGGCTGACGCCGGGCGCCGATCTCGGTGTCCGCGTCGCCTCCGCCGGCCATTCGCTCTTCAGGCGCCTCGGACAGGACGACCTCACCTGGCACCTGCACGGCTGGTTCGACCCGCCTGATGGCGCCGAAGTGCTGGCCGTCAACGGCGAGGGCAAACCCATTCTCTACGTGGACGAGGTGACCACGCCCGGCCGCATGATCATCACCAGCCTCGATCCGTGTTTTCATCACGGATCCCATTTCATGCCGGCGACGACGCGTTTCCTGGATGGTTTCCTGCCCTGGATGCGTGAAGAGCTGGACGGAGCACAGACGAAATGACCGACACGATCGACGTTCTCGAAGACGGCAAGCCGCTCTCCTACACCTATGCCGATCTCATGCACTTTCACGGCTTCGGTTTTCCGGGCGGCGTCGCGCATGCCTTCAAGGTGTTGCAGCGCGCCATGCCGCTTCTGAGCCCCGACAGCCCGCCGGAGCGCCGCGAGATCGTCATCCGCACCGCCTTCCGCGGTCCAGGCGGCCGGGATGCGTTCGAGATGGTGACGCGCGGCCTGACCGAGGGCCGCTACACGGTCGATCCGTCGCTCGACAAGCCGGAGCGCGGCGACATCCTGCAGCGCTACGTCTTCGAACTTACCTATCGCGGCAGGACGGTGACGCTGCAGCTGAAGGACGGCCATGTGCGGGAAGAGTTTATCCGGCTCGGCCAGAAACAGGGCCGCACGGCCGAAGAGGAAGACCGCCTGACCTATCTGAAGCAGGAAATGGCCGACCGGCTGCTCGCGGCGCCGGCCGACGCCGTCTACGAAGAGGCGTGAACTTCCTCAAGCCGTGAACAGGTTGCGGAACTGCGAGGGTTGGCAGCGCAGATATTGCGGTGCCGGCTTCACCTGGGCGCCGAGTTCCGCCGCCGCATGCCAGGGCCAGCGCGGATCGTAGAGAACCGCGCGGGCAATCGCGACGATATCCGCATCGCCGGTCGAAATTATCGCTTCCGCCTGTGTCGGTTCGGTGATCAGGCCAACCGCGACGACCGGCATCTTCACCGCCGCCTTGACGGCGCGTGCCAACGGTACCTGGTAGTTCGGGCCGAGCGGGATCTTCTGCTCGATATGCAGCCCGCCGCTCGACACGTGGATCGCATCGCAGCCCCTTTCATCCAGCATCTGGGCGAAGGCGATTGTCTGGTCGATATCGAGGCCGCCGTCGACCCAGTCGGTCGCCGACACGCGGACTGTCACAGCCTTGTCGGAGGGGAATGCCTGCCGCACGGCATCGAAAACTTCGAGCGGAAAACGCAGGCGGTTTTCCAGCGATCCGCCATATTCGTCCGTCCGCTGGTTTGCGAGCGGCGACATGAACTGGTGCAGCAGGTAGCCATGGGCCGCATGAATCTGGATCGCATCGAGCCCGATCCTTGCCGCCCGCACCGCAGAGGCCGCAAAGGCGTCGCGAACCTTCTTCAGCCCGGTCTTGTCGAGAGCGACGGGAGGCACGTATTTCGGATTGAACGGGATCGCCGAGGCCGACTCGGTCTGCCAGCCGTTGGCGTGGTCCGGGGCGATCTGGCTGCCGCCAAGCCAGGGCTTGTCGGTCGAAGCCTTGCGGCCTGCATGCGCGAGCTGCACCGAGATCGGCATGTCGGACCATTTGCGGATGCTGTCGATGGTGCGGGCCATCGCCTTCTCGGTCGCGTCGTCGTAAAGCCCGACATCCGCATAGGTGATCCGGCCTTCCGGGGTCACCCCGGTTGCCTCGATCGTCAGAAGTGCGGCGCCGGAAAGCGCGAGCTGGCCGAGATGGATGAGGTGCCAGTCGGTCATGCAGCCGTCCTCGGCCGAATATTGGCACATGGGCGCGATGACGATGCGGTTGGAGAGATCCAGATTGCGGACACGGAGCGGAGTGAAGAGAGCGGGCTGGGCCATGACGGGTTCCTTTGCGCGATCGTCGGCGCCGAGGTGGGAGGATGGACTTGCGCCGGAAATCGATCCCGGCGTTGTGGCAAATCAACCGGATCTCTTCAAGTCACGCTGAAGAGAGCGGCCTACCAGACGATCGGATGCGTCTCGCCGGTCAACACGTTGACGAACCCGTCCGGCGCCCGCTCCGACGGCGCCACCAGCACCCAGCGCCAGGGTGAGCAGGTCAGCGTCGCAAATGACAGCCGTTCCGGGAAGCCCGGCCACCAGCGCGGCGAAAACGTCGGTTCGTACATCCAGTCGATCGTCTCGCCGGCCTTGTACAGCGCCTGCATTTCCGCATCGAGTTCTTTCGCCGACCGCGCCGTCATCAGCCCGCCGACCTCGTAGTGGACGCGGGCGATCACCTTGCCACCTGACACCAGTACCCATCCGCCCTGCTGTTCATTGAGCGCATTGGCGACCATCGCCATTGCCTCGTCGGAGGAGCCGACCACCCAGATATTGTGTTTGTCGTGGCCGAGCGTCGATCCGAGCGCCGTATCCGGCGTGCGCGGCCCGGTGCCGAGCCAGAACATCTTCGACACCTTCGCCTCGCCGGAGAACCGGTCGACGATCGAGAATTTGGTGACGTTGCGGTCGTGGTCGCGCTGCACGACGCCATCCCTGACCGGCAGTTCCATGGTGATGAACTCGTCGGACCAATGGAAGGGCCGCAGCAGCGCGGCATTGGCGGTAGCACGATCTACCGGCGCCTCGATGCGGAAATCGGCCGCGGTCACCTGCCGGTCGATCTTCACCGTCTTCGTCGCCCATTCCGGCCAACCGATTTGCGGGCGCGCGCCAGTAAATGTCTTGCCTTGCGACACCGGCCCGCCATCCGCCCAGACCTTGGCGATCGACAGCTTTTCGACATCATCGAGCAGCACGACATCCGCGAAACGGCCGGGCGCGATCGAGCCCACCCAGGGCGTCAGCCGCATATGCCGCGCCGGGTTGAGCGTCACGCACTGGATGGCGATCTCCGGGGAAAGGCCGTTCTCGATCGCGAGGCGCACGTTGTAATCGGTCGCGCCCATCTTCAGCGTGTCGGAGGCGCTGCGGTCGTCGGTGACGAAAGCCACCTGCGACCAGTCGGCAAGGTTCTTTTCGATGAGCCCCTGGATGACCTCCGGCAGCGAATGCGGCCTGAGCTCGATGAACAACCCGTGCTGCAGCTTTTGCCAGACCTCCTCCAGGAACCAGCCCTCGTGATCGGAAGCGAGGCCGGCGGCGGCGAAGGCGTTGATCGACGGCAGGTCGCGCAAGCCAGCGCCATGCCCCTCGACCACGCCGCGGCTCTCGAAGGTGGCGCCGATCATGCCCCACAGCCGGTCATAGGAGGGATTGGACGGGTCGGAGATCGACGGCCAGTCCATCACCTCGTCGAGACCGGCGACCATCAGGCTTTCGCCCATGAACTGCTTCTGCTCATCGTGACCGAAATAGCCGCCGCCCCATTCATAGGCCGTCGGCGGCACGGCCGATCCCGGCAGCGGAAAGATCTTCATCGGCGAGCCGCGGCGGCGGGCTTCCAGCCAGAATTCCAGGTTGCGGGCACCATTGACGTTGGAGAACTCGTGGCTCGCCTCGCAGGTCCAGGTCACGCCATGCGGCATGACCAGCGCCGCTTCCCATTCCGGCGTCAGGTGCGAGCTTTCGATATGCTTGTGCGCCTCGCCGAAACCCGGCACTGCGGAGAGATCCGGTTCATGGCTGCGCTCGGCCACCTCGCCCGTAAAACTGCCGGCCGGGCCGACATAGGCGATCCGGCGGCCCTTGATGACGATCTCCTGGTCCTCGAGCCATGTCCTGCTGTGGACGTCGAGCAATCTTCCCACCCGCAGCAGCCGGTCTGCCGGCCGTTTGCCGAGCGCCGTCAGCACCAGGTCCTGGCGGATGCGGACCTCGTCGGCTGCGTTGATCAGCAGGTCGTCGGGAAGGGGGGCGGAAATCGTCATCGGGAGCATGCCTGTCAGGTTTGGATCGCCGGACCCTAAAGACGATGTCCGGTCGTGTAAACCGTCGCAAACCGCGCATCCGCACCCGAACCGCAGCCCGAAATCAACCTGCAGTAGGTAGTATTTTAAACCTAAAGAAAATCGCGTCTTTCGATGTTCATGCCTAATAATTGGGCTTGCGGCCAGGGCGTTCAAAAAATAGTATCGCCCTCAATTCCCGGGGGTGCCCAGGGGAGCATCAACGCCGCTTTTCGAAAAAAGGACACGCCTTATGAAGGCCACTCGTTTCACCCAATTGGCAACCCTTGCTCTTCTGGCGACGCTCGGCGGCGCGGCAACGGCAAGCGCCCAGTCGAAGACGCTCACCATTTCCTGGTGGGGTTACAACGGCGAGAAGATGACCGCCAATATCATCGACCCGTTCAAGAAGATCTGCGGCTGCGACATCGTTTTCGAAACCGGCAACAATGCCGACCGCCTGAACAAGCTGAAGCTGCGTGACGGCAAGGGCGTCGACGTCATCTACCTGACCGACAGCTTCTCGCAGCTCGGCATCGAGCAGGGCCTCTTCCAGCCCGTCGATCCGGCGAAGATCCCGAACCTCTCCGAAATCTACGAACTCGGCCGCGCACCGCAGGGCAAGTATGGCCCGGCCTACACGATCGGCCGCATCGGCCTCGTTTATGACTCGGCCAAGGTCAACCCGCCGATCACCTCCTGGGCCGATCTGTGGCGTCCGGACCTGAAGAGCTCGGTTTCTCTTCCCGGCATCACCACCACGGCCGGCCCGATGGTGGTCACCGAAGCCGGCAAACATGCCGGCGTCGATCCCTACGCCAATACCGATGGCGCGTTCAAGGCCATCGAAGCGCTGAAGCCGAACGTCGTCAAGAACTACAATACCGGTTCCGAACTGGTGAACCTGATCTCGACCGGCGAAGTGCGCGTTGCGATCGGCCAGGACTTCACGCTCGCCTCCATGCAGGCCGCAGTGAAGACGATGACCTGGGCAAAGCTGAAGGACGGCGATATCGCCACGCTCAACACCGTCAACATCCCGAAGGGCTCGACCAACGTCGAGCTGGCTCACCAGTTCATCAACTTCATCCTGTCGAAGGACGTGCAGCAGAAGGAAGCCGAGCAGGGCGTTGACGCGCCGATCTCCACCAAGGTCGTGCTCACCCCAGACCAGGCGAAGATCTGGACCTATGGCGCCGACCAGGTTTCGAGCCTGACCCGCGTCGACTATGCCAAGATGAACGCTGCCAAGACCGACTGGATCGATCGCTGGAACGAGGTTTTCGGCAAGTAATTTCGACGCCGCCCGAACCGGCGGTATGGTTGAATTGAGAACGGAGCGCCGCTACCAACGCGGCGCTCCTGCTTTTGAAAGAACACCAGATGAATAAGCTTGCCAGATGGAGTTTGACGATGCCGGCGACGATCGCCGTCATCCTGCTTCTGGTGATCCCCGTCCTTTTGACGATCGCCACCACCTTCGGCGAAGCGGGCGGACCGTTTTCCACCTATGCGGCCTTCTTCAAGAGCGGCTTCCGCATGGCGGTCCTCTACCGCACGCTTCAGATCGCCCTGATCACTACCGCGATCGCCCTCGTGGTCGGCTTCATCACGGCTTACGTCATCGCCCAGATGCCGGGACGCCTGAAGAGCATCATGATCATTGCCGCGGTCTTTCCGCTGCTGACCGGCGTCGTCGTGCGCTCCTTCGCCTGGCTGATCATTCTCGGCAAGAACGGCATCGTCAACAACGTCCTGATGTCGGTCGGGCTGATCGGTGAGCCCCTGTCGATGCTCTACACGCAAGGCTCCGTCATCGTCGCGATGGTCTACCTGTTCGTGCCGCTGATGATCCTGACCCTGGTCGGCGTGCTCGAGGGAATTCCGCGCGATCTCATCGAGGCCGCCGCCTCGCTTGGCGCCCGCCCGGTCCCGACCTTTCTCCAGGTCATCCTGCCGCTCGCAACCCCCGGCCTCATCGTCGGCGCGGTGCTGGTCTTCACCGGCAGCTTCACCTCCTACGCGACACCCCAGCTTCTCGGTGGCGAAAAGCAGATGATGATGGGCACCTTCCTCTACCAGCGCGCCATGGTGACCTTCGACTGGGTCGGCGCATCGACGATCGCCGCGATCATGGTGGTCATAACCATCGGCGTCGTGCTCATCATGAGCCGTATGGCACGCCGTCTCAACCCGATGGCGGTCTGATGCCGACGCGTATTCATCCCATTCTTGGCGCTTTCGCCATCCTCGTCTTTTTCTTCCTGCTTGCGCCGCTGGTGATCATCGTCGGCGCCGCCCTCAGCGACACGACCTTCCTCACCTTTCCGCCGCAGGGGCTGACGCTGCGCTGGTTCGCCAACATCTTCCAGATCGAGGCCTTCCGCCACACGGCGATCACCAGCCTGCAGGTGGCGCTTCTCGGCACCGGCCTGTCGCTGCTGATCGGCATTCCGGCGGCCTATGCGCTCAACCGCTACCGTGTCGAGCTGCCGCGCTGGCTCTCGACGCTGTTCGTTCTGCCGATCCTGGTGCCGGAAATCGTCTTCGGTTTCGCGCTCATGAAGTCGATTACCATAGGTCTCGGCCTGCCGGTCTTCATCAGTCTCGTCGTCGGCCACGCGCTGCTGATCCTGCCCTATTCCGTACGCGTCGTCGGCGCCAGCCTTGCCTCCTTCGATTTCTCGATCGAGGAAGCCGCCCGAAGCCTCGGTTGCCCGCCGCTCAAGACCTTCATGACCGTGGTGCTGCCGAACATCCGCGCCGGCGTCATCGCCGCCTTCATTCTGGCTTTCATCACTTCCATCAACGACGTGTCGGTGTCGGTCTTCCTGACCGGTCCCGGCATCTCGACCCTGCCGATCCAGATCCTTGCGCATATGGAGCAGTTCTTCGACCCGACGATCGCCTCCGTTTCCGTGCTTCTGATGCTGGTGACCGTCGGCGTCATGGCGATCGTCGAAGCGACGCTCGGCCTTACATTCCTGACCAAGTAGGTTCCCGTGACCGTATCCCTCACCATCGAAAACCTTTCCGCCCATTACGGGACCACCCAGGTTCTCAAGGACCTGTCGATTTCCGTCGCCGCCGGCGAACTCGTGTCGCTGCTCGGCTCCAGCGGCTGCGGCAAGACGACGACGCTGCGCCTCGTGGCCGGTTTCCTGCAGCCGACCAGCGGCCGGATCCGGCTCGGCGATCGCGACCTGACGACACTGCCCGCCCATGCCCGCGATATCGGCCTCGTCTTCCAGAACTATGCGCTCTTCCCGCATCTGTCGGTGCTGGACAACGTGGCCTTCGGCCTCAAGCAGCGTGGCCTTGCCAAGCCGGATCGGGCGAAACGGGCAATGGCAATGCTGGAACGCGTCGGCCTCGCGCCGCTCGCCGACCGCCTGCCGGCAGCACTTTCCGGCGGCCAGAAGCAGCGCGTCGCGCTCGCCCGGGCTCTCGTCATCGAGCCGCCGCTCCTGATGTTCGACGAACCGCTCTCCAACCTCGACGCGAAGCTCAGGATCGACATGCGCGTCGAGATCCGCCAGCTCCAACGCGCCAACGGCACGACCTCGCTCTACGTCACCCACGACCAGGAAGAGGCGTTTTCGATCTCCGACCGTGTCGCGATCATGAATGCCGGCCGCATCCTGCAGCTCGATACGCCGGAAGTTCTCTACCAGAAGCCGGCCAGCGCCTTCGTCGCCCGCTTCGTCGGTTTCGAGAACCTGATCCGCATGAAGGTCGTCGAACGCCAGGCGGCAATCGTCACGGCTGAAGCCGCCGGCGGCACGCGGCTTCATCTTTCCCAGGATCTGTTCGGCCCGATCAAGGACGATTTCATCCTGGCCTGCCGCGCCGACGGGCTCGCGGTCCGCCGCGACGGCGAGGGCATCCCGGCTCTGCTCGGGACGCGCACCTATCTCGGCCGCGCCTATCAGTACAAATGCGAAACCGCCGCGGGCGAAATCACGGCCAACGGCCCACTTTCGGATCCGCTGGATGCCGGCGCGCGGGCTGTCCTCACCCCGCTGCCGGAACAGTGCTGCATCCTCGATCCGGAAGATTGATCCGGGAATAGATCCGTACAATTACCTGCGAGGCGGTTTACTCGGGGGAGCTTTGACGCAAGTCAAACCCCCGAAGCGGTCCGTATGTCAGTCCATCATGGTCACAATCCTTCAACCGGCAGCGTATCTGCGCTGTGAGGCCAAAGACCATGAATTACGTCTCAGAAACAATCTGGCTGGCGATCGGCACCTTCCTGGCGTTGCTCGCAGCCGCCTATACCCATGATAGCCTGTTTGCGGCGCATATGTGGGTCCTGTTCTTCGTGCTGCTCATCAGCACGGTCCTTCTGCTGCGCAAGGTTTCCTTCGCGCCGCCGAAGCTCGCGGCGAGCGCGCCGGCAAAATCCGAATATTTCGACGAGGTGGTCAAATACGGCACCATCGCCACGGTCTTCTGGGGCGTCGTCGGCTTCCTGGTCGGCGTCGTCATCGCTCTCCAGCTTGCCTTTCCCGACCTGAACATCGAACCCTGGTTCAATTTCGGCCGCATGCGCCCGTTGCACACGTCAGGCGTCGTCTTCGCCTTCGGCGGCAACGCGCTGATCGCCACGTCCTTTTATGTGGTCCAGCGCACCTGTCGGGCACGCCTTTTCGGCGGCAATCTCGCCTGGTACGTGTTCTGGGGCTACCAGCTCTTCATCGTCATGGCTGCAACCGGCTATCTGCTGGGCATTACGCAAGGGCGCGAATACGCCGAGCCGGAATGGTATGTGGACCTTTTCCTGACGGTCGTCTGGGTCGCCTATCTCGCTGTCTTCCTCGGCACGATCCTCATCCGCAAGGAGCCGCATATCTATGTGGCGAACTGGTTCTATCTCGCCTTCATCGTGACCATCGCCATGCTGCATGTGGTCAACAACCTGGCGGTGCCGGTCTCCTTCCTCGGTGTCAAGAGCTATTCGGCCTTCTCCGGCGTGCAGGATGCGCTGACCCAGTGGTGGTACGGGCATAACGCGGTCGGCTTCTTCCTGACCGCCGGCTTCCTCGGCATGATGTATTATTTCGTGCCGAAACAGGTCAACCGGCCGGTCTATTCCTACCGGCTGTCGATCATTCACTTCTGGGCGCTGATCTTCCTTTATATCTGGGCCGGCCCGCACCACCTGCACTACACGGCGCTGCCCGACTGGGCGCAGACGCTCGGCATGGTCTTCTCGATCATGCTCTGGATGCCCTCCTGGGGCGGCATGATCAACGGCCTGATGACGCTCTCGGGCGCCTGGGACAAGATCCGCACCGATCCGATCGTCCGGATGATGATCATCGCCATCGCCTTCTACGGCATGTCGACCTTCGAAGGCCCGATGATGTCGATCAAGGCCGTCAACTCGCTCAGCCACTATACGGACTGGACGATCGGCCACGTGCATTCAGGCGCGCTCGGCTGGGTGGGCATGATCAGCTTCGGCGCCGTCTACTACATGACGCCCAAGCTCTGGAACCGCGAGCGCCTCTACAGTCTCGACCTGGTCAACTGGCACTTCTGGCTCGCCACCCTCGGCATCGTCGTCTATGCCGCCGTCATGTGGGTCGCCGGCGTCCAGCAGGGCCTGATGTGGCGCGAATACGACAATCAGGGCTTCCTCGTCTATTCCTTCGCCGAAACGGTCGCGGCCATGTTCCCCTACTACCTGCTGCGTGCGGTGGGTGGCGCCATGTACCTCGCCGGCGGGCTCATCATGGCCTTCAACGTCACAATGACCATCCTCGGCCATCAACGGCAGGAGCGGGTTCGGGGTGGCGCTTCCCCCGCCGCTCTCCAGCCGGCCGAATAAGGAGGGATATCCATGTCCATTCTCGACAAACACCAGTTCATCGAACGAAACGCGACCCTGCTTCTGGTCGGCTCGCTGCTCGTCGTCTCGATCGGCGGCATCGTGGAAATCGCACCGCTCTTCTATCTCGAAAACACCATCGAGAAGGTGGAAGGCATGCGGCCCTATTCGCCGCTCGAGCTTGCCGGGCGCGACATCTACATCCGCGAAGGCTGCTATGTCTGCCATAGCCAGATGATCCGCCCCTTCCGCGACGAGGTGGAGCGCTACGGTCACTACAGCCTGGCGGCCGAATCCATGTACGACCACCCGTTCCAGTGGGGATCGAAACGCACAGGCCCGGATCTCGCCCGTGTCGGCGACCGCTATTCGAACGAATGGCACGTCCAGCACCTGACCGAACCGCGCGACGTCGTGCCGGAATCGGTGATGCCGAGCTACGCCTTCCTCAAGGAGACGCCGCTCAAGGTCACCGACGTTTCGATGTCGCTGAAGGCGAACCGCGCGGTCGGCGTCCCCTATTCGGACGAAATGATCGCCAGCGCCAAGGCGGATCTTTCCGCCCAGGCGGATCCGAATGCCGACACGTCCGGCCTGCTTGCCCGCTATCCCAAGGCCAAGGTCGGCGATTTCGACGGCAATGCGCAGAGCCTGACGGAGATGGATGCGCTGGTCGCCTACCTGCAGATGCTCGGCACGCTGGTCGATTTCTCGACCTATGACGATGCCGCCGGTTACCGCTGAGGAGATAGGGTCATGGAATTCTATACGGCCATGCGCCACTTCGCCGATAGCTGGGGTCTGCTTGCCATGACCCTGTTCTTTCTCGGCGTTCTCGTCTTCACCTTGCGCCCCGGCGCGAAAGCCTCTGCAGACGAGGCCGCCCGGATCCCTCTGAAGGAGGATTGAACATGCCAGAAAAACATATGGCGGAAAAACATATCGACGATCTGAGCGGCATCGAAACCACCGGCCACGAGTGGGACGGCATCCGCGAACTCAACAATCCTTTGCCGCGCTGGTGGCTCTGGTCGTTCTACGCCTGCATCCTGTGGGCAATCGGTTACGCAATCGCGTATCCGTCCATCCCGCTTCTGACCGACGCGACGAAGGGCCTGCTCGGATATTCGAGCCGCGCCGAACTCGCGGCGGATCTCGATGGCGCTAAGGCTGCTCAAGGCGGCATCCTTGAAAAGATCTCGGCATCGTCGCTGGAAGCGATCGTCGCCGATCCGCAGCTCAACCAGTTCGCGACCGCCGGCGGCGCCGCGGCCTTCCGCGTCAACTGCACCCCATGCCACGGCACGGGTGCAACGGGTGGGCGGGGTTATCCCAACCTCAACGACGACGACTGGCTGTGGGGCGGCGATATCAACGCCCTCTATCAGACGATTGCTCATGGCGTCCGCGATCCCGCCGACGGGGAGACCCGCATCTCCGAAATGCCGGCCTTTACGGATATGCTGAAGCCGGACGAAGTGCGCCAGGTTGCCGCCTATGTGGTGAGCCTCACCGGAACCCCGCGCGATCCCTCGATGGTCGAGCCCGGAAAACAGCTCTTCGCCGACAATTGCGTCTCCTGCCATGGCGAGAAGGCCGAGGGCAACCGCGACCTCGGCGCGCCCAGCCTTGCCGACGCCATCTGGCTGAAGGTGCAGGGGGAGGCGGAGATCGCGGCCCAGATACGCTCTCCGAAGCACGGCGTCATGCCCGCCTGGGAGGGTCGTCTCGGTGACGTCGCCGTCAAGCAGCTCGCCGTCTACATCCACTCGCTTGGCGGCGGGGAATAACTGCGTTTCCGAGGATAATCGGGGTAATACCGGCCGGGGCGCGACTGCTCCGGCCGTCTGTCTTTTGCAGCCCGTGGTTTCTCCCCTGCCCGAGACGGGAGGTTCCGACAGAAAGCCGCAATCCCATCGATTTTGCCAGTTGACTTTGGTCAAGGAGCGCCGCGCAGTACGATGCAAGAATAAGAGCCAAAGGATTGGCTCATGAATCTCTATACCGCCCCGCATCTGGAACAGAATGGATCGTCCGTCGAGCGGATCGATGTCCGGCCCGTGCATTCGCCGGGTGAACCGAACAAGCCGCTCTACGAGAAGCGCAAGAAGATCTTTCCGAAAAGGGCCGAAGGGCGTTTTCGCCGCTTCAAGTGGCTAGTGATGCTGATAACCCTCGGCATCTATTACCTGACCCCCTGGATCCGATGGGATCGCGGTCCGTTCGCGCCCGACCAGGCGGTGCTCGTCGATCTCGCGAGCCGTCGGTTCTATTTCTTCTTCATCGAAATCTGGCCGCAGGAATTCTTCTACGTCGCCGGGCTGTTGGTCATGGCAGGTTTCGGCCTTTTCCTCGTGACCTCGGCCGTCGGCCGCGCCTGGTGCGGTTATGCCTGTCCGCAGACGGTCTGGGTCGATCTTTTCCTGGTCGTCGAGCGCTTCATCGAGGGCGACCGCAATGCCCGCATCAAGCTGGATGCTGCGCCCTGGAGCTTCGACAAGCTCTGGAAGCGGGTTGCCAAACACGCCACATGGCTGGCGATCGCGGTTGCGACGGGCGGTGCCTGGATCTTCTATTTTGCCGATGCGCCCTCGCTCGCCTTCGATTTCGTCACGGGCCATGCCGCCGTGGTTGCCTACTCGACCGTCGCGTTCCTGACCGCCACGACCTATGTGCTCGGCGGGCTGCTGCGCGAACAGGTCTGCATCTACATGTGCCCCTGGCCGCGCATCCAGGCCGCCATGCTCGACGAGAGCTCGCTGGTCGTCACCTATAACGACTGGCGCGGCGAGCCGCGCAGCCGCCACGCCAAGAAGGCGGCGGCAGCCGGGCAGCCGGTCGGCGATTGCGTCGATTGCAATGCCTGCGTGGCGGTCTGTCCCATGGGCATCGATATCCGCGAGGGGCAGCAGATGGCCTGCATCACCTGCGCGCTCTGCATCGATGCCTGCGACGGAGTGATGGACAAGATCGGCAAGCCGCGCGGCCTCATCGCCTATGCGACGCTCGACGAGTACGAGACGAACATGGCGCTGGCGACGAGCGGCGGCACGACGGCAATCGACCCGGCGCGGGTGCGCAATCCGGATGGTTCCTTCGTCGACAAGGTTCGCCACTTCGACTGGAGGGTGATCTTTAGGCTGCGCACGCTGATCTATTTCGGCGTCTGGTCGGCCGTCGGCCTTGGGCTCGTGTTCGCGTTGCTGTCGCGCGATCGGCTGGAGGTCAATGTGCTCCATGATCGCAACCCGCAATTCGTGCTGGAATCGGACGGTTCCATCCGCAACGGCTACACGATCCGCCTGCTCAACATGATCCCCGAGCCGCGCACGATCCTGGTCTCGATGGAAGGCTTGCCCGAAGCGACGATGAAGATCACCGGGGTCACCGATGTGCCGGGCCGACTCTTCGCCGTACAGGTCGAGCCTGACAAGACGCTGGCCCTGAAGGTCTTCGTGACCTTGCCCAAGGGAGCCGTTTCCGCCGAGACCGTCGATTTCCATTTCATCGCCGAGGACCGGTCGAGCCACGAAAAGGACAGCTATTCAGCGGTCTTCAACACGCCGGGAGCCAGAAAGTGAGCATGACGAAAATGAATACGGTGCCTGCAAAATCCTTCGTTTTCACTGGCTGGCACATGGTCGGCGTGCTGGTGCTTTTTTTCGGCACCATCATCTCGGTGAATTTCTACATGGCCTATAACGCGGTCACCAGCTGGAGCGGGCTGGTGGCGGAAAACACCTATGTCGCCAGCCAGCAGTTCAACGGCAAGGCGGCCGAAGCGCGGACACTGACGGCAAGCGGCATCACGGGTCGCATCACCGTCAACGGATCCGATATCCGTTACGAGGTCTTCCACCCCAAGGACGGGCCGGTAACCGCTGATACGCTGACGCTCAAGTTCAAGCGGCCGGTCGGCGAACACCAGGATTTCGAACTCGACCTCGTTCCCGTCGGCAAGGGCGTCTTCACGGCCACCCACGAAATCCTGCCCGGCCACTGGATCGTCGATGCGAGCGCCATCCGGAACGGCAAGCGCATCCTGCATCAGGCCGAACGGATCGCTGTTCTGAGGAGGGCAGAATGAGCTGCTGCGCGCCGGGAACGGAAGGATATCCGGACCACCCGCTTCCATCCTCGGAAGAATTGACGCTGTCCAGCCGGGCGGTTGCGCCCGGGCTGCGCCAGACCGATCTCAGCGTTCCGCAGGTCCATTGCGGCACCTGCATCGCGACGATCGAGAAGGCGCTCAATGCCTTGCCGTCCGTGGAGCGGGCGCGCGTCAATCTTTCCACCAAACGCGTTTCGATTGTCTGGCGGGAGAAGGTCGAAGACGGCGCCACCGATCCGGTCGAGCTGGTCAGGGCCATCGTCGACGCCACCGGCTACGATGCGCATCTCTTCTCGAATGCCGAGGAAGTCGGCGAGAAACTGCAGCGCGACCTGATCCGCGCCGTTGCCCTGTGCGGTTTTGCGGCAGCCAACATCATGCTGCTCTCGGTTTCGGTCTGGTCGGGCGCCGATGCCTCGACGCGTGACATGTTCCATTGGATTTCGGCGCTGATCGCGGCACCGGCGCTGATCTACGGAGGCCGTTTCTTCTATCAGTCGGCCTGGAATGCGCTTCGCCGCGGCCGCACCAACATGGACGTGCCGATCGCGCTCGCCATCACGCTCTCCTATGCGGTGTCGCTCTGGGAAACCATGCATCACGGCGAACACGCCTGGTTCGATGCGACCGTCTCGCTCCTCTTCTTCCTGCTGATCGGCCGCACGCTGGACCACGTCATGCGCGACCGGGCGCGCGCCGCGATCAGCGGCCTTGCGCGACTGTCTCCCCGCGGCGCCACGATCGTCAGTGCGGACGGCGCGCGCGAATATCGCCCGGTGGACGAGATCCGCCCGGGCGACCGGGTGGCGATCGCCGCCGGAGAGCGGGTGCCGGTCGACGGCTTCGTCGAAAGCGGTGCAAGCGATATCGACGTCTCGATCGTCAACGGCGAAAGCGCTCCAAGGCCCGTCCGGGTCGGCGACATGATACAGGCCGGGACGCTCAGCCTCACCGGTTCGCTGGTGCTGAAGGCGACGGCTGCCGCCAAGGATTCCTTCCTGTCCGAAGTCATTTCGCTGATGGAAGCGGCCGAGGGCGGGCGGGCGCGTTATCGCCGGATCGCCGATCGCGCTGCGCAATATTATTCGCCTGCCGTCCACTTCCTGGCGCTCGCCGCCTTCCTCTCCTGGGGTTTCATCGGCGGTGACTGGAAACAGGCGATGCTGATCGCCATCGCCGTCCTGATCATCACCTGCCCCTGCGCGCTCGGCCTTGCCGTGCCGGTGGTGCAGGTGGTCGCGGCCGGCCGGCTGTTCAAAAACGGCATCATGGTCAAGGACGGTTCGGCCATGGAGCGCCTTGCCGAAATCGACACGGTGCTTTTCGACAAGACCGGCACCCTGACCCTGGGCCGCCCCCGGCTGCTGGATATCGAGCGGTTCGACAGGAAGCAGCTCGCTCTGGCCGCCGGGCTTGCCGTCCATTCGCGCCACCCGCTTTCGCAGACCCTGGCGTTGGCGGTATCCGGCCCCGTTGCAATCTTTGAAACGGTCACCGAAATCCCGGGCCAGGGGCTGGAAGCGGCAACGCCGGCCGGTATCTACCGGCTCGGCAACCGCCGCTTCGCCTTGTCCGTGCCGGATGACGGAAGTCCCGGCAATACCGTGACGGAAACGGTCCTTTCGCTCGACGCTCGGGAAATTGCCACCTTCCGCTTCGACGATTCGCTCCGCCCCGGTGCCCTGGCTGCCACGGCGTCGCTTGGCGCCAGCGGTTTCGAGACCGGCATCCTGTCGGGCGACCGACGCCGGGTGGTTGCCGATCTCGCCATCCGCCTCGGCCTCGAACACTGGCAGGCGGAACTTTCGCCGAAACAGAAGGCCGAGTTCTGCACCTCGCTCGGAGCCAGCGGCCGCAAGGTGCTGATGGTCGGCGACGGCATCAACGACGCGCCCGCGCTCGCCGCAGCCCATGTCTCGATCGCGCCGGCGACGGCGGCGGATGTCGGCCGCCAGGCTGCGGATTTCGTCTTCATGCGCGACAGCCTGGAAGCCGTGCCGCTGGCGATCGATATCTCGCGCCGGGCAGGGCGGCTGATCCGCGAAAATTTCGCGCTCGCCATCGGCTACAATGTCATTGCCGTGCCGATCGCGCTTGCCGGTTATGCAACGCCGCTGATTGCCGCCGTTGCCATGTCGACCTCATCGATCATCGTCGTCGCCAATGCGCTTCGGCTCAGCCGACCGGGGAGCGTCGGCGAGGTTGACGTGACAGCGAGCAACGGCACGACCACGGCTCATCCAGGCGAGGCTCGCGTCGCATGAACATGCTCATCTACCTCATTCCGATCGCGCTTTTCCTCGGCGGTCTCGGCCTCTTCGCCTTTCTCTGGTCGCTGAAGAGCGGCCAGTACGACGACCTCGAGGGCGCCTCCTGGCGCGTGCTTCAGGACGACCCGCCGGAATGATCGGGAATTTCGGACAAACGCAGGACCAGTGCGGGCGCAACCCCAACGGACGGCTGCCTGGGGATTTCGGGGAATGTCTCTCGATGAAAAAAGGGCTGCAGATGCAGCCCTTTTTCATCCTTTTCAGTCGAGCAGTTCGCGAAGCCGCACCGCGAGTTCCCTTGCGGTATAGGGCTTTTTGAGCCAGCTGCCGGATTGGGCGAGCTCCCGTCCTGCGATCGCCGGCTCGGCATAACCGGAGGTGAACAGCACCTTCATGCCGGGCCGCCTCGCACGCACTTCGGCCGCCAGTTCGTCGCCGGTCATCCCGCCCGGCATCACGATGTCCGTGAAAAGCAGATGGATGCCGTCGTGCTGGCCGAGCTGGTCCAGGGCTTCCTGGCCGTTCGCGGCTTCGATAACGCGATAACCCAGTTGCGTCAGCCGGGAGACGGCGATACGCCGGACCCGCGGATCGTCCTCGACGACGAGGATCTTTTCGGTGCCGCCGGGGATGGAAGCGGCCTTCGAGCCGGTCTCGGCGGCCGACGGATCCGCCGTCTCGGCCTTGTGCGCCACCGGCAGGAAGATCCTGACGCTCGTGCCCTGTCCCGGCTCGCTATAAAGCTGGATATGTCCGCCGGACTGTTTGGCGAAACCATAGACCATGCTGAGGCCGAGGCCCGTTCCGGCGCCGAGGCCCTTGGTGGTGAAGAAAGGCTCGAAGGCCTTGTCCTTGACCTCGGGAGACATGCCGACGCCCGTGTCAGTCACCGAGATCAGCACGAAATCGCCGGTGCGGACATCGGGATACATCTGCGCATAATCGACATCCAGCCGGACGCGGGAGATCTCGATCGACAGCTTGCCGCCGCGCGGCATCGCGTCGCGGGCATTGAGCGTCAGGTTGAGAAGCGCGTTCTGAAGCTGCGATCCGTCGACCAGCGCTTCGTTAGAGACGCCGGTCACCGTGGTGCGAAGCTCGATCGTTTCGCCGAGCGTACGCCTGAGGAGCTCCGAAAAACCGGATACGAGATTGCCGACGTCCGCCAGCTTCGGATTGAGCGGCTGGCGGCGCCCGAAGGCGAGAAGCTGGCCGGTAAGCTTGGCGCCGTCTTCTGCCGCGCCCTGCGCTTCATGCAGCAGTTCGAGCAGGCCAGCATCCGCGAGCTTGTTCTCGATCATTTCGAGATTGCCGCTGATGATGGTCAGAAGATTGTTGAAATCGTGCGCCAGCCCGCCGGTCAGCTGGCCGATCGCTTCCATCTTCTGGGCCTGGCGCAGCTCTTCTTCGATCTTGTGACGGCTGGTCAAGTCGCGGACGAAGCCGGTGAAGATGCGTTTTCCGTTGGTGACGGCCTCGCCGACCGCAAGTTCCATCGGAAAGACGCTTTTGTCCTTGCGCTGTCCGGTCACCACGCGGCCGTAACCGATGATCCGGCGCTCGCCGGTGGTAAGATAGCGGGAGATATATCCGTCATGGGCGTCGCGGTCGGGCGATGGCATCAGCATCTTGACGTTCTGTCCGCAGACTTCCTCGGCCGAATAGCCGAACAATTGTTCGGCGGCGGCGCTGAAGGACGAAATGCAGCCGACTTCGTCGATGACGATCATCGATTCCGGAACGGTGTCCAGAATGGAGCGCAGGTGCGCTTCGCGTTCGGCAAGATCGTTCTGCACCCTTTTCATCTCGGTGATATCGTTGTTGGTTTGAATGATGATCGAAGGCCCGTCGCTCGATGGATTGACGGCCACCCAGCGGGTTGCCACGAAGACCTTGTGGCCGTGTCGGTGTCGATGGACGACTTCGCCTTGCCACGCATGATGAGCCTGGACGTGACGGCGGATCTCGTCGAGCGGTTCAGGAAACTGTGTCGCCAGAAGATCATGGACGACCTTGCCGAGAGCCTCTTCCCGACGCCAGCCGTAAAGCTCCTCGCAGCCGGTCGTCCAGCGGCTGATGATGCCGTCAACGCCGTGGACGATAAGGTTGGCATCGTCGAGAAGAAAAGTGACGGCATCGAGCTGGCTTTCCGTCGTGGCTTCGGATCCTGTATTCCCGGTCATATCCATTCCGTCTAATGGCGCCGTCGCTCACCGAGAGCGATCAGGTCGCGCCGCATGTCTCCACAGTCATCGTCGTCTCCGGCGAGTTGCGCAAGCATTCCCGGCCGTTCGATTCTTATGGAATGACGGGCGGCCGGGTCCAGAACATTCAACACGCCCTTGCCGATGAGCCTGGTGATAGTACGCGAAACAGTCTCGATCGTCAGGCCGAGATAATCGGCCATGTCCTGCCGGCTCATCGAGAGTTCGACGACCGGCTGCGCATTGCCTTCGGCCATGGCGCGTCTCAGGTATCTCAGGAGGAAAGTGCAGAGCCGCTCTTCGGCGCTCTTGCTCGACAGGAGCACCATCTGGTCCTGGGCTGCGGCCATTTCGTCGCATACCCGGGCGAAAACCTTGGGCCGAAGGCTCTCGGAATTGATGACGGCGGCCTCGAACTGCCGGCGTGCCAGCCGGCGGATCTTCGCCGTGGTGATGGCTTCCGCCGTGTAGATGTAATTGTCGCGGAACGAGACGCCGATGACATCGCCGGCATGCAGGAACCCTGTGATTACCCGCCTTCCGTCCGAAATGATCCGGAAAACCCGCAATGTGCCATCCATGACTTCGAAAATATGTTTGGCCTCGTCGCCCTCGAAAAAGAGGGCCTGGCCAGCCGCAAGATATTCGACCGGCTGTTTTGCAAACAGCGAATGCAGGCAGTCCGGCTCGTCCAGCGGCCTTGCTGCTGCGGCGTTGAAGGTCTTCGCATAATCCGTGACAAACATGAAACTGCCCCTATCCGTTTGGTTGAGGCAGTTGACCGAATCCTGGTAACGCGCGAATGCTAGTTCTGTGAAAGACGGTTCTAATTGGTAACAATCTGTAACACGCCGGTTCCCTGTTGATGTCATCTCCTGCCAGCTCCGCCAATATCCTCGTCGTCGACGACGACCCCCGAATCCGCCAGATGCTGACGCGGTATTTCGAGGGCGAAGGATATGCCGTGAACGCGGTATCCGACGGGCAGGAAATGCGCGCGCAGCTGAAGAAGCAGGAAATCGACATCATCCTTCTCGATCTTTCGCTTCCCGGCGGCCAGGACGGCTTCGATCTGGCCCGGGAAATCCGGATGCAGTCGGACATCCCGATCATGATGCTGACCGGCCGCGACGACGTGGTCGACCGGATCCTCGGCATCGAAATCGGCGCGGACGATTACATCGCAAAGCCCTTCCACCTGCGTGAAGTGCACGCACGGCTGAAATCCATCCTGCGGCGCCGCCAGCCGGCCCAGCCGAAGCAGGAGGAAAACGAGGAGAAGATCGTCCGCTTCGAAGGATGGACGCTCAATCTTTCGAGGCGCCAGCTCTTGTCGGCCGAAGATGGCGAGGTGGAGCTGACGACCGGCGAATTCGACATGCTGGCGGCCTTCGTCCAGCATGCGGGCCGCGTGCTGACGCGCGATTTCCTGATGGACGTTACGAGGGGACGGCAGCTCGACGCGTTCGACCGCACGATCGACGCCCAGATCGTCCGGCTGCGCCGCAAGATCGAGGCGGATGTCAAACATCCGCAGCTCATCAAGGCCGTCCGCGGCGTCGGTTACATTTTTACCGGCAAGCTCGGCTGATCAGGCGACGCGCTGCCGGTCTGCAGCCGAAAGCCCGGAAAGGGCTCTTTCCCTGATATCGTCTGCGTCCGGCCCTCGCAGCGGAACCGGCCCCACAGGCAAGCCGTGATCCGCCGGCCTGCCGACCGAAACCGGCAGCAGTTCGAGTTTTTCGCACGCGCCGTCATCGGCAAGCGTCAGCCGGATTGCGGCGCTGCGCCAGACATCGACACCCTTTTCGTCATAGGTCGCGGGCCGTCCGGTGTGGAAGACGAAATTGCCCAGTCCGGCGATGATCGCCCGTCCCCGGTGAAATGCGATCGGCTGCATGACGGGCGCGCCGGTACCGAGCACCAGGTCCGCACCCCTGTCGATCAGGCTGCGGCAGAGATCGATGAGCCAGTCGGGCGTCGTTTTCCAGTTCGCATCCCAGTGATGGCCGTGGATCGCCACCGCCACCAGATCCCCTATCGTCTTTGCGGCCTCGATGCCGTCGACAAGCCTCTGCATGTCCTTCCCGTCGGCCGCCCAGCGGGCTGCGATCGCCTCGCCGGAAACGACGGGCGTGCCGAAGACGTCGAGATCCGGGCGTTCGCCTGCGTCATAACCGACAGCGGCACGCGCGGCGCCGCGCTTGTCGTCGCCGAGCGTCACGACGATCCGCTTCAGAGTCTCGAATTCGTCGGCCGGCACGCTCACGGTCCGTTTCATTCGCAGCGGTGCGATGCCGGCGCGCTCCGCCGAGGCATAGTTGATGTCCGGCTGCGGCCCGAGGTCGACGGAGAATATGGCAAGCGATTTGTGAGGTCCCGGCACGATCGCGGGTGCCGCGGCCTGCTCGATATCCGCTCCGCTGCCGGCGAGCTTCAAGCCCGCCGTTTCCACCGCGGCGCGCGTCGAGGCGATGCCCGGCGGACCGAGATCGAAGGCGTGGTTGTTGGCATGCGTCACCGCGTGAAGGCCGAGTTCCCGCACCGAGACGAGCGCCTCCGGCGTCGCCAGGTGCAGCGTCTTCGTCTTGGTCGGCCATGCTTCCGCCGTCTCCACCGTCGCCTCGAGATTGCCGAAGGCGACATCCGCCTCCAGGAAATCCCGCACCTCGGCCTGCCCCTCGCCGCAGAGGTCGAGGGGGCCGTGGATCAGGATCTGGCCGGTAACGGCGACGGTGAGCATGGTTCAGTTCATTTCGCGACGGGCTTCAGCGCCACCATCGCCGCTTCGCCGACGATCGGCAGGCGGATGGCAGATGGCCGCGTACCATCGCAGAAAACCGTGTTGCGGGCCACTTGGCTTGTGCGTCCACGGCCTTCCGGAGCATAGCTATTTGGATTGATGTCGTACTTCGGAAAGTTGGACGAGGAGATGTCCAGCCGGATGCGGTGGCCCTTGGCGAAGAGGTTGGCGGTCGCGAACGGCTCGATCGTGACCTTGAACACCTCGCCCTTGGCGATCGGCTCCGGCTTCTCGAACGACTTCCGGTAGCGGCAGCGGATGATCCCGTCGGTAACGTTGAGTGCATAGCCGGTGGGGTAATCCGTGCTCGGTGGGTAGACGTCGACGAGTTTTGCAGTGAAATCCGTGTCCGGCGCATCGGAGGAGACGTAGAGCTCGACCGTGATCGGCCCGACCACAGCCACGTCCTCGCTCAGGGGTTCCGTCTCGAACGAAAGTACGTCGGCGCGTGCCGAAAGCGGCAGGCCCGGATGTTTCGAGCCGTAGAACTTCTCACCCTCGCGCTGGTCGAAACCGCCGCCTTCGAAGATCGGCTGGCCGCTGGTCAGCGAACCGCCGATGGTCGGCACCGGGTTCCTCGGGTCGAAGTCGTAAGTGAAGGGCGCGGCGTCCGCCGTCGGCTTGTCGCACGAAAGCGAGCCGTTTTCGTGGATGTAGTAGTTTCGGAATTCCGTTTCCGGCAGCGGCCAGTCCGCCGCCTCGATCCACCGCCCGCCGTGGTCCAGCCGGCCATCGGCATTTCGCGTGCCGGATCCGCCGCCCATCACGAAGGCGCGCACCGCCGGCTCCTGGGAAACCGTGTTGTCCTTGCCCTTCAGCCAGTGGTCGAACCAGTTGCGGCGAAACGCGAGCCAGCTTTCCGTGACATTGCCGCCAAGCGGTGCAGTCGGCCCGAAGGAGGTGTCGCCGGCAAGCGTCGTGTTGCGATTGCCGTGCAACCACGGCCCCATGATCAGCTGCAGTGGCCGGCTGTCCTTGCCGGAAAGACCACGGTAGTTGTCGAGCGTCGATTTCACATAGGCGTCGTACCAGCTCGACATCAGCACGATCGGCACTTCCGGGAAGGTCTCGTAGAACCCTTCCATGTAAAGTCCGACTCGGCGCCAGCTTTCGTCGAACGTGCCGCTGCGCCACTGGTCGAGCAGGTAGCTCTCGTATTCCGGCATCCAGCGCACTGGGGAATTGCCTTCGCTCCACGGCATGACGCCGAACCAGGCGCGGATATCCTCCGCCTCGATCGCGGCGCGCGCCAGGTCATCACCCTCGCCGATCGCCTGGTTGTAAGCCCAGGTCGCCTGCTTCAGCTCGAATGCGCCACCCTGGCGGATGCCGCATTGGTAGGCGTTCGAAAAGCCGCCCGAATCCATCACCATGCAGGCGAGCCCCGGCGGGTTGAGGCAGGCGAGTGCCGCCTGCGTATGGGCCGCATAGGAAAGGCCCATCGTCCCGAACTGGCCGTTCGACCAGTCCTGTTCCACCAGCCAGCGCGCGGCATCGTAGCCGTCCGCGGCCTCGGAAATGTACTTGCTGAACTGGCCCTCGGAATTGTGGCGGCCGCGGCAGTCCTGGTAGATCACCGCATATCCCGCCCGGACGAAATAGCTCGCCACCTCGTGACGTTTCATCGGCTCCGCCATGCCGACTTCGATCTCGGAACGCGAGCGCTCCGCCTTGCCGTAGGGCGTGCGTTCCATGATCGCGGGCAGCCGCCCCTCGATCACCTTGCCGTCCTTGGCCGGGCGGTAGATGTCCGTCGCGAGCTTTACGCCGTCGCGCATCGTCACCATCACATCGCGCTCGACGATCACGTCGTCGGTTATCGCCTCGAAGCGCGATGGCGTCAGGGTATCCATGTCCATATCCTCAAAAATATTGGGAGGAACCGGTTTGATGACAAACCTTCGCCCCGTACTCCGCCTCATCCTCGGGCTTGTCCCGAGGATCTAACCACGTCAGAAATCAGCCGTTTGCAGATCCTCGGGACAAGCCCAAGCCCGAGGATGACGGCAGAGAGGGTTTCGACCCGTGTGGACAGGCCGGCACTCTCCTCGGCAGAGAGCCTATTTGGCAATGCCTGCAAGCGTTGCGCTCGTGTCTTCCGTCATGTTGGCGACATAGAAGAGGTTAGCCTTGCCGGCCCAGTGAACCTTCTGCCAGTAGAGCGGGATGACCGGCACGTCGGCGAAGACGAGCTTGGTCGCCTTCTGCAGCAGTTCCACCCGCTTCTTGGCGTCGAACTCCGAAGTCGCGGCCTGCATGGCCTGGTCGAAGGCCGGGTTCGAATATTTCGTCCGGTTGAACGAGCCGGTGCCGGCATCCTTGTTGACGGTCATCAGCAGGTTGCGAAGGCCCGTTGCCGAGGTCGGCGTCGAGTTGCCGAGCGAGAAGATGAAGGCGGAGAATTCGCCGGCACCGGCACCCTTGGTATAGACGTTATAAGGTTGGGCAACGACGCCGTTCACCTTCAGGCCGCCACGGGCGAACATCTGGCCGAGCGCCTGCGCCACTTCCGCATCGCCGGGGAAACGGTCGTTCGAAGTGTGGATGGTGATGCCAAAACCGTCCTTGTAGCCGGCTTCCGCCAGCAGCTTCTTGGCGTCCTCGGCGTTCATGGCGGGCGCCTTGATCGACGGATCGTTGCCGGCAACGCCGTTCGGCACCAGCTGGCCGGCCGCTTCCGCCGAACCGTCGAGGATGCGGTCGATGATCAGCTGGCGGTTGACCAGCTCGGAGAGCGCCGTACGGACCTTGATGTCCTTCAGCGGGTTCTTGTCGAGCGGCTTGCCCTCCTTGTCGGTGATGAAGGGGGTCTTGTCGCGGGCGCTGTCGAGCGCGAGGTAGATCATGCGCGAGGAGGCGATCGAGAAGACCTTGAGGCCGGAAATGCCCTGCAGGGTCTTGACGTCGCCCGGCGGCACGGCGTCGATCAGATCGACGGCGCCGGAGCGAAGGGCCGCAACGCGCGATGCATCGTTGGAGATGAACTTGATCGTGACGTTGTCGAAGTCCTGCTTCTTGCCCCAGAAGGCGTCGTTGCGGGTGAGCTGCAGGTTGTCGCCCGGCGTCCAGGACTTGAACTTGTAGGCGCCGGTGCCGATCGCCGCCTTGCCGCTGTTGAAGTCCTCGATCGAGGCACCCTGGGCGACCTTCTTCTCGACGATGTAAACGAAACCGACCTGCTCGATGAAGTCGGGTGCCGGCTTCTTGGTCTTGATCTCGATCGTCAGGTTGTCGATCGCCTTCATGCTGTCGATCACGGCCACGTTGCCGGAGAAGGGTGCCGGGCTATTGGGAATGTCCTTGGCGCGGGTGAGCGAGAAGATCACGTCCTCGGCCGTCAGCGGGTTGCCGTCGTGGAACTTGACGCCGTCGCGCAGCTTGATCTGCCACGTGACCGGATCGACATTGGTCCAGGACACGGCAAGCGCCGGCTCGATATTGATCGCCGGATCGGTCTGCACCAGGCGGTCGAAGACCTGCATGGCGATGTTCTGGTTGTTGCCGGTGCGGGAGAACTGCGGATCGATCGCCGACGGCTCCGTGGCGCTGCCGAGGATCAGGTCGGCCGCCTGAGCCGAGCTCAGTGCGATGACCGAGGCCGCAACTCCGGCCAGGAGGAATTTCATCGGTTTCATATATCTGTTCCCTTCTTTTTAGATGGCCGGCTCGGCCGTGGCATTCGTTGTCTGGTGGACGGCAAGATCGTTCAGGTGGCAGGCGCTCACATGGCCTGCCGCGTTTTCCTTCAGGACCGGCCGTTCCACGCGGCAACGGTCGAAGGCCTTCGGACAGCGGGGATGGAAATGGCATCCCGGCGGCGGATGGAGCGGCGAGGGGATCTCGCCCTTGATCGGCGTGAACACCCGGCGGCGGTCGGCGACCGATGGCAGCTCGCGGATCAGCGCCTGCGTGTAGGGATGTTTCGGATTGTCGAAGAGCTCGTCCGGCGTCGCACTTTCCACGACGCGACCGAGATACATGACGACCACCCGGTCGCAGATATGTTTCACGACGCCGAGATCGTGGCTGATGAACAGGTAGGTCAGCCCGAATTCTTGTCTCAGATCCATGAACAGGTTGAGGATCTGCGCCTGGATCGACACGTCGAGCGCGGCGACCGATTCGTCGCAGACGAGCAGCTTCGGCTTCACCGCAAGCGCCCGGGCGATGCCGATACGCTGCCGCTGGCCGCCGGAAAACTGGTGCGGATACCGGTCGAGATAGGACGGGTCGAGGCCGACCCGCTCGGCCAACGCGGCGACATAGTCCCGCATTTCCCCACCGCTGACGATGCCGTGCACCTTCGGCGCCTCGCCGATCAGGTCGATCACCCGCTTGCGCGGATTGAGCGTCGACATCGGGTCCTGGAAGATCATCTGGGCGGAAAGCCGCATGGCGCGCTTGTCCTCGCCCTGCAGGGAGGTCAGCGGCTGGCCCTTCCAGCGCACCTCGCCGCCGCTCGCGGGCATAATGCCCGCCATGACGCGCCCGAGCGTCGATTTCCCGCAGCCGGATTCGCCGACGAGACCGACCACCTCGCCCGGATAGACGGCGAGATTGACGTCGTCGACCGCATGCACGGTCTTTTCCTCGAGGCCCGCTCCGAACAGGTTGGCGATCTTTTCCGCATAGTCGAGTTTGCGGGAAAACCGCCGGCTGACATTCAGGGCCTCTACGAGCGGCATGGTTTCCGCGAGCATGTTCGTCATGCGGCGCTCCAGAGATGGGGGTGGAAACAGCGGAACTCGCGGCCGGCGGCGATCTCGAGCATCGGTTCGGTGGCGCAGATATCGGTGGCGCGGGCGCAGCGGTCGCGGAAGGCGCAGCCGGAAGGACGCGACAGCGGCGAGGGGGCGAAGCCCGGGATCGGCCGCAGCGGCTCGCCACGCGGCACGGCCGCGGGCACGGCGCTGAGCAGGCCGGACGTATAGGGATGCCGCGGTTCGGTGAGCACGCCATCGACCCGGCCCGCTTCGACGATCCGGCCCGCATACATGACCATGATCCGGTCGGCGAGCGCGGCGACAACGCCGAGATCGTGGCTGATCCAGATCAGCGCCATGCCGAACTCGCCGGCGAGCCGCTTGATCTCGAACAGGATCTGCGACTGGATCGTCACGTCGAGCGCGGTCGTCGGCTCGTCGGCGATGATCAGGTCCGGCCGGTGCAAGAGCGCGATGGCGATCGCCACGCGCTGACGCATGCCGCCGGAAAACTGATGCGGATAGGAATCCAGCCGCTCTTCCGGCGAGGGAATGCCGACAAGGCCGAGCGCATCCCGGGAACGCTGCCGTGCCTCCACGCGCGAAACCCGGTCATGCGCCTGCACGGTCTCGATCATCTGGGTACCGACCGAAAGAACCGGATTGAGCGTCATCATCGGATCCTGGAAGATCATCGCGATGCGCTTGCCCCGGATCGTCCGCATGGCGGCCGGCGACATCTTCAAAAGGTCGTCGCCGTTGAACAGGATCTGGCCGTTCACCACCCGGCCGGGCGGATCGACGAGACCGAGGATCGAGAAACCGGTGATCGATTTGCCGGAGCCGGATTCTCCGACAAGGCCGACGATCTCGCGCTGACCGACCGTGAAGCTCACGTCGTCGACGGCCTTCAAGGCGCCGCGGCGGGTCATGAAATGGGTGGAAAGGTTTTTGACTTCGAGGACGGGTGTCATCGCGCTCACCTTTCGCCCAGACGAGGGTTGAGAACTTCGCGCAGCCGGTCGCCGACGATGTTGATCGAGAACACCAGCACGAGCAGCAGCACGCCCGGATAGACGCTGATCCAGTATTCGCCGGACATCAGAAGCTGGTAGCCGTTGGCGATCAGCAGCCCGAGCGACGGCTCGGTGATCGGCAGGCCGATGCCGAGGAAGGACAGCGTCGCTTCTGCCGAAATCGCGTTCGCCACCTGAAGCATGCCGATGACGATCAGCGGCGGCAGGCAGTTCGGCAGGATATGGCCAAGCAGGATGCGCGGCGTGCCGATCCCGAGCGTTACCGCCGCCTCGACATAATCCTTGTTCTTCTCGACCAGTGCCGCGCTCCTGACGGCGCGGGCAAACGTCGCCCATTGCACCAGGATCAGCGCGAAGATCACCTTCCACAGCCCCTGGCCGAGAAGCGCGAGCAGCATCAGCGCCACGAGAATGGTCGGAAAACCGAGCATCAGGTCGACCACGCGCATGATCAGCGTGTCGATCCGTCCGCCGAAATAGGCGGCGATCAGGCCAAGCACGGTGCCGACCAGAAGTGCGACGATGCCGGAAAACACGCCGACGCCGAGGCTGGTTCGCAACCCGTAGATCATCGCGGAAAACATGTCGCGGCCCTGTCCGTCGGTGCCGAGCCAATAGTTCAGGCCGTCCATGCTCTGCGAGCCGGGCGGCAGCTTGGAATCGAGGATGTCGAGAACCGCGAGGTCATAAGGGTTCTGCGGCGTCAGATAGGGGCCGACGATCGCGGCAAACAGCAGGATGATGCAGACGACGGCGGCGATGACGGCCTTCGGGCTGCGGCCAATGCCGGTAACCAGCCGGCCGAGCAGCATATCTTCTGCGAAAAGGGCGCGCGCGCTCATTGGGCGCCTCCCAGACGAACCCGCGGATCGACCAGCGAATAGAGCACATCGACCACGAAATTGATAAAGATGAACAGGCTGACGATGACCAGCAGGTAGGCGACCACGACCGGCCGGTCGAGCCGCATGATCGAGTCGATCAACAGCTTGCCGATGCCCGGCCAGGCGAAGATCGTCTCGGTGACGACCGCAAAGGCGAGCATGCTGCCGAGTTCCAGCCCGATCACGGTGATCAGCGGGATCAGGATGTTCTTGAACACATGCACGAAGACGATGCGGCGTTCTGAAATGCCCTTGGCGCGTGCGAATTTCACGAAATCGAGCGGCATGGTCTCGCGCACGCCGGTGCGGGTCAGGCGGATTACCAGCGACAGCTTGAACAGCGACAGGTTGATCGCCGGCAGGATGAGATGCGTCAGGCCGTCCAGCGTGAACAGGCTCGAATGGATGCCGAGGAACTCGCCCATCTGCCCGCGCCCCGTGGAGGGCAGCCAGCCGAGCCAGACGGAAAAGATCATGATCAGCATCATGCCCTGCCAGAAGCTCGGCAGCGAAAAACCGAAGATCGAGCCGGTCATGATCACTTCGTCGGTGGCGCTGTTCGGCTTCAGGCCGGAGAGAAGGCCAAGCGGAATGCCGAGAACCAGCGCAAAGACGAGACCGGTCAGCGTCAGCTCCAGTGTTGCCGGCAGGCGTTCGAAGATGAGCGCGATCGACGGGCGGTTGAAGACGAAGGAACGGCCGAGATCGCCGTGAAGCGCGTTCCAGGCGAAGGTGAAGAACTGTTCCCAGAGCGGCTTGTCTAGGCCGAGCGAGGCGACCACCTGGGCGCGTTCCGCGGGGCTTGCATCCGGGGCGATCAGCATTTCTGCCGGATCGCCGATCGCATAGATGCCGATGAAGACGATGACCGCCGTCACGATGAGGACGGCGATGCTCTGGAGGAAGCGGCGGATGACGAAAACCGTCATGACGTGCGCTCCTGCTTACCCTTTGTCCCGCAGGGACAGAGAATTCTCATGAAAGACGTTCCCTTTTTCTCTTTGTTGTGACCAACGATAGCGAGCCGGGGAGGATGCGCAATATTATGCGTGGAATGCATTGTCCTATGCGTTTTGCGCGTAGAAACCCTGTTCGATGTCTTTGCTTGTGTTCGCCGCCGCCTTCCGTAGGATCGCGGCATGAATTTCAAGCAGCTCGAAATCTTCAAGACGATCATGGACACCGGCTCGACCATGGCGGCGGCCGCCCAGCTCGGCCTGTCACAGTCGGCGATCAGCCGCCAGCTGGCCTCGCTGGAAGAGGAAATCGGCCGCGAGCTTTTCCTGCGCGACAAGGGCCGGCTCATCCCGCGGCCGGAAGCGCATCTGCTGGTCGACGAGGTGGACGACGTCGCCCAGAGCGTCGCCCGTCTGCGCATCAAGGTCGGCGACGTTCGCTCGGGAGCTTTTGGAGAGGCGCTGATCCGTGTCGCTTTCCCGCACAGCCTGGCGACCACCATGCTGCCGCCGATCCTTGCCCGCTTCAAGGCGGATCATCCGCGGGTGACGGTGGAAATCTTGAGCGGCCCCTATGATGCGATCGAGCGGATGGTGCGCGGCCGCGTCGCCGATCTCGGCTTCGTCCGCCTGCCGCCGGAGGAACATTCCTTCGAAACGCGGCCGCTTTTTACCAGCGGCACGACCTGCGTCATGCCGGCCGGCCATCCGCTGGCCGCCAAGCAGGCGATCGACGTCAACGATCTTGCCCGCAACGACCTGATCCTGCTCGGCCGGCAGCGCGTCAACCGCAACGAACTGGAACACGAACTGCGCCGCATGGTGCCGACCTATCGCTGCAGCCTGGAAGTCCATTCGGTCGAAACCGCCTGCGCCTGCGCCGCCCAGGGGCTCGGCATCGCCATCGTGCCGTCGCTGATCGCCGAGTTTTTCCGCAGCGACGCGATCGCCATGCGACCCTTTCTGCCGGACAAGGTGGCCGATTACGGCATCATCACCATGCCCGGCGCGCCGCTCTCCTGGACCGCCGAAGCCTTCATCAACATCATCAAGACGAATTCCGAGGAAACGGCGCTCTGAGCGGCCTATCGGGCGTGGTGCCGTTTTCGTCGTGAATACGCCGCCAAATCGATCCTCGGCCTCCCGAGGCAGGCGCCAAGGCGGTGCTTACTTTGCCGAAAGCATCGCCTTGGCGCTATCGGCATCGGTGATCAGCACGTTGATCAGCCCGCTCTGCGCCACGGCCTGCAGGATCTTGTGCTTGTGCGGCCCGCCCGATGCGACGATGCGGCAGCCGATCCGGCGGAAATCCTCCATCTGAGGCGCCAGCACCTGGCGGTTCAGCGGATGATCGATCTCCTTGCCTGACGCGTCGAGATAACGGCCCATCAGGTCGCCCACCGCACCGGCCTTCCTGAGGATCTGCTCGTTCATGCCTTCCGGCAGGCCGTAGCGCACCTGCAGCGACTGCTGCGACACGTCTCCGACGCTCAAGTAAGCGACATCCACCTCGCAGATCTGCTTGAACGTCCTCTGGAACACCGCCTGCGAAATGATCGCGTCGCGGGATTCCGGGCTTTCGGCATAGATCGGCGCCACGAAATAACGGCACTGGCCGTTCAGCACCTGCGCGAAGCCGCGCACGATCTCGAACGTGTTGATCTCCGAACCCTGCGTCAGCCCGCCCATCATCGAGCGCACCTTGATCTGCGGCTCGTTGAGCGAGGGGATATGCTGGATCGTCTCGCGCAGCGTCGAGCCCCAGCCGACGCCGATCGAGGCCGGTTTCTGCGTCTGGATCAGCCTCCCGAGAAATCCGGCCGCGCCGCGCCCGAGTACCGAATGCAGGAGCGCCGCGTCGGCCGGCGTGGGGACGACCACCGCGTCCATGAGCTCGAATCGCTTGCGCAGCCTGGTTTCCAGCTCGACGCTTTCCGCCAGCACCGAATCGAAGCTGATCCGCACCACGCCTGCTTCCAGCGCTTCCGAGAGAATCTCGTTGACCCGCCGCCGGGTAATATTCATCCGCTCGGCGATCTGCTGCTGGGTGAGGCCTTCGACATGATAGAGCCATGCGGCCCGCACCATCAAATCATGCTGCTCCATAAACCTCACCATCAAAATATCAAATGTCACATCGGCGTAACATATGTAACGTAACCCGTCCGTGTATGGCTAACCCAGACAGATGGAGATGGCCAGAACTGAAACGGCGCGGGTCGTGTGAAAGACCCGAATATTGAGGGATCCGAATCATGGCTTCGACATATGTGAAATCGATAACCGGCCTTTTCGCCGCCGGCGCGCTGCTGATGGGCGCGACGGGCGCTGACGCCGCCGACCGCGTCAAGATCGAATGGTGGTACGCGATTTCCGGCAAGCTCGGCGATACCGTCCAGCAGCTGATCTCCGACTTCAACAAGTCGCAGGACAAATACGAGGTCGTCGGCACGTTCAAGGGCAATTACGAAGAGACCATGGCGGCCATGGTCGCCGCATACCGCGTCAATCAGCAGCCGGCCATCCTTCAGTCGGCCGAGCGCGGTTTCATGACCATGCTGAATTCCGGCGCGGTCATCCCGGTCGATCAGCTGATGGCGAAGCAGGGTTACAAGACCGACTGGAACGACTTCATCAAACCGGTCGCCGGCTTCTACATCGTCAACGGCAAGCCGGCCGCACTCCCTTTCAATTCCTCGACGCCGATCCTCTGGTACAATGCCGATGCCTTCAAGGCTGCCGGTTTCGACGCTCCGTCCGATACCTGGCAGGGCCTCGAAAAGCAGCTTTATGCGCTGAAGGAAAAGAAGATCACCGATTGTTCGATGGCGCTGCCGGGCGATTTCCAGTGGAGCCTGATCGAGAACTATTCGGCGATCAACAATTACCCCTTCGCTACCAAGGCTAACGGCTATGCCGGCCTCGATACCGAATTCGTCTACAACAAGACCGGTGTCGTCGGCCAGGTCGCCCGGCTGAAGAAATGGGTCGACGACGGCGTGCTGAAGATCGCCGGCCAGGGCGTCGCCCCGATCAGCCTCTTCACCTCGGGCACCTGCGCCACGATCATCAACTCCACCGCCAGCCATTCCGGCGTCGAGGCCGATGCCAAGTTCAAGTGGAGCGCCGCGGTCATGCCGCATGAGGAGGGCGCCGACGTCAGGAACGGCACGATCGGTGGCGCCTCGCTCTGGGCCGTCAAGGGCAAGTCGGAAGAGGTCCAGGCCGGTGTCGCGGCCTTCTTCAACTTCGTCGCCCAGCCGGATACCCAGGAATGGTGGAGCAAGGCGACCGGCTACGTTCCGGTCACCAACACCGCCTATCGGAAGATGAAGGCCGAGGGCTATTTCAAGGATCATCCGACCCGCGAGATCGCCATCGAACAATTGTCGCGCGGTGAGCCCACAGACAATTCCCGCGGCTTCCGCTTCGGCAACCACAACCAGTCGACCGCCATCCTGATCGAGGAGATCCAGGCGGTCTGGACCGGCAAGAAGACGCCGCAGGAAGCGCTCGACAACTCCGTCAAGCGCGGCAACGAAATCCTGCGCCAGTACGAGAAACTCCATGCCGGCAAGTAATGCCATCATGATCGACCGCGAGGGCGCGGCGACGCGCCCCCGTTTTCCGTTGCGGCGGAGCCTGGGCTCCCTGGTCAGGTCGTCGGAAGCGGGGCTCAAGGCCTCGCATTTCCGGCGGCCCTGGCTGGCCGGCGGTCTTGTCGCGCCGCAGCTGCTGATCCTGCTGTTCTTCTTCTTCATCCCCACCTGGAAGGCGCTGTCGCTCGCCTTCGTGCAGGTGGACCCGTTCGGCGGCACGATGATCTTCGTCGGGCTGGACAATTTCACCACCTTGTTTTCGAGCCCGGAATATCGCGACAGCGCCATCCTCACCCTGTGGTTCACGGTCGTGCAATGCCTCGCCACGCTCGCCATCGCCGGGCTGCTGGCGTTTGCCACCGACAACGTCTTGCGCGGCAGGGCGATCTACAAGGGCGTCATCCTTCTGCCCTACGCGATCGCGCCGGCAATCTCGGGCGTGCTCTGGGCCTTCCTCTTCAATCCGACCGTCGGTCCGCTCGCCCAGATGCTGCATGAACTGGGCTTTGCCTGGGACCCGAACCGCCGGCCGTTCGACGCACTGCTGCTGGTTTCGGTCGCGGCGATCTGGAAACATGTCTGCTACGACTACATCTTTCTCGTCGCGGCCTTTCTGGCGGTGCCGCCTTCGGTAATGGAGGCAGCCGCGATCGACGGCGCCCGGCCGGTCCGCCGCTTCCTGACGGTGACGCTGCCCATGGCCGCGCCCACCATCTTCTTCCTGATCGTCATGAATTTCGTCTACGGCCTGTTCGAGACCTTCGGCATCATCGACACGGTCACCCGCGGCGGTCCGGCCGGCAGTACCAACACCCTGGTCTACAAGGTCTACCAGGACGGCTTCCGCCAGCTCGATCTCGGCTCGTCGGCCGCCCAGTCTGTGATCCTGATGGCGATCGCCGTGCTCTTCACCTTCCTGCAGTTCCGCGCCGTCGAGCGCAAAGTCAACTATCAGGTGTGATCATGGTGGAGCGCCACATCGGCCTTTCGATCTTCTGCCACGTCGTTCTGCTGATCGGCGCCGCCGCCGTCTGCATGCCGCTCTACTTCGCCTTCGTGGCGGGTTCGCTGACGGTCGGCGAGGTGCAGCAGGTGCCGTTCCCGCTGGTTCCCGGCAGCCACTTTGTCGAGAACACCGTGCTGGCCTGGAACGAAGGCCAATTCAGCCGGCTCTACGTCAATTCCCTCATCGTCACGGTCGGCATCGTCACCGGCAAGCTGGCGGTCTCGCTGATAGCCGGTTTCGCGGTCACCTATTTCCGCTTTCCCTTCCGCATGACCGCCTTCTGGCTGATCTTCATTTCGCTGATGCTGCCGGTCGAGGTGCGTATCATCCCGACCTACGAGGCCGTCGCCGATGCCGGCGGGCCGCTGCGGTCGCTGTTCGATACGATAGGCCTGACGGGCTTCATCGCCGACAGGACCGGCTACCAGCTCGACGCGGCGCTGCAATGGAACATGATCAACAGCTATGGCGGCCTCATCCTGCCGCTGATCGCCTCCGCCTCCGCGACCTTCCTGTTCCGCCAGTTTTTCCTGACCGTGCCGGACGAACTGTGCGAAGCGGCCAAGCTGGATGGCGCAGGCCCGCTGAAATTTTTCTGGGACGTACTGCTGCCGCTGTCGCGCGCCAATATCGCGGCGCTGTCGATCATCCTCTTCCTCTACGGCTGGAACCAGTATCTCTGGCCGCTTCTCTTCACCACCGAGAAGGCGATGGCGACGGCGATGATCGGGCTGAAGGACCTGATCCCGGTCGCCGACGCCCAGCCGGCGTGGAACATCGCCATGGCCGCTTCCTTTTTTGTGATGGCGCCGCCCGCTCTCGTCATCCTGCTGATGCAACGCTGGTTCACCAAGGGCCTGGTGGATTCCAGCAAATAGAAAAGAGGTATTTCCAATGAACAATCCCATCATCGTCGGCCATCGCGGCGCCCGCAATCTCTGGGCCGAAAACAGCATCACAGGCTTCCGCAACCTGCTCGACCTTTCCGTCGAATCGGTCGAGTTCGACGTGCATCTGAGCGCCACCGGCGAGCTCCTCGTCATTCATGACGCGACGCTGGACCGCACTACCGAGCGCTCCGGCCGGGTCAGCGAGCTTGCCGCCGGCGAATACCGTTCTGTCATCCTCAAGGGCACCGACGAACATATCCCGACCCTCGAGGACGTGCTCGAAATCTATGCGCCGACCGGCCTCGAACTGCATGTCGAGCTGAAGGCCGATGCCGACGGCAAGCCCTATGAAGGCCTGGAAGCCAAGGCCGCGGCCATGATCGATCGTTTCGGCGTCGCCGACAATTCGTTCCTGACCAGCTTCAGCAGCGAGGTCCTCAAGACCATCGGCGAAGTCGCGCCGCATATCCGCCGGCTGTCGTCGCTCAACCACAGATCCGTCCAGCCGCTCGGCCTGCGCCAGTCGGTCGAAGCCATGCTGCAGGTCTCCGACGTGCTGGCGATCGAAAAGGCGCTGCTGCTGGAGGAATGGGAACTGCTCTCCGCGCTCGTCCCGGCCGAAAAGCTCGGCGTCTGGGTGCCGAACGAGCTGGAGGACCTGTCCTTCTGGCTGAAGCGGCCGCTGCGCCAGATCACCACCGACCGGCCGGACCTCGCCGTCAAGGCACGCGAAGGACTGTTCGATGCCGCTCATTGATCGACGAGGTTTTCTGACGGCCGGACTGGCGGCGGCTGCGATCTGGCGGCCGCTGGGGTCCGCACGTGCGGAAAACTTCAAGACCGATCCCTTCGCTCTCGGCGTCGCCTCCGGCGCGCCGAAGGCCGACAGCCTCGTGCTCTGGACAAGGCTGATCCTGGAGGACACATCCGCTGCCGCCTCCGCCGATCCCTTCGCCCCGGCGCCGAAACCCATCCTCGATCCGATCGATGTGGAATGGATGCTCGCCGAGGACGAGGCCTTTTCCAAGCCAGTCCGGTCCGGCCTTTTCCGCGCCGTGCCGGAATTCGCCCATTCGGTGCATGTCGAGGTGACGGGCCTATTACCCGGCCGCTGGTATTTCTACCGATTCCGCTCCGGCAATGCGGAAAGTCCGGTCGGCCGCACCCGCACCGCGCCGGCGGATAACGTCGATTCGCTTCGCCTCGCCTTCGCCTCCTGCCAGCAATATGAGCAGGGTTTCTACAGCGCCTATGCGGATATGGCAGGCCGCGACCTCGATCTGGTGATCCATCTCGGCGATTACATCTACGAGCGCAGTTACGGCGCGCAGCTGGTGCGCAAGCACGAGGCCGGCATACCGTCCATGCTCTACGAGTTCCGCGACCGCTATGCGCTCTACAAGTCCGACCCGCAATTGCAGGCGGCGCACGCCGCGTTTCCCTGGCTCGCGGTCTGGGACGACCACGAGGTCACCAACAACTATGTCAATGACCGGGCGCCGGATGCACCGAACCCGGCCGAATTCCTCGCCCGCCGTCGCGCCGCTTATCAGGCCTGGTTCGAGCATATGCCCGTCCGCCCAAGCCTCGCCGCCGGCTTTGATGCTTTGCGCATCTACGATCACTACCGTTTCGGCAATCTGGCCGGCGTGACGCTGCTCGACACGCGGCAATATCGTTCGCCCGAACTCGAAGGTTCCGCCGGCGACGACCAGCCGGAGCGGACCATGCTTGGCCCCGCGCAGGAACAATGGCTCGGCAATACGCTGGCTTCTAGCCGGGCAAAGTGGAACATCATCGCCCAGCAGACGCTGCTAGCAGAGCGCGACACCAAGGCCGGGCCGGCCACCGGCTATAACCTCGACGGTTGGGATGGTTATCGCGCCGCCCGCACCCGCCTGCTGGAAGCGGTACAGACTTCGGCGATCGAGAACCCGCTGATCATCGGCGGCGACCTGCATGCCTTCTACGCGGCCAATGTGAAGCGCGATTTCGCCGACGAGAAGGCTCGGGCGATCGCCAGCGAATTCGTCTGCGGCTCGATTACCTCCGACGCTCCGTCGGCCGCGAGCCTTGCGACGGCGCTTGCCGAAAACCCGCATCTCAAGTTTGCCTCGGACAAGCATGGTTATGCGATCATGCGCCTGAGCGATCGGTCGGCCGAGGTGGATTTCATCGGCATCGCTGACCGTAAACAGCGGAACTCCCCCGCTGCCGTTTTCCAGAGCTTTGCCGTCGCCGACGGTTTGGCCGGCGTCAATCGGCTCTGACGCATCACCCGAGTTGGATTTTCATGCAGATAGATCTCCTGATTTTCGATTGTGACGGCGTCCTGATCAACAGCGAGCCGATCGCCAGCCGCACGCTTGCCAAGGCTCTGCAGAATGCCGGCGCAACGATCACCGCCGAAGAAGTGCTGGTTCGCTTCACCGGCAATTCGGCAGGCGCCATCCGCCGCATCTGCACCGAAGAACTGGGCATCACCGATCTGGATGCGGTCTTCGAGGCATGGCATCTCGATATCTATCCGGAATTCGCCCGCTCGCTGGAACCGATGCCCGGCATCGAAAGCCTTGTCCGGTCGCTGCCGCACCGCAAATGCGTCGCCTCCAACAGCTCGACGGACCGGCTGTCGAAAAGCCTCGGCCTGCTGCCTCTCTGGAATGTCTTCGCGCCTTTGATCTTCAGCGCCGACATGGTGGTGCGGCCGAAACCGGCGCCGGATCTCTTCCATCTCTGCGCCGAAACGCTCGCCGCCGATCCGGCCCGTTGCGTGGTGATCGACGACAGCGCCCACGGGATCACCGGGGCGCGGGCGGCGGGCATGACCGCGATCGGCTTTGTCGATCCCGCAGACCCGCGGCCCGGCCGGGTGAAAACCCTTGGCGAGGCAGGCGCCGTTTTCGTGGCCACCGGCGCCGTAGAACTTGCGGAAGCGCTTGCCCGCCTGGAAGCCCCGCTCACGGTCGAAGCCTGAACGAAACGCTCCGTCGGTTCCTCGATAAAAAATCGCCGGTGTCATCCGCCTGTAAAATTCCGGCCCTAAGAAACCCCCAGCAATGTTGCACGGCTGTGCAAAAGGGGGTTCGATGGAACGGGACGGTTTTCTGGAATTGCGCGGGGTCGCCAGCCGTTATGGCGCCACGCAGGTTCTGACCGATATCGACCTGTCGATCGCCAAGGGTGAGTTCGTGGCGCTGCTCGGTTCGTCCGGCTGCGGCAAGACCACGCTTCTGCGCCTGATTGCCGGCTTCATCGGCCCATCGGCCGGCGAAGTGAAGGTGCGCCATCGGGACGTGACCCATCTGCCGCCGGACAAGCGCGGCATGGCGCTGGTCTTCCAGTCCTACGCGCTCTGGCCGCATATGACCGTGGCGCAGAACATCGGCTACGGCCTGAAGCTGAAGGGTGTCGCGCGCCAGGAGATCGCCACCCGCGTCGCCGCCATGCAGTCGCTGCTCGGCCTCGACGGGTTGGAGGCGCGCAAGCCGCAGGCTTTGTCGGGCGGCCAGCGCCAGCGCGTCGCGCTCGGCCGGGCGCTCGCCATCGATCCGGAAATCCTGCTGCTCGACGAGCCGCTGTCCAACCTCGACGCCCGCATCCGCCTGACTGTGCGCCACGAGCTGCGGGCGTTGCAGAAGCGCCTCGGCATCACCGCGATCCACGTCACCCATGATCGCGAGGAGGCGATGGTGATGGCCGACCGGATCGTTATCCTCAATGCCGGCCGGATCGCCCAGCAGGGCACGCCGGAAGATGTCTATAACCGTCCCGCCTCGGCCTTTGTCGCCGCCTTCATGGGCGCCGAGAATGTGGTGTTCCTGAATGGCATGCCGCAGGGCGATCAATTCATGATCGCTGCCGGCTTCGCCAATGCCGCGGGCAATGTGCCGATTGCCGGCCGTCCGCTGGCTGCCGGCCGGGTCGAGGCTCGCTTCCGTCCCGAGGCCGCCCGCCTGTTTGCCGCCGACGAACTCGCTGTGATCGGCCCGGGCATCACCTTCCGGGGCGAGGTCGCTGCCGTCAGTTATCCCGGCGGCCATTGGCGCCACGTGGTGCGGCTCGGTGAGAACGAGATCATGGCCGATGCGGACCAGGCTTTCGCGCCGGGCGCCAGCGTCTGTGTGTTCGTGCCGGCCGAGGCGCTGTTCCTGTTCAATTCGCCGGAGGCTGCTTCGGTCTCATCCATTTCCCGGGCCGCGTCCGGGAAAGTCCACGCCTGATCTTTAGATACCTCTGCCTTTTCAACTCACGGAGAAGCACCCATGAAGAAGATGTCCTACGCAGCCTTCGCCGTCGCTTTCGCAGCCCTGCCGGTTCATGCCGAAGAGCTGACGGTTGCGACCGCCGGCGACCAGAACATGGTCGATTACATCAACCAGTATCTCGGCCCGCTTTTCGAAAAGACCTATCCGGGCAACACGGTTCGCGCCGTCGGCACCGGCCCCGGCGACGCCGGCTCGCAGAAGATCCTCGAGCGCTTCGACGCTCAGGCCGCGGCAAAGGCTGAAAAATGGGATGTCGACGTCGCCGTCGTGCATGAGAAGTTCGTCGGCCCGATGGTCACCAAGAACTACCTCGACAAGTACCGCGGCGATATCGACACCGGCAAGCTGGTCACCCGCGCCAACGCCAAGATGGCGCTCGGCTCGAATGTCGACGGCTACGTCATGCCGATGTTCAACAGCCAGACCGCGATCGCCTACAACCCGGCGCTCGTTCCGAACCCGCCGAAATCCTATGCCGAGCTCGCCGACTGGGCCAAGGCTCATCCGAAGCAGTTCGGTTACAACGGCATCAAGGGCGGCGCTTCCGGCGTCTCCTTCGTCATGGGCTGGATCTACGCCTTCGGCGGCGGCGACGCCAACACCCTGATGAACGGCCCGTTCAAGGAAGAAGAAACCAAGAAGTGGGATGCGGCCTTCAAGAGCCTCGCCGACTTCACTACCAACGCCACCCTGACGCCCGGCAATGCCGGCACGCTCGACCTCCTGTCGCGCGGCGAAATCGCCATGGGTCCGGTCTGGGTGGACATGTTCTACTCCTGGCAGGCCAGCGGCCAGCTGCCGCCGACCATGAAGCTCGTCCTGCCGGCTCCGGGCATGCCGGGCCAGCCGATGCACTACGTCATGCCGGAAAAGGCCACCCACAAGGCCCTGGCCGAGAAGTTCATCGCTCTCGCCACCAGCCCGAAGGTCCAGGCCGAAGGCATCGTCAAGCGCTTCAACTGGTATCCGGGCATCGACGCTGACAACGTCAGACGAGAACTCGACGACGCGACCTGGAACAAGCTGTTCGTCGACATCTCCCCGGCTGATCTTGCCGCCAAGGGCAAGCCCTTCCCGATCGCGCCCTACAACACCGCGATCCTCGAAGCCTACGAAAAGTCCGTGAAGTAAACACAGTATTGCCTCTTCGGAGGTTGTGATCGCATAGGAAATGCCCCTCATCCGGCTGCCGCCACCTTCTCCCCGCTCGCGGGGAGAAGGACGCAGGCTGCAACGTCTCCGTTTCTCTCAAGCGTGGAGCGGGGCACGTCCCCTCTCCCCGTCGGAACGGGGAGAGGGTTAGGGTGAGGGGCAATTCCATCCGCATTGGCCGTCACGAAAGAGACAGCCGCCCATGAGACCCCATCGAGCCTGAACCATGTCCAGACGCCTTCTCGGCCTTCTTCTCGTGCTGCCGGCACTTGCGGTGATCGCCTTCCTCTTCATCCTGCCGCTCATCATGTCGGCGGTCGGCGCCTTCCAGGTGGAGGGGGCTTTCGGCTGGGGCAATTTCACCAAGACATTCGACCTCTATACCAAGGACATCATCTTCACCGTGGTGATCGTCAGCCTGTCGACCGTGCTGATCGGGCTGGCTTCGATCGCCATCGGCGGTTACCTGACGCTCGGCGAACATCCGGTCGCGGTCGCCATCCTGCGCTGGCTCTATCGCTGGCCGATGTTCATTCCCTTCATCGTCGTCGGCCAGATCCTGCGCACGTTCCTTGCCAAGAACGGCATGATGAACAACACTTTCATCAACCTCGGCCTGCTGACGCCGCTGGATGCGGTGAGTTTCCTCGACTGGCGCGGCATCGTCATCGCCTTTGTCTGGAAGCAGACGCCGTTCGTGGCGCTGCTGGTCGCCGGCGCCATGGCCTCGATCAACCGCGACACGATCGAGGCGGCCCGCAATCTCGGCGCCTCGCGGCTGCGGCTTCTCGTCGAGATCGTCGTGCCGCAGGTGGCGATGACGCTGACGGTCGGCCTGATCCTCTCCTTCGTCACCATGATGTCGGTTCTCTCCGTGCCGCTGATGATCAACGCTCAGTCGCCGACCATGCTGACCGCCGACATCGCCTTCCGGGTCAATTCCTACGGGGACTACGGCGTCGCCAATGCGCTCGGCCTGATCTCGCTCGTGCTCGCTTCCTCCGTCGCATGGATCTATCTCCGCGCCAGCCTCAAGGAGCGCGCATGACCGCCGCCCCCAATTCCGCACCGCGCAATCCTCTTGCCGCCCTGTGGTGGGTGCCGCGCGGCATCGTCTTCGGGCTGATGGCCTTCTTCATCTTCGGGCCGCTCTTCAACCTCCTGCTCTGGACGGTGGCGGAGAAGTGGTATTTCCCCTACAGCCTGCCGCTGGAATACGGATTCAGCTCCTGGGCAAAAGTGTTTGCTCCCCGCGGCGGGGCGATGGAATCGCTGACCAATTCGCTGATCGTGGCACTGCTCACCGTCTTCGTCTCGCTGGCTCTGGCGATCCCGGCCGGTTATGCGCTGGCGCGGTTGAAACTGCCGCTGCGCGGCCTCATCCTGCTCGCCTTCCTCATTCCGCAGGCCTTTCCGAACCTGACGGTCTACGTCAACATCGCTCGTATCTTTTACGAGATCAGGCTCAACGGCACCATTCCGGGCGTCGTGCTGGTCCACGTCTCGCATGGCCTGGTCTATGCGGTGTGGATCGCGACGGCCGCCTTTTCGGCCATCGACGCGGAGCTCGAACAGGCGGCGCGCAATCTCGGTGCCGGCGCCTTCCGGGCCTTCCTCGACGTGACGCTGCCGCTCGCAGCTCCCGGGCTGATGGCGAGCGCCATCTTCGTTTTCCTTGAATCGCTCGACGAATTCACCGGCAGCTATTTCGTCGGCGCGCCTGATGTCAACATGCTGCCGCTGCTGCTCTATACGACCGCTGCCGGCGGTAATTATCAGATCGCATCCATCACTGCCCTCTTGCTGCTCGTTCCCTCCTTGGTGTTCATGTTGATCGTGGAGCGATTCCTGAAGGCGGACGTCCTTTCGCGCGTGGGACATTGAGGAGAGCATGAAGGACGAAAAACGGATGCGCTTCGTCAGCGCCGAACAGGTCGCCCGGCTCGCCGGCGTCTCCCGCTCGGCTGTCTCCCGCACGTTCACGCCGGGCGCAAGCGTCGCGCCGGCGACGCGCGAAAAGGTGCTGCGGGCGGCCGAAGAACTCGGTTATCACGTCAACGACCTCGCCCGCGGCGTGCTCGCCAACCAGAGCCGGCTGGTCGGCATCGTTGCGACCAAGCCGGAACTCGGCTTTCGCGCCCACCTGACGGCGGCGCTTGCGAAAGCGCTCATCCAGCGCGGCAGCATCCCGATCCTCATCAATACCGGGCAGGCGGAAGAGGAATTGCTGGCCGCCCAGAAGATGCTGATCGGCCACCGCGCCGAGGCGACGATCATCCTGTCCGGCTCGCCGCCGGCAAGCTTCTTCGAACTTGCGCAGCGCAACGGCCAGCCTCTGGTGGTGATCGGCCGCTCGGAGCCCGATGCCGATCACGTTCGCGCCGGCAATTCCGAGGCCTCGCGCAATGCCGCCAATGCCTTTTTCGATGCCGGCCGGCGCCGTCTGGCCGTGGTCGGTTCGCAATCGGGAACGCCGAGCATCGCCGAGCGTGAAACCGCTTTCCTGTCGGCTGCGCGGTCGCTCGGCGCCGAAGTCCGGTCTGCCGGCGGGCCGGATTCCGACTATGACAGCGGCATTGCGGCCGCGCGCGAACTGTTTGCCGGCAGCGAACACCCCGACGCCATCTTCTGCGCCAACGACCAGATCGCCTTTGGCGTCATGGATTTCATCCGCATCGAGGCGAAGCTTAGCATTCCGCAAGACGTGGCGGTGATCGGCTTCGACGACGTGCCGGAAGCGGCCTGGCTGAGCTACGGCCTCACCACCTTCCGCCAGGACCCGATCACCATGGCGCTGCGGGCGGTCGAGCTTCTGGAGCGGCGGCTGGAAAACCCGGATGCGTCGCCGGGTTACGAACGGGTCATCCCTGAACTGGTGGTGCGGAAGAGCTTCGTCCCTGCTTGAGTTACAAGCTCCCAATGCATACCCACCGTCATCCTCGGCCTTGTGCCGAGGATCTATCCACGCCCATGAATTGAACGTTTGCGGATGCTCGGGACAGGCCCGAGCATGACGAAAAAGTCAGATCTTCAAAAGCTTGCGGGCGTTTTCCTTGAGGATCAGCGGCCGCACTTCCTCCTTGATCGAGATCGCCGCAAAGTCCGCCATCCAGCGGTCGGGCGTGATCGCCGGCCAGTCCGAGCCGAACAGCATTTTATGCTTCAGGATCGAGTTGGCGTACTGCACCAGGATCTGCGGGAAGTACTTTGGCGACCAGCCGGACATGTCGATATAGACGTTCGGCTTGTGGGTGGCGACCGACAGCGCCTCTTCCTGCCAGGGGAAGGAGGGATGCGCCAGGATGATCGGCATGTCGGGGAAGTCAGCCGCCACGTCGTCCAGATAGATCGGATTGGAATATTTGAGCCGCATGTTCATGCCGCCGCGCATGCCGGCGCCGACGCCCGTCTGGCCGGTATGGAACAGCGTGATCGCGCCTTCTTCGGCAATCGCCTCGTAGAGCGGATAGGCCATCCGGTCGTTCGGATAGAAGGCCTGCATGGTCGGGTGGAACTTGAAGCCCTTGACGCCGAATTCCCGCACCAGCCGGCGCGCCTCGCGGGCGCCCATCTTGCCCTTGGCGGGGTCGATCGAGGCGAACGGGATCATGATGTCGCTGTTCTCGGCGGCGATCATCGCCACTTCTTCGTTGTTGTAACGCCGGAAACCGGTCTCGCGCTCTGCATCGACCGGGAATATCACGCAGCCGATCTTGCGCTCGCGATAATAGACGGCGGTTTCGTTGACCGTCGGCAGCATGCCCTTGTGGCCGGCCGGGTTCTTGAAATATTTGGCCATGCCGGCCTGAAATTCGTCGTAACCATCGTCACGCGGGCTGCAGCAGGGCTCTTCCGCATGGGTGTGGATGTCGATGGCGATCAGCTCGTCGATGTTCAAGGTCAGCTCCTCCCGATCCTTAAATTCAGTCCAGGCCCACGAATTTCTGCAGGAGGGCCGTCAGTTGCCGGCGCTCGTCGGCGGTAAGATTGGCGCCGACCGAAGCTTCATAGGTAAAGAACCACTGGCTCGCCTGCTCGACCCTGGTGACCGCTTCCGGGGTCAGTGTGATCTCCACGGCCCGGCGGTCTCCATCCGGGATTCGTCTGGAAACGAGGTTCTGATCCTCCAGCGCCCGGATGAGCTTGGTCATATGGGCGCGCTTGATCATCAGCCTTTGGCCGAGCACGCTCTGGCGGATGCCGGGATTGTGCAGGATGACCCAAAGCACGGAGAATTCTCCGGGCTTCAGGTTGTGCTCGCCGACCTCTTCGAAAAACCGCTCGTAGATCTTGAGCTGCGCCAGCCGCATCAGGAAGCCGAGCGCCGAATTGAGCCGGTCGAGATCGACCTCGTCTGCCGTGCGGATCGGCATGTCCATCGAGCAGTCCCCTTATGCCGAACCCGGCGCCTTCAGCCTTGCGGCGCGTTTTTCGAGGAACGCGCGCAGACGCTCCTCTGCTTCCGGGCTGGTGGCAGTAAACGAGGCAATGAAGGACTCGACGAAAAGCCCGTCTTCCTTCGCCATGTCCTGAATGCGCGGCAGTGCGTTGATGACCGCGTAATTGGAGATTTCCGCATTGCTCGCGGCCGCTTCGGCAAGTTCGTGCGCCTTCTGCCGGGCCATGCCCTTTTCGACGACGTATTGCGCAAGGTTCCAGCGCTCGGCCTCTTCAGCCGAGGCGACCCGTCCGGTCAGCATCATGTCGGTCATACGGGCGACGCCCATCAGCCGCGCGGCGCGCACCGAACCGCCGCCGCCGACGAAAATGCCGCGCTGGCCTTCCGGCAGCGCGAAGAAGGCGGACTTGTCGGCCACGCGGATATGGGTGGAAGACGCCAGTTCCAGGCCGCCGCCGACGACCGCGCCATGCAGGGCGGAGATCCACGGGATCGTGCCGTGCTCGATGCCGGCAAATACCGCATGCCACCGGCGCGAACCGTGTACGCCCTGGATCGGCGTTTTCTTGACGTGTTCGGCAAGGTCAAGCCCCGCGCAGAAATGATCGCCATGTCCGAAGAGCACGACGGCCTTCGCCTCGCTTTCGGCACGCGCGATGTTTTCCGCGATCGTCTCGACAAAGCGGTCGCTGATCGCGTTACGCTTTTCCGGTCGGTTGAGACCTATATGGGCAATGTTGCCCTTGAGCTCATAGGTTACGAAGCTGGTTGCCGTCTGATCGGCCATTTTATGCATTCTCCTCCAGCAACGGACACTCCCATAGCCCGTCATCAGTTTTTGATCGTTTACATGGAGATTGTTTCTTTGTAAACAAATTTTGGGAGCCCGAGAGGGAGCATTGACGTCTGGGAGGAGAAGTCATGAGCGCCAAACCTGTGCGTGACGTAAAGCTGTGGTCGCCCGTGGTCGGCTGGGAAGAGCGGCCGAACGGCGAATTCGTGGTCTGGCGGGAGGATCCGCTCGGTCCCTATCCCGACAAAATCAACGAGCGGCTGGTCCATTGGGCGAAAACCGCGCCCGACCGTACCTGGATGGCCGATCGCGAGGGGGCGGGCGAGTGGCGCAGGGTGAGCTTTGCGGAAGCGCTCGATCAGGTGCGGCGCATCGGCCAGTTCCTGCTGGACATGAAGCTTTCGGCCGAAAACCCGCTGGTCATCCTTTCGGAAAACTCCATCGAACATGCGCTGATGGCGCTCGGCGCCCAGCATGTCGGTATCCCGTCCGCAGCGATCGCGCCGGCCTATGCGACGATCTCCTCCGATTTTTCGAAGCTGTACGATATCGCAAAACAGATCACCCCCGGCCTGATCTTCGCCGACGATGCGGGGGCCTTCCGCAAGGCCGTCGATACGGCTTTCGGAGCGGATATTCCCTTTGCCGGGATGCACAACCTGCCCGAAGACCGGCCCAATACCTATCTCCTCGACGATATTCTCAAGACCGAGCCGACCGAAGCCGTGGACCGGGCCTTCGATGCGGTCGGGCCGGATACGGTGGCGAAATTCCTGTTCACCTCGGGCACCACCGGCTCGCCCAAGGCGGTCATCCAGACCCAGCGCATGCTCTGCTCCAATCAGGAAATGGTGACCGACTGCTATTCCTATTTCCGGGACGAGCCGCCGGTTCTGGTCGACTGGGCGCCCTGGAACCACACCGCCAGCGGCAACAAGGTGTTCAACATCGCCATCTATAACGGCGGCACCTATTACATCGACCGCGGCAAGCCGAGCCCGGCGCTGATGGCCCAGACGATCGCCAACCTCAAGGAAATCTCTCCGACCTGGTATTTCAACGTGCCGGCCGGTTACGAGATGCTGATCCAGGCGATGCGTGAGGACGAGGGGCTTCGAAAAACCTTCTTCAAGGACCTGAAACTGCTCATGTATGCCGGCGCCGGCATGGCGCAGCATACCTGGGACGCGCTGATCGAGCTTTCCGAAATGACGATCGGCGAACAGGTGCCGCTCGGCACCGGCATCGGCTCCACCGAGACCGCGCCGTTCGCGATCTTCTGCACCGACCCGCAGGAAAAGCCCGGCAATATCGGCGTTCCCGGCCAGGGCGTTACCATGAAGCTGGTGCCGATCGACGACAAGTATGAACTGCGCCTCAAGGGCCCGAACGTAACCCCGGGTTACTGGCGCAACGAGAAGCTGACCAGGGAAGCCTTCGACGAGGAAGGTTTCTACCGGATCGGCGATGCGGTGAAATTTGCCGTCCCCGGCGATCCGCGCCAGGGTTTCTACTTCGACGGACGCACGGCGGAGAACTTCAAGCTGCAGACCGGCACCTGGGTGGCGGTCGGGGTCCTGCGCGCCCAGCTCGTCAACCAGTTCGGCGGGCTGATCCGCGATGCGGTCATCACCGGCGAGAACCGGGCCGAGCTCGGGGCGCTTGCGGTTCCCTTCATGCCGGCCCTGCGCGAACTGATCGGCGGTGAAACCGATCTTTCCGACGAGGCGGTGGTTGCCCATCCGAAGGTGAGGGCAGCGATTGCCGAGCGGCTGAAGGATCACCAGCGCCAGTCGAGCGGTTCGGCGACGCGGGTGATGCGCATCATGCTGATGACCCAGCCGCTGCGCTTCGAAAAGGGCGAAGTAACCGACAAGGGGTCGATCAACCAGCGCGCCGTGCTCGCCCATCGCGGCGATCTCGTCGAGGAACTGTATGCGGATGCGCCAGGCGTGATCAAGGTTAGCAAGGAGCGGGCGGCATGAGGATCGACGGAACCAGCGCTGTCGTCACCGGCGGCGGATCGGGGCTGGGCGAAGCGACGGCACGGCTGCTCGCGAAGCTCGGTGCCCTGGTGCATGTCTTCGACCGCAACCAGGCGGCGGCCGAAAAGGTCGCGGGCGAGATCGGCGGCGTGGCGCTTTCGGGCGACGTGACCAGCGAGGATGATGCGGCAAGAGCGCTCGACGTTGCCGCCAAGGCCGGTGACGGCTTGCGCATCCTGGTCAACTGCGCCGGCATCGGCACGGCGGGGCGCATTGTCGGCAAGAACGGTCCTATGCCGCTTGCCGATTTCGAGCGGGTGATCCGCGTCAACCTGATCGGCACGTTCAACATGATGCGGCTTGCCGCCGAGCGCATGACAGGCCTGCCCGAGCGCGACGACAAGGCGCGCGGCGTGATCGTCAACACGGCCTCGGTCGCGGCATTCGAGGGGCAGGTCGGTCAGGCAGCCTATGCGGCCTCCAAGGGCGGCATCGTTTCGCTGGCTTTGCCGGCGGCACGCGAGTTCTCCCGCTTCGGCATCCGCGTCAACACGGTTGCTCCCGGCATCTTCCTGACGCCGCTGCTATACGAGCTGCCGCAGGAAGCGCAGGATAGCCTTGCAGCAGCCATCCCCTATCCTTCGCGTCTCGGCGATCCCGGTGAATTCGCCGACGCGGTGCGGTTCGTGATCGAGAACCAATATATCAATGGCGAGGTGATCCGGCTCGACGGCGCGCTGCGCATGCAGCCGCGGTGACGATCATGTCGTTTGCGGATCAGGCAGACCGGACACTGGAACTTCTCGCCCTGACGCCGGGCTGGCATCGGCTCAAGGAACTTCGGGAGGATTGCGACGACGAGACCCTCGCGGCGATCCTCGACGAGGCCGCCAGCTTTGCCGAGGGCGTGCTCGCGCCGCTGAATGCGGTGGGCGACCGGATCGGCGCGCAGGTCGTCGGCGGCCGGGTCAAGACGCCGGACGGGTTTGCCGATGCGTTCCGGCAGTATGCGCAGGCCGGCTGGCTCGGCATGGACGTCCCCGAAAAATTTGGCGGACAGTCTGTTCCGCTCACGCTGCATGCCGCCTGCTCGCCGTTGTTCGAGCGGGGCTGCGTGGCGCTGATGATGGCGGCGGGTTCGACCCGTGCGGCAGCCCATCTTCTGGCCGAAGCGGCCGACGAGGCGACCGCAAACGAATGGGTACCGAAGCTCGCCACCGGCGAATGGGCGGCGACGATCTGCATTTCCGAACCCGAAGCGGGGTCCGATGTCGGCCGGCTGCGCACCAAAGCCGAGTTGCGCGATGGCGAATGGCTGGTCACCGGCCAGAAGATCTGGATTTCCTTCGGCGACCACGACATGGCCGATCGCATCGGCCATTGCCTGCTTGCCCGTACCAACGGAGAGCCGGGCACGCGAGGCATCAGCCTATTTCTGGTGCCGAACCTCGTCGATGGCGGGCCGAACGGCGTTTCGGTCGATCGGATCGAAGAAAAGATGGGTCTGCACGGCTCGCCCACCTGCGCCATGCGGTTCGAAGACGCGCGTGGCATCATGCTCGGCCGCGAAGGTCGCGGCCTGCCGCAGCTTTTCACCATGATCGAGCTGATGCGGCTGCTGACGGGCTGCCAGGGGCTGGGCATCGCGTCCGCGGCCGCCGATGTCGCCGAGGACTATGCCAGGGAACGCCGCCAGGGCGGCCGGCCGGACCAGCCGCCGGTGCCGATTTCCAGCCATCCGGATGTGCAGCGCCAGCTATATGAAATCCGCAGCTCCACCGAAATCCTGCGCGCCGCCATTCTCGAACTTGCCACGACCATGGATATCGCCAGGCTGGAGCCCGAATCCGGGCTCGACGATTTCACCGGCTGGATGCTGCCGCTGATCAAGAATTTTGGCGCGGCGGCGGGCTTCGAGACGGCGAATGCGGCGATCCAGGTGCTGGGCGGCGTCGGTTACACCCGCGACTGGCCGCTCGAACAATATCTGCGCGACGCCCGCATCATGACCATCTACGAGGGCACCACGGGCATGCAGGCGCTGGATTTCCTGACCCGCCGCCTCTGGCGCGACGAGGGCAGGGGGCTCGCGCTTTTCCTGCAGAAGGCCCGCGACGAGATCGACGCCTATTCCGCCGAGCACCCGCAGGCGTCGGATACCGTCCTCGCCATCCTCGACGGGTTCGAGCTGTTGAGCGACAGGATGAGCGCCATGCAGGCCGATCCGGATGCGGCCCTCTACCGCGCCGACAGCTACATGCGGGCCGCCTGGGCGGCGGTTTCGGCCTGGATGGCGCTGCGCATGTCCGAGACGAGGGCGGTGGAAAGCCTTTCCGCGCAGTTCGCATTCCATAGCGCCCGCTGCGGCTGAGCCGACCGCTTGCGCGCCATGCGGCGGGAGTTGCGAAACCGCGGAAAATATGTGCGTGATGCCGGTCAGGACTTTTTCTCGAAACGAGAAAGACAGTGAACATACTTCTCGACATCGGCGCATTCCTGGCAACCGCCCGCGCCGGCAGTTTTTCCGCCGCCGGCCGTGACTTGGGCGTCGCGACCTCGGTCATCACCAAGCGCGTCAAGCGGCTCGAAGAGCATCTGAACACCCAGCTTTTCGTACGCACCACCAGGCGGCTGGCGCTCACCCTCGACGGCGAGCGGCTGCGGCCGCGCCTGCAGCTTCTGGTCGGCGAGATCGAGGAGACGCTGGCGACGCCCAATACGCATGAGCTCGGGCTGACCGGATCGTTGCGCATCAAGGCGCCGACGACGCTCACCTCGATGTTCTTCGGGGATATCTGCGCCGCATTCCAGGCCGCCAATCCGCGGGTAAAGATGGAGGTCGTGCTGATCGACCGCTCGGTCAATCCGCTGGAAGAGGGGTTCGACGTGGCGATCGGTGCGCTGCCGCAATCCTATGCCTATGTGATAGACCACCCGCTTTGTCCCTATCCACGTGTTCTCTGTGCCTCGTCCGGTTATCTCGCCAGCCGAAAGCGACCAAAGATGCCGACCGAACTCGTCGGCCACGCATGCATCACCTTCCATACGATCGGCACGACCTGGACCTTTCAGATGGAGACGAGCACGCTCAACGTCGAAATCACCTCGAATTTCACCGCCAATGACAGCCGCGTCCTGCTCGCCGCCGCCCGTCAGGGGCTGGGCCTGGCGATCCTGCCGAGGTTCCTCGCGCAATCGGATCTCGATAGCGGCCTGCTCCAGGAGGTCATGCCGGAATTCCCGGTCGAGCCGCTCTGGGTGAAGGCCTCCGTGCCCAGGATCAAGATGAACAAGGTCGTGGTGTCGGAGTTCGTATCCTACGTGCAGAAACGGTTCGCCGAAGGGGTGCCGGATCAGGTCATTCCGGCGTTCTGAGAACGTCCCCGAAAGCGTCGGCAGCTTCCTCGCCCGTGCCGACCGTTCTGTTTGACGCCATGCCACCGAGATTCCCGGCCGTTATCTTTCTCAAAACAAGAAAGCTGATCGCATCACTTGCCGGGTTCAAGGCGATGCGGCTTGGGTTACGATCATTGCCGAAGCGCCTGGAGGGCGCGGCATTGTTGTGGGAGGCTTTGATGGCGGAAACGCTGAGCAGGGAGACGCGGATCGTCAGGCGCGAGAAGTCGGCGCCGTTCCGCAAGCTCAAGGCGGATATCTGCGTCGTCGGCGCCGGCATCGCCGGGATTTCCGCCGCGCTCGAGGCAGCCCGGCTCGGCCGCAAGGTGGTGATCGTCGATGGCCAGGCGGCGCTCGGCGGGCAGGCCGTCAACTCGATCATCGCCACCTTCTGCGGCCTGTTTTCGAACGGTACGCATGGCTACCAGTTCACCTACGGTGTCGCCGACAAGCTGCTCGCCCATCTCGAAAGCCAGGACCGGTCGATCTATTACCGCCACGGGCCGAACACGACGGTCGTTTATTACGACGAGGTCGTCCTCGGCCGCTGGATGGAACAGAGCATTCTCGAAGCCGGTATCGAGGTCGTGCTTGGCGCGCAGATCCTCGACGTGCATGTGGAAGGCCGGCGCGTCGTCCAGACCGATTTCATGACCCGCTACGGCGGCGTCTCGATCGAGGCGACCGGATGGGTGGAGGCGAGCGGCGATGCCGCGCTCGTCTGGCAGGCCGGTTTCGCTTGCCGCCAGCCGGAAAAGGGCGGCGTCTTCGGCACCCAGATGGTGGTGTTGGAAAACATCGACGAAGCCAGGCAGCCGACCCGTTATGAGATCGCCGACCGGATGAAGGAAAAGGCGGCAAATTATGGCCTGCTGCGCCGCGAAGGCCTAGGTTTCACCATTCCCGGCCGCGGCATCGCCGCCATGAACATGACCCATGTGGAAACGCCGCTCGATCCGGTCGAGGCGTCGAAAAAGGCGCTCGAAGGCAAGGATCAGGCGGCGCGCGCCGTGGAGTTCCTGAAGACGGAATTCCCGGAATGTTTCGGCAATGCCCGCATCCGCTCCTTCGGCCTGCCGGGCATCCGCCAGACCCGCTGGATCGCCGGCAGTCATCACCTCACCGTTGACGAGATCAAGGCCGGCACCAGGTTCGACGATGCAGTCGCGCGCACCGCCTGGCCGATCGAACTGCACGACCACGGCGACGGCCACCACTGGATCACCTTCGACGAACAGCATGCCCATTACATCCCGCTCGGCAGCCTGACGCCGGACGAATGCGACAACATCGCCGCCGCCGGCCGCTGCGTCGATGCGGATTCCGCTGCCCTTTCGAGCATCCGGGTCATGGGTCCCTGCATCGCCATGGGCATGGCCGCCGCCAACGCGCTCGACCTCGCCGGAACCGGCAGCGTGCACCAGATCGATCTCGCGGCATTGCGCGAACGGGTTTCCGACAATGTCGAAAAGAAGCATTATCGATGGACGGACGAAGAGATGCGTGCCGCATCGTGAGGAGGACGCGATGAACCTGACAGATCACGAAAAGGCTATGTATGACGGCGAACACGGCCGCGCCAAGGCGCGGGCCATGGACCTGCTCGTCCGCTACGGCGAGGCGCTCGGCGCCGAGCGGCTGGTCGAGACCAACAATGTCGCCGGCGCCTTCAACGCCTCGACGCCCTCGGTGCAGGCGATTGCCGAAAAGGGCATGGAGCACGTCTATTCCGAGCTGAACCTCGACAGCGACGAAGTGGTCGAGGTGCCGCACATGGTGGCGCATACCTGCCAGCTGATCACCGGCATCGACAACGACAATTGGGAACTGCAGGGCGTCGACAAGGCGCTGGTCGATATGCAGCGCGCCAATGAAAAGTACCTGGGGCGGCGCGGTGTCAATATGTTCGCCACCTGCACGCCCTATCAGGTGGGCAACGTGCCGGTGAAGGGCGAGCATTGCGCCTGGATGGAATCGTCGGCCGTCATTTACTGCAATTCGGTTCTCGGTGCCCGCACCAATGTCGAGGGCAAGGAAAGCACCGGGGCGGCCGCGCTGACCGGCCGCATTCCCTATTGGGGTTTCCACATCACCGAAAACCGCCGCGGCACCCATCTGGTCGAGCTCGATATCGAGGTCGACGACATGATGGACTGGGGCCTGCTCGGTTATTACATCGGCGAAGTGATCGGCGAGGAGATCCCGGTGCTGAAGGGTATCGGCCGCCAGCCCGACCTGATCAAGCTCAAGCATTTTGGCGCAGCCGCGGCTTCGTCGGGCGGGGTCGAGATGTACCATATTCCGGGCATCACCCCGGAAGCGGATTCGATCGAGGAAGCCTTCGGCGGCCGCAAGGTCAAGGGCACGTTCCGCTACGGCGCCAGGGAACGGCGCGAGACCTATGAGAAGCTGCAGAGCTCGACCGAAAAGAAGGTCGATTTCATCATGCTCGGCTGTCCGCACAATTCCATCGACCAGATGGCGCTGATCGCCCATATGCTGGAGAACAAGAGGATCCATTCGGACGTGCAGCTCTGGGTGCACACGCCGCGGGCGATCAAGCAGGTCGCCGAGCGCAACGGTTATATCGACGCCATCCGCGAAGCGGGCGGCGTCGTCATGAGCGACACCTGTCCCGCCATTTCCCGCCGCCTGCCGGCGGGAACCAAGGTGATCGCCACCGATTCCGCCAAGCAGGCGCATTACCTGCCGGCGATCACCGGCGTGCAGGGCTGGTTCGGCTCGGTCAGCGATTGCGTCGATGCGGCCCTGACCGGCCAGTGGAACGGGAGGGCCTGATGGATATTTCGACCGACGCAAAACCCGAAATCATCGAACTCAAGGGCCGCAAAGTGGTGGCCGGCCGCGCCGAGGGCGAGGCGCTTGTCACGACCGAGACGATCTCCGGCTGGGGCGGCATCAACGAGCGCACCGGCACGGTGATCGAGCGGCGGCACGAGATGCGCGGCGTCTCGTTTGCCGGCAAGATCCTGGTTTTCCCCGGCGCCAAGGGCTCTTCCGGCTGGTCGGCCTATTTCCACATGACGCGATTGAATGGCGTCCAGCCGGCGGCGATGATTTTTACGCGGATGACGACCAAGATCGCGCTCGGCGCCGTGGTCACCCGCGTTCCGGCGATCACCGAGCTGGACCAGGACCCGCTCGATGTGATCGAGACCGGCGACTGGGTCGTGGTCGATGCCGATGCCGGCACGGTGACCGTCACCAAGAAATCCCTCAAGTGACGTTCTCTCTCGGACATGCCACTCGACGCCCGCGCCGATAGCCGACTATAACGTCCACCACCAAGGTAGGAGGAGTGGACATGTCGAAAGTGGCAATCGTAACCGGTGCCGGTTCGGGCGTTGGCAGGGCCGTCGCCATCGGGCTTTTGAAAGCAGGCTATAGAACCGTGCTTGCCGGCCGGCGCGAGAGCGAATTGCGGGGTACGGCGGATCTTGCCGGCGGCGAATCGCTGGTCGTTCCGACCGACGTTACCGATCCGGCGGCCGTGGATGCTCTGTTTGCGGCGACGCAAGAGGCCTATGGCCGGCTTGACCTTCTGTTCAACAATGCCGGCCGCGGCACGCCGGCCGTTCCGATCGACGAATTGCCGCTCGAGACCTGGCGGGAGGTCATCGATCTGAACCTCAACGGCGCCTTCTATTGCGCCCGCGCTGCCTTCGGAATGATGCGGCGGCAGACCCCGGGCGGCGGACGGATCATCAACAACGGTTCGATCTCGGCGCATGTGCCGCGCCCGTACCAGGCCGCCTACACCGCCACCAAACACGCCATCACCGGCCTGACCCGCCAAATCGCGCTCGACGGGCGCGCGATGAACATCGTCTGCGGCCAGGTGGATATCGGCAATGCCGACACGCCGATGACGGTGCGGATGAAGGAAGGCGCTCTGCAGGCCGATCTGACCACCGCCGTGGAGCCGGTCATGGACCCGAAACATGTGGCTGATGCCGTGCTTTACATGGACGGTTTGCCGCTGGAGGCCAATGTCCTGTTCATGACGGTGATGGCAAACGGCATGCCCTACGCAGGCCGCGGCTGAGAGCGCGGCCTGCGTTCGCCTTGATCCCGCCCGGAAACTCGGCCAGCGTCAAAATGGAATATGAAGGAACATCCCATGCAACAGGCACTGGTGCTCGAGAAAAAAGGCGTCCTCTCGCTGCGGGAGATCGATCTCCCGACCGAGGTCGGGCCGGGCGACGTGAAGATCGCCATCGATACGGTCGGCGTCTGCGGCAGCGACGTGCACTATTACACCCACGGCGCGATCGGCCCCTATGTGCTGCGCGAACCGATGGTGCTCGGCCACGAGGCGGCCGGGATCGTCGTCGAGATAGGCAGCGAGGTGAGGAGCCTGAAGGTCGGCGACCGTGTCTGCATGGAACCCGGCGTGCCGAACCTTTCCTCGCGCGCCTCCAAGCTCGGTCTCTACAACGTCGATCCGGACGTCCGTTTCTGGGCGACGCCGCCGATCCACGGCGTGCTGACGCCGGAAGTCGTTCACCCCGCCGCCTTTACCTACAAGCTCCCCGACAACGTCTCGTTTGCGGAAGGGGCCATGGTGGAGCCGTTTGCGATCGGCATGCAGGCCGCGAGCCGTGCCCGCATCCAGCCCGGCGATGTCGGGGCGGTGATCGGCGCCGGCCCGATCGGCATCATGGTGGCGTTGGCGGCGCTTGCCGGCGGCTGCGCCCGCGTCTTCATCTCGGATCTGAGCCCCGACAAGCTGAAGATCGCCGGGCGCTATTCGGGCATCATCCCCGTCAACATCACCGAACGGCCGTTCGCGGAAGTCATTGCGGAACAGACCGGCGGCTGGGGTGCGGATGTCGTATTCGAGGCGAGCGGCAGCTCGCGGGCTTATGCCGGCATGTTCGACCTGGTGCGGCCGGGCGGCGCCTTCGTTCTGGTCGGCCTGCCCGTCGAGCCGGTGCCGTTCGACGTGGCGAGCGCGATCTCCAAGGAGGTGCGCATCGAGACGGTGTTCCGCTACGCCAACATCTTCGACCGGGCGCTAGAGCTGATCGCTTCGGGCAAGGTCGACCTGAAGCCGCTGATCACCGGCACCTTCGATTTCGGGGATTCGATCAAGGCCTTCGAGCGCGCCGCAGCCGGACATCCTTCGGATGTCAAGCTGCAGATCGTGCTGAACGGCAAGGGCTGATCAGGCGGCGCGGATGAAGCGGCCGGAAGCCGCAGCGCGCTTGTGAAGCGGCACGCGGCGGAGCATTTCGAGCGCGAACAGGCGGGCGTTCTGCCGCGCCTTGTCGAGATTGCTGATGCGATTCTCGTCCATCGTGTAGAGCGTGCCGCCGAGATCGAAGATGTCGCGGAAGGCGGCGCGCTCGATGATCGGCGTGTCGAGCACTTCGACCTTGCGTTCGGCGAGCAGCATCTTGACCGCGAGCAGGGCGCGGGTCGTGACCATCGAGTTGACGCGGGTCAGCACCACCGAATGCGGCACGCGCAGATTGGCCTTCTCTTCGAGATAGCGCAGCAGTTCGAGCACGTTGGCGCCGCCCTGGGCGTCCATGGCGCAGCCCTGGATCGGGATCAGCACGTGGTCCGAAAGACCGATCGCCTTGGCCAGCAGCGGGCTCTGCGCGCCCGGCAGGTCGAGCACGAAATAATCGGTCTTGTGGCGGTTCTCGGAAATATGCCGGTCGATCGAGGCCTGCGTCACGTAGGAAATGACGTTGAGCTTGTCGTTGCGCGGCGAAAGCATGTGCCAGCGGGTGATCCAGTATTGCGGATCGGCGTCGAGGATGGTGACGCGGTAGCCTTGCTCAACGAGTTCGGTGGCAAGAAGGAGTACGGCGGTGGTCTTGCCTGCTCCGCCCTTGGTGTTGGCAAAGGTAATGACTGGCATCGTGGGTCCCTGTCCGGCTACGAGCGTCAAATCGCTCTTTCACCGCACCCTCATGATGCGTTGTCCCATTCTTGCCAAACATGGTTAACGAGGCGTAAAAATTTGGATGGCAGATCTTACCGCCGACGGTCGGCGGCGAGGATTTCCCGGGCGATCTGTTCGAGCGGTACGACCTTTTCGACGCCGCCATGGGCGATGGCTTCCTTGGGCATGCCGAAGACCACCGATGACGCTTCATCCTGGGCCACCGTATAGGCGCCGGCCTGATGCATCTCGTTCATGCCGCGGGCGCCGTCGTCGCCCATGCCGGTCATGATCACGCCCATCGCATTGGCGCCCGCCGAGCGGGCGGCCGACCGGAACAGCACGTCGACCGAGGGCCGATGGCGGCTGACGAGCGGGCCGGAGCGGATCGAGACCTCGTAACGCGCGCCGCGCCGTTCGAGCAGCATGTGTTTGTCGCCGGGCGCGATCAGCACATGGCCGCGCAACACCGGGTCGCCGTCGACTGCTTCCTTGACCTCGACTTCGCAGAGGCTGTTGAGGCGCTTGGCGAAAGCGGCGGTGAACTTTTCCGGCATGTGCTGGACGATGACGATGCCGGGGGAGTTGGCCGGCAGGGCTTCGAGAAGCTCGCGCAGCGCTTCGGTGCCGCCGGTCGAGGCGCCGACGCAGACGACCATTTCGGTGGTCTTGGCCATGGCTCCGATCTTGGGCGGCGGAAGCACCGCATCGGCCGTCAGCTTGGCTGTCGTGCTGCCTTCGCCGATGCGCGACGGCCGCAGCCGGCCGACCCGTGCGCGCGCGGCTCCCTTGACCGCGGTGCGGATCCGCTCGCCGGATTCGGCGAGATGGTCGGCCGCGCCGATCTTCGGTTTCAGGATCACGTCCACGGCGCCGGCTTCGAGCGCCTGCATCAACGTTTCCGAACCGGTTTCCGTCAGCGACGAGCACATCACCACCGGGATGGGATGCTGCGACATCAGCTTGCGCAGAAAGGTGATGCCGTCCATCTGCGGCATTTCCACATCGAGCGTGATGACGTCGGGAATTTCCTCGCGCAGCTTGCGCGCCGCCATGAAGGGATCGCTGGCCGCCCCAATGACTTCGATATCCGGGTCCGCCGACAGGACGGACGTCAGGGTCTGGCGGACGCTGGCGGAGTCATCGATGATCAGAACTCGGATTTTGCCGCTCATGGTTCATACCCGTTTGAACACAGTATTTGCCACCTGCCGGATCGGCAGATCGAAGCCGGTCACGGTTTCCGAATGACCGATGAACAGATAACCTCCGGGAAGCAGAGCCTCGCAAAGACGTGAGAGCACATGCTGCTGGGTCGGTTTGTCGAAATAGATCAGCACATTGCGGCAGAAGATCATGTGCATCAGGTCGCCGATCGGATAGGCATCGTCCATCAGGTTCAGCCGGGCAAAACCGATGCGGGAGCGCAGTTTCGGCGAAATCCGCATTTCCTGCCGCCTGTTGTCGGACGGTCGCATGACGTACTTGCTCATCATCTCGGTCGGAACAGGTGCCAGGAGCTCGCTCTGGTAGATACCGCGCTGGGCCTTCTGCAGAACGTCGGTCGACAGATCCGTGGCAAGCACGAAATAGTCCTTTTCCGGCGCCGCCGAACGCAGGAACTCCGAAAGCACCATCGCCATCGTATAGGGTTCGGCGCCCGTCGAGCAGGCGGAACTCCACGTGCGGATGCGCCGGTCGCTATAGTTTTTCAGGATGTCCGGCAATGCCGTCTGCACCATGTAGTCGAAATGCTTCGGCTCCCGGAAGAAATCCGTCTTGTTGGTGGTCACCGCATCGATGAGGAAGATCGATTCCGCCTCGATGCCGCCGTGCTTGAACAGATAGTCGCAATAACTGTCGAAGGTCGGCATCGCCGTGACGCGCAGGCGACGGCGAAGCCGGCCTTCCAGCATGGTCATCTTGCTGTGCGGCATCTTGATGCCGCTATAGTCGTAGATGTACTTGGCCAGAAGGTCGAAGTTGCGCTTGCTCAGCCTGTCATCGAGCGGCTGGCTCCTCAATGCTACACTCACGCATACCCCCGTACAACGAACCTATTCAACGAACTGACCTCTTTGGTCGCTCATGCCACCTGGGGCTGCTGCCCCATATCGGCGAGCGCCGATCCGGAATCCGAAAACAGCCGCGCAAGGTCGACGACGACGACGAAGCCGCTCTCCCGGCGCACCACGCCGGCGATATAGTCGGAGCGCCAGCGCACGCCGATATCCGGCGCCGTCTCGATCTGTTCCCGGCGGAACGGCACGACCTCGAAGACCCGGTCGGCCACCAGGCCGAGCACCAGGACACGATCGGCGACCGGCACGTCGAGCACCAGGATACGCGTATGCGGCGTCCTGACGGTTCTCGTCATGCCCAGGCGAAGACGAAGGTCGATCACCGGCACGCCTTGTCCGCGCACATCGCGCAGGCCGAGCAGGTATTCCGGGCCGTGCGGGATCTTGAACGGCTCCTCGTGGTCGAGGATCTCGCGGACCACCTCGACGGGGACCGCGAAAATCTCGTCGCCGAGGCTGAAGGTTACGAACTGGGATTCGGAGGATGTTCCTGCCATTACGCGCTCTCCCTGAAATCGTCATCGTCCGCATCCGGGCCGCCCATCGAGAGGTCGAGAGCAAAGCCTTTCGCGCGGGCCTGTTGTGCCGTGACCGAATGCCCGGCCGGATAGGCCTTGGATGCCGGCTGGGGCCTGGATTTTGCCGGTGCGGGCTTGGCGGCCGGTGCCGGCTGGCTCCGCTGCTTGGATCCGGCGCGATCGACCTTGAAGAAGGCGATCGAGGCCTGCAGTTCTTCGGCCTGGGCGGCGAGCTCCTCGGAGGTTGCCGACATCTGTTCGGAGGCACCGGCATTCTGCTGGGTCACCTTGTCGAGCTGCTGGATCGCCTCGTTGATCTGGCTGGCGCCGATATCCTGCTCGCGGCAGGCGGCGGAGATTTCCGAGACCAGCTCGGCCGTCTTGTGGATGTCCGGTACCAGCTTGTTGAGCATTTCGCCGGCTTCGGTCGCAACCTGCACCGTTTCGCCCGAGAGAGCACTGATTTCCGCAGCGGCCGCCTGGGAGCGTTCGGCGAGCTTGCGGACTTCCGAGGCGACGACCGCAAAACCCTTGCCGTGTTCGCCGGCGCGGGCGGCTTCCACCGCGGCGTTCAAGGCGAGAAGGTCGGTCTGGCGGGCGATTTCCTGGACGATCGAGATCTTCTCGGCGATCGTGCGCATCGCGCCGACGGCGCGGCCCACGGCCTGGCCGGATGTTTCGGCGTCGCGGGACGACTGGCGGGCGATCTTTTCGGTCTGGGCGGCGTTGTCGGCGTTCTGCTTGATGTTGGCCGCCATCTGCTCCATCGAAGCGGAGGCTTCTTCGGCCGAGGAAGCCTGTTCGGTGGCACCCTGGGAAAGCTGTTCGGAGCTTGCCGAAAGTTCCTGGCTGCCGGACGAGACGTTGTTCGATGCCGCAAGCGCATCGGCGACGACGCCGCGAAGGCGTTCCACCATGCTCTGCAGCGCAAGCCCGAGAATGTCCTTGTCGGAGAGCGGCTTCGGCGAAATGGTCAGGTCGCCGTTGGCGATCTGGTCGGCGACATGCGCGGTCGTGCGCAGGTTTGTGACCATGCTCTGCATGGCGATGCCCAGCGTATCCTTATCGGAAAGCGGCTTGGCGTCGACGGAAAGGTCGCCTTCGGAGATGCGTTCGGCGATCGCTGCCGTATTGCGCAGGTTGCCGGTCATCACGTTGACGGTATCGATCAGGTCCTTGACCTCATCATTCGTCCTGACTTCAACCTTCTGGTTGAGATCGCCGATGGCCACGGCATTGGCGACGGCCGCAATCTTCTTGAGGCCGTTGTTGATGCCGAGCGTGATCCAGAAAGCCGCGCCGATGGCGAGCAGGACGGCGACAACGGAGGCCACGCTCAATACCATCATCGTCGTAGAGAACAGTTCCTGGTTCGCCTTTTCGGTATTTGCCATGCCCCGGCGCTGGATATCGAGGAGAACCTTGATGGCCTCGCCCATATCGACGGTCATGGTGCGCAGATCGCCCATGGAAAGCGCCATCGCGCCTGCCTGGTCGCCGCGTGCCTGAATAGCCTGCAACTGGTCGGATTTCTGCTGGAACTGCTTGCCGATCGTCAGCAGCTTTTCCCAATAGGGCTTGCCTTCCGCAGAGGCGATCGAAAGCCCTTCCTGAACGGCCTTGAACATCAGTTCGGCGTTGTCGTCCGCTTCCTTGTGGAACTTCGCCGCATCCGCCAGGTTGGCGGAGAGAAGCGCGTTCTTCTGGGCGCGTATCGCATCGACCTCGGCCACATTGGCAGTGAGCGCAAGTTCCAGACGGCGCACGGGTCCATCGACCATCTTCGTGCTCGCCTCGTTGAGGTTGCCGAGGCTCAGGCTGCCATAGACGGCGATGCCGACCAGCAACAGGGTCAGGAGGGCGAAAGCCAATCCCAATTTCAGTTTGATTGTAAACCGCATCTTATATCTCCGAATTCGTTCAAAAAGCCGACAAAGCTGCTTACATTTCTGAGATGCGATCGAAAAAAGCCTGACAGTAAGGCCGATAACCCGGCGGCAGGAGCCTCTTCGTTGTTCGCACCAACGCAATCACGCTGGCTGTCGCGGGGCCGGCCGGCGGCCCCGCGCATTGGTCAGGAAATGCTCAGGCACTTTCCCGGAAATCGTCGTCGTCCTGATCGGGGCCGCCCATCGACAGGTCGAGGGCAAATCCCTTGGCGCGTGCCTGCTGGGATGCGACGGAATGGCCGACCGGACGAGGCGCAGGACCCTTCTGGGGCTGTCTTGCACCGAGCTTCGATGTTGCCGGAGCCTTGGCGCCTGGCTGAAGCCGGGCCTTGGCATTGCCGCGGTCGACCTTGAAGAAGGCGATCGAGGCCTGCAGTTCTTCGGCCTGGGCGGCGAGCTCTTCGGAGGTGGCCGACATCTGCTCGGAGGCGCCGGCATTCTGCTGGGTCACCTTGTCGAGCTGCTGGATCGCCTCGTTGATCTGAGCCGCACCGATATCCTGCTCGCGGCAGGCGGCGGAGATTTCCGAGACCAGCTCGGCCGTCTTGTGGATGTCCGGTACCAGCTTGTTGAGCATTTCGCCGGCTTCGGTCGCGACCTGTACCGTTTCGCCCGAAAGCGAGCTGATTTCGGCGGCGGCCGCCTGGGAGCGTTCGGCCAGCTTGCGGACTTCCGAAGCGACGACCGCAAAACCCTTGCCATGTTCGCCGGCGCGGGCGGCTTCCACCGCGGCGTTCAGCGCGAGAAGGTCGGTCTGGCGGGCGATTTCCTGGACGATCGAGATCTTCTCGGCGATCGTGCGCATGGCACCGACGGCGCGGGAGACGGCTTCGCCACTCGCTTCCGCGTCCTTCGACGACTGGCGGGCAATCTTTTCCGTCTGAGCGGCGTTGTCGGCGTTCTGCTTGATGTTGGCGGCCATCTGCTCCATCGAAGCGGAGGCCTCTTCGGCCGAGGAAGCCTGTTCGGTGGCACCCTGGGAAAGCTGTTCCGAGCTTGCCGAAAGTTCCTGGCTGCCCGAAGAGACGTTGTTGGCTGCCGCAAGCGCATCCGCAACCACACCGCGCAGACGCTCGACCATGCTTTCGAGGGCGAGGCCCAAGGTATCCTTGTCGGACAGCGGCTTCGGCGAGACGGTAAGATCGCCGTTCGAAATCTGGTCGGCGATGTTTGCGGTGTTGCGCAGGTTGCCGGTCATCACGTTGAGGGTGTTGACCAGATCCTTGATTTCATCGTTCGTCTTGATCTCGACCTCCTGGTTGAGATCGCCGATGGCCACCGCATTGACGGCATCCATGATCTTGCGCAGGCCTTTGCCGATGCCGAGTGCAATCCACAGGGCGGCGACGATCGCAATCACCAGCGCAATAACCGTCAGGCCGATTATGAAGTTTCGGGTCGTCTGGTATTGCTCGTCCGTATCGCGGTCGGCCTGTTCCATCAGGTCCTTGTTGGCGTCCACGCGCGACTGGATCGTCTTTTCGATGTCGTCGATGACGGCGCGACCGTCGCCTTTTGCAAGGACGAGGGCCTGATCGGTCTTCCCGTTGCGTACCGCCGAGCGGATTGCATCGTCGATACGGAAGAGCCGTTCGGCCTTCGTCGCGACATCTACCCAGGCCTTGCGAGCCTCGTCCGTGACGGAAGCATCCTGGAGTTTCTTCAGCGTCTCGCTGAAAAGGCCCCGGTTACGGTCGCTGGCCTGGATGTACTTGTCAATCTCCTCCGCCGTTTCCGACGTCGCCAGGTTCATCTGCGCGCGGGCGAGACGCAACTGCGTAGCCGAGAGGTTCTCGGCCGCTTCGAGCCGAAATGCCGGGCCGGCGATCAACGCGCTGATGGCCGAATTGAGATTGGCGAGGCTGTAAATTCCATAGCCGGCAGTAACTGCCAGAAGGCAGATCATCAGACCGAAAGCCAGTCCGAGTTTTAGCTTAATCGTAAATCGCATAGCCCTATCCCCTCAAGGCAATAAAGTGCATCAGTCAGTGCTCCCCTGCCGGTGGGCAGGGAGCGTTTGAAAAACGAGAAGACCGATACATTCACCCTTCTGCGATCGTCCGGTTGCCCGGATATTCTCCCGCCTGCATGCGGGAGACGTTCCCGGATTCCTGTCAATCCGGGAACGCTTCAATTCCTTCAGGCGCTTTCGCGGAAGTCCGCGTCGTCTGCATCCGGCCCGCCCATCGACATGTCGAGGGCAAAGCCCTTGGCGCGGGCCTGCTGGCTGAGTACCGAATGGTCGCCCTTGTGAGCCTGATGTGCCGCCGGGCGGTGCATCTGTGCTGGCCGGGCCATCGGCTTGTGGGCGACAACGGCGGCCGGAGCCCGCTTGGCCGGCTTTTTGCCGCCGGCCTGGTCGACCCGGAAGAAGGCGATCGAGGCCTGCAGTTCTTCGGCCTGCGAAGCAAGTTCTTCCGATGTCGCCGACATTTCTTCCGAGGCGCCGGCATTCTGCTGGGTCACCTTGTCGAGCTGCTGGATCGCCTCGTTGATCTGGCTGGCGCCGATATCCTGCTCGCGGCAGGCGGCGGAGATTTCCGAGACCAGTTCGGCCGTCTTCTGGATATCCGGCACCAGCTTGTTGAGCATTTCGCCGGCTTCGGTCGCGACCTGCACCGTATCGCCCGAGAGAGCGCTGATTTCGGCGGCGGCAGCCTGGGAGCGTTCGGCGAGCTTGCGGACTTCCGAGGCGACGACCGCAAAACCCTTGCCGTGTTCGCCGGCGCGGGCGGCTTCCACCGCAGCGTTCAGCGCGAGAAGGTCGGTCTGGCGGGCGATTTCCTGGACGATCGAGATCTTCTCGGCAATCGTGCGCATCGCATGGACCGCGCGGCCGACGGCCTGGCCGGAGTTCTCCGCATCACGGGACGACTGGCGGGCGATCTTTTCCGTCTGGGCGGCGTTGTCGGCGTTCTGCTTGATATTGGCGGCCATCTGCTCCATCGAGGCGGAAGCTTCTTCGGCGGCGGAAGCCTGTTCGGTGGCGCCCTGGGACAGCTGTTCGGAGCTTGCCGAAAGTTCCTGGCTGCCCGAAGAGACGTTGTCGGAAGCGGCAAGAGCGTCGCCGACCACGCCGCGCAGGCGCTCGATCATGGTGTTGACGTAGCCGAGCAGTTCGCCGATCTCGTCCTTGCTGGTGATCGTGGCAAACCTGGTCAGGTCGCCGTCGGCAACGTTCTGGACCGCCGTCACCGCGTTGCGCAGGCCCCTGTTGATCGAAAGGGCGATCCAGAGAGCGGCCAGCACGGCGATCAGGAAGGCGGCGCCTGCGACCGAGATCATGATCAGACGGGTCTGGGCGTAGTCCAGATCGGATTGCTTGTCGGCATCATTGAGGCGGCCTTCCTCAAGCTTGACCACGTCGCTGAGCAATACGTCGATCTCGTTGGTGACGGTGCGCGCCTCGTTGGTTGAGATACGCAGTGCGGCGGCGGTATCTCCACCCAGCATCAGGCTGCGGATACGGTCATCCTGCTTGCGGAATTCCGCCGTGAAGCCGGCAAGCTTGGCCCACAGGGCCTTACCCTGCTCGGTTGCGAGGGCTTCCACCGATTTGAACGTCTCGTCGAAGGTTCGGCGGGCGTCGTCGCTCTTGGCGATATATCCCTGCATCTCCCCCGGGTTTGCCGCCAAAAGCAGGTTTTTTTGCTGGCGGATCTGCTGGAGCTGCTCATTGTTGAGGTTTTGAGCCAGTTTCAGACGCAGTGCCGGCCCTCGCAACACATTTTCAAGTGTTTCGTTCAGGCTGCCGAGACTGAAAATGCCATAGGTGGCGGTCGCAAGCAGCATGATGATGATGAAACCGAATGCTGAAGCCAGCTTGAGCTTTATTGAAGCGTGCATTTTGTGAGTCCATCAAAAGGGTGATCAACCGTGGGAGGCCCCGGTCGCGGAGTGGTCATGTTGGGCAGAGAAGATCACCTGGAGATTGGGGAGGATGATGAATTCCGCCCCACGTTTGACAAGGCAATCGATAAAATCCGGTCGCCAGCGCATGCCCACGCTCGGCGGCGGCTCGCCGGCGGCGCGGAGCAGGGTGGTAACTTCATGCACTTTATCTGTACGGATGCCTGCAAGAACCGGTTCGCCATCGATGTTGATCGAGATCACGATGATCCGGCTGTCGATTGTCGGCTTGGTCGCCTCCATGCCGAACGCAAGCCGGATGTCGGCGAGCGGGATGACCTTGCCGCGGAAGTTGATGACGCTGCCGACGAAGGCTTTTGCGCCCGGCACCATGGTCTCCGGCAGGAGATCGAGGATTTCCTGGACGCTAACCGCTTCCAGCGCGAACATCTCGCCGGCGATGTCGAATGTCAGGACTTCCAGCTCCTGGCGGCCGTCCCAGAGGTTTTCGGAGATCTTTCTGACTGCTTCGTTCATCCGGCCGCGCGCAGATGCGCCTCCTGTTGTTGTCCTGCCGCCACGAGATGGCCGACGTCGAGGATCAGCGCCACGTCCCCGTCGCCGAGGATGGTCGCGCCGGAGAAGGTCGCGACGTCATGGTGCAGTTTCGACATGCCCTTGATGACGGTCTGGTGGTCGCCGATGATCTGGTCGACGACCAGGCCCACCCGTTCGGCACCGGTGGAAATGACGACGACCTTCTGGAAGGGATCCGGCTTGGTGCCCGTGCGGAACAGGTCGCGAAGCCTGAGGAACGGTACGAGACTGTCGCGCAGCGAGATGAAGCTGCGGCCGCGCGAGCGCATGTCTTCCTCGATCGAGAGCTCGAGGCATTCCTCGACCGCCGAGAGCGGGATGACGTAGCGACCGGCGCCGACCCTGACGAGCAGTCCGTCGATGATCGCCAGCGTCAGCGGGATCGCCAGCGAAATCTCGGACCCCTTGCCTGGATGGCTGGCGACGTTGATCGTGCCGCGCAGCGCGTCGATCGTCCGCTTGACCACATCCATGCCGACGCCGCGGCCGGAAAGGTTGGTGACCGTCTGGGCCGTCGAGAAGCCCGGCTGGAAGATCAGCTGGTAGAGCTCCTGATCGGTGAGGTTGGCATTCGGCGCAATGAGCCCGGAGGACTCCGCCTTGGCGCGCACCCGCTCCTTGTTGATGCCGCGGCCGTCGTCCTTGATGGTGATGATGACTTCGCCGGCCTGCTGGCGGGCGGACAGGAGGATATGGCCTGCAGCCGATTTGCCGGCAGCGAGCCGTTCCTCGGGCGTCTCCAGGCCGTGGTCGCAGGAATTGCGGACCAGGTGCACCAGCGGATCGGCCAGGCGTTCGATGACGCTCTTGTCGACTTCCGTGCTTTCGCCTTCCGTCACCAGCTCGATCGTCTTGCCGGTTTCGTGAGCCAGATCGTGCACCAGCCTGCGAAAGCGGCCGAAGAGCTGGGTGACCGGCACCATGCGCAGCACCATCATCGTGTCGCGCAGCTCGCCCGACAGGCGTTCCACGTCTTCCGAGACGGCCCTGAGCTGCAGGTCGCCGCTGCCGCCGGCAAGCTGGCTGAGGCGCGACTGGGCGATGACGAGCTCGCCGACCCGGTCCATCAGCTCGTCGAGCCTTTCGGCGGGCACGCGGACGTTTTCGGAGGCCTTGTTCTGTTTTACGTCGATGGGAGCCGGTGCGGCCGGTGCGGATGCCGCCACATGCGGGGCCGCGGCCTGCGCGGTTGCGGCGGGCTGGGCCGTTGCACTCTTGGCCGGCGTCTTTGCGGCGGCGACCGGCGCCTCGACGGTGATGACTTCGAGCTGCATCTCGTCCATGACGAAGATGAACACGTCGTCGATCGCCGAACGCGGCTGGGTTGTCAGAAGCTCGACCTCCCAGGTGACGTAAAGATCGGTCGGGGCGAGAAGATCAAGTGACGGGATGGCGGACCGGTCCGCTACGATCGTGCACTCGCCGAGCTCGCGCAGTTCGTCGAGAAGCGGCAGCGGATTGGTGCCGTTCGCCATCGCGTTCTGCGGGAGACTGAAGCGGATCTTGAAATGGTTCTGGCCCGGTTCAGCCTTGGCGGGGTTGCCCGCTCCCGGGCTGTTGGCGCCGTCGACCGCGGCGCGCAGGGTGGCGAGAAGCGCTTCGCCGGTTGCCTCGTGATCGCCATTCGGCGTATCGACCAGGGCACGCATGTGATCCTTGGCTTCCAGAACCGCGGTGACCAGTTCCTGGGTCGCCGGAACCTCGCCCTTGCGGACGCGGTCGAAGGCGGTCTCGCAATGGTGGGTGAAGGCGGCAAGGGCGTCGAAACCGAACATGGCGCCGGAGCCCTTCAATGTGTGGAGGCCGCGGAAGACCGCGTCCACCTGATCCTTGTCGCCGAGGTTTACGTTCAGGTCGAGAAGCCCTGCTTCGATCTGTTCCAGAAGCTCGGCCGCTTCTGTCCTGAAAACCGCGATAGGATCGGGAAAGCTCATCTGCCGAGCACCTTTCGGACGATCTTGACCAGGCTTTCCGGGTCGAACGGCTTGGTGAGCCAGCCGGTGGCGCCGGCGGCCTTGGCTTCCTGCTTGATATCGTTGTCGGATTCCGTCGTCAGGAAGATGACCGGAACACCCATATGGGCCGGCATCTTGCGCAGTTCACGGATCATCGTCAGGCCGTCCATGTTCGGCATGTTGAGATCGGTGACGATCAGGTCGAACTGGCTGGCACTGAGCTTGGCGATGCCGTCCATGCCATCGACTGCCTCGGTGATCTGATATCCGGCATTGCTCAGGGCGACGCGAGTGGTCAGCCGTATGCTGGCGGAATCGTCGACTGTAAGGATGCTGGCGCTCATTGAATTCCCCCTTGATGAAGCCAGAATTGCAGGTCCTCGGCGGACATTCCCTCAAGGAAGCCGCTGCGCTTCAGGACATCGAGCGTCGGGCCGCTGGCAGGACGGCTTAACGCGACGTGTTTTCCGGCTGTACCGGCATAGATGCGTGCCGCTTCCATGAGTTGGATGAAGCTGATGTCCACCTGGCAGTCATCGTCGATGTCGATGGTTGCGGACGCGGTATTGGCGAGAAATTGCAGCATTTCCTGCTGGACAACGGTGATTGCGCGAACCGTCAGGTTCTGCGGCAGGCGAAAGTAATCCTCTTTAACATCGGAAGCAGGCATTCTTACCTCAATATATTTCCGAAAACGCTGAAATAGCTGCTCGAATTTGGACTTGCATCGTTAATCGCGAGTTAATCCGCGATGGCGACTTTTAGCGCAGCAATACTGATAGGTTGTATTTTACCACCCTGAACGGCGTAAAAATTAACCACAAGTCGCAAATGGGAACGCCATGTTCTGCGGGAATTAACTCCTGTCCGCTCAGAGTAGCTCTCACGCAGGACGGAACCATGCCACGAACTTGCTGGTGTGGAGCTGTCTCAAAACAATACGGACGAGTTCATCGTCATTATCTTCGGCAGGCGGAGGTCCCGCGGGACCTGAAAGGTGAAGCGAAGTGGCTGTCAGGGCACCCATTTTTGACGTCGCGGACAATTCGACAGGCGTTCTGGTCTTTGTCGACCGGATGGAAACGGCGCGTTCGCGTATCGAGGAGCGCTTTCTGGACGGCGGCGCCGCACTCCTGTCGATCCTCGACGTGCTGAACAAGCTGATTGCCTCGCTCGACCAGCTGACCGGTTCCCTGGATGAAGGAACGGCAAACGCCACGATGGCGGAGCTGAAAAGCACGGTCGAGCGGCTGTCGCAGCTGACCAGGCTCGAATCCGGCCGTCAGGTCGGCTTCCAGGAAATTGCCTGTGCCGAGCGCAAGCTCCGGCCGCAGATCGAGGAGATGCAGGAAACCTTGCGCTATCTGCGCACCTTCGCCGTGACCGCCAAGATCACCGGTGCCGGCATTGCCGATTTCGCCGGCTTCGCGGAGGAAATTCTGGCAAGAATCCAGGAAGGTTCGCGCCAGGTCAACGATCTGGCTGGAAAGCTGAGCACGCTTGGTCACGGCCTCGGGCCGGTGATGAGCAAGGGAAAGGCGATCCTGGCAAGTTACGATCAGACGGTGCCACAGATCGTTACCGGTCTGTCGAACGGTGCTTCGGAAATCGGCAAGCACCGCAAGCTGCTCGTGGAGCGCGCCGGACGGGTTCGCGCCGTTGCGGGCGGCATCCAGTCGAAGCTCGCCTCGACCCTGTCGGCCATGCAGGTCGGCGACATCACCCGCCAGCGCATCGAACATTGCCAGTCGAGCCTGCGCATCCTTTCGGAATATCTGGAGTCGCCCGCAGCCGCCGGGCTTACCGGCGAGCAGCGCGAAAGCCTCTCGCTGATCATCCGCAAGCTCGTGTCGTTGCAGCTCAATCAATCCATCGCCGATTTCGATCGCGATACGGCAAAGATCGTCGTCACCGTCGCAAGCTTCCGGTCCGATCTGGCGCAGATCGAGGCCCTGCGTGCGGCGATGACCGATACCGACGGCGGCGACAACGACAATGCGATCCGGCAGCTTGAAAGCGGCGTGGCCGCCGCCCGCGGCGCCGTGCGTGAAATCGAGGATGTCGCCCACCATGCCGGCGAACTGAGCCGGTCGACCAGCGATACCGTCCGGGAACTTCTCGACGGCATCGGCACGGTCAAGGTCGTGCGCACCGACATCCATTACATGGCGCTCAACACCAACCTGCGCTGCAGCAAGATCGGTGAAGAGGGCAAGGCCATCAATGTCGTGACCGCCGAACTGCGCAACTTTGCAGCCGCCCTCGATGAAACGGCCGAGAAGATCCTGGCCGAACTCCAGACGCTCGAAATCGCCGCCAACAAGCTGACCAGCGTGCATGGCGAAGAAGGCGAACAAAGTCTCGATCAGCGCCTTGAGAACGCACTCGAAAACATCCGCTCGGTCGGCGACCGGATGGATGCCCAGATGCTGGCGCTCAACGACCAGAGCAGGACGGCCGTCGGCGAGATGGATATCTCGCTTGCCAGGCTGAACTTCAACGCCGAACTTGGCGAGGTGCTTCGCTCCTGCGCCGACGAGATGGAACTGGACGGGGACGTTTTCGAAGCGCCGGGTTTGGGAGCAGCGCTTGCCGAGGTCGGCGGCCGCATCGCCCGTCTCTATACCATGGTGACCGAACGCGAGCTGCATGCCGCGGTGCTTGGCACCGAACCGCCGGTGGAAGCCGCGGTGGTCGTGGCCGTCATGTCGGATGACGACATCGACGACGCCCTGTTCTGATCGGCCGGCGGCGGCTGGAGCCGGTTGGCTGCTGTATCCGGCAGCTTATCCTGTTAAGATAAAGCGAAGGCGGCGCCTTGACCTTTGGGCGCGCCTGGGTCATGTGACCGCCTTTGCTGACGCAGCGCTTGGATTCCGGGACGAACCCCGCAAGTGCTCTAGAAGAGAAACAAAATGACCAAGGCAACCTCCTCGGCGCCCTCCCAGCGCATGCTTCGCGTTGGCGAGCAGGTCCGCGCCGCCATAACCCAGGTCCTGCAGCGCGGCGAAGTGCGCGACGACCTGATCGAAAAGACCGTGATCTCCGTGTCCGAAGTGCGCATGTCGCCGGACCTGAAGATCGCCACGGCCTATGTGACGCCGCTTGGCCTGCCGGATCACGCGGCGGTCATCGAAGCGCTGAACCGCAACGCCAAATATATCCGCGGCCGGCTCGGCGGCCAGCTCCGGCAGATGAAATACATGCCGGAAGTCCGCTTCCGGGACGATACCAGCTTCGACAACTACAAAAAGATCGACCAGCTGCTGCGCTCGCCGGAGGTCCAGCGGGACCTCGACGGCGACAGTGAAGACGAAGAATAGTCAAGAGAACGCATGTCCAAACCCCGCAAACCAAAGGGCCGCCCGGTTTCCGGCTGGCTGATCCTCGACAAGCCGGTCGATTTTGGCTCGACCGAGGCCGTCTCCAAGATCAAGTGGCTGTTCAACGCCCAGAAGGCCGGTCACGCCGGCACGCTCGATCCGCTCGCCTCCGGCATGCTGCCGATCGCGCTCGGCGATGCGACGAAGACGGTTCCTTACGTCATGGATGGCCGCAAGATCTACGAATTCGCCGTCAGCTGGGGCGAAGAGCGCTCGACCGACGACCTCGAAGGCGAGGTGACGGCCTCCTCGGACACGCGTCCCGACGAACAGTCGATCCGCGATCTGCTGCCGAAATATACCGGCACGATCAGCCAGATCCCGCCGCAGTTCTCGGCCATCAAGATCGCCGGCGAACGCGCCTATGACCTCGCTCGCGACGGCGAAACGGTCGATATCCCCTCCCGTGAAGTGGAAATCTTCCGCCTGACCCTGCTTGGCGTGACCCCCGACAAGGCGCATTTCGAGGTGGAATGCGGCAAGGGCACCTATGTGCGCGCCCTTGCCCGCGATTTCGGCCGCGATCTCGGCTGCTACGGCCATATTTCCGAGCTGCGCCGCACCTTCGTCGCGCCGTTTGCCGAGGAAAAGATGGTGCCGTTGGCCGATCTCGTGGCGCTCGAGGAGATCGAGGACCGCGACGAGAGGCTTGCAGCGCTCGACGAATACCTGATCGACACTGCCGAAGCGCTCTCCAGCCTGCCGCATCTGCCGATCACCGACGACCAGGCGCATCGGCTGAAGATGGGCAACCCGGTGATCCTGCGCGGTCGCGATGCGCCGCTCGCCGAGGCAGAGGCCTATGCGACGGTCCGCGGCAAGCTGATCGCCATCGGCGAGATCGGCCAGGGTGAATTCCGGCCCAAGCGGGTGTTCGGCTGAGCGAAACATCCGCTCTTCCAATCCGGGCATGAATGGTTTATAGGCAGCGCCAGCAAGAAGGCGGCCTCTGGCATTCATTTTGCATTCACGGCCAATGCTGGACGACATCCCGGCCTTTGGCGTCCCTGTTTCCTCTCAAAAGAAAGGATCATCCGATGTCGATCACTGCCGAGCGTAAGAGCGCGCTGATCAAGGAATATGCAACCGTCGAAGGCGACACCGGTTCTCCGGAAGTCCAGGTTGCGATCCTGACCGAGCGCATCAACAACCTGACCGAACATTTCAAGGGCCACAAGAAGGACAACCACTCCCGTCGTGGCCTGCTGACGATGGTTTCGAGCCGCCGCTCGCTTCTTGACTATCTCAAGAAGAAGGACGAAGGCCGCTACACCAAGCTGATCAACAGCCTGGGTATTCGCCGCTAACAAATCTTCCGGCGGGACTGGCAACAGTACCCGCCGGACGCCTTTTCGGGCCTGGGCCCGATGAAACGCTGGAACCGTGCTTCTCAAGACCTGCGCGGTAAAAAATCCCGGCGGACCCGGATGGGCCGGATCTGCCAAACAAACCGTTGACCTGTCATGGGGCAGGATTGCCGGATGCTTTCGGCCGAAGCCCTCGAGGCTTTAGCCACGGCTTCTCATTCAGGATGCCGACGATACAAAGCCTCCCGTTGTCTTGCCCATGATGTGTCACATTGATTGCGGTCGACTGTGCGCTACGCCCCATATCGGCGATGCGTGTGCTCCCGCATTGAAGGACAAGACATGTTCAATACACATTCCGTCGAAATCGAATGGGCAGGCCGCCCGCTGAAGCTGGAAACGGGCAAGATCGCCCGCCAGGCTGACGGCGCCGTCCTTGCCACCTACGGGGAAACCGTCGTTCTCGCCACCGTCGTCTCGGCCAAGGCGCCGAAGCCGGGCCAGGACTTCTTCCCGCTCACCGTCAACTACCAGGAAAAGACCTATGCCGCCGGCAAGATCCCGGGCGGCTATTTCAAGCGCGAAGGCCGTCCGAGCGAAAACGAAACCCTCGTTTCCCGCCTGATCGACCGCCCGATCCGCCCGCTCTTCCCGGAAGGCTACAAGAACGACACCCAGGTCGTCGTCACCGTCATCCAGCATGACCTCGAGAACAACCCGGACATCCTGTCCATGGTCGCCACCTCGGCAGCCCTGACGCTCTCCGGCGTTCCGTTCATGGGCCCGGTCGGCGGTGCCCGCGTCGGTTACATCAACGGCGAATACGTTCTGAACCCGCATCTCGACGAGATGGACGAGTCGGTTCTCGACCTGGTCGTCGCCGGCACGCACGACGCCGTTCTGATGGTTGAATCCGAAGCCAAGGAACTCAACGAAGAAGTCATGCTCGGCGCCGTCATGTTCGGCCACCGCGGCTTCCAGCCGGTTCTCGACGCGATCATCAAGCTCGCCGAAGTTGCCGCCAAGGAGCCCCGCGAATTCGAGCCGGAAGACTATTCCGAACTCGAAGCCGAAATGCTGCAGCATTTCGAAGCCGAGCTTCGCGAAGGCTACAAGATCACCCAGAAGGCCGACCGTTACGCCGCCGTCGACGCCGTCAAGGCGAAGGTCAAGGCTCACTTCTTCCCGGAAGGCGTCGAGCCGAAGTACAATGCCGAAGTCATCGGCGCCGTCTTCAAGCACCTGCAGGCGAAGATCGTTCGCTGGAACATCCTCGACACCAAGAGCCGCATCGACGGCCGCGATCTGGAAACCGTTCGTCCGATCGTCTCGGAAGTCGGCCTCCTGCCGCGCACCCACGGTTCGGCCCTCTTCACCCGCGGCGAGACCCAGGCGATCGTCGTCGCCACGCTCGGCACCGGCGAAGACGAGCAGTACGTGGACAGCCTGACCGGCATGTACAAGGAACGTTTCCTGCTGCACTACAACTTCCCGCCCTACTCGGTCGGTGAAACCGGTCGCATGGGTTCCCCGGGCCGCCGCGAAATCGGCCACGGCAAGCTCGCATGGCGCGCTATCCGCCCGATGCTGCCGACCGCCGAGCAGTTCCCCTACACGCTGCGCGTCGTCTCCGAAATCACCGAGTCCAACGGCTCGTCTTCGATGGCGACCGTCTGCGGCACCTCGCTCGCTCTGATGGACGCGGGCGTTCCGCTCGCCAAGCCGGTTGCCGGCATCGCCATGGGCCTCATCCTCGAAGGTGAGCGTTTCGCGGTTCTCTCCGACATCCTCGGTGACGAAGACCACCTCGGCGACATGGACTTCAAGGTTGCGGGCACTGCAGACGGCATCACCTCGCTCCAGATGGACATCAAGATCGCCGGCATCACCGAAGAGATCATGAAGGTTGCGCTGAGCCAGGCTCAGGGCGGTCGCAAGCACATCCTCGGCGAAATGGCGAACGCCATCACCGAGAGCCGCGGCCAGCTCGGCGAATTCGCACCGCGCATCGAAGTGATGAACATCCCGGTCGACAAGATCCGCGAAGTCATCGGTTCGGGCGGCAAGGTCATCCGCGAAATCGTCGAAAAGACCGGCGCCAAGATCAACATCGAGGACGACGGTACCGTCAAGATCGCCTCCTCCTCCGGCAAGGAAATCGAAGCGGCCCGCAAGTGGATCCACTCGATCGTTGCCGAGCCGGAAGTCGGCGCGATCTACGAAGGCACGGTCGTCAAGACCGCCGACTTCGGCGCTTTCGTCAACTTCTTCGGCGCCCGCGACGGCCTCGTGCACATCTCGCAGCTTGCTTCCGAGCGCGTTGCCAAGACCCAGGACGTCGTCAAGGAAGGCGACAAGGTCTGGGTCAAGCTGATGGGCTTCGACGAGCGCGGCAAGGTCCGCCTGTCGATGAAGGTCGTCGACCAGGCCACCGGCCAGGAAATCAAGAAGGCTGAAGGCGAAGCCGCCGAATAAGGCCTTCCTCCTTTCGAGACATCGAGGCGCGGAAGTTCTTCCGCGCCTTTTGTTTATCCGCCGCCCCAATGCGGAACCACGAGACGAACCCACGAGACGAACCATGAGCCGAGACGCCCTCAAGACCCTGTTCCATCCCTTCGACACCGAGGCTGTTCCGACGCCCGGCGAAGGCGAGCGCGTGCTTTTCCTGGGCGCCGAGGGAGGCAACGCCTTGCCCGAGGGGTTTGCAGCCGAGATCACCGCCGTGCAGCCGTTCCGGCCGCTGTTCCGGACCTTGCGTGAAGGCGCCTTTCCCGAGGCCGAGGGTGATGGCTACGACGTGGGACTGGTGCTCTGCGGCAAACATCGCGGCGAGAACGAGAACCGCGTGGCGGAGGCCCTGGAGCGCGTCAGGACGGGCGGCGTGATCGTCGTTGCCGGCGGCAAGGAGGATGGCATCCAGCCGCTCCGCAACACGCTCCTGAAGCTCGGCATCGAACTCGACTACACCCCGAAATACCACGGGGTCGCGATATGGTTCGCGCGGCCCGCCAATGCCGAGGCGGCGATCAGGGCGCTGAAGAAGTCGACCGTGGTGATCGAAGCCCGGTTCGAGGCGGCACCCGGCATGTTCTCCCACGATCGTGTCGATGCCGGCTCTGAGCTGCTGGCCGGCCGCCTGCCGAGCGACTTCGACGGCAATGCCGCAGATTTCGGCGCCGGCTGGGGCTATCTGTCGGTCATGCTGGCGGAAAAGTCGAAGCGGGTGAATCGCATCGATCTCTTCGAGGCCGACTACCAGGCGCTGGAATTCGCCAAGCGCAACATCGCCCGCAACTGCCCGGATCTCAACGCCCGCTTCTACTGGCAGGATCTCGGCGCAGAGCCGCCGAAGGAAAAATACGACCTGGTGATCATGAACCCGCCCTTCCATGAAGCGCAGGCGGCTGATCCGGAGCTCGGCAGGACGATGATCCGCACCGCCGCCGCGGCGCTCAAGAACGGTGGCCGCCTGATGCTGGTCGCCAATCGCGGCCTGACCTATGAACCGGTGCTGGCCGAAGGTTTCCGCGAGAGCGGCGAAACTTGCCGCAACGCCCGCTTTAAGGTTCTATGGGCGAAGAAGTAGCCTCCAAGGACTGATATGCTCGAACGGGATCCGATTGTCATTGCTGACGCAGGGCCTCTGATCCGCCTCGCAGCGGCGGGGCTTTTGGATTCCATGCGGCTTACCAATCGTAAGATCGTCATCGTCGATCGTATCGAGGAAGAGGTTTGCGGCGATCTCTCCAAGCCCTTTGCGCCAGAGATCCAGGCGTGGATGACGTCCATGAACGGGGCGATCGAACACGCGGAGACCTTGGAGGGCATCGCGATCGCGACTTTGCGTGAACGCGCGACAACCTCGGAAGCCCAGGAAAAGCTCAAGCGGGCACTGAGGAACAGCGGCGAACGCGCCATCCGCGAATACGTCGAAACCATGAACCCGCAGGACACGGATGAGGCGCTTGTTCTTTATGAGGACGGCGCGGTTCCAAATCTCATGGCCGCGGCAACCGTTCCGATGACGCTGGTGACGACACGTGCCTTTGTCCGGGAAATCGAGGAACGCGGCTACAATCTCGATGCGGTCCAGGCGCTGGAAGCCGTTCCATACAATCTGAAGCCCGCCATCCGCACAGTTATCGATGCGAACAGCGGGCCGTCAGAAATCTCTTCCAAATAGGTTTATTCCGAATCCGCATTCCTGAGCCGGTCGAGGCTCGGCAGCGAGGTGATGTTGTAGCCGGCGTCTACATAGTGGATCTCGCCGGTCACGCCGCGCGAGAGGTCGGAGAGCAGGTAGAGGGCCGAACCGCCGATATCCTCGATGGTCGCGGTGCGGCGCAGCGGCGCGTTCTTCTGGTTCCAGGAATAGATTGCGCGTGCGTCGGAAATGCCCGCACCCGCAAGCGTGCGCACCGGGCCGGCCGAGATCGCGTTGACGCGGATGTCGCGCGGGCCGTAATCGGCGGCGAGATAGCGCACCGAGCTTTCCAGGGCCGCCTTGGCAACGCCCATGACGTTGTAGTTCGGGATCACCCGCATCGAGCCGCCATAGGTCAGCGTCAGGATTGCTCCGCCATCGGTCATCAGGTCCGCAGCCCGCTTGGAGATTTCCGTAAACGAGAAGCAGGAGATCACCATCGTGCGGCTGAAATTGTCGCGCGTCGTGTCGGCGTAAAGCCCCTTCAGCTCGTTCTTGTCGGAAAAGCCGATGGCGTGCACGACGAAATCGAGCTTGCCCCAGCGCTCCTTGATTGCCGCGAAGGTCGCATCCACCGAGGCGATGTCCTCGACATCGCAGGGCACGACGAAATCCGAATTGAGCTCCGCTGCGAGCGGCTTGACGCGCTTGCCGAGCGCCTCGCCCTGGAAGGTGAAGGCGAGTTCTCCGCCCTGCGCGGCGATGGCTTTCGAGATCCCCCAGGCGATAGAGTGATTGTTGGCGACCCCCATGATCAGGCCGCGTTTCCCCTGCATGATTCCTGTCATGGAATTATCCGTTATAGCGCTGGAAGACGAGCGTGGCGTTGGTGCCGCCGAACCCGAAGGAGTTGGAAAGGACCGTGTCGATCTTGGCGTCGTCGATGCGCTTGCGCACGATCGGAACACCTGCGAATTCGGGGTCGAGGTTTTCGATATGGGCGCTTTCGCCGATGAAGCGTTCCTGCATCATCAGAAGCCCGTAGATGGATTCCTGCACGCCGGCACCGCCGAGCGAATGGCCGGTGAGCGACTTGGTCGACTGGATATGCGGGATCTTGTCCCCGAAGACGGTGCGGATCGCGCCGATCTCCTTCGAGTCCCCGACCGGCGTCGAGGTGCCGTGGGTGTTGATGTAGTCGACATCGCCCTTCACCGTCGCCAGCGCCTGGCGCATGCAGCGGATAGCGCCCTCGCCGGAGGGGGCGACCATGTCGTAACCGTCCGAGGTCGCGCCGTAACCGACGATCTCGGCATAAATCTTGGCGCCGCGGGCCTTGGCATGCTCGAGTTCTTCGAGGACGAGCACGCCCGCGCCGCCGGCGATGACAAAACCGTCGCGGTCGACGTCATAGGCGCGCGAGGCCTTGTCGGGATCGTTGTTGTACTTGGTGGACATCGCGCCCATGGCGTCGAACAGGTTCGACATCGTCCAGTCGAGGTCTTCGTGGCCGCCGGCGAACATCACGTCCTGCTTGCCCCACTGGATCATCTCGGCGGCGTTGCCGATGCAATGCGCCGAGGTCGAGCAGGCGGACGAGATCGAATAGTTGACGCCGTGGATCTTGAACCAGGTGGCCAGCGTCGCCGATGCCGTGGAAGACATCGCCTTGGGCACGGCGAACGGGCCGATGCGCTTCGGGCTGTTGTTCTTGAGGGTGATTTCGGCGGCTTCGATCAGGGTGCGGGTGGAAGGACCGCCCGAGCCCATGATGATGCCGGTGCGTTCGTTCTCGCCGATATCCTTGTCTTCCAGACCGGAATCGGCGATCGCCTGTTTCATCGCGACATGGTTCCAGGCGCCGCCCTGGCTGAGGAAGCGCATGGCGCGGCGGTCGACCAGTTCGGTCGGGTCGAGTGTCGGCCGGCCCCAGACCTGGCACTTGAAGCCGTGCTCGGCGAAATCGGGAGAGAAGGAAATGCCGGACTTTGCCTGACGCAAGGATTCGGTGACTTCGGCGGCGTCGCTCCCGATCGAGGATACGATACCGAGACCCGTTACAACTACCCGTCTCATCTCATCAAAACCTTTTCTGCTCGTTCTCTTGGGCCGCGACGCGGGATCAGGCGGCCTTTTCCTTCGACAGGCCTACACGAAGGTCCGTTGCCTGGTAAATGGTTTCTCCATCCGCCTTGAGCCAGCCGTCGGCAGTGCCAAGCACCAGACGGCCGCGCATGACGCGCTTGAAGTCGATGCCATATTCAAGCAGCTTCGTGTCCGGGCGGATCATGCCCTTGAACTTCACTTCGCCGGTCGACAAGGCCATGCCGCGTCCGGGTTCGCCGAGCCAGCCGAGGAAAAAGCCGGTCAATTGCCACATGCCGTCGAGGCCAAGGCAGCCGGGCATGATGGGATTGCCTTCGAAATGGCAGGGGAAATACCAGTCGTCGGGCCTGACGTCGTATTCGGCGCGAAGATAACCCTTATCGAAGGCTCCGCCTGTCTCCGAAATGTCGGTGATGCGATGGACCATCAGCATCGGCGGCAGCGGGAGCTGCGCATTGCCGGGTCCGAACAGCTCGCCATGGGCGCAAGAGAGAAGTTCTTCGTAAGAGAAGCTGGACTGCTTAGGTGCCATAAATTTCCGTTCCCCCCGTTGAACCTTAGACCTTTTGTTTCAGCAGCTTATTGCAAGATCGGTCGGAATTGAAGCGTAACGATGAACTTGCGCTCCGCCTGGGGATGGCAGCCGAGCCGCTGGAACATGCGTTTGTTCTGGTCCGCATATAGGAAGCGACCGGCGCAAACCAGAGGCTTGTGACGGAAATTGCGCGTTTTTGGCCCTGCGGGCCTGGGTATCCTCCGGAAACTATTGAAACTGTTCCCCGTAAAAGTTATATCCGAAAGTCAAGATACCTGATATTTGCGTGAACGCTGGGAGCTGACGGGCAACTATGGCTGAAGCCATTACGGACATCGAGACGAGACTGCGCCATTGCGGCCTGCGTCCGACGCGGCAGCGCGTTGCGCTTGCCGACCTGCTGTTCGCCAAGGGTGACCGACACCTGACCGTCGAGGAATTGCACGAGGAAGCCACGTTCGCGGGCGTCCCGGTGTCGCTTGCGACCGTTTACAACACGCTGCACCAGTTCACCGAGGCCGGTCTCATCCGCGTCCTGGCGGTCGAAAGCGCCAGGACCTATTTCGACACCAACATTTCCGACCATCACCACTTCTTCGTCGAGGGTCGTAACGAGGTGCTCGACATCCCGGTCAGCAATCTGCAGATCGACAACCTGCCGGAAGCCCCGGAAGGCATGGAAATCGCCCATGTGGATGTGATCATCCGACTGCGCGAAAAGAAAAGCTGACGCCCCTCACTCTTTTCCCTTGTTTCCCCTCATGGCTTCGTCCTGGTCCCGGCCCGGCCGCGGCTTGTAGCGCGGCAATGTCCAGCCGTAATGGATCGCGCCGCCGCGCAGGCCGAAGGCAAGCGCCGCGCCCAGGCCCGAACTCGCGTAGAGCGGCAGGCCGAGCGCATTCGCCGCGGTAAACCCGCAGGCGCCTGCAAGCGTTGCGGTGATGTAGATTTCCGGCCTCAGCAGCACCGAGGGTTCGTTGGCGAGAAGATCGCGCAGGATGCCGCCGAAGGCTGCGGTCAGAGCCCCGGTGACGATCGCGATCGTCGGAGACCCGGTAGCGGCAAGCCCTTTTGCCGCGCCGATCACGCTATAGGCAGCGAGCCCGATCGCATCGAGCCAGATCAGCAGGCGAAAGCGCCATTCCACCCGATGCGCCGTGCAGAACACGAAGGCGCCCGAGATGACGCAGATCAGGATATAGGTCGGGTCGAGCACCCAGAAGACCGGCGTGCGGCCGAGGATGATATCCCTGAGCGTGCCGCCGCCGAGCCCGGTGACCGCCGCGAAAAACAGGAAGCCGACCAGATCGAGCTGCTTTCGCGAGGCTGCCAGCGCCCCCGTCGCGGCAAAAAGCGCGATGCCGGCATAGTCGAGTATCGTCAGCAGAGACATATGAGGCCTTGTGATCCAGCGTCGCGCAAGTGCAGGCCGTTAGCATAGCCGCCGATCGTTGCGCGCGTCATCCGTCGGCGCGAGCCGTGAACAGATGAATTTGCAGGGGGCCGCCGGTGAAAAAGCTTTTGATCATTGTCGTACAGGCGCTTGTCCTGGTCCTGGTGCCGACACTTGCTTTCGCCCAGCAGCCGCAGCGTTTCAGCGATCCGGAGATCTACGAGAAGGACTATTTCCGCAAGGAGTGCAAGACAGTCGATTTCGGGCCGGCCTTTATCAAGCGATTCGACATCAACAACGACGGCATGCTGGACCTCGTCTCCAACCAGTCCGACATGACCTGCGACGGGGTCAAGGGACCGCGCTGCACCAGCGAAGGCTGCCCCTACAACTTCTATGTCCAGATCAAGGAGGGCGGCTATGTCATGGTCGCCACCGCCCAGCTTTATGACTACGATTTCGTCCAGTATTTCGGCAACATGGTCTTCGAACTGACGATGCATCCCCGCTTCTGCGGCCGAAAAGATGCCGCGCCCTGCGAAATGCGCGTCCGGGTGCGCGGCCTTGATTTCAATATCCTGTCGAAAAAATAGACCGGACCAGGAGAGGGGCCTATCCCGGGAAGAACGAATCGATGCGTCCCGTGAGGTAATAGGCCATCAGGCTCATCCATTCCCGGGCGGCGGTCGTCGTCAGCTGTGCGTTGAGCGCCGGCTGGGTGAAATCCGGAGACAGGCGGACAATGCCGCTGGTGCGGTAATCGACCGGCCACGGCGTGACCTTGATCCCGGCGGCCCGGAACAGCGCCACCGATCGCGGCATATGGAAGGCGGAGGTGATTAGCAGGCAGTTTCCGAGCCCCTGATTTTTCAGAAGTTCGGCCGTGTTCAGGGTATTTTCATAGGTGGTGCGAGACGTGTTCTCCTTTACCAGCCGATCAGCCGGGATGCCGAAGGCGGAGAAGAACCGTTCCGAGGCCTGAGCTTCACCTTCATAAGCACCGCTGATCGAGCCGTCGCCGCCGGAAATCAGGATCCGCGCCTGCGGATGGTTGCGGGTGAGCCGCAGCGCCTCCACGAACCGGTCCGCCGCCTGGTTGAGCTCGATGCCGCCGCGCGCGGTCGTCACCTCGTTTTCGAGCACGCCGCCGAGCACGATCATGCAGGAAACGGATTGCGGCTCCTCTACCGGTTTTGCAATGCGGTCTTCTAATACCTGCAGCGCCACCGTGCCTGCCGTGGTGAAAAGCGTCACGAACAGCACCAGCGCGGTGAGGAGCGCCGCGAACCCGCCGAGCTTGCGCCAGCCGAGGAAGACCAGGAGCGTAGCGAGAGCGGCGAGCAGAAAGGCGATCGAAAGAGGCTGGGCAAACACCCAGAAGAGCTTGGAAAGCAGGAACATCAATATCTTTCGGAACGATCAGGCACGGCGGCGGGCGGGAACGATCGGCTGCTGGAAGTGCAGGTGCAGCGGGCGCGGCAGAAGCGCCGTCCCCAGTGCCACCGCAAGGGCCAGAACCGAAACGATCCAGAGGGCATGGCTGCCAGCATATTTCGTCAAAAAAGCGCCCGTCACGGCACCGCATGCCATTCCGGTCCAGGGAACCGTCTGGATCAGCCAGCCGGTCGGGTTGCGATCTCCGATCAGCCAGCGGCCGATGCCACGGCCGAAGCGGGAAAGCGCGCCCGTCACATAGGTCAGCCCGATCGGCAACCCCTCGATATGCTCGACCGTCGCATTGATCATGCCCATCGACAGCACGACCAGATAGAATTGAAGCCGTGGAAAGCCCGCATCCGGAACAGTCGATGCGGCTGCAAGCAGGATGGAGACGCCCGAGAGCACCACGAAGGTGCGGCGCGCAGAGACCGTGTGGGCAAGCACGATGCCGAATGCGTTGCCGAGAATGAAGACCCAGAGCGCGATGAAGAGGATGATCGCGTGACTGTAGTCGCCGTCGGCGAAGGCGATCGCCGCGCGGGTCGTGTTGCCGGTCATGAAGGAGACGAAATCGCCCGAAAGAAGCAGGCCCACCGCATCGGTCATGCCCGCCACGAAGGAAATGGCGGCAACCAGTGCGAGACCGGTCACGGTCCGCCGCCTGCGGATGATGCGTCTTCGTCTTTCTCTTGTCATGGAGGCCCCTTCCTCCGCGTAACTCTGCGCGAATCGCGCACCGAGGCGTTGATCTAGGACAATGCCGGACAAGTAGAAAAGAAATCGCAAATTGCGTGACGAAGCGCGCCTTATCGGTGCCGCAGCCACGCCTCGACGCCTCGTGCCGCGGCCCGGCCCGTCGCCAGGCAGGCGGTGAGCAGGTAACCGCCCGTCGGCGCCTCCCAGTCGAGCATTTCTCCGGCGGCAAACAGGCCGGGAAACGGCTTCAGCATGGAGTGTTCGTCGAGTTCGCTCCACGCTATGCCTCCGGCGGACGAGATCGCTTCGGCGATCGGGCGAGGCCGGAGAACCGGAATCTGCAGTGCCTTGATCAGCTGCGCCAGTTCTCCGGGCGGCATGCGATTGGCATCCGGCACGAGTTCGCGAAGCAATGCGGCCTTCACGCCCTCCAGCCCGGCACCCTTGCGCAACCGGTTGGAGAAACTCGCCTTGGCATCCTGCCGGCCGAGGTCGCGCGAAAGGCGCTCCGTGGTGCGGCCGGGCGCGAGGTCGACGGCCAATGCCGCATGGCCTTTTTCGAGAAGCCGGTCCCGAAGTGCCGCGGAATGCGCATAGACGAGGCTGCCCTCGATCCCGTGTTTCGAGATCACGAACTCGCCCTGGAATGTGCCGGCTTCGGAGGTTGTCGAAACCGATTTCAGCGGTTCGCCGGCAAATCGCTCGCGAAACGCCTCGCTCCAGGCGATGTCGAAGCCGCAATTGGCCGGCCGGAGATCGGCGACCAGGATACCCTTGTCTCTCAGCCAGGGTACCCATGCCGCATCCGAGCCAAGCCGCGGCCAGCTTGCTCCGCCGAGCGCCAAGAGAGCTGCGTCTGGACGCGCGATGACCGGCCCTTCGGGTGTTTCGAACCGATAGCCGTTTTCGGCAAACCCCAGCCAGCGATGCCGTGTCTTGAGCACCACGCCCTGCGCCTCCAACCGCCGCAGCCAGGCGCGCAACAGGGGCGAGGCCTTCATGACGTTCGGAAACACCCGGCCGGAGGTCCCCACGAAGGTTTCCGTGCCGAGGCCCGCCGCCCAGGCTCGCACGTCGTCCGGGGTGAACGCGTCAAGGGCAGGGCTCAGATGCGCGCAAGCCGTTCCAAATCGCGCGGCGAAACTCGAAAAATCTTCCGAATGGGTGATATTCAGCCCGGACTTGCCGGCGAGCAGGAATTTCCGCCCGAAGGTCGGCATCGCCTCATACACCGTCACGGCATGGCCGGCAGCGGAGAGAACCTCCGCCGCCATCAGCCCTGCCGGACCGCCGCCGATGATCGCGATCTGTTTCGTCATGATCTCCGGTTAAGGCAGATCAGTCCGCTTTGCCATAGCCTCCGGCCGTCGGCGTCTGAACGGTCACCGCTTCGCCCGCCTCGATGATCGTCTGGGCGCAGCCGCCGAGCTCCTCGAACGTGCCGTCGAGGCGCCGCACCGTGGTCCGGCCGAGCTCGCCGGGTTCGCCGCCGGCAAACCCGTGCGGCTTGATCGTCCGATGGGAGGAAAGGATGGCGCAGTCCATCTTTTCGAGGAAGCGGATCGTCCGTTTCGTCCCGTTGCCGGCCGAGAACCTGCCCTTGCCGCCGGAATTTTCGCGGATGTGAAAGTCTTCCAGCAGCACCGGATAGCGGGCTTCCAGGATTTCCGGGTCGGTAAGGCGGGAATTGGTCATGTGCACATGCACCGAATCCGTTCCCTCGAAACCGGTCCCGTCGTTGAACACACCGGCCGGCGAGCCGGAGCACAGCGTTTCGTAATACTGGTAGGTCTCGTTGCCGAAGGTGAGGTTGTTCATCGAGCCCTGGCTTGCGGCCATTGCGCCGAGCGCTCCGAAAAGCGCATTGGTCACGTGCTGGCTGGTCTCGACATTGCCGGCCACCACGGCCGCCGGATATTGCGGCTTCAGCATCGACCCTTCCGGCACGATGATGCGGATCGGCCGCAGGCATCCCGCGTTCATCGGAATGGAGCTTTCGACCATGACGCGGAAGACATAGAGCACCGCTGCCCGGGTCACCGGTTCCGGCGCATTGAAATTATTCTTTTTCTGCGGGCTCGTTCCGGTGAAGTCGACGGTCGCCTCGCGCTTGGCTTTGTCGACGGTGATCTTCACCTGGATCACACTGCCCTGGTCGGTCGGATAGGAGAATGCCGAATCGCCGAGCTTTTCGATGACGCGACGCACGCTCTCTTCCGCATTGTCCTGCACGTGGCCCATATAGGCCTGCACCACGTCAAGCCCGAACTGCGCGATCATCTTGCGCATTTCGTGCACGCCCTTTTCATTGGCGGCGATCTGGGCGCGCAGGTCCGCGACGTTCTGGGCGACGTTGCGGGCCGGGTAGGGGTGGTTGGAGAGGAGATCGGTGATGCCGGCCTCGTCGAACCGGCCGCGATCGACGAGCAGCACGTTGTCGAACAGCACACCCTCCTCGTCGACGCTCGTCGCAAGCGGCGTCATCGAACCCGGCGCCGTGCCGCCGATATCGGCATGGTGCCCGCGCGATGCGACGTAGAAGAGGATATTCTTGCCTGCCGTGTCGAATACCGGAGTGACGACGGTAATATCCGGCAGATGCGTGCCGCCGTTATAGGGTGCGTTGAGCGCAAACACGTCCCCGGGGCGGATCCTGCCCTGGTTCTGGGCGATGACGCTTTCGACCGAACGGTCCATCGAACCGAGATGCACCGGCATATGCGGGGCGTTCGCCACCAGCGCGCCGTCCGCGTCGAAGACGGCGCAGGAGAAGTCCAGCCGTTCCTTGATGTTGACCGACGAGGACGTGTTCTGCAGCGTCACGCCCATCTGTTCGGCGATCGACATGAAGAGATTGTTGAACACTTCGAGCAGAACCGGGTCCGCCTGCGTGCCGATCGGCTTGGCGCGGGAAAGTTCGGCGACGCGCTTCAGCACGACATGGTTCAGCCGGGTGATCTCGAAGGCCCAGCCGTCCTCGACGACAATCGTCTGGTGCGGCTCGACGATCAGGCAGGGGCCGTTGGCCCGTGCGCCCGGCTTGATATCGGCGCGGCGATAGACCGGAGCTTCCCGCCAGGCGCCGCCGGAGAAGAATTTCGTCTGCTGGGCCGCGGCCGGTGCCCGGTCGTCCGCCGCGAATTCCGGTTCGTCGGAATCGGCGCCGCCGCCGATCGCCTCGACCTCGTAGGCCTCGAAAATGATCTCGCGGTTCTCGAAGATGAAGCCGAACTGCTTCTTGTGTGCCGTCTCGAAGGCGGCCGTCATTTCCGCTGCGCTGGCGAGCGTCACGGGCAAAGTCGTATCCGTGCCCTGATAGCGCAGGTGGGCGCGGTGAAGCACCTCGGTTTCGGAGGCGGTCACGCCCTGCGAGGCCATCTCCTCCAGCACGCTGGCGGTCAGTTCGTCGCGGACGGTCCCGAGCGTCTCCAATGCGGTCGCGAGCTCGTGGGATACCGTGCGCTGGCGGGCGGCGCGGATGTCCGCCAGTCCCATGCCGTAGGCGGAAAGGATGCCGGAGAACGGATGGATCATCACGGTCGAGATGCCGAGCGCATCGGCCGTCAGGCAGGCATGCTGGCCACCGGCGCCGCCGAAGCAGGTCAGTACATAATGAGTAACGTCATAGCCGCGCTGGACGCTGATCTTCTTGACGGCATTCGCCATGTTCTCGACGGCGATCGCCAGGAAACCGTCTGCCACTTCTTCCGGCGAGCGGCCGTCGCCGATCACCTTGGCCATCTCCTCGAAGGCGTTGCGCACGGCATCGGCATCCAGAGGCTGGTCGCGGTTTGGGCCAAAGATCGCCGGGAAGAGTTTTGGCGAGAGCTTGCCGAGCATGACGTTCGCATCGGTCACTGTCAGCGGCCCGCCGCGGCGGTACGCCTTCGGGCCGGGATTGGCGCCGGCCGAATCCGGGCCGACCCGGAAGCGGCCGTTCTCGAAATGCAGGATCGAGCCGCCGCCGGCGGCCACCGTATGGATCGACATCATCGGCGCCCGCATGCGCACGCCCGCGACTTCGGTTTCGAACGAGCGCTCCAGCTCGCCGTCATAATGCGACACGTCGGTCGAGGTGCCGCCCATGTCGAAGCCGATCATCCGCTCGAAGCCCGCAAGCCGCGAGGTTTCGACGGCGCCGACCACGCCGCCGGCAGGGCCCGACAGGATCGCATCCTTGCCCTGGAACAGCCGCGCGGCGGTGAGCCCGCCGGAGGATTGCATGAACATCAGCTGCGCGCCTTCGCCGCCCGCGGCGTCGAGGCCGGTGCCGAGCTCGCCGGCGACCTGCTCCACGTAACGGCGCAGGATCGGCGACAGATAGGCGTCGACGACAGTCGTGTCGCCGCGGCCGACCAGCTTGATCAGCGGGGAGACCTCGTGGCTGACGGAAACCTGCGTGAAGCCGACGTCGCGAGCGATTTTCGCCACCAGCTGTTCGTGAGCCGGATAACGATAAGCATGCATGAAGACGATGGCGACGGCGCGGAAACCGGCGTCGAATTGCTCCTGCAACTGTTCGCGGATCGCCGCGCCATCCGGAGCCGCCTCGATCGTACCGTCGGCACGGACACGCTCGTCCACCTCGACCACCTGCTTGTAGAGCAGTTCCGGCTTGACGATCTTCTTGGCGAAGATGTCGGCACGGGCCTGGTAGCCGATTGCAAGCGCGTCACGGAAGCCGCGGGTGGTGACGAGCAGCGTGCGCTCGCCCTTGCGCTCCAGCAGCGCATTGGTGGCGACCGTCGTCCCCATCTTCACCGCGCCGATCGCATCGGCCGGGATCGGAGCGCCGGCCGGCACGCCGAGCAGTTCGCGGATGCCCTGAACGGCGGCATCGCGGTAGGCTTCCGGATTTTCGGACAGAACCTTGTGGGCGACCAGCGTTCCGTCAGGCTTTCGGCCCACGATATCGGTGAAAGTGCCGCCGCGATCGATCCAGAAATCCCACTTTGCCTCGGTCATTGTCCGCCCTTCAAATCAAAACTGATGCCTAACGAAAACATTTCGTCGATAAAACGTCAATGTTTAGTTGACAGGAAAATGCGCATTGAAGCATCATGCTCGCTGAACGGGCAGGAAGCCGCCAAGAGCTCCACCCGTATAACCGGCAACCGAGGGGAGCCGACCATGCCGTTTTCCAGATCCTGTCACGGGAGGACCACTCATGTCCTCCGCTGATCCCCGCCACAGCATATTCCCGGATTGGCTCCGGAAGGTGCTGGATGGACTTTATCTGCTTTCCGGCTATCTCGCTGGGCTTTTTCTGATCGCCATTTTCCTGATCATGCTGGGGCTCTCGGCCGGGCGCCCGCTCGATATCGACATACCGTCGGGCGACGATTTCGCCTCCTGGTGCATGGCCGCAAGCGCCTTCCTCGGCCTTGCCCATACGTTCCGCTCAGGCGAGATGATCCGCGTCGGACTGTTGATCGAGCGTTTGAAGGGCCGTCTGCGGCAGGTCGTGGAAATTGTCGCCTTGGCGACAGGCACGGTCGCCGCGGTTTATTTTGCGTGGTTCGCCTATGACATGACGAAGACCTCCTGGCAGTTCAACGATCTTTCGCAGGGCGTCGTCGCAGTGCCCTTGTGGATCCCGCAGCTCGGCTTCTGCGGCGGCCTGATCATCCTCGCCATCGCCTTCGTCGATGAACTTCTCCATGTCCTGTTCGGCGGCTCGCCGCGCTATGAGAAACCGGAGCCGCAAACGGCCGAGGAAGTCATCGAGCGCGCCATCCAGAGTGGAGCGTGACCCATGAGCACGATCGAACTCGTTGAAATCGCCGGCGTCGTTCTTGCGGCCCTTCTGGCGCTGCTGGCCGGCGGGGTGTGGATCGGCATTTCGCTGCTGATCTGCGGCTTTATCGCCATGCTCTTCGTTCCCGGCATTCCGGTCGGCGCGGTGCTCGCCACCAATTCCTGGAGCGGCGGTGCATCCTGGTCGCTCGCGGCCCTGCCTCTGTTCGTCTGGATGGGTGAAATCCTGTTCAGGACGCGGCTTTCGGAAGAGATGTTCCGCGGCCTGTCCCCCTGGCTCGGCTGGCTGCCCGGCCGCCTCATGCATGTCAACGTGCTCGGCTGCGGCTTGTTTGGCTCGATCTCGGGCTCGTCGGCCGCCACCACCGCCATGATTGCCAAGATCGCACTGCCGGAATTGAAGAAGCGCGGTTACGACGAAATGGTCAGCCTGGGCTCTCTCGCGGGCGCCGGCACGCTTGGCATCCTCATCCCGCCGTCGATCACCATGGTCGTTTATGCCGTCGCGGCGAACGTCTCGATCATCCAGATCTTCCTCGCCGGCTTCCTGCCCAGCGTCATCGTCATGGTGCTTTATTCCGGCTACATCATCGTCTGGTCGCTTTTGAACCCGGACAAGCAGCCGCCCGCACCGCCGAAGATGAGCTTCAGGGAGAAGCTCAAGGCATCGGCCAATCTCATTCCCGTCACGCTGCTCATCGTGCTCGTCTTCGCGACCCTCATTCTCGGCTGGGCGACGGCGACGGAATGCGCGGCCTGGGGCGTGCTCGGTTCGCTTGCCATCGCCGCCTGGTCGCGGACACTGACGATGAAAGCCTTCTGGGACAGCGTCATGGGGGCGACCCGGCTCACCTGCATGATCATGCTGATCCTGACCGGCGCCGGCTTCATGTCGATCGCCATGGGCTATACCGGCATTCCGAATGCGCTCGCCGCCTGGGTCGACAGCTTCAACCTCAGCCCCTATGCGCTGATCGCGGTGCTGACGGTCATGTATATCCTGCTCGGCGCGGCACTCGACGGCCTGTCGATGATCGTGCTCACCACGGTCGTGGTCCTGCCGATGATCCAGCAGGCCGGGTTCGACCTCGTCTGGTTCGGCATCTTCCTGGTGCTGATCGTCGAGATGGCGGAAGTCTCGCCGCCTGTCGGCTTCAACCTCTTCGTGCTGCAGACGATGAGCGGCCGCGACAGTCTGACCGTCGCCCGCGCCTCGCTGCCGTTCTTCTTCCTGCTCGTGGCGACCGTCGCCATCATCACGGTCTTCCCGGAAATCGTGATGGTTTTGCCGAAAATGGCATTCCCGGGTTAATCAGAGAAAGAAAAGGGAACTGATATGAGGAAAATGCTCTCTACTCTCGTTCGCTCGGGCCTGGCCGGTGCCGCGCTTCTGGCGGCTTCCGGCGCCGCCTTCGCCCAGACTGCCTGGGTCCTGCCGTCGGCCTATCCGCCCGCGAACTACCATGTCGAAAACCTGATGCAGTTCGCCAAGGACGTCGAAACGGCGACCGGCGGCAAGCTGAAGATCACCGTCCATCCGAGCGCCTCGCTCTTTAAGGCGCCGGATATCAAACGCGCCGTCCAGACCGGACAGGCCCAGGCCGGTGAAGTGCTGATCTCGCTGCACGAGAACGAAAACCCGGTCTTCGGGATCGATGTCGTGCCCTTCCTGGCAACCAGCTTCGACGCGTCGAAGAAGCTCTACGCCGCCTCCAGGCCGGCGATCGAGAAGGCGCTCGATGCGCAGGGCCTCAAGCTCCTCTATGCGACACCGTGGCCGCCGCAGGGCATCTTCACCAAGAAGGACGTCAACAGCACCGCCGACTTGAAGGGCCTGAAATGGCGCGCCTACAACGTCGGCACGTCGCGCATCGCCGATCTCGTCGGCGCCCAACCTGTCACGGTCCAGGCGGCGGAACTGCCGCAGGCGCTCGCAACCGGCGTCGTCGACGGCCTGATGACCTCGAGCGCCACCGGCGTCGATAGCAAGATCTGGGAATCGCTGACCCATTACTACGATACCCAGGCCTGGATCCCCAAGAACGTCATCTTCGTCAACAAGGCAGCCTTCGCAGGCCTTGATCCGGCCGTCCAGAAGGCGGTCACCGATGCAGCGGCTGCCGCGGAGACCCGCGGCTGGGCACTCGGTGCGGAAAAGACCGCCGCCTACATGGAAACCCTCAAGAAGAACGGCATGAAGGTTCTCGAACCGAACGCCGATCTCAAGAAGGGCCTGGCCGATGTCGGCGCCAAGCTGACCGAGGACTGGTCGAAGAAGGCGGGCGCTGACGGCGCCGTCATTCTGGACGCATACAAGAAGATGTGATTTGAGAGGCGCCGCGGCCGGCCGGCCGCGGCGCACGCGTTCCGGGAGGAGAAATCATGTCGTCGGAGAAAAATGAATTCGGCCCGATCGTGTCCTCTGGCCACCTGGCCACGGGTGCCCTTCCGGCCCTGTCGGAGATCGAGTTCGGTCTCATCATGCTGAACCACGCCTTCAGTCGCTGGATGGTGCGCTGCATGGCGGCTGCCGGCGTGCCGGACCTTTCGGCGATCGACATCCTGGTGCTGCACAACATCAACAGCCGTAACAAGCCGAAGACGCTGGCCGATATCGCCCTCGTCCTCAACATCGAGGACACGCATGTGGTCACCTATGCGCTGAAGAAGCTGGAACGCCTGAAACTCATCAAGTCCGGCCGGCGGGGCAAGGAAAAGCTGGTCATGGTGACCCCGGCCGGTGCCGACGCCTGCACGAAATATGCAGCCGTGCGCGAGGCATTGCTCGTCAAATCGGTACTGGCGACCGAAGTGTCGGGCGATACGCTGTCGGCCATGGCTTCGCGCCTGCGGGCGCTTTCCGGCCACTACGACCAGGCGGCGCGTGCAGCCGCTTCGCTCTAGACGGCCCGCGCGCCGCGCCTCGATTTCGCGGAACAGCGTCGGACGGTTTTTCAGGAAAACAGCGCGTCCATCATCGGATGGACCGGATCTTCCATTCCGTCGAGGACGTTGAAGTGATGCTTGTCCGGCTCCTCGACGGCCTCTGTCTCGGCGCCGAGCCCCTTCCAGATGCTGGCGAGCAGCGCGTTCTGGCGGATGAATTCGGCGCGTTCGCCGGCGCCCACCCAGCAGGTCACCCGCGCTCCCGGCAACGGTTCCAGCAGGGCTGGGCTTTCCGATCGTGCCTCCTCGGCGTCGATCCGCTGCTTCTCGTTCATCTTCGTCTTCATGATCGGCCGCAGGTCGTGCACGCCGGAAAGGGAGACCGTGTTGGCGATGCGGCCGTGCACCGCCTTCGGCAGCGGCGAAGTAGCGGAGATCATCCGCGTCACCAGATGCCCGCCGGCCGAGTGACCGATCAGCCGGATTGGTCCGCTAACCATACCTGCCGCCGCCTCGATCGCTTTGCCGATCTCCGCCGTTATGTCCGCAATGCGGTTCTCCGGGGCGAGCGTGTACATCGGCATGGCGACCGCGTATCCGCGCTCCACCGCGCCTCTCGCGTAATGCGACCAATAGCTGTTGTCGAGCCCGATCCAGAAGCCGCCATGGACGAAGACCACGAGGCCGGCCGGCTCGGTTTCGGGCAGGAAAAGGTCGAAGCGGTTGCGCGGTTTTTCCCCGTAGGAAAGGCCGAGCCTGGCGCGGCCGTCCGCGGCAAGCGTCTCGCGATAAAGTCGCGCAGGCTCCACCCAGGCGGCCGGCCAGCGGTCGCCCTGGGGAATATTGATGCCGTTCGCATAGGCATTGTCCCAGTCGCTAATCTTATGGCGCATTTGGTTTTTCTCTCCCTTTTCAGTGCTTTTTAGGCGCATTTTTGCACTATGCCTTTGTCAACGGCAATTCGGTAGGCGGCAAAAACGGCGCCCCGGAAAATTATTACAAACTTAAAATTTCTCTCTTGCAACCTGAATCCAGCAGTGCTTTTCTGAATGAAAGGCGAAAAGCCGCAACGATAAAAATGACTTTGGGAACATAAATATGCTGGGACCGTCAGGCCATCAGGATACGTTTGCCCGCGACAATCTTCCGCCCTTCGAACAGTGGCCGGAGATCAAGCTAGAAGGCTTCCAATATCCGGATTGGATGAATGCGGGCGTCGAACTCACCGACCGTATGGTCGAGCGCGGCTTCGGCGACAATACCGCCCTCATCGGCAACGGCCGCCGCCGCACCTACAAGGAATTGTCCGACTGGACGAACCGCATCGCTCGCGCCTTGACCGAGGATTACGGCCTGAAGCCCGGCAACCGGGTGCTCATCCGCTCCGCCAACAATCCGGCCATGGTCGCCTGCTGGCTGGCGGCAACCAAGGCCGGCGCCGTCGTCGTCAATACCATGCCGATGCTGCGCTCCGGTGAGCTCGCCAAGATCATCGACAAGGCGGAAATCTCGCTCGCGCTCTGCGATACGCGGTTGATGGACGAACTGGTCGCCTGCGCCAAGGAAAGCCGGTTCCTGAAACAGGTGATCGGCTTCGACGGCACCGCCAACCATGACGCCGAACTCGATCGGGCGGCGCTCAACAAGCCGGTGCGTTTCGAGGCGGTGAAGACCGGCCGCGACGACGTGGCCCTGCTCGGCTTCACCTCCGGCTCCACGGGCGTGCCGAAGGCGACCATGCATTTCCACCGCGATATCCTGATCATCGCCGATGCCTATGCGAAGGAAGTGCTGGCCGTCACGCCGGACGACGTGTTCGTCGGCTCCCCGCCGCTCGCCTTCACCTTCGGCCTCGGCGGCCTCGCGGTCTTCCCATTGCGTTTCGGCGCGGCCGCGACCCTTCTGGAGCAGGCGACGCCGCCGAAGATGATCGAGATCATCGAGACCTACAAGGCGACGATCAGCTTCACCGCGCCGACCGCCTATCGCGCCATGCTGGCCGCCATGGATGCCGGCGCCGACCTTTCGTCGCTGCGCATTGCCGTTTCGGCCGGCGAGACCCTGCCGGGCCCCGTTTTCGACGAATGGGTGAGGAAGACCGGCAAGCCGATCCTCGACGGTATCGGCGCGACCGAGATGCTGCATATCTTCATTTCGAACCGGCTCGGCGATTCCAAACCCGCCTCCACGGGCAAGCCGCTCACCGGCTACGAGGCAATCGTCGTCGACGACGACATGAACGAGGTGCCGCGCGGCACGATCGGCAAGCTGGCGGTCAAGGGGCCGATCGGCTGCCGATACCTCGCCGACGACCGCCAGAAGGACTATGTCAGGGACGGCTGGAACCTGACGGGCGACAGTTTTATCGAGGACGAGGACGGTTATTTCCACTTCGCCGCCCGCTCCGACGACATGATCGTCTCGGCCGGCTACAACATCGCCGGCCCCGAAGTCGAAGCAGCGCTTCTGAAGCATGATGCCGTGCTGGAATGCGCCGTGATCGGTGCGTCGGACGAGGCGCGGGGCACGATCGTCGAGGCGCATGTGGTTCTGGCGAAAGGCTTCGAGGCAAGCGAATTGCTCGTCAAGATCCTGCAGGATCACGTCAAGGCGGTGATCGCCCCTTACAAATATCCGCGCTCGGTCGTCTTCACCGATGCGCTGCCGAAGACCGAGTCCGGCAAGATCCAGCGCTTCCGCCTGAAGCAGAAGCCCCCGGCGTAACCATAGTGAATAACTGTTGAATTCCACCGTATATCCAGAGTGGAAGTTTCCACGCAAATGTGGAAGACAAAGAAGACCCGGCGGATGTTCAAGTCCGTCGAAGGCATCGGGAACGACACAAAAACAAACGGGAGTTCGTCACATGAAGAAAATGCTTGCTGCAGCCACGCTGGCGCTGAGCATGAGCACCGCCGGCATGGCTTTCGCCGAGCCTTTGAAGATCGGCATGATCACCACGCTTTCGGGCGGCGGCGCCGGCCTCGGCATCGATACGCGCGACGGTTTCATGCTGGCGATCAAGAATGCCGGCAACAAGGACATCACCGTCGTGACCGAGGACGATGCGCAGAAGCCGGAACTGGCCGTGCAGATCGCCGACAAGATGATCCAGAGCGACAAGGTCGATATCCTGACCGGCATCGTCTGGTCGAACCTTTTGATGGCCGTCGCCCCGAGCGCCGTGGCCCAGGGCAAGTTCTACGTCTCGACCAATGCGGCGCCTGCAGCGCTTGCCGGCGCAAACTGCAACAAGCTCTATTTCAACGCCGCCTACCAGAACGACAACCTTCATGAAGCCATGGGCGAATATGCCAACAAGGGCTACAAGAAGATGTTCATCCTCGCCCCGAACTATCCGGCCGGCAAGGATTCGCTGACGGGCTTCAAGCGCTATTACAAGGGCCAGCTCGCCGCCGAAGTCTACACCCAGGTCGGTCAGACCGACTATGCTGCCGAAATCGCCCAGATGCGCGCATCCGGCGCCGACGGCATCTTCGTCTTCCTGCCCGGCGGCATGGGCATCGCCTTCATGAAGCAGTTCGCCCAGTCGGGCGTAAAAATCCCGGTCATGGGGCCGGGCTTCTCCTTCAGCCAGGACGTCCTGCCGGCGATCGGCGATGCGGCGATCGGCGCCAAGGCCTCCGGCCAGTGGGCTCCGGATTTCGACAATGCCGCGAGCAAGAAGTTCCTGGCGGACTTCCAGAAGGAATATAACCGCCTGCCGTCCATCTATGCCGTCCAGGCCTATGACGCAGCCCAGCTCATCGTTGCCGCGGCCTCCAAGGCTAGCGTCAAGAACGCCGATGCCTTTGGTGCCGAGCTGAAGAAGGCCGACATCCAGTCGCCGCGCGGAAAATTCAAGTTCAACACCAACCAGCATCCGATCCAGGACATCTACCTGACGGAAGTGGTGAAGAACAACGGCGTCATCACCAACAAGACGGTGGAGAAGATTTTCTCCGACCACGGTGATGCCTACGCCAAAGACTGCAAGATCTAAGGTCGTCTCGTGACTTTGGCACTTGCTCTCGAGCAGTTGCTCAATGGCCTGCAGCTCGGCGTCATGTTGTTTCTCATGGCAGCCGGGCTGACGCTGATCTTCGGCGTCATGGGCCTGATCAACCTCGCTCACGGCTCGCTCTACATGGTCGGCGCATTCGCCTGCGCCACCGTGGCGGCCTGGACCGGCTCGTTCTGGGTCGGCCTGATCGCCAGTCTCGCCACGGCGGCGGCGGCCGGGGCGATCGTCGAGCTCGTGGTCATCCGCAGGCTCTACGACCGCGATCACCTCGACCAGGTGCTGGCCACCTTCGCGCTGATCCTGATGTTTTCCGAAGGCACGCGCTGGCTGTTCGGCTCCTTCCCGCTCTATCTCGACATTCCCCCGCTTCTGCAGGGCGCCATCGCGCTGCCGGGCGGCACGGAATATCCGGTCTACCGGCTCGCAATCATCGCCGCCGGCGCGGTCGTCGCCTTCGGGCTTTATCTGCTGATCTCCCGCACCCGCCTCGGCATGCGCATCCGCGCCGGCGAAAGCGACCGCGAAATGATCGGTGCCCTCGGCGTCGATATCCGCACGCTCTATACCGTCGTCTTCGCGCTTGGCGCGGCCCTTGCCGGTCTCGCCGGCGCCATGGTCGGGGCGTTGCAGTCGGTGCAGGTCGGCATGGGCGAGCCGGTGCTGATCCTCGCCTTCGTGGTCATCGTCATCGGCGGCATCGGCTCGATCAAGGGCGCGCTTCTCGGCGCATTGCTGGTCGGGGTCACCGATACGATGGGGCGTTTCCTTTTGCCAAAAATCCTGGCGCTGTTCGTCGCCCCGGCACAGGCCGGCATGATCGGCGGCGCGGCGGCCTCGATGCTGATCTATATCGTCATGGCGGTCATTCTTGCGGTCAAGCCGCGTGGCCTCTTCCCCGCGGCGCATGCGTGAGGCCCAAGGTTTGACGATGATCCTGACCCGCGAAACCCTCATCAACCTTGTTCTGGCGGCGCTGCTGCTCGCCGTCCCCTTCATGGCGGACGCGCTCGGCCAGCCGTTCTACATCACGCTCGCGACCCGCATCGCCATTCTTGCGCTGGCGGCGACCGGCCTCAATCTGGCGCTCGGCCTCGGCGGTCTCGTCTCCTTCGGCCACGCGGCCTTCTTCGGCATCGGCGGCTACGTTGCCGGCATCCTCGCCGCCCACGCCTTTTCCGGCGACCCGCTGCTGTTCGGCCTTTCCGGCACGAAACAGATGTGGGTGATCTGGATCGTCGCGGTCATCCTCTCCGGCCTTGTCGGTCTGGCGATCGGCGCGATCAGCCTTCGCACCTCGGGCGTCTATTTCATCATGATCACGCTCGCCTTCGCGCAGATGGTCTATTATTTCGCGATCTCCTGGCCCGCCTATGGCGGCGAGGACGGGTTGTCGATCCTCGTCCGCAACCAGTTCCCGGGCGTCAACACGATGCGGCCGCTGACCTTCTTCCTGATCTGCTACGTCGTCCTGCTGGCGGCGCTCGGTCTCTTCGCGCTGATCCGCGCCTCGCGTTTCGGCACGGCGCTGCAGGCCGCAAGGCAGAACGAGGTGCGCGTCGCGACCGTCGGCATCCAGCCCTATCGCATCCGGCTGACCGGCTTTGCGATCTCGGCCGCGGTCACCGGCCTTGCCGGCGCTCTGTTTGCCGATCTCAACCGCTTCGTCAGCCCGTCCATGCTGTCCTGGCACATGTCCGGCGAACTGATCGTGCTGATCATCCTCGGCGGCACCGGCCGCCTGTTCGGACCGCTCGCGGGCGCAGCGCTCTACGTGATCTTCGAATATGCGCTCGGCGGCCTTACAGAACGCTGGCAGTTCTTCCTTGGCCTCATCCTCCTCGTCGTGGTGCTGTTTGCGCGCGGCGGTCTCCTGGGGCTTCTTGCCGGAAAGGCCAAACATGGTTGAGCCGGTTCTCCAGATCTCCAATCTCGTCAAGAATTTTGGCGCGCTGCGGGCAACGGATGGCGTCACCCTCGACCTGCGCCCCGGCGAAATCCACGCGCTGATCGGTCCGAACGGCGCCGGCAAATCGACGCTGATCCATCAGATCTGCGGCACGCTGCGGCAGGATAGCGGCACGGTGCGTTTTGCCGGCCAGGATATCGGCGCGCTCGGCGTGGCCGATCGTGCAAGGCTCGGTCTCGGTCGCACTTTCCAAGTCTCGTCGATCGCACCTGATTTTTCCGGTCTGCGCAACGTCATGCTGGCGGTGCAGGCGAAGCAGGGCTCCAGCTTTCGTTTCTTCAAGCCGGTGATGCGTGACAAAACGCTGATCGACACCGCCATGGCCATGCTCGAACGTGTCGGCCTCACGGCCCGCGCCCGCGTCCCCGCCGCCGAGCTTTCCCATGGTGAACGCCGACAGCTGGAAATCGCCATGGCGCTCGCCCTCGGCTCAAAGGCCTTCCTGCTCGACGAGCCGATGGCGGGCATGGGGCCGGAAGGCTCGAAATCTCTGACCCGCTTCCTCGATACGCTGCGGCAGGAAGCGCCGATCCTGCTGGTCGAGCACGACATGGACGCCGTCTTCGCACTCGCCGACCGCATCTCGGTCCTCGTCTACGGCCGCGTCATCGCCACGGGAACCGTGGAGGAGATCCGCCGCGACCCGACCGTGCGCACCGCCTATCTCGGAGACCACGCCTGATGCTGCTCGACGTCACCAGGATCGAAGCCTTCTACGGTGCAAGCCAGGCGCTTTTCGGCGTCGACCTTGCAGTCGCGGAAGGCGAAGCCGTCGCCCTGATGGGCCGCAACGGCATGGGCAAGACGACCACCATCCGCGCCATCTGCAACCTCAATCCGCCCCGGTCAGGCGCGGTGAAGATCGGCGGCACCGATACCAAGGGCAGGCGGCCGCATCATGTCGCCAGGCTCGGCATCGGCCTCGTGCCGGAAGGCCGCCGTTGTTTCCCGAACCTCACGGTCCATGAAAATCTGGTCGCCGCCGCACGGCCCGGCCAATGGACGCTGGAACGCGTCAACGAACTTTTCCCGCGACTGGCGGAACGGCATGCGCAGATGGCGCGATCGCTCTCCGGCGGCGAGCAGCAGATGCTGGCGATCGGCCGCGCTCTGATGACCAATCCGCGCCTGCTCATTCTCGACGAAGCGACCGAAGGCCTTGCTCCGGTGATCCGCCAGGACATCTGGAAGGCGATCCGGCGGCTGAAGGCCGAAGGTTTGTCGATCCTCGTGGTGGATAAGACACTTTCGGAGCTTTTGCCGGTTGCGGACCGGTGTGTCATCCTTGAAAACGGAAGAAGCGCCTGGAGCGGCAGGTCCGCGGACCTGACGACGGAATTGCAGGATCGATATCTCGGGGTATAGGCATGGAAGCGGAAGCGGCGAGCGCCGACCTGGAACTGATCGCCCATGGCCCGCATGGGAAAAACAAGCCCGAGACGCGGCTGTGGCTGCGTATGCTCTCCACCACCAAGCTGATCACCACCGAAATCCGCCGTCGCCTGCGCACCGAATTCAGCGCGACGCTTCCCCAGTTCGATTTGATGGCGCAGCTCTATCGCGAGGCGGATGGACTGAGGCTCGGCGAGCTTTCGAAGCGCACCATGGTCACCAACGGCAATGTCACGGGTCTGGTGGAGCGGCTGGAGGCGGACGGGTTCGTGCAGCGTGTGACGCCGGATGGCGATCGCCGCGTCACCGTCGCCAAGCTGACGCCCGCCGGTACCGAGCTTTTTGTCGCCATGGCCGCCGCCCACGAGGGCTGGCTGCGCGACATCATGGCGGATGTCGACCCGGCGATGATCGCTTCCCTGTGGTCGGAGATCGGCGCCGTGAAGGCTTCCGCCAGCAACCATCTTTCCGGCAGCGCCTTCGAATAGTAAGGCTCCTCTCAGGGCACAACAGTTCGGGGTGAAGAGATGGCAGACCTGCAGGCGATCGTCGAGGAGATCCACGAAAAGCTGACGCCGCGGCTCGGCGAAGGCAAGGTGGCCGACTATATCCCGCAGCTCGCCCATGTCGACCCGAAGAAGTTCGGCATGACCATCGTCACCGTCGATGGCGAAGTGCACAAGGTCGGCGATTGCGACGAACCCTTCTCGATCCAAAGCGTCTCGAAAGTCTTCACCCTGACGCTGGCGCTCGGCAAACATGGCGAGACCACCTGGAACCGCGTCGGCCGCGAACCTTCGGGCTCCGCCTTCAATTCGATCGTCCAGCTGGAACACGAGGAAGGCAAGCCGCGCAACCCCTTCATCAATGCCGGCGCCATCGCCGTCAGCGATCTGGTGCTGGCCGGACATACGCCGCGCGAGGCGATCGGCGAGATCGTCCGTTTCGTCCGTTACCTTGCCGATGACGATACGATCGCCATCGATCCGGAAGTGGCCAAGTCCGAGCAGGCCACCGGTTTCCGCAATTTCGCGCTCGCCAATTTCATGCGGTCGTTCAACAAGCTCGACCATCCGGTCGAACACGTGCTCGGTGTCTATTTTCATCATTGCGCGCTGGCCATGACCTGCACCCAGCTTGCCAAGTCGGCCCTCTTCCTTGCCGCGTCGGGCCGCAATCCGCTGACCGGGCACACCGTTGTGTCGAAGCAGCGGGCGCGGCGCATCAACGCGCTGATGCTCACCTGCGGCCATTATGACGGCTCGGGCGATTTCGCCTACCGCGTCGGCCTTCCCGGCAAAAGCGGCGTCGGTGGCGGCATCATGGCGGTTGCTCCGGGCAAGGCCTCCGTTGCCGTCTGGTCGCCAGGCCTCAATCACAACGGCAATTCGCTCATCGGTTCGCTGGCGCTCGAAATGCTGGCCACCAGAACCGGCTGGTCGGTATTCGGGCAATAAAAAAACCCGGCCGGAGCCGGGCTTTTGAGTTTGGTGGCAGCGTTGTGATCAATCCTCGCTGGCTGCCATTTGCGAGAGCACGTTGCCGCGTCCGCGGAAGCGCAGGATCAGCGGCAGGACGAGGGCGACTGCCGCGAGTACCAGCAGCACCGCGGCGATCGGCGATTGGAAGAGCGTCGTGATATCGCCCTGGCTGATCGCCAGTGCGCGACGCAGGTGCTGTTCCGCCAGCGGCCCTAGGATCAGGCCGACGATGACCGGCGCGATGGGATAATCCATCACGCGCATGACATAGGCGACGAGACCGAAAACCAGCAGCATGCCGAGTTCGAAGACCGACGGATTGGCGCCGATCGTGCCGAGCGTCGCAAACACCAGGATGCCCGCATAGAGCCACGGCTTCGGAATTGTCAGCAGCTTCACCCACAGGCCGACGAGCGGCAGGTTGAGCACCAGCAGCATCAGGTTGGCGATGAGCAGCGATGCGATCAGACCCCAGACGAGCTGCGGGTTGGTCGCAAACAGCAGCGGGCCGGGCTGCAGGCCGTATTGCTGGAAGCCGGCAAGCATGATCGCCGCGGTCGCCGAGGTGGGCAGGCCGAGCGTGAGAAGTGGTACCAGCGTGCCGGCGGCCGATGCGTTGTTGGCCGCTTCCGGACCGGCGACGCCTTCGATCGCGCCATTGCCGAACTCTTCCGGATGCTTGGAGAGCTTCTTTTCGGTCGCATAGGACAGGAAAGTACCGATTTCAGCACCACCGGCCGGCATCGCGCCAATGGGGAAGCCGATCACGGTGCCGCGCAGCCAGGCCTTCCAGGAGCGCGCCCAGTCGTTGGCCGTCATCCAGACAGAACCCTTGATGGCTTCTATCTTGTCCGGTGCCTGCGCGCCCTGAGCCGCGATGAACAGGGTTTCCCCGATCGCGAACATGGCGACCGCCATCGTCGTGACTTCGATACCGTCGAGCAGATCCGGAACCCCGAAGGAAAGGCGGTTCTGGCCCGTCAGCTGGTCGATGCCGACGAGCGACAGCGACAGACCGATGAACAGCGAGGTGAGGCCGCGAAGCGCGGAATTGCCGAAGGCTGACGACACGGTGATGAAGGCCAGCACCATCAGCGCGAAGTTTTCGCGCGGGCCGAACGACAGAGCAATCTTGACGACCAGCGGCGCGACGAAAGCGAGCGCCAGCGTCGCGATCAAGCCGGCAACGAACGAACCGATCGCCGCCGTTGCGAGCGCCGGGCCACCGCGACCTGCACGGGCCATCTTGTTGCCCTCGAGGGCCGTCACGATCGAGGCGCTTTCGCCCGGCGTGTTCAGAAGGATCGAGGTCGTCGAGCCGCCATACATGCCGCCGTAATAGATGCCGGCAAACATGATCAGCGAACCGGTCGCGTCGAGCTGGTAGGTGACGGGCAGGAGAAGGGCGACGGTGGTGGCCGGGCCGATGCCCGGCAGAACGCCGACCAAGGTGCCGAGCGTCACGCCGATCAGCGCATAGAGCAGGTTCATCGGCATCATCGCCGAGGCCAGACCCTGCAGAAGGAAATCGAAAGTGCTCATGATCTTACTCTTAAGGGCCCGATCAATGGATCAGTCGTTCCAGTGGACCTGCTGGCAATGAAAGCTGCAGCATGACGGCGAAGAGCCAGTAGATGGCGAAACAGATGACGATGCCGACCGGAATGCTGATCCAGATCCTGCGCGCTCCGAAGCCGGCAGCGGCAAGACCGAAGAGACAGCCCGTCGCGATCGAGAAGCCGGCGATGCGGATGAGGGCCATCTGCGCGACCAGGCCGGCAACGACCCACACGACCGGCTTGAATTCCTGCTTTTCGCGCTCCGGAAAGTCGTGGCGGAAGGCAGCAAACACGGTCCAGATTGCGAGACCGATCAGGGCGAATGCGATCCAGTCCGGAACGGTGGCCGGGCCGACCTGGGAATAACCGCCCATTTCGCGCAACCGGGAGACGTCGAAGAAGATGACGCCCGCCATGATGACGAGAACGGCGGCGATAACAAGCGCCGCCCAGTCGGGGCGGCGCTGCTCGGTGGTCGTTTTGTTGTTGTCGAGGCTCATTTGACCAGACCGATGTCCTTCAGGATGCTTTCAGTCGCAGCGATGTCCTTGGCGAGCTGCGCTTCGAATGCCGGACCGGAGAGATAGGTGTCGATCCAGCCCTTGGTCTTCAGGTTGTCCTGCCAGGTCTTGGACTTTGCGAGCTTCTCGATGTCCGCGGCGATAGCCTTCTTCTGGTCGTCGGAGAGGCCCGGAGCAGCGGCGACCATGCGCCAGTTCTGGATCACGACATCGAGGCCGGACTCCTTCAGCGTCGGGGCGTTGATGCCTTCGATCTTCTTGTCCGAGGAGATGGCGAGGAGGCGCAGCGTGCCTGCCTTGATCTGGCCTTCGAATTCGCCATAGGACGAGATGCCGGCCGTTACCTGGCCGCCGAGGATGGCGGCGAGCGCTTCACCGCCGCCGGAAAACGCGATGTAGTTGACCTTCGTCGGGTCGACGCCGGCAGCCTTTGCGATCAGGCCGGCCGTGATGTGGTCCGTGCCGCCGGCCGAGCCGCCGCCCCAGGAGACCGAACCCGGATTTGCCTTCAGCTTGGCAGTCAGGTCTGCAACCGACTTGATGTCGGAAGAGGCCGGAACGACGACCACTTCATATTCGCCGGTCAGGCGCGCGATCGGGGTGACGTCCTTGAGGGTCACCGGCGACTTGTTGGTCAGGATGGCGCCGACCATGACGTAGCCGCCGACCATCAGCTGGTTCGGATTGCCCTTCTGCTGGCTGGCGAACTGGGCGATGCCGATCGTGCCGCCGGCGCCCGGAACGTTCATCACCTGCACCTTGCTGGAGATCTTCTCCGTCTGCAGGGCCGTCTGCATGGTGCGGGCCGTCTGGTCCCAGCCGCCGCCCGGCGCTGCCGGAGCCATGATGGAATAATCGGCCGCAGCGGCCGGAAGTGCGATTGCGCCCGCGAGAAGGGAAGCAAGGAAGAAGTGTTTCAAGGGTCGATCCTCCGTTGGCGTCTTGATCCGACGCGAAATGTTTGTTCTGACGAAACCAGGGAGAAGCGAAGGCCAGGCGAAGAGCGCCGGTCCGATGTCCTCCCATCGTGAATCGGGTCCCCGCCTCCACGGGGGCCGAATGCCCTAAGCCAGCACATGAAGCTGACATGTACCTGACATTTTTCCCAGTCGGACGATTTGGCAAGGGGTTTCGCGCCGCGGCTGCGGAATTTTATGGCTATTGCAGCCGGAGGACCTCGTTCCAGCGGGAAATCAGCCGGGCGCGCTTCACCTGGTCGAGGTAGACCATCAGCCCGAGGCTGACCGGCACGGGTTTCAGCTGCCCGCCGAGCATCTCCCGGAGCGTGGTGGCGGTATTGTTGCCGGCGACCTCCGGGCTGACGGCGGGGATCTGCAACTCGCGGGCCATGATCGTCTGGCCTTCCTTCGACATGAAGAATTCGAGATAGCGCTTGCCGAGATCCGGAGCGGCGGCGGCCTGCGGCACCAGGCCGATGCGCGACATGACAACCGTGTAGTCCTTCGGCAGCACGATACCGACATCGGGATGGCGCGAGGCCCAGTCGGCGGCATAGGAGCCGAGAATATTGTAGCCGAGCAGGAACCGCCCGTCGGCGACGCGCTCCAGGATTGCCTGGCTGGTCGAGTAAAGTTTCACGCCTGCGGCCCCCATGGCCCGGATCACCGACCAGATGTCGCCGAACTGCTCCTGGTCGCGCGCCATGAACAGGAAACCGACGCCGGATCGCTCGATGTCGTAGGTGCCGATCCGGCCGTAGACCGTATCGCCCCGCTTCTGCAGGAATTCGACCAGTTCGGCCCGGGTCGATGGCGGGGCGGCGTCCTTGAAACTCGGCTTGTGGTAGACGAACACGGCCGGTTCGAAGGTCAGCGCATAGGCGGTATTGCGCCAGTTGGCCCAGCCGGGCCACTGCCCGCTCATCGGCAGGTCGCTGCGCTGGGCATAGCCGTCATTGGCAAGTTTTACCTGCAGGTCCATGGCGGAGGAAAAGGCGAAGTCGGCGGTCTTGCTGCCGGCATCCGTTTCCCTGACGATCCGGTCGTAGATCTCGCCCGTCAGCATGTCCTCGTAGCGAACGGCGATATCCGGATTGGCCGTCTGGAAGCCGGCGATCATCGGCTTGGCAAGCGGTTCGTCCAGCGAGGAATAGACCGTCAGCATCGGCGCGTCGTCCCGCCCGGAAAGCGCCCGGAACAGGGTCGTGTCCGCCATGCCGAGGCCGGGCGAAAGGGCAAGGCAGAGGAATGGGAAAAGCAGCCTTTTCATCGCGCCACAATGCCCCACCGCGATGGCTGCGGCAAGCCGACCGGAACAGGCGTCACCTTCTCGCCACAGCGCCCGGAATGCAGATTTTACCGGCTTGTTTTCCGATGCGGTGTCATTACCTGTGGGCGGTCTTTTCACGCCGGAAGACCCGGCTTCCTGCCATCACGCAAAGGTTTCGCCATGTCGCTCACCCTCTACGATATCACGGTCCCGGTTTTCATCCGCGCTTTCGGCAATCTCACGGAAATCCTGAAGAAAGGCGAAGCCTTCGCCGACGAGAAGGGCATCGCCCACAAGGAACTGCTGGAAACCCGGCTGGTCCATGACATGTATCCGCTGACTTCCCAGATCCAGCGTGCCAGCGATACGGCGAAATTCGTGCCGGTCCGCGTTGGCCAGATCGAAAACATCCCGATGGCCGACGAAGAAGTCACCTTCGCCGACCTGCATGCCCGTATCGAAAAGACCGGGGCGTTCCTGCAGGGTGTCGATCCGGCCAGCATGGCCGACCGCGAAGACGCCGAAGTGATCATCAAGACACGCGGCGGCGAGACGAAATTCACCGGCCGCAACTACGTCCTCGGCTTCGCGCTGCCGAATTTCTACTTCCACGTCACCACGGCCTACGCGATCCTGCGTCACAAGGGCGTTCCGATCGGCAAGATGGACTACATCGGCCGTTCGCAATAACCGTCGAAGTAACCACGGCGTCACCACATCCGTGACATCCCCGCTCCCGCGTTTATAATCGTCTGCGGAAGCGGGGAGATTTCGTGCGTATTCTTCTGGTCGAGGACAATCAGGCGCTGGCCGAGGGGCTGTCGACGATCCTGCGCGGCAGCGGTTATGCGGTGGATGCGGTCGCCGATGGTGCCTCCGCCGAGGCGGTCGCCGCCGCCGAAACCTACGACCTCGTCATTCTTGACCTGAACCTGCCCGAAATGGACGGGCTCGACGTGCTGCGCGCGATGCGGGCGCGGGCAAACAAGGCAGCCGTGATGATCCTGACCGCCCGCGGCACGCCGGAGGAGCGGGTGAAGGGGCTCGATCTCGGCGCCGACGACTACATGATCAAGCCCTTCGACATTTCCGAATTCGAAGCGCGCATCCGCGTGCTGCTGCGCCGGCAGGCGGGCCTCAGAAGCTCGATCGTCAACTATGGCGGCATCACCTTCGACCTGAATTCGCGCAGCTTTTCCAGCCAGGGCGTGCCCCTCGATCTGCCCGCCCGCGAGGTCGCGCTGCTGGAACTGCTGTTCCTGCGCGCCGGCAAGGTCGTCTCCAAGGATGCGATCATGGCGTCGCTGACCGGCTTCGACGACGACCTGTCGGCCAATGCGATCGAGCAATATGTGAGCCGCCTGCGCCGGCGCCTTGCCCCGCATGGCCTGACCGTCAAGACCGCCCGCGGCATCGGTTATTACCTCGAAACCACGGCGCCGGGCGCATGACGGCGATCCAGCATGGTGCCCAGCCTGTTACGCCGCCGGCAGCCTATTCGCTCCGCCGCCGGCTGCTCGCCTGGCTTCTCGTCTCGACGGCGGTGATCGGCACGATCGCCATGATCGATACCTGGGGCGAGGCCGTCGATACGGCCAACGAGGTGTCCGATCGCGTCCTTGCCGGCTCGGCGCTCGCCATCGCCGAACGGGTGATCGTCGCCGAAGACGGTTCGCTTGAAGTGGACATCCCCTATGTCGCCCTGGAAATGCTGACGTCTGCGGCCCAGGACCGCGTCTTTTACCGCGTCGACGGGCCGCCTGGAAAATTCATCACCGGCTACCAGACGCTGCCGTCGATCCCCCGCCGCGAGGGCCAGGCCGCCGCCTTCGAGAACGCCATCTTTCGCGGCGAGCCGATCCGGGTCGCCGCGCTCGCCCGCTCCGCCTCCACCGGCATCAATTCCGTGCCGTTCACCGTCACGGTCGCCGAAACCACCATCGCCCGCCAGCAGCTGACCCGGACCATCCTGATCCGCTCGGCGCTGCGCCTGCTGTTCATGATCGTCGGCGCCGCGATCATCGTCTGGGTGGCGGTCACGCTGTCGCTCCGGCCGCTCTACCGGTTCAGCGAGGCGATCGCCGAACGTAGCCCGGACGATCTTCACCCGATCGGCGAGCGGGTGCCGAACGAGGTGCAGGGCCTCGTCGATACGGTCAATTCCTTCATGGTCCGGCTGGAAGGCGCGCTGGAGGCACTCCGGCATTTCACCGGCAATGCCAGCCATCAGTTGCGCACGCCGCTGACCATCATCCGCACCCAGCTGGCGCTCGCCGACCGCGCCACGGAACTCGCCGAGGTGAAGGAGGCCGCCCGCAAGGCGGACGAGGCGGTGGCGGATGCCGAGCGCATTCTCGCCCAGCTCCTGCTGATGGCGAAGATCGACGCCGCCACCCGCTCCGCCTCGATGCAGCGCGTCGACCTGACGGCGCTGGCACGCGGCGCGACGGCCGACAACGTCCCGCTTGCCGCCGATGCCGGGATCGATCTCGGTTTTGAAGGGGAGGGGGAGATCATGGTTTCCGCCGAACCGCTGCTGATCGGCGAACTGATGAAGAACCTGATCGGCAACGCGTTGCTTTATGCCGGCCATGGTGCGGAAGTCACGGTACGCGTCAGGGCGGAAGGTGAAGCTGCGGTGCTGGAGGTCGAGGACGACGGCCCCGGCATCCCCCCGGAAAAACGGGCCTCCGTTCTCAGGCGTTTCGATCGCGGCGACCGTTCCGACAAGCTCGGTACCGGCCTCGGCCTGCCGATCGTCGAAGAGATCGCCCGCCTGCATGGAGCGGAGATGACCCTCGGGGATGGGCGCGATGGCAGGGGGCTAAAGGTCGAAATAAGGTTTCCGATAGCCGGCTAAATTTGTGCGGGAACGTGGAACGATTACCCCTCATCCCCCTGCCGGGACCTTCTCCCCGTTTTGACGGGGAGAAGGGATTCGTGGCACTGTCGGCGCTCCATCTTCCTTCTCCCCGCATGCGGGGAGAAGGTCCCGGCAGGGGGATGAGGGGCGATCTCCGGTGCAGATCCTTACTCCTGATGAACCTTCACACCGCCGATCCAGGTGCTCTTCATGCCGAGTTCGGCGGTCAGCAGCACGAAATCCGCATCGAACCCGGGTTTCAGCGCGCCCTTGCGGTCGGCGAGGTAAGCCGCTTCCGCCGGATAGGCGGATGCCATGCGCAACGCCTCCTCGATTGGCAGGCCGAGTGCCGCGTGAGCGAAGCGGACCGACGAGATCATGTCGATATCGGCGCCGGCGAGCGTGCCGTCGGCCAGTGTCAGCCGCCCGTCCCGGCGCAGGATCTCACGGCCGTTCAGCGTAAAGCTCTTCATGTCGGTGCCGATGGTCGACATCGCGTCGGTGACGATGAAGATCCTGCCCGGCCCGTTTTTCGCCCGCAGCGCCACGCCCATCGCGGCCGGATGGACATGGATGCCGTCCGCGATGATCCCGACATGGAGCGAACCGATATCGAGCGCCGCGCCGACGACGCCCGGCTCGCGATGGCCGAGCGGGCTCATCGCGTTGAAGAGATGGGTGACCGTGCGAACGCCCGCCTCCGCATAGGTCTTTGCAACCTCGTAGGTCGTGTCGGTATGGCCAAGGCTCACCATGAAGCCGGCCTGTGCCAGCCGTGCCGCCTGTTCCGCGGTGACGTTTTCCGGCGCGATGGTGATCATCATCGCATCGAAGACGTCCCTGCAGGAGAGCATCAGTTCGATGTCCTTCTCCTCCATCGGCCGGATCAGATTGGGATCGTGCGCCCCCTTGCGTGCCACCGAAAGATGCGGGCCTTCGAGATGCAGGCCGAGGAAACCCGGCACGCCCTCCGTCTTCGCCTGCTTGCCGGCCTCGACGGTCCGGGACGTGATCTCGTAGGTATCGGTGATCAGCGTCGGCAAAAGGGCTGTGGTGCCGAACTTGGCATGCGCGGCGCAGATCTGCCTGAGACCCGCGACCGTCTGCTCCTCGTTCAGCAGCACGCCGCCGCCGCCATTCACCTGCAGGTCGATGAAACCCGGCACGATCAGCCCGCCTTCGGCATCGATCCGATCGATGCCTTCCGGCAGTTCGGCCATGGGCCGGATCGCCTCGATCCTGCTGCCCTTGAAAACGAGCGCGGCGTCCTCATGCCAGGAGGTGCCGTCGAAGATGCGGGCGCCTGTAATGGCCTTGGTCATGCTCATAGCGTCTCGGTCACCTTCTTCAGTGCGACAGGCGCATCCGGATTAAAACCCTTGGCGCGGGACCAGGCTTCGACGAAACCGTAGAAGGGCAGGATCAGGGTGAGCGCATCCGTCAGCGGATGGCCGGTCGCGACGAAGGGCAGCCTGCGGCTATCCTTGACCTTGTCGGATGTCGCGAAAACGAGCGCGCCCTTGGCCGACAGACTGTCGGCGATCTCGACGGCGGAAGCTTCGGCCGCGTCGCGGGCCGCGAAAGTAACGACCGGGAAGCGCTTTTCCACCAGTGCCACCGGCCCATGCAGCACTTCCGCCGCCGAATAGGCTTCAGCATGCATGTTGGAGGTTTCCTTGAACTTCAGCGCCGCCTCGCTGGCGATCGCCAGCGCCGGGCCGCGGCCGAGCATGTAGAGCGATTCCGCCTCGCCCAAGGGGCTGGAAAGTTCGTTGGCAAGCTCGCTCCAGTCGAGCTTGACCGCCTTGTCGAAATGGCCCGGCAGAGCGCGGATGGCGGCTTTGAGTGCCTCGTCGCCAACCCATTCCGACAGCAGCGCAAGACCCGCGACGATCGAGTTCACGAACGACTTGGTGGCAGCGACGGCGAGTTCCGGCCCGGCATTGATGTTGACCGCGTAAGCGGAAGCGCTGGCAATCGGCGAGGGCAGCGTATTGGTAAGCGCCACGGTGACCGCGCCGGCCTTTGTCGCGGCTTCGGCCATGGCGACGATATCCGGGCTCTTGCCGGATTGCGAAATAGCGATGGCCGCACCGCCGTCGAGCTTCAGGCTGGCGCCGTAGATCGAAGCGAGTGACGGTCCGAGCGAGGCGACAGGGCGGCCGGCGGTCAGTTCGACTGCGTATTTGATGAAGGTCGCCGCATGGTCGGAGGAACCGCGCGCGATGGTGATCAGGAAAGCCGGGTCCTTTTCGCGCAGCGCACGGCCGGCCGCGGCAAGCTCGCTCGCCGAGCCGTCGAGCAGTCGGGCCGTCGCTTCGGGGATCTCGTCGATCTCCTTGCGCATATTCGTCATATTGGTCAGCATAACATCGTCCTCGAAGGTCAGTTTTCGCCGAGCGAGAGCTCGGCCACGAAATCATAGGCATCGCCGCGATAGAGCGAGCGGGTGAGCTCCACCACCCGGCCGGATGCCAGATAGGACACCCGCTCGATCGAAAGGCCGGCGGAACCGACCGGCACGGCCAGCAGCCCGGCATCCGGGTTCTTCATATTGCAGGCCGATATCCGCTGTATGGCGCGCACCGGCCTTGCATCCATTTTCCCAAGCTCCGCATAGAGCGAGTTGGTCACCGCCGAAGGATCGGGCAGAAAATCGGCGGAAATGCTGGCCCGTTCGATCGCAAGCGGCATGTCGTTGCCGAGGCGCAGGCGGCCAAGCCGCGCGACCTTCTCGCCGGGCGCAAGACCGAGCATCATCATCTCTTCCGGCGAAGGGTGGAACAGCCCGCGCTCCAGCCATTCGGATCGAGTCACCAGGCCGCGCCGCGCCATGTCCTCGGTAAACGAGGTGAGCCGGGTCAGCGGCTGCTCGACGCGCGACATCGGCTTGACCACGAACGTGCCGGAACCGTGCCTGCGGGTCAGGAGCCCATCCTTGACGAGATCGTCGACCGCCTTGCGCACCGTGACGCGGCTGACATTGGCATAGTCGGCGAGATCGCGTTCGGCGGGCAGGGCATCGCCATGGCCGAGCTTGCCGGTGCGGATCGCGTCTTCCAGGCTCTGGCGCAGTTTCCGGTAAAGCGGCCCGGTGCCGGCCGATTGCAGGCCGTCGAGCGGCAGGATGGCGGCGAGCGTCTGGTTCATGCGCGAAGCTCCGCCCGCGCCCCATAGGTCTTGACGGCAAGTGCCACCGCCCCCGTCAACGCGTCGGCAAGCGGTTTGGAAAGCCGGATACGATGCCGTTCGGCCAGGTATTCGGGATAAAGAGGGGCAAGCCCGCCGAGCAGGCATAGCCGGCCCCGGCCCCGGGTGATCCCGTCCACGGCATCAAGCGCCTCGTCGATGCCGGCCGCGCCGGTCTTGAGGATCCGGATCGCTGCCTCGTCGCCCTGCCGCGCGAATTCGAACACCTTTGGGGTATGCCGTCCGAAATCGCCGGGTTTCGCCAGTCGGGCGAAATCGACCACCTTTTCCGGATTGCCGTCGAACTCGGCGAGAATGGCTTTGGACAGGCCGGTCATCGGATGGATGTTGTCATAGGCAAGCAGGCTTTCCTGCAGCGCGAGCTGGCCGAGCCGCGCGCCGCTGCCGAGATCGCTGACCTGGAAACCCCAGCCGGCAACCGAATGCAGCCTGCCCTGATGCCGGGCGATATAAACCGTGCCGGTGCCGACGATGCCGATCGCCCCGTCCTCGTCGCCGATCGCGCCCTGCAGCGCGATGACGCCGTCGGACACGATATCCGATTGTCTGAAAGGCAGCCGTGCCTGCACGTAACTCACCGCATCGCCGACATTGTTGCCGGCAAGGCCGAGAACGGCAGACGTGGTGGAGAGGTCGGGCTCCAGTCCCGCTTCCGCAAAGGCGAGGCGGGACGCCTCGGCAATATGCTTCAGGGCTGTATCGGGGTCGGTCAGGATATTGGAGGCGCCGCTCTTGCCGCGGCCAAGGATGGTGCCATTTCCGTCAGCCAACGCCGCACGGCAACTTGTTCCACCACCATCGATTCCGATAAAATAGGCCGCCATGGATACCTCCGCCCATATAATACCAAAAAAGTACCAATAACCAAGCGTGATTTCAAAAAACTCAGGTTGCGGCTTTCAGTGAATTGAAAATGCTGCATTATTTTCATATGTTTCCGCCAAAATTACCGATCCGTTCATAAAAGTTAATTTTCCTTCTGGACAATTGGTATTTTTTTGGCATCATTTTGGTAGAGGGAGACGTCGGATGAGCAGAACTGCCACCGAAGCGAGACATGGGAAAGCGGAGGGGCTTGATACGCTCGCATCCGCCGAGATTCTTGCGCTTCTCGCATCCGGTCAGCAGGCGGCGGCAGAGGTCGTCGATCCCGCCATCCCGGCGATAGCCAGGGCGGCCGAGCTCGTCGCTGAGGCTTTGAAGTCAGGCGGCAAGGTGATCTATGCCGGTGCCGGCAGTGCCGGCCTTGTCGCGATGGCCGATGCGATGGAACTTCCCGGCACCTACGGCATCCCGCCCGAGCAGATCGCCATTCTTTTTGCCGGCGGCCTTCCGGGCATAGCCGACCTGCCGGGCGGCCCCGAGGACGACGCGTCGCTCGGCGAACGCGACGCCGATGTCGTCGACGCGGCGGATTGCGTCATCTGCGTTTCCGCGAGCGGTTCGACGCCCTATACGGTGGCGGTTGCCGAGACCGCAAAACGCCGCGGCGCAAGGCTGGTGGCGATGGCCAACAATGCCGGCGCAAGGCTGTTCGAAGGCGCCGATGCGGCGATCCTGCTCGAAACGCCGCCGGAAGTCGTCGCCGGCTCCACCCGCATGGGGGCCGCGACCGCCCAGAAGATCGCCTTCAACATGCTGTCGACGCTGACTGCCGTGAAACTCGGCCACGTCCATGACGGCCATATGGTCAATCTGCGCGCCGACAACGGCAAGCTGCGCATCCGCGCCGCCCGCATGGTCGCGGATATTGCCGGAATCGGGTTCGATGAAGCCAGGGCCTGGATCGAGACCGCCGAAGGTTCGGTGAAGATCGCCGTCCTGCTCGCAGCCGGAGCGACGGATGTCGAGGCGGCCAAGGCTCTGCTTTCCCGTTCGCAAGATGTGCTGCGCGTAGCGCTTGCCGAATTGCAGGCGTCCAAGAGTTCCATGAAGCGCGCCTGAAAGGCGCATATAAAAGGGAGAACATCATGACACGCATATTGAAAAGCATTCTTTTTGCCACGACCGTACTCGCACCGGCGGGCTTCGTCGCTACCGGAGCGTCGGCACAGACCGCGACGCTCACCATCGAGAGCTGGCGCAATGATGACCTGCCGATCTGGCAGCAGAAGATCATTCCCGCCTTCGAGGCCAAGAACCCCGGCATCAAGGTGACCTTCGCGCCGATGGCGCCGACGGAATACAATTCCGCCGTCAACGCCAAGCTCGAAGCCGGCACCGCGGGCGACCTCATCACCTGCCGTCCGTTCGATCTGTCGCTCGCCATGTTCCAGAAGGGCCAGCTCGCCCCGCTGAACGACCTGCCGGGCATTTCCAACTTCTCCGACGTCGGCAAGTCCGCCTGGACCACCGACGACGGCAAGACCACGTTCTGCGTTCCGATGGCTTCCGTCATCCACGGCTTCATCTACAACAAGAAGGCCTTCGCGGATGCGGGCGTCCAGATCCCGAAGACCGAGGACGAGTTCTTCGCGGTCCTCGAAAAGTTCAAGAAGGACGGCAAGTACATCCCGCTCGCCATGGGCACCAAGGACCAGTGGGAAGCGGCGACCATGGGCTATTACAATATCGGCCCGAACTACTGGAAGGGCGAGGACGGCCGCAAGGCGCTGATCGCGGGCAAGGAAAAGCTGACCGACGCCGACTGGGTAGACCCCTACAAGACGCTCGCCAAGTGGAAGCCCTATCTCGGCGACGGTTTCGAAGCCCAGACCTATCCGGACAGCCAGAACCTGTTCACGCTCGGCCGTGCCGCCATCTATCCGGCCGGTTCCTGGGAAATCGCCCCGTTCAAGGCGCAGGCCGATTTCGAAATGGGCGCCTTCCCGCCGCCGGTGAAGAAGGCAGGCGATACCTGCTACATTTCCGACCATAACGACATCGGCATCGGCCTCAACGCCAAGGGCAAGAACCTCGAAGCCGCCAAGAAATTCCTCTCCTGGGTCGCTTCGCCGGAATTCGCCGATCTCTATGCCAACGCCGCGCCGGGCTTCTTCAGCCTGAACTCGACGCCGGTGAAGATGCAGGATGCGCTCGCCCAGGAATTCGTCTCCTGGCGTCAGAACTGCAAGCAGACGATCCGCCCGAGCGCGGCCATCGTCGGCCGCGGCCAGCCGAACCTCGACCTCGAAATGTGGCGCGTCTCGGCCAACGTCATCAACGGCACGCAAACCCCGGAACAGGCCGCCGCCGAGACCCAGAAGGGCCTCGACAGCTGGTACAAGCCGGCGAAGTAAAGCCGTTCTAGACGGCCCCTCACCCTACCCCTCTCCCCGCTTGCGGGGAGAGGGGACTTGCCCCACCATGCCTTTGAGGGCACGGAAACCGTGCGGCATATCCCTTCTCCCCGTGATAACGGGGAGAAGGTGCCGGCAGGCGGATGAGGGGCATCGCCACCAAGTCAGTTTAAAATCCAAACCCGGACCCGACATCCATGAGCGATACCGAAATAACCGATATCGAAACGGTTCCGGTGAAACGCCCGATCCGCTGGCATATCGCCGTTTTCCTGGCGCCGGCCTTCCTCGTCTATACGGCGGTGATGATCCTGCCGCTGATCGAGACGCTCAGGCTGTCGCTGTTCAACATGGTCGAGGGCCAGCTCGCCTTCGTCGGTTTCAACAATTTCAAGACGCTGTTCGGCGACCCGCGCCTTTCCGCCGATTTCTGGAATGCGCTCAGCAACAACGTCGTTTTCTTCATCATCCATATGCTGGTGCAGAACCCGGTCGGCATTGCGATCGCTGCGATGCTGTCGCTGCCGGGCCTGCGGTTCGCCGCCTTCTACCGCTCGGCGATCTTCGTGCCGACGCTGCTCTCCTTCGTCATCGTCGGCTTCATCTGGAAGCTCATCCTTTCGCCGATCTGGGGCATCGCACCGAGCCTGATGGATCTGGTCGGCCTGAAATGGGCGTTCGCGCCTTGGCTCGGCAAGGCCGAAACCGCGCTGATCGCCGTGTCGCTGATCTCCGTCTGGCAATATGTCGGCATCCCGATGATGCTGATCTATGCGGCGCTCTTGAACATCCCGGACGAAGTGCTGGAAGCGGCCGAATGCGACGGCATTACCGGCTGGAGCCAGTTCTGGAAGATCAAGCTGCCGCTCATCCTGCCCTCGATCGGCATCGTCTCGGTGCTGACCTTCGTCGGCAATTTCAACGCCTTCGACCTGATCTACACGGTGCAGGGGGCGCTTGCCGGCCCGAACGGCTCGACCGACATTCTCGGCACGCTGCTTTACCGCACCTTCTTCGGGTTCCAGAACCAGATGGGCGACCGGTCCATGGGCGCCACCATCGCCGCGGTGATGTTCCTGATCATCCTCGCCGGCGTCGCGCTTTATCTTTTCGTCATCCAGCGGCGCATGCGCCGCTACCAGTTCTGAGAGGAGCGAAAGACATGTCGAAAGCCCGCTCCGCCCCCGTCCGTGCCGCCTTCATCCACCTGGCGCTGATCGCCTACACGCTGGTGGCGCTGTTTCCGGTGTTCCTGACGCTGGTCAACTCGTTCAAGAGCCGCAGCGCGATCTTCAGCCAGCCGATGGCCCTGCCAACCCCCTCGACCTTCAGCCTGATCGGGTACCAGACCGTACTGAGCCAGGGCAATTTCGTCGGTTATTTCCAGAACAGCCTGATCGTGACAGTCGCGTCGATCGCGCTTGTCCTGCTGTTCGGCGCCATGGCCGCCTTCGCGCTCTCCGAATACCGTTTCCGCGGCAATACGCTGATGGGCCTTTATCTCGCGCTCGGCATCATGATCCCGATCCGATTGGGCACCGTGGCGATCCTGCAGGGCATGGTGGCGGCTGGCCTCGTCAACACGCTGACGTCGCTGATCCTGGTCTATACGGCCCAGGGCCTGCCGCTGGCGATCTTCATCCTGTCGGAATTCATGCGCACCGTCTCCGACGATCTGAAGAGCGCCGGCCGCATCGACGGGCTGTCGGAATATGCGATCTTCTTCCGCCTCGTCCTGCCGCTGGTGCGTCCCGCCATGGCGACGGTCGCGGTCTTCACCATGATCCCGATCTGGAACGACCTCTGGTTCCCGCTGATCCTTGCGCCGGGCGAGGGGACCAAGACGGTGACCCTGGGCGCCCAGATGTTCATCGGCCAGTTCGTCACCAACTGGAACGCGGTGCTCTCGGCCCTGTCGCTGGCGATCCTGCCGGTCATGGTTCTCTACGTCATCTTCTCGCGGCAACTGATCCGCGGCATCACATCCGGAGCCGTCAAGTGACATCGTCCACCCGCCCCATCCGCGTCCTCGTAGCCGGCCTCGGCAACATGGGCAGGAGCCATGCGCTCGCCTATCACGACAACCCGGGTTTCGAGATCGTCGGCCTCGTCAACCGCTCACTGCGCGACCTGCCGGCCGGGCTCGAAGCCTACCCGCTCTTCACCGATTTCGAGCAGGCGCTGAACGAGACCAAGCCGGATCTCTGCTCGATCAACACCTATTCCGACACCCATGCGGACTATGCGGTGATGGCCTTCGAGGCCGGCTGCGACGTCTTCGTCGAAAAGCCGCTGGCGACCACCGTCGCCGATGCCGAACGCGTCGTCGCGGCCGCGAAGAAGCACGGCCGCAAGCTGGTGGTCGGTTACATCCTCCGCCACCACCCGTCCTGGATGCGGCTGATCGAGGAAGCCCGCAAGATGGGTCCGCCCTACGTTTTCCGCATGAACCTCAACCAGCAGTCCTCCGGCGCCAAATGGGATGTGCACAAGGCGCTGATGCAGACCACCTCGCCGATCGTCGATTGCGGCGTCCACTACATCGACGTCTGGTGCCAGATCACCGATGCCAGGGCCGTCGAGGTGCGCGGCATGGGCCTCAGGATGACGGATGAAGTCGCGCCGGACATGTACAATTACGGCCATATGCAGGTCCTGTTCGAGGACGGCTCGGTCGGCTGGTACGAGGCCGGCTGGGGGCCGATGATGTCGGAAATGGCCTTCTTCGTGAAGGACGTGATGTCGCCCAGGGGCTCGGTCTCGATCCTGGTGGACGCAAAGGCGAAATCCGACGATATCGACACCCATACCAAGACCTCGGTCATCCGTGTCCATTCCGCCGAAACCGGCCCGGACGGCCAGTTCGTCCGGCGCGACGAGGATCTCGCCATGACCGGCGAGCCGGATCACCAGAAGCTCTGCGATCTCGAACAGGCCTATGTGCTGAAGGCGATCCGCGAGAATATCGATCTCACCCGGCACATGGACGACGCCGTCCAGTCGCTGCGCATCTGCCTCGCGGCGGACGAAAGCGTGCGCACCGGCGCGCCCGTCCGCCTCTGACAGCCCGGTTTGTAAGGAAAACGCCCTTGGGTTCGCTTCAACTGAAATCCATCCGCAAGGCCTTTGGCAGCAACGAGGTGCTGAAAGGCATCGACCTGGAGGTCAAGGACGGCGAGTTCGTGATCTTCGTCGGCCCGTCCGGCTGCGGCAAGTCCACGCTGCTGCGGGTCATCGCCGGCCTCGAGGACGCAACGTCCGGCTCGATCCGCATCGACGGCCAGGAAATGGCGACGACCCCGCCCGCCAAGCGCGGCATCGCCATGGTCTTCCAGTCCTATGCGCTTTATCCGCACCTGACGGTCAAGGACAATATGGGCCTCGGCCTCAAGCAGGCGGGGACCGAAAAGGCGGAGATCGATACCCGCGTCGCCAAGGCTTCAACCATGCTGTCGCTCGATCCCTATCTTGCCCGCCGCCCGGCCGAGCTTTCCGGCGGCCAGCGCCAGCGCGTCGCGATCGGTCGCGCCATCGTGCGCGAGCCGAAACTCTTCCTGTTCGACGAACCGCTGTCGAACCTCGACGCGGCCCTGCGCGTCCAGACCCGCCTGGAGATCGCCGGCCTGCACCGGCGGCTGAAGGCGACGATGATCTACGTCACCCACGACCAGGTCGAGGCGATGACGCTGGCCGACAAGATCGTCGTGCTGAATGCCGGCGCGATCGAGCAGATCGGCTCGCCGATGGAACTTTATAACAAGCCCGCCAATGTCTTCGTCGCCGGTTTCATCGGCTCGCCGCAGATGAATTTCATCCCGGCGGAAAAACTTAGCCAGTCAGGCGCAAAGACGATCGGCGTCCGCCCCGAACATATTGCCCTGTCGCGCGAAAGCGGCGACTGGAAGGGCAAGGTGATCCATGTCGAACATCTCGGCGCCGACACGATCGTCTATCTGGAAACCGAGGCGACCGGCCTTCTGACCGTCCGCCTGTTCGGCGAACACGCCTATGCGCCCGACGACGTGGTGTTCGCGACGCCGGACAGGGCGAGCCTGCATCGCTTCGACGCCAACGACCGCGCCATCGTCTGAGGGCTTTTTCATTCGCATTCCAGGGAAACCGCTGCGCTTTCCCTGGAATTGCTTTAATCGGTGCTCGCCAGCAGCTTCGCGCCGCCGGCCGCCTGCACGGCCCGGCTGCCGAAACGGATGCCTGCCTTCAGGCAGGTCTCTTCGGACGCCCCGTCCAGCCAGGCATCGATGAAGCCGGCATTGCAGGCGTCGCCGGCGCCGGTCGTATCGATCACCGGCACGGTTTCCGCCGGCGCATGCAGCATCCGGCCGTTCGATATCAGCCAGGCGCCTTCCGCGCCCCCCTTCAGCAGGACCATCGGAAAGGCGAGCGATAGTTTGCGGATCGCAACTTCCGGATAGGCCGAGCCGGTGATCGCTTCCGCCTCTTCGAGATTGGGCAGGAACAGATCGACGCCCTCGCAGGCCCGCAGCAGATCGGGGTCGTAGATCAAGGTCGCATCCCAGCTCGGATCGAGCGAGACGGTGAGGCCCTTTTCCTTGGCGCGGGAAACGAGATCCGGGATTTCGTGCAGCGTCGCATATTCGGCGATGTGCAGGTGGCGCGCTTCGTCCCAGTCGAGCGCCGCCTCAAGCGTCGCAGGCAGTGCAGGCCCGGCACGGCGGGTGAGGAAGGCGCGGTCCTGGCCGACCACGGCCGCGACCGTCACCTGCGGCCCCGCATCTTCCGCATGTTCGATGAAGCGCAGATCGACGCCGCTGTCCCTGATCTGCTCTTCGACGCCGGCCGACAACGAATCCGTGCCGAGCCGGGCGGCCAGCGCCACCTTGCGGCCCGCATGGGCAAGATGCGCGGCCGCGATGAAGCCGCCGCCACCGGCCGCGATCTCCATGCCGCCGGCATAGATCTCGCGCCCGAGCACCGGCAGGTGGTCGAGACCCGTGAAAATCAGGTCGCAATAGATCCGGCCGATGCTGAGCACCGCGGATCTGGTCTCTGCATGCGTCATCATGAACGGCCCAGAAATCTCTCTGTGCTGGCATCGAAGAGGTAGAGGTCGCCGGGGGCGGCTTCGCAGGTAAGCGTACTTCCGACGGCCGGCACGAATTTTTCGCGCACGGTGGCGATGATTGGGGTGTCGGCCACGTCCAGATGCACAAGCGTTTCCGGCCCCAGGGGTTCGACAGCGGAGACCGTCCCAGTCACCGTGAAACCACTGCTGCCGGTCACCGTCGCATGCGCGATCAGGTCATGCGGCCGCACGCCGATCAGGATGTCGCCAACAGGCGCCATTTCCGCGCTCGATCCCTTCCGACGGCCGCGCACGAGGTTCATCGAAGGGCTGCCGATGAAGCGGGCGGTGAACACGTCGACCGGCGCGTCGTATAGCTCCGAAGGCGTCCCGACCTGCAGGATCACGCCATCCTTCATCACCACGATCCGGTCGGCCATGGTCATGGCCTCGATCTGGTCGTGGGTCACGTAGACGGTGGTGGTCTTCAGCCGCTGGTGCAGCCGCTTGATCTCGATGCGCATCTGGGCGCGGAGCTGGGCGTCGAGGTTGGAAAGCGGCTCGTCGAACAGGAAGGCGGAGGGGTCGCGCACCATGGCCCGGCCGATCGCGACGCGCTGGCGCTGGCCGCCGGAAAGTGCGGCCGGCCGGCGGTCGAGCAGCGCTTCGAGGCCGAGGATCTTGCCGGCCGCCTCGATCCGCTTGTCCTTCTCGGCCTTGTCGAGTTTTGACGTGTAAAGGCCGAAACCGATATTCTGGCGCACCGTCATATGCGGATAGATCGCATAGTTCTGGAACACCATGGCGATGTTGCGCTGCTTCGGCTCGCGTTCGTTGACCACTTCCGAGCCGATCTTCAGCGTCCCGCCCGAAATTTCTTCAAGTCCCGCAATCATCCTGAGCGTCGTCGACTTGCCGCAGCCGGACGGGCCGACGAAGACGACGAATTCGCCGTCGGCGATCGACAGGTCGATGCCCTTGACGGCCTCGACCTTGCCGTAGCGCTTCACCAATTTTTCAAGTTCGATCGTCGCCATCAGCGGGCTCCCGTCAGGGCGGTGAATTTCCGGTTCAGTTCGGCGGCCGCCTTGGCCTCATGATCGGCTGCCTTCTTGGCTTCGGCTTCGAAGGCCGCGAGCTTCTCGCGGTAGGCAGCGATCGCGGCCTGCATCGGCTCTGGCGCGGGGCCGCCGAAACGGGCGCGCACGGCGACGAAATGTTCGGGCGAGACGATTTGCCTGAACTTCTGGAGATCGACGGAAGGCTTGCGGCCGACCGAATGTTCGAAGGCCTTGAGGAAGGGCTCGTAGCCGTCATTCGGCAGGTCGCCCTTGGCTACGACGACGCTCTTGGCCGTCGCCGCGGCAATCTCATGCGCCTCGCGGAACGAAAGGCCCTCGATCCGAACGAGCGAGTCCGCAAGCTCTGTGATGGTGATGCAGGACCGGCGGATATTCTGGTCCACCCGTTCCGGATCGATGCTGATCTGGCTGATCAGCGCGGCGAGCAGGTCGAGCACGCGGGAGGCGGAGGCGAAGGCCTCGTAGCCCATGCCCTGCGTTTCGCCCTCACTGTCGTTCATGTCGGTGAAGGGCGTGTTGTGCATCACGTCGAGCACGGTGCGGGCCCGGCCCATCGTCTGGCTGGCGAGGTGGCGGAGATGCTCGATCGGCACCGGATTGCGCTTCTGCGGCATGATCGAGGAGATCTGCACCAGCGCGTTCGGCACGTAGATCTGGCCGACCTCGAAGCTCGTCCAGAACTGGAAATCCTGGATCAGGCGGCCGAGATGCAGGAACATCAGCTCGATCGCCGAATAGGTAGAGGTCGTATAGTCCACGGCCGCGATACAGGAATAGGAATTTCTGAGCGGCGCGGAAAAGCCGAGCAGTTCGGCGACACGGGCACGGTCGATCGGGAAGCCCGACGTGGTGATCGCGGCAGCGCCCATCGGCGACAGGTCGACGATTTTCCGGGCTTCGGCGAACCGCTCGATATCGCGGACCAGCACTTCGATCGCGGCGGAGAGATAGTGCCCGAACGTGGTCGGCTGGGCCGGCTGGCCATGGGTATAGGCAACGATCAGCGTCGCCTTCTCACGCTCGGCGGTCTCGATCATCGCGGCCAGCAGCTTGCGGGCCTTGCCCATCAGCGCATCGATCTTGTCCTTGAGGCCGAGCTTGAAGAGCGTGTGGTCGATGTCGTTGCGCGACCGGGCGGTATGCAGGCGCCCGGCGATATCGACGCCGATACGGGCCTTCAGCTCCTTTTCGATCAGGAAGAAGAAGTCCTCCACCTCGCCGGTATAAACGAGTTTCGACGGGTCGATTTCCGTGTCGATCGCCACAAGCGCGTTGGCAATCTTGGCCGCCAGCTCTTTGTCGAGGATGCCCGTTTCGACCAGCATCACGAGATGCGCCCGGTCGATCCGGCGAAAACCGTCCACATGGTGGCTCTTGGCGCCGTCGAAGAGCGGGCGCAGTACCGTTTCCTTGTAGACCGGATCGGGGAACTTGCTGGTGTCGGAAAGGCGCGGGTTGATGTCCGCCATGGTTTTATCCTTTCAGGCCTGCCAGCATCACACCGCGGACGATGTAGCGCTGCAGGACGAGGAAGACGAGAAGCGTGGGAAGGGTGGCGATCGCCGCACCCGTCATGATCATTTCCCACTGGATGGACTGCTCGACCGCGAAGCTCGAAAGCCCGACCGGCAGCGTATAGAGTTCCTTGCTGGTGGTGACGATCAGCGGCCAGAAGAACGCCGTCCAGTTGCCGAGGAAGGTGAAGATCGCGAGCGCCGAAAGCGCCGGCGTCACCAGCGGCAGCGCCACTTTCCACCAGATCTGGAATTCGTTGAGCCCGTCGACGCGCGCCGCCTCGATGAAGTCGTTCGGCACTGTCTCGAAGAACTGCTTCATCAGGAAGGTGCCGAAGGCGGTCATCATGCCGGGGAACATGATGCCCCAGTAGCTGTCCAGCCAGCCGAGTTGGCTCGACATCAGATACCAAGGGATGACCAGCATCTCGGTCGGGATCATCAGCGTCGAGAGGATGGCGAGGAAGATGAAGTAACGGCCGCGGAACTCGAACTTGGCGAGCGTATAACCGACTAGGCTGTCGAAGAAGCAGTTCGACAGTGTGACGAGGACCGCGATCAGCGTCGAATTGAAGAACCAGCGCAGGAAACGACCGTCGGCCAGCACCGAGATATAGTTCGCAAGCGTCGGCGCTGCCGGAATGAGCCGCAGGTCGTAGATCTGGTCTGCCGTCTTCAGCGAGGTCGAGAACATGAAGGCGATCGGCGACACCATGATCAGGCCGCCGATGAACAGGATGGTCCAGGTGACGATCAGGCCGGGGCGCACCTTGCCGTGGCTGAGGGGAGTGGCTTCGCTCATTTCTTTTCCCTCAGGATCCAGAGCTGCAGCAGCGAGACGATCAGCAGGATGGTGAACAGCACCACCGTCTGCGCCGCCGCGTAACCCATCGCATAGGAGTTGAAGGCGGTCTGGTAGATCATCAGCACCAGAGGCTTGGTCGATCCGAGCGGTCCGCCGGGATCGTTGGTGGTCATGTTGTAGACCTGGTCGAAGATGCGCAGGAAGCCGATCGACGAGAACACCACGAGGAAGACGGTGGTGGGTTTCAGGAGCGGCAGGGTGATCTTGCGCAGGATCGCCCATTCGCCGAGCCCGTCGATCCGTGCCGCCTCGTAGAACGTGCTCGGAATGGCGCGCAGGCCGGCCATGAAGATGATGATCTGGAAGCCTAACCCGGCCCAGATCGCCGTCACCATGATCGAGAACAGCGCCTGGTCGGTGGAGCGGATGAACGGCTGCTGCGGAATGCCGAGCATGCTGAACACGTCGTTGATGACGCCGATCGGCGGCGGCTGGTAGAACCAGCGCCAGACCCAGGCCATCGCCGCGGCCGTGGTCAGGAACGGCAGGAAATACAGCGCCCGGATGAAGTTGTGCATGAAACGGACGCGATCGAGGAAGAAGGCGATCGTGAAGGCGGTGACGAGGCTGATCGGCGTGCCGATGATCAGGTAGGTGAAGGTGTTCTTGAACACCTTCCAGAACTGCGGGTCCTTGAACAGCTTGATGTAGTTGGCGAACCCGATCAGTTTCGCCGGCCGCAGCAGGTCCCAGTTGGTGAACGACAGGTAGAAGGCCTGGAATGTCGGATAGAAGCGGATGATCGCGTAGAAGAGGATCGGCAGGGCAAGGAAACTCCAGACCCAGACGAGGCGCCGCGTCCGCATGGAAAAGCGGTCGCCAAAGGATGTCTCTGGGGATCCGCCGGGGCGGCCGGATGCCGCCCCCTGCTGTTCAATCGCTGCCATGACCGGCTCCGTGGCTTACGGCTTGGCCGCGTCGATGATTTCCTGCTCGGCGGCGGCCGCCTGCTTGATCGAATCCTCGACGGACTGGCCCTGCAGCAGCACGCGGTTTGCCATGTCGATGGCGTTCTGGCGCTGGGCCTGCTCATCCATGAACAGTGTGGTGTGAGCGTATTCCAGGCCCTTCAGGAACGGTGCGTAGATCGGGTCCTTGAGGTTGGTCTCGGTGAGCGCTGCGGAGCGGAGCGCCGGCAGCTCGCCGACGGTCTTCAGCCAGATGTCCATGGCGGCCGGCGAGATGATGTAGGCCAGGAACTTCTTGGAGGCTTCGAGCTCCTCGCCCTTCGCCTTGGCGCTGATGCCGTTGGCGAAATAGCTGGCATAGTTGGACCGCACGCCCTGCGCATTGGCCGGCAGTTCGGTCACGCCCCATTCGAAGTCCTTGATGCTCTTGAAGGCGCCGAGGCGGAAGGTGCCGTCGATGGTCATGCCGGCCTTGCCGCCACGGAAGGCAGCCTGGCCTTCGTCCATGAAGCCGGCCGCGCCGATCTTCTTCTCGATCTGCAGGCTGGTGTAGAATTTCAGCGCCTTGATGCCGGCTTCGCTGTTATAGGCGACCTTCTGGTCGTTGTCGGTATAGGGCACGCCGCCGAACTGGCGGATCAGCACCTCGCGCCACCACTGGTGGTCCTGGCCGCCCATGTCGAGCGTCGAACCTTCGACGGTGAGGTTGCCGGAAGCGTCGCGCTTGGCGATCTTCTGGGCGGCGGCGACGTATTCGTCGAGCGTCTTCGGCGGGTTGTTGGGGTCGAGGCCGGCCTCGGTGAAGAGCTTCTTGTTGTAGAACAGGGCGAGCGAGCGCACGGCGGTCGGCAGTCCGTAATACTCATCGCCACGCTTCATCGCCTTGACGATCGGGAAGAAGTCGCTTTCGATCTTGGCATGCGGGAAGGCGTCCTTCGGCAGCGGGGCGAGCAGGCCGCCGGCGACGAACTTGTCGAGCCAGCCGTAGAAGAGCTGCATGACGTCAGGACCGTTGCCGGCCATGTTGGCGGCGATCACGCGCGTCTGGTAGTCGGCATAGGGGAAGGTGACCTGCTTGACCGTGATGCCGGGATTGGCCTTCTGGAACTCGGTGATGAGCTGGTCCATCGCCTTCACGCGCGTATCGAAGACATACTGCCAGTATTCGATTTCCACCGCCTGTGCGGCATTGAATGCGAACGTGCTGAAACCGGCGACGAGACCGGCGAACAAAGTTGCCTTGCGCATGTGAGCCTCCATTTGCCCCGCCGGGTACTCCGGTCTTGGGGTCTGATTGTTCCCTGCATCCGGTCGCGGCCTGCGGTCCGGTGCGTTTATTGGTTCGGGAGGCAATCCTCCCTCAGACGCGCTGCGGCACCCTTCGCCTCAGCCTTCCCTACGCTTTCCTGAGTGCTGCCGTTTGTCAATAAGATAATTTACTTGAATTATTCTATTGCGGGAAACGGTTTTCCGGCGTTATGAATTCCGCCAACCGAAGGTGGCGAAATGACCATACACACGATCGGCACACACCCGGTGGCTATCGGCAAGAACCCCGAACGGAGCCGCGAGCACAACCGCCGCGTCGTGCTGGATGTGGTGCGCCGCCATGGCTCGCTGGGCCGTGCCCATATTGCCAAGCTGACCCAGCTGACGCCCCAGGCGGTCGCCAACATCGTCGACGAGCTGGTCGGCGAGGGCCTGCTGATGGAAATGGGCCGGCTCAAATCCGGCCGCGGCCAGCCCCCGATCCAGTTTGCGGTCAACCCGGAAGGCGGCGCCACCATCGGTGTCGAAATCGCCGCCGACCACATGGTGACGGTGGCGCTCGATCTCTCCGGCGGCCTGAGGGCAAAGCGCATCACGCCGCTCAAGGACACCACTCCCGGGCATATCCTGTCGGCCTTCGCGGCGGAGCTGGCCGCTGTCACGAAACTGGCCGGCACCAGGCTGCTCGGCACCGGCGTCGTCATGCCCGGTCCGTTCGAGATCGACGGCATGACCTCGGTCGGCCCGACGACGCTGCCGGGCTGGGCAGGCCTCGACGCCGCCCAGGCGCTCAGCGAAGCCTGCGGTCATTCGGTCATCGTCGAAAACGACGCGACGGCCGCGGCCGTCGGCGAGCGGCTGTTCGGCGCGGGTCTGGCGATCTCCAATTTCTGCATGATCTATTTCGGCGTCGGTATCGGCCTCGGCATCATCCAGGACGGTGCGCCCTATCGCGGTGCCTTCGGCAATGCCGGCGAGATCGGCCACGTTACCGTCGTGCCGAAGGGCAGGCCGTGTCCGTCCTGCGGCCAGCTCGGCTGCCTGGAAGGTTATGTGTCCGCCTATGTGCTCAAGGAAAAGCTGAGCTGCGTCGGCATTTCCGACACCGAGTTTTCCGATCTGGAAAAGCTCCATGCCGACCGCCACCCGGTCGTCGATGAATGGATCGACGAGGCCGCCACCTATCTCGGTCCGATGGTCGCCATGCTCGAAAACATCCTCGATCCGCAGACCGTCATCCTCGGTGGAGCGCTGCCGGATGCGATCATCGAGGACATCGTCGCGCGCATGGGCAATCTGCCGACCTCGGTCGCCAGCCGCAGACAGCGCGACCTGCCGCGCGTGCTGCGCGGCCAGACCGGGCAGTTGACTGCCGCACTCGGCGCTGCCGCCCTTCCGCTTTTCGACATGGTGACGCCCAAGCTCGAAACCTCGCTTGCAGCACTTGCCGATATTTCCGCCTGACCTATTGGAGGACCTTTCATGCTGACCGCCCGCGAACGCATCGAACGGCAGATGGCCGATCCCTCGCTCGTCCGGCTCCACCGCAAGCTGTCGCGGCTGAAGTCGACGGTCACGATGATGAATACCGGCGCCCATCCGGACGACGAGCAGAACGGCATGCTCGCCTGGTTCCGCCTTGGGCTCGGCATGCGCGTCATCATCGCCTGCTCGACGCGCGGCGAGGGTGGCCAGAACGCGCTCGGTCCCGAACGTCTCGGCCCGCTCGGCGTCATCCGCTCCCGCGAGCTGGAAGAAGCCGCCCGTGCGATCGACAGCGACGTCTCCTGGCTCGGCCACGGCCCCACCGATCCGGTGCATGATTTCGGTTTCTCCAAGGATGGCGACGCGACCTTCACCCGCTGGGGAGAGGCCCGCATCGTCGAGCGCCTGGTGCGCGCCTACCGCATGGAACGGCCGGATATCGTCATCCCGACCTTCCTCGACGTGCCCGGCCAGCATGGCCACCACCGCGCCATGACCCGCGCCGCCGAAACAGCGATAACGCTCGCCGCCGACCCCAACGCCTATACCGAACATTTCGCCGAAGGCCTGAAGCCGTGGATGGTCGCCAAATATTACCTGCCGGCCTGGTCCGGCGGCGGCGATACCTATGACGACGAGGTGCCGCCGCCGGATACGACGCTAACGGTTGTGGCCGATGGGCGAGATCCGGCCACCGGCGCGGACTACGACCGGATCGGCGAATGGTCGCGGTATTTTCATGCGTCCCAGGGCATGGGGCGCTGGCCGAAGCGGCCGGAAACCGCCTGGGAACTCCACCTGAAACTCTCCGTCGCCGGCTCACATGGCGAACGATCCATTCTGGAGAACCTGCCGGCGTCGCTTTCGCTGCTTGCAGACATCCGCAACCTGCCCACCAATGTCGCCGAAGCCCTGCGCTCCGCCGACGCCGCCATTTCCGTGGCCCTCGCAGCCTTTCCCGATCGCGACGCGATCATCGATGCGCTCACCGAGGCCGCCGGCTGGCTGGATGCGGTCGGGACCGTGGCGCCCGAGGGCTTCAAGGAGCTGCACGGCCATCGCATCGTCCGCAAGCAGCGGGAAATCGATGCCGCGATTCTCGAGGCGGCGGCGATCTTCGAGCGCGCCTATGCCGATCCCCCTGTCATTTCCCCCGGCGGGACTGCCACCCTCACCGTGGAGTTCGGTGAAGGTGCGTCTGACCAATGGGTCGGTGTCCTCTCGGTCCTGCCGTCGGGTGTCTCGTCTTCTGTCCAGTCGCTTGCCGGCGAGGGCGTACTCTCCCTGACCGCCGCTGCGGACGCGCCGCTCTCCAGCCTCTACCTGCCCGCATGGTCGGCGCTCGGCGGCAATGGCCATGCGCATGTGGAGGTTTCGGCCGAGATCGGCGGACGGATCGCCACGGGCACCTTCGATCTCGAAGAACCTTTCGCGGTGATGCCGGCTCAGTCGCTGACCCTGCTGCCGGATGCGCTGCTCGTCCCCCTGGGCACCAAGCAGACGGAATGGCCGATCGAGGCCAAGCTCACCGGCATCGACGCGCCGGTCTCGTTCAAGACGCCCGCCGGCTGGATGATGAAAAAAACAGATAGCGGCTGGATCGCTTCCTCGACCGATGCGGTGAGGCCCGGTCTCGTCGAGCTCGAGCCGCAGATCGGCGGCCGCGCGGCCTTCCAGGTCACGCCGATCGCCTATCGCCATATCGGTCGCACCGCCTTCCGTGCCCCTGCAACGCTGAAAATCCTGTCCATTGATTTGAAGCTGCCGGAAGGCGCCCGCATCGGTTATGTCGGCGGCGGTGCCGATCGCGTCGGCCAGTGGCTCGCCCGCATGGGCCTCGACGTGACGGAACTCGACGCGCAATCCCTCTCCGGCGATCTGTCGCGCTTCACCACCATCGTTGTCGGTATCTTCGCCTTCGGCATCCGCAAGGACCTTGCCGCCGCCACCCAGCGCCTGCACCGCTTCGTCGAAGAGGGCGGCCACCTGGTGACCCTTTATCATCGCCCGACGGATGGCTGGGACCCGAACGAGACGCCAGCCCGCCGCATCGAGATCGGCTCGCCGTCGCTGCGCTGGCGGGTCACCGATCCGAGGGCCGAAGTCACGGTGCTCGCCCCCGACCATGTCCTGCTCAAGGGGCCGAACGCCATCGGCCCGGAAGATTGGCAGGGATGGGACAAGGAGCGCGGCCTCTATTTCGTCTCCCGCTGGGACGATGCCTACGAGCCGCTTCTGGCCATGCACGATGCCGACGAACAGCCGCTCAAGGGCGCGCTGATCTCCGCCGCCATCGGCCGCGGCCGCCATACCCATACCAGCCTCGTGCTGCATCACCAGCTCGACAAGCTCGTCCCCGGCGCCTTCCGGCTGATGGCGAACCTCGTGCAGCCGGCGTGAACACGCAGGCAGCGCCAGGGCCGGAAAACGAGCGGGCCTCGAACGCCCGAATCGGCATCGGCTGGCTGCTCCTCGACATGACACTGGTCTCCGGCGGCATGACGGCGCTGGTCAAGGCACAAGGCGCCGCCTATCCCGCCTTCCAGCTCGTCTTCATCCGGGCGATGATCGGGCTATTGTTCATCCTGCCGCTGATCTGGCGGCACCGCGCTGAGATGCGCCGGGTCAAGCACCCGTGGCGCAACATCTTTCGCATTTCCTGCAATGCGGTGGCGCTGACCAGCAATTTTCTCGCCATCACCATGCTGCCGCTCGCCATGGTCAATGCGGTCGGTTTCTCCCGGCCGCTGATCACCATGGCCATGGCGGTCGCCATGCTCGGCGAGACGGTGAGCCGCATCCGCTGGCTCGGCGCCGGCTTCGCCTTTATCGGTGTATTGATCGTCATGGCGCCCGGCACGTCGAGCTTTAATGTCGAAGTGCTTGTGGTGCTGGTCTCCGTCGTCTTCGGTTCGCTGGCGATCATCCAGACCCGCGCGCTGAAGGACGAGAACACCACCGTGATGATGGTCTTCTACACCGTCGGCCTCGCGGTCATCACCGCCGTGCCCGCGGTCTTCACCTGGCAGCCCGTTTTGCCCTTCGACTGGATCCCGCTGCTCGGCATCGGCTTTCTCGCCCAGCTCGGCCAATATTGTTTCCTGCGCGCCTATCGCGTCGCCGATGCAAGCGTGCTCGCCCCCGTCGGTTACCTCTCGATCGTCTTCGTGACGGTCACCGGCTACGTCTTCTTCGACGAAGTGCCCGAGGCGAGGGTGGTCATCGGCGTGGCGATCATCCTGGCCGCGCTCCAGGGTGCCGCCTGGCTCGATCGCCGCCATGCCCGTGCCCCGGGCAGGATGGCTTGAGCAGGAAGTCCTGTGCAGGATCACCTTTGAGCGAAGGCCCTCGGGCAAAGGGATGTGATGCGATGTGAACGCCCTCGGACTACAATTGCCGAACTTTATCCAGCTCCGCACGTTATCGCGGTGACAGGAGGCGCTCATGGTCGCTCTAATGTTCGTTCTGGCAATCGTTGCGGTTCTGGCCGGCATTTTCGCCGTCGTCGTCCGCCAGATGGCCGGCGCGCGTCGCCAGCAATATCTGGACGAGCTTGCCGTCGACAACCTGGCATGCACGAGCGTGGCCGAACTGGAGCGAAAGGCCGAGCGCCAGAAGGCACTTCGCAACCGGCCGGTACGGATTTCTCGCAAACACGCTCATAACCCGAGGAAGCATCGCCCGCACGCCGGCATGCTGGCGAGATAGGGCAACGCCAAACAGGCGTTCCGGCCGGGGCGATCAACGTTTACATGTTTCCGAGAGGGTTTGGTGGAGCTAAGCGGGGAGTAACCTGCCATCCAAATTATCCGTTGAAAATCAAGATTGTTGCGATATACCAACGCCATGATGGTACGTCAATGGGGTACGTACTGGGGTACGCAACAGGCATTTAATGGCGAGATCAGCAGCAAACGACCGGCAATATCTGGAGCAGCACAGGGGCAAATGGAGGGTTTCCGTTGCGGTTCCTAGGGTGCTCCAGGCTCGGCTCCGTGCTTCGAGATTGAAGCATCCTCTCAACACCGACAGTCTCGTAATCGCGAACCAGCTCAAGTGGCCAATCGTCAACGAGATGCGCGCACGGATAGTCGAGGCCGCAGCCGCAGAAGGCATGGGTGATTTGCGGTCCGTCGCTGTTGAGTTCCATCGGCAGCGGCAGCGAGCAGCAACCGATAGGGAGCTAGATGCTATCGACGCGGGCATAGGTGTCGCCATCGAAGCGGTTCTAGGGAAGCCCATCGGCATCGACGTGGACCCAATCACCGGCGAAGAGGAGCCGTTGTTCGAGTCGAGGAAGGTCAAGCAGGCTCAGCGGTTCGCCAAGATGGTCGCGGGGGAAGCTACGGCATTCGATGAGCTTCACAGTCAGTACATGGGCCAGCTCCAGGTGAAGCCGCGCACAAAGGCTGACGATGAGCGGGCGATCAAGCTATTGAAACGGTGGTGCGATGAGAATAATGTCGAGCCGTTTCTTCAATCGTTTCCGACTAAGAAAGCGGCAGTCCGCTTCGTGGATGATCTCCAGGGCTTGGAGCCCAAACTTTCCCCAGTCACGCTGAACAAGTATATCAATCGGCTCTCGCGTTTCTGGCAATGGCTGGAGAAGCGGGAAGAGGTTCCGATAGACGTATGGCGTGGTCTGGCCTTGGTTCCTCCTCCTGTGGCTCACGACGAGAAAGAACGGCCATTTACCGACGAGGAGATGGTGAAGCTGCTCAAGGGCGACACTACCCAGGCCATGCACGACCTTATGCGTATCGCGGCTCTCACGGGTTGCCGCCTGGACCCCATTGTCTGCTTGCGGGTGAAAGATTGTCGAGAGGATGGTGTTTTTGTCTTCAAGCCTCAGAAGAAGGAGAAGGCGGAGCGGCTATGCCCCATCCATCCCGATTTGATGGAAATAGTAGAGCGGCGGACCAAGGACAAAAAGCCGGATGATCCATTTTTCCCTGAGTGGCCAGGACCGCAGAAGGTGGAAACGAAGCGAGAGCGGTCATTCAAAACCTCAAACCAGTTCACGGCCTATGCCCGTTCAATAGGTGTCCGGGAAGAACTAGATGGGCGGCGGCGGTCCCTAATCAATTTCCACTCGTTCCGCCGCTGGTTTATCACCCAAGCAGAGAGAGCGGGCCAACCGGAGAGCATCATTGCGGCTGTAGTGGGCCATAAGCGGCAAGGTATGACGCTCGGGGTGTATTCCGCTGGGCCTGCTATCGAACAAGCCAGGGCATGTGTCGAGGCTGTCCGCCTGCCATCCTTGGTGGCCGAGAACGGATGACCATCTTCCCTTTCGATGTGGTCGCTCGGCATATCCGCAAGAAGCACCCAGGATGCCCCGAGTTCGCCGTGGAGTTCTTCGCAAAGGAGGTCTCGCGCAAGGAATGGACGCCCGGTGTGAAGCTGGGTCGCGCCGTAGGCATCACCATGGATGGCCTCTTGCGTCACCAGATGACGGAATATGAGAGCCTGTTGCTCCATGGGATGGACAGGGAGGAGGCCCGAAGGCGTGTCCAGCCGCGAATACAGGCGATGCTCAAGGTTTGGAAAAATCGACCCGAGAGCAGCTAGTGCTACGTAGCAAGCGACTACTGTAGGAGACGGCTAAACGCTAGTCGCAAGGCGCGTAATTTGCCCCTGACCAAGCCGGCTCTCCGGTACGTGCCGATGAAGTTAACGTTCATCCCGTAAATACCCAGCCAATTCTCCTCCGTCACCATCAGGAAATCATCAGAGAAAGTGAGGACGATGCTGTGCCCCCGTTCCTCGTCCTCGGAGTGCTGAATGGTGCTCCCCTCAAGGTCAGCAGAGAAGTCAAGGATACCAATGTTTGGCCCGCCTGGACGCCTTTCCCCCCATAAAGCCATCCCATCTATATGATATCTTCCATCTACTGCCATTGAAGGTGTTATTCGCAGCTCTGCGCTTTCGCTCTGACCGGTTCGGATATAGTGTCCTGCTATGGTCATCGTAGACGCCTTGCTCTTCTATCTATCAGCCAAAGCCAAATTCTTCCCATAAAGCCGCCCAAGCCGAAATATATCTCGACATCCGAATAAAGCTCATCTCGATAGAATTTCACCTCTCTAACCGTGAGATTTTTGCTTTGCCGGGTCGTACTGTCGTACTGATCATGATGGACGAAACACATGAAGGCTAAGTTGTCCTCGGAAGGATTGGCAGCATTCCTGTCTAGGTGAGCGATTTGGCCAGCTTTGAGGCTCATGTCACGAGACAAGCCGAAGCAGACACAGCATCGTCTCCTCGACTTCACGAAGATTGCGTCTTGCGTCGCCTGTGGGATTGGCTTTCTTGCCACTAATCGTTCACCTGACGATGACCCTATCGATATGTAGCGGTGGACGGTCGAATTGCCACGTTCCTGAAGCCAGCGGCGTTGAGGGCCATTGAGATTTCATTTCCCCCGTTCGGGCTCTTCGGTCCAACAACTATATCCGTGATCACCTCTGCTCCTAAACCACCCAAGGGAAGTTCCACGTATGAAACCACGCCCCCGTTCCGTGCTGCCCTAAATAACACAGGGAGCTTTTTCTTGCTGACCTTCTCACCTGACCCACCGCCGTCTTCTAGCGTCCACTGACCGCTCTCGCTGACCTTTACATTCAACGCCCTCATGATGCGGACTTCCTTCTCTTCGGAGAATGCAGGGTTCTTGTAGAACGTCATGTCCATTGAGAAGTAGGTGCCCATCTCGAATAGGAATTTCCTTTTCTCTTTTTCGGGCAGCGTTCCGTAAACCTCATGCGCGGCAAGGAGCCATGTGCAGAAATGCTCCACCTGCTTTTCCCTTGAGTATTCTATCGGGGCGATGCGGATGGATAGAGACGCGATCTTCTTTGCATCGAACCCGATAGCGACCCCAGCACCATCATCCGCGTAGGCCCTCCACTGGCTAAGGACGTCGCCATCAGTGGAGAAGGCGCATAGCGTCGGCAGGAGCCGGAGTTGGCTGGTGCTTATTATCTCGTCCACCAGCTCAACGAAGTCCCTACCCACTTGGTCCAGGACTGTATTCGCTGCCTCTATAAACCTATCGTAGGCCCAGTGGACTTCCCCAAAGTCGTTCATCGTGTTCACGTCTGATAGCCACAGGCATTTCCGTTGAATAATCGAAAGGAGCGTGGAGGTGGAACAGTAGTGGTATAGAATTGGGTGCTGTTGGAGGTTCAATGTGGGTGCATATGCTAAGGCATTGCTGTCCAAGGCGACCTGCTCCTCTTTTATCTAAAAAAATACAGATACGCCCCAACACAGGGACACGCTGGTAACAGCCACGAACCCCTCCAAGTTATCCACAGCTTACGCTGCGGACACCTTTTCAGTCTCCCCCTCCGCAAGCCTCCTTGCCAGCCTGGAGAGGGTGGACCGAGAGCAGCCCGTGGCCTGAATAATGGTATTCCAGCTTTGCCCCGAGCGAAGCATGGAGATGATAGCGGCGTTCCGCTTGGTGTCCTCAGGACGCCCCGCATACACGCCCTTGGCCTTTGCGCTTGCAATCCCCTGGGCTTGCCTCCTGCGGCGGTCCTCGTAATCTTTACGAGCAATCGCGGCCAGCATATCCAGCATCATTCCGTTGATGGCATCCAGCATCCGGCTTGTGAAGTCGTCTCCAGCGTTCGCCAATTGATAGGAGGTCGGCAAGTCCATCGCCACGACGCGAACCCGCTTCGCTGTGATCTCGGCTTTTAGCTTTGACCAGTCTTCGGCATTAAGGCGGCTAAGGCGGTCCACCTGCTCGACCAAGAGAATGTCCCCCGGATGGCAATCGGAAAGCAGCCGAAATAGCTCAGGGCGGGCCAAGGAAGCGCCGCTCTCGTTCTCGACATACCAAGAGACGATCTTCAACCCACGCTCGTCAGCGAATCTCTGTAGGTCGTTTCTGGCTCGGCTTGCGTCTTGCTCTTTGGTGCTGGCGCGTAGGTAGGCGCGGATAAGCATCGGGAACCCCATCAGTTCGATTTAGGTGGTTTGCTTATCTCCGGTTCCATTTGGGTTGTCAATGGATATTTATCGAACCATCATCTGGTCGGTTCGCTAGAGGCACACCCATCTAGCACTGCTGCATGACGGCATTTAATGTGGGGGTGGGAAAACCAATTTGGAGGTTCATCATGAGTAACGAAGGGACTGGTGATCTTAAGTTCGGCTTGGAGAAGCCCGCTGACTGGCTTGAGAAAGCAAGGCGAGAGTTTCGGCGTCTACAAGCGGCAGATGGAATCGATAAAATAGACCATGCCATCAACACCGCTATCACCATAGCGCAAGTCGCGGACTGGTGCTTTAACGACGCCCTCAATAGGCGGTTGATCGATCCCGGCAGCCGAAACAATTTCATCAGCAAGGCGCGCAAAGCCAGCCTAGACACCGCCATTTTGACGGACATCGCAAACACCAGTAAGCACTATAAGCTTGACCGAAAGCCGGTTTCTACTGCCTTAACGGTGTCGTCGGGCCAGGTTATCATTCCACGTGAATTCCTCTTCTCTACGTTCACATTGCCGGAACATGAGCCATTCAGGGAGCATGTGACGGCCATTCGAACCATCATTGATGAGGACGAGATAATCGGCTTCCATTACGTGGTTGGTAAGCAACGGGTGCTTACCAAAGATGGCTATGTGTCATTTGAGATGACCTGTGATGCGGCGATGAAATTCTGGGAAGCCTCGATTGCTTCGATCCAGGATAAAATTGTTCCGGATTGGCTAAGGTAGCGCGAACATCTTCTTTTCATTCATGACTGATCGCCAATCGTCAGACGTCTAGCCAACTCCCTGCCTGCCGTGGTGAGGTGAAGCTTCGGCGACCTTGCGCCCATTGGTCCTACCCTCTGCGTCACGAGGCCCAGCCCTGGTTTGCCATGGCGGTCTCTGCTGGACAGCGCGTTAACGTTACGGGAGATGGACGACTGGCTGAGGCCAAGCATGTTGGGGAGGTCTCGTTGCAGCACTCCTGGCCGCATGGCGATGGCGAGGAAGACCGAGGCCGTCTGCATTGGCATCTCGGAACGAAGCTCGCGGAAGACCTCAAGTCGGTCGAACAGTTCATGTAGCCCACGGATGCGCTTGGTCACCCTGCGGTGTTCCGTCATCATTTCCATTGGTGCCCCCTATTTGTGAGTGGAAAGATGCCAAGCGGCGCTGGAACGTCAAGACTTGATCATTGGCGGGAAGGGCTGTAGCCGCGCCCATGCGCTCGCCCGAGCTATTCTGTGCGCCCCCAGGGGCACGGGGGGACGCGCCCGAGCCTTCCTATCGATTGCCGCCTCGGATTTTTTCGTGAAAATAAGCGTCTGATTTTCTTCTTATCATTATTGGAGATAGACCATTGGCCGACCTGAAAGACGCGATTCCGACTGATGAGTTCCATTCTCGGTTTCGGGAAATCTCCGAAACGGTATATGCCACTAACATGGGGCAAATGGCGCGAAATTGCCCCGAGAAGATGATGGGTATCTCGCTCTTCATTTGGGACGAAGCAGTGCATCGTGGCCTTGTGAAGCAGGAGTTCAAGATTGGCCCCTACACAAAAAAACCGAAAGCGATCTATCCCTTCGTCAGGTCGGAACTAAAGTTCGAGCCTGTCTCCGCTGCTATCTCGGTATCATATTTCAATGAGCGGAATCCGAAGGTCTCCTTCGCCGATGTCACTTTGGTTCAATGCTATCCCGAAGACATCCACATCGTAGACGTGGAGTTTTCGGACAACAGCCAACCCTTGCGCGATGCTGACCCGACCCGTGAGTACCGAAATTACCGAGGCTTGCATGTCTTTGGTACCTTTCTCGACCGGCTGCTAGATGTCGCTCGCAAACGCGATGCGAAGCGTTTGTCGCTGATGTGCGCGTATCCTCCGCTCTATGAGGTCTGGAAAAAATACGGATTTGTCATGAGCGAAACCAAGATGGCGAAAGCTGCATATGCTCACAATCAACGCGGGTTCCCGATGGTACGTATGGTTGACGTATAATGCGCTCCTCCGGAGAGAAGGCGTATCGTAGCCGCCAGTCTTACGGATAGCCGAAAGAACCCCACGGCTCACCCAGTCCTGGAACCTACGGGCCTCAGGTTTGTCCAAGCGCATGATGAGCTTGTGGAGGCCGCGTTCAGAGACAACGGAGAGCGAGGCTGGCGACCGCGAAATAGTTCCTGCACAGTACCCGGCATCAGGTGCGGGGTAGTCCGGCGAAGCAGTTGCTTCTCGTCCTTAGCCACCAGTCGGGTAACATCCGCCGTTTCAACATGACCGTTTGGACACAGTCAGCAGCCGACCTCCGGTGATGCACTGTCGAGCCGATGCCACGCCCCCCGGAATTCCATGCGGTCATAAGCCGGCGGCTGGAGCCAATGTGCGCCGCCTCTTTTATCCTGGACCGCTCCGGCCCTCACCTCTCCCAACGTCAGAATGAAGCTGATGGGGGCCTCACTGTTCGCGTGTATTGTGATTATCCACCAGTCGGAACGTAGAGTGTCCAGGCTCATCCCAAGCGGTACAGGGTGCCGTTTAGAGAGTGCCTTGGACTGAATGCCCAAAAACACAGTTTCATCCGCATCGGTGATGATGAGGTCGGAGCCCCGCGCATTCCGCACAGTGGGCATAACATGCCAGCCTCGCCGTGAAAGCTGCCATGAAGCGTGATAAAGTCCAGCGTTGCCGGTAAGTTGGTTTCTCATCGTCGTGCCGTCATATAGCATACGATTCAGCTCAGCAACTATGGGATGTGGCCCTAACCTTGTCCAGCAAATGATCAGCCCGTAGAGGCGGCTTTCTGAACAGACGTGATAGTGCCCTGTTGATATGCCGAAGTGCGCGCGCGGCAGGTTGCCGTCCTCGGCGCTATCGAGCCTGGAGTATCACTAGCCGCAGTTCCCTACTCTAGGAACGACTACATCCATATCTTGGCATTCAAGGCAATGTCGCCTAACCTGCCTTCGGCAGCGCCTAGCTGTCACCCGGCCCACTTCGCTAGAGGGCAGAGAAAGAGGGTCACGGTGATGCGCGCTGTGGCCCTCATTCACTTCCGGCTGATACTCAGGCAGGCTGGGTTCGCTTCCTGTAGTTGCTGTAGCCATCCAGGCCGATGCCGCCGATCTTGAGGGCGGCTGCAAACGGGCTGGGGCCGGAAGCCCATGGCATGGAGTTGATGCGGTCTTTGGCTTTCGCCTTGAGACCGTCCATCTCGCGAGTAAGGTTCTCGGTGGTGAAGCCGGTGTTCTGCGATATGCGGTCTTTGGCCGTGGCCTCTTTACCGTAAACGTCTGCGAGCAGGGCATCGACCGAGAGGCCGGAAACACCCCCCTCGCCAGCAGCGGCCATGGTGGTCGCACGGGCGGCACGGGCTTCACGGGAGAGGTCTTGCTTCTGAGCAGCGGCGGCATCTTCTTCCTGGATTTGCCGCGTCTGTACGTCCGCATATTCCCGGACTAGATTTTCATTTGCAGCCCTTTGGTTCTCACGAACCATCGCGTTTTGCTGCTTCGCCTGCTGCTGGGCACCGATGAACTCCATACCAGCTTGAGCAACGCTGAGAGTTGCCGCCATTAGTGAAAACGGTTCGCACATTGGTCGCTCCTCAGTCTGATTGTTTCGTGGAAAGGATGACCCTCTGGACCCGTAATGGTTCCGGTGATCGTAAAGCCGCAACTATGCAGCCACCGTCCCCGAACCGAAGCACGATGGTCAACGAAGCAGGATAGGAGCGGGTACTTCCGATGGAAGATGCCCAGGTATCGTTGGCACTCCCTGATCAGGGCAGACCCGTAGGTATCCAGGTCGTTACTTCCGAGGAACCAAAGGTGAGCGACGGTCGCATCATGCGGATGCGGGACCGTACCGAACATGAGAACCGGGCTACCCGCTTCATCAATGGCGGTAAGGCAGAGATCGGAATAGGTAATGCCGTTGGTGAGGCTGGCCTCGGCAGACCGAGAGCCGGACGCCAAAACACTTTCCAGGTCTTCCTTGCGAAGCCTCGGGGCTAGGCTCGGGATGTCCTCAGGGACAGAGGGGCGGACGGTAAGGGTAGCCGATGCGGTCGGCGGGGATTGATCGGAGTTCATGGAAATCCTTGCGGTTGTCGCATACAGAGAGCCGCTATTCGAGAGTGATAGCGGCACTGACGGATGATCGGGTGTTGATTTAGGCTTCCTTGAAGCGGGCGGCGAGCGAGCCGGTGAAGCCCATGGCGAGAAGCGCGAAACTATCAGGGGTCATGTTGTAGGCATCAACCTTGCGGACACCAAACCCGACCTTTTGGTCAACCTTTGTGGGCGTGAACCACACTCCCGAGATTTCGGGAGTAAGCTGATTGACTAAATCCCGGATGGCATGAAGGACGTGATCGGGGCGCTTATTGAACAGCGCGGCCACGTCTCGGCTGTTGGCCATTGGCTTGCCGTTCTGGAGGGAGACGACTGGGTGGCGATGAAGGGTAGAGAATGTCCGTGCCTACTTATGTAAAGCCTTAGGTTTTATCTTTGATGATAATCTTATGAATAAACATACTAGGTTAACCTAAGCTCCTCCTATGGTGGGCTGCAATCTCTTGGTCTCGTATCGGCTCCGCCGGGTCATGGTCTCCGAAAGAACAGCTCGGGGTGCTGTTTCCTTATCGACGCTTGCCCTTTCGGAAGCTTTCCGATGGCCGCTTTCTTGGCCAGGACGTCGGTGATCTCATTCATTCCATGACCGGAATGTCCTTTGATCTTCTCCCAATAGATGGTCTTCCCCGCGCAGGCGGCGTCAAGGCGTTCCCATAAGTCGCGGTTCTGAACTTTACCTTTTGAGACTTTCCAGCCGTTGGTCTTCCAGTTGGGGAGATAGACAGTGAAACCATCCAAAACGTAGGCGCTATCGGCCTGGATGATGGTAGGTGTCTCGGGCTCCCGGATGCCTTCTACGGCCATTATGACCGCCATCATTTCCATCTGGTTATTTGTAGTCATAAGGCTTTGGGAGCGGCCCGCGTTCGGCGCTTGCTGAAGAAGTTGGTCGCCATGTCTGAGCTGTTTCACTACCGCCCACCCCCCTGGGCCGGGGTTGGAAATGCAGGAGCCATCGGTGGCGATTAGGTAGTGCCTCCCCGCCACGATGGTAGCCCGGTCAGCCGAGTTGATGCTGGTCACGTCGATTTCCTATTGGTTGTTGACTAGTCAAAGGGAGATTTTGGAGTTCCGCATCCTTAGGTGTCAGCCTTCGGAAACATTCCTCGCAACAAGCTGACTAAGCTTCTCATTAATGCGGGCCTGCTGTTCGACCATCATCGACAACGCGCTCAGGAGCCCGGCCATCTCCACTTCGCGGCGCTTTGCGATTGTGGCCGCCCGCCTCGCGCTTTCCATCTTCGCGAGCAGTCTTTCTTTGAGGAATTCAAGGAGGTCAGGATTGGTATTTTCTGTCACTTGTAGTTTCCTATCGGTTGTTGATTTCGCATTGGCGCTGGAAAAGAAAAAGCCCCGGCCCGATTGGGCCGAGGGTGAGTAGCTCTAGCGGCGAGGGAAGGGCTTTTCAGCTTGGTGTAGCGGTTGATAGCCCATATCGATGTCTGGGCCTTATATCGGAAGAGCGTATGCTCCTCCTCGTATCAATCACTACCAAAGACCCCGCCATTCACTGGAGGTAGCAGCTTTAGCAAACGCGAGCCGCCGACTTCGTTTGGCGGGGTGGTTCTTTCGGACGCAGGCTTTTCGCCACCCCATTTAACGGGCGGCAAGATGTCATCTATCCATAGCTTCCCACTTTGCCGGTCGTTCTGTGCCTGCGCCTGATCATCAATGATCTTTTGTTTAGCTTTGGCCTGCCGCTCTTGGTCGAGCTGCCATAAGGACCGGAGATTGATGTTGGCTCGGGCCGAGTTCTCGACTGGATACTGTCCCATCTGATGCACAATTATCCAACCGTACCCATTGGTGGCAGGGCGGATGGTAAGGTCGCCTACCTCGACACCCTCGGCTTCTCCGAAGTCTTCGGCATATTTCTCCAGAGCATACCCGGCTAATTTTCCGAAATTGGGCGGAACATCTTTCCCTGCGGTATATACGAAGTTTCCGCCGACTTCGGTGTGCGTCCTCAGGAAACGTTCCTTGGCTTCGTCAAGGGCGTCGTCCGCCGCCATACCGTTCTGGACATAGAACTTGCCCAGGCGGCTTACCTCGGACGCGATGTATCCCCGATTAGACGGTGATATGGAGCCCTGAAAAAGATTGTACCACGCGCCGCCGTACCGGATATCGTTGATGCGGGCCTCGATCTCGCTGAGCTTTGACTGGATACCTGGATTTTGAACCTTTTCCGGGTCGGACGTCTGCATCATAGCCATCTGCATCGCCTGTTGGGGAGCGAGCTGGAGATACTGGGTGGCGACTCGGTAAGCCTCGAAGAAATCCCGGTCCGAGGTGTCCTTGATATGGGTTTCGAGAAGCTTGGGGTTCGCAGCGTGGAGCTTCATGTAGAGGTCAACGCTGTCCTGGAGCGCGGGCGGTACCTCGCCACCCGATAAGGTGAACTGGGTTGCCGCCTTCGGCCCTGCGTTGAGAACATGCTCCCACTTCGGGTTCTTCAGGTTCCCCACCGAGAACGTCTCCACCTGCATCCCGAACGCCTGCTCGGGAGTGGCTTTGCCCTTCGTCACCAGCCATTCCGACTGATCAACGAGGCGCTTGGCAGCGGCTTTCTTCTGGTCCTCGACGGAGAGCGTCTTTGTCTCGCCGGTCTTGGTGGGAACCGTGACTTCCTCGATATAAGCCCCCATGCCCTTGGTGACGGCTTCGACGTTACGGGAGGTCACGTCCTCCTCAGCCTGGGTAGCCGCGCGCTCCAGCGCGATCTTATGTGCGGCCTTTGCCAGTTCCTTCGCCTGTTGCTCATTGTAGGTGTCGTTCTGGTTGATCAGAGAAAGAACCTGGGCCTCCGAGAATGCACCCTCGTTCGACCGGTGCCAGGAAAGAAGCTCATCGCGGTCGAGCTGGCCCTGTCGAGCCTTGTCCCAAAATTCCATTCGGGCATCACGGGTGGTCTCTTCGGCTTGCTCGTGGTTCTGCCTCTTGGCCGCGTTCTGGATGCGGGTGGCGTCCGCCTGGAACTCCCGGTTTGAAGCCAAGGTGCCCAGGACCGTGCCATCAGCCCCCTTGCGCTCGGAGTTCAGGATGGCGTTGACCATCTCGATATCGCCTTTCGCGGCAAACGCCTCAGCCAACCGGACCATTTCCCGGTCCTGCTCCTTGAAATCTACATGGAGCAGTGATCGGTTGCCCTCGTATTTTCCCCGGAGGGCTGCAACGATCTCCTCGGGGGTCTTCTTCCCCTCGGAGGGGAGTGCCGTGGCCTCACCGTGGAAGGTGTCATAGACCCCGCTAACGGTGTCCTGCTTCACCTGCTCGGTCTTGTACTGAGCTTGGGCGGTGTTCGCCCTAGCGCTGAAACCATCCATGACCTTATTATAGGCCCCGGTGAAGTGCGGGTCGTTCCCGTACTGCTCCAGGTCGGCCCCGGTGCGGTCACGGATGAGGCCGTCGAGATTGCCCGTGTTCTTGTCGAAGTTCGTTTCGTATTCGGTCGAAAGCTCATTGACGCGCTCGTAGGCAAGGCGTTCGCCGTACTGCTTCATGAACGCGGCTTTGAACCACGGGTTCTCCATCTCGGCCATCTTACCGCTGTTCACAGCATCGCGGGCTTCCTGGAAACTCATGCCACCGATGCGTCGGTTTGCCCGGTCCTCGGCATCCTTCTGCGCCTTGGCAGCGGTTACGTCGAGGAAGTTCGAAAGCCCTGGGCTGATCTGAGCAAGCGCCCCGGCCAACTGCTGGAGACCATTCGGCCCCGATGGTGGGGCCTGAGGACGGCTATAGGTATCCACCGGGCGAGCCTGGGGTTGCAAGGCTACATCCCCGATGGGGTTCCGAACCTGGACACGGCCTCGGTTCGCACCACCCACGGATGGGCGGTCGTCTTGTCGGGTCAATCCCGGTAGTTTGTTCATGGTAATTCCTTGCCGCATTTATCGCGGGCATTACTGGGACGGGGGAGCCGGGTACGGCGATGAAATTGAAAAGGGCCACCGACAGCATCCACGAAGAATGCCGAAGGTGGCCCAAGAGCTTGAACAACACATCTCATGCGGAACGAGGCCGCATCATGAGATGTCTATGGTGGGTGGAAATCGAGCCGGTCGCAATTCGGCGAGGCTCTAGGGGTGAGGGGTAATCGATACGATGGGGGCGTTGCAGCGTTATGCCTCGTGCCGCTCAATCCTCTTCTCAACCGAGAGAACGCCCCTGATCGTCCCAAGGAAAAACTCAAGGTTTGTAGTGCTTGCTCGCTCTGTGCCGTAACCGGCATGAGGAGCGCCCCACTCGACCCAGGTGCTGAGAGAGGTGAACGGCACCCTCACAAAAAGCCCCGGCATGCTGCCGCCGATGTTGAGCGAGAAATGGCGCGAGATGGCATCCCGGAACCCCGAGACGATGCAGTCAGCAGTTTGGATAATGCCGGTGATGATGTTGCGCATGATGCGATGTTCCCTGATTTGCGCTGCGCCTTCCGTCTGGAAGACGTGGAAGCGGGAGCCTCCAGGAGGGATCTCGGAAGGGATGATAGATGAAACCGCAGGAAACCTGCTGATCGCGCCCAAGCCGCCCGGGGTGCCTGCTGGGGGCTCCTTAGTCCTGAGGGGCGAGGCAGGTAGAATGCGGCGGGAAATGCGGGGTACGCAATTGGGGTACAAGGCGGGGTACGCAATGAACCGGAGCGGTCCCGTAAGTATTTGTACCTGAAAGGAAAAAATCATCCAGAAGGAGATTGGTGGAGCTAAGCGGGATCGAACCGCTGACCTCTTGCATGCCATGCAAGCGCTCTCCCAGCTGAGCTATAGCCCCATCAGGGTGGTCCGGTATTTCCGGTCCTGGGAACTCCGAGGCGTTTGGGCCCGGCGGAGTGGCGGCTTATTACTTCCGGTTTACGGAGAGTGCAAGCCGAAATTTGTCTGCCCGGCAATTTTTATTGAATTGCCGGGCGTTAACTTGAAAACCAGATCAGACTTCGTCGTCGTCGCCGGTCACGCCGATGATGCCCGACATGTCGTCGTCATCTTCGTCTTCGTCGGCTTCCAGGAAGGTATCGTCGTCGTCATCGCCGATATCGACGTCGTCGTCGTCGCCCATGTCCGGGATGTCGTCGCCGCCGGCCGCCTCGTCGCCCTCTTCGAGCGAGACGAGTTCGACTTCCGGATTTTCGGTATCGACTTCCTGGACGTCTTCTTCCTCGGCCTGTTCCATCTTCTTGGCGACGCTGTTTTCCTCGAAGAAGGAAAGCGGCCAGGACTTGTTGGTATAGGGGGAAACGACCGGATCACGGTTCAGGTCGTAGAATTTTTTGCCGGTATCGGGGTCGGTTCGCTTGGTTCCGAGTTCCGCTTTTGCCACAGTCAGAGCCTCATGGGATGGCCGAATAGTTCGGCGCGCCGCTTGGACGCGGCTTTATAGGGTGAAAATCTAAGCCGGTCCCCATAAGGCTTGTGCTCTTTGATGTCAAAGACAAACTTTTCATGGACCCCATAAGGTTGAATGCGGTGACCGGTCACAGGCTCTATGTTAGTCATGACGGGAAAATTCCGTCCTGACGGGCCAAGTCCGCAGCCTGCCGCGGGCCAAGCGACAAGAGGTCAAGAGCATGTATCAGCCGCCGCATTTTCGCGAAGAGGATCTTGGCACGCAGCACGCGCTGATCCGCGCCCATCCGCTGGGTCTGCTGGTCACATCGGGCACGTCCGGCCTGCTCGCCAATCCGGTGCCGTTTCATCTCGATGCCCAAGCTTCGGAAAAAGGGACGCTGCGCCTGCATCTTGCCCGGGCCAACGGCCAATGGAAGGACATTCGCGACGGCGCGCCGGTCCTCGCCGTCTTCCAGGGAGCCGATTCCTATGTCACGCCCTCCTGGTACCAGACCAAGCGCGAGACCGGGAAGGTCGTGCCCACCTGGAACTATGCGATCGTCCAGGCAAGAGGCGCGGCCCGCATCGTCGAGGACGCCGACTGGCTGCTTGCCCAGATCAATGCCATCACCAGCCAGCACGAGGGCGCGCGCGCCATGCCCTGGGCCGTCAGCGATGCGCCCGACGATTTCATCCGCGCGCAATTGAAGGGCATCGTCGGCATCGAAATCGAGATCGCCGAGATCGAGGGCAAGTGGAAGGTCAGCCAGAACCGTCCCGTCGGCGACCGTGAAGGTGTCGCGGCGGGGCTTGATGAAATGCCGGGGCAGGGCGATATGGCGGATCTCGTCCGCCACTATGGAGCCATGCGCGACGCATGAGTTTGGATTTAATGCCTGCAATGATTATCGCCATCGACGGTCCGGCCGCAGCCGGCAAGGGCACGTTGTCCCGTCAGATCGCCGAGGCCTACGGTTTCCACCATCTCGATACGGGGCTGACCTATCGTGCCGCGGCCAAGGCGCTTCTTGATGCCGGCCTGCCGCTCGATGACGAGAAGGTCGCCGAGAAGATGGCGCGCGAGGTTGAACTCTCCGGCCTCGACCGCGATATATTGTCTGCCCATGCGATCGGCGAGGCGGCCTCGAAGATCGCCGTCATGCCTTCCGTCCGCAGGGCCCTGGTGGAGGCGCAGCGCGCCTTTTCCCGGAGGCAGCCGGGCACGGTTCTCGACGGCCGGGACATCGGCACCGTCGTCTGCCCCGATGCGCCGGTGAAGCTTTATGTCACCGCATCGGCGGATGTCAGGGCAAGGCGCCGTTACGACGAGATCGTCGGCAAGGGTGGCGAGGCGGATTACGACGGCATCTTCTCCGACGTGAAGAAGCGCGACGAGCGCGACATGGGCCGGGCCGACAGTCCCTTGAAGCCCGCCGACGATGCGCACTTGCTTGATACCTCGGAAATGAGTATAGAGGCCGCGTTTCGGGCCGCGAAGACCATCATCGATGCGGCCCTGAAAAGACAATCGGAATAGAATAGCCCGAAGTTCGGTCCCCGCGCCGGATTGCCTCCCACGGAAACCCCGATGAGAGAGGCGGACCTGATCTTTGGGCATGTGCAACACGAACCACCGGCGCTGTATGGGCCCGTATCGGGTCCCTCAGGAGATTTCATGGCAGTATCTAACCCCACGCGGGAGGACTTCGCAGCCCTCCTCGAAGAGTCCTACGCTACCAACGATCTGGCCGAAGGCTATGTCGCCAAGGGTATCGTCACGGCGATCGAAAAGGACGTCGCGGTTGTGGACGTCGGCCTCAAGGTCGAAGGCCGCATCGCGCTGAAGGAATTCGGCGTCAAGGGCAAGGACGGTTCGCTGAAGGTCGGCGACGAAGTCGAAGTTTACGTCGAGCGCATCGAAAACGCGCTGGGCGAAGCGGTTCTGTCGCGCGAGAAGGCTCGCCGCGAAGAGAGCTGGGTCAAGCTCGAACTCAAGTTCGAAGCCGGCGAGCGTGTCGAAGGCGTCATCTTCAACCAGGTCAAGGGTGGCTTCACCGTCGATCTCGACGGCGCCGTCGCCTTCCTGCCGCGTTCGCAGGTCGACATCCGTCCGATCCGCGACGTCACCCCGCTCATGCACAACCCGCAGCCCTTCGAAATCCTCAAGATGGACAAGCGCCGCGGCAACATCGTGGTTTCGCGCCGCACGGTTCTCGAAGAGAGCCGCGCCGAGCAGCGTTCTGAAATCGTTCAGAACCTCGAAGAAGGCCAGGTTGTTGACGGCGTCGTCAAGAACATCACCGATTACGGTGCGTTCGTTGACCTCGGCGGCATCGACGGCCTCCTGCACGTCACCGACATGGCATGGCGCCGTGTGAACCATCCGTCGGAAATCCTGTCCATCGGCCAGCAGGTCAAGGTACAGATCATCCGCATCAACCAGGAAACCCACCGCATCTCGCTCGGCATGAAGCAGCTCGAGTCGGATCCGTGGGATGGCATTGCCGCCAAGTATCCGGTCGGCAAGAAGATTTCCGGTACCGTCACGAACATCACCGACTACGGTGCGTTCGTCGAGCTGGAGCCGGGCATCGAAGGCCTCATCCACATTTCCGAAATGTCCTGGACCAAGAAGAACGTCCATCCCGGCAAGATCCTGTCCACGACGCAGGATGTTGACGTGGTCGTTCTCGAGGTCGATCCGTCCAAGCGCCGTATCTCGCTTGGCCTGAAGCAGACGCTCGAAAATCCGTGGCAGGCATTTGCCTACTCGCATCCGGCCGGCACCGAAGTCGAAGGCGAAGTCAAGAACAAGACCGAATTCGGCCTGTTCATCGGCCTCGAAGGCGACGTTGACGGCATGGTCCACCTCTCCGACCTCGACTGGAACCGTCCGGGCGAACAGGTCATCGAGGAGTTCAACAAGGGCGACGTCGTCAAGGCTGTCGTTCTCGATGTGGACGTCGACAAGGAGCGCATCTCGCTCGGCATCAAGCAGCTCGGCAAGGACTCGGTCGGCGAAGCCGCCGCTTCCGGCGACCTGCGCAAGAATGCCGTCGTGTCGTGCGAAGTCATCGCCGTCAACGACGGTGGTGTAGAGGTTCGTCTCGTCAACCACGAAGACATCACCTCCTTCATCCGCCGCAACGACCTGGCACGCGATCGCGACGATCAGCGTCCGGAGCGTTTCTCGGTCGGCCAGGTCTTCGATGCCCGCGTCGTCAACTTCTCCAAGAAAGACCGCAAGGTCATGCTGTCGATCAAGGCTCTCGAGATCGCGGAAGAGAAGGAAGCCGTCGCTCAGTTCGGTTCGTCCGACTCTGGCGCGTCGCTCGGCGACATCCTCGGTGCTGCCCTGAAGAACCGCGGCAACAACGAGTAATCGACGCCTCGCAGAAAATCGAAAACCGCCGGATGCAAGTCCGGCGGTTTTTTCATGCGCGGTTTTTGGAAGCGGAATTCAGGCCCAGCCCGCCATGCGCCAGTAGAGGTCGTTCGCGCGCTCCGCATTCTCGGTGGCTTCCTGGGAAACCTCGTCGCCGTCGTCCTGATCCTGGTCGTCGGCCGGGCCCTCTTCGCCGAATGCCTGTTCGCCGGCCGAATGCTGCTGTTCGCCGTCCTCATCGGTCTCCGAGATCGCCTTGGTCTTGCGTTCCTCGGGGTCCCGCTCGCGCTCTTCGGGCGGATAGGCGACATAGGGAAGGGCAACGCCGTCGCGGAACATCGGCGGCATGGCGATCGGGAGAGCGAGCTGTTCGGCAAGTTCCGTCGCACCTGCCGGATGACCGTTTGCGTTCGCAGGAGTACCGGCGGCGCGGGTCGTTGAACCGGTGCTTGCCGGTTCGTCCGTCGGAGTCGGCGCGGGTTTTGCCATGGCGACGCCCGCTGCATCGCTCGCCTGCATGGCGGATTTTGCGATGAGCTCCCTGTCGGTCAACTGCTGCAGCGCCTGCTGTTCCGGCAGTTGTCTTGCCGCGACCGGCAGACCGTCGAGAAGATCGCTGGTCGCTTCGGCAAGCACTTCCGCCAGCCATATGGTCGTCGCGCCAGCGGGCTGCTTCTCGGCATTGAGCGCGCGTGCGCCGCCCTGCTGTTCGAGGCCGCGCTGGGAAAGCCGGGCCAGCGCCGGAGCATCATAAAAGACGGGTTGAGACGTGCGCCGGTCGCCAGCCGCCGCATTCGCGGCCTGCCGGCCTTCATCCGGACGCGTGGCGGATGGGCTTTCGGCGGTATCCTCGGTGCGCGCGCCGGCGAGCTCCGGCGTCTCGCTTTCCGTGAGCTCGGCCGCTTCCTGTGCGGATGCCGATGCGGCCGGATCGGCCTCGGCGCTCGCCTGCAATGCAGCCTCGTCGGCGAAGGCCACCGAGGCCTCGGTTTGCGCGGAAAGCGCGGCAGTATCCTGAGGGGCGCCGGAAACGGTCGTCGAGGGCGGTGCTTCCGCCTCCTGCGCGGTGGCTTCCGCGACGATCTCCTCCGGCAGGGCTCCATCGATCGCCGCGTCCTCGCCGGGTTGCGCCGTCTGAGCCTCGGCGTCTGCCGTGGGTACGGTTGCGGCCACCTGGCCGGACGCGGAAGGCGCGGTGTTCGCCGGTTGCGCCGCCTGTTCTGCCCCGGCATTCTGTCGATAGGAGCTGACGACGGCCTTGGCGGCGAGGTCGCGGTCGAGCAGCTGCGCGGTTTCCAGCTGCATGGCGACGCGCGCCGCTTCGGGACCGGCCGGATTGTTGAGGATCTCGGTGAGCAGGCGGATCGAAATGCCCTTGACCAGCTGGTTGAGCGTCCGTTCGAGAGCTGCCTTTTCGGCGGGGTTCATCGCCTTTACCGCTTCCGAAAGGCGTTGGGCATAATCCGCCAGCGTCTCGCCTTCGCGGCGCGGGACCTTGATCAGCCGGCCGATGGTTTCGGCGAAGACGGAAAACCCCTGGGCGAGCTGGAGCTGGGCCGAAAGCGAAAGAACGTCCAGCCGTCCCGCCGACATCGGCGAGGAACCGATCAAGCTGCTGTTCGCCACGGTATTGGCCACGTCGATCCGCTGACGCAGCATCGGTTGCTGCGAAGGGGTCTGATAGTCGACGAATGAACTGGTACGAACCGGGGGCAGCATCGTCCGCTCCAATGTCTGATAGAGACGACAGGACAGCTCGGCCAAACGGTTCTTGTCTTTTCGCAACGAGCGGCGTTGCGACCGGAACGCCTCATGGCGTCGCCAGTGCCGATACACAGATATGACTGTGCGGCAAAAAGGTTAACAATTCGCTAACGGTCTTCGCCTTCCGCTAAAAAGTCAGCGGAATTGATCCATGGCGAGACGAATGAGGGGGGAGAGTGGGGTTATTGCAGGATCACGCAGCCAACTTCTTCTTCAACAGTTCATAAATGCCGATCTCGTCCACGCGCACGGGGATGATATCGGCCGGGGGTTCCTCGGCGTTGTCGGCGGCAAGCTCCTCGATCGCTTTCGCGGCGCTTTCATTGGTCGGCGCTTCATTGTCTGCAAGCATCTCGCCGGTGTCCGGGGACGCGGCGGAGCTGTCGTCGGAAACGAGGCTGTCGGTTCCGTTGCCCGTGTCGGAACTGGCCACCTGCTCGGCGGCTGCGGCAAACAGGGCAAGCAGCTCGGTATCGTCGGCGGATGCCTTGTCGGCCGCACCAACGGCGGCAGGTTTTGCCGCCTCGTCATTCTTCTTTTCGATGACGTCCTGAACCTTCTGGACGTCTTCAAGCTTCTTGCCGGCTTCGGCCGCAAGGATGTCGTCCTGGCGTTCGGCGCGGGTTTCGGCGTCTTCGACGCGGGTCGGATCGTAGCCCTGCGGACCGAGCTTCAGTTCTTCCAGCGTCTTCGGATCGGCGGCATCCTCGAGCCGCTGCACCACGCGCCCGACTTCGGTGTCCAGCTTGCCGCCATTGGCCTTGCGGTTGAGGCCCTCCATCAGGCGCTGGTTGTCGTCGCCATAGGGGTTCTTGATCGCCGCCAGCAGCGTATCGATCGAGATGCCCATGTCCTTGAGGCCGAGATCTTCCTCGAGCTTGGCCGAGCCGGCCTCTCCGAGGTCCTTCAACGCGTCTTCCAGCGCCTTGCCGAGCTTGTAGGAGGAGCGTGCTTCGTCGGTATCGATGCCGAGCTTGGAAGCGAGGCGGTCGACGAGCTCGATCTTCAACTCGTTGGGATCGGTGCTGTTGACGCCGAAAAGGGCGGTGGTGATCTTGTCGCGGGCGCGCTTGGCGTCTTCGCTGGCGCTGATGCGGGCTTCGACGACCGGATCGCTCTTTTTGCCGGTCCGCTGCTCTTCGTCCTTCTTGCGCTGCTCCTCGATGCTGTCGAGCATCGACTGCATCATGTTGGTCGCGGCAAGCCCATAGGTCTGCTGGGTAGGAAGCAACATGGCCCGAAATCCGGTCTCGTCGAGAGTTACACCGGGGGCAAAGTTAGATTTGAAGGGTTAACGAGATATTACCGGGCAACTAGAAGTAATGCCACTCTTTATCATATTCGGGCGCAGGCCGCTCGATATCATGCCGATCCGCATGTGCCGAAGCCGGCCTCCGCTTAGATGGCGTCAGCTATGGGCGAAGATATCGGCCTCTTCCCAGCCGAGCAGATCCAGCTTCGCCCTGGTCGGCAGGAATTCGAAACAGGCCTCTGCCAGTTCGGCGCGCCTGTCGCGCACGAGCCGGTGGTTCAGCTTGTCGCGCAGCGCATGCAGGTGGAGCACGTCGGAAGCCGCATATTCGAGCTGCGCCGGCGAAAGCACGTCGGCCGCCCAGTCGGATTGCTGCTGCGCCTTGGAAACGTCGACATCGAGCATTTCCTTGAGATTGTCCTTGAGCCCGTGCCGGTCCGTATAGGTGCGGGTCAGGCGCGAGGCGATCTTGGTGCAGAAGACCGGGGTCGTGGTGACGCCGAACGTATGGAACAGAACGGCAATGTCGAAGCGGCCGTAATGGAAGATCTTCTGGCGCGTCGGGTCGGCAAGCATGGCGACGAGATTGGGCGCCTGGTTCTGCCCGGCGGCGATCCGGATCACGTCGGCGGAACCGTCACCCGGCGAAAGCTGCACGACGCAAAGCCGGTCCCGGCGCGGCACGAGGCCGAGCGTTTCCGTGTCGATGGCGATCGCTCCGGTGTAGCGCGCCGCATCCGCTGCCGGAATATCGCCTTCGTGGTATCTGATCTCTGCCATGTCCGTCTCCGTCTGCCTGTCTGCAAGGGTTGCTATAGACCACGTTTTTCACTGGGGAAACGGTGATCTTGGGAAGCTCGATCCCAGGCGCTTTGGAAGGGTGGGGATGAGCGACGGAATGATCTCTGGGCATTTGCTCAGCCGTGCGCCCAACGCATTGCTGCATTGCAACAGGGTGGGTTGGCGTGATTAAACGATTAGCCTATATCTCTGGTCATCGAGCGACGCACTCCTCCTCCCAGTGTTGCTCGATACGGATCGGCAACATCCTCCTCCTCCCAGTTGTCGATCAAGTTTAAAGCCTGGCGCACCCTCCTCCCGCGCCAGGCTTTTTCCGTTTCCGGAGCAGGATTCCCCTTCAAAACATTGTTCTTTCCGCCTCGCGGCATCGTTCGCCCAGGCACCTCGATCCATGGTTGGCGTCACGCAAGTGTCATGCACCGCCAGTATACGAAACCTCGCCTTCCCTTTGAACTTTTCGTGAGGTTACTATGCGCAAGATTTTTGCCGCCCTGGTCGTTTCGACCGTGCTCGCCGGCGCCGCCCAGGCTGCTACCGTATATCCGCTGGATCGCGCGACGATTCTCTCCGGCTCGCCCTTCGACTTCAAGGTCGAATTCAACTCGGTCGTGAAGCCGGAAGACGTCAAGATCACCGTCAACGGCCAGGATTACAAGACCGTTCTCGGCAAGGAAGCCCAGTTCGTCACGGAAGAAAAGAACAAGGACAAGGTCCTCGGTTCTGCCGTCATCCTGCGCGGCCTGACCATCGCCACTGCCGGTGATTACAAGGTCGAAGTGTCCGCCGGTTCTGAAACCAAGACCGTCACCTGGAACGTTTACGGCACGGGCTCTGCCCCGAAGGCCAAGAACATCATCTTCCTGCTCGGCGATGGCCTCTCGGTCGCGCACCGCACGGCTGCCCGCATCATGTCCAAGGGCATGACCGAAGGCAAGGCGAACGGCCGTCTCGCCATGGATGATCTCGATCGCATGGCTTTCGTCGGCACCTCGGCAACCAACGCCGTCGACACCGACTCGGCCAACACGATGTCGGCCTACATGACCGGTCACAAGACCGCCGTGAACGCGATCGGCGTTTATGCCGACCGTACGCCGGACTCGCTGGACGACCCGAAGGTCGAAACCATTGCCGAAGCCGTGCGCCGCCAGACCGGCAAGTCGATCGGTATCGTCGTCACTGCCGAAGTCGAAGACGCCACTCCGGCTGCCGTCGTCGCCCATACCCGCAACCGTAACGACAAGGCCGATGTCGTCGGCATGCTGCTCGACGTCAAGCCGGACGTCCTGCTCGGCGGCGGTTCCGCCTACTTCCTGCCGCAGGCGACTGCCGGCTCGAAGCGCAAGGACGACAAGGATTATATCAAGCTCTTCAAGGACGCGGGCTATAGCGTCGCCACCGACAAGAACGAGCTTGCCGCCAACGTCAATGCCAACGGCCTGCTCCTCGGCCTCTTCCATCCGGGCAACATGGACGTTACGCTTGACCGCGAGTTCCTGAAGAAGGGCACCGTCGAAAAGTATCCGAACCAGCCTGGTCTGGTCGCCATGACCAAGGTTGCTCTTGATCGCCTTTCCAAGGATCAGGACGGCTTCTTCCTGATGGTCGAAGGCTCCTCGATCGACAAGATGTCCCATCCGCTCGACTGGGATCGCGCCGTCATCGAAACCATCGAATTCGACCAGGCCATCGCTGTTGCCCGTGAGTTCCAGAAGACCCATCCGGATACGCTGATCGTCGTCACCGGCGACCACACCCATGGCGTTTCGATCATCGGCACGGTCGATGACGACAAGCCGGGCACCGAAATGCGCGAAAAGGTCGGCACCTATGCGGAAGCCGGCTTCCCGAACTACAAGGACGAAAACGGCGACGGTTACCCGGACAAGATCGACGTTTCCCGCCGCCTGTTCCTCGCTGCCAACAACGGCCCGGACCACTACGAAACCTTCCGCCCGAAGATGGATGGCCCGTTCGTTCCGGCAATCCAGAACGAGAAGAAGGAATATATCGCCAACGAACAGTACAAGAATGTACCCGGCGCAGTCTTCGTTCAGGGCAACATCCCCAAGAACGGCGACAGCGGTGTGCATTCGGTCGACGACGTCGTCCTGCAGTCGGCCGGCCCCGGTTCGGAAGGCTTCAAGGGCTACATGGAAGAAAGCGACATCTACAAGGTGCTCGCCGATACCTTCGCTCTGGGCAGCAAGCAGACCAACTAAGGTCTGGCCGACGGCCGTACCCGTGATAAAACAATGCTCCCGGCCGGAACTCGGCCGGGAATGCCGTTTCAGGAGGGTTTCATGACAGAACTCTTTTTACCCGCGTTCAACCGGCGTTCCGTGCTGGGCCTCCTCGCCGCCGCACCGCTCCTGGCGTCGGCCCGCTCCGCCGCAGCCGATGATCTCGGTTTCGGGGAGCTCTACGCCAAGTACGGCGTGCTCGGGCTTGAATTCTCCGACAAGGTCAAGAAGCTCGCCGGCCGGGAGGTGGCGATCCGCGGTTTCATGGCGCCGCCGCTGAAGGCCGAGGCCGCCTTCTTCGTGCTGACCGAAGTGCCGATGGCGCTTTGCCCCTTCTGCTCCTCCGATGCCGACTGGCCCGACAACATCGTCGTCATCTATCTGCACCGCAAGCAGACCTTCACCCAGGCGAACGAAACCATCGAGGTGCGCGGCACGCTCGACGTCGGCTCCTGGAAGGACCCCGATACCGGATTTGTCAGCCTTCTGAGGATCCGCGACGCCGCATATCAGGCCGCGTGACCATGCTTTCCCTGCATTTGGACAATCTGGCCAAATCGTTCCCCGGCCTCGGCAGCCCGGTCTTGCGGGTCGATTTTCTGACGATCGGAGCCGGCGAGCGCGTTGCCGTGACCGGCGGCTCCGGCTCCGGCAAGAGCACGTTCATCAATATCGTGACCGGGCTCGAGCGCCCGACGTCCGGCAAGGTTGCCTGGAGCGACGAGGACATCACCCGGCTTTCCGAGACGGCGCGGGATCGCTGGCGGGCAGAACATGTCGGCCTCGTCATGCAGGATTTCCATCTTTTTCCCGGTCTCTCGGCGGTCGAGAACGTGCTTCTGCCGGCGCGGCTGGCGCGCGTCGCCGACGCGGCGCTGATCGCCCGTGCGCACGATCTCCTCAAGGGCGTGGGCCTTTCCCGCCCGGACCAGAGGATCGAGACCATGTCGCGCGGCGAGATGCAGCGCGTCGCGATCGCCCGCGCCGTTTTGCGCAAGCCGGGCGTGATCGTCGCCGACGAACCGACCGCGAGCCTCGATGCGGAGGCCGGCGAAACGGTCGGGCGGCTGCTTCTCGATATGGCCGGCGAAACGGGAAGCACGCTGATCGTCGTTTCCCACGATCAGCGCCTGATCGACCGGCTCGACCGCCGCATCACGCTCGGCGCCGGCAGGATCGTCGCCGACAGCCTTCGCGAAGAGGCCGCCGCATGATCCGTTTCATTCTCGCCGATCTGCGCCGTCTCTGGGCGGGCGCCGTCGTGGTCGTGCTGTTGGTGGCGCTTGCGACCGCGCTTGGCGTCACCGTCACGCTGCAGGAACGCGCCTTGCGTCTCGGCAGTGCCCGAGCCGCCGACAAGTTCGATCTGGTCATCGGCGCGGCGGGCAGCGAAACCCAGCTCGTGCTCTCCTCGATCTTCCTGCAGCCGGCACCTTTGCCGCTGATGCCGGGCGAGGTGCTGGCGAAGCTTTCGAAGGATCCGCGCGTCGCCTGGGTGGCGCCGGTCGGTTTCGGCGATTCCTTCGCCGGCTACCCGCTGGTCGGCACGACCCGTGCGCTGATCGGGAGCACGGTTTCCGGTTTCGCCGAAGGCCGCATGTTCGAGAAAGAAGGTGAAGCGGTGGTCGGCGCGGCCGTGAAGCTGCCGCTAGGGGCCGAAATCAAGCCCATGCACGGCACGGCGCAGATGGGCGGCGAGACCCATGCGGGTGTCGTGTACCAGGTGACCGGCAAGCTGCCGCCGACGGGCACGCCCTGGGACCGCGCCATTCTGGTGCCGATCCAGGCCGTCTGGCACGTCCATGGCCTCGGCCACGATCATGACCATGAGCAGGACGAGCATCACGAAGGCGAAGCTCTCCAGGTAACCCAGGCGGCGGCCGTCACTGATGAACATGGCCACTCGCCGCTGGAAGCGGCGCGAGAACATGCCGGAGATCATCGGCACGAAGGTGAAGCGCCTGCTGCTGGCGTTCGCGACACGCATGCCGACGAGGATCACGACCATCACGGCGCCATCGATGCCGATGCTGATATCGACGAGGATTTCGCCGCCGATGCGCCGGGTCTCCCCGCTGTTCTGGTGAAGCCGAAGACGATTGCCGATGCCTACAAGCTCCGTCAGGAATATCGCAAAGGCAATACGCTTGCGGTTTTCCCGGGCGAGGTGCTGACCAGCCTCTATGCGACGCTCGGCGATGCCAAGATGGTTCTGAGCGCCGTCGCGGCCGGCTCTCAAGGGCTGGTGGCGGCCGCGCTGGTTCTCGTTACCGTCACCCATATCGGCCAGCGGCGGCGCCAGATCGGCGCGCTGCGGGCTTTTGGCGCGCCCCGGCTCTCGGTGTTTGCGATCGTCTGGCTCGAGCTTTTCCTGCTGGTCGCGCTCGGCATCGGCCTCGGTTTCATGACCGGCCTTGCCGCCGCGCAGATGATCGCCAATGCGTTTACCGTCAAGAGCGGCATCATCCTGCCGGTCGGTTTTACCGGCGAGGACCTGCGCATGGCGCTGATCCTGCTTTCCGCGTCGGCAGCCCTGTCCGCCGTGCCGGCGGTCCTCGCCTACCGCCAGTCGCCGGCCGCAGCGCTCCGGGCTTGATCCGGGCCTAGGCCAGCGCCCTGATCGCGGCGATCACGTCGTCCTCGACGTCCAGCCCCTGCTCGATCGCCGCCCGTCGCGCGTTCTGGCCGCGCCGGCCGGGCAGGCGTACGCCTTCTTCCGAGGCCATTTCCGTCGCCAGTCCGGCGATCCGTTCGGCAGCCGAGGCAGCGCTCGCGGAAGGATCGATGACGACAAGCGTCTGGCCGACCGAGGGCGGCGGGCCTTTCTCGTCCATGAACGAGCTCGCCTCATAGGAAAAACTCGAGCCGGTCAGGCCCGCCGAGAGGACTTCCACCATCAGCGCCAGCGCGGCACCCTTGGCACCGCCGGAGGGTGCCATCAGGCCCCTGTGGGCCTCGTGCGGGTCGGTCGTCGGCTTGCCATTGGCGTCGAAGGCCCAGCCTTCGGGAATGCTCTCGCCCCTCTGGCGCGCGGCCATGATCTTGCCGGCCGCGACGGTCGATAGCGCCAGATCGATGACCAGCGGATCCTCGCCGGCGACCGGCGTCGCGAACGCGATCGGGTTGGTGCCGAACAGCCGCTTCCTGCCGCCCCAGGCCGCCATGGAGGCCGGCGCATTGGCAAACATCAGCGCCATCAGGCCCTGCTCGGCAAACCGCTCCACGGTCAGCGCCATGACGCCCGCATGGTGCGAACGATGGACGGCGCCGAGTGCGATACCCTGTTCCCGTGCGATTGCCGGCAGTTCGGCGACCGCGATGTCGAAGGCCGGATAGGCGTAGCCGAACGCCGCATCGACGAGAAGCACCGCCGGCCGCGGCCGGGTGGCGACGGCCTTGGCCCTGCCATCCACCTTGCCGGAGCGCGCCTGGCCGATATAGGCGGGAACCCGCCGGAGCCCGTGGCCGTATTGCCCGGCAGCTTCCGCATGCACGAGCGCGCGGGCGACGGATCGGGCGGTTTCGGACAGAACGCCATTGGCTTCGAAAACGCTCTCCACGAGCGTTTCGGCTTCGATAAGGGTCATATGCATGAAAAATATCCGGATCAGTTGAGGGACATAAGTCCCGTAGGCGACCTCACGGTCACTCGCACTTTAGCGGCTGGTCGAGATAATTTGCAACGCCGGAAGGAGGAGTAGGGATGGGCGAGGCCCGCCGCACTGCAGAGACGATATAGTCGTCGATCTTCGGATCGCCCGATGACCGCGCCAGCAAGACATTGGTCACGTTGCCACCGCCGTCGAAGTTGAAGCGGACGGTCGCCGTGCCGGTGCCGTTACTAGGGCACTTGCGAACATTTCTGGCAAGCTTCGCACTTACGCGGTTTTTCCACTGCTGCGGCGAGACCGACGAAGAGAAGAGGCTCGTGGAATTCTGGCTGGCCGCGGTGCGGTCCGATTGCTTGGCCTGGATCTTCGCCTCGGCCATATCCGGCTGGGCCTGCTGCTGCTGTTGCTGCTTCGGCTTCTGGACCTTCTTCACCGGCTCCTTTTTGGGTTCCGGCTTTTTCGGCCGTTCCGGTTGCTTTTCGGCGACCGGGGGCGGCTCAGGCCGCACTGCCGGCAGAGGAACTTCGACATTGTCCAGTGCCGCCGTCATCTGTTCGTCGACCGGCTTGATCTCCTCGATCGGTTCCGGCAGCGGCTGGGGGATGGTTTCGGTGACCTGGGGTTCCGGCAATGGTTCGGCGACCGGCGGCTGCACCGGTTCGGGCTCCACCGGTTCGGCGACTTCCTGCGGCGGCGGCTCGACCGGCTGCTCGACGGGTTCGGCAACGGGCTCCGGCATCGGCTCGGGTTCGGGCTGCGGCTTCTCGACGGGCTCCGGCTGCGGTTCCTCGACCGGTTGGGCCTGCTCGCTCATCACCTGTTCCTGCTCCTGCATATCAGGAGAGATCTGTTCTTCCTCGGTATTGGCGGATTCCGGCTCCGGCGCCAGCTCGATCATGATCGCTGCCGGCGGTGAGTTGTCGGCGAGCACCTCTGGCTGTTCGCGCATCAGATAAGCAGCCGCGCCGAAATGCACGGTCAGCATCACCAGCCCGGCAGCGCCCCACAGCGCCAGCTCGCCGACGCGTCCGCCCGGACCTGTCTGCGAGACGACAAGGCTCATGGGTTGCCTCCGGCTGCCGGAGGGACGGGCGGCACGACCGGAGCGGCACCGGCCGGTGCTGCCGCCGGCGCGGCCGGAGCGGGCAGTGTCTCGAGGCCGACAAGCGCGATCTTGAGGTAGCCGGAATCGCGCAGGAGGTTCATGACCTCCATGAACTGGCCGTAACCGACCGCCTTGTCGGCCCGCAGGAACACGCGCGTATCCTTCTTGCCCTCCGTGACGCGGTCGAGGGTCGCGGCGAGCTGATCGCGTGCCACGGCGTCATTGCCGATATTGAGGCTCAGATCTTCCTTGACCGTCAGGTAGAGCGGCTCGTCCGGCCGTTCGGCAGGCTTGGCGGTCGAGGCGGGAAGGTCGACATTGATATCGACGGTCGCCAGCGGCGCCGCAACCATGAAGATGATCAGCAGCACCAGCATGACGTCGATGAACGGCGTCACGTTGATCTCGTGGTTTTCGGAAAGCTCGTCGCCGTGCTGTTCGCGGATGCCGCCGGCCATGGTCGATCAGCCTCCCGCCACCAGCGAGACCGGCGCCTTGCGGCTGCCCGGGGGCACCTTGCGGAAATCGAGGTCGCGGCTCACCAGCCGTTCCACGCCGGCTGCCGCATCCGCCAGCAGCTGGCGATAGCCGGTGATCGAGCGGGCAAAGACGTTGTAGATGACGACTGCCGGAATGGCCGCAACGAGGCCGATCGCGGTGGCCAGCAGCGCTTCCGCGATGCCCGGCGCGACGACGGCGAGATTGGTGGTCTGCGATTCCGAAATGCCGATAAAGGCGTTCATTATGCCCCAGACGGTGCCGAACAGGCCGACGAACGGTGCGGTGGAACCGATCGTCGCGAGCACGCCGGTGCCGCGCGACATCCGCCGGCCGGCATAAGCCTCGATGCGGGAAAGCGCCGAGCCGACCCGCTCCTTCAGCCCGTCGCCATGGGCATGGTCGAGGGCTGCTTCGGAGAGCTGCATTTCTTCGGCCGCGGACCGCAGCATCAGCGCGGCGGGGCCGCCTCGGCCACCGGCGGCGCCGACGGCTTCCGAAAGCGTGCGGGAGCTGCGGATGATTTTCAGCGTCCGTGCGGCACGGGCGCGGGCGCCCGCGAGTTCCAGCGTCTTCGCGAGCCAGACCGTCCAGGTGATCAGCGAGGCGAAGGCAAGCCCGATCATCACACCTTTGACCACCCAGTCTGCCGCCATGAACATGCCCCAGGGGGAGAGGTTGTGCGGCAGGTCCGAACGCTGGCCCGGCTCCAGGAACTGCGTGAACATGTCGATCGGCTGGCGGGCAGCCGGGGCCTGGGCGGGTGCGGGCTGGGCGGTGTTGTTGGCCGGTGTTTCGGCCGGTGCGGCCGGCTGCGGCGCGGAAGCGCTCGGTTGTGGGGCGACGGGGTTGGTCGGCTGTGCGGCGGCGGGAGCCGCGGGCGATATTGCAGTCGGAGATGCCGCCGGTTCGCTCGGTGTCGTGCGGGAAGTTGTCGGCGCTGCCTGCGTAGCAGGAGCGGCGGGGTTTGCGTGCGCCCCGGAAGGCGACGTCGCCTGAGGCTGCGGCGGGGCTTGCGTTGAAGCGTCCGGCGCCTGCGCCATCGCCGTCGAAGCTGCCATTGCAAGCGCCGCGAGAGCGATCGGTAACCGGCTCCTGATCGGCTGGCGCATCGAAAAAGCGGGCTTCAGGGCAGCGGGCATGGCAGGCGATACTCCGGACAGTTCGGCATGGCGGATGACGCTTGAACGCCGATCTGCAATGGCGGAAACGGGACATCGGAACGCCGCCGGCATTGCCGCCGGGTTCGCGATGTTGCAGCTACCGGATAATAAACATGAGTAGAAATGGCAACTAATAAATCTTGAGGATGCCGATCAAATTCACGCAGATCGGCGATCGCGACTTGGTTCGCGCCTGGATGGCCTGGCCTTTGCCGAAAAATGAGGCGGCGGGCGCTTACCGCGCCAGCCAGCCACCATCGACCGGCAGCACGATGCCGTGGATATAGTCCGCGGCCGGCGAGGCGAGGAATACGGCGGCGCCGCCAAGCTCCTCCGGCTGGCCCCAGTGCCCGGCCGGAATGCGCCCCAGGATTGCCGAGTTGCGGTCCGGATCGTTGCGCAGCGCCTCGGTGTTGTTGGTCGAGAAATAGCCCGGCGCGATGGCGTTGACGTTGATGCCCTTGGCTGCCCATTCGCAGGCGAGAAGCCGGGTCAGGCCGGCGAGGCCGCTCTTCGAGGCGGTATAGGAAGGAATGCGGATGCCGCCCTGGAAGGAAAGCAGCGAGGCGATGTTGACGATCTTGCCACCCTTGCCCTCGCCGATCAGCCGGCGCGCAAACGCCTGGGAGAGGAAGAACACGGTCTTCAGGTTCACGTCCATCACCGCGTCCCAGTCGGCCTCGGTGAAGTCGATCGCGTCCGCCCGGCGGATGATCCCGGCATTGTTGACGAGGATATCGGCACGTCCGGTCCATGCGACCGTTTCGCTGATGATCCGATCGACCGGTTCGAGCGTCGAAAGATCCGCCTGGATCGACAGGCTGCGTCCGCCGGCCGCGCTGACCGCGGCTTCCGTGTCGGCCATGGAGGAGCGGCCGACCAGCGCCACATCCGCGCCGGCCTGCGCCAGCGCTACCGATATCGCCTGGCCGAGGCCTGTATTGGCGCCGGTGACGATCGCGGTCTTGCCCGTCAGGTCGAATGAAACAGCCATGTTGTCCTCCTCTGAAACTGAAATGCGGATAGATGCTTACCGTTGCGAGCTCTCCGGTAGAAGCTGAAAATTTTTGCCATGGTCGGACAGGCGCCGATCGAGGGTTGGATTCAAGGATCCGCAGCATCCTTCGTGCGCCCGCCCGGACGCATGGCGCCCCGGTGGAGGCGCCATGGACGGCGGATCAGATCGCGGACAAACGTAATGAAGCTGTTCGCCGTCTCGTCGTCGGGAAAGATGCGTCGCGGCAGCAGGACCGGTCCGTCGGCGTGGAGAAGCAGAAGCCAGCCGTCGAGTTCGACGATTTCCTGAAGGCCCCTTACATCCAGCTCCACGGCCATGCCGTCGGCATGAGCGCTAAGCGTCGTTGTGTCGGCCGTTGCCCGCACATGATAGACGTCGCGCTCCTCGTGCCGGATCGTCGATACCGGAAGCGCCGCTTCGCGGGGTTTCGTCATCAGCAGGATCAGGAGGACGAGGCCGGCAATGGCGGCGAGCGAAGGCATGACGCCGTCCGTCAGGCTCGCCCGCCACTCGTCCGAGAGCCATCTCAGGAAGTCGTCGAGATAGGTCATCGCGACGAAGACGAGGAACGGCACGAACAGCAGGCTCGAGGTAAGGAGCGCCCTGGCGAGGCGCCGCGGCCGCCGCTGTCGGCTTTCCCGGTATTGGGCCAGGAGTTCGGTCCCCGCCGCCAGTTCTTCCCGGGAAACCGAATACCCAAAATGCCAGGAGCCGCCCGTGAAGGTCACGGACGGCTCCTGAAATCGATGTGGCTGTTCGCCGGAGATCACAGCGTGCGCGTGATATGCTCCACGCGGAAGCATTCGATCGTATCGCCGACGCGCATGTCCTCGTAGTTCTCGAACGCCATACCGCACTCCTGGCCCATCGGCACTTCGCTGACTTCGTCCTTGAAGCGCTTGAGCGTCTTGAGCTTGCCTTCGTGGACGACGACGTTGTCGCGGATAAGGCGCACGCCCGCTCCACGCTCGACCTTGCCTTCGACGACACGGCAACCTGCGACCTTGCCGACCTTGGTAATGTTGAACACTTCCAGGATCTCGGCATTGCCGATGAAGGTTTCGCGGCGTTCCGGCGAGAGCAGGCCCGACATCGCCGACTTCACGTCATCCACCAGATCGTAGATGATGTTGTAGTAGCGGATCTCGATGCCGTTGCGCTCTGCGGCCGTGCGCGCCTGGGCGTTGGCACGGACGTTGAAGCCGATGATCGCGGCGTTGGAAGCCTCGGCCAGCGAGATATCCGATTCCGTGATGGCGCCGGCGCCCGAATGAACGATGCGGGCACGAACTTCGTCGGTGCCGAGCTTGTCGAGCGAGGCGATGATCGCTTCGATAGAACCCTGCACGTCACCCTTGATGACCAGCGGGAACTCCTTGAAGCCGGTATCCTGCAGCTTGCTCATCATCTGTTCGAGCGAACCGCGCTGACCGGACTGGCGGGCAGCCGCCTTGTCGCGGGCAAGACGCTGGCGATATTCGGAAATCTCGCGAGCACGGCTTTCGTTTTCGACGACGGCGAACTTGTCGCCGGCAGCCGGCGTGCCGGAAAGACCGAGCACTTCGACCGGCATCGCCGGGCCAGCTTCCTTGACGTGGTCGCCCTTGTCGGTGACGAGCGCGCGCACGCGGCCCCACTGATCGCCGGCAACGATGATCTGGCCCGGCTTCAACGTACCCTTCTGGACCAGAACGGTCGCAACCGCACCGCGGCCGCGGTCGAGCTGGGCTTCGATGACGGTACCTTCCGCCGTACGGCTCGGGTCGGCCTTCAGGTCGAGGATTTCGGCCTGCAGCAGCACGGCTTCGAGCAGCTTGTCGAGGTTGGTCTTGTTCTTGGCCGAAACCTCGACGTCGAGCACTTCACCGCCGAGCGATTCAACGAAGACTTCGTGCTGCAGAAGCTGCTGGCGGACCTTGTCCGGCTTGGCTTCGTGCTTGTCGATCTTGTTGATCGCCACGATGATCGGAACACCGGCCGCCTTGGCGTGGTTGATGGACTCGATCGTCTGCGGCATCACGCTGTCGTCGGCCGCGACCACCAGGATCGCGATATCCGTCGCCTGTGCACCACGGGCACGCATGGCCGTGAAGGCGGCGTGGCCGGGGGTGTCGATGAAGGTGATCTTCTGGCCGTTCTGCTCGACCTGGTAGGCGCCGATATGCTGGGTGATGCCGCCGGCTTCGCCGGAGACCACGTTGGCATGGCGGATGGCGTCGAGCAGCGAGGTCTTGCCGTGATCGACATGGCCCATGATGGTGACGACCGGCGGGCGGGCAACCATCTCGCCTTCGTCGTCCGTCTTGTTGAAGATGCCTTCTTCAACGTCGGATTCCGAAACGCGCTTGACCGTATGGCCGAATTCGCCGGCGATGAGTTCGGCAAGGTCGGCGTCGATGACGTCGCCCGGCTTCATCATCTGGCCTTCCTTCATCAGGTACTTGATGACGTCGACGGCGCGTTCGGACATGCGCTGCGACAGTTCCTGAATGGTGATGGTTTCCGGCAGGATGACTTCGCGCATGACCTTTTCGCGCGTTTCCTGCATCTGGCTGCGGCGGAACTTCTCCTGCCGGCGGCGGGTCGCGGCCATCGAACGGCCACGGGCATTGCCGTCCTCGTCCGTGCTGACCGTGGTCACCGTCAGCTTGCCGCGACGGCGTTCGTCCTCGGTCTTCGGACGGGCAGGAACCTTGGCGGGCGCCGGAGCGGCGACCCGGCCACGGCCAGGCGCCCCACGCGGCGGGCCGCGATCGTCGTCTTCTTCGTCGGCGCCCTTGCGGCGGCCGACGGCCGGCACTGCCGCAGGTGCGGCGCCGGGTGCTGCTGGCCGCGGAGCCTGCGGACGTGCGTCGGCCGGACGCCCGGCGGGAGCCCCCGCGGCACGTTCGGCCGGCTTTTCGGCAACCGCGGGGGCGGCGGCTGGCGCCTGCGCCTCGGCGGGGGCCGGCTCGACCTTGGGTTCGGCGGCACGGCGGGCAGCCTCGGCTGCTTCCTCGGCCTTGCGGCGTTCTTCCTCGACCTTGCGGCGTGCCTCGTCCTCGGCCCGCTGCTTGGCTTCGATGACTTCACGTGCCTGCGCTTCCATCAGCGCACGGCGACGGGCTTCCATCTCGCCTGCGGAGAGGTCGTGCAATACGGCGCCCTGACGCTGCTGCGGACGCTGCGGCTGGCTGGATTGCGGACGCTGCGGCTGGCCGGACTGCTGCGGGCGCTGCGGCTGGCCGGATTGCGGCGGGCGCTGGCCATGCTGCGGCTGTTGCGGCCGCTGGTTCGGGGCACCCGGCTGGTGGATGCGCGGCGCGGGAGCAGCCGCCTGCGGCTGCGGCGGGCGCTGGGGCGCGACCGGCTGCGCAACGGCCTCTACCACCCGCGGCGCGGGCGCAGGCGCGGCTGCGGGCGTGATTGCCGGCTTTTCGTCGATCGGCCGGGTCGGCCGCCGCTTCACTGTTTCGACGACGACCGCCTTGGTGCGACCGCGACCCATGTCCTGACGGACGGTACCCTGGCTCATCCCCGATGGCTTCAGTGTAAGGGTCTTCTTTACGCCGAGTGTCTTGTCGTCTTTGTTGTCGGTCATTCCGTTCCTGTTCCTTCGGACAGGAACGGATGGAAGCCATCAGAACCTGTCGTTTAATCCGTACATCCAAAATGGCGGCCGGCATTCGCCGGTGACCGCGTCATAGTTTTCGCTGGCCAGCGCCGCCATCTGCTCCGGATTGACCGACATCTCGGTACCTTTCGAGCATGGTTGCGCGCTTCACTACACCCTCACCCGCCTGCCCTGCAAGCGCGCAAGCATGGATAAAAGCATTCTGGCCCATCACTTCGTCCAATTCCGCTCCGGTGAAGAGCGAAAAGGACGGAATGTCTTCCTCGGCATTCGAGCCGAGCTTCCAGGCCTTGCGGGCCTGGTCTATTTTCCTCACTCCATCGGCGGCCGCGTCGGTCGCATGGAACACTGCAAGCGCCGCGCCCGAGCGGACGGCGGCATCCACCTTCATGGCGCCGGTGACGAACTGGCTCGCCTTGCGCGCCATGTTCATCATGCCGACGAGATCGGCGGCGAGCAGGCGGTCCACCAGCGCGCCGAGATCCGCATCCGCCTTCGCCTCGGTCTTGAGAGCCCGGGCGAAAAGCTTCCTGGCGACCGCACGGTCGACGAGCGACCGTTCAGCCTTGATCCAGCAGCCGCGGCCCGGAAGCTGGCGCTTCAGATCGGGCACGACCTGGCCGTTCGGCCCGGCCACGAAGCGGATCAGCGTTTCCGGCGATCCGGTCTCGCGGGTGACGATGCAGGTACGGTCGTTCACGACGATCTCGTCCAGGTCATCATCGGCAGGTCCGTTTTCGGTTGCATCCGGCTCATTGGCGAGCGGGATCATTCCTGCTCTGCGGCGTCCGCCTCCTCCGCGTCCGCTTCCGGCTCGGCATCCTTGGCGAGATCTTCCTCGGTGATCCAGCCGGCAGCCAGGCGGGCCTGGACGATCATGTTTTCTGCCTCGACGCGGGAAACGTCGAATTTCGAGAACAGGCCTTCGAACTTCTTCGTGACGCCGTCCTTGCGTTCGCTCCAGCCGACGAGGTCGTCGGCGGCGCAGCCGGCAAAGTCCTCGATCGTCTTGATGCCGTCCTCGCCGAGCGCGACGAGCATCTGGCCGTTCAGGCCGTCGATCTGGCGCAACTCGTCCTCGACGCCGAGTTCCTTGCGCTTGGCGTCCATCTCGGCTTCGATCCGCTCGAGATATTCGCGGGCGCGTGTCTGGATTTCGGTCGCGGTGTCTTCGTCGAAACCGTCGATCGAGGAGATTTCGTCGAGATCGACGTAGGCCAGTTCCTCGACCTGCGCGAAACCTTCCGAAGCCAGCACCTGGCCGACCATCTCGTCGACGTCGAGCGCGTCCATGAAGAGGTTGGTGCGCTCGTTGAATTCCTTCTGGCGGCGCTCCGACTCTTCGGCTTCCGTCATGATGTCGATGTCCCAGCCGGTCAGCTGCGACGCGAGGCGTACGTTCTGGCCGCGGCGGCCGATGGCGAGCGACAGCTGCTCGTCCGGAACCACCACTTCGATCCGCTCGGCATCCTCGTCGAGAACCACCTTGGCGACTTCGGCCGGCTGCAGCGCGTTGACGATGAACGATGCCGGATCCTGGGACCACGGAATGATGTCGATCTTTTCGCCCTGCAATTCGCCGACGACGGCCTGGACTCTGGAACCGCGCATACCGACGCAGGCGCCGACCGGATCGATCGAGCTATCGTTCGAAATGACGGCGATCTTGGCACGCGAACCCGGATCGCGTGCGACCGACTTGATCTGGATGATGCCGTCGTAGATTTCCGGCACTTCCATCGTGAACAGCTTCACCATGAACTGCGGATGGGTACGCGACAGGAAGATCTGCGGGCCGCGCTGCTCGCGACGGACGTCGTAGACATAGGCACGGACACGATCGCCGTAGCGCATGTTTTCGCGCGGGATCATCTCGTCGCGGCGGATGATGCCTTCGCCACGGCCGAGGTCGACGATGACGTTGCCGTATTCGACGCGCTTGACGGTACCGTTGACGATTTCGCCGACGCGGTCCTTGAACTCGTCGAACTGGCGGTCGCGCTCGGCTTCGCGCACCTTCTGGACGATGACCTGCTTGGCCGACTGGGCGGCGATACGGCCGAAATCCATCGGCGGCAGCGGGTCGGCGATGAAGTCGCCGATCTTGGCGTCGACATTGCGGTCGAGCGCCAGCGCCAGCGGGATCTGCGTGCCGTAATCCTCGGCGTGCTCGACGACCTCAAGCAGGCGCTGGAGGCGGATTTCGCCGGTCTTGGAATTGATGTCGGCGCGGATGTTGGTTTCCGAACCGTAGCGGGAGCGGGCAGCCTTCTGGATGGCGTCGGCCATCGCAGCCAGCACGATCTCGCGGTCGATGACCTTTTCGCGGGCTACAGCATCTGCGATCTGCAGAAGTTCAAGCCGGTTTGCGCTCACTGCCATTGTCGTTGGTCTCCGTCATTCGCATGCTTGCGAGGGGGTGCTTCTCGGCACCGGGTTGGTTCGGTTATTCTTCGTCGTCGTCTTCGCCGTTCTGGTTCGCGGCCTGTGCCTTGGCGAGCTTGTCGGCCCGAAGCGCGTCGCGGATCAGATCGTCGGTCAGGATGAGCTTTGCTTCGGCCAGTGCCGAAAACGGGATCGTCACCCGCGGTTCCTCGCCATAGGCGACCTGGTCCCGCTCGATCGTGAAACCGTCCGTATCGCTTTCCGTAATCTTGCCGCGGAACCGCTTGCGATTGTCGATCATGATCGACGTTTCGCATTTGACCAGATGGTTGAGCCAGCGGGTAAAATCCGACTTGCGCACCATCGGGCGGTCGATGCCCGGCGAGGACACTTCCAGATGATACTCCCGATCGATCGGATCTTCCACATCCAGAACCGGCGAAATCGCCACGGACACCGCTTCGCAGCCGTCCACATCCATGGTCCCGTCGTTGCGCTCGGCCATGATCTGCAGCGTCGCGCCGTTCTGGTTCAGCATCCGGACGCGCACCAGGCGATAGTCCATGGCGGTCAGGACAGGTTCGATGATTTCGGCGACCCTCAGGTCCAGCCCGGTCTCGATGATGAGCCGCGGCTCGTATTCGGTTTGCGGCATAAGCTCTCCGGCAATCATTGCCCCATAGCTGGGCCCAATGTCTGGGTTACAGTGATCGCCTAACAAAAAAGAGCGGGTCCGGTGGGGCCCACTCTTCATCGGACGATCAAGAATATGGGCTGCATATACGCTTTCAGCCCCCCGATTGCAAGAGTCGCATATTCTGGGGGCCTGGCGGCTGGAATTTGGTTCTGCCGGGTCTATAACCGTTTGGAACGACGCACGAAAGAACGAGGACAAAGTGCCCGATCGGATATCGACCCTGGCTCCCTTCAGGCACCCGACCTTCAGAACCATCTGGATCGCCAGCCTCGCCTCCAATTTCGGCAGTCTCATCCAGGCCGTCGGCGCGGCCTGGATGATGACGTCGATCACCGATTCCGAAGACATGGTCGCACTGGTCCAGGCCTCGACGGCGCTGCCGATCATGCTCTTTTCGCTGATTGCCGGCGCGCTTGCCGACAACGTCAACCGCCGGAGCCTGATGCTGACGGCCCAGTTCTTCATGCTGATCGTCTCGATCACCCTGACGCTGTTTGCCTACCTCGATTTTCTGACGCCCTGGCTGCTTCTGACCTTCACCTTCCTGCTCGGCTGCGGCGTGGCGCTCAACAACCCGGCCTGGCAGGCTTCCGTCGGCGATATGGTGCCCCGCGAGGTGCTGCCGGCGGCAGTCACGATCAACAGCGTCGGCTTCAACATCACCCGCAGCGTCGGCCCCGCGATCGGCGGCGCGATCGTTGCGGCGGCAGGTGCCGCCGCCGCGTTCGCCGCCAATTCGGTAAGCTATTTCGCCCTGATCTACGCCTTGATCCGATGGAAACCGGAAAGCCGCGACAGCGCGCTGCCGCGCGAGACGCTTCTGCGGGCGCTTTCGGCCGGTCTCGGTTACGTCCTCATGTCGCCGAACATCCTCAACGTCCTGTTCCGTGGCCTTGTCTTCGGCCTTTCGGCAAGCGCCGTCCTGGCGCTTCTGCCGATCGTCGCGCGCGACCTCGTCTCCGGCGGCCCGTTGACCTACGGCGTCATGCTCGGAGCCTTCGGGGTCGGAGCGATCGGCGGCGCGATGGCCAATTCGCGGCTGCGCGAAAAGCTGTCGAGCGAATCGATCGTCCGGCTGTCCTTCCTCGGTTTCTCCGCAAGCGCGGCGGTCATCGGCATGAGTTCGAGTACGGTGCTCACCGCGTTCGTCCTCCTGGTGCCCGGTGCCTGCTGGGTGCTGGCCCTGTCGCTGTTCAATACGACGGTGCAGCTTTCGACGCCGCGCTGGGTGGTCGCCCGGGCGCTTTCCTTCTATCAGACGGCGACGTTCGGCGGCATTGCCGGCGGAAGCTGGGTGTGGGGTGTCCTGTCCGATACGTTCGGCGTTTCGATCGCTCTGACGCTGTCCAGCCTTGTCATGCTGCTCGGCGCCGTGATCGGCATGCGCCTGCCGCTGCCTCAGTTCAGCGACGCCAATCTCGATCCGCTCAACCGGTTCAACGTGCCGCTATTAGGCCTCGACCTGCAGCCGCGCAGCGGACCGATCGTCAACATGGTCGACTACATCATCGCCGACGAGGACGTTCCGGAGTTCCTGTCGCTGATGTCGAACCGGCGCCGCATCCGCATCCGTGACGGCGCCCGGCAATGGGCGCTGATGCGCGACCTGGAACATCCGGAAATCTGGACCGAGACCTATCACACCGCCACCTGGGCGGATTACGTGCGCCACAACCAGCGCCGCACCCAGGCCGATGCGGAGGCCTGGGATGCGATCCGCAATCTTCATCGGGGCGAGGAGGGCCCGCGCGTCCACCGGATGATCGAGCGCCAGGCGATCCCGCCGAGCGACGACATTTTCCACAAGTCGCCCCCCGACCTGCACCATTGATTACCTGATCTTGCCTTTCAGCGACGCATCGGGAAAACAGGTCGGGATTATGCCGTTCTTCGACTGCCAGTCGCCGAGCGAACGGCGGGTCTTGTAGCCCGGCAGCCCGTCGACATTGCCGACATCGTAGCCTTTGGCGACAAGCGCCTTCTGCATGGCGAGCACGTCCGAGCGCAGCATCTTGCCGACATCGCCCCAAGCTGCCTGGAAGGGGCCTGCGCCCGCAGCGATCCGGTCGGCGAGATTGCCGATGAACAGCGCATAGAGATCCGAGTTGTTATATTCCTTGATCACGTAGAAATTCGGGGTCACCACGAATTCCGGCCCGCTGCGCCCCGCCGGCACGAGCATCATCCCGTCCGCCTTGAGGTCGGCTGCGGGAAAGGCCTTGCCGGAAATGCGGGTGATGCCGGTCGCCGCCCAGGCCGAGATCGGCTTGGCGAGATCGGGGCCCTCCTGCGCGCAGGAGACCTTTGCCGGGATCGTCACTTCGAAGCCCCAGTCGCGGCCGCGCTGCCAGCCTTCCTTCTGCAGGTAATGGGCAATCGAGGCGAGCGCGTCCGGCACCGAATTCCAGATGTCGGGACGGCCGTCACCATCGAAATCGACGGCATACTTGAGGTAGCTCGACGGCATGAACTGTGGCTGGCCGAGCGCGCCGGCCCAGGACCCCTTCATCGTCGCCGGATCCACATCGCCCCGCTCGATCATCTTCAAGGCCGCGATCAGCTCCTCGCGGAACATGTCCTTGCGGGTCGACATGAAGGCCTTGGTCGCCAGAACCTGCACGGCGGAATAGGGAAGCCGCGCCTTGCCGAAGCCGGATTCCCGGCCCCAGATGGCGACGACGATCTCGCCCGGCACCCCATAGGCCGCCTCGATCTTCTTCAAGGTCGCCGAATAGGTGGAGGTCAGCCCCCGGCCGGTCTCGGCGAGCCCCTGCAACCGCTTTTCCGAAAAATAGGCACCGGGGGAGGAGAATTCCGCCTGGCTCTGGTCCTGCTGTTTCGGCGGCGTCGATCCCGGCGGCACCAGGTCCGGCAGGTCCCAGTTGAGCACCACGCCCTGGAAGGCCGCCTTCAGCGTCTTTTCCGAAATCCCGGCCTTTTTCGCCGCCGGGCCCAGATCGCTCGCGATCCATCGCTGGAACTGCTTTTCGACATCGGGCCGGTTCTGGGCGAGCGCAGGGAGGGGGAGGAGGGCCGTGATTGCAGCGAAAACCAACGCGACCGCTCGCTTGGAGGCACCCCCCTCTGTCCTGCCGGACATCTCCCCGTCAAGGGGGGAGATCGGATGAGGTGGGCTCCCTGCCCAAATCAAAGCAAGCGATTGGAAGCGACGCAGAACATGTCTCTTGATGGAGGTGGGCGCCGGGAGTGCAACAGGGAGCGAAGAGCCGGCCTCTGGCCGATCTCCCCCCTTGAGGGGGAGATGCCCGGCAGGGCAGAGGGGGGTGAGCTGGCTCAAAGCCATCCTCCTCATTCCAGCAGACAAACCGGAAGGGATAAGTTTCCACATGCTCAAGCCTCCCGGGCCTAAATCGCCGTCCGCGCCCGAAGCGCCGCCGTCAGCGTTCCTTCGTCGAGATAATCGAGTTCCCCGCCCACCGGCACCCCATGCGCCAGCCGCGTGATCTTCACGTCGATCCCCGAAAGCTGGTCGGTAATGTAATGGGCCGTCGTCTGCCCCTCGACCGTGGCATTGACGGCGATGATGATCTCGCGGATGACGCCCTCGTTGACCCGGTCGATCAGCCCGCGGATGTTGAGGTCGTCCGGCCCAACGCCGTCGAGCGGCGACAGCGTGCCGCCGAGCACGTGATAGGCGGCGTTCATCGCGCCGGCGCGCTCCAGCGCCCACAGGTCGGACACGTCCTCGCAGACGATCAGCATCGTCTGGTCGCGGCGGACGTCGGTGCAGACGGTGCAGGGATCGGCGGTGTCGACATTGCCGCAGCGCGAGCAGATCTTCACCTTGTCATAGGCCTCGCCCATGGCGCTCGAAAGCGGCCCAAGCAGCTGTTCCTTCTTCTTGATCAGGTGCAGCGCCGCCCGGCGCGCCGAGCGTGGCCCAAGCCCCGGGACTTTTGCCAGAAGCTGGATGAGTTTTTCGATTTCGGGGCCGGTGACTCGTTTTGCCATGTTCTCCCTTTAGCCCATATGCTTGAAAAACGGAATCGCGGAAGGACCGCCGATGAAACTTCTCGCCATCTGCCTCGGCCGCCCGGAAAAGCTGCCGGGCAAGAGTTTCAGGACCGGCATCTACAAGTCGTCGGTCAACGCCGCCGTCATGATCGACAGGCTCGGCCTCGTCGGCGATGCGGTCTGCAATACGAAACACCATGGCGGCGAGGACCAGGCGATCCTGCTCGAAGGGTCGCTGACGCTAGACTGGTGGGCCGGAAAGCTCGGCCGGGACCTTCCGCCCGGCACGTTCGGCGAAAACCTGATCGTCGAAGGCCTCGACAACCGCGATGTCGCCGCCGGCGATCGTTTTTACATTGGCGAGGTCGTCCTCGAAGCAAGCTGTGCCCGCTCTCCCTGCAACACGTTCGCGGTGAAGATGGGTGACCCGACATTCGTGAAGACCTACAAGAACGGCGGCCGTCCCGGCATTTATTGCCGGGTCGTCAGGGCGGGCATGGTCTCGCCCGGCGATCCCGTCCGTCACGAACACTATGCGGGCGAGCGGGTGACGATCGCGGAAATGCTGGCCGCCGTCGGCAAAAGCCTGTCCGACGCGGAAAGAGCCCGCTTCCTTGCGGCCCCCATCGGCAGCCGCTGGCGGCCGGTCTTCGAGAACTAACGGGTCGCGATCGCCGCCGCGGCACTCGCCATCGCGCCGGCCGAGACCCGGTTGGCGATCCTGACCGCACGGCGGCTCTTCAGGAAGCCGCGCGCCTTTCCGGCAAGCAGCATCCAGGAAATATTGACGGTCATCAGCACCAGGAACTGGCAGGCGACGAGCTCCACCCAGCCGAGCGTGGTGATCGCATGGATGTCGATGATCGACGGCAGGAGCGCGATGTAGAACATCATGATCTTCGGATTGCCGAGCGCCACCGAAAGCGCCGCGAGAAACAGCTTCAGGCTGGACCGCGCCTCCGGCAGCTGCGCTTCCGACGTATCCGGCGAGGCCGTCCACATTTTCCAGGCGAGGTAAAGAAGATAGACGACGCCGAGCCACTTGATGGCGATGAAGACGTGGTTGAACGTCTCGGCGATCGCCGAAAGACCCGCGACTGCCACCGTCAGCCACACCGCATCCCCGACCCACATCCCGAACAGGAACGGAAACACGCCGCGCGTGCCTTTCGAGATCACCCGCGCGACAAGCGCCGCGATGCTCGGCCCGGGCGTGCCGGCCGCGATGAACAGCGCGCCGGCAAAGACGATCATGGATGTGAATGTCATCGAAACCTCCCTGCTGGTTCGTGCCCCTCATCCCCCTGCCGGGACCTTCTCCCCGCACGCGGGGAGAAGGGGATATGGCGCACCGGCCTGCCTCGATCGCCAACGCCGAGCGGGGCAAGTCCCCTCTCCCCGTCAGAACGGGGAGAGGGTTAGGGTGAGGGGCAAATCTAGCCGACTATCATCTCTGTCCCTGCATCCGGCCGGATCAGAACGGCATCTTGAAGCCGGGCGGGATCGGCAGGCCGGCGGTCAGTTCCTTGGTCTTTTCGGCGGTGATCGTCTCGGCGCGCTCCTTGGCGGCCTTGTGGGCGGCAACGATCAGGTCCTCGAGGATCTCGACATCGTCTTCCTTGAACAGCGACGGATCGATCTTCAAGGCCAGCATCTCGCCCTTGCCGTTGAGGCGCACGGTCACCAGCCCGCCGCCGGACGTGCCTTCGACTTCAAGAGTGGCGATATCCGCCTGCATCTTTTCCATCTTGGCCTGCATTTCCTTGACCTTGCCCATCATGCCCATGATGTCGCGCATCTCTCTCGTCCTCTTCTCTTATAGTTCGATATCGTCGCCGGGCAGGATGTCGCCCTCTTCGGATTCGGCGGTCGCCGGCGCCGGCAGGTCCTCGGTCTCGTTTTCATCCTCTTCCGTGACCCGGATGCGCACGTCGGTGATCCTGGCGCCGGGGAACTGGGCGAGGATCGCCGCCACGTCCGGGTCGGCGCGGGCATCTGTCAGCCGCGCCTCGCGGGCATTGTTGTCGGCTTCCACGAGCGTCGGCTCGCCCTCTTCCTTGCTGAGGCTGACGACCCAGTGGATGCCGGTCCATTCCTTGAGCTTGACGCCGAGTTCGCCGGGCAGCGTGCCCGGTCCGCCATCGGTCATCCGCATGTCGAGCCGGCCGGGCTCGAGCTTCACCAGCCGCACGAAATTGCGGATGAGAGCCTTCAGCTTCGGATCGCGGTTCTGGGTGCAGAGTTCGACGATGTCCTGAAGCGACCTGACCGGCACTCTGGGCTCCGGCTTTTCGGCGGGCTGCTCCTGCGTGCGGCCGAGGGGCATGTCCCGCGGCATGGTGTTCGGCACGGCCTGCAGCATGGCGGTCGGCCCGCCGGCCGGAATGCGCGGAGCGGACATTTCCGTGCCGCGCGCATTGACCGGCGATTGCGGCGGTGAAACCGGCCGGCTTCCACCCCCACTGGCGCTATTGCCGTTCGAAACCGGCGCCCGCTGGCCGTCGCCATTGGAAAAATCCACCAGACGGCGGGCGGCATCTTCCGGGGAGGGCAGATGGGCCGCATGCGTCAACCGGATCAACACCATTTCGGCAGCCCCCGCAGACCGCGAGGAATTTTCCACTTCCGGAATGCCCTTGAGCAGCATCTGCCAGATCCGCGACAGCGTGCTGACCGCGACGCCCTCGGCAAATTCACGGCCGCGCAGGCGCTCCACCTCGCTCAGCGAAGGATCGTTGGCGGCGTCGGGGATGTATTTGAAACGGGTGGTCAGGTGGGTGAAATCGGCAAGGTCGGTCAAAACCACGACCGGATTGGCGCCGGCCTCGTATTGCGCCGCAAATTCCGAAAGCGCCGCCGTCACGTCGCCGCGAACGATATGCTCGAACAGATCGACGATACGGGCCCGGTCGGCGAGCCCCAGCATGCCGCGCACGGTCTCCGCGATCACCTGGCCGCCGCCATGGGCGATTGCCTGGTCGAGCAGCGACAGGCCATCGCGGGCCGAACCTTCCGCCGCGCGCGCGACCATCGCAAGCGCCTCCGGTTCGGCCGGAATGCCTTCCTTCTCGAGGATCGTCGTGAACAGGCCGACCAGATCGGCGGCGCTGATGCGGCGCAGGTCGAAGCGCTGGCAGCGCGACAGCACGGTGATCGGAACTTTTCGGATTTCGGTCGTCGCGAAGATGAACTTCACATGTTCCGGCGGCTCTTCGAGCGTCTTCAACAGGCCGTTGAAGGCCTGCGTCGAGAGCATGTGCACTTCGTCGATGATATAGACCTTGTAGCGCGCCGAAACCGGCCGGTAGCGCACCTGCTCGATGATCTCTCTGATATCGTCGATGCCGGTATGCGAGGCGGCGTCCATCTCGATCACGTCGACATGCCGGCCTTCCATGATCGCCTGGCAATGTTCGCCGGGGATACGCAGGTCGATGGTCGGTTTGTCGATCTCGGGCGTCTTGTAGTTCAGCGCACGGGCGAGAATGCGGGCGGTCGTCGTCTTGCCGACCCCGCGAACGCCGGTCAGCATATAGGCCTGGGCGATGCGGCCGGTCTCGAACGCATTGGTCAGGGTTCTGACCATCGGTTCCTGGCCGACCATCAGGTCGGAGAAATCCTTGGGGCGGTATTTGCGGGCGAGCACCCGGTATCCGCTGCCGGTCGTGGCATTCGCCGCGGGAGTGCTTGGAGATGTAGGCCCGGTATCGCTCATTCAGTCCTGCCAGCCTGCGCGGGCCAATCCTGAGCACGGTCTTGACCGGGCCGGAAGCTGACCAAGATGGTAGTACAAGTAAAAGGGTGGGAGGCTGGCACGGCGACCCGTGCCTGGCTCGTTAGGGCTGCTTCCTTCCGGACCTGACCCGGTTGGCGAGTGGCTCGTCCACCACCAACCTCCCACCGTCCATATCGTCAATAACGCTTCCAAATGCAAGCCAACCCTGTAAAAAACTGCTATCGAACAGAAAAACAAGGGAGGAAAGTTTGAGCGAATTCGAACTGGACGGCAGGATAGCCCGCGATTCCGATCTTGTGAGCGTGCTCGGCCTCTGCCAGCTCCGCATCCAGAACGACAGCCGCTGGCCCTGGCTGGTCATGGTGCCTGAGCGTCCGGGCATGACCGAGATCTTCGAGCTTTCGCCGGGGGAACAGGTTCAGCTCTCCGCCGAGGTCAACAGGGTGGCCGGCGCCCTGAAGACCGTGACCGGCGCAACCAAGATCAATGTCGGCGCGCTCGGCAATATCGTCCGCCAGCTGCATGTGCACGTCATTGCCCGGTTCGAGGGCGATTCGAACTGGCCCGGCCCGATCTGGGGTTTTGGCCAGGCGGCGCCCTATGCCGAATCGCAGAAACAAGATTTCCTCAACAAACTGGTTGAAGCCCTTTCATGACCGTGACCCTTTTCGACACCGACGCACCCCATCCCGAACCGAGCACGCTGACGGCTTTTTCCGGCAACAAGCTGGATCGCCGGGCCGAATACAGAGAGGACGACTGCGTCGAAAAGGCGCTTGCGGTGGAAGGCGCCCATATCCTCGCCTTCACCGGCAGCCGGGTCATCCTCAAGCACGACAGCCAGATCCTCGATCCGCTGTTTTCGCCCTACGAGCTTGCGGAACTGAAGCCGGATTTCGACAATGCCGTGCTGCTCGGTTATCACGAGACCGGCGAGCCGCGTATCGCGGTCCCGGTGCTGATCCCGGCCGAGGAACTGGCAGGCCACTACAAGCCGACGGAAGCCCGGGCGCTTTTCCGCGACCAGCTGATCGAAGGCGAACTGCAGGGCGAGATCGCCCAGGCGGTTGCACTGCTCAACTGGAATGCCGCCAATAGGTTCTGCGGCAAATGCGGCTCGCCGACCGACACCAGGATCGGCGGTTACAAGCGAGTCTGCACCCAGTGCCAGCACATGACCTTTCCGCGCACCGACCCGGTGGTGATCATGCTCACCATCGATACCGAGCGCGACCGCTGCCTGCTCGGTCGCAGCCACCATTTCCAGGAGGGCATGTATTCCTGCCTTGCCGGTTTCGTGGAGCCGGGCGAGACGATCGAGGATGCGGTGCGCCGCGAGACCTTCGAGGAATCCGGCATCGAGACCGGGCGGGTGCGCTACCACGCCTCGCAGCCCTGGCCGATGCCGCATTCGCTGATGATCGGCTGTTATGCCGAGTCGAAATCCACCGAGATCAGGATCGACCCGCAGGAAATGGCCGATGTGCGCTGGTTCGAGCGGGCCGAAGTCGCCGCCATGCTCGATGCCGGGCCGGACGCCCCGCTTTTCGCCCCGGTCAAGGGCGCAATCGCCCACCGCCTGCTCCGCGACTGGATCGAGTGGGGTGACGAACGGTCAAGCAAAGCTTGAGCAATCGATCCAGCGAATCGATTGCAGTGAGCAACGCCCGGAGTGCAAGCGGAGGGCCTGGCGGTCAGGCAAGCTCGACGCAATGACCCGGTAATTACCCCTCAGGACAAACGCCAGGGCGCAAGCAAAGGCAGAGCCGCAATGCCTCAGGCCGCCGAATGACAAAGACAAGGGGCACAATTTCATGACCGTTGCCCGCTCCGAGCGCCTGCTGGCGCTTCTCCAGACGCTCCGGCGCTATCGTCAGCCGGTCAGCGGCGCCAAACTCGCCGCCGAGACAGGCGTCAGCCTGCGCACGCTTTACCGCGATATCGCCAGCCTTCAGGCGCAGGGTGCCTTCATCGAAGGCGAGGCGGGTCTTGGTTATGTGCTGCGACCCGGCTTCATGCTGCCGCCGATGATGTTTTCGGAAGAAGAGATCGAGGCGCTGGTGCTCGGCTCCCGCTGGGTGGCGAGGACCGCGGATCCACGCCTTGCCGCCGGCGCCGTCGATGCGCTCGCCAAGATCGCCGCCGTCCTGCCGCCGGATCTGAAAGAGGAACTCGACAATTCGACACTGCTCGTCGGCACGCCGCGGCGAAACGACGGCGGAGTCGATCTTGCCCTGATCCGCAGGGCGATCCGCGCCGAACACATCCTCGAACTCGCTTACGAGGACGAAAAGGCAGCCCTGACCCATCGCAACGTCTGGCCGTTCGCACTCGGCTTCTTCGACAGCGTCAGGGTCATGATTGCCTGGTGCGAACTCAGAAAGGACTTCCGGCATTTCCGCACCGACCGTATCGCCTCCGCGGTCTGGACGGAAAAACGGTATCCGCGCCGCCGTCCCGTGCTCCTGAAGGCGTGGCGGGAAAAGGAAGGAATTCCCGCCCAGCCGTGATCGCTGCTGCCATTATCTGACAGTAGGATGCGATAATCTCCAGTCAGTCCCAACCAAGAGCAATTCCGCGAAGGCAATTGCATCACAAGGAGAACTGACATGATCCACCCCGATTTCACCATCCTCTTCGTCGATAATCCGCTTGCCAGCGCGGATTTCTACAAGTCGCTCTTCGGCGCCGAACCAGTGGAAAGGTCCCCGACCTTTGCCCTCTTCGTGCTGAGCACCGGCATGAAGCTTGGCCTCTGGTCGCGCCACACCGCCGAGCCCGCGGTAACGGCCGGCAGCGGCGCTTCGGAGATCTGCATCAAGCATGATAATGCCGCCGGTGTGGACAAGACCTATGCCGAATGGACGAGCCGCGGCCTGCGCGTGCTGCAGACCCCGGTGGAAATGGATTTCGGCTACACGTTCGTCGTCACCGATCCGGACGGGCATAGACTGCGGGTCTATGCGATGAATGCCGCGTAGGCGCGAAGGCGTTCGGCGGCGGCGGGCGTGCCCCCCTCTGCCCTGCCGGGCATCTCCCCCTCAAGGGGGGGAGATCGGTTGGGAGCCCGCTCACCGCCTCCTATCCCACGTCTGCTTCTGCGCTGTCTGGTTCTGCGCTGTCTGGCCGCACGACGCTTATCGCGAAGCGACGGTCGCGCCACTTGTGATCTCCCCACCTGAGGGGGAGATGCCCGGCAGGGCAGAGGGGGGCTTGCTTAGGCAAAACAGTAACTTGGGAAACAAAAGCATAAAAATACACCCCCTTTCATCCCCGCCCCTCAACCCCGTGCCTACAATCCACCCGTCCCGCTTCGGCTACACCGGCCCGCATGACCGGCGAGGCGGGACCGGTGCCCTGGTGGTCTGCCTTCATGCAGGCGGGTCGTCAGGGGCTGCGCAGAAAATGGTCCCCCTCTCGCCTTCGGGCGGGGCGTGCGTGTGTCGCACACAACCCGGTATGGCATCCGTGCTCATTTCCACGGAGTTAAATTCCATACCGCCGCAGAGGGACCGGAGTTGCGCGGATAAATACACCGAACGGGACACGTCGCGTGTCACCATTAAAATTTCAATCGAGGCACACGACGTGTCCCGGCCGAAACTCAAAAAGCCGCGCGTAGCACCAAGGGGGTAGTGTGTCCCGTTCCGGCGATCGTTATCGAGGTTATCCGTCAGTTCTTCTGCAGCGCCCCGCGCATCGGGTGGCCCCTATACGTCCCCAGAACCCTGACCTTCTCCGAGAAGAACCGCAGCTCTTCCAGAGCCCGGCGCACGGGCGCGTCGTCCGGATGGCCTTCGATATCCGCATAGAACTGCGTCGCCACGAACTTGCCGCCGAGCTGGTAGCTTTCGAGCTTGGTCATGTTGATGCCGTTGGTCGCGAAACCGCCCATCGCCTTGTAGAGAGCGGCCGGAATGTTGCGGACGTTGAACACGAAAGTGGTGACCAGCACCTCGTCGGCATTGTTCCGCTGCACCCATTTTTCGTCGCGCGAGAGCACCACGAAGCGGGTGACGTTGTCGTCCCGGTCCTCGACATTTTCGGCAAGGATCTCAAGCCCGTAGAGATCGGCCGCCAGCCGCGGCGCGAGCGCCGCCATCGTGCGGTCGCCCTTTTCGGCCACCATCTTGGCGGAACCCGCCGTGTCGCCGGCGACCACGGCCTTCCAGCCGTTCGAGCGGATGATCTTGCGGCATTGTCCGAGCGCATGGATATGGCTATGGACGGTGCGGATCTCCTCGCGGGTCACGCCGGGCAGCACCATCAGCTGGAAGCGGATCGGCATGAAATATTCGCCGATGATGTGCAGCCGCGATTCCGGCAGGAGGTGATGGATGTCGGCCACGCGGCCGGCAATCGTGTTCTCGATCGGGATCATCGCCAGATCCGCATCGCCGTTTTCGAGCGCCTGGAACGCGTCCTCGAATGTCGGGCAGGGGAGCGGCTCCATGGTCGGGAACATGTCGCGGCAGGCCATGTCGGAATTGGCGCCGAAATCACCCTGGAAGGCGATGCGATTGGTAAGTGCGTTCATGGGGTTATCCGTTACGAGGAGGCACGCGCGGCCAGGCGGCCGGAAAGGATCGCACGGGCCTTTTCAAGGTCGGCGGGAGTATCGACGCCCAATGGAACCGAGTCAACGATCTCGGCATCGATGCGCATGCCGGCTTCGAGCGCCCTCAGCTGTTCCAGCGATTCGCGCTTTTCGAGCACGGACGGCCCGAGCGACACGAATTTTTCGAGTGCGGCGCGGCGATAGGCATAGAGGCCGATATGATGATAGAGCGGCCCGTTGCCATAGGGGGCGGTGGCACGGGTGAAATAGAGCGCCTTCAGACGGGTGGCGGAAAGCGGCGAACCGACGATCTTCACGACGTTCGGATTGGTCTTTTCGTGCTCGTCGGTGATCTCGACGGTGAGCGTGGCGATGTCGGTCGAGGGATTGTCGAGCGGCCGAAGCGAGGCGCGCACCGCCTCCGGCTCGATTGTCGGCAGGTCGCCCTGAACGTTGATCACGAAATCCATTTTCGAGTCGGGATCGGCCTTCTGCACCGCTTCGAAGATGCGGTCGGAACCGGATTGATGGTCCTGCCGGGTCATCACCACGTCGAAGCCGGCTGCGGCAACGGCGTCGTAGACATCCTGGTGATCGACGGCGACGATGATTCGCCCGGCCTGCGCTTCCTCGGCCCGCTTTGCTACCTGGACGATCATCGGCAGGCCGGCAATATCAGCCAGGGGTTTTCCCGGCAGGCGCGTCGAGGCCATTCGTGCCGGGATCAGCACCAGCGTCCGGTCAAAAGCCGAATTCTTCATGGAAAGACCCCTTCTAATCCCGCGCGAACAGTGTCAAAAAGTCTCACGCGCGGAACGATTATCGTGTTGCAACAGCAATGCAAAAGACATAGGTTCCGCGCAATTTCAAGATGGCCCGCCTCGTGACAGGCGGTTGCGAAGGAGCGGATGCGGATGAATTCCTATGTCAACATGGCGGCAGGCGCCCTGCTTGCTACGGTCTTCGTCATGATGTCGGTGTCCATTGCCTCGGAAGGCATTTTCCATTCGGAGGTTCCCGAAAAGCCGGGTTTTGCCATCGTTGCCGCCGAAGAGCCCGCAGCCGGCGAAGCCGCAGCCCCGGCTGCCTCCGCAGTTCCGATCGCCCAGCTCCTGGTCAAGGCCGATGCCAAGGCCGGTGAAGCGGTGTTCAAGAAGTGTCAGAGCTGTCATTCCGGGGAGAAGGGCGGACCGAACAAGGTCGGCCCCGATCTCTGGGGCATCGTAGACCGCCCGATCGCCGGACATGAAGGCTTCTCCTATTCGGCCGGCATGAAGGACTTCTCGAAGGCCGGCGCCGAGCACTGGACCTTCGACAACCTCAACCACTTCCTGACTGCTCCGAAGGCTTTCGTGAAGGGTACGGCGATGGGCTTCGCGGGCCTCAAGAACGATGGCGAGCGCGCCAATCTGATCGCTTACCTGCGCACCCTGTCTGATTCGCCGGTTGCGCTTCCGGACCCGAACGCGGCCGCTCCGGCACCCGCCACCAACTGATCGACGGACGTCGGAATCCAGATCAAATGCCCGGCTTCGGCCGGGCATTTTCGTTTCCGGCACCCGGCCGGATGGATTTGCTTCAGCCGAGCAGCCACGCCCAGAAGCCGACGGTGAAGACCCCGAACGCCGTGGTCATGCTGATCACCGAGGCCGCAAGGCTGTGGCCGGAGCGGAAGCGCTGGGCGATCAGCCAGGCGTTGATGCCGGTCGGCACCGACGCGGTCAGCACCAGCGCCGTCGACCAGTCCTTGGGCAGGGCAAGCAGGTGGCTCATCAGGAAGACGGATGCCGGCAGGACCAGCAGCTTCAGCGCCGCCGCGGTGCCCGAAAGGCCGATATCGCCGCGGATCGGATATTTCGTCAGCGCCATGCCGATCGAGATCAGGGCGACCGGGCTTGCGGCGGCGGAAATCTGGTCGACGACGATGGCGACCGCCGCCGGCAGGTGAAGGCCGAGGAAATTGAAGGTGACGCCGATGATAAGCGCGATCACCAGCGGGTTGCGGGCGAGGTTGGATCCCACCTGTTTCAGGACGTCGGCAACGCCGCGTTTTGCTCCGCCATCCACCTTGGCGGCCGCGCCTTCCATCAGGATCGTGCCGATCACCATCATCAGCGGCAGGTGAATGGCAAGCAGGATGGAAATCGCCACCAGACCCTCCTTGCCGACCACATGCGCCACCAGCGGCAAGCCGATGAAGACATTGTTGGCGAAGGAACCCGACATGCCGGCGATCACGCCGACCTTTGCGTCCCGGCCGAAAATGCGGGTGGTCAGGATATGGCCGATCGTCCAGGTCATGGCGACGCCGAGGAAATAGGCGGTCCACAGCCGGAAGGGCGAGGCCCCCTCGAAATGTGCATCCGCCAGCGTCCTGAAGATCAGCATCGGCACGGCGATCTTGAAGACGAACTCTCCGAGGGCGTCGCCGGTCTCCTCCTTCAAAATTCCGGTTTTCGCGGTCATCCAGCCGATCAGGATCAGGATGAAAAGCGGCACGACATTCAAAAACACGGAGGACAAGGGGAAGGCTTTCTGTGGAGGCGTTTTTATGCGTCTAGCGCATATCGCTTCCTGCGACAAATGCGTTTGATGCAGGGAGGTCGTTCAAAGGGCGCGTGGCGGCAGGCGCACAACAAAAAAGCGGGGCAATTCCCCGCTTTCCCTCCTGGTCTCGTCCAGGACATCCGGTGGTCGGCCGCCAGTTCATCCGTGGTCGGCAACACAACCGGATCGACGATTGTATACCCTGTGATCGTGACAACAGAGTGACGGAGCAAAACGCCTCCGATAACCGGCATTGCGGTTATTTTTCCTTCCAATCGGGTGAAAACCCGAATACCGGTTTTCGCGACAAACCGTTTCCCGAGAGGATCAAGACCGGATGCCCAAGTTCGACGTGCTCACCATCGGCAATGCCATCGTGGATATTCTCGCCCGCTGTGACGACGATTTCCTCACCGACAATGCGATCACCAAGGGTGCGATGAACCTGATCGATGCCGAGCGTGCCGAACTTCTCTATTCGAAGATGGGGCCCGCCGTGGAAGCGTCCGGCGGTTCGGCCGGCAACACGGCGGCCGGCATTGCCGGTTTCGGCGGCAAGGCAGCCTATTTCGGCAAGGTCGCCGAAGACCAGCTCGGCAACATCTTCCAGCACGACATCCGCGCCCAGGGCGTTCATTACCGGACCAGGCCGGAAGGAAACAATCCGCCGACCGCCCGTTCGATGATCTTCGTGACGCCGGATGGCGAGCGTTCGATGAACACCTATCTCGGCGCCTGCGTCGATCTCGGCCCGGAACATGTCGAAGAGGATGTCGTCGCCGAGGCCAAGGTCACCTATTTCGAAGGTTATCTCTGGGATCCGCCGCGCGCCAAGGAAGCGATCCGCGAATCGGCCCGCATCGCCCATGCGCATGGCCGCGAAGTGTCGATGACGCTGTCCGATCCCTTCTGCGTCGGCCGCTACCGCGCCGAGTTCCTCGACCTGATGCGCTCCGGCACGGTCGACATCGTGTTCGCCAACAAGCAGGAAGCGCTGTCGCTCTACGAGACCGAAGATTTCGAGCTGGCGCTGACCAGGATTTCCGAGGATTGCAAGTTGGCGGCGGTGACGCTCAGCGAAGAAGGCGCGATCATCGTGCGCGGCAACGAGCGGGTGAAGGTCGCGGCCTATCCGATCGGGGAACTGGTCGATACGACCGGCGCCGGCGATCTGTTCGCCGCCGGGTTCCTGTACGGTTACACAAAGGATCGTTCGCTCGAGGATTGCGGCAAGCTCGGCTGCCTTGCGGCCGCGATCACCATCCAGCAGATCGGCCCGCGCCCGATGGCGTCGCTCACTGAAGCCGCAAAGCGCGAAGGCCTCATCTGAGGCCTCGCCGGGAGGCCTTCTTTGAGGCCTGCTTGCAAGATGCCTCTCCCGGAAGGCCTTATTTGAAGGCCTCGCCGGGATAGGCGCCCCAGATTTCGGCCTGGGCGATCCAGCCCTCGGCCCCGTTTGTTTCCGCGCGGCACCAGTCGCCGTTGCATTCCTTGATCTGAAGCACGACGCCCGGTTCCAGCTTGGCAAGGATGGCAGCGGTACCCTGCGGATCGCGGCGCATGTTGACGTATATGTCCTTGCCCTTGCCGCGCATCCACGGAGCGGCGATAGCGGTCCGCTCACCGGAGAGCAGGGCCTGGTTCACCCAGCCCTCGGTGCCCTCGGCATCGCGAACCCGTCGCCAGTTTTCGTATTCCTGGATGATTTCCATCGGCGTGCCGGACTTCATGTACATCCAGGACACCGCATAATCCGTGCTCGGGCCGATGCGGATATTGACCTTCCTCGACTTGAGGCTGACGAAACGCGGCAGCGGCAGGCCGCTCGGACCCTTGGCGGCACCCTGAGCATAGCTCGGGACGGGTGCGGACAGGCAGGCGGCAAGCCCGAAGGAAAGAGCGAGGAAGGAGGAAAGAATGGCGCGACGCATGTGTTTGGTTCCGGCTGAGCGATCTCGGGCTTTCGGGAACCTCGCGAGGTTTTGTTTGTCTTCGCTGACGGGTCTGGTAGAAAACGCCCTGGATGAACTGAATATCGCGCGACTTGGTTAAGGACCTCCTAAAGCAGTGTCGCCCGAAATCGGATACCGGTTCCGGGATAGCGACATGCGTCGAACAAAAGCTTGAAGCGGAGGGCCTGAATATGATCAGGTTTTCGTGCGTGAAGGCGTCAGGCAGAGAGTTTCATGACGGCGAAGAAGAAACCCAAGGTCTATATCACCCGTAAGCTGCCGGACGCGGTGGAAACCCGCATGCGCGAGCTCTTCGAGGCCGAACTCAATATCGACGACACGCCCCGTTCGCGCGACGAGCTGGCCGCCGCGATGAAATCCGCCGACGTGCTGGTGCCGACCGTGACGGACCGGATCGACGAGGCGCTGATCGAAGAGGCCGGCCCGCAGCTGAAGCTGATCGCCAGCTTCTCCAACGGCATCGACCATATCGATGTCGATGCCGCCGCCAAAAAGGGCATCACCGTCACCAACACGCCGAACGTGCTGACCGAGGACACGGCCGACATGACCGTGGCGCTGATCCTCGCCGTCAACCGGCGGCTCGCGGAAGGGTCGCGCATCCTCACCGACAAGCCCGGCGAGTGGAGCGGCTGGAGCCCCACCTGGATGCTCGGCCGGCGGACCTGGGGCAAGCGCATCGGCATCGTCGGCATGGGCCGCATCGGCACCGCGGTCGCCCGCCGCGCCAAGGCCTTTGGCCTGTCGATCCATTACCACAACCGCAAGCGCGTCAGCCCGACCACCGAGGAGGAGCTGGAGGCGACCTATTGGGACAGCCTCGACCAGATGCTCGCCCGCGTGGATATCGTCTCTGTCAATTGCCCCTCGACGCCGGCGACCTTCCATCTTCTCTCGGCGCGGCGGCTGGCGCTGATGCAGCCGAGCTCGATCATCGTCAACACCGCCCGCGGCGACATCATCGACGAGGCGGCGATGATCCAGCTTTTGCGCGACAACAAGATCGCCGGCGCCGGGCTCGATGTCTACCAGAACGAGCCGGCGGTGAACCCGAAGCTCGTCAAGCTCGCTCATCAGGGCCGGGTCGTGCTTTTGCCGCATATGGGCTCGGCGACGATCGAGGGCCGGATCGACATGGGCGACAAGGTGATCATCAACATCCGCACCTTCTTCGACGGCCACCGTCCACCGAACCGGGTGCTTCCGGGCCGCAACTGATCAGTCGAGGCGCTTCTGCATCTCGATGGAGGTGATGCGGGTAAAGCCGGGATGGGAGTTCTCCGCCGTCCTGACAAAACCCCATCCTGCGAAGGTCGCGTGGTTGCCGGCGAGTTCGATGCGGGTTTCGAGCCGCAGTGCGGGCAGGCCCTTCTCTCTCGCGATCTCTTCCGCGATCGTCAGCAGCCGGCGGCCGATGCCCTTGCCCTGGCTGGCCGGGGCGATGGCGAGCTTGCCGATATAGAGGGAGCCTGGCTCCGGCTTCAGGAAAACGCAGCCGATGAGCCTTCCTTTTTCGATCGCCGCGAACGCGATCTCGTCACGGGCCTTCTGGGCGAGCGAGGCGAGCGTCAGGCGATGGGCGGAGGAGGGCGGGTCGATTGTGCCGTCCATATAGGCGAAGGACGAGAGGATGAGCGCCAGCAGCTCGTCCCAGCGTCTGAAGTTTTCACCGATTCGGAGAAGTTCGATAGCTGCCGGCTCGGTCACTCGGCGGCAGCCTTGGTCGTGCGGCGCTTGTATTTGATCGTGTCGAAACGGGCCGACAGCGAATCGTAGAGCATCAGCCGTCCGACCAGCGGTTCGCCGATGCCGGTGACGAGCTTGATCGCCTCCATCGCCATCAGCGTGCCGATCACCCCGGTCAGCGCGCCGATGACCCCGGTCTCCGCGCAGGAGGGGATCAACCCCGCCGGCGGCTTTTCCGGAAAGAGGTCGCGATAGCCGGGATTGAACACGCCGTCCGGGCCAGCCTCATAGGGTTTCATCACCGTGACCGATCCGTCGAAGCGGCCGACCGCCCCTGTCACCAGCGGTATCCGGGTGTGTTCCGCGGCATCGGCGGCTGCGTAGCGGGTGTCGAAATTGTCCGAACCGTCGATCAGAAGGTCGAACAGGGCGAGCTTGCGCGCCGCCCATTCTGCGGAAAAGCGTTCCTCGAAATCGACGACGCGGACATGCGGGTTGAGGCGGGCGATCGCCGCGCGGGCGCTCCGCGTCTTCAGCTCGCCGATCGTGCCGGTATCGTGGATGACCTGCCGCTGCAGGTTGGAGAGGGAAACCACGTCGTCGTCGATGATCCCGAGCGTGCCGATGCCCGCCGCCGCCAGATATTCGAGGATGGGCGCGCCGAGCCCGCCGGCGCCGATCACCAGCACGCGGGCGTTCTTCATCTTCTGCTGCCCTGCGCCGCCGATTTCCGGCAGCAGGATATGGCGGCGATACCGCTCGATCTCGTCTTGGCTCAGTTTTTCCGGGGTCGGGTTTTCCATGGTGGGATCGTACCACCGGTTGCCGGACCGCGTAAGATGGATTTCATCCGCCGATACCGCCATGCGCGACGTCAAAGAACTGCGCGCGGTCGGCAAGCGCGGAAAACATGCTCCGGTCGGTGCCGGTCATGAAGGACTGGCCGCCGAGGCCGTGGACGAGATCGAAGAGAGCCGCCCGCCTTCCTTCGTCGAGATGGGCGGCGATCTCGTCGAGCAGCAGGATCGGCGCGTAGCCGGTCATGTCGGCGGTCAGCCGTGCATGGGCAAGCACGAGGCCGATCAGCAGCGCCTTCTGTTCGCCGGTCGAACAGCGCGCCGCTTCCATATCCTTCTCGCGGTGGCGCACCAGAAGGTCGGAACGGTGCGGGCCGTCGAGCGTCCGGCCGGCGGCGGCGTCGCGGCCGCGGCCGTTGCGCAGCATGTCGAGATAGTCCTCCTCGAGATCGGCGGCCGGGCGGTCCATCGCGGCGTCCATGAAGCCTTCGAGCGTCAGGACCGGTGTCGGGAACGGCGTCTCGCCGGAATTGGCCGACAGCCTCCTCAAAAGCCCCAGCATTTCTTGTCGTGCGGCGGCCATGGCGATGCCGAGGCCCGCCATCTGCGCCTCGATGGCGGACAGCCAGGAAGGGTCGAAGCGGCCTTCCGACAGCAGCCGGTTGCGGCTCCTCATGGCGCGCTCGAAATCGCTCGCCCGGCGGCCGTGGGCAGGATCGAGCGACAGGACGAGCCGATCGAGGAAACGGCGGCGGTCGGAGGATCCGCCGGTGAACAGCCCGTCCATCGCCGGCGTCAGCCACAGGACGCTCAGGTGGTCGGTGAGCTCCTCGGTCGATTTCGCCGGCGTGCCGTTGATCCTGAGCTTGCGGGTGACGCTTTCGCTTTCGCCCGGCTCGATGCCGGTGCCGATCGAGACCTCGCCGTCCATGCCATCGACATCCGCAAAGATCGTGAACCCGCCGGCGGCGGCGACGCGGGTTACGTCGGAGAGCACGGCCCGGCGCAGTCCTCGGCCCGGCGACAGGAAGGAGACGGCTTCCAGCAGATTGGTCTTGCCTGCGCCGTTCTCGCCCGTCAGCACCACATGCCGTCCGTCGAGCGCCAGCGCCGCTTCCGCATAATTGCGGAAATCGGTGAGCTTCAGCCGGGAAAGGGAGGTCTTCTGCGCCATCGGGAATCTTGGGTTGTCATCGAACAGGAGCTAAGGACTCCGGGCCCGGATGGCAAGCTTTGCTTCGGGGAAGATTGTGGTCCCGCTCACCGAAGCTCTTCCAACAGGATGGCCGACTGCACTGGACCATGACCGAGCGCACTTTCTGGAACCTTCTTTATCAAGGCAACTCTAATTTGTGAGTGCTGATAAACTAGGGGGTATGGCTAACAACACGTTAAAACTTCGTCCCTAGAAATAGCCAGCACGCATACGCATCCCTTATCCGAATGGCAGCGTAGGCGCTTTCAATCTCCGGAGACCTCCATGAAAAACCAGAACCATCAAGCCGATCTTGCCGAACGCCTCGAATTTGTGGGCCTCGGCCAGGAGCAGCGGCGGTCTCTGGCCGAGATACAGCCGATCATCAAGGATACGATCGGCGCCGCGCTCGACGCCTTCTACCGCAAGGCCAAGAGCAATCCTCAGACCGCGAAATTTTTCTCCAGCGATGCGCATATCGCCCATGCCAAGAGCCGCCAGGCGGCCCATTGGGAGGGCATAGCATCCGGCAAATACGAGGCCGAATATGTGGAAGGGGTTTCCACGATCGGCCGCACGCATGCCCGTCTCGGTCTCGAACCGCGCTGGTATATCGGTGGCTACGCGCTGATCCTCGATGGCATCATCCGTGCCGTGGTGGCTCGTGAGATTACCGGCTTTTTCCAGGACAAGAAGGCCAAGGTGCTGTCCGAGCATCTCTCGGCGGTGGTCAAGGCAGCGCTGCTGGACATGGATTACGCCATCTCCGTCTATCTTCAGGTGCTGAGCGACGAGCGCCAGCGCGCCGAAGCCGAACGGGAGAAGGCCAAGACCGAGCAGGACGCGGCGCTCGGCGCGCTCGATGGGGCGCTGAAGAGCCTGTCCGGCGGTGATCTGACATCGGAACTCTGGCAGGAATTGGCGCCGAATTTCGCCCAGCTGCAGAAGAACTACAATTCCTCCGTCGGCGCTCTCGACGCGGCGATGCGCGAGATCAGCACCTCGGTTGAGCAGGTGCGCGCCGAGGCGGGCGGCATTTCGTCGGCCGCCGAAAACATGGCCAAGCGCACGGAACAGCAGGCCTCAGCGCTCGAGCAGACGGCCGCGGCACTCGAGGAGATCACCACGATTTCCGGCCAGGCCGCGCAGCGGACCCGCGAAGTGCAGGTGATCGTGCGCGAATCCGCCTCGGAAACGGTGCGCTCCGGCAAGGTGGTCGAAGAGGCGATCGCCGCGATGGGCGATATCGAGCAATCCTCCCAGAAGATGACCCAGATCATCGGCGCGATCGACGAAATCGCCTTCCAGACCAATCTTCTGGCGCTGAATGCAGGCGTGGAAGCGGCCCGCGCCGGCGAACAGGGCAAAGGCTTCGCCGTCGTCGCGCAGGAAGTCCGTGAACTGGCGCAGCGGTCCGCTGCGGCCGCCAAGGAAATCAAGGAACTGATCGACCAGTCTTCGACGGACGTCCATCGCGGCGTCGAACTCGTCAACAAGACGGGACAGGCGCTGGTCGGCATCGGCGATCGCGTCAAGTCGATCGACGACCATATCGGCTCGATCGCCCGCTCGGCGCAGGAACAGGCTTCCGGCATCGAGGAGATCAATTCGGCGATCCGCAGCATGGACCAGATCACCCAGCAGAACGCCGCGCTGATGGAAGAGACCAACGCCTCGACCCAGAGCCTGGTCGGCATCAGCGGCCGGCTGGCTTCGCTGCTCGACCGTTTCAAGACGAGGGCCGTGCGGGAGACCCGCGTCGAGCGCCAGCGCCTTCGCGCCTGATCTTCAACCCGGAACATGGACCGGGCGGTTCCGGTCGGCTAGTGTTGCCCCGCTTTCAGAGGAGCAGCCTATGACCGACCAGGACCGCCCTTCCTGCATTACCCACTGGAGCGATATCGAAAGGCCCGATACGCGCACCTATCGTGGCGACGACGAGCTGATGTCGGTGGGCGCGGCGCTTGGCCGGCATTTCGGGCTGACGCGGCTCGGCATCCACCACGAGCGATTGCCACCCGGCCGCCGCACGTCCTTCCCGCATGCGGAAAGCGCCGAGGAAGAGTTCGTCCATGTCATCGAAGGCACGCCCGATGTCTGGCTGGATGGCGCGCTCCATCGCCTGAAACCCGGCGATTCCGTCGGGTTTCCCGCCGGCACCGGGCTCGCGCATACGTTCATCAACAACACGGATGCCGAGGTCCGCCTGCTCGTGGTCGGCGAACCGAACAAGCCGGACAATCGTATTTATTATCCCAGACATCTCGACATGAAGCAGCGCCGTCCGGACTGGTGGGACGACGCGCCGGAACGGCCACTGGGCCCGCATGACGGCATGCCGGACAGGGTCAGGGCCTGGAAGGCCGAGAAAGCAGCAAAGGAAAGCGGCGGTGAGTGACGAGGAAAGACTGGTCAAGCTTGAGGAGCTGGCCGCCCATCAGGCCAAGGTGATCGAGGAATTGTCCGACCAGCTCGCCGAGCAGTGGAAGGTGATGGAGCAGACGCGCGCCAAGCTCGACCGGCTGACCGAGCGGTTTCTGACGCTCGAGGAATCCTCGCTGGAAGCGCCGGCGATCACCAGGCCGCCGCATTATTGATCATGCTCGCCGCTCGGCAGCGCCGCGCATGCGCCGCGCCGGAGCGCGCGATCTCCCCGAAGGGTCGGGGTTGACCGGACGAGGTTCGGGGACCTACGGGGCCCTCAGGCCATGGACGAGGTGGCGGACCACGAGACGCAGCTCGTCAGGCGTAATATCCAGCCGGTCGGTGAGCAGTCTCTTCCACACAAAGCTCGTAATGATCTCCATGGCGAGCTCGGGCACCACCCAGTCGGCCACTTCGCCTCGGGCCTTTGCCCGGCGGAATATCTCGCCCCCCTGCTGGTATCGGTCGGCCATGTAGGCGGCGAGCGCCTTGCTGGCCGCCGGGTCGGTCTGGGCTTCGGCGATGACGGAACGGAAAACCGCCCCCCCGTGACCGGTGTTCCAAAACTCGAGCAAACCGTTCAGGAGCTGGAAGATATCGGTCTCGATCGTGCCGGTATCCGGCGCGATGTCGACGTATTTCTGGCGGTGGTAGACATCCAGGAGCAGGGTCGCGCGCGTGGGCCACCATCGGTAGATGGTCGGCTTTCCCGCATGGGCCCGCCGGGCGACGGCTTCGATCGAAAACGCTCCGAGCCCCCCCTCGACGAGGATGTCCTCCGCAGCGCGAAGAATAGCATCCTGGCTGTCGGGGTTGCGTTGCGCACCGATCGAGGTGCGGCGGGCCGGCGGCGCCTTTTTTCCCGTCATGAAGATCTTCCGGGAAAAATTTCAATCGCCATGGCACAAATCCTCTTGAACGAAACGGACCGTTTCGTTATATGAGCGCAATCGAAACGGATCGTTTCTATCAAGGTCACGATAACCACAATAACGTTCGCCCTCAATCCCTTGCACGCACCAAGCCTGAGGAGGCCCAATTGCAACCCACGCCCACCCGCGTCAATCCCTCGAAGGCGCGCCTTTCGCTCGTCATGATCCTCGCCGTCTATCCGCTGATCACGACGCTTCTCTATATCCTTGCGCCGCTCACCGAGGGCTGGGCGGTATGGCATCGAACGATCCTGATCGCCCCGATCATGGTTCTGTCGATCGTATTTGTCGTGGCGCCGGCGATCCAGAAATATTTCGGCTGGTTTGTGGCCCGCATGCCGCCCCCGGGTAAAGTAAGATGATTTGACGGGTGTCAACCGGCGCGCCGAAAATCCTGCTAGAGGGAAGCCGCCGGGCCATGCCGGCACGTCAACAGGCAGCGCAATGACCCCCACGGAATTTACCCTCGCCATCTTCCTGCTTCTCTGCACGCCGGGGCCGACCAATACGCTGATGGCGCTTGGGGGATATGCGCAGGGCTGGACGAAGAGCCTGCCGCTGATCGCCGGTGAAATCGGCGGTTATCTGCTGGTGATCGTGCCGGTCGCGGCGCTTGCCACCCCTTTCTTCGATGCCTACCCCCAGGCTTCGGTCTGGGTGAAGCTTACGGCCGGCGCCTGGGTGCTTTACCTCGGTTTTCGCCTGTGGGCGTCCGGAAAGCAGGCGAAGGAAACGGTGGAAGTGTCCCTCCGGCAGGTTTTCGTCACCACGGTTTTGAATCCCAAGGCGCTGATCATCGCGCTCGTCATCATGCCGCATGGCGGCCTTTCGGCCCTGCTGCCCTGGCTCGGGCTGTTTGCCATGCTGGTGCTGTTGGCCGCCAATGGCTGGATCGCCTTCGGCAGCCTGATGCGGAGGACCGAACGTTTCGAGGTCAGACCGATCATCGTGCGCCGCACCGCCGCCGCCTGCCTCTTCCTCTTCGCCATGATCCTCGCCGGCGCGTCGATCCAGTCGCCGGCCTGAAAACAGGCCGGCCGAAATCGCCGACTCCGGGATGATCTGAACAGACGCGAATTTTGGGCGTTGAGGGTTGTCGGCGTCGGGGCGCCTCGGCCGTCCTTTGTTGGAAGAGGCCAACGCCTTATCGATCGGACAGACAAACCGGAGAACGAAACATGGCGCTCAAGCGGATGGATAACGTTGGAATCGTCGTCGAAGACCTCGAAGGGGCGATCGATTTCTTTCGCGAACTCGGCCTCGAGTTCGAAGGACGGGCCATGATCGAAGGAGAATGGGCGGGACGTATCACTGGACTCGGCGACCAGCACGTGGAGATTGCCATGATGCGCACGCCGGACGGCCACAGCCGGATCGAGCTCTCCCGCTTCCTCAGGCCCGCAGTGGTCGCAGACCACCGGAACGCCCCGGTCAACGCTCTGGGCTACCTCCGCGTGATGTTCGCCGTGGATGATATCGACGACACGCTTGAAAGGCTGCGCAGGCGCGGCGCGCAGCTCGTCGGCGAGGTCGTCCGGTATGAAGACGCGTACCGGCTTTGCTACATCCGCGGGCCCGAAGGGTTGCTCATCGGGCTCGCGCAGGAACTCGGCTGAGCGCAATACGAGGACGGACGCCGCCTGTTCGAGGTCCATCCGTCCCCGCTCGGCACGATAAAGCGTCACCCTGGACCGGTCGCCAGCCAGAGCCACCTTCAGCAGTCCGAAAGGCCCGCAAGCCAGAACGCGCCCCATGAAAAAGCCGCCCGCAACGGCCTGTCGCGGGCGGCTTCAAAATTGGTTTCGCGAAACCTCAGCCTTCGAAGAATTCCTTCATACGGGCGAAGAAGCCCGTCGATTCCGGATTGTTCTCCTTCGAGGACAGTTCCTCGAATTCCTGCAGCAGCTCGCGCTGCCGCTTGGTGAGCTTCTGCGGCGTCTCGATCTGGATCTGGATGTAGAGATCGCCCGTCTGGCTGGATCTCAACACCGGCATGCCCTTGGCCTTCAGGCGGAACTGTTTACCCGGCTGGGTGCCTTCGGGCACCGTCACGCGGGATTTGGTTCCGTCGAGGGTCGCCACGTCGAACGTACCGCCAAGTGCAGCCGTCGTCATGGAGATCGGCACGGCGCAATAGAGGTCGGCGCCGTCGCGCTGGAAGAACTGGTGCGGTTTTACCGACAGGAAGATGTAGAGGTCTCCTGCAGGTCCGCCGCGCGTGCCGGCCTCGCCTTCGCCCTGCAGGCGGATGCGGGTGCCGTCCTCGATGCCGGCCGGGATGTTGACCGACAGCGAACGTTCTTCGGTGACGCGGCCCTGGCCGTGGCACTTGCCACAGGGGTCGGTGATCGTCTGGCCGCGGCCGTGGCAGGTCGGGCAGGTGCGTTCCACCGAGAAGAAGCCCTGGCTTGCGCGCACGCGGCCGGAGCCCTGGCAGGTGCCGCAGGTCTTCGGCTGGGTGCCGGGCTTGGCGCCCGAGCCGGAACAGACGTCGCAGGTGATCGAGGTCGGAACCCGGATCTGCGCCGTCTTGCCGGCAAACGCTTCTTCCAGCGTGATTTCCATATTGTAGCGAAGATCGGCGCCGCGTTCGCGGCCGCCGGACGAACGCCGAGCGCGTCCGCCGCCCATCATCTCGCCAAAGATGTCTTCGAAGATGTCGGAGAAGCCACCGGCGCCTGCGCCGGAGAAGCCGCCGCCACCGCCGCCCATTCCGCCGTGTTCGAAGGCGGCATGGCCGAAGCGGTCATAGGCCGCGCGCTTCTGGGGATCCTTCAAGGTCTCGTAGGCCTCGCCGATCTCCTTGAACTTCTTTTCGGCTTCTGCGTCGCCCGGATTCTTGTCGGGATGATATTTCATCGCGAGCTTGCGGAAGGCGCTTTTCAGCTCCTTCTCGTCGGCGGTCTTGCCGACACCCAGCGTTTCGTAAAAGTCTGCTTTTGCCATGGAGGTAACCGGCTCCGGAAAGGATTCCGGCTGCACGAAGGCAGCCGGATACTAGAAGGCAACTATGGTCGAGGTCTGATCATCAGGCAACCGGCGGATCAGGCGGACTTCTTGTCGTCCTTGACTTCTTCGTAGTCGGCATCGACGATATCGTCCTTGCCACCTTCGGAACCTGCGCCGCCTTCGGCCTGCTGGGCCTCGTAGATGGCCTGACCAAGCTTCATCGACACTTCCATCAGGGTCTGCGTCTTCGCCTGGATGTCATCGGCATCCGGCTCGGAGGCTTCGATGGCGGTCTTCAGCGAAGCGATGGCATCATCGATCGCCTTGCGGTCGGTCTCGGAAACCTTGTCGCCATATTCCTTCACCGACTTTTCGGTCGAGTGAACGAGGCTTTCGGCCTGGTTCTTGGCTTCGACGCCGGCACGGCGCTTCTTGTCGGCTTCGGCATTGGCCTCGGCGTCCTTGACCATCTTCTCGATCTCGGCGTCGGAGAGGCCACCGGAGGCCTGGATGCGGATCTGCTGTTCCTTGCCGGTGCCCTTGTCCTTGGCCGAAACCTGGACGATGCCGTTGGCGTCGATGTCGAAGGTGACTTCGATCTGCGGCATGCCGCGCGGCGACGGCGGCAGGCCGACCAGGTCGAACTGGCCGAGCAGCTTGTTGTCGGCGGCCATTTCGCGTTCGCCCTGGCTGACGCGGATCGTCACGGCCTGCTGGTTGTCCTCGGCGGTCGAGAAGGTCTGGCTCTTCTTGGTCGGGATCGTCGTGTTGCGGTCGATCAGGCGGGTGAAGACGCCACCGAGCGTTTCGATGCCGAGCGACAGCGGGGTCACGTCGAGCAGCAGAACGTCCTTGACGTCGCCCTGCAGAACGCCGGCCTGGATGGCAGCGCCGAGCGCGACCACTTCATCCGGGTTGACGCCCTTGTGCGGCTCCTTGCCGAACAGCTGCTTGACGACTTCCTGGACCTTCGGCATGCGGCTCATGCCGCCGACGAGAACCACTTCATCGATTTCAGCCGCGGTGACGCCGGCATCCTTGAGGGCTGCCTTGCACGGTGCGATGGTGCGCTGGACGAGATCGTCGACCAGGCTTTCGAACTTGGCGCGGGTCAGCTTCAGCGTCAGGTGCTTCGGGCCGGAAGCGTCTGCCGTGATGAACGGCAGGTTGATTTCGGTCTGCTGCGAGGAGGAGAGTTCGATCTTGGCCTTTTCGGCAGCTTCCTTGAGGCGCTGAAGGGCGAGCTTGTCGTTCTTCAGGTCGATGCCGTTGTCCTTCTTGAACTCGGCTGCGAGATATTCGACGAGGCGCATGTCGAAGTCTTCACCGCCGAGGAAGGTATCGCCGTTGGTGGACTTCACTTCGAAGACGCCGTCGCCGATTTCGAGAACCGAGATGTCGAACGTGCCGCCGCCAAGGTCGTAGACGGCGATCGTCTTGCCGTCCTTCTTGTCGAGGCCATAGGCGAGAGCGGCAGCGGTCGGCTCGTTGATGATGCGGAGAACTTCAAGACCTGCGATGCGGCCCGCGTCCTTGGTGGCCTGGCGCTGCGCGTCGTTGAAGTATGCCGGAACGGTGATGACGGCCTTCTCGACCTTTTCACCGAGATAGGATTCGGCGGTTTCCTTCATCTTCTGAAGGATCATCGCGGAAATCTGGGCGGGAGAATAAGCCTTGCCCTGTGCCTTGACCCAGGCGTCACCGTTGTCACCCTTGGTGATGTCGAAGGGAACGAGGCCCTTGTCCTTTTCAACGGTCGGATCTTCGTAGCGGCGGCCGATCAGGCGCTTGACGGCGAAGAGGGTGTTGGTGGGGTTGGTCACCGCCTGGCGCTTGGCCGGCTGGCCGACGAGGCGTTCGCCGTCATCGGAAAATGCGACCATGGAGGGCGTGGTACGCGCGCCTTCGGCGTTCTCGATCACCTTAGCATCTTTGCCGTCCATGATGGCGACGCAGGAGTTGGTGGTTCCGAGGTCGATGCCAATTACTTTTGCCATTTCTTCTCTCTCCTTTAAGCGAACCGTCGGAACCCCTTTAAGGCATTCCACTGACGATTCCTCGACTGGGATGGTTTCGCAGCATCGGCTGCGGTCATGCGGCGTATATAAGGACGGGTTTTTAGGACTGCAAGGCGAGAAATCGCCCGGATCCGAGCAAAAAGAACAGTTTGCCGAGCAATACTGGGAATACGCTTCACTGGCCCATGATCACGTCGAAAAGCGTGGTCTGCCTCGGCTGGCCCCTGGGGCCCGCAACACCGACCTCGCCGGGCGGAACGGGGCCGCCGCCGATCGCGCCCGGCGGCATTGGAGCGGGCGAATCGTAGGGGCCGCGATACTGCCGATAGTCGCGGACCGGGACTTCGCCGGGCGGTATCACGTCACTATGGCGGCCGCGGTCGCCATAGACCGGCCGGTTGTCGTAGATTTGCCGGCCGTCCCGGTTGTCATAACCCTGATTGTCGCCATAGACGGGCCGCACGCGGGCCGGCTCCCGTTCGATCGAGGCGGAATCCTGGGCAGGAGGGCGCGGCGCCGGCGGATAATCTGTGGGCAATTCCTCCTGGGTGCGGCGGCTGCCGGGCAGGATGCCGGAAATGATGTCGCCGATCGTGGTCGAGGGCGAATCCGGCTGGGGTGCGGCAGGGGGCAGATCGAGGCCGCGGCCGGTGCCGAACAGCGGCGTCGGCGTGTAACCCTTCATCGCTGCCGTCATATATTCCTTCCAGGCCTTTGCCGGCAGGCCGCCGCCCGTCACCTTTTTCATGAAGGCGCCGTCGTCGTTGCCGAACCAGATGCCGGTCGTCATGATGCTGGTGTAACCGACAAAAAGCGCATCCCGGAACGACTGGGTCGTGCCCGACTTGCCGGCCGCCTGCCAGCCGTCGATCCTCGCGGCCTTGCCGGTGCCCTCGTTGATGACGCGGTTCATCATGCCATTCATCGTCGCGGCGACCGGTTCGCTCAAGACGCGCGGCGGATTGGCGTAGTCGGCCTCGTAAAGCACCTTGCCATCCGGGTCGGTGATGCGCTTGACGATATGCGGCGTCGCCTTGTAGCCGCCGTTCATGAACGACGCGTAGGCCGAAGTCAGCTCGACCAGCGAGACTTCCGAGGTGCCGAGCGCGATCGAGGCATTCGACTGGATGTCGGAATCGACGCCGAGCCGGTGGGCGAGGCTCACCACCTTGTCCGGCCCGACCTGCATGACGAGCTGCGCCGCGATCGTATTGAGCGACTGCGCGAAGGCGGAGGCCAAAGTCACCGGACCGCGGTATTTCTCGTCAAAATTCTCCGGAGACCAGTTACCGATCTTCACCGGCGCGTCGTTGACGATCGAGTCCGGCCGGGCGCCGGCTTCGAGCGCGGCGGCATAAACGAAGGGCTTGAAGGCGGAACCCGGCTGCCGTTTTGCCTTGACGGCGCGGTTGAACTGGCTCGTCGCATAATCGCGGCCGCCGACCAGCGCCCGGATCGCGCCGGTCGCATCGACTGAGACGAGGGCCGCCTGCGAGGCGTTGAGCTTGCCGCCCTCCTTCTTGAGCACGTCGTTCAGCGACTTTTCGGCGGCGGCCTCAAGGCGCATGTCGAGCGTCGTTTCGACGGTCACATCGACCTTCGGCTCGCCGATCAGGCTTTTCACCTCGTCGACAACCATGTCGGCGGCATAATGCTGGGCGCCGGTCCAGTAGCTCTTGGCCTTGGTCGGCGGCTGCGACATGGCGGTCTTGAGGTCGCTGTCGGTAACGTAGCCTTCCTCGCGCATGGTGCCCAGCACGACCTGGGCGCGGGCTTCGGCCGCCTTCGGATCGCGGGCGGGTGACAGGCGGGAGGGGGCCTTCAGCAGGCCGGCAAGCGTCGCCGCCTCGCCGAGATTCACGTCGCGGGCGGACTTGTTGAAATAGCGCCGGGAGGCCGCCTCCACGCCATAGGCGTTCGAACCGAAGAACACCCGGTTCAGATACATGGCCAGAATCTGGTCCTTGGTGAACTTGTGCTCCAGCCAGAAGGACAGGAGTACTTCCTGGATCTTGCGTTCGAACGTGCGGTCGGGCGAGAGGAACAGGTTCTTGGCGAGCTGCTGGGTGATGGTCGAACCGCCCTGGATCGGCTGGCCGGTCAGGTTGTTGACGAAGGCGCGCGCCAGGCCCAGCGGATCGACGCCGAAATGGGAATAGAAGCGGCGGTCCTCGATGGCGATGACCGCCTGCGGCAGGTAGGGCGACATTTCCTCGAGCGCCAGGGCTTCGCCGCCGGTCGAGCCGCGATTGGCGACGACCGAGCCGTCGACGGCGGTGATCTTCATGTTCGGCGGACGGTCCGGAATAGACCAGGTGCTGGCGGCCGGCATTCTGGCGCCGTAATAAAGCACAAGCCCTCCGACGCCGATGCCGGCCCAGATGCCGAGCACGAAACACCAGTAGACCAGTCTGCGCAACGGCGCGAAAAAGCCGCCGCCCTGGCGACGAGGTGGAGCTTTTTTGTTGCGGGAGGGGCGGTTGCGTTCCGGGCGCTCGTCGCGATCCTCGCTTTCGGCTCTCGATGGGCGCCTGCCGGGCCGGCCGTTGCCCACGACCCGTTCGTCAGCGTCGAGACGGAAATCGTCGCTCGGCCGCGAACCTTCGAAGGATGGCTCAACGCGTTTGTCTGATCTGCCTCTGGCTGCCATGGTGAGCCGGCATACCCCCGTTACGCGCCTGTCAAAACAGGCTGTTACTCGAATGTCTGATCGCCCAAGCTTTCGCTGGACTCTAAATGCGGCGATTTAAGGAGGCGTAAAGGAATGGTTTATCGCCCGGTACTTCTTGAATCGCTTGACTTCCATTTCTATTTATGAGAACAAATAGAGAACATTTGGAGGGTGCTGATGAGCAGAACCGAACAGGTGATCGAACGCGCAATGGCCGCAGTCGCGGCATCGAAGGCCCTGCGTGAGGCTGAAGCCCAGCGCCGGCGCGAGACGTTCCAGAAGATCCAGATCGCCAACCAGCGACGCCCGAATATTCCCAAAGGCATCCAGCTGCCGCTGGACCTTCATTGAAATGCCGCAACGCCCTGCAATGCAGGGTGTTCGTCTATGTCACAAAAGCTGACCCAGAACATATCCGACCTTAAAAAAATCTGATTCCTGATGGAACAAGGAGGCAAGATCCGCGTTATGACGGATTCCGCCTTGGAGGAGGGGAGGATATGCACAAAATCGTTGAGGCCGTTGTCCGCAACGGCGACCAGCGTGTTCCGGTCGGGCTGGTCACCGTCAAGCAGGCGCTGGAAATACCTGAAAAGGGGATGCTGGAATTCAGCCATCCCGCTTATGAAGCTGGAAAGACGGATATTTTCGTCAACCGCGAGACCCTTTCAAAGCTGATGTGATCGCCTCCGGGCGACGACAAACAGATAATAGGATGGCAGCCCGAAACGCGAATTCGTGATTTCGGGTTCATTGCGTTGCGGGTTACCTTTGTTTTTGCAACCACAGCGAAAGGAGAATGGCATGAAGACAGTTCTCGTCATCGCCGCCGTGCTCGGCCTGTCGTCCACCGCAGCCCTTGCGGAATGCGCCGGCCACGACGTCACGGCGTCCGCCAAGGTGGACAAGGAAGTCACCACGGCAAGCATCGCGGCTCCGAAAATGGACCCCCGCGAGGAAGCCGCCGTGCTGAAGCAGTCCGAAGGGCAGGCTAAAGTCACCGAATAGTCGTTTTGCCCGCGCCGGTCTCCCTTGGCGCGGGCTTCGTTTCTCGTCGGGCGAGATCCCTCCTTTTCGGAACGGACGCCGAAGACGGAACCTCCTGTTCTGCTTGTGTGTTGTTTCCGGAAAAGGAGACGTCCATGGCCAAGAAGAACCTCACCGCCGGCTTTACCGGTGATGTCGCTAAAGAGACCGGCGTAACCGCCCGCACGAAATCCGCCGTTGACCATGTCAGGGACGAAGCGGGCATGGTGGCGGCTCATGCCGTCGATCATCCTGCAGCCACAGGCTCGGCAGTCGCAGTCGTCGGCCTGCTCGGTCTGGCGGTCGGCTATATGCTCGGCGTGTCGTCGGCTTCCCGCGACCGGCGCTGGTATCGTTAGGGTGATTGGTTTTTCTGGCCACGGAACTGACGCCTCGGAACCGTGTGGCAGTTCAGCCGTTGGCTCTTCGACAGGAAAAGGAGGCCATCATGCCGAACCGAAACCCTATCCCGACGCCCAGCCCTGAAACCCCGCGCGGCCCGACGCCGACAGACGGGGTTCCGGACCGCGTCCAGGAAAAACCACCGCTGACCCCGGCGCAGGATCCGGGCGACAGCAGGAACCCCCAGGATCCGACGCTCGATCCAGCCCTTCTGCCGATTGGCGATCCCGCCGGCATGGCATAACCCACCCTTCAGCTTCGTCGCCGCGACCGCGGATACCCTCAATGGACCCGGATAGGTAGTATTCCCTACGGGTCCACCCTTATATTGCACCCGTCGATTATTGTTATTGTCAATTTATTAGCCAAGGCTCAAAATCCGGGCTCCTGTGGCTTGTAGACCTTTGGTCCCCGCTGCCGATAAGGCCGGCGCAAGGCCGTCGCAATAGAAGGCCGCTGGTAATTTCCTCCGGCCCCGTTGCAGAACAGGGCGCGGCGGGAGGGGCCGCCGGTGGGGGCTTTATGATCGGGAGGGTTAGATGCCTACGCAAATGGTCCGAAATCCTGTCAATCCCGAGCAGCTCAGTCTGCTGCAGCAGGTCTTTGATCAGGCCTGCGCCGAACATGAAATCGATAAGGCGAGCCCCGATGCGGAGGCGCTGGCGCTGATCCTCGTGAACTCCCTTCAAAAGGGTTCGGACGACAAGGAAAAGCTCGCAGCGCTTGCGGAGGCGCTTGCCAAAAGCCGTTAGGCTTATTGCCCGGAGGAGGAACCTATCGGGCCTTCGACAGTTGACCGATCTCTCGCTCAACCAAGGAGGCCGGTATGGCAGAGCCAATCAGAAACCTGAATACAACCGTGAAGTCGGAGACGCCCTCCTTCGATCACGAACCCAGCGAAAACTTCAAGACGGAAATTGCGACACTTCGCTCGGAGATCGCCAGCCTGCGTGAGATGCTGGCTGAAAAGACCGGCGCCGCATATGACAAGGTCGCCGAGCGTGCAGGCAGCGCCGCGAGCTATGTCCAGAGTGAAGCGAGTTCGGTTGCCGGCACGATCCGCGAACATCCAGCCGCCACGACGACGCTGTTCACCCTGATCGGCGCCATAGGCTTTGCCATCGGTTATGTGGTTGCGACGGCTTCGGCGGAAAGCAAGCACGCCTGGTACGATCGCTATCTGAACGGTCGTTTCTAGGAGACCCCATCACCGTCCGAAACAGGATCCTGACCGACATCGACCCAGGTCGCTGCGGTCAGGTCCGCCATGCGTTCAGGGCTGATGCGCACCGCGGCATTGATGGCGCCGGCCGCGGGAACCACTTCCGAAAACTTCCTCAGCGACACATCGCAATAGATGGGGATCGGCGAAGGCAGCCCGAAGGGGCACACGCCGCCGACCGGATGGCTGGTGATCTCAGCCACGTCATCGCCGCCCAGCATGCGCGGCTTGGCGCCGAAATGATCCCGGAACTTACGATTGTCCAAACGGCTGGTTCCGGACATCACAACAAGCGCTGTCACGTCACCGGCCCGCACGCAGATGGTCTTGGCAATCTGCTCGGGTGCCACCCCATGGGCGGCTGCGGCCAGCGGCACCGTCGCCGAACTTTGCTCGGTGATGATGACGTCGATGTCGGGGGCGTGGACGGCGAAAAAGGCGCGGACGGATTCGAGGCTCATGCTTGCGAAATTGGCGCAGGTTGCCGCCCGCGGCAAGTGGCCAGTGAAGCCATGCGAGAATTGCAATGCTGCACTGCGATATCGTGACTGTTTTTTAAGCTTGGATTCTCTATATTCAAATCATCGGCGGGCGCACTCCTCCTCCCAGCGCCTCCGATGGGACCGACAACACCTCCTCCTCCCAGTTGTTGGTCAGTATCGGAAACCCGGCGCACCTCCTCCCGCGCCGGGTTTTCTGTTTTATGCGCCTTGAAAACGTTGACGATTTCGCTTTTGAAAGCAGCGCTTAAATTTCCCGATCTTGACCTTTTTGCGCGAAGACCCTATTTGGTTCGCCATCGATATTTGTTTGATAGCCAGCACTAAGCGCCTTGCGGCGTTTGCGACGATCTCTCTTCAAATACGAAACTTCAACGTTCCAGGCGCGAGCGTGGAATAGTCGGTCATATTTGCAAGGGAAAGGCATCGTTATGGCTACCGGTACTGTAAAGTGGTTCAACGCAACCAAGGGCTACGGCTTCATCCAGCCTGACGACGGTTCGCAGGACGTCTTCGTTCACATCTCAGCCGTTGAGCGCGCCGGCCTCGGCCAGCTCAAGGACGGTCAGAAGATCTCCTACGAACTCGTCAGCGACAAGCGTTCGGGCAAGGTTTCTGCAGACCGCCTCCAGGGCGCATGATCTGCTGAAGACCAAGGTCTTGAGATTGGAAAGGCCGGCTCGTCCGGCCTTTCTGCGTTTTGGAAATGCCGCATTCCATTGTTTAGAGAAATTCTAAGTTTAACCTCTTGTAAAGGCAGAGCACCGTTCCCATCTGGGGATCAATAGCGTTTCCGGCGCACCGCGTGGTCGGGCTTCACAAAGCTTCAGCGATCATGCGTGTCAGGGCAAATACGGGCGACCGTGCCGTCTCGAAGCAGTTTCCATATCCGCGTTAACGGAATGTTTACCTCGCAGAGAGACGATGACCGCTAGAGCCGCGGTGATCTGAAAAGGTCGAAAGTGGCCGCGCCGGAAATGCTTGTCCCATCTAGAGTGACCACGGATGTACTGGCACCAATGAGTGGGAGTGGAAAGGTCGGGCTTGCCCGGCCTTTTTGTTTTTTGGGCTGGCGTGGAGACACGTCAGCCCTTTTGCGTTTCAAGCTCAGGCAGCGAGTGCTGCGATGATGCGCGCCCAGGAGCGGATGCCCTTGTGGAAGGAGCGCAGGTCGTATTTTTCGTTCGGCGAATGGATGCGGTCGTCGCTGAGGCCGAATCCGACCAGCAGCGATTCCATGCCGAGCATCTTCTGGAAATCGCCGACGATCGGGATCGAACCGCCGACGCCGACGACCAGAGCAGGCTTCGGCCATTCCTCCGAAAGCGCAGTTTTCGCCTTGGTGAGCAGCGGGGAATCATAACCGAGCTGGATCGCCGGCGAACCGCCATGCTTCAGGAACTCCACCGAACAATCGGCAGGGATCTTCGAGCGCACATAGGCGCGAAAACTCTCGCGGATCTTTTCCGGGTCCTGGCCGCCGACGAGACGGCAGGACACTTTTGCCGAAGCCTTCGAGGCGATCACGGTCTTGAAACCCTGCCCCTCGTATCCGCCGCTGATGCCGTTGAATTCGCAGGTCGGCCGCGCCCAGAGCAGTTCGAGCAGCGAGCGGCCCTTTTCGCCGGCCAGTTCCGACAGGCCCACCTCGCCGAGGAAATCGCCGCGTCCGCTGACCAGGCTCTCCCAGGCCGCCTTGATGTTGGACGGGGTCTCCTCGACGCCGTCGTAAAAACCTTCGAGCGTCACACGGCCGGTATCGTCATGCAGGCCGGCGAGGATTTTCGACAGGATCTGGATCGGGTTTGCGGCCGCCCCGCCATACATGCCGGAATGAAGGTCGCGATTGGCGGCGGTGACGATGACTTCCTCGCCGACCAGACCGCGCAGCGATGCGGTGATCGCCGGCGTATCCGTGTCCCACATGCCGGTATCGCAGACCAGCGCGTAATCGGCCTTCAGTTCGGCGGCGTTGGCTTCCAGGAAGGGCGTCAGCGACGGCGAGCCGGATTCTTCTTCGCCTTCGAAGAGAATGGTGACGCGCACCGGCAGCGAGCCATGCACATCCTTATAGGCACGGCAGGCCTCGACGAAGGTCATCAACTGGCCCTTGTCGTCGGCAACGCCGCGGCCGGTCAGCACCTTGCGGCCGGGGCCCAGCTCCTTGACCTTGGGATCGAAGGGATCGTCTTCCCAGAGTTCGATAGGGTCGATCGGCTGAACGTCGTAATGGCCGTAAAACAGCACATGAGGCGCATCCTCGCTGGCGCCCGGGTGATGGCCGACGACCATCGGATGGCCGGTCGTATCCCGAACCGACGCCTCGAAGCCGAGATCCTTCAGTTCAGCCGCCAGCCATTCGGCCGCCTTCCGGCAATCGGCCTCGAAGGCCGGGTCGGTGGAGATCGACTTGATGCGGACGAGGCCGAACAGGCGCTCGAGACTTGCAGGAAGGTTCTGGTCGGCGCGGTCGAGGACGGAGGAAAGATCGGTCATGCGGAATCCTGTCTTTGAAGTGCGAGACCCCGAGCCCAGGAGGCCGGAAGCGGTCCAACGTTTCGAATGCCCGACCTTGTTAGCAAGTCCGGGGCGCAAGAGACAATGGTAAAGCGCGTGAGGGGCGAGCGTCCTAGCCCAAACGCCTCGCCCCGCAGCCGAGCCCGTCGATGGCGTGGAAGGCGAGGACAGCAAGAGCGCCAAGCGCCGCCGTGATCGAAAGCGACCAGATGAAACCCAGCCATTGCATGGAGAATGCCAGGACGAACGGGGCGATGGCCGAGGCGATCAATCGGGCCGACATCATCTTGCCCTGCAATTTGCCGTAACCTTCGCTGCCGAACAGCGTCAGCGGAAGGGTTCCGGTGACGATGCTCAAAAGCCCGTTACCCATGCCGAAGATGACGGAAAACAGCATCGCTCCGGGCACCGACGGCGCCGTCAGGACCAGGACCAGAACGCCGACCGGAAGCAGCGTTGCCCCGATCAGCGCGAGGCGAAGCGGCTGCAAGTTTCGGCCGAAAGTCATATTGATAAGCCGGCTAATCACTTGGGAAGGGCCGAACAATGTGCCGACAAGAGCCGCACTCGTGCCGAGACCGAGGCCCGAAAGCAGCGGTACCATGTGGACGAGCACGGCGGAGCTCACCAGCGACTGCAGCGAAAAGCCGGCGACCATCAGCATAAAGCCCATGAACCGAAGCTCAGGCGACAGAATGCCCTCGGTTCGGACGGGTGCGTCCGGGGACGCGGCCTTTCGCAGCGCCTCACCGCGCGACAGCCAGGCATGCAGCGGCAGGCAGACCAGCAGGTTGAGCGCCGCGAACACGAGGTAGACATCCTGCCAGGAAAGATAGGCGTGCAGGGTGGCGGTAATCGGCCAGAAGATCGTCGAGGCGAAACCGGCGATCAGGGTGAGATAGGTGATGCTGCGCAGCGCAACCTGCGGCCGAAGCTGCACCAGAAGGGCGAAAGCAGCGCCATATTGGACGAGATTGGCGGCGACCTCGATCGCAATCAGCGCCATGACGAACGTGGCCTTGCCGGGGGCCATGGCGCAGGCGACCAATGCCGCGGCGGCAGTGGCCGAGCCGATGGTCATCACCCGGCCGGCGCCGATCCGGTCGGACAGCGCCCCGAGCCACGGTGCGGCGAGCCCGCCGATCAGAAGCGCGACTGAAAACGCCCCAAATATCCACTCGCCGGACCACGAGAAATATGCCGCCATGTCCGGCGCAAGGATGCTGAAACTGTAATAGAGGGTGCCATACCCGATGATCTGCGTGACGCCGAGCGCCAAAACGGCGGCAACGGGCATGCGTTCAGACAATGCGTTTGCCTTCGGCGTCGAGCACCTGCTCGCCGTCCTCCTTGGCGAAGGGACCCTTGTGGGTATCCGGCAGAATGTCCAGGACCGCCTCGGACGGCCGCGCCAGGCGGGTGCCGAGCGGCGTAATGACGAATGGGCGGTTGATCAGGATCGGATCCTTCAGCATCGCGTCGAGCAATTGATCATCGGAAAGCGCCTGGTCGTCGAGGCCAAGCTCCGCATAGGGCGTGCCCTTCTCGCGGATCGCCTGCCGCACGGTGAGCCCCGCATCCGCGATCATCTGGATGAGCTCACCGCGCGTCGGCGGTGTCTTCAGATATTCGATCACGGTCGGCTCGATGCCGGCATTGCGGATCATGGAAAGCGTGTTGCGCGAAGTGCCGCAATCGGGATTGTGGTAGATGGTGACGTCCATGGTCATTCTGCGCCCTTCATATGTGCGAGCGGTTGGGTAAGGGGTTTGCTCTCCGCCAGCAACCAGCCGGTGAGCAGCAACGCCACCGAAGCGCCTGCGATCTCGGCAAGGATGAAGCCCGGAAGGTCGCCGGGCCGGATGCCGGCAAAGGTATCGGTGAGCGACCGTGCCATGGCGACGGCCGGATTGGCAAACGAGGTCGAGGCGGTGAACCAGTAGGCGGCGGTGATATAGAGGCCGACCAGCCACGGAATAGCGTCGGAGCGGAAGCGCAGGCCGGCGAGGATCGTGAGGACGAGGCCGAAAGTGGCAACCACCTCGGCGAGCCACTGGCCCGGTCCGGTCCGGATCGTGGCGGATACCTGCCAGAGCGGCAGATCGAACATCGCATGCGCCAGAATAGTCCCGGCGACACCGCCTGCAAATTGCACGGCAATGTAGAAACATGCCACGCGGACGGGTATCTCCCGCCTCAGCGCAAACACCATCGTGACCGCCGGATTGAAATGCGCTCCTGAAATCGGACCGAGCAGCGTGATCAGCACGACGAGCATGGCGCCGGTGGGGATGGTGTTGCCGAGCAGCGAAATCGCCACATCCGCCGACAGCCGGTCGGCCATGATGCCGGAGCCGACCACGGTCGCGACCAGCATGGCGGTGCCGAGGGCTTCGGTCGTCAGTCGGCGGGACAGGTCGAACATGGGGATCAACCTGCCTTCGGCAAATCGCGGCCGATTTCGTCGAGATGTTTCTGCAGCGCGAGCTTGTCGAGCGTGGTCATGGGCAGGCTGGTGAATATGGAAATGCGGTTGTGCAGCATGCGGTATGTTTCCGCGAATGCAAACCGTCGCTCGGCTTCTTCCCCCTCGGCAGCGGCCGGATCCGGTACGCCCCAATGCCCGTCATCGGCTGGCCCGGCCAGACCGGGCAAGACTCGCTGGCGGCGTTGTCGCAGACGGTGAAGACGAAATCCATCTGCGGCGCGCCCGGCGCGGCAAACTCATCCCAGTTCTTCGAGCGGGCAAACTCCGTCCGGTAGTTCAGACCCTTCAGCAGGTCGATCGTATAGGGATGCACTTCGCCCTTCGGCTGGGAGCCGGCCGAATAGGCCTTGAATTTGCCCGTGCCGAGCCGGTTGAGGATCGCTTCGGCGATGATTGAGCGGGCGGAGTTGCCGGTGCAGAGAAAAAGAACATTGTAAACGCGATCGGCGGTCATTGCAGGTTCTCCTTGGGTGCAGGGGCGCAGCAGGCGGCCACCTCGGCGGCCGGCGCGCAGATCTCCGGATGCCCGGCGCAGCAGTCTTCCATCAGGAAGCGGACGAGGCCGCCGAGCGCTTCGAAATTGGCGGAATAGATGATCGAGCGGGATTCCCGCTGCTGGGAGATGAGGCCGGCCCGGTCCAGCTCCTTGAGGTGAAAGGACACGTTCGAGGGCGATACGTCCAGCTTCTCGGCGATCGTCCCCGCCGCCATGCCGGCCGGTCCGGCCACGACCAGCATCCGGACGATCTGCAGGCGGGTTTCCTGCGAGAGTGCGCCGAATGACGCGAGGGCTTGACGTTCATCCATATTTCAACAATCCTTGAATCATTGAAATATGGAGTAACCCAAATGAACGCGATAGACAAGCCGGTTCTGCAGGACGATATCAGCCTGGGCTTCCTGCTCGATACTTTGGCGGGTGCCAGCGATCAGCCCCTGGTATTCTACTACGACGGGCGACCGGTAAGGCCGGGTTATCATGTCACCGAAGTCAAGGCGGGCCAGTTTTCCGCTCTGGATTGCGGCGCCAATCCCGAAGCCTGGTCGGAGATTTTCGTGCAGCTCTGGGATATCGAGGAGGTCGACCGCAACCATATGACGGCGGGCAAATTCTCGGCGATCATCCGCAAGGTGTCCGAGCATGTGAATATCGACGGTTCGGCAAAACTGACGTTCGAAGTCAGCGACGGGATCCGGCCGATGCAGCTCTATTGCGCGTCGACGCCTGTCCTTCGCAACGGCGCATTGCATGTGGAACTCGCCGCCCGCCCGGCAAGCTGCAAGCCGCGCGATCGCTGGCTGGCGGAGGAAAACCGCAAGACGGCTTCCTGCTGCGGACCGTCCGCCGCAGCCGGTGCCTGCTGCCCGTGATGATTCAAGGTCGGCGGGAATGCGCGTTTAGATCTTGCGCGCGTTCTCGACGATCATCCGCATGTATTCGATCATCAGCTCCCGCTCGAAGCGGCGGAAGCCCGAAAAAAGCGCGGCATCCGCTTCGGCGGCCGCTTCGACCGCCTGGATTTCCAGCTCGCGGCCGAGCGGAGTGAGCGTGATGATCTGCGCGCGACGGTCGTTCGGGTGGGGCGTGCGCTGGATCAGCCCGTCGCGCTCCATGCGGGCGAGCGTGTTGGCGAGCGTCGCCTGTTCGACTTCCAGCTTGTCGAGGAGCTGCTTCTGCGTCAGGCCGTCTTCCTGCCAGAGTTCGAGCAGGACAGGAAACTGACCGGGAGAAAAACCAAGCACCGTGGCTCGCTTCTGCAAGGAGCGCGCAAAGCCCTTGGCGAGCTGGCCCGCTAGGTATGTCGCCGAATGCGAGCGGTCGAATCCCATGGCTTGGTCTTCATCCCTCCCTGAACGAGCCCGTTTGCGAGCGTTATCCGCTGGATATATCGCACGCCATGCTTTTGCCAAGCCTGTGCGAAGATGGGGAAAATGACAAGTCTTTCCTGCGGAAGGGCAATAAAAAACCGCCACGGCAGGGAGGGGACGGCCGTGGCGGTTCTGATGGAAGGACAAAGGCCCGGAGAGGGGGATAGGCCTTTGTCCGGTCTGGTTCGGCGGGGGACAGGCCGGCTGCCAGACTGCGGCGTGATCAATCGCCGGTGATTATGAAATGTGGGGGCGAACCGGGCTTTTCAAGGGAGATGCATATTACAAATCGGTAACGTTCCGGTGAGAGGCGGGAGGCGCTGCGGCGGCGAAGTTTTCGTGGACGGATCAAGTGCCCCACGCTATTCCTTGCGCCATGAAAAAAGGCGATCATCTTTTCCTTATCGACGGTTCCGGCTTCATTTTTCGCGCCTTCCACGCGCTGCCGCCGCTCACCCGCAAATCCGACGGCCTGCCGGTCGGCGCCGTCTCCGGCTTCTGCAATATGCTGTGGAAGCTGCTGACCGATGCGCGCGACACTTCGGTCGGCGTGACGCCCAGCCATTTCGCGGTCATCTTCGACTATTCGGCAAAGACCTTCCGCAAGGATCTCTACGACGCCTACAAGGCCAACCGTTCGGCACCGCCGGAAGAGCTGGTCCCGCAATTCGGCCTGATCCGCCAGGCGACCCGCGCCTTCAACCTGCCCTGCATCGAGACCGAAGGTTTCGAGGCCGACGACATCATCGCCACCTACGCCCGCCAGGCGGAAGCGACCGGCGCCGATGTCACGATCGTCTCGTCCGACAAGGACCTGATGCAGCTCGTGACGCCTAGTGTCCACATGTACGACAGCATGAAGGACAAGCAGATCGGCATTCCCGATGTCATCGAGAAATGGGGCGTGCCGCCGGAAAAGATGATCGACCTGCAGGCGATGGTCGGCGATTCGGTCGACAATGTGCCGGGCATTCCGGGCATCGGCCCGAAGACGGCAGCCCAGCTTCTTGAAGAGTTCGGCGATCTCGACACGCTGCTTGCCCGCGCCGGCGAAATTAAGCAGGTGAAGCGCCGCGAGAACATCGTCGCCAATGCCGATCTGGCGCGGCTTTCGCGCCGGCTCGTCTCGCTTCGGCTCGACGTGCCTCTGGACCTCGATCTTGACGCCCTGGTGCTGGAGCCGCAGGACGGCCCGAAACTGGTCGGTTTCCTGAAGACCATGGAATTCGGCACGCTGACGCGCCGCGTCGCGGCAGCCTGCAATTGCGATGCCGATGCCGTTGAACCTGCCGTCGTGACTGTCGAATGGGGTCAGGCCGCCCGCGGCCCGGACCTCGATGCCGGCGGCGCGGCGGCGGTCGATACGGGCGAGGCGGCGGCCGAAGCGCCCGCCAATCCGGCCAAGGCGCCGGTCGCCAAGGGCACGGAGGGGGCAACGCCTGCGGCATTCGCCGAGGCCCGCATCGAAGCCTTTGGCAAGGCCAAGCTCGATCCGGGCTGCTACGTGACCATTCGCGACCTGACGGTTCTGGACGACTGGATCCGGGCGGCGCAGGAGACCGGCCTCGTCGCCTTCGATACGGAAACCACCTCGCTCGATCCGATGCAGGCGGAACTGGTTGGCTTTTCGCTGGCGCTTGCCGACAATACGGCCGATCCTTCGGGTCTCGAAGTCCGCGCTGCCTATGTGCCGCTCATCCACAAGACCGGCGTCGGCGATCTGCTCGGCGGCGGGATGGCGGAAAACCAGATCCCGACACGCGAGGCGCTGGCGCGCCTGAAGCCGCTGCTGGAGGACCCGTCGGTCCTGAAAGTGGCGCAGAACTTGAAATACGACTATCTCGTGATGCGGCGCCACGGCATCACCGTCGAGGGGTACGACGATACGATGTTGATGTCCTACGTGCTGGAGGCCGGCAAGGCGGGCCACGGCATGGATGCGTTGTCGGAGCGCTGGCTGAACCACAAGCCGATCACCTTCAAGGAAGTCGCCGGCAGCGGCAAGGCCGGCGTGACCTTCGACTTCGTCGATATCGACAAGGCGACCGCCTATGCCGCGGAAGACGCCGACGTCACGCTGCGCCTGTGGATGGTGCTGAAGCCGCAGCTGGCCGCAGCCGGCCTGACACGCATCTACGAGCGGCTGGAGCGGCCGCTGGTTTCCGTGCTCGCCCGCATGGAAGAGCGCGGCGTCACCATCGACCGCCAGATCCTTTCCAGGCTTTCCGGCGAGCTCGCCCAGCGGGCGGCCGCCTTCGAGGACGAGATCTACGAACTGGCCGGCGAGAAGTTCACCATCGGCTCGCCGAAGCAGCTCGGCGATATCCTGTTCGGCAAGATGGGCCTGCCGGGCGGCGCCAAGACCAAGACCGGCCAGTGGTCGACCTCGGCCAGCGTGTTGGAAGATCTGGCGGCGGAAGGTCATCCCCTGCCGCGCAAGATCGTCGACTGGCGCCAGCTCACCAAGCTGAAATCCACCTATACGGATGCCCTGCCGGGTTACGTCCATCCCGAGACGAAGCGGGTTCATACCTCCTATTCGCTCGCCTCGACGACGACCGGGCGCCTGTCCTCCTCCGAGCCGAACCTGCAGAACATTCCGGTGCGCACGGCGGAAGGCCGCAAGATCCGCACCGCCTTCATCTCGACGCCCGGCCACAAGCTGGTTTCCGCCGACTACAGCCAGATCGAACTGCGCGTGCTCGCCCATGTGGCCGATATTCCGCAGCTGCGGCAGGCTTTTGCCGACGGGATCGATATTCATGCGATGACGGCGTCGGAGATGTTCGGCGTGCCGGTCGAGGGCATGCCGAGCGAGGTGCGCCGCCGCGCCAAGGCGATCAACTTCGGCATCATCTACGGCATTTCCGCCTTCGGGCTTGCCAACCAGCTGTCGATCGAGCGCTCGGAAGCGGGCGACTACATCAAGAAGTACTTCGAGCGTTTCCCGGGCATCCGCGACTATATGGAAAGCACCAAGACGTTTGCCCGCGAGAACGGCTATGTTGAAACGATCTTCGGCCGGCGGGCGCATTATCCGGATATCAAGTCCTCAAATCCGTCGGTGCGCGCCTTCAACGAACGGGCCTCGATCAACGCGCCGATCCAGGGTTCGGCAGCCGACATCATCCGCCGCGCGATGGCGAAGATGGAGCCGGCGCTCGAAGCGGCTGGGCTGAACGGAAGCGCCCGCATGCTGCTTCAGGTGCATGACGAACTGATCTTCGAGGTTGAAGACGAGGAAATCGACAGGACCCTGCCGGTAATCATCTCGACCATGGAGCACGCTTCCATGCCTGCGATCTCGATGCGGGTGCCACTGAAGGTGGATGCACGCGCCGCCAGCAATTGGGACGAAGCCCATTAAGGCTCAGTGCTCCTGCGGGTAAAGAGACAGAAGCGCGGTCGAAAGCAGTTCGTCGGCATAGGTGCAGGCGGTAAGTCGCGCATCCTCATGCATATTCATCTCGTGGCAGCGCTGACGCACGGTTTCGATGATCAGGTTGCTGATCCCGCGGGCATGTTCGACATCCGCGTTTTCGGACGTGTCCATGGCGAGCGCGAGCGCCGTCATAGAGACGATTTCCAGAACGACGACGCGCGCTTCCAGATCGATGGCGGCTGCCCCCTCGGGACGTTGCCCTTCGCGCGGTTTGCTCTGACCCATAGTTTTTCCTTTTCTAATATAAGGAAAGCACATAGAGCCTGATCGGGGACTTTAAAGCGTCGATCGCAAGTTTTTCGATAAAATTGTCTTCAGCCGGCAAGACAGCTGTTGAGCGCCTCGACCAGGGCCCTGCCGGAATCCTCAAGCGATCCGCTGTTGTCGATCGTCACCACGTGATAGTCGCCGGTGACGGCAAGCGAACTGCGTTCGAGCCGGCCGAGGATTTCTTCGCGCGTCTCCCGTCCGCGTGCTTCGAGGCGTGCCGCGAGCACGTCCAGGCTGGCCGTGATGTTGACGACCACCAGCGACGGATAGGCTTGCCTGAAACGGGCCAGCGCGGAACGCGAGCCGTTGGCGATGACCAGTTTCCCCTGCGCCACCGCTTGTCTGGTCTCGATCGGAATGCCGTATCGCAGGCCATGCGCATTCCAGGAGACCGCAAAACGGCCCGCCCGTTCCAGGGCCTCGAATTCGGCTTCGGAAACGCCGTCATGGTCCTCACCGCCGGCTGCAGCGTCGCGGGTGATCACCCGCCTTGCGAAGATGATGTCTTCGCAGCTCTCGAAGAGCTTGGCGGCATAGGCCATCAGCGTGTCCTTGCCGGCACCGCTGGGGCCGACGACTGCGACCATGCAGCCGTTTCGGTCCTGTTCCGCTGCTGTCGGCGTGACGTCCATCAGGCGACCCGCCGGCCTTCCCGCCAGACGGCGCGGGATACCGGAACACCTTCTTCATGATGGACACGGACGATATCGGCGCGAAGGCCCGTGGCGATCCGGCCGCGATCGTCGAGGCTGACGGTGCGGGCAGGCGTCGAGGTTACCATGGCGAGCGCCTTCGGCAGCGATATGCCTTCGACCTCGGCGGCAAGCACGAAGGGCGCATGCAGCAGGCTGAGGGGTACGTAGTCGGAAGATAGAACGTCGAGCACGCCGCGTTCGGCAAGATCGCGGGCGGCGATATTGCCGGAATGGGACTTGCCGCGAACGATGTTCGGCGCACCCATCAGCACGCTCATGCCGGCTTCATGCGAGGCCTTCGCCGCGTCGAAACTGGTCGGGAATTCCGCCAGCCGGACGCCGTTGTCGATCGCCTCGTCCACATGGGAGAGCGTCGCATCGTCATGACTTGCGACGGTGATGCCGCGCTCGGCGCAGACCTTCGAGATCGCCGTGCGATGAGGCGTCGCGTTGCGTGCCGATTCTCCCTGGCGCTTGGCCACGAAAGCGGCAAAGGCCTCGTCGCTGAGGCCGCGCTTCTTCTGATAATAGAGCGTGTACTGGTCCATCGTCTGGAACTGCCGCTGGCCCGGTGCATGGTCCATCAGCGAAACAAGCCGGACATGCGGATCGTTCTCGAAATCGACGAAATGCTCCATGCAATTGTCTGCTGAGACTTCGCAGCGCAGGTGGAGGAAATGTTCGGCGCGCAGGCGGCCATAGGCGCCGGCGGCGGCGATCGCATCGGCCATGGCGCGCATCTCGCCATGCGCAAAGCCGCCATCCTCGTCGGCACCCATGCGCAGGCAGTCGAACACGGTGGTGATGCCGGACGTGGCGATCTGCGCATCGTGGGCCTGGATCGCCGCCGTGGTGTTCCAGCGCACGCCCGGACGCGGCGAATAATGCTGCTCCAGATGGTCGGTGTGAAGCTCGACCAGGCCGGGGATCAGATAGTCGCCCTCGAAATCCTCGCCGGCATGGACATTGCCTTCCGAGATATCGGTGATCTTGCCGTTCCGGATCTGGACGGAACCGGAGATCACGCTGTCCTCGAGCACGATGCGGGCATTGGTGAGCACGAGTTCGGCGGTCATGATGCGGTCTTTCTGTTTTCGAAGGCGGAGGCCAGCGGAAGCCAGCGATGGGCAATGAAAGGGGCGCCGCGCTCGGGCTCGACGAAGATGGCGAGACCATCGATCGTCAGCGGCGTATTGGCGAACTCGGCGAAACGGCGGTCCAGCTCGCGGCGCATGACCGGTGCCTCTTCGCTCGGGACCTGCCCCGTCAGCGTCATGTGGAAGCGGAATTCGTCCATGACATAAGGATAACCCCAGCGCTCGAGATTGGCACGCTGGGCCGAACTCAGCGTGTCGGGCTTGCGCCGGGCGATATCGGCCTCCGACAGAGGTGCGCGAAAATGTTCGAACTCTTCGACGACGCGTCCGGCGAAATGCTGGAGCTCGGGGTAGATCGTGTCGGGGACGAGAGCGAAGAACCGCCCCAGCTGGCCGACGATCACGTTCGGGATGTCGAAGACCGGTGTCTCTTCCGCAAACCGTTCGGCGGCATGGATCAGCTGGGCTTCCGTCCGGTCGGGATGCAGTTCGAACGGCGCCTTGAGCGTCGCGTGAAAAGCGTAGCGGCGCGGATCGGCGGTCAGTTCGTGGACGGTGTCGCGAGACAGGCCTTCGACATCGGGCGTCGGAAACGTCTCGGCCGTAAATGCGTCACGGCCGAGCCAACGGGCTGCGGCCTTCGTCAGCGGATGGTTTTCGGCGGGCGAAAAATAGAGAGCGTAGCGCAAGACGGATATCCGGAATCAGGAGAAGGCCGGCCGACTTTAGCTGCCCGCCGGCCTGCGAAACAGGACCCCCGGCTAAAAGATTTCCATGACAGAATGATGATAATTCCGCCTGTCAGTGACCCTTTTTGCCCATGACGCGCGAACGCAGCGCGTTCGAGAGGTTGTCGAAGACGAAGACCACCAGAAGGATGAGCAGCACCATGTAGGCGACCTTGTCCCAGTCGGCATTGGTCTTCATGGATTCGAGCAGCTTGAGGCCGATGCCGCCCGCGCCGACGGCGCCGATCACGGTCGCCGAACGGGTGTTGGATTCCCAGAAATACAGCGATTGCGAGATGAAGATCGGCAGGACCTGCGGCACGACGCCGTAGCGCTGCACGATGACCGGTGCGGCACCCACCGACTTGACGCCCTCGCGCTGCTTGTCGTCGACATTCTCCAGGGCTTCCGAATAGACCTTGCCGAGCGCGCCGGTATCCGTGAAGAAAATCGCGGCGATGCCGGGCAGCGGTCCCGGGCCGAAGGCGCGGGTGAAGAACAGGGCCCAGATCAGCATGTCGATCGAGCGCAGGAAGTCGAAAAAGCGCTTCATGCCCCAGTTGACCGGCCGGCTGGTGGTGATGTTGCGGGCAGCGATGAAGGCGAGCGGGAAGGCGACGAGGGTGGCAAACAGCGTGCCGACGAAGGCCATGACCAGCGTCTGCATCAGCTTTGAGAGAATATCGCCGTGCTGCCAGCTCGCGTTGTTCAGGAAATTGTCGAGCGCCAGCGAGGCATTGGACTGAGCCGGGTCGAGCCGCTCGCCCGACACCATCAGGCCGAGGACATTGGTGAGGCTGCGGCCCCAGAACGGTGACTGGGTATCGAAGAAGAAATTCGCCCAGCCGAGGAAGCGCCGCTGGATATAGACTTGCCCCGTGCGGATTTCCGCCTGGCCGGCGAAACCGAACCGGACATTGACCTTGTTGTCGTCCTGCACCATCCGCGCCGGCGCACCGGCCGGCAGAGATGCCCGGTCACCGGTGATCGCCACCGGATAGAGTTTGCCGTCGATATAGACGTCGACCTGGCTCGGGGTCACCTCGAGACGGTTGTCGCCGCCGAAGAGCACCGTGTAGCCGCCGTTTGAAGTCGGCTTCAGCCAGTCGATCGTGGCACCCTCGGGATATTGCCGGCGGCTCGTCCATTGCGGCACGACCTGGCCGTTCTGGAAGCGCAGGCGCGGTTGGGCGCGCCAGGAATACCAGTCCTGGATATAGATCGCCGCGCGGTCCCAGTTGCCGTTCACGAAGGTCGGAATGACGTTGAAGAAGGAAAAGCAGAAGGCGAGATAGACGGTGACTGCGACGGCGGCGACCGCCAGGCCCCAGCGCTGCATGAAACTGCGGTGAAAAACTTCCGGATAGGCGGCGAGCAGGCGTTCGCGGTCGGCGGCGTTGACGGTCAGAACAGAGGACATCAGGCTGCTCCCCGGCCGAATTCGAAGGATTGCTTGCCGATCAGCCGGCGGCGCAGCCAGGCGGAAAACTGGTCGACGCAGATGACGGTGATCAAGAGCAGGATGATGATCGCATAGGTCTTGGCGGCATGGTCGCGGCCGATCGACAGGCTGAACACCTCGCCGATGCCGCCGCCGCCGACCGCACCGATGATGGTCGAGGCGCGTACGTTGATCTCCGTGCGCAGCAGCGTGTAGGAAACGAAATTCGGCAGGACCTGCGGCAGGATCGCGAAACGAACGCGCTCCAGCCAGTTGGCGCCGGAGGCGCGCAGGCCCTCGTCCGGCTTCATGTCGGCATTCTCGACCACTTCGAAAAACAGCTTTCCGAGCGCCCCGATCGTATGCACCGAAACCGCGATGATTGCCGCGATCGGCCCGATCGACAGGATCGCGGCGAGCAGGCCGGCGATGACGATTTCCGGAAAGGCACGCAGGATCTCCATGATCCGCCGTACCACCCAGCGCACGATGCCCGCGCCGACGAGATTGGTGGAGGCGAAGAAGCAGAGGAGGAAGGCGCCGGTCGAACCGAGAATGGTCGAGACGATCGCGATATTGAGGGTGATCGCCAGCTGGTAGAAGAAATTCGGGATGTAGAAGCTGTCGGTGATCCAGACGCGGTCGCTGGTGTAATCGAACTTGATCGACCCGTCCGCATAGGGCGACGGCAGATCGAACATCGCGCGAAAAATCTCCAGCGGGCTGTTCGGCACGAAGCTTTTGATGAAATCGAAGAAATAGGGAAGGCGTTCGAAGAACTTGCCGGAATTGGCGTTGTTGGCGAAATCGAGCGATGCCGCCAGGACGACCAGGAAAACGACGATCGAGGCGACGGTATAGATCCGCCGCGTCCGCACCTGGCTCTGGTAATGGTCGAGGATGGTGCGGGAGCTATCCTGCAGCCCATTGAACTGAGGGGGACCGGCCACGTGCGCCATTCAGGGCATCCTTTTTGAGCAAACGGCGGCACCGTCATGGCGCCGCCGCAGGAAGAATGTTCGGGCAGTATCAGCCGCCGATGACGGCCTTACGGGCATCGATGATGGTCTGGTAGAAGGACTGGTCGACCGGCGACCAGTCGACGTAACCGCCGCCCGTGAACGAGTCGAAGCAGGCCTTGTCCTTCTTCGGCAGCTCGGCGAAGTAGGCGGTCACCTTCTTCTTCATGTCGTCGGAGAGCTTGTTGGAAACCATCAGCGGGCCGTTCGGGATGAGCGGCGATTTCCAGACCTGAACGACGTCGTCCATGTCGAGCAGACCCTTGGCGACCATCTGATGCAGGTTGCCCGAGGTATACCCCTGGGCCCAGTCGCCCTGAGCCGAACCGAAGGTGGTGCCGACGTCGAACTTCTTGTCGAGAACGCCGAGAACGAGGTTCTCATGGCCGCCGCCGAAGCCGGTTTCGGAGAAGTACTGCTTCACCGGCATGCCGACGTCCTTCGGCAGGGCGACGTTCGGAACGAGATAGCCCGAGGTCGAGTCCGGATCGGCGAAGCCGATCTTCTTGCCCTTGGCGTCGGCGAGCGTCTTGATGCCCGAATCCTTGCGGGCAACCATGATCGAGTAATAGCCGGTCGAACCGTCGGCCTGCTTGGTGGTCAGAACCGGGGTAACGGCGTTCGGGTCCTTGATGTAGATCGCGGCGTAGGAAGCAGCACCCATGACGGCGAGGTCGATCGTGCCGCCGAGCAGGCCCTGGATGACGCCGTTATAGTTCGGCGACGGGAAGAGCTTGACGTCCGAAGCGCCGGTCGCGGCGATCAGGCCCGGCTTGACGCATTCGGTACGGCGAACCTGGTCGGCTTCGTTTTCGCCACCATCGAGGCCGATGCGCAGAACGGGTGCGCTCTGGGCGTGGGCCTGGCCGGCGACGGCTGCAATGGCGATCGTCGCCATCAGGATCTTGCGGAATGCAGACATGGAAGTCTCCTTTGGTGATGGGATGGTCAACCCGGAAAAGGGCGTCAGTCTTCCGGCCGCATCGCGGCTGCCGGAAATGGTTCAGCGCATGGCGGCGGCTTCGGCCGTCATGCCGGATATGTCGATGGCGACCGGCGCCTCGTTGCGGCGGGTGGAGGCAAGGCTGGTCGATGTCATGGACTCATCGATCCCGGCGCCGTCCTTGTCCGAGCCGTAGATTTCGCGCACAGCATTGGCATTGAGCTCCTGCGGCGGGCCGTCGAAAACGACACGGCCGCCCGCCATGCCGATGATCCGCTCGCAATAGCTGCGGGCGGTATCGAGCGTGTGCAGATTGGTGATGACCGTGATGCCTTCGCGCTCGTTGATGTCGCGCAGCGCATCCATGACGATCTTGGCGTTGAGCGGATCGAGCGAGGCGATCGGCTCGTCGGCGAGCATCATTTTCGGAGCCTGCACCAGGGCGCGGGCGATCGCGACGCGTTGCTGCTGGCCACCCGACAGCGTTCCGGCCGGCTGCAGCGCCGTCTGTTCGATGCCGAGCCGCTCAAGGGCCGCCATCGCCAAAACGCGCTCGTCGCGGCTGAAGATTTTCAGGAGGCTCATCGTCGTCGAACGATGGTTGAGACGGCCGAGCAGCACGTTGGTCATCACGTCGAGGCGTGGCACCAGGTTGAACTGCTGGAAGATCATCGCGCAGTCGCGCTGCCAGTTGCGCAACGCCCGGCCCTTCAGGGACGAGACTTCCGCGCCGTTGAAATGGATGGAGCCGGAGCTCGGCTCCTGCAGGCGGTTGATCATCCGCAGCAGGGTCGACTTGCCGGCGCCGGAGCGCCCGATGATGCCGACCATCTGGCCTTGGGGAATCTCGACGTTCACGGCGTTCACCGCGATACGGTCGCCGAAACGGCGGGTGATGTCCCTCAACTCGAACTTCATGCTCTCTCGCCAATGCAGCTTTTTTCTGAGAGCTCGATAGCGATGGTTGATGAAGTCTGAATGTCGCTTTTGTGTAGGTTTCATTACATTCGGAAAGCGCCTGTCACGCTTTCGTTACACGGCATAACGCGACACGAATTCCTCCGCCGAAAGCGCCCTGAAATCATCGAGGGCAGCCCTCAGTTTCAGGTGGTCCCAGTCCCACCAGGCAAGCCGGTCCATCGCTTCGCCGACCTCTTTCGTGAAACGCTCGCGGATGAGCTTGGCCGGCACGCCGCCGACGATCGTATAGGGTGCCACGTCCTTGGAGACGACCGCGCCCGCGCCGATCACCGCGCCGTTGCCGACGGTGACGCCCGGCAAAACGGTAGCACCATGGCCGATCCACACGTCGTGGCCGATCGTGACGCGATTGTCGCGGCGCCATTCGAAGAAGCTTTGCTCATCTTCGGCATCGTCCCAGTAGTTGGCCGCCCGATAGGTGAAGTGGTGCAGCGTCGCCCGCCAGGTAGGGTGGTTGGTGGCGTTGATGCGCACCGAGGCCGCCATGTTGACGAACTTGCCGATCGTCGCACACCAGATCGAGCCGTCCTGCATGATATAGGAATAGGCGCCGATCTCGGCCTCGCTGATGCGGCAGCGCTCGGAGACTTCCGTATAGGGCCCGAGCGTCGAATTGCTGACGTTCGCCGTTTCGTGGATTGCGGGCTCGAGCCCGACCTTGACGCTCATGCTGCAACTGCCTTTCGGGGGGAAAACTGCGATACGTCGAGAATGCGGTCGGCAACCGCCTCGCGCACTTCCTCATCGTGGAAGATGCCGAGAAGCGCGACGCCCTCTCGTTTCTTGTCCGCGATCATATCCACCACGACGCGCCGGTTGGTCGCGTCGAGCGAGGCGGTCGGCTCGTCGAGGAGCAGGATGCGGTGGCTGGTGATGAAACCGCGGGCGATGTTGACGCGCTGCTGTTCGCCACCCGAAAACGTGGCGGGCGGCAGGGTCCAGAGTTCCTGCGGCAGATTGAGCTTGGTCAGCAGTTCGGCCGCCTTCTCACGCGCTTCCGGGGCCGCGATGCCGCGTGCGACAAGCGGTTCGGCGACCACGTCGAGCGCGGAGACACGTGGCACGGTGCGCAGGAACTGGCTGACGTAACCGAGCGTATGGCGGCGCACATCGAGCACCGTGCGCGGATCGGCGCGGGCGATATCGACGAGCCGGTCCTTGTGATCGATGAGGATCTGCCCGGCATCGACGGCGTAGTTGCCGTAGAGCATCTTGAGGATCGAGCTCTTGCCGATGCCCGACGGGCCGCCGAGCACGACGCATTCGCCGCTGGCGACCGAGAAATTCACATCGTTGACGACCGGCAGCTTGATGCCGTCGCGCAGGTGCATGGTGAAGCTCTTGAAGACTTCGGAAACGACGAGGGGAGTGGCCATCGGTATCTCCTCAGACCTGAAGAATGGATGAGACGAGCAACTGGGTATAGGGCTCGCGAGGGTCGTCGAGCACCCGGTCGGTCAGCCCGTGTTCGATCACATGGCCGTCCTTCATCACCATCATCCGGTGGGACAGGAGGCGGGCGACCGCGAGGTCGTGGGTGACGACGATCGCTGACAGGCCGAGATCGTTGACGAGCCCGCGCACCAGGTCGAGCAGGCGGGCCTGGACCGAGACGTCGAGACCGCCGGTCGGCTCGTCCATGAAGACGAGGCGCGGGCCGGTGACTAGGTTGCGGGCGATCTGCAGGCGCTGGCGCATGCCGCCGGAAAAGGCACGCGGCTGGTCGTCGATACGGTCGGTACCGATCTCGACGCGGGTCAGCCAGTCGCTCGCCGTCTCGCGGATCTTGCCGTAATGCCGGTCGCCGACGGCCATCAGCCGTTCGCCGACATTGGCGCCGGCAGAAACCGTCATGCGCAGCCCGTCGGCGGGATTCTGGTGCACGAAGCCCCAGTCGGTGCGCATCAGGAAGCGCCGCTCGGCCTCGCTCATATGGTAGAGGTCGCGGAAATTGCCGTCGCGCATCCGGTATTCGACGCTGCCGGTCGTCGGCATCAGCCGGGTCGAGAGGCAGTTGAGCAGCGTCGTCTTGCCGGAGCCGGATTCGCCGACGATGGCGAGCACCTCGCCCGGCCACAGCTCGAAGGACACGTCCTTGCAGCCGATCCGGCTGCCGTAGAATTTCGAGACGCCGCTGACTTTGAGAAGAGGGGTGTCGGTCATGGCGTAATGTCCTTGGATGTCAGTGCGCGTGGGTCACCCCCCTCTGTCCTGCCGGACATCTCCCCCTCAAGGGGGGAGATCGGCAAGCCGAGAGGCCTTCGCCCCAAATGGAATCGGAAAGTTCGGCAAGCGGTGTCTTTGAGATGGATCGAGCGGGTGCGCCCATCCGATCTCCCCCCTTGAGGGGGAGATGTCCGGCAGGACAGAGGGGGGTATGCGACCTCTCGGTTCATTCCGCAGCTTCCTTGGTCGGCGCCAGCATTTCGCCGGCATGGCCGTGTTCGCGGCGGTCCTCGCAATTGTCGGTGTCGGAGCAGACGAACATGCGGCCGCCCCTGTCGTCGAGCACCACCTCGTCGAGATAGACATTCTCGGCGCCGCAGAGCGCGCAGGGCTTGTCGAAGGTCTGGATCTCGAACGGGTAGTCCTCGAAATCGAGGCTGACGACATCCGTATAGGGCGGCACCGCATAGATGCGCTTTTCGCGGCCGGCACCGAATAGCTGCAGCGCTTCGGACCGGTGCATTTTCGGATTGTCGAATTTCGGCGTCGGCGACGGGTCCATCACGTAACGGCCGGCGACCTTCACCGGATAGGCATAGGTCTTCGAGATGCGGCCGTTATGGGCGATGTCCTCGTAGAGCTTCACATGCATCAGGCCGTATTCTTCCAGCGCATGCATCTTGCGGGTCTCGGTCTCGCGCGGTTCGAGGAAGCGCAGCGGTTCCGGGATCGGCACCTGGTAGACGAGGATCTGGCCCTCGGCGAGCTTGTGCTCGGGAATGCGGTGGCGGGTCTGGATGATCGTCGCGTCCTTGGTATGGGTGGTGACGGCGACATTGGCGACCTTCTGGAAGAAGGCGCGGATCGAGACCGCATTGGTGGTGTCATCGGCGCCCTGGTCGATCACCTTCAATACGTCCTGCGGGCCGATGATCGCCGCCGTCACCTGCACGCCGCCGGTGCCCCAGCCATAGGGCATCGGCATTTCGCGGGAGGCGAACGGCACCTGGTAGCCGGGGATGGCGATCGCTTTCAGGATCGCGCGGCGGATCATCCGCTTCGTCTGCTCGTCGAGATAGCCGAAGTTGTAGGTGGCGAGGTCCGTCATCTTGGAGTATCCTGTGACTGCATGAACCAACTAGAAGGAAAGGCTGTCATGGACGCCATCACTTCGAACGGATTGCTGGGCGTGGCCGTCTTCGCGGCCTTTATCGCCTGCGGGATCATCATTCCCTTTTATCTCATCAAGCCGCCAAAGGATGCCAGGGTTGCCAATGGCAGCGGCGACGGCGGCTGGACCGGCGGCTCGGTAGGCAGCTGCGACAGCGGCAGCGCGGGCGGCGCCTGCGATGGCGGCGGTGGTGGTGACGGGGGAGGCGGCGGGGGCGATTGATCCGCCCCTGAACTGCGGCCGGGCCGGCATCGCAGTCATTCGGCGGCCTCCTGCAGGCCGCCCTTGACGCCATTGCGCGCCGTCTCGATATCCGAACGCATCCTGCGCACCAGCGCAAGCTCGGCCTGGAAATCGACGTAATGCGGCAGCTTCAGATGCTCGACGAAACCGGTCGCCTGCACGTTGTCCGAATGCGAGATCACGAATTCCTCGTCCTGCGCCGGCGCGGTAATGTCCTCGCCAAGTTCTTCGGCGCGCAGCGCCCTGTCGACCAGCGACATCGACATCGCCTTGCGTTCGCTCTGGCCGAACACCAGGCCGTAACCGCGGGTAAACTGCGGCGGCGCCTTGGACGAACCCTTGAACTGGTTGACCATCTGGCATTCGGTGACGCGGATGCGGCCGAGCGAGACGGCGAAGCCGAGCTCAGGCACCTCCAGCTCGACCTCCACCTCGCCGATCCGGACCTCGCCGACGAAGGGATGGTTGCGGCCGTAACCGCGCTGGGTGGAATACCCGAGTGCCAGGAGGAAACCCTCGTCGCCGCGGGCAAGCGCCTGCAGGCGCAAATCGCGGCTCATCGGGAATTCCATCGGCTCGCGGGTCAGGTCTCCGGCCTGATGATCCTCCGAAAATTCGCCGTCCGCCTCGATCAGGCCCTCATGAGCGAGAATGTCGGAGACCTGCATGATGTGCTCTTGCGGCGTGTCGCGGCGTTCCGGTTCATCGACCGGTTCGTCGGTCAGCAGCGAAGGGTCCAGCAGGCGGTGGGTATAGTCGAAGGTCGGGCCGAGAAGCTGGCCGCCCGGCAGGTCCTTGTAGGTCGCCGAAACCCGCCGCTCGACCTTCATCGCCGCCGTATCGACCGGGACGGAAGAGCCGAAGCGCGGCAGCGTGGTGCGATAGGCGCGAAGCAGGAAGATCGCTTCGATCATGTCGCCGCGCGCCTGGCGGACGGCGAGTGCCGCCAGCGCCCGGTCATAGAGCGAGGCCTCGGCCATCACGCGATCGACGGCAAGGCCGAGCTGCTCGACGATCTGCTCGATGGTAACGGAAGGAAGCGAACGATCACCCCGACGCCGGTCGGCCAGCAGCCTGTGGGCGTTGTTGATGGCGGCCTCGCCACCCTTGACGGCAACATACATGGTTCATTCTCCTGGCCATCACCGGCATCCCATCGAAGATGCGGGAAGGGTTGGTCACTCTGCCCAAAGGGTAAAAGTCAGGCATCGGTTCATTGCGTTGCGATCCGCGCCGTCCGCGGCAGGCACAACAGGTTCTTGCCCGCCGTCAGGATGACATCGACGCCGCGCGGAAAGAGCGCCCGATTGTCGGCCCAGAGCCGCGGGAAGACTTCCGGCAGCCCCTTCACCATCACGGTCGTCGCATGCGGAATGCCGGGGCCGGTCAGCGTCAGCGGCTGGCCTTCGCCAAGCGCCGCGACCTCGATCACCAGCGTCGTCGAACGGTCCGGATATTCCTGGGTGCCGGCCGAAAACAGGCCGAACGAGGCAAGCGTCGCGCCGGCCTCCACGAAGGCGAAACGGGCCTCTGCCTTTTCGCGGGTGATCGGCGCTCCGGTATAGAAGCCGATCCATTCACCGGTGGCCGATTTGAAAAGGCCGGCGCTCAGCCAGACGGGCGTTTCATGGTCGCACAGGGTGATGGCGATCGCACCCGCCGCTCCCCCAAGCGGCTCGGGCTGACCGACATCCGGTCCGACGGTGCCGATCGTTCCCGGACGGGCCATGCCGTCCATGAGCATGCGGAACACGCCCTGGGATTCGAAAACCGGCTCGCCGAACCCGCCGGAAAGCGCTTGCGCCTTGATGTTCATCAGTCCTCTCCCCGAACCATGGTGAAGAAATCGACGCGGGTCGCTGCCGTCTCCTCCGCCTTTTGTCTGTCCTCCGCCGCGATGCGGGCCTCGATCGGCCCAAGCAACGTGGTCTCCACGAAATCGCGCGTGGCCGCCTCCTGCCACAGTGCGTCGAAAATGGCCGCAATCCGGACATTGTCCTTGGACGTGCCGAGCGCCTGCGCATGGCCGGCAGTGCCCGAGGCCAAGAGCACGGTCGCCCGCGTCACGGTCGCCTCGCCGAGATTGAAGGGCGCGCCGCCGCCGCCGATGCGGCCGCGGACCATCACCAGCCCGGTCTCCGGCCCGCGCACGGGCTTTACCTCGGGTTTTTCTGGAAGCCCGTCCCAGGCGACACGCAGTTCGTTCGCCGTCGCCCGCGCGAGCAGGCCGGCAGCACGGCGGCGCGTAGCGAGTTCTGCATTCGGTGCGATTTGTTTTGCCGGGTCCATTGCCAAGTTCCTAAATGTCTATTAATATAGACAACCATACAAATCATATGTACTCCTAACTTCTCGATATAACAAGCGTGTGACATGGATACGGGGCAGGCAAACGTTCACCGGCAAAACGGCGTGGCGCTCTGGCGGCAGATCGCCGACCGGATCCGCGCTTCGATCGCCAACGGCGATTATGACGCGAGCGGCAAGGTGCCCCCGGAATTCACGCTCGCCGCGCAGTTCGGCGTCAATCGCCATACGGTCAGAAGCGCGCTTGCGGCGCTCGCCCAGGAAGGAATCGTCCGTTCGGTGCAGGGGCGCGGCACGCTGATCGAGCGCAAGGAGCGGCTGAACTTCCCGATCAGCCGGCGCACCCGGTTCAGCGAAGGCATCGGCGATCAGGCCCGCGAAAAGGAAGGCCTGCTGCTCCATTCGGCGCGGGAGCCGGCGTCAGCCGATCTTTCGGCCCGCCTCCACATTGCTGAAGGTGCGCCGGTAATCCGGCTGGAAACGCTGAGGAAGGCCGACCGTCGCCCGGTCTCCCGTTCGACCACCTGGTTTCCGGCCGAGCGTTTCGGCGGCATCGAGGAAGCTTACGAAAAGACCGGCTCGATCACGGCGGCGTTCCGGACGCTTGGGCTTGCGGACTATCTGCGCGTTTCCACGGAAGTGACGGCGATCCATGCGGACGGGGCGGATCTCGCCGACCTGCAGCTATCGCCCGGAGCCATCATCCTCGTCGCCCGCGCGCTCAACACCGATCCGGACGGCGTGCCGGTGCAATATGCAATCAGCCGGTTTCCAGCCGACATGGTGCAGTTCACGATCGAGAATTGAGTATCGAGATCTACTTGTGTAGTTGCGAAAATATAATTATATTTTTGCAATGAACCTGATGCGTTTTGAATGGGATCGCGCAAAGGCGGCGACGAACGTCAAGAAGCACGGCATCAGCTTCGAGACCGCTGCTCGTGTTTTTGCCGACCCTTTCGTCCTGATTGAGCAGGATCGCATCGAAGGTGGAGAGCAGCGTTGGCAGGCACTGGGTTCTGTTGATGGTCTCGCCATCCTGCTCGTGGCTCACACCGTCTATGATGACGAGGAGGATGACGGTCAGACCTCCGAAGTGATCCGCATCATTTCCGCACGAAAGGCCGATCCGAAGGAAAGACGACGTTATGAAGAAGAGCGCTGATATCGTTCGATACGAGGTCGACAAGGATAGTCTGCCGCCTCTGACCGACAAGCAGAAAGCCGAGCTGGCGGCTCTGTCGGAGCTTCCGGACGAGCAGATAGATTTCAGCGACATTCCGGGCCTGAGCGAAGAGCAGCTTCAGAATGCAGGAAGGGGGCGATTTTATCGCCCCTTGAAACAGCAGATCACGGCCAGAGTGGATGCCGATGTAGTTGACTGGCTCAAGTCTCAAGGCAAAGGGTATCAGGCCCGCATGAACGCCATTCTACGTCGCGAAATGCTGGCGTCGCTGAAATCCCAGAAACGGACCTGATTGTGCTCGGCGCTCAGTGCGCGCCGGACATGTCGCCGAGGATGTCCTTGGATGCCACGGTCGAGTCTGCCTTCAGCGTGTAGACCATCGGCACGCCGGTCGCGAGGTTGAGCTTGAGGATCTCTTCCTGGCTCAGCCGGTCGAGCACCATCACCAGCGCACGCAGCGAATTGCCGTGGGCGGCGACCAGCACCTTTTCGCCGCGCAGCACGCGGGGCAGGATTTCCGTCATGTAATAGGGCCAGACGCGGGCGCCGGTGTCGCGCAGCGATTCACCGCCCGGCGGCGGCACGTCATAGGAACGGCGCCAGATATGCACCTGCTCCTCGCCCCACTTGGCACGGGCATCGTCCTTGTTGAGGCCGGAGAGGTCGCCGTAATCGCGCTCGTTGAGCGCAAGGTTGCGGATCGTTTCCAGATCCGGCTGACCGACCTTGTCGAGGACGATCTTCAGCGTGTTCTGGGCGCGCTTCAGGTCCGAGGTGAAGGCGATGTCGAACTTGATGCCGGTCTCGGCCAGCGCCACGCCGCCGGTCTCGGCTTCCTGGATGCCGAGCGGGGTGAGGTCGGGATCGCGCCAGCCGGTGAACAGGTTCTTGAGGTTCCATTCGCTCTGACCGTGGCGAACGAGGACGAGAGTACCGCTCATGAGATGATTTCCTTCCGGGGAGATTTTCAGGAAAGCCCGAGCACGTCGAGCATGGAATAGTGGCCGGGCTTCTTGTCGCGCGCCCAGAGCGCTGCGGCAACCGCGCCGCGCGCGAAGATCGAGCGGTCGCGCGCGCTGTGCGAGAGCGTCACGAGTTCGCCTTCGCCGGCAAGGATGACCGAATGGTCGCCGACGACCGAACCGCCGCGCAGCGTCGCGAACCCGATCGTGCCGGTCGGTCGCGCTCCCGTATGGCCATCGCGCACACGGACGGACTGGCTTGCGAGATCGATGCCGCGGCCTTGCGCGGCCGCTTCACCGAGCAGCAGCGCCGTGCCCGAAGGCGCATCGACCTTGTGCTTGTGATGCATTTCGACAACCTCGATATCCCAGCCCGCTGCGGGAAGCGCCTTCGCAGCCTGCGCGACGAGCACGCCGAGCAGGTTGACGCCAAGGCTCATATTGCCGGATTTGACGACGCGCGCATGCCGGCCGGCTGCCTTGAACTTCTCCTCGTCCTCGACCGAGCATCCCGTGGTGCCGATCACATGGACGATCCGTGCCTGCGCGGCGAGCACCGAGAAGGTGACGCTCGTCGCCGGCGTCGTGAAATCGAGCACGCCCTCGGCATCGAGAAAGGCCTGCAGCGGATCGGCGGTTACTGGAATGCCGAGCGTTCCGACACCCGCGAGTTCGCCCGCATCCTTGCCAATGAACGGCGAACCCTCGCGCTGGACGGCCGCGTGCAGCGTCACGCCTTCGGTTTCGTGGATGACCCGGATCAGGGCCTGACCCATGCGACCCGCTGCGCCGACCACCACGAGTTTCATGTCATTTGTGGTCATGGGCGGCGCAGTCCTTGGCTGTTTGGAATGTCTGTCGGCGGTTGCGAATTTCGCGACGAACCTAGAGCCCGTCACGATCCAGTGCAAGTACCGAGAATGGGACGTATTTTTGCCGAACCGCTAGCCGGAATATGGCCTCCAATGCGGAGCCACGCCTTCCCGGCTTGCCGCGTGATGCAGGAAGACGCTTCCCGGTGTCGTATCAGCGCCCCTGCAGAACCTTGACGACTTTCGCGGTAATATCGCCCCGTCGCGTCTTTTCGAAGTCCTCATAGGTCAATCTGCCTGACGCCACTCCATTGATCACGCGCTGGCAGCCAAGAGCCGGGGCCTTGCTTTCGGAAACGTCCAGCAGAAGCGCCAGGTTTTCGATCGTCTCCTTGCGCCACTTATGCTGGACGCAATGGGCTATAGTCTTGGCACGCAAGGCGGCGCTACCTTCGAGTGCGGTGGAGGCGGCCTTGTATCTCTCAGGCGTCGCCTGCGTCGCACAGCTTGCAAGCGCCGACGCGACGATGGCGACCGCCAGCATCCGATAAGAAAGGATCAGCATGGTTCGATTCCGATTGATATGCGGCGGGCCAAGTTTACTTACCTCGCAAGGCTGCGATGGCACCCTTGGTGAGTTCGTCTTCATTGAAAGACTGCCAATCCTTGTACTTCAGCTTGCCGGAAGCGATTGAATTGACGATGCGCTGGCAAAGCAGGCGAGGATTTTTGGCGTCTGCTGTGCTGACATACCAAGAGAAGGCTTCACGCGATCGGGCGTTCCAGTCGTGGCCTTATCCGACGCATTTCACGACAAACTTCTCGCGGAGAGACGCACTTCCCTTCAATGCTTCGGCTGCCGCTTCATAATTGTCCTCCGTCAGGCAGCCTGTCAGGCCAACGCAGAGCGCGGAAATCGCTAAGCCACGGAAAATATTAGAAAACATGAAAATATGCCCCTCACTCAATGAGGGCCCTATTTCCATCAGGAATTGAAAAAGCGCAAGAGCCTAACCGCGCCAGCGGCGGCCGTCGGTTGAAATTCCATAGGCCGAAGGGGTGCGGGCAAAGCTCGCCAGTCCGGCCAGCGCCGCCTGCGGATGGGTCACCACGAAGGTGGGGATCGTGCCCATCAGTTCCGTATGCGGTGCCTTGTCCTCGAAGGCTGCGCGGAACTCGGGGCCTTTCAGCGCCGGAATGATCTTCTGCGAAATGCCGCCGGCGAGATAGACGCCGCCGCGCGCCATGAAGATCAGTGCCATGTCGCCGGCGACCCGGCCGAGATAGGTAGCAAACAGCGAAAGCGTTTCGACGGCCTGGGAATTCGTGCCGTTCAGCCCGTGGGCGGTGATATCCGCCGGATCGGAAAACGCAGGCTGAACGCCGTCGGCCGTGCAGACGGCCTGGTAGATATTGACGACGCCGCGCCCGCTCAGGATCTCTTCTGCGGAAACGCGTCCCTCGATGCGCTTGAGATGCGGAAAAATCTGGAAATCCCGCTCCGAGCGCGGGCCGACATCCACATGTCCGCCTTCGCCGGGAACCGGAAACCACATGTGCCGCGCATAGACGAGGCCGGCGACGCCGAGCCCGGTTCCAGGGCCGAGCACGACGCGTGACGCCATATGCGGTTCGTTACTGGTGCCGAGCGCCTCGCGGTATTCGTCCGAGAGAGCCGCCACCGCCAGCGCCTGCGCTTCGAAATCGTTGACGACCAGCACGTCCTCGAAGCCGAGATCGGCGATCATGCCTTTGGGGCGCACCACCCAGTCGCAATTGGTGAGGTCGATCTCGTCGCCGTCGATCGGCCCGGCGATGGCGAGGATAGCCGAGCGCGGCTGTACCGAACTCGTATCGAGCACGATCTTCTGGATCGCATCGTCGATGGTCGGATAGTCCGCGGTACGCACGTTCGGGAACGGTTTCGGTTCCGCATAGGCGTCGAGAAGAATGGAGAAGCGGGCATTGGTGCCCCCGATATCGCCGATCAGGATCGGAAAGGGCAGCTTGTCGGTCTTCATGGTATCGGCCATCGGGAAGCTTAGTCCTTCTGAAAGTCGATGAGTTTTTCGGCTGTGGCGCGGTTGAGCGCCATCGGAATGTCGTAGACGGTCGCGAGACGGGTCAGCGCCTTGACGTCGACGTCATGGGGAAGCGCGCTCAACGGGTCGATGAAGAAAACCAGCATATGGACCTCGCCGGTGGCGATCATCGCGCCGATCTGCTGGTCACCGCCGAGCGGCCCGCTTTTCAGCCGCGTCACCTCAAGGCCCGGACAGGCATCCTGGACGCGGCCGCCGGTCGTACCCGTGGCGACGATCCGGAAGCGCGATAGCGCAGCCTGGTGATGGCGGGCGAAATCCGCCATGTCATTCTTCTTCTGGTCGTGCGCGATCAACGCGATGCAGGGCTTGGCCGACATGATGGGGTTGTCCTCGCCAGAACGTTTTTCAATCGATTTGTGATGCGTTCTAGCGTGCCGCTTCGGTCTTGGGAAGGTCGCGAGGCGGCCGGTCATTTCGATTGCCGGCCTTATTCGAAACTATTGCAGCGGGCGGGGCGTCGGAACCGGCACGTCGTCGGATGCGGGCGGCGGATCGTTGATGATCGCGTCGATATTCCTGGCCGGCGCCGATGCCGCCGGCTGCGCCGTGTAGGCCATCGCGCTGCCCCCGTAAGTCGCGTCTTCTTCGGAGCGTGCGGGCGCGGCGATCACGGCCGCGCAGGCTTTCGGCAGGTCGGAGAGCATCACCTGGCGCGGCTTGACCGGCTTCTTGTTCGGATCAGGCTTGGGCGGTGGCGCCCACGGTTCCTTGGTGAACCACCAGGCAAACCCCTTGCTGTTGCAGTCGTCCCCGGCCGGCACCGCGGCCTGTTTCTGGCAGGTCGTGGAACCCGGCGGGCAGGAGATGCGGATATGGAAATGTTCGTCATGGCCATAGATCGGTCGTACCTTGCCGAGCAGGTTGCGGTCGCCGGTCCAGGTCTCGCAGAGCTTCTTCTTGATGGCCGGGTTGACGAAGACGCGCTCCACCTGCGGATAGCTCGCCGCCTGCATGATCAGCTTGGCGTGGGTGCTGGTCCAGCGGCTTGAATCGACGGTGAGGAACTTGCTCTTGTCGAGCATGGAGGTGAACGGCAGGCTTTCGCGCTGCTGCACCGTCAACGGCTGGGCGGGCTTCGGGGTGAACCAGACATCCGCATCGAGGCCGATCTGGTGCGAGGAATGGCCGTTGATCATCGGGCCGCCGCGCGGCTGCGAGATGTCGCCGACGAGAATGCCGGAACCCCAGCCGAGCCTTGCGGCATCGCCGGAGAACCGTTCGAGCAGCGCGATCATCTCCGGATTGCCCCAGCGGCGGTTGCGCGAAAGGCGCATCGCCTGCCAGGTCGGCCCGTCGGTCGGCAGCGCCACGGCACCCGACATGCAGCCCTTGGCATAGAAACCGAGCGGTTCCGCCTCCGCCTTGCTCGGGAGCTTCATGCCCCCGAAAAGCTGTTTCGCCGGCGTGCCTTCCTGGGCCGCCGCCGAGGCAGTGAAGCTGCCGCATAGGACCGCGGCCATCGTCAGTCGCAGAATTGTAGCCGAAATCGATCTCATGCCTATCCGCCGCAAATCACCTGATCGCTTCCAAACTACCGTGAAACAGGATTTTGGTGAAATGGAGATGGTGGGAGGCTGGCCGATTTCCGGAAGATAACGCCGGATAAAACGGATGTGAGCGGGGAACTCCTGTTTTTCGCCGCCTTTTGCCTTATGCTTCATTGCAACAAAGAAACTCGAAATGGGGTAATGCATGCTCTTGGCCCGGCTGAAGATAGCCTTCGTGATCGCGCTCACTGGAACGTCCCTGGCGGTATCGACGGCGACCGCCCAGGAGCCGAAATGGCGGCACGGCATGGCCGTCGTCGGTGACCTGAAGCTGCCGGAGGATTTCAAGCAGCTCCCTTATGTCGATGTGAACGCGCCGAAGGCCGGCGAGCTGCGTCTCGGCGAGGAGGGCACGTTTGACAATCTCAATCCGGTGATCGACAGGGGCACCGTAGCCGCGGGTGCCGGTATTATCTATGACACGCTCATGAAGCGGTCTGAGGACGAGGTTTTCGGCACCTACGGCCTCTTGGCCGAAGCCGTATCTTATCCCGACGACATGTCTTCGGTGACCTTCCGGTTGAGGCCGGAGGCGAGATGGGCGGACGGTCAGCCGGTCACCCCGGAGGACGTGATCTTCAGTCTGGAAAAGCTCAAGGAACACAGTGCCCTCTATTCCGGCTATTACCGCCACGTCACGGGTGCCGAAAAGACCGGCGATCGCGACGTGACCTTCCGCTTCGACGAGAAGAACAATCGCGAACTGCCCTCGATCGTCGGCGATTTTCCGGTCCTGCCGAAGCACTGGTGGGAAGGCAAGGATGCGCAGGGCAAGCAGCGGGACATTTCCCGCACCACGCTGGAGCCGCCGATGGGGTCCGGTCCCTATAAGATCGGCGCCGTTCAGCCCGGCTCCACGATCCGTTACGAATTGCGTGACGATTATTGGGGCAAGGCCCTGCCGATCAATCTCGGCCAGTATAACTTCCGGACGATCAGCTATACCTATTTCGCGGATGCCGACGTCGAATTCGAAGCGTTCCGGGCCGGTACGATCGATTACCGCCAGGAGAACAGCTCGAGCCGCTGGATTACGCGGTACGATTTCGACGCGGTGAAGGATGGGCGGGTAACCAAGGAAGCGCTGACCAATCCGTTCAAGGCAACCGGCATCATGCAGGCTTTCGTGCCGAACATGCGACGCGACATGTTCAAGGATGCACGGGTCCGCGAAGCCCTGAACTACGCTTACGACTTCGAGGATCTCAACAAGAACCTTGCCTATGGTGGCCTCAAGCGGGTCGACAGCTTCTTCTGGGGCACCGAACTTGCTTCGTCCGGCCTGCCGCAGGGAAAGGAATTGGAAATCCTCAACGGATTGAAGGACAAGGTGCCGGCGCGGGTCTTTACCACCCCCTACACCAACCCTGTCGGCGGCGACCCGAACAAGGTGCGTGACAACTTGCGCACGGCCGTCAGCCTGCTGAAGGACGCAGGCTGGGAGCTGAAGGGTAACCGGATGGTCAATGCCAAGACCGGGCAGCCCTTGAGCTTCGAAATTCTCCTGAACAGCCAGTCGCAGGAGCGCACCGTGATGCCCTATGTGACGAGCCTCAAGAAAATCGGCATCGATGCCAGGCTCCGGATCGTCGACGCATCGCAATATATCAATCGCATCCGCAGCTTCGACTACGACATGATGTATGGGGTCTGGGCGCAGACGATGAACCCCGGCAATGAGCAGGGGGACTATTGGGGATCGGCCTCCGTCAACCGGCCCGGATCGCGCAACTATGCCGGCATCGCGGATCCGGCCGTGGATCAGCTGATCAACATGATCACCTTCGCCTCGAACCGGGAGGATCAGGTGGCGGCCATCAAGGCGATGGACCGCGTGCTGCTCGCCAATCATTACGTCGTTCCGATGTTTTATTCCGGCGAAGCGAGGATCGCCTACTGGAACCGCATCACGCATCCGCAGAGACTGCCGGAATACAGCCTCGGTTTCCCCGACACCTGGTCGGCCAAAAGCCCCGCGAAGTGAAGCATCGAGCGCGGACTTGCGCCGCCGACCGGCAGCTGTTCCAAATGGACCCACATGATTCGCACCGGAAAAGAGGAAAGAGCCATTTGATCGGCATCGGGATATGCGCTGAGACAAACGCCGGCCCGGCAGGCAGGAAGCTCTGATGGGCGCCTATATTCTCCGCCGTCTCCTGCTGATGATACCGACGATCGTCGGCATCATGGCGATTTCATTCCTCGTGGTACAGTTCGCGCCGGGCGGCCCTGTCGAGCAGGTGATCGCCCAGATCCAGGGTCAGGATACCGGCGACCGGCTTTCCGGCGGGGGCGGCGACACGTTGCAGCGGGGGGGCGGCGAGGAAAGCCGCTATCGCGGTGCCCAGGGGCTGGATCCGGAATTCATCAAGAAGCTTGAGAAGCAGTTCGGTTTCGACAAGCCGCCGCTGACCCGCTTCCTCGACATGATGTGGAATTACATCCGCTTCGATTTCGGCGAGAGCTTCTTTCGCAATACGCCGGTTCTGGACCTCATCATCGACAAGATGCCGGTGTCGATCTCGCTCGGCTTCTGGATCCTGATCGTCTCCTACCTGATCTCGATTCCACTGGGCATCCGCAAGGCGGTCAAGGACGGATCGACCTTCGACGTCTGGACGTCGGGGGCGATCGTCATCGGTTATGCGGTGCCGAGCTTCCTGTTCGGCATCCTGCTGATCGTGCTTTTTGCAGGCGGCTCATTTTTCGACTGGTTCCCGCTGCGCGGCCTCGTCTCCGACAATTTCTCCGAGCTCCCCTGGTGGCAGAAGATCGTCGATTATTTCTGGCACCTGACATTACCGCTGATCGCCATGTCGCTTTCCGCCTTCGCCACCACCACGCTTTTGACCAAGAACTCGTTCATCGACGAGATCAAGAAGCAGTATGTGACGACGGCGCGCGCCAAGGGCCTCAATGAGCGGCAGGTTCTCTATGGCCACGTCTTCCGCAACGCCATGCTGATCGTCATCGCCGGTTTCCCGGGCGCCTTCATCTCCGCCTTCTTCACCGGCTCGCTGCTGATCGAGAACATCTTCTCGCTGGATGGGCTGGGACGCCTCGGTTACCTCTCGATCGTCAACCGCGACTATCCGATCGTTTTCGGCACGCTCTACATCTTCTCGCTGATGGGGCTGTTCGTCAGCCTGATTTCCGACCTGATCTATACCTGGATCGATCCGCGCATCGATTTCGAGCGGAGGGATGTCTGATGGAGGCGACCGCCGCAAAGACTGCCGTGCAGCCGGCGCCGGCGCGGAAGCGGCCGTGGATCTCGCCGACCAACCGTCGCAGGCTCGCCAATTTCCGTGCCAACCGGCGCGGTTACTGGTCCTTCTGGCTGTTCATGGTTCTGTTCGTGCTCAGCCTGTTTGCCGAATTCATCGCGAACGACCGTCCGATCGTCGCCTCCTACAAGGGGGAGATCCTCTACCCGGTCCTGGTCGATTACCCGGAGGAAAAGTTCGGCGGCTTCCTGGCGACGACAGATTATCGCTCCGACTACATCCAGCAGGAAATCGAGGCGAACGGCTGGATGATCTGGCCGCCGATCCGCTATTCCTACCAGACGGTCAATTCCAACATCCCGCATTCGGCCCCGACCGAGCCCTTCTGGCTGATGGAAAAGGCCGATCGCTGCGCCGCCTATCCGCAGAAGGACCAGGACCCCAATTGCATCCTCGGCAACCTCAACTGGCTCGGCACCGACGATCAGGCGCGCGACGTCGTCGCCCGTATGATCTACGGCTTCCGCATCTCGGTCCTGTTCGGCCTGGTGCTGACGATCTGTTCGGCGGTGATCGGCGTGACGGCCGGCGCGGTGCAGGGTTATTTCGGCGGCTGGACGGATCTGCTGATGCAGCGTTTCATCGAGATCTGGTCGTCCATGCCGGTTCTCTACATCCTCCTGATCATCGCCTCGATCCTGCCTCCGGGCTTCTTCGTCCTCCTCGGAATCCTCCTGCTGTTCTCCTGGGTCGGCTTCGTCGGCGTGGTGCGCGCCGAATTCCTGCGGGCCCGCAATTTCGAATATGTCCGGGCCGCCCGCGCCCTCGGTGTCGGCAACTGGACGATCATGTCCCGGCACCTCCTGCCGAACGCCATGGTCGCGACGCTGACCTTCCTGCCCTTCATCCTGTCGGGCTCGATCGCGACGCTGACCTCGCTGGACTTCCTCGGCTTCGGCCTGCCGCCGGGCTCGCCGTCGCTCGGCGAGATGATCTCGCAGGGCAAGAACAACCTGCAGGCGCCATGGCTGGGCTTCACCGCCTTCTTCACCATGTCGATCATGCTGTCGCTGCTGATCTTCATCGGCGAAGCGGTGCGCGATGCCTTCGATCCCAGAAAGACGTTCGGGTGAGCCGATGACAGAGCCGCTTCTTTCCGTCCGCGATCTCTCCGTCGCCTTCCACCAGGGCCGCGACACCTCGATCGCCGTCGACAGGGTTTCTTTCGACATCATGCCAGGCGAGGTGATGGCGCTGGTGGGGGAATCCGGTTCCGGCAAGTCGGTGACGGCCAATTCCATCCTCAAGCTGTTGCCCTATCCCTCCGCCAGCCATCCGTCGGGCCAGATCCTGTTCGACGGCAAGGACATGTTGAAGGCGTCGGAGCCGGAGCTGCGCCATGTGCGCGGCAACGATGTCACGATGATCTTCCAGGAGCCGATGACCTCGCTCAATCCGCTTCATTCGATCGAAACGCAGATCGGCGAGATCCTCGAGCTTCATCACGGAATAAACGGTCAGGCCGTGCGAACCCGCACGCTCGAACTCCTGAACCAGGTCGGCATCCGCGAGCCGGAAAAGCGGCTGAAGGCCTATCCGCACGAGCTTTCCGGCGGCCAGCGCCAGCGCGTGATGATCGCCATGGCACTCGCCAACCGCCCGAAGCTGCTGATCGCCGACGAGCCGACCACGGCGCTCGACGTCACGGTGCAGGCGCAGATTCTGGATCTCCTGCGCAGCCTCAAGGGCGAGCACGGCATGTCCATGCTGTTCATCACTCATGACCTCGGCATCGTCCGCAAATTCGCCGATCGCGTCTGCGTCATGACCAAGGGCAAGATCGTCGAGACCGGCACGGTGGAAGACGTCTTCACCAATCCGCAGCATGCCTATACGCGCCACCTGCTCGCCTCCGAGCCGCGAGGGGAGCCGCCGCTCGCCGATCCCTCCAAGCCGGTGGTCATGGAGGGCAGGGACATCCGCGTCTGGTTCCCGATCAAGGCGGGTTTTCTGCGCAAGGTGGTCGATCACGTAAAAGCGGTCGATGGCGTCGATCTCAAGCTGCGGGCCGGCGAGACGCTTGGCGTCGTCGGCGAATCCGGCTCCGGCAAGACGACGCTCGGTCTGGCGCTTGCCCGGCTCATTTCCTCCCAGGGCCGCATCGCCTTCATCGGCAAGGACATAGACAAGTTTTCCTTCAAGGAGATGCGCCCGTTCCGCGACCGTCTTCAGGTCGTCTTCCAGGATCCCTACGGATCGCTCAGCCCCCGCATGTCGGTCGGCGATATCGTCGCCGAGGGGTTGAGGGTGCATGAGCGGTCGCTCTCCGCCGACGGGCGCGACGAGCGCGTCGCCTGGGCGCTGGAGGAAGTTGGCCTCGACCCGGCGACGCGCTGGCGTTATCCGCACGAATTCTCCGGCGGCCAGCGGCAGCGCATAGCCATCGCCCGCGCCATGGTGCTGAAACCGCGTTTCGTGATGCTCGACGAGCCGACCTCGGCGCTCGACATGACGGTGCAGGCGCAGGTCGTCGATCTCCTGCGCGACCTGCAGAAGAAGCACGATCTCGCCTATCTCTTCATCAGCCACGATCTGAAGGTCGTGAAGGCGCTCGCCAACCATGTCATCGTCATGCGGCTCGGCAAGGTGGTGGAAGAAGGTCCCGCCGACCAGATCTTCCAGGCGCCGAGAGAGGATTATACCCGCGCGCTGATGGCGGCGGCCTTCCATCTAGAAACGGTCGAAACCGAAGCCCTCAATCAGTAGTCCCGACAATCAAGGTTCGTCAGTCCATGCCCGCCAAACATCCGGTCGTCATCGACCTCAAGTTCGAACGCCGCGAGGTCGATGCCGCGCTCGCCAATGCTTTTGCCGGTCGAAAGGTGCTGCATGCGTCCGATCCGGGTGTCGATCTTTCACAAGCCCGATACGCGGTGATCTGGAAGCCGGATCCGAACCTGTTCCAGCGGGCGCCGAAGCTGGAGGTCCTGTTTTCCGGCGGCGCAGGCGTCGATTACATCCTCACCATGTCCGGCGTGCCTGACATTCCGATTGTCCGTTTCGTCGACGAAAGCCTGACCACGCGGATGAGCGAATGGGTGGTGCTGCAGGCCTTGAGCCATCTGCGGCAGGCGCCCGCCTATCTGAAGCAGCAGCGCGAACGCCAGTGGCGCGAACTCTCCCAGCCGGAAGCAAAGGACCTGACGGTCGGCGTCATGGGCCTTGGCGTGCTCGGCCTGGATTCGGTCAGGAAGCTAAAGATCATGGGCTTCGATGTGATCGGCTGGTCGCGCAGCAAAAAGACGATCGAAGGCGTCGAAACCTTCGATGGCGGCGAGCTCGGTGCTTTCCTCGCCCGCACGGACATTCTGGTCGGCCTCCTGCCGCTGACGCCGGATACGCGCGGTATCTTCGATGCCTCGCTGTTTGCCAAACTTCGCCGGGGCGGTGCCCTGGGCAAGCCGATCTTCATCAATGCCGGACGTGGCGGCAGCCAGGTGGAGGCCGATCTCGTTGCCGCGCTCGATAAAGGCATTCTCGGCGGGGCCTCGCTGGATGTCTTCGAGAAGGAGCCACTGGCCGCGGATAGTCCGCTTTGGGCGATGGACAACGTCATCATCACGCCGCATGCGGCTTCGGCGTCCGATGTCCGGGCGCTGTTTCGCAACGCGGAAGCTCAGATGGACCGTTACGAAGCCGGTGCGCCTCTGCAGCATGTCGTGGACCGCAAGGCCGGCTATTGATCGCAGCGGGAACATTCATATCTGCTGACGGTTTCTTGTCCATGCGCCGGGGTATTCCGGCCCGAACAAGGAGCGAAATCAATGAACACCCATTTCGATCCCAAGGGAGCCGAACCCCGTCAGCCGGACCCGGTCGGGCCGCCGCCCGTGGTGGAGACCGCCACGGAAGCCCGTCAGGGAAGCTGGGGAGCGCCGGTGCTGAAGGTGCTGGTCGCAGGTCTCATCCTTGCGATGATCGCCTGGGCCGGCGCCGAGTGGTGGGGTGAAAGCACCGCACCTCCGGCGGAGCGGACGGCGACACCGCCGGCCGGCAGCACGGCGCCCCAGAACCCGAATGCGCCGCCGACCGCCAATCCCTCCACACCGCCTGCTGCCACTCCGCCGGCAACCAATTCCCAGACCGGCAACTAACCGGCATCCCTGATTTCTTCGGCCGCGACCTTTCGCGGCCGAATTGCGTCTGGACTTGTTCTGCATTTTTTTCGATAAAAATGCCCGGAGGTTGATCAGCCGCTGCCTCCATATGCATCGAATCGGCGGAGCCGACCCGGGAGGGCCGGGCAGGGGCAGGCATGACAAAGACCGATATCGCCAGCAGGGTTTATAACCACACCTGGAAGCTCGACCCGATCATCCGCAGTCTGATCGATACGGATTTCTACAAGCTCCTGATGCTGCAGATGATCTGGAAGCTTTATCCGGATGTCGACGCCACCTTCTCGCTGATCAACCGCACGACCAGCGTCAAGCTGGCGGAGGAGATCGACGAGGGTGCGCTTCGGGAACAGCTCGATCATGCCCGCACCGTCGGTCTCTCCAAGAAGGAGATGATCTGGCTCGCGGGTAATACGTTCTATGGCCGCAAGCAGATCTTCGAGCCGGAATTTTTGAACTGGCTGTCCACCTACAAACTGCCGGAATACGAGCTTTCGAAGCGTGACGGCCAGTACGAGCTGACCTTCCACGGCAAGTGGATGGAAACGACGCTTTGGGAAATTCCGGCACTCGCGATCATCAACGAACTGCGCTCCCGTTCCGCCATGCGCTCGCTCGGCTTCTTCACGCTGGACGTTCTTTATGCGCGGGCCAAGGCCAAGATGTGGGAAAAGGTCGAGCGCCTGCAGGCCTTGCCGGGCCTGCGTATCTCCGATTTCGGAACGCGGCGCCGTCATAGTTTCCTGTGGCAGCGCTGGTGCGTCGAGGCGCTGAAGGAGGGCATCGGCCCGGCCTTCACCGGTACCAGCAACGTTCTGCTGGCGATGGACTCCGATCTCGAAGCCGTGGGGACCAATGCCCACGAACTGCCGATGGTGGCGGCCGCGCTCGCCGAAACCGACGAGCAGCTGCGCGCTTCGCCCTATCAGGTCCTGAAGGACTGGAACCGGCTCTACGGCGGCAACCTGCTGATCGTCCTGCCGGACGCCTTCGGTACTGCGGCCTTCCTGCGCGATGCGCCGGACTGGGTGGCCGACTGGACCGGTTTCCGTCCCGACAGCGCCCCGCCGATCGAAGGCGGTGAAAAGATCATTGCCTGGTGGAAGAAGATGGGCCGCAACCCCAGGGAAAAGCTGCTGATCTTTTCAGACGGGCTCGATGTCGATGCGATCATCGATACCTACCGGCATTTCGAAGGCCGCGTGCGGATGAGCTTCGGCTGGGGCACCAACCTCACCAACGATTTCGCCGGCTGTGCGCCGCATGAGATTGCCGGGCTGATGCCGATCTCGATCGTCTGCAAGGTGAGCGAGGCGAACGGCCGTCCGGCGGTGAAACTCTCGGACAATCCGCGCAAGGCGACCGGCGAGCCGGCCGAGGTCGAACGTTACCTGAAATTTTTCGGTCAGGAAGACCGCGTCGATCAGGTCGTCCTGGTCTGATTGAAACGCTCTAACGGCAACAGGCCCCGCCGGAATCCGGCGGAACCTGCTGTTGTTGGTTGGCTGGCCGCTGATCCGTGGCTTATCGGATGACCTGGACCACGGTATGGGTCTGCGGATCGACGATCACGCGCTGATTGTTGACCACCGTATAGGCGTATTTCGGATTGCTCGGAACAGGGGTCACGACAACACCCTGCGGGATCGGCTTGCCGACCGCGATCGGCTGTTCGACCACCACGGATGTGGTCGGGGCAGGCTGTTCCTGAACATAGGTGACGACCTCGCGCGGCGGCGGATCGATGGCGGTGCCGGCAACGGCGCCGACGACACCACCCACTGCAGCGCCGACCGGGCCGCCGACGATCGCGCCGGTCACCGCGCCGCCGGCAGCGCCGTTGACGGTGCCTTGCTGTGCGCCGGCCTGGGTTGCGAAGGAAGCGGCGAGAATGGCGCAGGACGCCAGGATGATCTTCTTCATGGGTCTTCTCCTTTTCGTTGGACTTCCCGACGGACAACCTTTCAATTTCCGACTGGTTCCTGGCTGCCAGTCACCTTTCGTAAGCGGCTGAAATCTTGGGCGAGGAAGTATCGGGGAGAAAACGGGGCAACCGGTCGCGACGTTCGAGGCTCACCGGAGCACGTGTCCGGTCCGATCCTGCGCCTCGCGGCTTCGAGCGATGGCCGGTCTAGATCAAAAAATCGATAACCGGCCTCGGATCCTATTGCCAAGTCGCGATCGGAGTCTATTTGCCTTCTTCAGTCTGGGAGGATCTACCTTTGGAATATCGTTTCCTGATCGTCGAAGACAGCCTGCTGGTCGCGATGGATATCGAGGACGCCATCCATCGGAGCGGCCACGACGTCGTCGGTATAGCGCCGGACATGACGGTGGCGCTGAATTATACGCGCGATACGGATATCGCCTTTGTGGACGTGCGCCTTGCCGATGGCGAGACCGGCCCCGAAATCGCCAAGACCCTGGCGGAATACGGCATCGTGGTGATCATGATCACCGGCAATCCGGGGCTGGTGGCAGCCGGCGTCTCTGGCGTCTTGGGTGTGATGGCCAAGCCGATGACCGACCAGGCATCGATGGACCTCATCCAATTTGCCGTCGACCGCAAGAATGGCCGGCCGGGCACGCCGCCGGCACGGTTGCGGCTCTTCCATTGAAGCGGTCCGCATCTCACCGCTGAAATAACTTCCGACCTTGGATGACAGGGCCGGATATCCGCGCTATGGGATCGGCCCCAGAGCGACAGCGGGTCATACATGCGTTATTTCATCACCGGAACGGCAGGCTTCATTGGTTTCCACCTGGCACGGCGCCTGTTGGAGGATGGCCAGGAGGTTCTCGGCTTCGACGGGATGACGCCCTATTACAGCCTGCGCCTCAAGGAGGCTCGCAACGCCGCGCTTGCGCAGTTCCCGGCCTTCCGTCCCGTCATCGGCATGCTGGAGGATAAGTCTCTGCTCGACAAGTCCGTCGAGGACTTCAAGCCTGATGTCATGATCCACCTCGCCGCCCAGGCAGGCGTCCGCTACAGTCTCGAGAATCCCAAGGCCTATCTGGACTCCAATCTCATCGGCTCCTGGAATATCCTCGAGATCGCCCGTAACTACGGCGTCGGCCATCTGATGCTCGCGTCGACATCGTCGGTCTACGGCGCCAACCCGGATATCCCCTTCCGGGAAACCGACCGGGCCGACGAGCCGCTGACCTTTTATGCCGCGAGCAAGAAGGCCATGGAACTGATGGCGCACAGCTATTCGCATCTCTACAAGCTGCCGATCACCGGCTTCCGCTTCTTCACGGTTTACGGCCCCTGGGGCCGGCCGGACATGGCGCTTTTCAAGTTCGTCAAGGCGATGATCGAGGATCGCGAGATCGAGATCTACGGCGAAGGTAAGATGAGCCGCGACTTCACCTATATCGACGACCTGGTGAACTCGATCATCGACCTCTCCAAGGTCTATCCCGGCGAGGACAACCGCGTCGCCGGCATCGATACGCTCTCCCACCAGGCACCGTTCCGCGTCGTCAATATCGGCGGCGGCCAGCCGTCGGGGCTCATCGATTTCGTGGAGACCATCGAACGGATCATGGGAAAACCGGCCAGGCGCAAGATGCTGCCGATGCAGAAGGGCGATGTGCCGCGCACCTTCGCCAGCCCCGATCTTCTCGTGGCGCTGACCGGCCGCAAGCCGGAGATCGGCCTGGAGGAAGGCGTCAAGGCCTTCGTCCAATGGTATCTCGACCACCGCCACGAGATCGACTGAGTGCGCCTGGCGCCTCAGCCGCGCCCGAACTCGTCGACGATGCGGATGATATCGTCCTCACCGAGATAGGATCCGGTCTGCACCTCGATCATCTCGAGCATGATCTTGCCGGGATTGGCGAGCCGATGCACCTCGCCCTGCGGGATATAGACGGACTCGTTTTCCCTGACGACCCGGGTTTCCTCGCCGACCGTCACTTCTGCGGTGCCCTTGACGCAGATCCAGTGCTCCGAACGGTGGTGATGTTTCTGCAGCGAAAGCTTCTTGCCGGGCGTCACGAACAGCCGCTTGACCTGGAAACGGTCGCCGTTGAGCACCGACGTATAGCCGCCCCAGGGCCGGTATGAGGTCGGATGGGTTTCGGTCAGCGCCGCGGTCGCCTTGGCGGCGGCCAGCTGCTTGACGATCTTGCCGACATCCTGGCTGTCTTCCAGCCGGCCGATATAGACCGCATCCTCGCTGGCGATGACGGCGACGCCATCCAGCCCCTGCACGGCGAGGTGGCTGGTGCGCGACATGACGAGCGAATTTTTCGTGTTGATCAGCGTCGCATTGCCCGAAGCGACATTGCCGGCCTCGTCGCGTGTGCCGAGCTTCCAGACGGCATCCCAGCTTCCGAGATCGGACCAGGTGAACGAGGAGGGCACGACCGCCGCGTTGGAGGTCTTCTCCATCAGCGCGTAGTCGACCGAGATATCCGGGCTTGCGGCAAATTCCTGTGCATCGAGGCGGGTGAAGTCGAGATCGCTCGACGCCTTGGCAAGCGCCGCGCGGGCAGCCGCCTCGACCTCGGGCGCGAAGGTGCCGAGTTCGCTCAGCACCTGGCCGGCCTTGAACATGAAGATGCCGGAGTTCCAGGCAAAGCCGCCGGCGACAAGCATCTTCTCTGCCTCGGCCAGGACCGGCTTCTCGACGAAACGCTTGACCTTGCAGGCGCCGGAAGGCAGCGCATCGCCGATCTCGATATAACCATAACCGGTGGCGGGCTCGGTCGGCGCGATGCCGAAGGTGACCAGCTTGCCGGACAGGGCGGTCTCCCTGGCGATGCGGATCGCATCGAAATAACCGGCATCGGCGGTGATCTCATGATCCGAGGCGAGCACCTGCAGGATGGCGTCCTCGCCGAAACGGCCTTCCACGAAGGCGGCCGCCGCGGCAACCGCCGGGGCGGTGTTGCGGGCGACGGGCTCGAGCAGGATGCCGGAAAGCTTGATGCCGAGCTCGCGGGCCTGCTCGGCCACCAGGAACCGGAAATCCTCGTTGGTGATGACGACCGGAGCCTCGTAGAGCTTGGCGTCGGAAACGCGTGACAGCGTCGCCTGGAACAGCGTCTTGTCGCCGATGAACTGGATGAACTGTTTTGGCGCGCTGGCGCGCGACAGCGGCCACAGCCGCGTTCCCTTGCCGCCGGCCATGATGACGGGGATGATCCTGCTATTCATTCCAATATCTCCGGCATTTCTCGTCCAGTTTAATCATTCAGGCTTTGCCGCCCAGGCGCGAATGAGGCCGAGCCCCGCTTGCAGCAGGGCCGTCGCCTCGTCTTCCGTCCCGGCCTCGACGTAACAGCGCATTTCCGGTGCGTTGCCCGATGGCCGGAAATGCACGATTCGCCGGTCTTCAAGCGTCACCCGCAGGCCATCGATATCGCTTTTGGCGGCAACTGTCGAAATCGGCGCGAGGAAGGCTGCAAGATTGGCGTCGGATTGCCTGAGATGCGCCATCAGCGCGGCGCTGGTTTCGACCGGGAAATTCTCCAGCCGGTCGGCCGCCGCAAACGGCAGGCGGAAGCCGGCGGCGACCTGGGACAGGGACTTCTTTTCCCGGGCAGCGAGCACCAGCGTCGCCAGCACTGGCAGGAAGCTGTCGCGGGTCGGAAGTGGCAAGAGGACGCCTGTCCCGGTGTCGAAAGGCGAAGCGGTCAGAAAACCGCCATTCGCCTCGAAGCCGACGACGCCCGTCTTGCCGGCTTCGAGTGCCGCGAGCATGCCGGCGATCACGAAAGGCGACCCGACCTTGGTGCGGACGACTTCGAAATCCCCGGCCGTCTCGATGCCCGAATTGGAGGTGACCGGCGTCACGACGACCTGCGCTTCCAGAAACTTTGCCGCGATCAGGCCCAGAAGGTCGCCGCGCAACGGCTCCCCGGTCTCGTCGGAAACCAGCGGCCGGTCGCCGTCGCCATCGGCGGAGACGATGGCGTCGAGCCTGTGTTCTCGCGCCCAGCCCTTGAGAAGGCGGATCGTCTCTGTCGAGACCGCTTCGGTATCGACCGGAATGAAATCGCCGGAGCGGCCGAGCGGCACGACATCTGCGCCATAACCCTCCAGAACCCGCACCATCAGATCGCGGGCGACCGTCGAATGCTGGTAGACGCCGACCTTGAGGCCGGCGAGAGCCCCCTCAGGCAGCATTGCCGCATTGCGGGCGAGGAACAGCGCTTCGGTTGTTGTGGAATGATCCGGCGCCTCGCCGGGCGTCGCATCGATCTCGCCTCGGTCGAGTTCGGCGGCGATCGCCGTGATCCGCGTTTCGTCCTGCTTGTCGATCTCGCCGTCGGGCCGGTAGAACTTGATGCCGTTGCGGTCCGCCGGGATATGCGAGCCGGTGATCATCAGCGATGCGGCCTTGAGCTGAAGCCCGTAGAGCGCGAGCGCCGGTGTCGGCAGCGCGCCGCAATCGACGGGGGAAAGGCCGGCTTGCCTGAGCGCACCGATGCAGGTCGCGGCAATGCCGGGGCTCGACGGACGGAAATCGCGGCCGACGAGCACCGCATCGCCGGGCTTGGCTGCGCCCGTTTCCAGGAGGTGTCGGGCAAAGGCCCGGGTGTAGAGCGACGAAGCCCGCCCCTCCAGGTCTGTCACAAGGCCCCGAAGACCGCTCGTTCCGAATTTCATGCGATACCCACCAGGAGATTCCAGCCCTGATCGTCCTAGTTCATTTCCTATGAAAATAAAGCTGAAACTGGCAATACCCCAAATCGGCGGTCGTTCGTTCTCCGCTGGTATGGTCTTTGGTGGTGGCAAGGTCCCGCTTGTCGCAAAGCTTGGCCATTCGGGCGGATTGATGGTATCCTCTTTGACAGTCAGCCCTCGTCCGAAATGGCCGGGTATTCTGATGTCGATAGGTTATCGGCTGCTTCGGGTTCGAAGTTTGGGAGAGCCGTCATGGGAGCGAATATCGTCAAGAGCATCGCCTTCGTGGTGCCCATCGCCGGTCTGGCGCTCCTTATGGCCATGGGCGAGCCGACCGAGGATGAAACATGCCCGGGAAGCCTCGCCTTCGAAAAATCCCGCCAGCTCGTCGAAGGGCGCCCCGATATCGTCGATGTCGCCTGGAGCGACTTCCGCTGGATCGCCGATTGCCGGTTTTCCATGGGCGGTTATGCCGACGTCAACACCGGCAAAGGCCTTGATCGCAGGGATTTCGAACTTGTGGTCGCGTTCGATCCGCAGCTGCACCGCTGGCAGCAGGTCAGCTTTTCCACCTCGCAATGACCTATGGTACGCGCCGCGGACCAATCGACCCCGTCAGCGATGTCGGGGTCTGGTCGCCTTGAGATCGGTTATCGGCAGACGCGCGTGGTCCTGGTGACCCACCGCCCGTGATGGCGGTACTGGACGCTTCTGACCCTGCAGTGAGGGCGGTAGTGGTGTCTGGAATATTGCCGGTAGTAGGGGCGATGGTAACGATGGTAACCCGGCCGATAATAATGTCCGGACGGACGATAACCTCGATCGCCGATGGTCACGCTGAAACTGTCAGCAAGGGTCGGTGCCGCGGTCGTGGTGAGACATCCAAGCCCGATGATGCAGGCGGCAATGAACTTCTTCATCTTATCCTCCTTCAGATTGGCCGCTGGATTGGCGGTTTCTGCGAGGTTAGGCGATGGAAAATGAACGAACGCTGACAGCTGTGTTCATATCCGGCAATGAACAGGGCCTGACGGACGGTGTTCGCGAGCAGGCTTGCGTTCACGGAACGGAAGGCGCGTCGACATGGGTATCTCTGACGAGCGGCTCGTCCGTGGCATCGTCATCCATGACAGCAATGCTCAGAACGCATGCCACGAGACCGGCAATCAACAGCAATCCGTATGGCATTGGCGTTTCCTCCTTTGCCCCCGGCACGGAGTACACCGCTCAAAGCTTAAGTGTGTGCTAAGGTACATGGTTAACGAAGCAGGGCTGATCCGAATCGGCACGAACCCCGTAGCCCAGTTTACACGGCACCATTGCTGATTGTCTGACCGAAGCCTGGGAATGGCGGACAAGGTGGGATTCGAACCCACGGTACGCTTTCACGTACACACGCGTTCCAGGCGTGCGCCTTAAACCACTCGGCCACCTGTCCTTGGTTGCTTTGCGTCGTCTGAGAAGCAAAACGTTGGAACGGCCGCGATATATACCGATCAACTCGCCGGGATCAACCCGAATCTGAACGTTTTTTGACAGTGGGCGGGAAAACCTCCACGGGCGCGTTGCCAAGCCCTGGCGCCAGGGCTATTTCTTCCGCCACAAAGGCCGTCGTGCTGGAGGCGGCGCGGCCGCGATCAACGACGCGGGGCTTGTTCGGAATGGCAGTCATACGGTTCGTTTTCCATCTGCTCAGCGGGCTTGCGCTGGTTGCTGCGATCATTGCCGGCACTCTGGATTCGATCCAGTCCGTCTCCGCCTCGTCGGTAGTGCTGACCAGCCTGGGCAATGCCTGGCTCAATCTCGATCCCGAAAGCCTGACGCTCGCGGAATTCGCCGTCAGCACCTATGTCAGCCAGGAGATCTGGCGGCCTTTCGTGGCCCCGGTGCTGGCACAGCCTGCATTCGCGGTGTTTCTGGCGATTGCCCTGATCTTCTGGATGGCTGGATATAGCAGGCCGCATTTCGCCGGGCGGTTTTCAGCCTGAGCCAGCCGAATCTTTCGGGCTTGGGGTTTTGCCCTGAAGACCACTGCCGGTCGTATCGTCGGGCAACTTCGCCGCCATCGCGGATTGCACGACGCAGGCGCTCCACACCTGCTCAGCTTGCGGGCAGAATCGTGTTCCAAGCTCTCCTTTTAAGCAGCTTTTCCACAGCATTGTCGAAGTTTTCGGCAGCCTGGATGTTTTTTACCAGTTGAAAAAAATCTCGTGAATTTTTCCGAAACCCGTGCAAGAGTGCCCGAAGCCAGACCCTTGAAGAAAAAGGGCAGGTGGCCGCAGACATGCCCGGGGAACGGGGATTGCGGGAGGACCTAACAGCTAAAAACAGGGCTGAACGATGAAGAAAACCCTTTTGAGCCTCATTGCCATGGCTGCCATGTCGGCAACCGCGCTTGCCGCGGACATCAAGCCGGCGCTGGTCTATGGCACGGGCGGCAAGTTCGACAAATCCTTCAATGAGGCCGCCGCCAACGGCGCCGAAAAGTTCAAGAAGGAAACGGGGATCGAATTCCGGGATTTCGAGCCCACCAACGACACCCAGGGCGAGCAGGCCATCCGCAACTTCGCGAGCCGCGGTTTCAACCCGGTTGTCGCAGTATCGTTTGCCTGGACCTCGGCCATGGAAAAGGTCGCGGCTGAATTCCCCGACACCAAGTTCGTGATCGTCGATTCGGTCGTCAAGCTGAAGAACGTCCGCTCCGTCCTCTACAAGGAAGAGGAAGGTTCCTACCTCGTCGGTGTTCTCGCCGGCATGGCGTCGAAGACCGGCAAGGTCGGCTTCGTCGGCGGCATGGACATCCCGCTGATCCGCAAGTTCGCCTGCGGATATGTGCAGGGCGTCAAGGCGGCCAAGGCTGATGCGCAGGTCTTCCAGAACATGACCGGCACGACCGGTGCTGCCTGGAACGACCCGGTTCGCGGCGGCGAGCTCACCAAGAACCAGATCGACCAGGGCGCCGACGTCGTTTACGCGGCTGCCGGCGCGACCGGTCTCGGCGTGTTGCAGACCGCCGCCGACAACAAGAAACTGTCGATCGGCGTCGATTCCAACCAGAACCACCTGCATCCGGGCTCGGTGCTGACCTCCATGGTCAAGCGCGTCGATCTGGCCGTCTACAACGCCTTCAAGGACACCAAGGAAGACAAGTTCACGGCCGGCATCCTTGCCCTCGGCGTCAAGGAAGACGGCGTTGCCTATGCGCTCGACGACAACAACAAGGCGCTGATCACGCCTGAAATGAAGACTGCCGTCGAAAAGGCCAAGGCCGACATCATCGCCGGCACCGTCAAGGTGCACGACTACATGTCGGACAACGCCTGCAACAAGTAAGGCGGGTTTTGAGGGGGCGCAGGGCGACGATGATCGCCATGCGCCCTTTTTGCATATCAGGCGGAAGGGCGGACCATTGAGCCTCGATTCTCCGAAGGAGCCCGCGATCGAGCTTGTCGGCATCGACAAGAAGTTCGGCACGGTACACGCGAACAAGAACATCAATCTGACGGTCGCCAAAGGCTCGATCCACGGTATCATCGGGGAAAACGGCGCCGGCAAATCGACACTGATGTCGATCCTCTACGGCTTCTACCAGGCCGACCACGGCGAGATCCGCATTTCGGGTAAGCCGGTGACGATCCGCGACAGCCAGACGGCGATCGCCGCGGGCATCGGCATGGTGCACCAGCACTTCATGCTGGTCGAGAATTTCACCGTTCTGGAAAACGTCATGCTTGGCGCGGAGGGCGGCCAGCTTCTCGCCAAGGGCGTCGCGAGCGCCCGCAAGGAACTGAAGCGGCTGGAGGACGATTACGGCCTCGAGGTCGATCCGGACGCGGTCATCGAGGAACTGCCGGTCGGCAATCAGCAGCGCGTCGAAATCCTGAAGGCGCTCTATCGCGGCGCCGAAATCCTCATCCTCGACGAGCCGACCGGGGTGCTGACGCCGGCGGAAGCCGACCATCTTTTCAAGGTCCTGCGCGTCCTGCGCGATCAGGGCAAGACCATTATCCTCATCACCCACAAGCTGCGCGAGATCATGGCGATCACCGATACGGTCTCGGTCATGCGCCGCGGCGAAATGGTCGCGACCCGCAAGACCGCCGAAACCACCGTCGAAGAGCTGGCCGAACTCATGGTCGGCCGCCGCGTCCTGCTGCGCGTCGAAAAGGGTGCCGCCAATCCGGGCGCCGTGCTGATGTCGGTCCGCAACCTGACGGTCAAGGACAGCCGCGGCGTCACCATGGTCGACAATGTCTCCTTCGACGTGCGCGCCGGCGAGATCGTCGGCATCGCGGGCGTCGCGGGCAACGGCCAGTCGGAGCTTCTCGAGGCGATCGCTGGCATCCGCAAGCCTTCGTCCGGCGAGATCCTCATAGACGGCAAGCCGGTCGCGGGCCTCGATCCGGCTGGCCTGCGTGATCTCGGGCTTGCACATATCCCGGAAGACCGCCACCACATGGGGCTGGTCCTGAAGTTCGAGGAATACGAGAACTCGATCCTCGGTTATCACCACGATGCGAAATACGGCCGCGGTCCGTTTCTGGATCTCGACGCGATGCGCAAGGATGCCGAGGAGAAGATCGCCAAATACGATATCCGCCCGCCGAACCCGCGGCTGCGCACCGCCAATTTCTCCGGCGGCAACCAGCAGAAGATCGTCGTGGCGCGCGAGATCGAGCGTGACCCCAAAATGCTGATCATCGGCCAGCCGACCCGCGGCGTCGATATCGGCGCGATCGAATTCATCCACAAGCGGATCATAGAGATGCGCGATGCCGGCAAGGCGGTGCTACTGGTCTCGGTGGAACTGGATGAGATCCGCTCGCTCTCCGACCGTATTCTGGTGATGTTCGCCGGCAAGGTCGTCGGCGAGAAATCGGGCGAGGCGGGCGAACAGACGCTGGGCCTGATGATGGCCGGGATCGCCGCATGACGCTGACAGCAACGATGCTTGAAGCAATGACCCATCTGGAGCATGGAATGATTAAGCTTGCTGCGGCGGCAGGGCGGACGAGGGCAGGGGCATGAGCACCGTATCCGTACCGCTTCCGGCCTGGATCAATTACGGCCTCATCCCGCTGCTCAACCTCATCCTGGCCTTCTTCTTTTCCGGCCTTGTCGTCTGGGGGATCGGCGAGAACCCGTTCGAGGCGCTGCAACTGCTGCTGATCGGCGCGCTCGGCCGGGGCGAAGGCATCGGCTTCACGCTGTTCTACACGACGAGCTTCATCTTCACCGGCCTGTCAGTGGCGGTCGCCATCCATGCCGGCCTGTTCAACATCGGCTCGGAAGGCCAGGCTTATCTTGGCGGCCTTGGTGCCGCGCTTGTTGCATTGGCGATGGACAGTTACGTGCCCTGGTACGTCACCATGCCGTTTGCGGTCATCGGCGCGGCCCTGTTCGGCGCGGCCTGTGCCGCCATTCCCGCCTGGCTGCAGGCCAAGCGCGGCAGCCATATCGTCATCACCACCATCATGTTCAACTTCATCGTCTCGTCGCTGATGAATTACGTGCTGGTGCGCGTGCTGATCGTGCCCGGCAAGATGGCGCCCGAAACCCGCACCTTCCTGCCCGGCGGGCAGCTCCCCAAGCTTGACTGGCTGATCGCCATGTTCGGCGGCAAGATCGGGGCCGCTCCGCTCAACTTCTCCTTCCTGATCGCGCTGATCATGTGTTTCCTGGTCTGGGTGCTGATCTGGCGCACCAAGCTCGGATACGAGATGCGCACGCTCGGCATCAGCCCGACGGCTGCGAGCTACGCCGGCATCCGCTATTCGAAGATCGTCATGATAACCATGCTGATCTCGGGCGGCCTCGCCGGCATGATGGCGCTGAACCCCGTCATGGGGGCTTCCGCCCGCCTGCAGATCGAATTCGTCGGCGGCGCCGGCTTCGTCGGTATCGCCGTCTCGCTGATGGGCCGCAACCATCCGGCCGGCATCGTTCTGGCGGCGCTGCTTTTCGGTATTCTCTATCAGGGAGGGGCGGAACTCTCCTTCGACATGCCGAGCATCACCCGCGACATGATCGTTGTTATCCAGGGCATGGTCATCCTGTTTGCGGGTGCCCTGGAATACATGCTCCGCCCGGCTGTCGTCCGGCTTTACCAGCAGCTCACCGGGAAATAGGCTCATGGATTATTTCGATATTCTCATCAGCATTCTCGGCTCGGCGATCCGCCTTTCGATCCCGCTGCTGTTCACCGCGCTTGCCGGATTGTTTTCGGAGCGCGCCGGCATTTTCGATATCGGGCTGGAAGGCAAGATGCTGGCATCCGCCTTTGCCGCAGCCTGCGTCGCTTACTGGACCGGCAATGCCTGGTTCGGCCTCATCGGCGGCATCGGCGTGTCGATCGCCTTTTCCTTCGTGCACGGCTTTGCCTCGATCACCAATCGCGGCAACCAGATCGTGTCCGGCGTGGCGCTCAATTTCGTCGCCGCCGGCCTGACGATCGTGCTCGGCCAGGCCTGGTTCCGGCAGGGTGGGCGCACCGGCCAGGTGCCGCCTGAGGGCCGGTTCTCCTCCATCACCCTGCCGGGCGCCGACATGATGCGCGATGTGCCGATCATCGGTCCGCTTTATGCCAATGTCATCTCCGGCAATAACATCCTCACCTATATCGCCTTCCTGATGGTGCCGATCTCCTGGTGGGTTCTTTATCGCACCCGTTTCGGCCTGCGCCTGCGCGCCGTCGGCGAAAATCCGGGTGCGGTCGACACGGCCGGCATTTCGGTCGCCTGGATGCGTTATCGCGCGCTGATCGTCGCCGGTTTCCTCTGCGGTTTTGCAGGCACCTATCTCTCGATCGCCCAGTCTGCCGCCTTCATCAACAACATGTCGGCCGGCAAGGGATATATCGCGCTGGCGGCACTGATCTTCGCCAAGTGGAAGCCGGTGCCGGTCATGCTGGCCTGCCTGCTCTTCGGTTTCCTCGATGCATTCGCGAACTTCATGCAGGGCAAATCATTGCCGCTGATCGGCGAAGTGCCGGTACAGATCTTCCAGGCGCTGCCCTATATCCTCACCTGCGTATTGCTCGCCGGCTTCATCGGCATCGCCCGTCCGCCCAAGGCCGGCGGCGTGCCCTATACAAAGGAGCGCTGACCGATGTCTCACGACCTTTTCGAAGCCGCCCGCGACGCGATGGCCAGGGCACATGCCCCTTACTCCAAGTTTCCGGTGGGCGTGGCGATCCGCGCCGATGACGGCAAGGTCTATCTCGGCGCCAATATCGAGAACATCTCCTTCCCCCAGGGCTGGTGCGCCGAGCCGACGGCGATCGGCGCGATGGTGATGGGCGGGGGCAGGAAGATCGTTGAACTGGCCGTCATCGCCGAAAAACTGGCGCTCTGCTCGCCCTGCGGCGGCTGCCGGCAGAAGATCGCGGAATTCGCCTCCGCCGATACGCGCGTCTATCTCTGCGACGAAACAGGGGTGCAGAAGACCGTCACCATGGCGGAGCTTCTTCCATACGCTTTCGAAACGGATGTGATCGGCTGAGGTGACGGACATGAGGCAAGTCATCGATCTGCTCGTCAACCGCCTTGATGGCCTTGTGCCGCGCCACGCGATCGTGCTCGGCTCCGGCCTTGGTTCGCTGGTGAACGAGGTGACGGAGGCTGTCCGTATCCCTTATGGCGCGCTGGAGGGCTTTCCGGTAAGCGGCGTCACCGGCCATGCGGGCGAGATCGTCGCCGGTTATCTTGGAGCGGAGCCGGTCATCATGCTTTCCGGCCGCGCGCACTATTACGAGCACGGCGATGCCAAGGTGATGCGCTTTCCGATCGAGGTGATGAAGGGCCTTGGCGTCCAGTCGCTGATCCTGACGAATTCCGCCGGATCGCTCAGGGAAGACATGCCGCCGGGCTCGGTGATGCAGATTTCCGACCACATCAACTATTCCGGCATGAACCCGCTGATCGGCGAGGAGGGTGACCGGCGTTTCGTCGGCATGACCACCGCCTATGATGCGGACCTCGCGCTCGACATGCGCAACGCGGCAATCCGTTGCGGCGTCCCGCTGTTCTCGGGCGTCTATATGTGGTTCTCCGGCCCGAGCTTCGAGACGCCGGCGGAGATCCGCATGGCGCGAACCCTGGGCGCCGATGCGGTCGGCATGTCGACCGTGCCCGAAGTCATCCTCGCGCGCTATTTCGGGCTCAAGGTCGCGGCGGCCTCGGTGATCACCAATTTTGGCGCGGGCATGACCGGTGCGGAGCTCAGCCACGCGGAAACCAAGGACATGGCTCCGATAGGCGGGCAGCGCTTGGCGGCTATCCTGAAAGAAATGTTGGCCTGATTACACGATATATTTCAACCGGATAAGTCCCGTTGGCGCATGCGCCGCCCCGGTGTGGCTTGCATCTAATCGTTTGAACGATAAATATGGGCGTGCGCATGACCCAGAAATCGAACAGATTTCGACCGGACCTGCGTCGCCTTTGAATTTACCGCGTCCCCGGCGCGCCACTGGCGCACGGTGCGGTAAGCAAGCCGGGGAGGCACTCGATATGGAACTCCTGAACCCGCGTGAGGCGGCAGCCTTCGCGCTATCGCTTCTCGACCTGACGAACCTGCGTGACGACTGCGACGATGCCGCTATCGAGAAACTGTGCCTGCGGGCGCAGACGCCCTATGGCAATACGGCGGCGATCTGCATCTGGCCGCGTTTCGTCGCCCATGCCCGCCAGATCTTGGGCTCCGAGCATCCGGTTCGCATCGCCACCGTCGTGAATTTCCCATCCGGAGATCTGGCCGTTGCCACGGTGATCGAGGAGACGCGTAAAGCGATTGAGGACGGTGCCGACGAGATCGACATGGTCATTCCCTATCGCAAGCTGCTTGCCGGCGACGAGGCATCCGTGACCGAAATGGTCGAGGCGGTCCGCGCCGCCTGCCCGGATGCCTGTCTGAAGGTGATCCTGGAGACGGGCGAACTCAAGGACAGCGCACTGATCCGCCGCGCCTCCGAGCTGGCGATCGTCGCCGGCGCCGATTTCATCAAGACCTCGACCGGCAAGGTCGCCGTGAATGCGACGCTCGAAGCTGCCGACATCATGCTTCAGGCGATCCGGGATTCGAAGAAGCGGGTCGGCTTCAAGCCTGCCGGCGGGATCTCGACCGTTGCGGATGCCGATCTTTACTTCCGGCTCGCGGAAACGATCATGGCTCCCAACTGGATCATGCCCTCCACCTTCCGTTTCGGCGCCTCGGGCCTGCTCGACGATATCCTCGGCGTGTTGAGCGGCAGCACCGCTGTCCGCGCGTCGAGCGGCTATTGATACGATGATCCCGCAGGAAATCATCCGCCGCAAACGCGACGGAAAGGTTCTCGCCGGCGAAGAGATCGCAACCTTCATTGCGGCCCTGGCAAAAGAGGAAATCTCCGAGGGACAGGTGGCTGCCTTCGCGATGGCTGTCTTTTTTCGGGGCATGTCCCGCGATGAGACGGTGGCGCTCACCCTTGCGATGCGCGATTCTGGGACTGTGCTGAATTGGGACAGCCTTGCCCGGCCGATTGCCGACAAGCACTCGACCGGCGGCGTCGGCGATAATGTCTCGCTGATGTTGGCACCCATCGTGGCAGCCTGCGGGCTTGCGGTCCCGATGATTTCCGGCCGCGGCCTCGGCCATACCGGCGGCACGCTGGACAAGCTGCAGTCGATCCCCGGCTACAACGTGATGCCGGATGAGGCACTGTTCCGGAAAGTGGTCGACGAGGTCGGTTGTGCCATTATCGGACAGACGAGCGATCTCGCCCCGGCCGACCGCCGCCTCTACGGCGTCCGCGACGTGACGGCCACCGTCGAATCCGTGCCGTTGATCACTGCCTCGATCCTTTCGAAGAAGCTTGCGGCCGGGCTCGGAAGCCTCGTGCTCGACGTGAAGGTCGGCAACGGCGCCTTCATGGAAAGCCTCGATGAAGCCGAGACGCTGGCCCGCTCGCTGGTAGAGGTGGCGAATGGGGCGGGCGTCAGGACCGCGGCACTTCTCACCGACATGAACCAGCCGCTTGCGGCCGCAGCCGGCAATGCGCTCGAAATCGTCAACTGCCTCGATTTTCTGGCTGGGGCAAAGAGGTGGACGAGATTGGAGACCGCAGTTCTTGCCGAAGCGGCCGAGATGCTTGTATTGGCCGGCATCGAGCAGGATATTGTTGAAGCTCAGGACCGTGCTTCACTAGCCTTGTATTCTGGCGAGGCAATGGAGCGATTTGCCCGCATGGTTCATGAGTTGGGCGGACCTGTGGACTTTTGCGAGCGGCCAAATGTTTACCTGGCAAAAGCGCCGGAGCGGGTGCGAGCACATGCGCCGAGAGCCGGCTACCTTGCAGCCTGCGAGACCCGCGCCATCGGCCTTGCCGTCGTCGAACTCGGCGGCGGCCGCAAACGGGCTTCGGATGCCATAGATCATCGTGTCGGCATCGAAGGGCTTCTGCCACTCGGCACCTTCGTCGAAGAAGGTGAGCCTATCGCCATTGTAAATGCCGCAACTTACGGCGCAGCCGAACGCATGGCCCACGATATCGCGGGTTTCTACACGATCGCCGACGAAGCGCCGAAACTTCCTCCGGTCGTGCTGAAGCGCATCGGCTGATCGGTCAGACTGGCCGCTCACTGCACGAGTTTCAGGTTGCCGCCTTCCACCTGGAAGGATTTCAGTTTCTTCAGGAAACTCATGCCGACCAGCGTGCCGGCCAGCGCCTTGTCGCGCAACACGAAGGCATCGACGTCCTTTACCCGCACGCCGCCGATCTCGATGCGGTCCAGAACCACGTGGGCAGCCTCGGTGCCGCCATTGGCGGTATTGACCGTGTAGCGGAAATCCAGGCTGTTGGCGCTGTAGCCCAGCTTGCGGGCCGTGCTCTCGTTGATCGCCACCAGCGACGCACCCGTATCGACGAGGCCGTCGACGGGTTTGCCGTTCATCCGGAACGTGCCGTTGAAGTGTCCGCGCCCATCGGCTTCCAGCGTCACGCTGCCCGACGCCACCGAAACGGGCGTCGCCTTGGCCGGCGCCTCGACCGCCACCGCCGCCGCAGACGGATGATCGGCACGCTGGATCAGCGCGGGGATCTGTGTCGCCACGAGCGCCGTAACTGCAGCAAAAATGACGGTGCGCAGGAGCATGCAAAACCCTCTCGGCATGAACCGGATATCCGCTTCCTGCATAGCGGAGAAATCATAAGAAAACGGCCTGTGAAATCTCCGCAGGCCGTTCATTTCAAAGATTGGTAAGCGAATTCTAAATTACTTACTTGGTGCCGTACATGCGGTCGCCGGCATCGCCGAGACCGGGCACGATATAACCCTTCTCGTTGAGATGGCTGTCGATCGAGGCCGTGTAGATCTTCACGTCCGGATGCGCCGCGCGGAAGTTTGCGATGCCCTCGGGGGCCGCAAGCAGGCAGAGGAAGCGGATATTGTGGGCGCCCCGTTCCTTGAGCTTGTCCACGGCGGCGATCGAGGAGTTGCCGGTCGCCAGCATCGGGTCGACGACGATGATCAGCCGTTCGGCGATGTCGTCCGGCGCCTTGAAGTAATATTCGACCGGCTGCAGCGTCTCGTGGTCGCGGTAGACGCCGATATGCGAGACGCGGGCCGAAGGCACCAGTTCCAGCATGCCTTCGAGCAGCCCGTTGCCGGCCCGCAGGATCGAGGCGAAGACCAGCTTTTTGCCTTCGACGACCGGCGCCTGCATTTCGACAAGCGGCGTCTCGATCGTTTCCATGGTCAGTTCGAGGTCGCGGGTCACCTCGTAGCAGAGCAGCATCGAGATTTCCCGCAGCAGCCGCCGGAAGCCGGCCGTTGAGGTTTCCTTCTTGCGCATGATCGTCAGCTTGTGCTGCACCAGCGGATGATCGATGACAGTGACGCCGTCCATGGAGCTTCCCCTTGTTGTTTGCCTGTCTCTTCTTTCAGGAAAAAGGCTGGTTCCGCAACCCGTCAGGCGCGGCTTGCCGCCTCATCCCCAGTCTCTGATCGGCTTGGCTGGATGCTCTGCGCGTCAAGCCGGGCGATGAGCCTTGCGCGCGTTGCTTCGTCCACGAAGGCCGCCTCGATCGCCGTGCGCGTCATCGCGTCGATCGCGTCGTCGGGCATCCCCATGATCACCGACGCGATGTCGTATTCGCGCGCAAGCGAAGTGTGGAAGAACGGCGGGTCGTCGGAATTGATGCAGACGCGCACGCCGGCGGCCTTGAGGCGTTTCAGCGGATGGCTGTCGAAATCCGGAAACACGTTCAGCGCGATGTTCGAACCCGGGCAGACCTCCAGCACGGTGCCGAGTTCGGCAAGCCGCTCGACGAGGGCCGGATCCTCGATCGCACGCACGCCGTGGCCGATCCGGGACGGCTTCACCAGATCGAGCGCGTCGGAAACGCTGAAAGCGCCGCAGACCTCGCCGGCGTGGATTGTAAGGCCCAGCCCCGCGTCGCGGGCGATATCGAAGGCACGGGCATAGTCGGCGACCCGGCCCATGCGTTCCTCGCCGGCCATGTTGAAGCCGGTCACCAGCGGATTTTTCGCCCGCGCCGCATATTCGGCGACCGAGACCACCCGGTCCGGCCCGAAATGCCGTTCGCCGGTCACGATGATGCGCGCTTCGATACCGGTCTTTTCGCGCGCCGCGTGAATGCCGTCGCAGATGCCGGCGAGATAGGCATCGGCCCCGAGCCCGATCCGGTCACCATGATCCGGCGAGACGATGATCTCGCTGTAGATCGTGTTGGCGGCCGCAAGTTCCAGAAGGTAGGTTTCAGTCAGCAGCGCATAGTCGCCGGCGGTTTTGAACAGCGAGGCGACCGCATCGTAGCAGACGATGAATTCGGAAAAGTCGGACCAGACATAGGCGCCGTCGCGCAGCACCTTTCCCGTATCGATACCGTATTTTTCCGCCTGAATTGCCGCCAGCGCCGGCGGCGTGGCACCTTCGATATGGCAGTGGATCTCCGCCTTGAGGAGGTGTCTGGTCAAAGGAAGCTCCATCCGTTGGGGCCGGGCGGGATCGACAGATGCGCGGCAATGGTTTCGGCAATGTCCGAATAGGTCGATCTGATCCCGATCGAACGGGAGCGGATGCCCGGTCCGAACGCCATGACCGGCACCCGCTCACGCGTGTGGTCGGTGCCGCGCCAGGTCGGATCGCAGCCGTGGTCGGCGGTCAGGATGACGAGGTCGCCGGGCTGCAGCCGCCGGTGGACGTCCGGCAGGGCGCGGTCGAAGGCTTCGAGCGCCGCCGCATAACCCGGCACGTCGCGGCGATGGCCATAAAGCATGTCGAAATCGACGAAATTGGTGAAGACGAGATCGCCGACGGTCGCCTCATCCATGGCCGCGAGCGTCGCTTCCATCAGCGCCGCATTGCCGTTCGCCTTGATGACGCGCGAGACGCCCTGATGCGCGAAGATGTCGCCGATCTTGCCGATCGCATGCACCGACCTGCCGCCCCGGATCAGCCGGTCGAGCAATGTCGCCTCGGGGGGCGGCACGGAGAAGTCGCGGCGATTGCCGGTGCGCTGGAACGTGTCCGCGGTTTCGCCCACGAAGGGCCTTGCGATCACCCGGCCGATATTCATCGGATCAAGCAGCACCCGGACGGTTTCGCAGAGCCTGAGCAGCCGGTCGAGGCCGAAAAAGGTTTCGTGGGCGGCGATCTGGAAGACCGAGTCGGTGGATGTATAGCAGATCGGTTTTCCGGTGCGGATATGCTCTTCCCCGAGCCGGGCGATGATCTCGGTTCCGGATGCGTGACAATTGCCGAGAATGCCGGGGACGCCGCCTTCGCGGCAGATCGCTTCCACCAGCTCGGGAGGGAACGCGTCGCCTTCTGCCGGGAAATAACCCCAATCGAACAAGATCGGCGTGCCGGCGATTTCCCAATGCCCGGACGGAGTATCCTTGCCGCGGGAAATCTCGTTGGCTGCGCCGTGCAGGCCGAAGATTCGCTCCGGCATCGGCATGCCGACGGGATAGTCGCCGCTGGCGAGTTTGGCAATTTCCAGAAGCCCGAGCGACGACATGTTCGGCAGATGCAACGGACCTTCCCTCAGTCCAGCCCGGTCGCCGACGCCGGCGGCGCAGAATTCCGCGATATGCCCGAGCGTGTTGGCCCCCAGATCACCATACTCGTCCGCATCCGGGGCACCGCCCACGCCGAAGGAATCAAGAACGAACAGGAAGGCACGCGCCATCGGTCACCCGGAAATTTGAATATTGCCCGCCCGGCAGCTCTCTTAGCCGGCCCGAATCGAGATTCATATAGCCGTGGGCATGTATTAGCAAAGGGGATAACGGTCGGCGCGCTTCAGCAATTGGTACAGCTGACGCTGTTTCCGAGACGCTGGCGGTAGAAATATTCCCGCGCGATGGTGAGGTCTTGGACGCTGCTCGGCAAAAGACCGGGCATGAACATCAGGAGTTCGTGATGCACCGATACTTCGGCCCGGACAAGAAATGAATTGGCGGTATGCATGTCGGCCGGCACCTGGACGGAAGAACCGACAACATAGGGCCTGCCGTTGTTCTGATCCCACGACCAGGCGACGGTCGGGCTGCCGGTGGCATCGAGCGTTACTCCGGTGACCTTGATGCTGAGCGTATTGGGCGTGTAGGGCGCAAAGAGACTTGCGGTCACGTCCTTCATCGTCGCGAGCAATGTCTTGTCGACGCTCGTCTCCCGGGTCACGAGGTCGGCGATCGTGCTGGCGCTGCGCGTCACGCGCTTGGAGACACTGAGGCCGATGGTGATTTCGAACGACGTGATGTAGAGGCTGAGAAGCAGCGGCGCGATCAGCGCGAATTCGACAGCGCCGACGCCGCGCGTGTCGGTAACGAATTGCTTGATGCGGTTAAGCAGGCCGACGGACCGGTTCTGCGGCTGGGGTGTTTGCTCTTCCATCACGGATAGTCCTCGGCTCGGAAGGCGGATGTTTCGACGATCAGGAAATAGCTCGGGCGCCCGCCGTCCGCGGGCCGGACGTTGCTGATATAAGGCCGGATCAGATCGGTGACGATATCCCAGCGATAATAGGCGCGCAGCATGTTGATGCTTTTTGCGGGACCCGGCGCGTAGGCGAATGAGGACGTATCGAGCTCCCCGAAAGCGCCGCCGGAGGTCGGGATCGTCGTCGGGATCAGCGCGAAGGTCGCAAACGAGCGAACGTCGAGCAGAAGCTTGTTCGGTGTCGCGATTTCGTCCTCGCTGCAGGTGATCAGGATCGACACTTCGTCGCAGAAGGCGCGGCGAAATTCCGCCTGGGTCTTGTCGGTGCTGCGATTGAGCCCATAGGTAATGTTGCCGGTCCTCAGCTTGCGGGCCATGGTATCGACGGCGTTGGCGACAAGCTGCTCGCCGGTATAGGCGATGAATGTTTCGATGATGGCGAAGACAATCATGAAGTAGGGAATGGCCAGCAGCGCGAATTCGATCGCGGCTGCTCCGTCCTTGGATCGGATGATCCGTCGCCATGCCCCTTTACCTCTCGCGGGTACAGGGGCACCGCTTTTCGTCTCGTCATGATCCTGGCACATGGTTCCCGTCCGACAGCCGGTTTGAGCGGCCGATCCTAGGGTTCGATTATTGAGATTCCGTTGCTGCGATCGCCTGCAGTTTAACCATCTGTCCCCGATCAGGGCGTTGCGGCACCCGTACCAGTGTTCTTGAACTCGGCGTGCTGTTCGCAATTTGGCGTGCAGGACAGAATGGAACGTTCCGTTTGCCGGAAGACGCGCACCGTGTTCCCTTCGTCAATGGAAACGAGGACCCGTTCGTCGGCAATCGCATTGCCCTGGGCGTCCAGCAGCACGAGATTGGTCGTGCCGAAACTGCGGCCCGTGAGGACGATCGTTGTGGGATCCGCGACAGTTGCGTCGGCCACGCTCGAATTGCCCACGATGACCTTGCTGACCGGCCTGTCGAGTTTCAGCACGCGCGCGTGATTCATGAATACGCGCAGAAGATCCGGCCGATCCTGCGCGGCCAGCTGTCCTGCGCCGGTGAAGACGACACCGCAGATGGCCAGGAGCCGGATCATGACGCGACGGAACAGCATTGAGGGCGACCTTAGGTGCGGTTTGTTATCCACCAAGGATGGATGTGATTGGTGAACGAAGGGTTAAGCGGCACGAAAGGCCGTTCTTGATCCCGTCTTAACCATTGCCGGTCAACCGGAAATGCCTGAGGCAGGATGAGTTCGCACATGGGCTCACGTAAATTAACGTGCTGTAAAAAAACGTAGATTAGAGGATTATGAGAGGGAGATGGCGATCGGTCGAAAGCCACGATTTTTCTTACCCATTCGTTTACCACGCAACCTGCAATCCTCCATTAACAGCTCGGTAACGATGTTCTTTAAGCCGATAGCAATCGTCCGGCTGTAGGTTGCAGTCAGCCGAACAACGGAAACAGTTGTCGGGAAGTGCTGAACAACAATATTTGGAGTAGGAGAGTTCCATGTCGAAGATTTTCGCTCGTTTTATGAAAGATGAGTCTGGTGCGACCGCCATCGAGTATGGTCTTATCGCAGCTCTCATCTCCGTGGCTCTGATCGCCGGTGCTACCACGCTCGGCAATTCGCTGAACACCCAGTTCACCAACATCTCGAAGAAGCTGAACTGCGGCAACGGCACTACCGCGTGCTGATACTGCGGCGGCTGTAGCTTAGTCGTATCGCTTCAGCCCTATGATTTATGCGAGAGTCGCCCATCGGCGGCTCTCGCAGTTCGTTGGTTGTACTGGCTGCTAGATCGGATAAACCATGGCTGATATGGCGATCGCCATACTAATTCTAACGGTATTTCCGCTCGCTCTGGCCCTTGCCGCCGTCAGCGACCTTTTCACGATGACCATTCCCAATCGCATTTCTGCGGTTGGAGTCCTCGCTTTTCTGGCCCTGGCTCCGCTCGCCGGGCTACCTTGGCCCGAGATCGGCATGAGCCTTGTCGCGGGTTTTGCCGTATTTAGCGTTTGCTTCGCTCTTTTTGCCTTGAACGTCATGGGCGGCGGCGATGCAAAGCTCCTGACGGTGGCGGCAATCTGGTTCGGCTTCAATCACTCGCTTCTCGTTTTGCTGGTTACCGTCGGTTATGTCGGCGGTGCCGTGACGCTCGTTTTCCTGCTTCTGCGGTCGCAGGCGAACTCGGTCATGGCCATGGGCATTCCGCTCCCGTCGTCACTCGTCAATGCCAAGAAGATACCTTATGGAATCGCCATTGCGATTGCCGGCTTCCTGACCTTCGAGCAAGCACCGATCCATCTCCTGGCCATGAAGGCGTTTCAATAAGGGTTCTCGCGATGGAAAGATCGCGTTAACCAGAATTGTAAGCGTCTCATTAACTATAATTACACCATTGGAGGCCATTCTCCGGGGGAATTAGTGTTCCCTCAAGGAATGGCCATGAAGCCCACCCGTATCATTATTCTCGCGGTTGCCGTGGTGGCGGCGGGCCTTGCCGGCATGCTCGCGGTCCGCCTTTCCGGCACGAAAGCGCCTGAACTGGTGGAAACCGTCATCCAGAAGGAGCCGACGGTCAAGGTGCTGGTTTCGGCCGAGAACCTGCCCGTGGGCAGCCGCCTGAACGACAAGTCGATGCAGTGGATGTCCTGGCCGTCGAGCGGCATCGTCGATGGGTTCATCACCGATTCGACGCGGCCGAACGCCATCACCGAGCTTCAGGGTGTCGTGGTCCGCATGCCGATGTTCAAGGGCGAGCCGATGCGGGCCGAGAAGATCGCCGACTCCTCCAGCCGGATCATGTCCTCGCTGCTGCCGTCAGGAAAACGGGCGGTTGCCACCGAGATCTCCGTTGCAACGGGCGCTGGCGGCTTCGTGCTGCCGAACGATCGCGTCGACATCATCATGGTGCGGGAGAACAAGGACAGCGGCAACTACATCACCGAAACCATCCTCAGCAACGTTCGCGTCCTCGCAATCGACCAGCAGGTCCAGGAAAGCGAGGACGGCAAGAAATCCGTCGTCGGCACGACGGCGACGCTGGAACTGACGCCGGACCAGGCGAAGGTCATTGCCGTCGCCCAGCAGATGGCCCAGCGGCTGACGCTTGCGCTGCGCTCCGTCGCGGACTCTCAGGAGGCCGACACGGTAGCCCCGGACTATTTGCTGCACGGGGGCGATGGCAAGACGGATATCCAGGTCATCAAATCGGGGGCGATCGTCAAGAGCACGGCGGCGGTGCAGGCGAAATGAACGGAGCGTTCAAGTGAGCAGTCTGAAACACAAGATTCGTAGCTCGGCAGCGGCAGGCATGGCTTTTTGCCTCGCCTTTTCCGGCGTTTCCCTGAATATCGCCCCGATCAGCCTGACGCCGGCACAGGCCCTGGCGGCCGACAACAGCGTGGTGCGCATCACCGACGGGGGGCCCGGCGTCCGCAAGCGGCTGCAGCTCGGCCTCAACAAGGCTCTGGTTGTCGACCTGCCTTCCGACGCCCATGACATTCTTGTCGCCGACCCGAGCATGGCTGACGCGGTGACGCGCACCTCCCGCCGCATCTATCTTTTCGGCAAGACCGTCGGCCAGACCAACATCTTCGTCTTCGGACCGAACGGCGAGGAGATCGTCAGCCTCGACGTGGCCATCGAGCGTGATATTTCCGGTCTCGAGCAGAACCTTCGTCGGTTCCTGCCGGATTCGAACATCAAGGTCGAGATCATCTCCGACAACATCGTACTGTCCGGCAGCGTGCGGACGCCGCAGGATTCGGCGCAGGCGGAAAAGCTCACCACGGCCTTCCTGAAGGGCGGTGAGGCGACCACCCGCAATATTACCGCCCAGGGCAATAACGGCGATGCGGACATCTTCGCCGAAAACCGGCAGAAGTCTCAGATCGTCAATCTCCTGACCATCGAGGGCGAGGACCAGGTCACGCTGAAGGTAACTGTTGCGGAAGTCAGCAGGCAGGTATTGAAGCAGCTCGGGTTCAATGGCTCCGTCGCCGGTCCCAAAGGCTCGATCTCCTTTGCCAATCCCGCCAATCTGGGGAATGCCGTCGGCCTGGCGGCCCAAGGCATCATGTCCGGCAATATCGGCAATGTCGGTCTTTCGACGTATATGAACGCCATGGAACAGGCTGGCGTCATGCGCACGCTCGCCGAACCCAGCCTGACCGCCATTTCCGGCCAGCAGGCGAAATTTTATGTCGGCGGCACATTCCGCCTGCCGGGACAGCAGGAAGTGGATGGCGAGAAAGGCACCGTTACGCAGTCGATCGATACGGTCGATTACGGCATCGAACTGAATTTCAAGCCCGTTGTTTTGTCTCCCGGGCGCATCAGCCTGGTGATCGAAACCAATGTGTCGGAGCCGACCTACGAGGGATCGGCCGCGACCGGCAATGGTGCGTCGTTGCGGATCCCCGGCAATACCTACATGGCGATCCGCAAGCGTGAGGCCTCGACCACGGTCGAATTGCCCTCCGGCGGCTCGATCGTCATCGCCGGCCTGGTACAGGACAATGTCCGTCAGGCGATGTCCGGCCTTCCGGGAATTTCGAAGGTACCGGTGTTTGGGACGCTTTTCCGCAGCAAGGACTTCGTCCGCAACGAAACCGAACTGGTGATCATCGCGACGCCTTATCTGGTCCGTCCCGTTGCTCGCAACGAGATCGCGCGGCCGGACGACAACTTCAACCCGGAAAACGATGCCGCAACCTTCTTTCTGAACCGCGTCAACAAGATCTACGGCCGCAAGGAGCCCGTCGCGGCGGGCCAGTATCACGGCGCCGTCGGCTTTATCTACAAGTGAGCGGTCATGGACATTGAAACCAAGAAAACCACCGCCGAAGGACAGGATGCCATGACCGAGGGAAAAACCAGGTCCCGTCGTAGCAGGATGGTCGCGGCCTTGGCCCTCGTGGCACCCGGCCTGCTCCTGTCGGCCTGCGGCAACAGCCAGCTCACGACCGGCTCCATCCCCGACGACTATCGCACCCGTCATCCGATCGTACTCGCGGAAGGTCAGTCGACGCTCGATATTCCGGTCGCCTCGGGTGATGTCCGCCTGACGACGGGCATGAAGGATACGGTCAAGGGTTTTGCCCAGAATTTCATGGCATCGCCGGCCGGCGTGATACAGATCCAGGTGCCTTACGGCTCCTACAATTCCGGTGCCGCCCAACATCTGGCGGGTGATATCCGCCGCGAACTGACCCGGTCCGGCATCAGGCCGCAGCGGATCCTGATGAGCAGCTACGCCGCCTCGCCGAACGGTGACGCAGCGCCGATCCGGCTTTCCTACGTGACGACCAAGGCGATGACCGGCCAGTGCGGCGAATGGCCGGCAGACCTCTCGGACAACACGTTCGGGAACAAGAACTGGTACAATTTCGGCTGTGCCAGCCAGAACAATCTTGCAGCCCAGGTCGCCAATCCCACCGATCTCATCGCACCGCGCGCGGTCACGCCGATCGATGCGGCGCAGCGCGCCAAGGTCATCAGCGACTACCGCGGCGAGAGCAGCGGTACCGGCACGACGATCACGATCAACAACAATTAACGGGGCCAGACAATGAGCGCGATCAACTACGAAATCCGCACTCCCGGCCAGGGTGAAGGTTTCGCCGAGGACGTCGATCGTCCGGGCGATTTCGATGCGCTGCGCCCGTTGCCGCGCATCTCGATCCACGCTTTCTGCGAAAGCGAGGCGATGCAGCGCATGATGGACCGCATGGCGCGCGATCGCCGTATGGCCAAGGTCAACCTGCGTGTGACGATCGGCGGCACCAGCGCTGCCGCCAACATGTTCTCCTCCACGCCGACACCGAACCTGATCATCCTGGAAACGGATGCCGAACCGAAGAACCTTCTCGATGAGCTCACGCCGCTTGCGGAAGTCTGCGATCCCTCGACCAGGGTCATCGTCGTCGGCCGCTATAACGATATCTCGCTCTATCGCGAGCTGATCCGCAACGGTATTTCCGAATATCTCGTCGGCCCCGTGCAGATGCCGGACATGCTGGCGTCGATTTCGTCGATCTTCGTGGATCCCGAAGCGGAACCGCTCGGCAAATCGGTGGCCTTCATCGGTGCCAAGGGCGGCGTCGGTTCCTCGACCATTGCGCATAACTGCGCATTCGGCATTTCCAGCCTGTTCTCGACCGAGACCATCCTCGCCGACCTCGATCTTCCCTTCGGCACGGCCAATATCGATTTCGATCAGGATCCGGCCCAGGGCATCGCGGAAGCCGTTTTTGCGCCGGAACGTCTGGACGAGGTCTTCCTCGACCGCCTTCTGACCAAGTGTTCCGAGCATCTGTCGCTGCTGGCCGCTCCCTCGCTGCTTGACCGCGCCTATGACTTCGATCGCAGCGCATTCACGCCGATCATCGAGCTCCTGCAGCGCAGCGCGCCGATGGCGGTCCTCGATGTCCCGCATGGCTGGACGGAATGGACGCGCGCGGTTCTGTCTGAGGTCGACGAGGTGGTGATCTGCGCGGTCCCCGATCTAGCCAACCTGCGCAACACCAAGAACATCATCGACGCGTTGAAGAAGCTCCGGCCGAACGACCGCGCACCACACCTGATCCTTAACCAGGTCGGGATGCCGAAGCGTCCGGAGATCGCCCCGAACGATTTCATCGAGCCGTTGGAGATCGAGCCGATCGCCATCCTGCCCTTCGACGTGCAGCTGTTCGGCAATGCCGCCAATAGCGGCCGGATGATTTCCGAAATCGATGCCAAGTCGCCGGCCGCCGAAACTTTCTCGCAGATCGCCCATGTCGTCACCGGGCGCGTCGCCATGAAGAAAGTGAAGAAGGGTGGTCTCGGCAAGGTGCTCGGCATGCTCGGGCGCAAGAAGGCATAACACCAGGAAACCGGCATGTTTGGAAAACGCGGAAACGAGGGATTTGGGAAGAGCGGCGGCTTGGCTTCGCCGCCGCCGGCTGCTGCGTCCGCTTCGGCGGCGCCTGTCGTGGCGCGGCCGGCCGCTCCGGAAATCCTTGCCGAGCCGATGCGCGATCCCGCCACCCAGCGCCAGCAGGTCGCTTCGCCGCCGCCGCTCGCGCCGCAGTCACCGGCCCGCAAGCGGCCGGCGCGCACGGAACTCTATTACGATACCAAGAGCCAGGTCTTCTCGGCGCTGATCGACACGATCGACCTGTCCCAGCTCGCCAAGCTCGATGCCGAGAGCGCGCGCGAGGAAATCCGCGATATCGTCAACGATATCATCACCATCAAGAACTTCGCGATGTCGATCTCCGAGCAGGAGGAACTGCTCGAGGATATCTGCAACGACGTTCTGGGCTACGGTCCGCTGGAGCCGCTGCTCGCGCGTGACGACATCGCCGACATCATGGTCAACGGCGCCGGCCAAACCTTCATCGAAGTCGGCGGCAAGACGATCGAATCCGATATCCGCTTCCGCGACAATGCCCAGCTCCTGTCGGTCTGCCAGCGCATCGTCAGCCAGGTCGGTCGCCGCGTCGATGAATCCTCGCCGATCTGCGACGCGCGCCTGCCCGACGGTTCGCGTGTCAACGTCATCGCGCCGCCGCTTGCGATCGACGGGCCGGCACTGACCATTCGTAAGTTCAAGAAGGACAAGCTGAACCTCGACCAGCTCGTCAAGTTCGGTGCGATCACCCCGGAAGGGGCGACGCTCCTGCAGATCATCGGCCGCGTCCGTTGCAACATCGTCATCTCGGGCGGTACCGGCTCGGGCAAGACGACGCTTCTGAACTGCCTGACCAACTATATCGACAAGGAAGAGCGGGTCATCACCTGCGAGGATACCGCCGAACTGCAGCTGCAGCAGCCGCATGTGGTCCGCCTTGAAACCCGCCCTCCCAACATCGAAGGCGAAGGCGAGATCACCATGCGCGATCTCGTCAAGAACTGCCTGCGTATGCGCCCTGAACGCATCATCGTCGGCGAAGTGCGCGGACCTGAGGTCTTCGACCTTCTGCAGGCGATGAACACCGGCCACGACGGCTCGATGGGGACGATCCACGCCAACACGCCGCGCGAATGCCTGAGCCGTATGGAATCGATGATCGCCATGGGCGGTTATTCGCTACCGGCCAAGACGGTGCGCGAGATCATCACCGGCTCGATCGACGTCATCATCCAGGCGGCCCGCCTGCGCGACGGTTCGCGCCGCATCACCCAGATCACCGAAGTCGTCGGCATGGAAGGCGACGTGATCGTCACCCAGGACCTGATGCGCTACGAGATCGACGGCGAGGATGCGAATGGCCGCCTGATCGGCAGGCACATGTCGACCGGCATCGTGAAGCCGTATTTCTGGGATCGCGCCCGGTATTACAACGAGGAAAAGCGCCTTTCCGCCGCCCTCGACGCGATGGAAAAAACCAAGGACTGAGGAGCAGGGTTCCATGTTCGGGCTGGATATCAATGTCGTGGCGATCATCGCCCTCGTGGCGGTCGCCGCGGCTGCGGTCTGCTACGGGCTGTTGTTCTCCCGCATGGAAGTCGAAAAGAAGGCCGATAGTCGGCTGAGCCGGGTCAAGTCGGCCGAAACCGACCTGAACAAGGTCAAGGCGGCCCGCGACCGCGTGCAGGAGCTCTCCAAGCGCCGCAAGTCCATGCAGGACTCCATCAAGGACCTGGAGAAGAAGCAGGAAGAGAAGAACAGGAAGATGGGCGACGGCAGCTTGAAGTCCAAGCTTGCCCAGACCGGCCTGTCCCTGACGATGAGCCGCTTCTCCATGTTCAGCATCCTCTTCGGTGTCTTCGTCTTCCTCGTGACCTTGATCGCCGGTCTGCCGCTCTTGGCGGCCGTTGGCGCCGCCTTCGTCAGCGCGGTCGGCCTGCCGCGCTGGATTGTCGGTTTCCTGGTCAAGCGCCGGCAGAAGAAGTTCCTGGAGGAATTTCCGAACGCGCTCGACGTCATGGTTCGCTCGATCAAATCCGGTCTGCCGCTCAACGATGCGATGCGCCTGATTGCTTCCGACGGACAGGAGCCGGTAAAGACCGAATTCCGCCGGGTGATCGAATCGCAGCAGGTCGGCCTGAGCATTCCGGAGGCCTGCACGCGCATGATGATGACCATGCCGCTGCCGGAAGTGAATTTCTTCGCGATCGTGATCACCATTCAGGGCCAGGCCGGCGGCAATCTGTCCGAGGCAATCGGCAACCTTTCCAAAGTGCTGCGCGAGCGCAAGAAGATGAAGGCCAAGGTGAGCGCTCTCTCGATGGAAGCAAAAGCCTCGGCCGCGATCATCGGGGCGCTGCCCTTCATTGTTTCGCTGCTCGTCTACCTCACGTCCCCCCAATATATCTCGATAATCTTCACCGATCCGCGCGGACATCTGATCCTTCTGATTTCCGGCGTCTGGATGTCGATCGGCATCTTCGTCATGCGCAACATGATCAATTTCGATATCTGAGGGGATAGAGCGATGGGACTGGCAACAACGCTGACCGATCCGACCACGCTTCTTGCCATCCTGGTGGCAGTGGCGGTTTTTGCCACCCTCTACACGCTGGCGAGCCCTTTCCTTGAAAAGGGGGATCTCGACAAGCGAATGAAGGCCGTCTCCACCGAGCGCGAACAGATCCGCGCCCGCGAACGTGCCCGCATGAACTCCGAACAGTCGAAGACGTCGCTGCGTGCGCAGAACAACCAGTCGGTCCGCCAGATCGTCGAGCGGTTCAATCTGCGCAAGGCCCTGGTGGACGACAATACCGTCAACAGGCTGCGGGCCGCGGGCTTGAGGTCGCAGAACGCCCTCAACATGTTCCTGCTGGCGCGTTTCCTGCTGCCTTTCGTTTTCCTCGCGGCCGCCATCGTCTGGATCTTCGTGCTCGGCAACCTTGCCACGCGGCCGTTTCCGATCCGGATGCTGGCGGCGATCGTCGTCGCCTATATCGGTTTCTACGCGCCCAATATCTACGTTTCGAACCTCGTGAAAAAGCGCCAGGCTTCGATCAAGCGGGCCTGGCCCGATGCGCTCGACCTGATGCTGATCTGCGTCGAATCGGGGATTTCCATGGAAGCGGCGATGCGCCGCGTTGCCGAGGAAATGGCGCAGGCCTCGCCGCCGCTCGCCGAAGAAATGGTGCTGACGACGGCCGAGCTCTCCTTCCTGCAGGACCGCCGCACCGCACTCGAAAATCTCGGCATCCGCACCCAGCTCGAAATCGTCCGGGCCGTCACCCAGGCGCTGATCCAGGCGGAGCGCTACGGTACTCCGATCGCCTCGGCCTTGCGCGTGCTCGCCCAGGAAGGCCGGGACGAGCGGATGAACGAGGCGGAGAAGAAAGCCGCCGCCCTGCCGCCGAAGCTGACCGTGCCGATGATCCTGTTCTTTCTGCCGGTGCTGATCGCCGTCATTCTCGGCCCGGCCGGCATCCAGGTCGCCGACAAGTTCCACTAGGACGACGTCTCGCCGACGCCCGGCTTCGGATGGAACCGGGACCTGTGCCGATTGTTGAACGTGACATGAACTCCCGTTTCAGACGGGGTTCAGCGTGACCTGCGCAATATCCTCTCCATCAGCTCGGACGACCGCCCTTTCAAGACGAACCGGCCGGCGAGCGAAACATATTCGGAGGATCATAGGGTGCTGACACGGCTTTGCATAAATCTCGTCCTGATCGGTGGCATCATCACCGTCGTTTCGCGCCTGATTTAAAGGCATCGAAAGGACAGTCCCGGAAACAGGAAAACCGGCGCATGGCCGGTTTTTTGTTGGAATGACGGGAGCGCCGATCAGTTCGTGTTGCCGGGCTTGCCCTTGCCATCCTTGTCGGCGAGCTTTGCCCAGGAGTTCTGCTGGGACAGCATCGAGCGAAGATAGGTGACGTTGGCGTCCGCCTGCTGCTGCGAGAGTTCCCGGCGGGCGATCTGCTCGGCTTCCGCGAAACGGCCCTGCAGGCCGACCACGAGAGCGAGGTTCTGCCGGACGCGGCTGTCGGCGGCCGGCTGCCCGGCGGCATTGCGCATGTAGGTTTCCGCCGTCTTCAGATCACCGGAAAGCACGTAGGACATTCCGAGATTGGACATCACGCTCGGTTCGTTCGGCTGGGCATCGAGCGCCATGCGATATTTCTGGCGGGCCTCGGCCGAACGGCCGAGCTGATCGAGCACGGCGCCTTCGGCGGAATAAAGCCGCCAGTCGGGATGGTCAGGTGTCTGGGCGCGGTTGATCGTGGCAAGCGCCTGTTCGAGCTGGCCTGCGCCTGCCTGCGCCTTGCCATAGGCCGCCAGCACGTCGCGGTCGGCGGGATGGGCGATCGCCACCTGCTGCATCACCGCAAGTGCCTGCGCGTTCTTGCCCGTCATGCCGAGCACGGTTGCATAGCGCAGCCCGATTTCCTTGTTCTTGGGATCGCGGGCATAGCTGTCGCCGACCGATTTCTCGGTGCTCGCGAGGTCGCCCGCGTTCATGCCGTCCATGGAGGCGGCCGAGGTCCTCGGGATCGAGCCCGTCGTCGCGACATCGCGCTTGGTCGCGCAGCCGGTGACCGAGAGTGCGGCAAGAAGCGCGAAGGCGGCGGTCTGGGCGAGGCGGGTCTTGCGAGGCGTCAGGGCTGCGGAAGCGGTCATGGGGTGCGGTCTCGTTCGGTCCGGTGCCGCGCCTTGCGAATAGGGAGCGGGCAGATAGCGCATTTCCACTCCAGCAATAAACTGTTAACCCTAACAGATCGTTAAGACGAACGATTCCAGCAGCTTCCGAAGGCCCGCCCATGACCCCCTATCAGTATATCGAACGTCCCTCTCCATTCGGCGCGAAAGGGGCGGCGACCAGGCCGGTCCATGCCGTGACGCCTGCCGACCTCGATGCGGGCAAGCTCGATGCGGCCGCGCTCGCCTGGGCGAAGGCGGCGGGCTTCAAGGCGGAAGCCGGCGCGCTGCTTCTGGTGCCAGCGGCAGGTGGTGAGGTGGGCAGCGCCCTGTTCGGCCTCGGCAATGATCCCGCCGAAGCGCCCTTCATCGCCGGAAAGCTCTCGAAGCTCCTGCCCGCCGGCGACTGGCATGTCGAGACCTCGGCGCTCGGCCACGCGCATCTCGCCCTCGGTTACGGCCTCGGCACCTATGGCTTCAGCCGCTACAAGTCCGAAAAGCCGAAGGATGTCCGGCTTTCGTTCCCGGGCGCGGCCGATGCCGCCGATGTCGAGCGCCAGCTTGCCGGCGTCTTCCTGGCGCGCGACCTGGTGAACATCCCGACCAACGAGATGGGACCGGTCGAGCTCGAAGCGGCTTTCCGGGCGCTCGGCGAACATTACGGCGCGACGGTCACGTCGATCGTCGGCGAGGACCTGCTCCGCCAAAACTTTCCGCTCGTCCACACGGTCGGCCGCGCCAGCGTTTCGGCGCCGCGGCTGCTCGAAATGCGCTGGGGCGAGAAGGGCCATCCGCGCGTCACCCTGGTCGGCAAGGGCGTCTGCTTCGATACCGGCGGCCTCGACATCAAGGGCGCCGCCAACATGGCGCTGATGAAGAAGGATATGGGTGGTGCCGCCAATGTCATGGGCCTTGCCCTGATGATCATGGATGCGGGCCTCAAGGTGGACCTGCAGGTTCTGGTACCGGCCGTCGAGAACTCGATTTCCGGCAATGCCTTCCGGCCGGGCGACATTTACAGGAGCCGCAAGGGCATCACCGTCCAGATTGACAATACCGATGCGGAAGGCCGGCTGGTCCTTGCGGATGCGCTCGCCTATGCGGACGAAAACCCGCCGGACCTGATGATCGATATGTCGACGCTGACGGGGGCTGCCCGCGTCGCGCTCGGCACCGAACTCGCCCCCTATTTCACCGATGACGAAGGGCTTGCCGGCAAGCTGATGGAAGCGGGCCGCGCGGAAGCCGATCCGATGTGGCGCCTGCCGCTCTGGATGGGCTATGACAAGGACATCCGCTCCCGCGCAGCCGACATCACCAATTCGCCCTCGGGCGGCATGGCCGGCGCAATCACCGCGGCGCTTTTCCTCAAGCGTTTCGTTACCGCCACCAAAAGCTGGGTACATTTCGATATCTATGCCTGGGTCGCGGCCGACAAGCCGCATGCGCCGGTCGGGGGCGAGGCCTTCGCCATCCGCGCGCTCTACCGCACTATCCGCGACATGGCGGTGAAATAACTGGACTGAGAAATAAAACGGTTCCGAAACAAACCGGTAAGACCTTCGGCTTAAAATCCGCCCGGTATTGAACCAAGGCCGATTTTGAACCGAGGGTCGTGATGCCGGTTGAACTGACCGCCACGGAAGCGCTGGGCCTCTGGCACCGCGTGTCGCTTGAGCAGGTCCGGCGCGACGGCCGCGATCTGACATTGCGCCAGATGTCCATTCTGCTGCATATTTACCTCGTGCCGCCACCGCACACGGTGCGCGGGCTGGCCGCTACGCTTGGCGTCACCAAGCCGGTCATCACCCGCGCGCTCGATACGATGGGCGAGATGGGTCTGGTGGACCGCGAGCGCGACGAGCGCGACCGCCGCAACGTGGTGATCAAGCGTACGGTGGCCGGCGCGCTCTATCTGGAAAAGCTGGGCGACCTGATCATCCGGGAAGGCCGCCAGTGATGGGTTGGCGATAGGACGCCTGAAGGGATTAACTGATGACCAAGCCGCTCGACAGACGCCTGCATGCTTTCCGCCCCGATCTCGCCGACGAAACGCTGAAGGGCAGTGTCGAGGCAGGCCAGTTCGTCCGTGGCGAGCCGGCGCGCATTGCGGTATCCGTCGCTCAGCTGCGCCCGGCGCCGGATCTTGCCCGCGGCGTCGATACCGAACTGCTTTGGGGTGAAACCGTCCGGGTTTTCGACCGCGCCGATGGTTTTGCCTGGGTGCAGGCCGATCAGGACGGCTATGTCGGCTATCTGCCGGAAACGATGCTCGCAGGCCCGGACGAGCCGACCCATCGCATCGCCGTGCCGCGTACCTTCCTTTATCCGGAAGCCGAGCTCCGCAAGCCGCCGGTCGCCGCCCTGTCCATGGGCAGCCGCATCACCGTCGTCGGCGAGGCGGAAACCCGCGGCACCCGCTATTTCATCCTGGCGAATGGCGGGGCAGTGATCGCACGCCACTGCCTGCCCATCGCCGAGACGCTCGGCGACGACTATGTCGCGGTCGCCGGAAAATTCATCGAGACGCCCTATCTCTGGGGCGGCCGCTCCGGGTTCGGCCTGGATTGCTCGTCGCTGGTGCAGCTGGCCCTGATGATGACCGGGCAGTCCGCGCCGCGTGATTCCGACATGCAGGCCTCGCTCGGCAAAGAGATCACCCGCATGGAACTTCGCCGCGGCGATCTCGTTTTCTGGGAAGGACATGTCGGCATCATGGAGAATGCCGAGACGCTTCTCCACGCCAACGGCCATACGATGAGCGTCGCCCGCGAAAATTTCGCGGCGGCCGTCGAACGGATCGGCTGGCTCTACCAGCAGCCCACCGGCTATCGTCGCCTGGATAACCGCCGATGATCACGCAAACGTGGTCCTTGCCCCATGGATCGGGAACCCTGCCGTCCATATCTTTTATCCGTCCGCAGGTGTCGTGGATGAGGAGTCGATTGATGCTCAAAGGTGCATGGATACTGCCGGCCGTTATGCTCGTGGCGCTGCTTGTCGCCGCGCTCGTTCCGGTCGAGGTGTTCGCTGCCGAGCGGCAGGCCTTCCCGCAGGATACGCAGACCTATTTCCGTAACCTGCCCGGCGTCGTGCCGCAGGAGGAACAGGCGAAGAAACAGGCCTATGACTGCACGACCGATATCGAGAATGTCTATCGAGCCCGGGGCGGCTTCGACATTCTTTATGGCGACGTCATGCCGACCCGGATCTATCGCTGCAAGACGCAAAGCGGCGTGACCTATACCGGCACCCGCATGCCCAACAACGAATGGGTGCCGGGCCTTAACCCGCGTCACCTGCCCGAATAGGGTAATCATCGTACAAACGCGGCGCACCCGAAGACCTTATCTTGCGATGTGGCGCAAGAGCGCTTCCGCCCATTGACGACCTGCCGCCGCTGCCCCACTACTTTCTGATATACAAATCTTGGCGCACCGGGAGGATAGAAGGTGTTCCACGCAAGCATGAATTTCGCGCTCGGCGAGGAGGTCGAAGCCGTTCGCGACACGGTCCACCGTTTCGCGCAGGAAAAACTGGGCCCCCGTGCCGAGGAGATCGACCGCAGCAACGAATTTGCCCGCGATCTCTGGCCGGAACTGGGCGCGCTCGGCCTGCTCGGCATCACCGCCGATCCGGATTTCGGCGGCTCCGGCCTCGGTTACCTCGCCCATGTGGTTGCCGTCGAGGAACTGGCCCGCGCTTCGGCCTCGACCTCACTCAGCTACGGCGCGCATTCCAATCTCTGCGTCAACCAGATCAACCGCAACGGCAACGCCGAGCAGAAGGCGCGCTACCTGCCGAAACTCTGCTCCGGCGAGCATGTCGGCGCGCTCGCCATGTCCGAGCCGGGTGCGGGTTCCGACGTCGTGTCGATGAAGCTCCGCGCAGAGAAGCGCGGAGATCGCTATATCCTTAACGGCAACAAGATGTGGATCACCAACGGCCCGGATGCCGATGTCCTGGTAGTATATGCCAAGACCGATCCGACAGCAGGCCCGAAAGGCATCACCGCCTTCCTGATCGAAAAGGGTTTCAAGGGTTTCTCGACCGCCCAAAAGCTCGACAAGCTCGGCATGCGCGGCTCCAATACCTGCGAACTGGTATTCGAAGATTGCGAGGTGCCGGCCGAAAACGTCATGGGTGCCGAGGGTGGCGGCGTGCGCGTGCTGATGTCCGGCCTTGATTACGAGCGCGTGGTACTTTCCGCGATCGGGATCGGAATCATGCACGCCTGCCTCGATGTGGTCATGCCGTATGTCCATGAGCGAAAACAGTTCGGCCAGCCGATCGGCGAGTTCCAGCTCATCCAGGCCAAGGTCGCCGACATGTACACGGCGATGAATTCGGCCCGCGCCTATGTCTATGCGGTGGCCGCCGCCTGTGATCGCGGCGCGGTGACAAGACAGGATGCCGCCGCCTGCTGCCTCTACGCCTCCGAACAGGCGACCCAGCAGGCGCTGCAGGCGATCCAGATCCTCGGCGGCAATGGTTATATCAACGACAATCCGACCGGCCGGCTGCTGCGCGACGCCAAGCTGATGGAGATCGGCGCCGGAACCTCGGAAATCCGCCGCATGCTGATCGGCCGCGAGCTCTTCAAGGAAACCGCCTGATGGCTGTCATCCGGTCGCAGGTCAATCTCCGAAGCGAAGCCGCCGAAGCCAACCGGGCCGCCATGCAGGCGAAGATCGCCGAGGTCGAGGCGGCCGTGGCGCTGGCCGAGGCCGGCGGCGGAGAGGAGGCACGGGCGCGGCATGTGAAGCGTGGCAAGCTGCTTCCGCGCGAGCGCATCGCCCGGCTGCTCGATCACGGCTCGCCCTTTCTCGAAGTCGGCGCCACCGCTGCCCACGGGCTTTACGGCGGCGCGAGCCCGTCTGCCGGCATCGTCACCGGCATCGGCCGGGTCGAAGGTCGCGAGGTGATGATCGTCGCCAATGATGCAACCGTCAAAGGCGGCACCTATTACCCGATGACGGTCAAGAAACACCTGCGTGCCCAGGAGATCGCCGAGGAAAACCGCCTGCCTTGTGTTTATCTGGTCGATTCCGGCGGCGCCAACCTGCCGAACCAGGACGAGGTATTTCCCGACCGCGACCATTTCGGCCGCATCTTCTTCAACCAGGCGCGCATGTCCGCCAAGGGCATCGCCCAGATCGCCGCCGTCATGGGCTCCTGCACGGCGGGCGGCGCCTATGTGCCGGCCATGTCCGACGAGGCTATCATCGTCAAGGATCAGGGCACCATTTTCCTCGCCGGGCCGCCGCTGGTGAAGGCCGCGACAGGCGAGGAAGTCTCGGCCGAGGATCTCGGCGGCGGCGATGTCCATACAAGACTTTCCGGCGTCGCCGATCATCTTGCCCGCGACGATGCCCATGCCCTGGCTCTGGTTCGCCGCGCCGTCGCCGGCTTGAACACCCGCAAGCCCGAAACGGTCACGCTGGCGACACCCGAAGAGCCGCTTTACGATCCGCAAGAGATCGCCGCGATCGTCCCTTCCTCGCTCAGCACGCCCTACGATATCCGCGAAGTGATCGCCCGCGTGGTCGATGGCTCGCGGTTCGACGAATTCAAGGCCCGCTTCGGGGTGACGCTGGTCTGCGGTTTCGCCCATGTCTTCGGCATTCCCGTCGGCATCATCGCCAACAACGGCGTGCTGTTTTCCGAAAGCGCCCAGAAGGGGGCGCATTTCATCGAACTCTGCTCGCAGCGCAAGATCCCGCTGGTCTTCCTGCAGAACATCACCGGCTTCATGGTCGGCCGCAAATACGAGGCGGAAGGTATCGCCAAGCACGGCGCCAAGCTGGTGACGGCGGTTGCCACCACCTCGGTGCCCAAGGTTACGATATTGGTCGGCGGTTCCTTCGGCGCCGGCAATTACGGCATGGCCGGCCGCGCCTATTCACCGCGTTTCCTGTGGACCTGGCCGAACAGCCGCATCTCGGTGATGGGCGGCCCGCAGGCGGCCGGCGTGCTTGCAACCGTCCGGCGCGACGCGATCGAACGCGGCGGCAAGACTTGGGGTACCGCCGAGGAGGCGGCCTTCAAGCAGCCGATACTCGATCAGTTCGAGGAACAGAGCCATCCGCTTTATGCCTCCGCCCGCCTGTGGGACGACGGCGTCATCCACCCGGCCAGCACCCGCCAGGTCCTCGCCCTCAGCCTTTCCGCTGCCCTCAACGCCCCGATTGAAGACACACGCTTCGGCGTGTTCAGGATGTGAGGTTGGCATGATGCAGCCGAGCACATCCAAAAGCCCCCTCTGGCCTGCCGGCCATCTCCCCCACAAGGGGGGAGAAGACTCGCGGCACGGCCTCGCTTCCAATCCGCGACCAGTGCGGCGGGGTGAGCCCCTCCCCCTTGTGGGGAGGGGTTGGGGAGGGGCCTACTCTTCCTGGTATCTCGGGGCTGCCCCATGCTAAGAAAAGTCCTCATCGCCAATCGCGGCGAGATCGCCTGCCGTATCATCCGCACCTGTCACAGGCTGGGCGTCGCCACCGTTGCCGTCTATTCCGATGCCGATCGGGACGCTCTGCATGTGTCGCTGGCCGGCGAGGCGGTCCATGTCGGCCCGTCCCCCGCGGCCGAAAGTTACCTGCGCGGCGACGCGATCATCGACGCAGCATTGCGGGCAGGCGCCGATGCCATCCATCCCGGCTACGGTTTTCTCTCGGAAAACCCGGATTTTGCCTGGGCGGTAACATCCGCCGGTCTCCGCTTCATCGGCCCGTCCTCCGATGCCATCCGTGCCATGGGCCTCAAGGACGCCGCCAAGGCGCTGATGGAAAAAGCCGGCGTGCCCGTCGTCCCGGGTTATCACGGCGCCGAACAAGACCCGGATTTCCTGCTGGATGAGGCCGAGCGCATCGGTTTCCCGGTGCTTATCAAGGCGCGTGCGGGCGGCGGCGGCAAGGGCATGCGGCGGGTCGAGAATGCCGAGGCTTTCAGGGAAGCGCTCGCCTCTGCGCAACGCGAAGCCTCGGCCGCATTCGGCGATGCGTCATGTCTGATCGAAAAGTACATCGCCCACCCGCGCCATATCGAGATCCAGGTGTTTGGCGACGATCACGGCAATGTCGTGCACCTCTTCGAACGCGACTGCTCGCTGCAGCGCCGCCACCAGAAGGTCATCGAGGAGGCGCCGGCCCCGGGCATGCCGGAGGACATGCGCCGCGCGATGGGCGAAGCGGCCGTCAAGGCGGCGATGGCGATTTCCTATTCCGGCGCCGGCACGATCGAGTTTATCGCCGACGCTTCCGAAGGGCTGAAACCCGACCGTTTCTGGTTCATGGAGATGAACACCCGCCTGCAGGTGGAGCATCCCGTGACCGAGGCGATCACCGGCGTCGATCTCGTCGAATGGCAGTTGCGCGTCGCGTCCGGCGAGCCTCTGCCGCGCCTGCAGGACGAGCTTTTTATCAGCGGCTGGGCTTTCGAGGCCCGGCTTTATGCGGAGGATGCCGAGCGGGGGTTTCTGCCGGCCACCGGCCAGCTGGTCCATCTCGATCTGCCGGAGGAGCTTGCCCGCGTGGACAGCGGCGTGCGCGCCGGCGACCGCATTTCACCTTTCTACGATCCGATGATTGCCAAGATCATCACCCGCGGGCCGGATCGGCAGACGGCGCTCTCGCTTCTTTCGTCCGCGCTGTCCGAGGTTCGCGCCACCGGCGTCACCACCAATGCAACATTCCTTCGCCGGCTAACGATGCAGACCGACTTCGTCGAGGGCAAGCCCGATACCGGCCTCATCGACCGGCATCTGTCGGAACTCACATTTCACAGGGCTCCGTCTCGCGAGGCCATGGCGCTTGCCGCACTGGAGCTTTCCGGCACGCTCCAGCCGAAGACCGCGAACGATCCCTGGGGCGGCTTGTCCGGGTTCCGGTTGTGGTCGCAAGCGTCCGATTTCGTCGAACTGGATGACCGCGGCCACCATGTGCCGGTCTCGTTCGCATCGACCGGAGAGGGGGCCTATGCCGCCACGGTCGACGGCAAGCGGGTTGATTTCAGCCTTTCCCGATCAGGCGACGGCGCCTGTCTCCTGGAGGTCGAGGGCAGCAAACGTCGCGTTCATCTGGTGTCCGGCCAACGTGACGTGACGATCTTCGGCGATGGCGAAAACTGGCACTTTGGCCTCCTCGACCCGCTCGCCGGCGAGGATGAGGCCGCCGACGGCGGCGACCGCATAGTCGCGCCGATGCCGGGCCTGGTCAAACTCCTGCGCGCGGTGCCCGGAGCGGCGGTTGCGAAAGGCGAGACCCTGGCGATCATGGAGGCGATGAAGATGGAGCTGACGCTTGCCGCCCCCCGCGACGGGACGATTGCCGAGGTCCTGGTTGCTCAAGGCGAACAAGTGGTCGAGGGAGCCATGCTGCTGACGCTGGAGCCGGAAGATGGGGAGCCGGAATACGGGGAGCCGGAAGATGGCTGACTTCGTCCGCATCCACGAAATGGGACCTCGCGACGGCCTGCAGAACGAGAAACGCATCATCCCGACCGTCGACAAGATCCGGCTCGTCGATCTGCTTTCCGCCTGCGGTTTCGAAAAGATCGAGGTGACGAGCTTCGTGCGTGCCGACTGGGTGCCGCAGATGGCCGACGGTGCCGAGGTCATGGCGGGCATCGCGCGCCGGCCAGGCACGCTCTATACGGTGCTGACCCCAAACATGCGCGGTTATGAGGCGGCCGTCGCGGCGAGCGCGGATGAGGTTGCCGTCTTTGCCTCTGCCTCCGAAGGTTTCAGCCATCGCAATATCAATTGCAGCATCGCGGAGAGCTTTGAGCGTTTTGCGCCGCTGGTCGATAGCGCCCGCCGCGACGGCATTCCGGTCCGCGCCTATGTCTCTTGTGCCATCGATTGTCCCTTCGACGGTCCGACGCCGCCGGTCCAGGTGGCAAGGGTGGCGGCGCAACTCCATGCGCTCGGATGCGGGGAGGTCGCACTGGCCGATACGATCGGCACCGGCACGCCGGATCGGGTCGCGGCCATGCTCGATGCGGTGCTGGAGCGTATGTCGGCCGCCTCTCTCGCCGGGCATTTTCACGACACCAACGGCCGGGCGCTCGACAACATCACGGTCTCGCTCGAAAAGGGACTACGTGTGTTCGATGCCGCCGCCGGCGGCCTCGGCGGTTGCCCCTATGCGCCGGGCGCGGAGGGCAATGTCGCAACCGGCAAGACCGTCGATCATCTGCATGCGCTGGGTTTCGAGACCCGTATCGATCGCGACCGGCTGGACGAGGCCGAGGCCTTCGCCCGAGGTTTGAGAGGAGCGCGCTGATGGGCGCTTACGAGACGCTGACCTTGGAACGCGACGTTCGCGGGGTAGTGACGCTGTCGCTTGCTCGGCCCGAAAAGCATAATGCCATGAATGCGCAGATGATTGCCGACCTGACGGACGCGGCCGGCAGGCTTGCGGCCGACGAGGCTGTCCGTGTCGTGGTTCTCGCATCTGCCGGCCCCACCTTCTGCGCCGGCGGCGACCTGCAGTGGATGCGGGATCAGGCGGCGAGGGATCGGGCCGGCAAGATCGAGGGGGCCACGGAGCTCGCCCTGATGCTGAAAGCGCTGGACGATCTGCCGAAGCCGCTGATCGGCCGGGTGCAGGGCAATGCCTTTGGCGGCGGCATCGGCCTGATGTCCGTCTGCGACATCGTCGTCGCGGTCGAAAGTGCCCGGTTCGCGCTTACCGAAACTCGGCTGGGGCTTATTCCCGCGACGATCGGATCCTATGTCGTACGACGCATTGGCGAGGGCCATGCTCGCCGCCTGTTCCTCAATGCCCGCCGCCTCGATGCTGGCGCGGCTCGCGAAATAGGCCTTGTTTCAGTCGTCCGCCCGGCCGACGAGCTCGACTTGGCGGTCGAGGAAGAAGTTGCCGCTTTCCTCGACTGCGCTCCGGGCGCCGTCGCCAGCGCCAAGAGCCTTGTTCAGAGCCTTGCCCGCCAGACGATCGAAGACCCGGTCGCGTATAGCACCGGTCTGCTTGCCGATCGTTGGGAAAGTGCCGAAGGCCATGCCGGCATCGATGCCTTCCTGAACCGCCGGCCGATGCCTTGGGCGGCGCCCAAGGCAGGCAAGGATTAGCCGGGCCATGTCGGGTGTTGAGCCGGATATTACTGTTTGGGGATTCCGGCCTTCTGGATCACGTCCGACCATTTCTGGATGTCGGCTTTCAGGCGGCCGCCGATCTCTTCCGGCGTGCTGGATCGGGCTTCGACACCGAGATCCGCAAACCGCTTCTGGAGAGCAGGATCGGCCAGCACTTCGATCAGCGTGGCGTTCAGCTTCTTGACCGCTTCCGGCGGCGTGCCCTTGGGCGCGAAGATGGCATTCCAGGAGGTGACGTCGAAACCCTTGACGCCTTCTTCAGCGGCGGTCGGGACATTCGGCGAGAGGGTGGAGCGCGTCGGGCCGGATGAAGCGATGGCGATCGCCTGGTTCTGCTGCAGGGCGGCTTTCAGCGCGGTCTGGCTGTCGATGATGACGTCGAGCTCGCCGCCGAGCAGGGCAACCTGAAGATCCGGCGTGGCCTTGTAGGGCACGATGGTGAAATCGATCCCGGAAGTCGATTTGAAAAGTTCCGCGGCAAGGTTCTGGCTGCTGCCGACATTGATGGTTCCGACGTTCAGCGCCCCGGGCTTGGCCTTGGCGGCGTCCAGAACATCCTTGAGGGATTTGAATTTGCCACCCGACTTGGTGACGAACACGAAATCGAAATAGGCAAGGCTGGAGACCGGCACGAAATCGGCGACCGGATCGAATTGCAGGTTCTTGAACAGCGGCACGCTGATCGCGGTTCCGTTCGAGAGCAGCGCCAGCGTGTAACCGTCCGCCGGAGCGTTCAGCGCCGCCCGCGCCGCAACGGAGCCGCCGGCACCCGGCTGGTTCATGATCACGATCTGCCGGCCGAGCTTCTTGCCGAGCGACTCGGCAACCAGGCGTGCGGTGATATCGGCGATCCCGCCGGGGCCGAAAGGCAGGACCAGCGTGATGTCCCTCGAAGGATAGGCGTCCTGCGCAATGGCGCCGGTCGGCAGCATCAGGGTCAGGGCGACCGCCAGGGACTTCATCCATCGCGACGGCCGTCGAAGCCGGCCCGCCGAGCTCCCCGTAGTTGTGCAATCCATTCTTTCCTCCTCCTTATAAGGCCGCTCAGGCGGCGAAATCGTATAAACGTGCTGGATTGTCGACGAGCAGCCGTTGCCGATCGCCCTCCGTCAGTGCGAACCTGGGCACGAGATCCACGAGATCGGCTTCGTCGACCGGCTCCTTGAGGTTCGGGTGCGGAAAATCGGTGCCCCACAGGCTTCGCTCGGGGCTCGCTTCGATCAGCGCCTTCGCAAAAGGCACGGCCGTATCGAACGGAAAACGCGAAATCCGCTCCGACCCGCAGACCTTGATCCAGCAGTTTTCTTGGCCCACCAGTTCCAGCAGCGCCTGAAACGCCGGCTGGTCGGTGCCGAGGCTGGTGTCGACACGGCCCATGTGATCGATGACGAACGGGACCGGCAGGCGGGCGATCATGTCGGAAAGCGGAACAATGTCGGCGGCATCGAGATGCAGCACCACATGCCAGCCGCGGCCCTTGATGCGGTCGATCACCCGGTTGAAGACATCCATGTCCGGCGCCCCGCCGAGATGGCGGACGAAGTTGAACCGCACGCCACGCACGCCGCCGTCGTCGAGCGTCTGGTAGGCCCGGTCGTCGAAACTGTCGTCGACGATGGCGACGCCGCGGTAACGATCCGGACGCCAGGCGATCGCGTCGAGCATGGCGCGGTTGTCTGTCCCATGGCAGCTCGCCTGAACGATGACGGCGCGCTCGATGCCAAGCCGGTCGTGGAGTTTCGCCAGCGCCTCTTTCGGTGCATCCTCCGGCGTATAGCTGCGGTTGGGCGCGTAGGGGAAAACGTGTCCCGGACCGAACACGTGGCAATGGGCGTCGCAACTGCCGGCAGGCAGCAGGAAGTTCGGTTTCCGCCGTGCGCCGCCGGCCCCGTGACCGCTCTCCTGGCGAGGTTCGTTCATGTCTCTTCCTTCATGTAAGTCAGGCACGCTCCGATCGCCTGGTTTCGAGGGCGAGGCTTCGAAAGCTGGCATAGCTCGCCTCGACGATCTGGTTCACGGCGGCCTCCCGATCGTTTCCATCGACCGTGCCGCCTGAAAGACGCGTCACGCGCTCCGGATTGATCAGCGCGTAGTAGAGCGAGCCGAGCAGGAACTGGCTGCGCCAGACGAGCCCCGCGAGCGGCGCGCCCGGCACGCAATCAGAAAGAGCCTTGATGAAGGCACGGCTCGTTTCGTCGAAGGCGTCCGCAATGATCGCCTGCGCGTCGGGATTTCCTTCCGCCGAAAGGACGGCGCGCATCCGGGTGAATTCCGCGCCACCGCCGTCGCCTTCCGAGGACGAGACGAAGGCCGGAACGACATAGGCCCGCAGGATCGCCATCAGCCGCTGGTCCGCATCGCTGATCCGAAGGGCTTCGCCCAAGAGTTCGCGGCGGCGGGCGTTCATCGGCACCGTGTGGCGCTCATAGACCTCCCGCAGCAATTTCGCCTTCGAGCCGAAATGGTAGGTGAGGCTGCCGACATTGGCTCCGGATGCCTTGGCAATGTCGCGCAGCGAAACGGCATTGTAGCCGCTGCGGGAAAACAGGGTCACGGCGTTTCGAAGCAAGGCTTCCCTCAGGTTCGGGCGCATGAGAATCCATAGTCAATTGTCCGCCTAATTTGTACAGTTGTACAAATTAGGCGTCAACAGAAAACGGCGCCACGAAAGATGAAGGTGATCCCGGTCAAAATTGGCGCTTGGTCTCCGATCTCTCGGCCTGAAGCGGCTGGTTCCGACGCGCCATGAACCCGTCGAAAAAGGCCGACAGCTCCGCTTGGCCATCGAGCGGCAGCACATGCGCGACATATTGGTCGGGCCGGACGATGACCATGCAGCCCTGTTCGCGGTCGATACCGCGCATGTCGAAAATGTCCTGGGCGTTCTTGAAGTCGGGGCAGAACATTTTCTCGTAGTCGCGGAGCCCGTAACGGCCTTTGCTCGGCAGAAGGAGGGCAGGCATCGCGTCGACGGCGAGCGTCCGGTGGGCCTGTTGGAAAACGGCGCGGAAGTCGATCACCGAGTCGATGTCCTGACCGGCGGGCGTATGTCTTTTCACCGGCGAGTGAGGGTCATGCGCCAGAAAATCGCAAAGCGCCCGAAGCCGCGAGGAGGGCTGGGCGCGGTCCTCCGCTCCGGCAAAGGCATAGATGCGCCAGCGGCCGTCAGCCTTCGCGGCATGGCCAAGCTGCATCGGCCTGGCATCGGCCAGCCGGATTACCGGCGCCGAATGGAACCGCGTACCGATCGTCAGCCCCTTGGCGAGATGCTGATGGGTCGCCTCGCCGGTCAGCACCGACGGCGTGTAACGGGTCGCCGTGCCTGCTGTATAACGTCCGGACCGCACGAAGTATTTCTGGACTTCCGCCGGTTCGATACCGTCGGGATGATCCGGCGATTTCAGCGGCGCGCTCAGCATGGCCGACCATTCGCGGTCGAAGTCGATCAACTCCTTGGCGATGGTCTGGCGTTCGGCGGAATAGCTGTGCAGTACCTCAGGCCTGCACAGCCCCTGCAGAACGGCCGCCAGCTTCCAGCCGAGGTTGAACCCGTCCTGCATCGAGACGTTCATGCCCTGGCCGGCTTTCGGGCTATGCGTATGGCAGGCGTCGCCGGCGATGAAGACATGCGGAAGGCGGTCCTCCGGAGCGTCTTCCGGCACGTCGTCGAACTTGTCGGTGAGGCGCTGGCCGATCTCGTAGACCGACCACCAGGCAACCTCCTTCACCTCGAATGTGTGGGGATGCAGGATCCGCTGCACGGCCGCGATCAGCTTGTCGACGGTGATGTTCCGGCTTGCCACCCGCTCGTTTTCGTTGAGCTTGTCCATCTCCACATAGATGCGGACCATGTAGCCGCCTTCGCGCGGGATCAGCACGATACTGCCCTCCTCGGCGGATTGGATCAGCGCCTTCAGGCGAATATCGGGAAAATCGGTGACCGCGAGCACGTCCATGACGCCCCAGGCGTGGTTGGCGGAATCGCCGTGCAGTGCCCGGCCGATCGACTTACGCACCGTGCTGCGTGCGCCGTCGCAGCCGACGACATAGCGGGCCTTGACGGTCTCGACCTCGCCTTCGTGGGAGGGATCGAGGCGCTCAAGCCTTGCCGTCACCGGATAGTCGGTGGCCGAGGGGTCGATCTCAAGATCGATCAGGCGCCGCGAATAATGCGGTTCGAGCCGGGCCGGTGATTTGCGCATCACATCCAGGAAGAAATCCTGCACCCGCGCCTGGTTGAGGATGACATGCGGGAATTCGGAAAGCCCCTCCTCGGTATCGTCGATCTTGCCGCTGCGGATAATGTTTTCCCGCCCTGGCTCTTCAGGTTTCCAGAACGAGGTCTCGTTGACCCAGTAGGATTCCTTCAGCACCCGCTCGGCGAAACCGAAGGCGTGGAACATTTCCATCGTGCGGCAGGCAATGCCGTCGGCCTGGCCGCGCAGCAGCGGGCCGGGTCTCTGGTCGACGATGCAGGTCCTGATGTCGGGAAAGGCGGAAAGCTGCGCGGCAAGCGTCAGGCCCGCCGGGCCGCAGCCGACGGTCAGGACATCGACTTCCGTGGGAAGCGCCTTCGTGTCGGCGGGGGCCGTGTATCGATCCTCCGGATGAAAGATTTCCGGGTCGCCGGGCTCGAACCCGTTCAGATGGAATTGCATGGAACCGGTTTCCTCCGCATGTTTCTTGAGGGCGTCCGCGGAACGGATTCGGCGGATCCAATATTGATCAGTATGCTGATTATCAGTATACGTGTCAAGATTGCGACGGCTTTGGAGAGTTTGGTGAAAGACAACAATGACATGCCGGGGCATCTGGCCCGCCGGTTCCAGCAGATCGCCGTGGCGGTCTTCCATGCCGAGGTCGATGAAGCCGGTTACGATCTGACACCCGTTCAATACGCGGCGCTCGCCGCGATCAGCACCAATCCCGGGGTCGATCAGATCACCCTGGCCGGGCTCATCGCCTACGACCGCACCACGATTACCGGGGTGGTCGATCGGCTGGTGCAGAAGGGCCTGCTGGTGCGCAATGCCAGCACCAAGGACAGGCGTGCCCGCGAGTTGCAGATCACTGACGAGGGCCGAAAAACCCTCGACGGAATAGCGCCGGCGGTGGAGGCGGCGCAGGAGCTGATGGTGCGCGGCCTGACGGCAGAGGAGGCGGATGAGCTTCTGCGGCTTCTGCGCAAGGCGATCGCCGCCGGCAATGAACTGAGCCGGGCGCCACTGCGCGAAACGTCGGATACGGCTAAAGGGAAGCTGGCCACCTAACCCGCTTTCGGCGGTCGCTTGTCACTGCCGTTTTGCGGTTTCCAAAATGGCTGCGATCTCGGTAAAGCCGCGTGATCTGGCATGCTGCAGCGCCGTCACGCCGTCCTTGTCGGGGATGCCGGTAGCGGCGCCGGCTTCGACGAGCAGCCGGACGATCTGCACATGGCGGGCTCCGCCGTCGCCGAGGATGATCGCTTCGAGCAAGGCCGTCCATCCGAGATTGTTGACGTGGTCCACATCGACACCGGCCTCGATCAAGGTTTTCACCGTCTCGACATGGCCGCGCTCCGAGGCCGGGATCAGGGCCGTTCCGCCATAGCGGTTGGTGCTCTTGAGATCCGCGCCATGCGCAAGCGTCAGGCGCAGGATTTCCAGCTGGCCGCGGGCACCGGCATAAAGATAGGGACTGTCCTGAATATTGTCCCTGGCATTGACGTCGGCACCGGCCTCGATGAGCCGCTTTGCCGCCTCGATATTATTGGCATGGGTTGCCGCGAGAAGCGCCGTCTCGCCGCGCGCGTTGCGGGCATCGATCTTGACGCCGCCGGAAAGCAGAGAACCGATTGTCCGCACGTCACCGCGCTCCGCCGCTTCGATCAACCGGCTTTCCCCGTTCTCGGACATGGCGGCTCCCGTGGTCATTGCGGATATGGTGATCGCCGCGAACAGCGTTTTCAGCGTCCGCCCGGAATTTTTATAGGTGGGCATTTTGTCTCCCCCTTCATGTCTTTTCCTCCCGGAATCCGGCACTATCGAGGCCTCTCCTACTCCGTCGCCGGACATGCCGTGTATCGCAATCGCCCGCTGTTAACCTTTTGTTGACCATATTTTCCGAGCCTTGCTTCCCACACATCACGTGTGTAGGCCGGTTACAGCAGGGAGAAGAGCATGACGCTCGTGACGTTGCCAAACAAGATTCTGAGAAACAGCCATCATACGCTTCTGGTGATGCGAGACGGCGCCATCTGTCAGGCGGTCTGCGTCCTCAACGACGGCAAGATCGGCGATGTGAGCTCGAAGCTCTCTCTCATCGAGGAGATCGCCAGCCGCAAGCTTGATGTCGGTGACGTGGCGTTCGATGGCCGCGTCTGGATCACGCCTGCCGATATGCCGCGCCCCCAGCATCCTGCTCGGCACTAGCTGAGCTAATCCCGGCACTGCGGAGCAAAAAGGACTGGCATGCACCGGGATCCGTGCCGCTTGTCGGCCGCGGGGGAGCGTGAGGAAAGGGCGGTATCCGGCCCCCGAGCATGCTCAAGGGCCGGATAAGCCGGGAGGTATCAGCGGAAAAGGTCGAGAATGCGCTTCGACTGCTCGTTGACGATGCTCAGACCGATCGTCTGGAGCTGCTGCTGCACTTTCGCGGCATTGAGCCTGACGGCGCTCTCTTCCATGTTGGCATCGACGAGACGCCCGACACCACGGTCGATCGCATCATGCAGCTTGGAGAGGAACTCCGTATTGGCATTGATGCGGCTCGACGTCGAACCGAGCTTGGCGCCGGCGGAGGTGAGGCTCGAAAGCATGCTGTCGGTGGCGGAGATCATGCCGTCCAGTTCGTCTTCGGTCGTCGCGTTCGAGATCTTGATTTCGCCAGCGGTTGCCGAGGCCTGGGATCCCGTATCGAGCAGGTAATATTCGTAGGCAGTGCCGTTGGCGGTGGTGCCGGAATAAGCCTTGGTCAGAAGGCCATTGGCGGCATCGCCGCTGCTGGTCAGCGTCGTCGAAGCGGTATCGAAATCGATCGTGTTAAGGGCCGTGCTGCCGTCGGGGTTGGTCGACGCGGACGCAAGCAGCGACTTGACGCCCGGTGCCCCGGCGGAACTCAGCCAGTTTTCTCCGTTGAAGGACGAGGATTCGGCGACCGTGCCCAGCTGATCCTTGAGCTGGGTGATTTCGGCGTTGATGGCGTCGCGGTCCACGCCCGGCGACCGTGTCAGGATGAGTTTCGCCTTGATCTCGGAGACCAGGCCGGTTGCGGCCTCGATGCTGAGCGAAGCCGTGTCCGTCATCGCGGCGGCAAGACCGGAGGCGTCATCCACTGCCGAGAGGGACGTGCCCGTAGAACGCATGGAGGTGGCGATCGACCAATAGGCGGCGTTGTCGGACGCCGTATTGACGTTGCGCCCGGTTGCCACCTGGACAGTGTTGCGCTCCAGCGCCTTGGCGGAGCCGGTCAGCAACAGCAGGGCAGCGGCGGCCGACGGATTATAAGAAATGCTGCTCATGAAGCGTCTCGCAGGTGGGAAGGACACGTTACGGGCTCAGGCAGTGAAGATCGGCATCATGCCTTCGAGCCGTCGCCGCGTGGGCGCACGAACTCATCACCTGCAATCACTGTGCAGGAGCGAGATTTCAAAGCATTTGCAGGATTTATTAAGGTTTTAATGATTGGCGGATTTTTTGTGGGGACGGCGGGGTTGGCGGTCTGGCACACCCCCAACCAATAAGGACCAAACCATGCCGTCAGAACTGGCGTTACTTCGCAAGCGGCAAGCCGTGTTTCTCGCCATATTCATTGCCAAACCGGATTGCTTCGGCTGCCAAAGTCGCTCGCGCGACATATCTATCTTCAGCGCACGAGCCTCTAAAACAAGATCGCTGTCCACCAAAAGCCGAGTTGATTTTCGAGTGGACGGGAGTGGCTCTCTCCAGAGTTGATGCGAAAATGATATGCGCATGAACTCTGGAGAGAAAGCTCAATCGTCCTTCATCTTCAAGGCCGCGATGAACGCTTCCTGCGGGATGTCGACCTTGCCGAACTGGCGCATGCGCTTCTTGCCTTCCTTCTGCTTGTCCAGAAGTTTGCGCTTGCGGGTGGCGTCGCCGCCGTAGCATTTGGCGGTCACGTCCTTGCGCATGGCCGAGATCGTTTCGCGGGCAATCACGTTGCCGCCGATCGCCGCCTGGATGGGGATCTTGAACATGTGCCGCGGGATCAGGTCCTTCAGCTTCTCGCACATGTCGCGGCCGCGCTTCTCCGCCGCAGAACGATGGACGAGCATGGACAGCGCATCGACCGGCTCGCCATTGACCATGATCGACATCTTCACAAGGTTGCCCTCGCGATAGCCGTGCAGATGGTAGTCGAACGAGGCATAGCCCTTGGAGATCGACTTGAGGCGGTCGTAGAAATCGAACACCACTTCGTTGAGCGGCAGCTCGTAGGTGAGCATGGCGCGCTTGCCGACATAGGTCAGCTCGGTCTGGATGCCGCGCCGATCCTGGCAAAGCTTCAGGATGCCGCCGAGATAGTCGTCCGGGGTCAGGATCGTCGCCTTGATCCACGGCTCGCGGATTTCCTCGATCTTGACCACGTCGGGCATGTCGGCCGGATTATGCAGTTCGCGCTCGGTGCCGTCGGTCATCGTCAGCTGGTAGACGACCGAAGGCGCCGTGGCGATGAGGTCGAGGTCGAATTCGCGCTCCAGGCGTTCCTGGATGATTTCCAGATGCAGCAGGCCGAGGAAACCGCAGCGGAAGCCGAAGCCAAGCGCCGCCGAGCTTTCCATTTCAAACGAGAAGGAGGCGTCGTTGAGGCGCAGCTTGCCCATCGCGGCGCGCAGGTCCTCGAAGTCGGCCGCATCGACGGGGAAGAGGCCGCAGAACACCACCGGCTGGGCCGGCTTGAAGCCCGGCAGCGCCTTGGCGGTCGGGCGCTTGTCTTCGGTAATCGTATCACCAACGCGGGTATCGGCCACTTCCTTGATCGAACCGGTGAAGAAACCGATCTCGCCGGGGCCGAGGCTATCGACGGCCAGCATCTTCGGGGTGAGCACGCCGACGCGCTCGACCTGGTACTTGGCGTCGGTACCCATCATGCGGATGGTCTGGCCCTTGGCGAGCACGCCATCGATGATGCGCACCAGAACCATGACGCCGAGATAGGTGTCGTACCAGCTGTCGACCAAGAGCGCCTTGAGCGGGCCCTTTTCGCCGAGCTCGCTTTTCGGCGGCGGCAGCTGGTGGACGATCGCTTCGAGCACGTCGGGAATGCCAAGCCCGGTCTTGGCCGAGATCAGCACGGCCTGCGAGGCGTCGATGCCGATCACTTCCTCGATCTGCTCCTTGATCCGCTCGGGTTCCGCGGCGGGCAGGTCGATCTTGTTGAGGACGGTGACGATCTCGTGGTTGTTGTCGATCGCCTGGTAGACGTTGGCGAGCGTTTGCGCCTCGACGCCCTGAGACGCGTCGACGACGAGAAGAGAACCTTCGCAGGCAGACAGCGACCGCGACACTTCATAGGCGAAGTCGACATGGCCGGGCGTGTCGATGAGGTTCAGGATATAGGTCTCGCCGTTGTTCGCCTTGTAGTGCAGGCGCACGGTCTGGGCCTTGATGGTGATGCCGCGCTCGCGCTCGATATCCATCGAGTCCAGCACCTGTTCCGACATGTCGCGCTCGGCAAGACCGCCGGTCGTCTGGATCAGCCGGTCGGCGAGCGTCGACTTGCCGTGGTCGATATGCGCCACGATCGAGAAATTGCGGATATGGTCAAGCGGAGTGCGGGTGGAATTGGTGCTCATGGCTCGCGCATATAGCAGCGCGAATCCCTGCCGCAAAGCGGAAAGATAACCTTTCGTTGAGGATAAAGCCCTTCGGCTTAGGCTATTTGCCGGGCTTTTCCGCCTCCGGACCGGTCATGACCGAGGCGTTCGGAAGCTGGGCGCTGCGCAGTCCGAAATTCTCCCGCTCGTCGGAAGGCACGCCCTCGCGCTCCTTGAGGCGCCAGATCACGTAAGCCCCATAGGCGATCGCCACCAGGATCACCGCATAGATGAACGTATGCTGGCCGAAAACGGGGGTAAGCAGCGTCACCCCGAGCGGCACGATGGTGGCCGCCGTCGACCAGGCGACCAGAAGCGTCGAGGAGAGCGGCACGAAATCGCCGGGATCGGCCCGGTCGTTGGCATGCGCATTGGCGACCGAATAGACGGTCTCGACCGCGCCGCCGAAGACGAGGAAGACGAGCATCAGCAGGATCATCATCGAGAAGGACACGAACAGCGCCGCCAACCCGGCCGCGACGATCAGCCCGCAGGTGATCAGGAGCACGAAACGGCGGTCGATACGGTCCGACAGCATGCCGAGCGGATATTGCACGAACAGCAGCCCGGTCTGCATCACCAGCATCAAAAGCGCGACGTCCGCCTGCGCCACGTGGTTGGTGGTGGCGTAGATCGGCACGAAGCCCTGCACCACCATCGACAGCCCGCCCGAAGCGAGCACGCCGATCAGCCCGACCGGAGAGATCCGCCAGGCCATTTTGATGTCGACATTGACATTGGCGGGTGCCGGCGGGTTGGGCAGGCGGGTGAGCCCGATCGGCAGGATCGACAGCGCGGTGACGAAGACGACGGCAAGCGGCGCGAGGTTGCCGTCTGTCGGAATGCGGCCGAAAATCCAGGCGCCGGCGCCGAGGCCGAGCACGAAGGCCATGTAGAAGAAGGACATCGCCCGGCCGCGCCATTCATTCGAAGCGGCGTGGTTGAGCCAGCTCTGGGCGATGATGAAATTGACGTTGGAGGCCGCTCCATAGACGCCGCGCGCCAAGACCCACCAGATCGGCGGCGGGTTGATGGCGATCAGCACGGCAGCGATGATGACCATCGCCATCGAGCAGGGAAACAGGCGGGCATGGCCGACCCGGCGGATCAGCGGCCCGCCGACGATGCAGCCGATGAGGCCGCCGAAGGCGAGCGTCGGGACGGCGGCGCCGGCGGCCCAGGTGTCGCCCGTCTGCGTCAGCACGAAAGGAACATAGGCGGACATGATGCCGCTGCCGATGGCGGCAATCGTCATCGAGACGACGATGCTCGCGATCGACAGGGGCGACGCCGTCTCGATTGTCTGGCCGTTCATCTCGTTTCTCCGGAGGCGCAGGCGTCGGCGATTTCCGCCGACTTGAAGCCTGATACTGCTCCATAGCCGATGGAACATGACAGGAGCTATCGCGGAAGCGCCATCGCCGGTAAAATTCGCCTTTCCACCATCGTCCCACTTGATTCTATGATAGGAGAATGCAATTCTCAGATCATGGAACAGACGGATCATGACATCGAAAACGCCATCAGCGACCGGCTGAAGAGCCTGCGCGCCCGCGCCGGGTTGACGCTCGACGAACTGGCGAACCGTTCCGGCGTCAGCCGCGCGATGATTTCCAGGATCGAGCGGGCGGAGGCGAGCCCGACTGCGGCGTTGCTGGCGAGGCTTTCGGAAGCGCTCGGGCTTTCTCTTTCCGCCTTCTTCGCCGACGACGACACCCGCAATTCGCCGCTCATCCGCAGGGCGGAACAGAAGCTCTGGCGCGATCCGCATACGGGTTATCTGCGCCGCTCGGTTTCACCGCCGGGCACGCCATCGCGCGTCGATATCGTCGAGGTGGACTTCCCGGCGCATGCGCGGGTGAGTTTCCCGCCGCGCGAGCAAAGCCGGGTGATGACCCAGCATGTCTGGCTCTTCGAAGGGGTGCTGGAGATGATCATCGGCGAGACGGTCCACACACTCCATCCCGGCGATTGCCTCTACATGGATATCGGCAACGCCTTCGATTTCCACAATCCATCCGACCAGCCAGCCCGTTACGCCGTCGTTCTCGACCGCGGCCGCTGAACACTTTTCATCAGGGGATTTTTAAGATGCCAGGAGCCATTTCAAGATGAACGTCACCATTCGCATCCTCGATGCCGGCGAAACCCGCGCCGCGATAGCCGATCTCTCCGAGACCTTGTCCGACTGCGTCAATGGCGGCGCTTCGCTCGGCTTCATGCTGCCCTTCGGGCCACAGGACGCGGTCAGCTACTGGCAGGAGATTGCCGATGCGGTCGAAAAAGGCGGCATCATCCTCGCAGCGGCTGAAGTGGAGGGAAGGGTTGTCGGCACCGTGCAGGTGGGCCTTGCCGCCAAGCCGAACCAGCCGCATCGCGGCGACCTGATGAAACTCCTGGTGCATCGCTCCGCCCGCGGGCTCGGCCTGTCGCGCAAGCTGATGGACGCGGTGGAAGCGGAGGCGGCGCGGCGCGGCCGCACGCTTCTGGTGCTCGATACCGCGACCGGCAGCGACGCGGAAAAGATCTATCCGCGCTTCGGTTGGGAGCGGGTCGGCGTTATCCCGGATTATGCCATGTGGCCGCAAGGCGGTTTCTGCGGGACCACGCTGTTCTACAAGCGCGTTGCTTGAGGCCGCGAAGAAAAAATCCGGCAAGAGAAGTCCATCCAGCTCGATTTATTCTTGCAAATCAGGGCATATGAACCTGCGCCGATTGATCAGGCGCTTTCATGGGGGACGTTATGCTGATTTTTAATTCGCTGCCGGCGATGCGCCGCGCAGCCTTGATGGCTGTTCTTACCGCAACCATCTGCTCCGCGGCCGGACAGGCCCTGTCTGCCGACGTGAGCTTCATGATGCGCAACGAGCATCCGAACGCCGTCGAAGTCGAGCTCTACAGCCAGGACCGCAAGCATGTCTGGCCCGGTGGCAACCAGGTCTATTATCTGGATGACGGCGAAACCAAGCAGATCCATCTGTCCTGCCAGCAGGGCGAGAACATCTGCTACGGCGCCTGGGTCTCCGGCGACAAGCAGACCTATTGGGGCACGGGCCCGGGCAACAAGGAAGTCTGCGAAGATTGCTGCTACGTCTGCGAAGGCGGCGAGACCGAGGAAATCAATCTGGTCGAATGAAGTTCCGCAAGCCAGTGGATCGGCCATCGGCCGGTCCCGCTATTCCCGGGAAACCGGGGGCTCTCGCAAAGCGGCGATCGCCGTTTCGAGCAACATCCCATGCTGCCAATGCACCGCTTTCAGGACGTGGTTCTCCAGAGCCGGGAGGTATCGGAAAGATGATGCGTGGTTTTCTCAGATTTGCATCGATCGCTTTTATCTGGCTGGGTTTCTCCTTCGCCTCAGCGGCGCAGGACGCTCCGAAATTCCTCCAGTTCGCCGAAGAGGTCTATGCGGGTCCGCATGCGCCGGTAAGACTGGCCACCAAGGACGATCGGGCTTTCGCGACGCGGCTGAAGCAGGCGGCCACCCAGCCGGTGAACTTCGCCGGCCACTATATCCTCGCCACCTGGGGCTGCGGGGCGGAATGTCTCGGCGGCGCGGTGATCGATGCCCGCAGCGGTAAGGTCGTCTTTCTTCCCTATTCCGTCTGTTGCTGGGGCGAGGGCGATCCGTTCTATTACCGGAAGGATAGCCGGCTCATCGTCTTCTCCGGCGTACTCAATGAGGAAGGTCCCAAAGGTGCGCACTTCTTCGAGTTTAGGGACGGCACCTTCCTACATCTTACGAGCCGGGCCAAGGATGGCACGGCACTTTCCGGTATTCCCAAACCGTCAAAATAGCCTCTCGCTCAATCGCCGGATTTCAGCGCCTTGTCGAATGCGGTGACGATCAGCCCGGTCAGTTCCCGGTGGATTTCGGCACGCTGCCGGCCGGTTTCATCGCAGATAGGATCCTGCTCGCCGATAGATTTCAGGAATTCCGCCGCATCCGGTTTGCAGACGGGCAGGAAGCTGAAATGGTCGGCATTCTCGACCTGCGCGTAAGCGGCGTCAGGTGCCTGGCTGGCCAATGGTCGGGCGTATACGGCAGCCGGAATCTTGCCGGCGCCGCCGAGATTGATAAAGGTCACCGGAATATCGATGGCACTCACGCTGGCTGCCGTGAAAGCCATCGCAAGGCCGGGATCGACGATGACGGCCGCGGTGATGCGCGGATCGCGGTTCGATCGTTCGAAGCGTGTCCTGTCGACGGTTTCGAGAGCGAATGTCTCGACCGCGACCTGTTCGCCATCGGCAAAACCGCGCCCGCCTCGGAACCAGGTGCAATCCATCATGGCCGGATAGTCGTCGCAATATCGTTTGTAGGCATCGAGATCGGCACGGGCGCCGGCAAGCTCAGTCGCCGTACTGCCGCCGAGCGAGAACCCGAGAACGCCGATATGCTCCGCGTCGATTGCCGTCTTCCAGGGGGCTTCTCCGGTCAAGGCGGTGATGACGTCGGAGAGGTCCTGGGTGCGTTCCCAGATCTTGGGCGTGGCGGCCGGCGTGGAATCGCCGCTCGTGGTGCCGGGATGATTGGGGCCGGCGACGATGAAACCCGCTTCGGCAAGCTTGGTGGCAATCCAGGTCATGCCTTCGGCGCGGGAACCGGAGCCATGGGACAGGAGCACGAGTGGAAAGCGGCCGCTTTCGAGGGACGCGTTCTTGGAAGCAGGCGATCCCTCGAAAATCCGGTTGTCGCCGATGAAAGTCTTTTCGCCGTCACCCTTTGACGGGTACCAGACGGTGACCGCAAGTGCCCGGTCGCGCTCGGGCGAAACCACGCTGATTTTCCGGACACCGACCGGATCGGCGGCAAGAAGGGGCGAACTGCCGATACCCGCAAGCACAAGGGCAACAAGATGGAGGGTGGGTCGCATGGGAGCCTCTTTCGATCTGGGAAAAGAAGGCTGATCCCTGGCAGGGGGAGGGCAGGTTGACGACCTCGATCACGTTCGAGGTCGTCCTTAAACGTGATCTTGTCCTATCGGCTCAGATCCGGATGCGCTTTTCCGTCAGGAAATAAAGGAAGGCCACAACAGGCAGGGCAAGGCCGATCGAGGAGGCGAGCAGCCAGCCGCCCTCGGCAAAGGCCCAGGCGCCGACGGCCGAGCCGATTGCGCCGCCGCAGAAGAAGGTCGCCATATAGAGGCCGTTGAGCCGGCTTCTCAGGTCCGCGCCGAGATTGTAGATCGACCGCTGGCCGATCACCATCGTCATCGTCACGCCGAAATCGAGCAGGATGGCGGCAAGGGTCAGAAGCGCAAGCGCGACGACCGAGCCCTCCGGCGCGATGTGCGTGATCAGGAAGGCGACGGCGACGGCGGCGATGCCGAAGACCGTCGCGGGCCGGCCGAGATCGCGGTCGGCAAGGCGTCCGGCGATCGGCGAGGCGATGGCGCCGGCAACGCCGGCGAGCGCAAACAGCGCGATACCGGCCTGGCTGAGATGGAAGGCGGGACCGGCGAGAACCAAAGGCGTCACCGTCCAGAACAGGCTGAACGTGGCGAACTGGCAGGCCTGGTAGAAGGCCCGGCGGCGCAGGACCGGTTGGCTGGCGTAGATGCTCCCCATCGAGGCAAGCAGAGCGGCATAGGAGAGCTTCGTTTGCGGCACGCGCTTCGGCAGCCGGGCGGCAAGCACGAAACCGAGCAGGATCATCACCGCCGCCGACAGGAAGAAGACGGCATGCCAGGAGGAGATTTCGGCAACGAAACTTGAAACCGGACGGGCCATCATGATGCCGATCATCAGACCGCTCATGACATTGCCGACCACCCGCCCGCGATTGGCGTCGTTGGTGAGGCTCGCAGCGAACGGCACGATCATCTGCACGGCGGTGGAGCCGATGCCGATCGCGAGCGACGCGGCAAGGAACGGCACCGACGCGGTCGACAGGCCGGCACCGAGCAGCGCCAGCGTGACGACGCCGATCATGGTGAGGATCAGCCGGCGGTTTTCGAGAAGGTCGCCAAGCGGCACGACCAGCAGCAGGCCGAGGCCGTAGCCGATCTGCGTCAGCGTGACGATGAGGCCGGTGGCATGTGCCGGCAGGCCGATCGAGGCAGCGATCGGGCCTGCGAGCGGCTGGGAATAATAGAGGTTGGCGGCGACGAGCCCGCAGGCTGCGGCCATCACGAAGGTCATGGCGGCGGACAGTCCTGAAGTGGCCGCCGGCGTGGCCATCGTTGCGGTATTGGTAGTCATGGAAAGCTCCTTGGGAGGAAGGATCGGATAAAATCAGTCGAGAAGTCTCATGGCCGTGTCGACCACGGAAAGGGCCCGCTCACGGCTCGGGCCGGTCTTGCCCAGCACCCTGAGCCCCTGGGTTACCGACAGCAGAAGGCGTGCGGTGGCGGCCGGATCGGTTGTTGTCGGAATGGAGCCATCCGCATGGCCCTCGCGGATCAGGGTTTCGAACAGGGCTTCGCTGCGCGCCATGGAGCGATCGACCCGCTCGGCGGCCTCGGCATCGTAGACCGCAAGCTCGATCGCCGTTCCGACGACCAGACAGCCGCGCCGGCCGTTCTCTCCATGCGAGGCTTCGGCGTAAAAGCGCAGCATGCGGGAAACCTTGTCGCGGCCGTTCTCGCCGCCGGCCAATTCCTCATCGAGGACGGCGTTGCGGACTTGCTTGTAACGGTCGAAGCTCGCGAGAAAGATCGCCTTCTTGTCCTTGAACGCCTTGTAGAGACTGCCGGCGGCAAGCCCCATGGCGTCCTTGAGTTCGGAAATCGAGGCCGCATGATAGCCCCTCTCGGAAAAGACGACGATCGCCTTGTCGAGGGCCTCTTCGATCTCGAATTCGCGGGGACGACCCGGCGGGCGCGTCGTAGCATTGATATCCATGATGGCGGCTTAATTTGGAAACGATCGTTCCCCAATAGAAGCATGTTTGCGCTTCGTCAAGAGCAAAGCCTGTTTACCGCGTGCGAAGCCTCGGTGCAGGCGCTTGCGCCCGGTCGAAAAATGAGTGGGAACACTTCGGCTACCGAGCGGTTACGCCTCTGTCACCAACCCCAAAAGCTGGAGGCAGACATGAGCAAGAGTGATGTGCAACAGGCCGTGAAACGCGCTGAGAAGCAGGTCGAGAACACCAGTTCCGGTGGCCACCTCGGCGGCACCTATTATGGCCAGAACCCCGACGGCAAGACGGCGTCGACGAACACCAATGTCGGCAAGAACCGTCCCAACACGGGCAGCAGCTAGACGTCACCAGGATCAGGAGATTTGAAGAGCCCCGCCGCGTGCGGGGCTTTTGTTGTATGATCTCCAAATCCGGTTGCGAAAAAAAATCGGTTGCGTCTGTCGGGAGGGGAGGCGCTCACGCGTCCTGGGTTCAAGGATGGCATTGCGATGTAGCGCCATCCGTCCTGATCTCGGAACCTGTGACAATGGGGAGTAGACATGAGTAGCAATTATCGTTGGGTCATCGTCGCAGCCGGCGCCCTGATGGGCTGCGTTGCCGTCGGCACGATGTTTTCGCTTGCCATTTTTCTGGAGCCGATCGCCAGGGCGACCGGTTGGTCGCATGCCGGCATTTCAAGCGCGATGACGCTGAATTTCGTCGTCATGGGCCTCGGCGGCTTCATGTGGGGCACGTTGAGCGACCGCTTCGGCGCACGGATCGTTGTGCTGATCGGGGCGGTACTTCTCGGTCTGGCGTTGGTACTCGCCAGTCAGACGCAAAGCCTGATCGCCTTTCAGTTGATCTACGGCTGCCTCGTCGGGCTTGCCGCCAGCGCCTTTTTCGCACCGATGATCGCCGTCACCATGTCCTGGTTCGACGAACATCGCAGTCTGGCGGTCTCGCTGGTATCGGCCGGCATGGGCATGGCGCCGATGACCGTCTCGCCTTTCGCCCGCTGGCTGATTACCGCCTACGACGACTGGCGTCTGGCCATGCTCTTCATCGGCATCGGCGCCTGGATCCTGCTCCTGCCGACCGCTTTCTTCGTCCGCAATCCACCGGTCCTGACCGTTGCGGAGGGCACGGTTTCGGAGCCTGGCGCTGAAGGCGCCGGCATGCCGCTGGCGAGGGTGTTCCGCTCGCCGCAGTTCCTGGTGCTCGGATTTACCTTCTTCGCCTGCTGCGCGGCCCATTCCGGGCCGATCTTCCATATGGTGAGCTATGCGATGTTCTGCGGCGTGGCGCCGATGGCGGCGGTCAGCATCTACAGCGTCGAAGGGGCGGCAGGCCTCGGCGGTCGCATCCTCTTCGGCGTGCTGGCCGACCGGTTGGGCGTCAAGCCGGTGCTGATCGGCGGGCTGATGATCCAGGCGGCGGTCATAGCGGCTTATACGATGGCGAGCGATCTCAGCCAGTTCTACATGCTGGCGGTGATTTTCGGCGGCACCTATGGCGGTGTCATGCCGCTTTATGCGGTGCTGGCGCGGGACTATTTCGGGCCGAAGATCATGGGCACCGTGTTCGGCGCAGCAACCATGCTGTCGAGCATCGGCATGGCCTTCGGGCCTCTTGCCGGCGGCTGGGCCTTCGACCATTTCGCCAATTACGACTGGCTGTTTTTTGGGTCGGCGCTGGTCGGCCTCGGGGCCGTGGCGATCGCTCTCGCCTTTCCGCCGCTGCCGCGCCAGCCGGCACAGCTTCAGCCCGCCTGAGCCGTTCGGACATGCGCAGCCCGAAAACAAAAAGAGCCCGGAAAATCCCGGGCTCTTTTTGACGTTCAGTGCTCGGCCGGAGCCTTGCGGCCCTTGGCTCGAACCGGAGCCGGGGTCGGCTCGGCAGCTTCGCGTTCGAGGCGAAGCTGACGCAATTTCTCGGTTTTCTTTTCCCGCTGGGTCGCTTCCGCCGAAATGATGGAGCGCGCGGTAAGATCTGTCGCGGCAGCTTTGTCACGCGCGGAAAGCTTGGTGGGATTGAAGAATTCGTCCTTGGTGGCGGCCATAATATCCTCCTTCCTGGTGGGATGTCCGTGCGGTCAGAGCGATCAGCGCGCGGGGCGGACCACTTTCTTGGGAGCCGGCAGCAGGCCTTCGCGCTGCATCTTCTTGCGGGCCAGCTTGCGGTAACGCCGCACGGCCTCGGCCTTTTCGCGCGCCCGCTTTTCGGAGGGCTTTTCGTAGGCGCTGCGCGCCTTCATCTCGCGGAACACGCCTTCGCGCTGCATCTTCTTCTTCAGCACCCGGAGTGCCTGCTCGACATTGTTGTCTCGGACTAGAACCTGCAAACTATATCCTTTCTATTGCGAGTGGATCCCGCGTCAAATCGCGGGGCCGAACTGCTTGCCTGGACCGGCCGAAGGCCGGAGCAAAACAAAAAGGCCGGGCGCTACCCCGACCTCTTCCCGTCATTCAAGCCGTCGCCGCCAGTACATCCGTGGTCAGCAGAGGCGAATGACATCCTTATGCGGCCCGAAGGTTGTCGGCCGAATTCTTGCCGGATTTACGGTCGCGGACGATCTCGTAGGAGATCTTCTGACCTTCCGTCAGCGAAGACATGCCGGCGCGTTCGACAGCCGAAACGTGAACGAAAACGTCCGTTGCACCGTCATCAGGCTGAATGAAGCCGAAGCCCTTGGTACTATTGAACCACTTCACGGTCCCAGTATTCATGACGATTTCCTTTCAACGCCAGAGATTGCGGACAGTATTTCGCCCGCTTTAATCGATATTTGATAGGAAATCTGACTGGGCACCTGGCCCGGATGCAAAGGTCGCAAGCAATTTTCGATAACGTCAATATAGGCTTCGTGCGCTGATAATCAATGCTCCCGCGGCGATTTAATTTTCCGGAGGCTTGCCCGCATGGCGGATTTTCTCGCTCAATGGCCTGATTTCACAATGTAATATTGTCGGCGCGACCTCTCGGCGCAGCCGGAGCGCCCGGCGTAGCGCACGGATCAGAGGTGCAACGAGCGGCCTTCTAAACAAAAAGCCCGAAGGGTCGCTCCGGGCTCTGCATGTCTTTGCGGCGACGGTCAGAGCGTACCGGCGCGCTGCTGCGTCATCATATAGGTGTCGTAGGAATATTCGGCGATCTGCGCCCAGAGATAGGCATCCTTCTTGAAGGCCTGCTGGCTGTCGTAGATCTTCTTGAAGGCCGGGCTCTTGGCCGAGAGGTCGGCATAGGTTTCCATGGCCGCCTTGAAGCAGACATCCATGATCTCGCGGCTGAAGGGTTTCAGGACCGCACCTTCGGCGACCAGCTTCTTGAGCGCGGTGGCGTTATGCGCGTCGTAATTGGCGAGCATGCTCATGTTGGCGGCCGCGCAGGCATCGGTCAGGATCTGCTGGTAGCTCTTTGGCAGGCCCTTGAATTTCTCAAGGTTGAAGAAGGCATGCATGGCCGGGCCGCCTTCCCACCAGGCGGGATAATAGTAATATTTCGCGACCTTCACGAAGCCGAGCTTCTGATCGTCGTAAGGACCGACGAATTCGGTCGCGTCGATCGTGCCCTTTTCGAGCGCGGCGTAGACATCGCCGGCAGCGATCTGCTGCGGGGTGATGCCGACCTTCTGCATGACCTGGCCTGCCAGGCCGGCGATGCGCATCTTCAAACCCTTGAGGTCTTCGACCGTATTGATTTCCTTGCGGAACCAGCCACCCATCTGGGTGCCGCTGTTGCCGGCGGGCAGGGCGTAGAGTTTACGCGGCGCCAGGAATTCGTTGATCAGGTCGTTGCCGCCATTGGCGAACCAGGCATTGGTCATGCGTGCGTTGAGGCCGAACGGAATGGCAGTGCCGAGCGCGAAGGCCGGATCCTGGCCGATGTAATAATAGGAGCAGGTATGCGCCATCTCGACCGTGCCGTTGGCGACCGCATCGGCCGCCTGCAGCGGCGGCACGATTTCGCCCGCCCCGAAAGTCTGGATGGTGAACTTGCCGTCCGTCGCGTTTTTGACGCTGTCGGCGATCTGGTTGGCGGCGTTGAAGATGATGTCGAGGCTTTTCGGGAAGGACGATGTCAGGCGCCAGCTGATGCGTGGGCTTTCCTGCGCGACCGCCGGAGCAGCCAATGCGGTTGCCGCTGCTGCTCCGACCCCGGCCGTGGCCGCCTGCTTGAAGAAATGTCTGCGGTCCATGAAAATCCTCCTCGAAACGAAGTGTGTGCTGCCATACCGGCCCTGTCGGCTTCGCTCATAATCCTTTCATTTCGGCAACGGCAAGGAAATTCCAAAATCTCGCACCGGTACCCGGCCCACCCTCGGGCCGACCGGGCCGCGGCATTCACCAGGAAAGTGTCTGGTCGTCGAAGAAATAGCCCGCTGTCGGACCGTCCGGGCCGAGCGTGGCAAGCCGCACCGGCGCTTCTGCCGCCTGTTCGACGGTGCGATAGCCCGTATGGCCGTTCATGTCAGTGGCGGTATAGCCCGGATCGGCTGCATTGATCTTGATGCCGAAGGGTTCTGCGGCTTTGGCGAGCGAGACGGTAACCGCATTGAGCGCCGTCTTTGACGAATTGTAGCCGAGCGCGTTGATGCCATAGAACTGGTTTTCGGGATCGAGCAGGGAATTCAGCGAACCGAGCTCGCTGCTCAGCATCACCACGCGCCCGGCGCCGGATGCCTTGAGCAGGGGAAGCGCGGCCTGGGTGAGGCGGATCGGCCCGAACGTATTTACCTCGTAGACCGCTTTGACGACCTCGATCGGTTCGTCGAAGGGCTGGTGCGTGAAGCTTTCGGCAATGCCGGCATTGTTGACGAGGGCATCGAGATGATCGGTCTGGCGGCTGAGTTCAGCGATCGCCGAGGCGACGCTTTGATCACTGGTGACGTCGAGCTGCAGGACATGCACGTCGAGCCCCTGGTCGCGCAGTTTTTTCGCGGCTTCTTCGCCCCGGCCGACGTCGCGGCTGCCGAGCCAGACGCGGTAACCCTCTGTCGCCAGCCGCCTTGCGATTTCGTAGCCGATGCTCCGGTTGGCGCCGGTAATCAGTGCTGTCTTCTGTTTGGTCATGTGCAAAACTCCTGTGGTTGCCGGCCACAGATGGCAGCGCGCAGCCCCGGGGCGTGAGCCAAGAACTGCCGATTTCTTGCCTAATCCTCCCGACCGCATCGTCGAAACGGCTCGGCCTCTTGCGCGAGCGCCGGCCAATCGGCATTTCATGGGCATGACCAAGCCCATGGACGAAATCCGCGATCTTGTTTCCCGACGCGCTGTCGGCCGCCGCACCGAAACGCCGGTGCCCCGGCTTGTCATCATGAAGGGCGACAACCCGACCGGCATGCTGCCAAGCGTTTACGAGCCGATGCTCTGCCTCGTTCTGCAGGGATCGAAATGCGTGGTGATCGGCGACCAGGCGATGCACTACGACAGTGCGAGCTATTTCGTCTCCTCCGTGGAGGTGCCGGCTTCCGGGCAGATTGTCGATGCGAGCCCGGAACAGCCCTATCTTGCGCTCAGCCTGACGCTCGATATGGCGGCGATCGCCGAAATCCTGATCGATATGCCGGATGACGCTGTCGTCTGCTACGGCGCTTGTTTCGGAACAAGTCCCGTAACGCCGGAACTGGCCGATGCCTTCCTGCGCCTTGCCCGGCTGATCGAGCGGCCGCAGGATGTTCGTGTGCTCGGCCCGCTGATCGAGCGGGAAATCCTCTATCGGCTGCTGCAGGGGCCGCCGGGCGCGGCGATCCGCCAGCTGGCGCGGCCGGAAAGCCGGCTCGGCCATGTCCGCCGGGCGATCGGCCATATCCGCACACATTTCGATGCGCCGCTCAGGGTCGACGAACTGGCGCGGCTTGCGGGCATGAGCGCCTCGGTGTTTCACCGCCATTTCAAGGAGGTGACCGCCATGAGCCCGATCCAGTACCAGAAGAGCATCCGCCTGCACGAAGCCCGCCGCCGTCTGCTGGCCGAGGCGGGCGATACGGCGCGGGTCGCCTTTTCGGTCGGTTACGAAAGCGTCACCCAGTTCAGCCGCGAATATTCCCGCCAGTTCGGGGCCTCGCCGGCCCGCGATGTCGGGCGCCTGCGGGACAGGATGGCCGGCGACGTCGAACTTGTCGAAGGCTGACAAACAAAAAAAGCCCGAAGCGATGCTCCGGGCTTTTGACGTCACGAACGGGTGCTGATTACAGCGTGCCCTTGCGCTGCTGCACCATCATGAAGGTGTCGTAGCTGTATTCGGCGATCTGGTTCCAGAGATAGCCTTCCTTCTTGAACGCTTGCTGGCTGTCGTAGATCTTCTTGAAGGCCGCGTTCTTGGCGTTGAGCTCGGCATAGACTTCCTGTGAAGCCTTGTAGCTGGCTTCGAGGATTTCCGGGCTGAACGGCTTCAGGACCGCGCCTTCCGAAACGAGCTGACGCAGCGCCTTGGCGTTGCTGGTGTCGTAGCGGGAGAGCATGTTCTGGTTGGCATTGGCGCATGCATCCTTGATCATGCGCTGGTAGCTCTTCGGCAGGGCGTTGAACTTTTCCTTGTTCATGAAGGCGTGGACAGCCGGGCCGCCTTCCCACCATGCCGGATAATAGTAGTACTTCGCGACCTTCACGAAGCCGAGCTTCTGGTCGTCATAGGGGCCGACGAATTCCGTGGCGTCGATCGTGCCCTTTTCGAGAGCGGCATAGACGTCGCCGCCGGCGATCTGCTGCGGCGTGACGCCGAGCTTCTGCATCACCTGGCCCGCGAGGCCGGCAATGCGCATCTTCAGGCCCTTCAGGTCTTCGATCGTGTTGATTTCCTTGCGGTACCAGCCGCCCATCTGGGCACCGGTATTGCCGGCCGGCAAGGCGAAGAGATTGTAGCTGCCGAGGAATTCGTTGAGGAGCTCGTTGCCGCCGCCGACGGAGAACCATGCATTGGTCTGGCGGGCGTTGAGACCGAACGGAACGGCGGTGCCGAGCGCAAACGTCGGGTCCTTGCCGATATAGTAATAGGCGCAGGTATGCGCCATTTCGACTGTGCCGTTGGAAACGGCATCTGCCGCCTGGAGAGCCGGCACCACTTCGCCGGCGGCGAAGGTGTGGATCGTAAAGTTGCCGTCCGAGGCTTCCTTGACGCTTTCGGCGATGTCGGTGGTGGCGGACCAGAGGATGTCGGTGTTCTTGGTGAACGACGAGGTCATCCGCCAGGTGATCTTCGGGGATTCCTGGGCGATGGCCGGTGCTGCAAGCGCGGTCGCGGCAGCGGCGCCCACGCCGGCGGTCGCTGCCTGCCGGAAAAAGTTTCTGCGGTTCATGGGATTATGCCTTCTAAACTTTGGGAGGTGCCCGGATTTGTGCCCGCGCGGGCCGCTCATAATCCTTTCATTTCGGGAACAGCAAGAAAAAAATCCAGAAGATTACGCTGCGCTGCAGCAAAGCTTTCCGGATATTGCGTTGCCGGTCCTCCCGTTTTTCGATCGACGGGAGGGCAGAATTCCCTTGAAGTTTTCCGGCCAGGCCTTAGTTTAGAATTATTCTAATAAGAGGTTTTTCATGCTCGCCCGTCTTCTCTCCAGCTCCAAGCGCCCATTCGCCTCTCTCGACGAGAAGGAAATTCTGGCGCTCGCCATCGCTTCCGAAGAGGAGGACGCGCGCATCTATCTTGCCTATGCGGACAACCTCAAGGACCAGTTTCCGGCATCCGCGAAGGTGTTCGAGGACATGGCGGAGGTCGAGCAGACCCATAAGAACATGCTGATCGACATGTTCCGTTCGCGCTTCGGCGAGCGCATCCCGCTGATCCGCCGCGAGCATGTACGCGGTTTCTACGAACGCAAGCCGGATTGGCTGACCCGCAACCTGCCGCTCGACAATATCCGGGAACAGGCGGAAGCCATGGAGCAACAGGCTTTCCGTTTTTATACCGAAGCGGCAAAGCAGGTCTCCGATGCCTCGACGCGGCAATTGCTGGGCGATCTGGCGATCGCCGAACAGGGCCATGAGGATATCGCCCGCATGCTCGGCGACAAGCACGTGACGGACGACGCGAAGACGGAGGAGGACGAGACCGCCCGCCGCCAGTTCATCCTCACCTATGTGCAGCCGGGCCTCGCCGGGCTGATGGACGGTTCGGTTTCGACATTGGCGCCGATCTTTGCGGCTGCCTTTGCCACCGGTGACACCTGGTCGACCTTCCTGATCGGTCTCTCGGCCTCGGTGGGCGCGGGCATTTCCATGGGCTTTACCGAAGCCGCCCATGACGATGGCAAGATTTCCGGACGCGGTTCGCCGATCAAGCGCGGGTTTGCTTCCGGCATCATGACGGCACTCGGCGGCCTCGGTCACACGTTGCCCTACCTCATTCCGCATTTCTGGACCGCGACCATCGTTGCCGCGATCATCGTTTTCTTCGAACTCTGGGCCATCGCCTTCATCCAGAACCGCTATATGGAAACGCCGTTTCTGCGGGCTGTCTTCCAGGTCGTGGTTGGCGGTTCGCTGGTGCTTGCCGCGGGCATTCTGATCGGGAATGGGTGAAGCGCGACGGCTGCAAGCCGGCAAAACGCTCCAGTGGAGCGTTTTGAGCGTTGAACGCCCTGAGCCTGAGGCGAAAGGCCGGGATACGGTGCGGCAAACTCCCTGAGCTTAAACGAGTAGCCGGAAGTCTATTGTTGAAACGCTCAAAACGTTTCTCAAGCCGCTGCCTGCGGCACCCGTGTCCGTGGCACCTCGAGCGAAAACACCGCCCCGCCGTCGTTGCGGGTGGTGAAATGCCCGCCGAGCTGCTTGACGAAATTGGCGATCAGTTTGCTGCCCATGCCTCCCGCCCGGCTGAAGGCTTCGATGCCCGGCCCGTCGTCGCGGATGACCAGGCTCAGATTGTCGCCGTCTTCGCGCAGCTCAACGGAAAGCATGCCGCTTTGACGGCCGGCAAAGGCATATTTGAACGAGTTGGACACGACCTCGTTGATGATCATTCCAAGCGGCAGGGCCTGTTCGCGATCGACGGTAAGCGCCTGCAGCCTGAGGTCGAGCGCGACAGGCGTCTCGTAGCTCGATGCGATGTCGGTGATCAGCTTGGTGGCATAGGGCGCCACCTCGACCTGCTCGAACTGGTCGTTCTGGTAGATCTGTTCGTGCACGGCGATCATGGCTGCGATGCGTCTCGCCATGTCGTCGCGTGCTTCGACGGGCAGCGCCTGCAGCCGAACCAGCGCCAGCACCGCCTGGAGATTGTTCTTCACCCGGTGATGGATCTCCCGCAGCAGAAAGCGGTTGCGCTCCACCGCCTGCTCCAGATCCTCGTTGCGCGCTGCGGTGCGATAAAGAAGACGGTTGATCCAGAAAGCCCCGACGACCAGCAGCGCCATCAACGGCAGCATGATCAATGCGTCCGACATGAGATTACGCCAGAACTGGTCGAGAACTTCCTGCCGGTCGATCGCCGCAAGGGCGATCAGTGGCCAGCCGGAGACCTTCCAGAAGGCGACGATGCGGGCATGGCCGTCGATCGGCGAGACCGGGTTGTGGTAGAAGCCCGAGGACATTTGACGGGTCATCGGATACCAGGGGGTGGTGCTGAGATCGATGGCGCGCGTGGTCGCCGGGCGCCGGGCCATCAGCCAGCCGTCATCCCTGATGATCAAGATCGTGGAGTTCGGCCCCAGCCCCATCGAGGCCCAGAACACGTCCAGGCTCTCGTTCGGGATGGTAATGCTGGCGACGCCCTGGAAAATCCCGTCTCGGTCGATCCGTCGTGCGATGGTGAAGGAGGGTTTTCCGGCACGCTCATTGTCGAGCAGCCGGGTGAAGGTCAGCTCCTGGCTATCCCTCAACCTCTCGAAATAGGCGCGTTCGCTATGATTGTCGGATACGTTTGCAGCGGTATTGTTGCCGGTATTGGAAAAGCGGACCATGCCGGCGGCATCCAGAAGCGAATACTGGAAACCCGCCGGTAACTGTCCGACAGCCCGCGACAGGTCGGCTGCAAGAGCGGGCGAGCCATCGACCGGCCGGCCGTCCATCGCGGTTTCGACGCGCCGCAGGGCCTGGTCGCTTGCCTCGATCATCCATTCCAGATGAGCAGCGACCACATGTGCGGACGAGAGCGCACGCGCTTCGCCCTCTTTCAGGGCATTTCGATAGTTCTCGAGGACAATGAGGCCGGCGACCACCAGCAGGACAACGAGGAAGCCGCCGGTCAGCAAGATCGGGAGGGTGGGCCTGGTCGCACGGGCCGCGCGTGGCAAACCTGTCATCACCTCGTCACGCACAACCCGCTCCGGTTTCAGAGATTTCCTCCTAGCAGGTTGGACCCATTGAGGAAATGTCTTCCATAAGGCGATACTAAAAACATTCGCCCGCAATCTCAATGGTTGCGGGCGAATATTAACCGATACTGAATGGTGCGATTTATTTCAGCGCGCCGACCAGGAGGTCGCGGCCGTTCTCGATGGTGACCCAGCGGCCCGTATTGAACGAGGCCTGACGTTTCAGGAAAGTGTATGGCGTCGCATACCAGGGCTTCACCTCGTTATCGAGGTTGTCCAGGATGAAGTCGCCTTCGGAGGTGCGGAGCGTCAGGACCGCATGGCCTTCGCCGTCCGGCTTGCGGACGACGGTCATCAGCAGGTCGGAAAGGGCAAAGCCCTGGGCCGCCAGTTCCTTGCGCTTTTCGAGCGCATAATCTTCGCAGTCGGCGAAATTCGTCGGATAGCTCCAGACCTCTTCGCGGCCGTAGACTTCCTTGTCGGTCTTGGCGATGTAGCGGGCGTTCACGGCCCGGTTGATCTGACGGACGGTCGCCCAGCCTTTTGCGCTGATCTTGGGGGAAGGAGCGGAGCGGCTCTTGATCGAACATTCCGCCGCATATCTCTGGCAGAATTCGTAGTGGCCGATCGGCTGGGATGTAACTGCGCCGGTGACCATCGCGGCCATTGGCCTTGGAGCCGGAACTGCAGCACTCACTGGTACAAGTACGCTAACTAGGATCACGGCGAAACGCCGTGCCTGCAAGGCTATCTTCATGGACCCGTCCCTTCAAATCCTAATGAAAGGTTAAGGGCGGACGGGAGAAAGAGTCAATCGGTGACTTTTGTTAACGGGTCGCCGTTGGCATTATGGTTAAGGCTGCAACATTTTTGTATCAGCCCAAAATTTAATCATTAAGTATTAGTCCCGACACGGCAGTTTTCAACTTTTCGATGTCTTGCGGCCTGGAAAGCCGATGATCCCCGTCCCGGATGAGTGTCAGGACGACATCGTCGGCCGGCAGGAATTCGACGAGCTTCAGCGCATGCGTATAAGGCACGTCCGGGTCCTTCATGCCCTGCAGGATGTGAACCGGGCAGCCGGTCTCGATAATGCCCGTCATCACCAGGTTCCGACGGCCGTCCTCGATGAGGTCGCGCGTATAGATATTGGGTTCGGGACTGTATTCGGAGTGCTCCTCGAAATAGCCGCGTTCGGCAAGCGACTGCCGTTCCTTGTCGGTGAGGCTGGGCTCGATGAGTTCCGCCGTGAAGTCCGGCGCCGGCGCGATCAGCACGATGCCGTCGATCTTCGCGGCCTTTTTGCGCTTCCTTAATTCCTGCACCAGGCGCAGTGCGATCCAGCCGCCCATCGAGGAGCCGACCAGGATCACGCGCTTCGGCTTGATGTCGTCGAGAACGGCGATCGCCTCTTCCAGCCAGCGCGAGATCGTGCCCTCGCGAAAGACGCCGCCGGAAATGCCGTGGCCGGAATAGTCGAACCGGATGGCGGCAAGCCCGAGTTCGCCTGCAAATGCATCGAGCTCGACTGCCTTGGTGCCCGCCATGTCCGACCGGTAGCCGCCGAGCCAGACGAAGGCCGGCCCGGGCTTCTTCCTGCGCGCCGCCCGATGGATGATCGCGATCTCCCGCGCCGAGGATCCGGAGCCGACGGTGGTCGTTTTCTGGGTGATGTTGGCGGCTTCTGTCATGGCGGAATCCTTGCGCTTGGCAGCGCTTATAAAACAGATTCGCGACATGCGGACAGCAGGTGATTTTTTCGATGGGCTGTGCTATTGACTTCGCCGTAGCGATCACGACATTGCCGTCGGCCGCAAGCCGGACGCTCTCGATGTGTCGCTGCGGTCCGAAACAATCTAGGAGAATACGACCATCCGCAGACCATTCAAAACCGATGCCCCTGTTAAGGACGGGCCGCGCTCTAACCGGGAAATTCGTATCCCGAAGGTCCAGCTTATCGATGCCGAAGGCGTCAACCTTGGCATCGTTCCGACCGAGCAGGCCCTCAAGATGGCCGAGGACGCCGGCCTTGACCTTGTCGAGATTTCGCCGAACACCGAACCGCCGGTGTGCAAGATCCTCGATCTCGGCAAGCTGAAATACGCGAACCAGAAAAAGGCCGCCGAGGCCCGCAAGAAGCAGAAGATCGTCGAAATCAAAGAAATCAAGATGCGCCCGAACATCGACACGCATGATTATGACGTGAAGATGAAGGCGATGAACCGCTTCTTCGAAGACGGCGACAAGGTCAAGGTGACGCTGAAGTTCCGTGGCCGTGAAATGGCCCACCAGGAACTCGGCATGAAGCTTCTGCTTCAGGTGAAGGACGACACCACGGAAATTGCCAAGGTGGAAGCCGAGCCGAAGCTCGAAGGCCGCCAGATGATGATGGTGCTGGCGCCGAAATAAGCGCCGCACTTCCTGCTTTTCGCGGATCTGCCGGCATTTCGGCCGGGCTTTTGCCGCGTTTTTCTTTCCCATTGCGCTTTCCACCGACTGCGGTTATAAGCGCGCGTTCCGAACGGTCCGGCAGGGCATGCCGTGGCTGTTCTAAATGCTTGAAACCAGCCTCGTCTGCGGTTTCGATACAAAACTGGAGTAGCAAAATGCCCAAGATGAAGACGAAATCGGCTGCCAAGAAGCGGTTCAAGATCACCGCGACCGGCAAAGTCGTTGCAGCCGCCGCTGGCAAGCGCCACGGCATGATCAAGCGGTCCAACAAGTTCATCCGCGATGCGCGCGGAACGATGATCCTTGCCGAACCCGATGGCAAGAAGGTTATCAAGAACTACCTGCCGAACGGTCTCTGAGACCCTCGTCACTTTTTGGATCAGTTAAGGAGATCATGACATGGCACGCGTAAAACGGGGCGTCACTTCCCGCGCCAAGCACACCAAGACTTTGAAGGCAGCCAAGGGTTTCTACGGCCGCCGCAAGAATACGATCCGCGCAGCAAAGGCTGCCGTCGATCGTTCGCGTCAGTTCGCCACGCGCGACCGTCGCGTCAAGAAGCGCAATTTCCGCGCTCTGTGGATCCAGCGTATCAACGCTGCCGTCCGCGAATTCGGCCTGACCTACGGCCGCTTCATCGATGGCCTCAACAAGGCTGGCATCGAAGTCGACCGCAAGGTTCTCTCCGACATGGCAATCCATGAGCCGGAAGCATTCGGTGCTCTGGTTGCCGCTTCGAAGAAGGCACTTGAGTATCTCAAGGAAGCCGGCACCACCAACGAGTTTGAAAGCGCGGTTCGTTAACCAGCGCTTCCCAAGCTTATTGAGCTTTACTGATTTTGGGAAACCCGCGCTGGTTACGGCTGGCGCGGGTTTTTCTTTTGGCACTCCCGCACGTCATTCCGACAAACAGCCGTCACGACCTCGCAATACATCTCGCCGAGCATCAAACGGAAGAAACCATGTCCGATCTGGAAAACCTGAAAACTTCGCTTCTGGCGGAAATCGCCGGCACCGGCGACGAGGCGGCGATCGAGGCCGTGCGCGTTGGTGCGCTTGGCAAGAAAGGCTCCGTCTCCGAGCTCCTGAAGACGCTGGGCTCGATGTCGGCGGAAGAGCGCCAGACCCGCGGCGCGGCGATCAACGCGCTGAAGAACGAGATCACCGACGCCATCGCCGAACGCAAGACGGTGCTGAAGGACGCGGCGATCGAGGCTCGCCTCAAGGCCGAGACGGTGGACGTCTCGCTGCCCGTGCGCTCCTCGCCCGCCGAGCGCGGCCGCATCCATCCGATCAGCCAGATCGTCGACGAGATCACCGCCATCTTCGGCGACATGGGCTTTTCGATCGCCGAAGGCCCGGACGTCGAGACCGACTACTACAACTTCACGGCGCTCAATTTCCCGGAAGGCCATCCGGCCCGCGAGATGCATGACACCTTCTTTTTCCAGCCGGACGAGAACGGCGAGCGCAAGGTTCTGCGCACCCATACCTCGCCGGTGCAGGTGCGCACCATGGAATCGCAGAAGCCGCCGATCCGCATCATCATCCCCGGCAAGACCTATCGCCAGGACAGCGATGCGACCCATTCGCCGATGTTCCACCAGGTCGAAGGCCTTGTCGTCGACCGCAAGTCGCATGTCGGCAACATGCGCTGGATCCTCGAAGAATTCTGCAAGGCCTTCTTCGAGGTCGACAGCGTCACCATGCGCTTCCGCCCGTCCTTCTTCCCGTTCACCGAACCGAGCTTCGAAGTGGACATCCAGTGCGACCGCTCCGGCCCGATCGTCAAGTTCGGCGAGGGCACCGACTGGATGGAAATCTTGGGCTGCGGCATGGTGCACCCGAACGTGCTGCGCGCCGGCGGGCTCGATCCGGACGAGTTCCAGGGTTTTGCCTGGGGCATGGGCCTCGACCGTATCGCCATGCTGAAATACGGCATGCCGGACCTGCGCGACTTCTTCAACGCGGACGTCCGCTGGATGAACCATTACGGTTTCCGCCCGCTCGACATGCCGACGCTGTTCGGCGGGTTGAGCGCGTAAGGGAGAAACGACCATGAAATTCACACTCTCCTGGCTGAAGGATCATCTGGAAACGGATGCGACGCTGGACCAGATTTGCGAGCGCCTGACCGCGATCGGGCTCGAAGTCGAGGATGTCGACGACAAGGCGGCTTACAAGCCGTTCGTCATCGCCAAGGTCCTGTCTGCCGAAAAGCACCCGTCTGCGGATCGCCTCAAGGTGCTGATGGTGGATGCCGGTGACGGCAAGCCGGTGCAGGTCGTCTGCGGCGCGCCGAATGCGCGGGCTGGTCTGGTCGGCGCCTTCGCGAAGCCGGGCACCTACGTTCCGGGCATCGACGTGACGCTTGCCGTCGGCAATATCCGCGGCGTCGAAAGCCACGGCATGATGTGCTCGGAAAAAGAGCTCGACATGTCGGACAATCACGACGGCATCATCGATCTGCCCGAAAATGCGCCGGTCGGCACGCCGTTCGCCTCCTATGCCGGCCTCGACGATCCGGTCATCGAGATCAACCTCACGCCGAACCGTCCGGATTGTACCTCGATCCACGGCATCGCCCGCGATCTGGCGGCGTCCGGCCTCGGCACGCTGAAGCCGCAGGCAAAGCCGGATTTCAGGACCGAAGGAAAGACCTCGACCGGTCTGAAGATCGTCCTCGATGACGAACGGCTCTGCCCAGGTTTCGGCCTGCGCCTCGTGCGCGGCGTCAGGAACGGCCCGAGCCCTGCCTGGATGCAGCAGCGGCTGAAGGCGATCGGCCTGCGTCCGATCAACGCGCTGGTCGACATCACCAATTTCATGACCTTCGACCATGGCCGGCCGATGCACGTCTTCGACGCGGGCAAGGTGAAGGGTGACCTGACGGTGCGCCGCGCATTGGACGGCGAGACGGTGCTGGCGCTCGATACGCGCGAATACAAGCTCAATCCCAGCAATGTCGTGATTGCCGATGATAACGGCGTGGAATCGATCGGCGGCATCATGGGCGGCGAACATTCGGGCTGCGACGAGAATACCGTCGACGTGCTGATCGAGTCGGCGCTCTGGGACCCGATCAACATTGCCAAGTCCGGCCGCGCACTCGGCATCATCACCGATGCCCGTTACCGGTTCGAGCGCGGCGTCGATCCGGAATACATGGTTCCCGGTCTCGACCGCACCACCCAGCTGGTACTGGAACTCTGCGGCGGCACGGCTGCGGAAGCGAAAGTCGTCGGTTACAAGGGCCACGAACCGAAGGTCGTCGATTTCCCCTATTCGGAAGTCAAGCGCCTGACCGGTCTCGAAGTCTCGACCGAGGAAAGCCGCCATATCCTGACGCGCCTCGGTTTCGTGGTCGAAGGTTCCGGCGAGCGCGTATCGGTGACCGTTCCCTCCTGGCGGCCGGATGTGGACGGCAAGGCCGATCTCGTCGAAGAGGTGATGCGCATCCACGGCGTCGACCAGATCAAGCCGGAGCCGATCGAGAAACTGTCGAGCGTCAACGCCAAAATCCTGACCACGCTGCAGATCCGCACCCGCACCGCCAAGCGTGCACTCGCCTCGCGCGGCATGCTGGAAGCCGTCACCTGGTCTTTCATTCCGGAAGATCAGGCAAAGCTTTTCGGCGGTGGGGCGCGGGCGCTGAAGCTCGCCAACCCGATCGCAGCCGACATGTCCGACATGCGGCCGTCGCTGCTGCCCGGCCTGCTGTCTGCGGCACAGCGCAATGCCGACAAGGGTTTCGGCGACGTGGCGATCTTCGAGGTTTCCGGCACCTACGAAAGCGACCGACCGGAAGGCCAGCGCCGGGTTGCGGGCGGCATCCGCCGCGGCACCGCCTCGATCATTGGCGCCGGCCGTCTCTGGTCGAACAATGCCAAGGGCGGCGGCAAGCCGGTTGATGTCTTCGACGCCAAGGCCGATGCGCTGGCGGTGCTCGAAGCCTGTGGCCTGCCGATGGGCAATGTCCAGATCGAGAAGGGCGCCCCCGCCTGGTATCATCCGGGCCGCTCCGGCACGATCAAGATGGGCCCGAAGGTCGTGCTCGGTTATTTCGGTGAATTCCACCCGAAGACGCTGGGAGCTCTCGATGTGTCCGGCGCGCTTTGCGGTTTCGAGATCTTCCTCGATGCCATGCCCGAGCCGAAGAAGAAGGCGACCCGCACCAAGCCGCCGCTCGAGCTTTCGCCTTTCCAGGTGGTCAAGCGCGATTTCGCCTTCGTGGTTTCCAGCGACGTCGAGGCTGGCGCGATCGTCAAGGCGGCGTCGAGCGCCGACCGCAAGCTGATCACCGGCGTCAACGTGTTCGACGTGTTCGAAGGCGCATCGCTCGGCGATGGGCGGAAGTCGATTGCCGTCGAAGTGCTGATCCAGCCGGTCGAGCGCACGCTGACTGACGAGGATTTCGACGCCCTGACCGGCAAGATCGTTGCCAATGTCGAAAAGACCACGGGCGGGGTTCTCCGGGCCTGAAACGGGTGGTCTGAATCATCTCCCAAGGATAGCCTGCCTCACGGATGATGTGAGGCAGGCTTTTTTGTTGGAGGAACAATGCGCATACCGGGATCGATGAAGGGGCTTGAGGAACTCGGCCGTGTGCGGCTGTCGAAGAACTTCTTCTTCCGCGATTTCCTGTTTTCGGAAATCGCCAATTTCTACGCGATCCCCAACATGCCGGAAGACCCGGACCTGGCGATCGAAGCCGGTCGGCACCTCTGCGAGGAACTGCTGGAGCCGCTGCAGGCGACCTTCGGGCGGCTGCATCTGCGCTCCGGATATCGCTGCGCTAAGGTCAACGAATTCGGCAACCGGAACAACCTCAATTGCTCGTCGAATGCCAACACCGCCGCCGACCATATCTGGGATCGGCGCGACACCAAGGGGTTCATGGGCGCCACCGCCTGCGTGGTCGTGCCCTGGCTGATCGACAATCATGAACGGGAAGGCGACTGGCGGAAGCTCGCCTGGTGGATCCACGACCATCTGCCCTATTCGTCGATCATGGTCTTCCCGAAATTCTGGGCGATGAACATCCAGTGGCACGAAAAGCCGGCCCGCCGGATCCGCAGCTTCGCCGAACCGCGCGGAGTGCTTACCAAGATCGGCATGTCCAACAACGAAGGCGACCATTCCGAACATTACGTCGGGTTTCCGCAACTGCGGCGCTGAGCCTGCTCAGGAATGCAGGTGATAGAGCTTGTTGACGATCATCCAGCGCCCGTCGATCTTCAGAAGCGAGAGATAGTCCGAAAACCGCATACCGGCGAATTGATCGACGACCTTCACCGTCGCCGCATCGCCGGTAACGTCCAGTGCCTCGATCTGGATCAGGGGCTGCGTCCCGGCGGGTGCCGCACCTTCCGAGGTAACCGCTCCGATGAAATCGTCGAGCGACAGCCACTCGACGGCGCCATCGTAATTGCCGATGATACACGCCTTCGGATGAAATGCCTTCCGCAGCGCCGCCTCATGCGCAAACGTCATTCCGTCAACATAGAGATGGATCACCGCCTGAACGGCTCGCTCTTCGGACATCGACCTTCTCCCGTGTCAGCTCCGACATGCCAACACGGAAGATGGAAGCGCAAGGTTACCTTAGCAAGTGGAAATTTAACGGTTCGTCCACGCCATCGCCTGTGCCGCGTAGCGGGTGCCGGAGAATTTCTCGGGCGCCAGCATGTCGCCGAGGGTCTTCAGCTCGTCTGCCGATAGCGAAATCTCGGTGGCGGCGACGTTCTGCTCCAGGTGCGGGATCTTTCTGGCGCCAGGGATCGGCACGATGAAATCGCCCTGGGCGAGAACCCAGGCGAGAGCCAGCTGCGCGGCGGTGACACCCTTCTCAGTCGCCATCTCTTCCAAAAGCTTCACGAGTGAGGCATTTGCGGCCATGTTTTCGGCGCTGAAGCGCGGCAGCGTGTTGCGGAAATCGTCCGGACCGAAATCCTCCGGTTTCTGGATCTTCCCGGTCAAAAAGCCGCGCCCGAGCGGGCTGAACGGCACGAAGCCGATCCCGAGCTCTCGGCAGGTATCGAGGATCTCGCCTTCCGGCTCGCGGGTCCAGAGCGAATATTCGCTCTGCAGCGCGGTGATCGGATGCACCGCATGGGCACGGCGAATGATCGCCGCGCCGGCTTCCGAAAGTCCGAGCGCACGCACCTTGCCTTCCTTGACGAGTTCCGCCATCGCGCCCACCGTATCCTCGATCGGCACGTTCGGGTCGACGCGATGCTGGTAGAAGAGGTCGATCACTTCTACGCCCAGGCGTTTCAGCGAGGCTTCCGCCACTTCGCGCACATGCTCCGGCCGGCTGTCGAGGCCGGACATCGCTTTGGAATCGGACGCGTGCGGATCGATCCTGAAGCCGAATTTGGTGGCGATGACGACCTTGTCGCGGAAAGTCTTCAGACCTTTGCCAACCAGTTCCTCGTTCTTGAAAGGACCGTAGACTTCGGCCGTATCGAAGAAGTTGACGCCGAGATCGACGGCGCGGTGCAGCGTCCTGATCGCTTCCTGTTCGTCCTGGCCGCCATAGCCATGGCTCATGCCCATGCAGCCGAGGCCGACGGCAGAGACGGTCAGTTCTTTTCCGAGCTTCCTCATTTTCATGGGACTCCCCTTTCAGATCGTGAGGAAAGGCGGCGGGCGTTCCGTGGCACCCGCCGGATGAATCAGGCGCCGGCTTCGTTCAGCAGTGTCATCTGGTCGGCAGACAGCGTCAGGTTACCGGCAGCGATGATCGCGTCGAGCTGGCGGGCGCTGGTGGCGCTGGCGATCGGCGCGGTGACGCCCCGGGTCTGGATCAGCCAGGCGAGTGCAATCGAGGCGGGCTCGGCATTGGTTTCGACCGAAACCTCGTCCAGGGCGGCAAGAATGCGCAGGCCCTTGTCGTTGAGATAGCCGAGCGCCCGGCCGCCGCGCGCCTTGCCTTCGGTATCGGCCTTGTCGCGGTACTTGCCGGAGAGGAAGCCGGAGGCGAGGCCGTAATAGTTGATGACGCCGATATCTTCCTTGACGCACAGATCGGCAAGCGGACCTTCGAACGTGTCGCGGTCATAGAGATTGTATTGCGGCTGCAGTACGTCGTAGCGGGGCAGGCCGGCCTTCCTGGCAGCGTCGAAAGATTCCTGCAGCAGCTTGGCGTCGTAGTTGGAGCAACCGATCGCACGGATTTTGCCCTGTTCCTTCAGCTTGGCGAAGGCGCCGAGCGTCTCCTCGTGGCTGACCGTGTCGTCCGGCCAGTGGGCGAGGTAGAGGTCGATATAGTCGCTCTGCAGGCGGCGCAGCGAATTTTCGACTTCTTCGAGAATCCACTTGGCCGACAGGTCCTTCTTTCCCTGGCCCATGTCCGAACCGACCTTGGTGACGATGACGGCCTTGTCGCGGGACATGCCGCGGCTCTTCAGCCATTTGCCGATGATCGCCTCGGATTCGCCGCCCACATGGCCCGGCACCCAGCGATTGTAGGAATCGGCCGTATCCAGCGTATTGAAACCGGCGCCGAAGAAACGGTCGAGAACGTCGAAGGAGGTCTGCTCGTCGGCGGTCCAGCCGAACACGTTGCAGCCGAGGACGACAGGCGAAATGGAAAGGCCGGTCCGGCCGAGTGCGCGCAGCTCCATGATATTCCTCCGAAATTTTTTAAAGTGAGTGGATGAGCTTTGGAAAGGAGCCTGAGATTAGCCGATGTTCCGCTGCCGGCCACTCCCTATTTTGGGCGGGCGATCACTTTTTCAAGCGCCGTGTACGGCGTGCCGTTGCGTGGCTGCCGACAGGCCAATAAGGTGCGGCAACAACACCATAGGGAGGCTCGCATGCTGCGTTTCGGAATTCTGTCGACCGCCAGGATCGGTCATGAGCAGGTGGTGCCGGCGATCCAGGACGCGGAGAATTGCGTCGTCACCGCATTCGCCAGCCGGGACCTCGCCAAAGCCCGGGCGCTCGCCGACCGTTTCGGCGCTCCGCATGCCTTCGGCTCATATGACGAGATGTTGGCATCCGACGTCATCGACGCCGTCTACATCCCGCTGCCGTCCAGCCAGCATGTCGAATGGTCGATCAAGGCGGCCGAAGCCGGCAAGCATGTGCTTTCCGAAAAGCCCATCGCCATCAAGGCAAGCGAGATCGAGGATCTGATCAAGGTGCGCGACCGCACCGGCATGCTGATCTGCGAAGCCTTCATGGTCACTTACGCGCCGGTCTGGCTGAAGGTGCGCGAACTCCTGAGCCAGAAGGCAATCGGCGAATTGAAGCACGTGCAGGGCTCGTTCACCTATTTCAACCGTGACCCGTCCAACATGCGCAACATCCCGGAACTCGGCGGCGGGGCTCTTCCGGACATCGGCGTCTACCCGACGATCACGACCCGTTTCGTCACCGGGCAGGAGCCGCAGCGGGTGCAGGCGCGGGTGGATCGCGATCCCGGTTTCGGCACGGACATCTATTCCAGCGTCAAGGCGGATTTCGGTTCGTTCGAAATGACCTTCTATATCGCCACCCAGATGGCCGCCCGCCAGCTGATGGTTTTCCACGGCACGGAAGGTTACATCGAGGTCAAGTCGCCCTTCAACGCCGGCCGATGGGGTGCCGAGGAGATCGAACTCACCAACCAGAACCATGCGGTGTCGCAGATATTCCGCTTCCCGGACAGCCGCCAGTACAAACGCCAGGCCGAAGCCTTCGCGAAGGCGGCCAAGGGTGAGACGGTCGAAGTCGTGACGCTCGAGAACTCGCTGAAGAACCAGAGGTTCATCGACGCGATCTATCGCGCCGCCGGTCATGACCGCTGGGAAAACATCTAGCTGCGCCAGCGGCGGATGCGATAGAGCCCGAAGCCGCCGAAGAACAGCGTGGAGACCCACGAAAAGCCGAGATGCACGAGCGGCTGCACCTGCGGCGCGCGCGACGCCAGTGCTGCGAAAATCCCGTAATTGAGGACGAGACCGATCACGGCGAGCGGCCAGAACCCCGGCTGGCGTGCCTGATTCCCGGCGGCAGGAATCACCCGGTGCAGGATCGACGCGACAACGAGACCCGCCCCGAGCGACAGCAGCCGGTCCACAAGCGTGCCCGCCTCGGTCATCGTCGTCAGCATCCGCAGCGAAATTGCGTCGACGAGGATCATCAGCGCGAGGAGAAGGGCAAACCGGGCGCGGCGGGTCATCACGCCCTCAGCCGTTGATGGCCAGCAGGCCGGCGAAGATCAGCAGGGTTCCGAGCGCATATCGAAACGTCAGCGGCTCGCCGAAGAACAATTGCGCCAGGAGCGGCACGAAGCAGAATGTCAGCCCCATGAACGAATAGGCAAGCGTCAGGGGCACGGACTTCAGCACGTAGATCCAGACGATCGTGCCGAACCCGTAGAGCGCCAGGGCTGCGATCAGCACCGGATTGGCGGCGAGCGCCAGCAGTCCGCGCAGCGAGAAATCGCCGGCCGTGGAACTGGTCATCTTGAACAGGACCTGTCCCATGGCGATCAGCAGCGGCGTTCCGAGAAGGCCAAGCCAGGTGACGGGTGAAAGCGAGGCGAACATCAGACCTCCTCAGCCCGGCCGGTCTTCGCTGTAGAAGATGTCGCGGCCGATATCCTCGCAGACATGGACTTCAGGCACCGGATGCGCGGCGCGCAGGAAGGAATGCGTGTAGGCGAAGAAGTTGAAATGCGGATTGAACGTGTAGCGGGATTCCCGCTCGCGCGGCACGACGATGATCAGCCGCTTTCTCGCGATGCGCCGCAGTTCCGCAATCGCCTTCTGATATTCCAGCACGTGCTCGATGACGTGGGTGCAGACCACGGTGTCGAATTCGCCGTCGGCAAACGGCAGATCCTCGATCCTGGCGGCCACATATTCGACGCCCTCGATATCGGCCGCGTCATTGATGACGAAATCGACGCCGACGAGACGCGTGAGTTCGGGATGCGCGGCGCGGATATGGGTGAGCAGGGCGCCGGTGCCGCAGCCGACGTCGCAGACGCTCGCCCCGGCGATCATGGAATTGATGCGCCGGATGCAGGCCGCCGAATTGTCCGTGCCTTCGTGGACACGCGGATGGTTGCGGTAGAGATCCGCATATTCCTCGGCCGTCAGGAACGGCGCCCGTTCGCGGAAGCTGGCGAGGTGGCTGATATGATCGCCCCAGACGCGCTTGGCGAGCCACAGGAAAAGCGGCGAATCCCGAAGGATTGGCGGCAGCAGGTCCTCGATGACGAAGCGGATGCGGTTGGTGGTTTCCCTGTTCATGCCGCTTTGGTCCTGCGCCTCTCGGTCTTGACGGGCCGGGCGGGAACCTGCGCGGGTTCGGCCGCATGGGCGCTTGCCGGCAGGCTCATGTAGTGGATACGGAGCTGTTCGGCCCGGGCGCGGGAGACGGAATCGAGGATCAGCCCGGCGGTGAAGATCAGCAGTGAAACCAGCATCAGCACCAGCGAGAAGACCCAGGTGGGCATCCGTTCCACGAGGCCGGTCTGGAAATAGGCGACCAGCACCGGTGCCATGAAGACCAGGCTTGTCGCCATGAAGGCGCTGCTGATCAGGCCGAAGAACGCGAACGGCCGCGTCTCCTTCATCAGCATGGCGAACATCCAGAGGATCCTGGCGCCATCCTTGAAGGTCGAGAGCTTGGAATGCGAGCCTTCCGGGCGCCTTCCGTAGTCGAGCTCGATCTCGCAGACCGGAAGCTTGAGCAGCGAGGCATGCACCGACATTTCGGTCTCGATCTCGAAGCCGCCGGAAACGGCCGGAAAGCTCTTCACGAACCGGCGCGAGAAGGCGCGGTAGCCGGAGAAGATGTCGGTGAAATCAGGGGCGAACATCGTGCGGTAGAGGAAGTTGAACAGCCGGTTGCCGGCTGCGTGGCCCTGCCTGCCCGCATCCGCATGCACACCGCGGCGGGTGCCGACCACCATGTCGGCGCGCTCGGTCAAAAGCGTGCGGACAAGCTCTTCCGCATCCTGCGGCGCATAGGTTCCGTCGCCGTCTGCCATGATATAGACGTCCGCCTCGATGTCGGCGAACATGCGCCGCACCACATGGCCCTTGCCCTGCCGGCGCTCGCGCATGACGAGGGCGCCGGCCAGCATGGCCTGCAATGCGGTGCCGTCTGTGGAATTGTTGTCGTAGACATAGACCCGCGCGCCCGGCAGCGCCTCGCGGAAACCGCGCACCACGCCCGCGATCGTCATCGCTTCGTTATAGCAGGGCAGCAGGATCGCGATGTCGAAATGGCCGGTCAGGGCATCGGTCATGTTTTTCACTCGATACACGGAAAACCGAACGCGGGAAGTCTCCCGTGCCGCGGACTTTACTATTTCTTGGGAAGGTTAAGGCTAGGTTTCCTCCACCCTCGAAACAGGCGAAAAGTCCGGACGAAGATGACGGAAAACATGGCAGACAGATCCTTTCCGAGGGACACAGGCCAGACCGCCGAGCCGCTTCTATCGCGGCTCCTGCCTGCGGTGGTGCTTTATTCAGTTGTTGCCGCCGCTGTAGCCCTCGCATTCTTCCTGCCCGGAGCTACGGATTACGTCGGAGCAGATAATGACGACGTCATGCGACTCGTCGAGGTCAGGGATTTCCTGGGCGGCCAGAACTGGTTCGATCTCATCCAATATCGGCTCGGTCTCGACGGCGGCACGCTGATGCATTGGTCGCGGTTGATCGATCTGCCGATCGCGACCCTGATCCGGCTGTTCTCCCTCTTTCTGGCGCCGGACAGGGCCGAGGCCGTCGTCGTCACCATCTGGCCCCTCCTTCTGGTGCCGCTTCTGCTCCTGCCGCTCGGCCTCGCCGTTCGCCGATTGGCCGGCGTTGCGCCCATGCATATCGCGCTTGGCCTTGGCGCACTCTTCGTTCTCGGCTGCGTCCGTTTCAAGCCGGGTTCCATCGACCATCACAACGTTCAGCTCACGCTCGTCATGTGGATCTCGGCCATGCTGGTCGATCCTGGGAGGCGGGCTTCGAGCTATATCGTCGCCGGCATTGCCTGTGCGCTGGCATTGGCGATCGGCGTCGAAACGACACCCTTTGTTGCCGTCGTCTGCGTCTGCGTCGCACTTCAGTGGGTCTGGCACGGCCAGCCGTTTTCCCGGCCGGCCCGGTTCTTCGGCCTGTCGCTGGCGCTTTCCGTCTCCGCCGCCTTTTTCCTGACGATCCCGCCGCGGGCCTATGCGGTCGTCACCTGCGACAACTTTTCGCTCGGCTTCTACGCCCTTTCGGCACTTGGTGGGGCGGCGCTGTTCCTGCTGGCGAGCCTGCCCACACAACCGGGCCGTCTCGTCCGCGTCGGCCTGGCCGGTGCCACCGGCGGATTACTTCTTCTGACGGCCCGCATCATCGCCCCGCAATGCCTGGGCGATCCGTTGGGCACGCTCGATCCGCTGCTGGTCGAGCTTTGGCTGAACGGGGTGACCGAGGCCCGTTCGTTTCTGGCCGAGGCTCAGTTCGAGCCGGAAATGGTGGGCGGTTTCTATGCCGTCGGGCTCTTTGCAATCGTGGTCTGCCTTGTCCGCAGCCTGAGGCGCGAGGAGAGGGAACTTTATCTGGTGCTTCTGGCGCTCATAGGGGCGTCGTGGGGCATCGCGCTGCTGCAGGTGCGCGGCGCCTTCTTCTCCAACATGCTGGCCATCTTGCCACTATCACTGCTGATCGCCGATCTGCGGCGCACCTCTGCGGCCGATCCTGAAAATCCAAGCGCGGCCTTCGCTTATATCAGCACGGTACTGATGTCCGTGCCCGTCGTCTGGGCTCTGGGCGGCGTCATTGCTGTGCATGGCTGGAAACAGGCAGCCGAGATGCGGACGCTTTCGAGCGCCGGCTTTTCCAATGGCGAAGTGGGCGAATGCGGTGACCAGACGGACATGGCCGCATTGAACACGCTGGCAACGGGCATCATAGCTGCGCCCTCCAACAGCGGGGCGGATATCCTGCGCTGGACCCCGCACCGGGTCCTGACGGCGCCTTACCATCGCAACCAGAAGGGCATGCTGACCGAACTCTATATCGGCCTGGCCCAACCCGGCGAAGCAAAAGCCTTCCTGAGAGGGGCCGGCGTGACGGCGCTTGCCTTCTGCAAGACCGACCCGCAGACCGACGCGCTGATCAGGCGCAAGCCGGACGGTCTCTACGCTAACCTCGCCCGGGGCAATGTACCCGATTATCTCCAGCCGTTCGGGCAGCCGAGCAAGAACGGCTTCCGCCTCTACAAGGTGCTGCCGGACGGGAAGTGAACGGAATGAGCCGGGTTATGCCGCCCGGCGGCTGTTCAGGGCGAAAAGAGCGCCAAGGAACGTTATCAGTCCGGCATTGTAGCCGAGGATCGCGATCAGAAGATTGAAATAGGATGCCGGGCCGGGCGAAACGGCGGTCGCAAGCGCGAATGTTGCGGCAATCATGACGGCGACGAAGGCGATCGAAAACGCCGACCGCATCATGCCAACGCAAATGCCTATCGATACGGCGGTCAGGAAAAGCAACCGGATATCTCCTCATCGGCCTTCAAGGAAACGAGCGTATGAGCAACGTGCTAATAAATGCTTTCGTTCCGGCAGGCGGGCATTCGTGCGCCACGCGATGGCTGCGATACGACCTGATTCGACGCGGCTTCGCCACCCTTAGTGGCTCTGGTCTTGACCGAAAGCACCACGATCCACAAGATATGGCGCCAAGGAGCACGGCAGTTCTCCTCGCCAGACAAGCCTGACATGGTAGCCCGAGACGGGACAGGTGAGGGCGACGACCTCGCCCTCGAACTCGGCTGTTTCCCCGGTCGGTTTGCGGATGATGCCGTCTCCCGAGACGGCGTCGAACGCTATGCCGATCTCGCCAAGCACGGATATGGCTTGCCGCCGGTCTTCGAAGCGCAACAGCAAAGGTTCACGCCGCATCGCTGTCCGCCAATTCCCTCAGACGAGCCCGGTAATCGCCATCGCCGTCGTGCCGGTGGCAAGCACGCGGTTTACCCGCAGCGGAAGCAGGCCGCCGGCCGGTACGTTCGAAAGCGTCAGCGTTTCGCCGGACAGCATGCGCACCGAAAGATGGCCGCCTGTTCCCACATAGAGGGCGCGCGTCGTCTCCGGCAGGTCGGCGCTGTCGCTGGGCGTGATCGCGAAACCGGAAGAGGCGGGTCCGGAAAGCGAGGCCTGGGTATTGGCGAAACGGTCGGGCATGGACGAAATCTCCTTGAATATCGCTCGCCGTCATTGTCGCTCTCCTCTCTCCGGCGGGGAAATGCGGTGCTTTAAAAAAAGCGCGATGCAGGAAATTCCCCGTCTCTCCAGAAAAGGAAATGTGGCGCGTGCGACAAAAGAAAAGGTGCAGCGTCAAATGCTTGGACGCGGAAAGCGCGAATGGAGAGAACCCGATCCGTCGCCCAGAGAGCCTGTCGAACCGGCTCTTTTGCTGCCTGCATCGTCCCCGTTTCGGCTGCTTGGAACTGGTGAAATCGCCGCTCTCTTCCTTTAGAAGGGAAGGATGACCAGTTTGCTCGACAACGATTCGCCCACCAACCTCACCGAATTTTCGGTGTCGGAACTGTCCGGCTCGATCAAGCGCACGGTGGAAAACGCGTTCGACCACGTGCGCGTCCGTGGCGAAATTTCCGGTTATCGCGGCCAGCATTCCTCCGGCCACGCCTATTTCTCGCTGAAGGACGACCGTGCCCGGATCGATGCCGTGATCTGGAAGGGCACCTTCCCGCGGATCAAGTTCCGCCCGGAAGAGGGAATGGAAGTGATCGCCACCGGCAAGATCACCACGTTCCCCGGTTCTTCGAAATACCAGATCGTCATCGAGAACCTGGAACCGGCAGGCGCCGGCGCGCTGATGGCGCTGCTGGAGGAACGCCGGCGCCGGCTGGGCGCAGAAGGTCTGTTCGACCAGAACCGCAAGCGGCCTCTGCCCTTCCTGCCGCAGGTGATCGGCGTCGTGACCTCGCCGACCGGCGCTGTCATCCGCGATATCCTGCACCGTATCGCCGACCGTTTTCCGGTGCATGTCATCGTCTGGCCGGTCAAGGTGCAGGGCGAAGGATCTGGCGACGAGGTGGCGGCCGCGATCCGCGGCTTCAATGCAATGGCACCGGGCGGTGCCATCAGGCGGCCCGACGTGCTGATCGTCGCGCGCGGCGGCGGCAGCCTGGAAGACCTCTGGAGCTTCAATGACGAAGCGGTGGTCCGCGCCGCGGCGGAAAGCCAGATCCCGCTGATATCGGCGGTCGGCCACGAAACCGACTGGACGCTGATCGACCACGCCGCCGATGTCCGCGCGCCAACCCCGACCGGGGCCGCCGAAATGGCCGTTCCGGTCAAGGCGGATCTCGAAGCGCAACTCGCAAACCTCACCGCGCGCCTGCGGGGTGCCGCCAGCCGCCAGATGGATATTCGTCGCCAATCCGTGCGTGCGTTGGTTCGTGCGCTACCGTCGCTCGACCAGTTGCTTGCCCTGCCGCGCCGGCGTTTCGACGAAGCGGCGGCCGGCCTCGGCCGTGGGTTGGAACGCACGACGGTGGTCAAGCGCCGCAGCTTCGAGCGGGCTTCGTCCGGGCTGCGGCTGGAACTCCTGACCAACCGGCTTGCCCAGCAGCGGCAATTGCTGGCCGAGCGGCTGACGCGTAGCGACCGCTGCCTGGAGCGGCAGCTGCTGAAGGAGAACAACCGGGTTGCCAGGGCGACAGCGTCGCTTTCGGCGCTGCCCGCGCGGCTGCTCGGCCAGTTGCAGCGCGAACGCCAGCATCTCACCTCTATGGCCCGCCACGCCGACACGGCGATCTCGCACACGCTGGTCCGCAGCCGCGCGGCGATCACCGCGCAGGACCGCGTGCTGCAGTCGCTCTCCTACAAGAACGTGCTGAAGCGGGGCTTTGCGGTGGTGCGCGGCGAAGATGACCGGCCGCTGACACGCGCCGCCGGCATCGGCGAAGGGCTGGCGATCTCGGTGGAATTCGCCGACGGCCGCATTGCCGCCGTAACGGGCGAGGGCGGCGAGAGTGCCGATCCTCCCGTTGCGCCGTCTCAGCCGAAGAGGAGGCCGGCGAAACCGGAGCCGAGCGCCGAGGCTCCGAAACAGGGCACCCTATTCTGATGCATGTCCTCCTGGTGCTCGCCCATCCGCTGCCGGAAAGCTTTGCGCATTCGGTAGCGCGTACCGTTCGCGAGAGGCTGGAGGGGCAGGGTCATAGCGTCGACCTTCTCGATCTCTATGCGGAGGATTTCGATCCTCGGCTGACGGAAAAGGAGCGGCATGGCTATTTCGACGATCCTTACGACACATACGCAGTCGGGGATCTCGTCGCGCGGCTGCAGAAGGCCGAGGCGCTGGTACTCGTATTTCCGCAATGGTGGTTCAACCTGCCGGCGGTTCTGAAGGGTTTCTTCGACCGGGTCTTTGCGCCGGGCGTCGCTTTCCGTCACGACAAGGCAGGCGGAAAGATCATCCCGCTGCTGACCAACATCCGCCATTTCTGGGCTTTCACGACGACCGGCTCGCCGTGGTGGGTGGTGAAGTTCTATATGGGCGATCCGGTCCGCCGGCAGCTCCGGCGTGGTATCGCGATCTTCTGCAACAAAAACGTCGATTTCCGCATGCTGGCCCTGCACGACATGGACCGCGCCACGGACGAGAAGCGCAGGCGGCATCTGGAGCGCGTCGAGGCCGCGCTCCAGAAATTCAGGTGAGGATCAGGCCCACTCGCCCTTGCGCATCACCGGCACCTTCGATCCGTCGGCGCTGATGCCGTCGATATCCACCTTGTCGGAGCCGATCATCCAGTCGATGTGGATCAGGCTGGAATTGCCGCCCTGCGCCTTGATCTGGTCCTGGCTGAGCGATGCGCCGTCGAGGAAGCATTTCGAATAGCACTGGCCGAGCGCGATGTGGCAGGAGGCGTTTTCGTCGAACAGGGTGTTATAGAACAGGATGCCGCTTTTCGAGATCGGCGAGGAATGCGGCACCAGCGCCACTTCGCCGAGCCGGCGGGCGCCTTCGTCCGTATCCAGAACCTTGTTCAGCACTTCCTCGCCTTTCGAAGCCTTGGCCTCGACGATCCGGCCGCCCTCGAATTTCACCTGGATATTGTCGATCAGCGTGCCCTGGTGCGACAGCGGCTTGGTGCTGGAGACATGACCTTCGACCCTCAGCGCATGCGGGGTGGTGAAGACCTCTTCGGTCGGGATGTTCGGGTTGCAGGTAATGCCGTTCTTGGCGGTTGAGGCGCCGCCATGCCATTCGTGACCGTCGGCGAGACCGACCGTCAGGTCCGTCCCCGGGCCGGTGAAATGCAACGCGGCAAAACGCTCTCCGTTCAGCCATGTGGAACGCTTCTTGAGATTGCCGTTGTGCTCGGCCCAGGCCGAGATCGGATCTGCGAGATCGACGCGCGAAGCGGCAAAGATCGCGTCCGCCAGCTTGCCGACGGCGACGTCTTCCGGAACGTCAGGGAAGACCTGGCGCGCCCAGGAAGGGTTGGGATAGGAGACGATGTTCCAGTTGATGTCGAAATTGGCGATCTTTTCGAGCGCCGGCTTGTAGGCCACTGAATTGGCCTTGTTGGCCCGCGCCACCTTGGAAGGGTCTTGGGCAGACAGCATCATCGGGTTGTCGCCGGAGATGGCAAGCCGCGCGGCGCCGTTGGCATAGGCCTTGGCCATGCCTTCGTAAAGCCAGTCCGACGCCTTGTCGAAGCTGCCGTCGGGCGCATGTTCGTAACGTGCCAGCGTCGTTTCCTCGTCGGAATAGAAAGTCGTGACGATGCCGGCGCCGGCCATATAGGCGTGTTTGGTGATCAGGCGCACGAGCGGCAGGGCGGCGATCGGTGCCGTGATCACCAGATCCTGGCCTTTCGCGAGGCGCAGGCCCACCTTGATGGCCACTTCTGCCAGCTTTTCGAGCTTTTGAGGATCGACGACGGTTTGAAAATTCGGCACGATTGTCATGGTAGACCTCACCTGATTTCTGTCATCGAAGAGACTTAAAGAGGTTTGGGGCAAAATTGAAGCTCAGGGATCCATGTTCATGAAAACCGCCTTGACCCTATGCGCCGTTCTGTTTGGCGCTTCGGCCTCGCCTTGTTTCCCGGCTGACTTTGCGGCGACCATGTTCGATCATCAGGTGGCCATCGCATCCCGTGACAACGAGGAGAAACTGACGATCGACGGCAGGCAGGTTCATTCCAACCGGTTTCTGCTGATCGACAATGTCGGCCTGGTGGCGGGCGTGCCGTTCGTCGTGGTGGTGAGTTCGGACGGCGGCAACGCATGTCCGGGTTCGCCTCTGGTCGTCTCGTTTCCGCAAGGCGCGGAGCCGCGCGTCGACGAGCCGATGGACGATTGCCGCGGCGCCGCCTCGATTGTCGTGGAGGGCGACCACCTTCTGCTTGCGACCGAAGCCATTCCCGGTCAGCCAAGCCTGCGCTGGACCTGGACGCCCGGAAGAGGTTTCGCCGAGGCCGACAAGGTCGCTTTCCAGCCGAATGCGACGATGGGTTGGGATGACATGAAGAAGGTGGGCCACCCATCGGAACTTCTCGGCATAGGCCCGATCGCCGATACGGCAAATACGATGCTCGGCGAGCATCGGCAGGAATTCGAGAGCTCTATCACCGGACCCGGCACCGGAGCGTTCAGGAACGGCTTTTATATCGGCGAAGCCTGCAGGCCGCATATGTGCACCGAGGCCGAGGCGCTGATTGCCGCCGATATTTCGGCGAGAAAGCTTTATCTTGCCTGGAAGCCTGCGGGCAAGAAGATCATCCTGCGCCCGGCGATCCGCAGATGGCCCGCGCCCGCGCTGGCCGCTCTCAAGCAATGGTCGGCGAAGTGGCCATGATGGTTTGACCTGAGCCGCATTTGGCCGGTCAACGCTGCAGCGCCGCCTTCACTGCGGCAATGTTGCTGGCATGAACATCTTCGTAAGGCGCGAAATAAAGCGCGACACCGGAGGCGATCTCCTCCGCCGCAAACGATTTCAACGAAGGGTCGATGTCGTGTCCGGCGGCGATTGAACCTGCCATGCGGCGCAGATAGGCGCGGTTGGCATCGATCAGGCTCGACCCGTAACCGCCTGACGCGATGCGTTCCGCGTCGCCATGCGCCGGCAGGATCTTGGCGATCGGCCAGGTGCGCATCCGAGCGAGCTCGGCGATATGCGTGCCGATCTCAGCGGCTTCCGAGATATAGGTGACGGTATCTTCCAGCGTATCGCCAGCGAGCAGAAGCCGTTCTTCCGGCAGCCAGATCACGTTGCCATCGGCGCTGTGGATGGCGAAATGGTGCAGTTCGACCCTGCGGCGCCCGACGGTCAGGTCCAGCCGTTCATCGAACAGTGTGGTCGGCAGAACGAGAGGCGAGATCGGCGGATTGGCGCTTTCGATCCTCTCGCGGTTCTCTTTCAATTTCTCGGCCGTCAGCGTGAGCGCGATAATCTCGCAATCGGAAAAGATCGCATTTCCGGCGATATGATCCTTGTGCCAGTGGCTGAGCACGACGCGGATTTTTGCGACGCCCAACGCTTCCAGATGCGTGCGGATCGCTTTCGCATGGCCGAGCGAGATATGCGTATCATAGACCAGCGCCTCGCCTTGATCGACGATCGCATAGGACGCAACGCCAAGCGAATAGGCGCCGTCATCCAGCCAGTTCGCGCTTTTCGCATGCAGCCGTCTGCCGGGCACCCGGCCGTCGTAATAGGCGAAGATGCCGGGATGGGGTTCGAGAATTCGAAGGGTCGCAGTCATTTCACGCATGATCGCATCACGCCACCAGCGGCGCGGCGACCGCCTTCAATGCATCCCGGGCGGCCCTGGGATCAAGCTTCACCTGAAGCCCCCGCTGACCGCCGTTGATGAAGACATGCGGCTCGTCGAGGGCGGTGATCTCGATTGCCGTCGGCACAAGCTTCTTCTGGCCGAAGGGGCTGATGCCGCCGACATGGTAGCCGGTCGCCCGTTCGACATCGGCGGGCTTCATCATGTTCGCCGACTTGCCCTTGAACGCCGCCGCGAGCTTCTTCATCGAAACCTCGTGATCGGACGGCACCACCACGCAGACCGCCTTGCCATCCACTTCCGCCATCAGCGTCTTCAAAACACGGCGCGGTTCCTCCCCGATCGCCTCCGCCGCCTGCATCCCGATCCGATCCGCATTCGGATCGTAGTCATACGTGACGGTGACAAAGGCGACGCCTGCCTTTTCGAGCATCTGGGTGGCACGGGTTGTCTTGGACATAGGCGAATCCTGGTTCAGATTTCAGCAAAAGCCTCTTCGTAAATCTCCGGCTTGAAGCCGACGATCAGCTTTCCGTCCGCCTCCAGGACCGGCCGCTTGATCATCGAGGGCTGAGCGAGCATCAGCGTGATCGCCTTTTCCCGATCGAGGTCAGCCTTGTCGGCTTCCTCGAGCTTTTTGAACGTTGTGCCGGCGCGGTTGAGCACGATCTCCCAGCCAGCCCGGTCCGTCCAGGTATCCAGATGCGCTCGGTCGATGCCATCGGCCTTGTAGTCATGGAAGGCATAGGTGACGCCTTTGCGGTCGAGCCAGTCGCGCGCCTTCTTCATCGTATCGCAGTTCCTGATGCCGTAGATCGTGATTGCCATCGAAGCCTCTTCATTTCCAGACCTGACCGATACCAAGTGCAACCCTCGCCATGCAAGCCGCCCCGGCGTGGTTAACCGTTGTTATGTGACGGTTGCATGGCTACCCTGTTCTGTTGTGCATTGCACAAAAACAGCACAAACCTCATATTTTAGCAGAACCAAAAAGGAGAGTTCACATGTCCGTACAGAGCAAGAGCCGTCGTGGTATCATCAGCCGCGCGTTCGCAGTCATGGGCGCTGCAATTTCGGTTTCGGCAGCCGTCGAAAACCATCGTCGTCCGAGCCACCGCGATCTGAACACGCTGGGTATCGATCCCAAAGCTTTCGATCGTCTGGGCTGATTTGTTTTTCCCGGCCTTACCCGGCCGGGATCGGGTGGCTATCTCAGCCTTAAGTATAAGTCTTCGCGGGATACTCGCGTAAACTGACCGTTAACCATGGCTATCCTATAGTCTCCTAATATTCCGGGAGGTGTGGATTTGGTTGCGCTGGTCATCAAGGAAGAAGCGCCGTCGGGGCCTGTGCCTGTCGACGGCGAAGTGCTGAAGCATTCCGTCGCCAAGCTGGCGAGCGAGGCTTCGGCGCTTGGCCTGCATCTGGTTGATATTGCCGGTGCCATCCAGGATACCGCGTCGCAGTCCTCTGCACATGCAACACTGCTGGGCCGTCTTACCCAGTCCGCTCAGTCGATTGCGGACGCCAACGGCCACGTTGCCCGCTCCCTTCAGGAATCCGACAAGCTGACGGCGAACGCGCGCAAGGTGCTCGGCGAGCAGGCGGAGCAGCTTTCCGGCTCGATCACCGCGATCGACAACATGGTGCATGCGTCACAGGAAATCGGCGCCGAGATCAAGCTGTTCTCCACGGCGCTTGGCGACGTGGGACGTTTGGCGGACGCGATCGGCATGATCGCGCGGCAGACCAACCTTCTGGCCCTCAACGCCGCGATCGAAGCGGCGCGTGCCGGTGAGGCGGGCAAGGGCTTTGCCGTGGTCGCCGCGGAAGTGCGGGCCCTGTCGTTGCAGACGTCCCAGACCACCAGTTCGATCCAGGCCACGCTCGATCAGCTCAACAGCCGCATCGACCGGCTGGTGAAGGCCGGTGAAGGTGCCAGCCATTCGGCCGAGGGGGTCAAGACGACCGCGATGAAGGTCCAGGGTTCATTCAAGGGCGTCGAAGGCGTCATGACCCAGATCCTCGACAACGCGTCCTCGCTTGCCGGGACGACCGAAACCGTCGACCGGCAATGCGGCGAGTTCGCCTCTTCAATCGCATCCGCGGCAACCGCGATCCTGAAATCCAACGACCAGCTGCAGCAGACCTCGTCCCGTGTCGGCGAGGTCGTGACGATTTCCGAGCGGATGATCCAGACGACGGCGAGTGCCGGCATCGAGACCCCGGACAGTCCCTATATCAGTGCGGTGATGGCCTATGCCGCAGAGGTTTCGTCGGCCTTCGAGGCAGGCGTGAAATCCGGCCGCATCGACCTTGGCGCATTGTTCGACCGGCAATACGCTCCGATCCCGGGCAGCGATCCCGTCCAGTACATGACGCGCTTTACGGAATTCACCGACAACGTCCTGCCGCCGATCCAGGAACGCGCCGCAGAAAGCGACGCTCGGGTCGCTTTCTGCGCTGCCGTCGACGAGAATGGCTACCTGCCCACCCACAACCGAAAGTTCTCGCAGCGCCAGCGTCCGGGCGACGTGACATGGAACACGGCCAACTGCCGCAACCGGCGTATCTTCAACGACCGCGTAGGCCTCGCGGCGGGCCGCAACAAGGAACCCTTCCTGCTGCAGACCTACCGCCGCGACATGGGCGGCGGCCAGTTCGTGCTGATGAAGGATATTTCCGCTCCGATCACCGTCAACGGGCGTCACTGGGGCGGGCTGCGTCTCGCGATCAAGGTCTGAAGTTCTTTTCGGTCAGATCGGCATGCGGAGCTGTTGCGGCAGCGCCGGATAGGCAGGGGCGTTCGGATCGAAGCTCCATCTCCCGAATTCCTCGTGCCGCGTCTCGCCATAATGGCTATAGACCAGCATGAATTCCCCCGCGATCCATGCGTAGTTCCGTTCGACGGGCATGGTTTCTATGCGCCCGCAGCCGTAGATCAGCGTCACGTGCGGAGTTGCATCGGCCATCCGGTAGCTCGGCAAATTATGGCGGGAAAGGGCGCTCCGCAGCATCTGCGCGAACTGGTTCACCACCGGATTGCCTTTGGCTCGGTAAAGGGCGAGATGCCGCTTGCCTCCAAACAGGCCGCTGCTGTCGAGTGTGACCGGAACCGGCCTCGCATGGAGAGTGGCCGCGACCATTCTGGTTGCCTCGATCAGTGCCATGGGCGGTTCGTCGAACTGTTCCATGCACAGCAGGCTCATATGCAGAAGATGGGCGGGATAGGCATCGCGGGTATTCTGGTTCGCCGCGTGATGCATGGCGTCGCCGTGCATGATCAGACCCATAGGGGTGGACGGCTTCAGCACGAACATCAGCTTGCTCTTTGAGCGAACAGGCCGGGCCGGTGTGGGAAGCCAGCCTTCGCCAAAGGGGAGCGAAGGCTGGCCGGCGTGCTTGCGCAAGCTCATCTTGCTACCGTCATAGTAATGCGACCTCATGCCGTTGAATGAAGCCTAGCGGCACTGCGAACATGTGTAAAGAACAAACGCGGAACAATTGATATCATGGTTAATCCGAAAGTGAATTCTCTAACGATTTCAAGGGATAGCTTGGTCAAAGAAGCGATGGACGGCGACGTCGGCCAACAGTTCTGAGAGAGCAGCGCTCATTGCGGCAAGAAACGGGTTGAATCCTTGAAGCCGAGGCCCGATTCTATAGTCGATCCAAATGCGGAGGTTTCCTCATGACAACGCATCAATACCTGATTTTCGAAACTCCGGGCGGCTTCTGCGGCATAGCCTGGAATGATGTCGGAATCACCCGTTTCCAGCTGCCGACCAGGAGCGCGGATTCGACCGAAAAGCTGTTGCTGCGCCGGCTGCCGGAGGCCGAGCCCGGCGCTCCATCTGCCGAGGTGCGCCAAGCCGTGGACGTCGTGAAGCGTTATTTTGCCGGCGAGGAGGTCGATTTCTCGAAGGTGAAGCTCGACCTTGAAGGCCAGGATGAATTCTTCAGGCGGATCTACGCCGCCGCCCGCCGGATCGGATGGGGGCACACGACGACCTATGGCGCGATCGCCAGGGAGCTTGGCGCCGGTCCCGAGGCCGCCCGGGATGTCGGTCAGGCGATGGCGAAGAACCCCGTGGCGCTGATCATTCCCTGCCACCGCGTGCTCGCCGCCGGCGGCAAGATCGGCGGCTTTTCAGCGCCCGGCGGATCCACGTCCAAGGCCCGCATGCTGGAACTCGAGGGCGTGCGCCTGACGCCGCCCGAGCCTGCGCAGCAATCGCTCGGGTTCTGATCCGCTCAGTATGTCAGGAATTTATAGGCGACATAGGCGACGATCAGCAGCGCCGCCACTGCCATGGTGATGAGCCCCAGCCGCTTTTCGATGAAATGGCGGATGTCCTCGCCATATCGGCGCAGCAGCCAGGCGAGCAGGAAGAACCGCGCCCCGCGGGTGACGATCGCCGATATGACGAACAGGCCGAGATTGACATGCGCCACGCCGGACAGGATCGTCACCACCTTGATCGGCGGCAGATGCGCAAAACCTGACGTGACCAGCAGCAGCACGACCGTTTCATAGGTGATGCCGGCCTTGAGTTCGTTGAAAGTATCGAGCTTGCCCCAGAAACGCAGGATCGGTTCCGCAAGCGCATCGAAGGCGAAATACCCGATGCCCCATCCGGCGATGCCGCCGAGCACGGAAAAGACGGTGGCTATCAGCGCATAACGCCAGGCGCGCTGCGGCCGGGCGAGCGCCATCGGCAGGAACAACACGTCGGCCGGCACCAGGAAGACCGAGCTTTCGACGAAGGCGATCACGGCAAGCCATACCGCCGCGGATTTGCGGGCGCTGAGCGCCATCGTCCAGTTGTAGAGGCTGCGGAGCATGGGTGGGAATCCCGTAGTGACCAGAGGTTCGGCGGTCGCAGGGAAACTGCGGCCGCCGGAAGCGCTTGGTTATTCCCACTCGATCGTGCCGGGCGGCTTCGAGGTCACATCGTAGACGACGCGGTTGATGCCGCGGACTTCGTTGATGATGCGGGTCGCGGTCCGGCCGAGGAAGTTCATGTCGTAGGGATAGAAATCCGCCGTCATGCCATCGACCGAGGTGACGGCGCGCAGCGCGCAGACGAAATCGTAGGTGCGGTAGTCGCCCATGACGCCGACGGTCTGCACCGGCAGGAGCACGGCGAAGGCCTGCCAGATCGTATCGTAGAGACCGGCCTTGCGGATTTCGTCGAGATAGATCGCATCCGCCTTGCGCAGGATGTCGAGCTTTTCGCGGGTGACGCCGCCGGGGCAGCGGATCGCAAGTCCCGGACCCGGGAAGGGATGGCGGCCGATGAAGCTGTCCGGCAGGCCGAGTTCGCGGCCGAGCGCGCGCACTTCGTCCTTGAAGAGTTCGCGCAGCGGCTCGACGAGCTTCATGTTCATCCGCTCGGGCAGACCGCCGACATTGTGGTGGCTCTTGATGGTGACCGAAGGTCCGCCGGAGAAGGAGACGCTTTCGATCACATCCGGATAAAGCGTGCCCTGCGCGAGGAAGGCCGGAGAACCCTTGCCGTCCGCGGCGATCTTGGCGGCTTCCGCCTCGAATACCTCGATGAACAGCCGGCCGATCGTCTTGCGCTTCACTTCGGGGTCGGAAACGCCCTCAAGCTGACCAAGGAACAGATCGGACGCATCCACATGCACGAGCGGGATGTTGTAGTGGTCGCGGAACATGCCGACGACCTGCTCGGTTTCGCCCATCCGCATCAGGCCGTGATCGACATAGATGCAGGTCAGCTGGTCGCCGACCGCCTCGTGGATCAGCACGGCCGCGACGGAGGAATCGACGCCGCCGGACAGGCCGCAGATCACCCGTTCCTTGCCGACCTGCTCGCGGATCTTGCGGATCATCTCGGCACGATAGGCGGACATCGTCCAGTCGGACTTCAGGCCGACGATCTTGTGCACGAAATTGGAGAGCAGCTTGGCGCCGTCGGGCGTATGCACCACTTCCGGGTGGAACATGGTCGTATAGTAGTGACGGCTCTCGTCGGCAGCGATCGCGAAAGGTGCGTTCTCGGACGTCGCGATGACCTCGAAACCTTCAGGAAGCTTGGTGACCCGGTCGCCGTGGCTCATCCAGACCGGATACCGGCCGCCGACTTCCCAGAACCCCTCGAACAGCGGGCTCCTTGCCTTGATCTCCACGTCGGCACGGCCGAATTCAGCTGCGTGTCCGCCTTCGACGACACCGCCGAGCTGGGTCGCGAGCGTCTGTTGCCCGTAGCAGATGCCGAGGATCGGGACGCCGCTGTCGAATACTGCCTGCGGTGCGCGGGGGCTGCCTTCGGTGGTCACCGATGCCGGGCCGCCGGAAAAGATCACGCCCTTGGGATGAAGTTTCTCGAACGCAGCGGCCGCGTTCTGGAAGGGGTGGATTTCGCAGTATACGCCGGCTTCACGGATGCGGCGCGCGATGAGCTGCGTCACCTGGCTGCCGAAATCGATGATGAGAATGCTGTCGGGATGAGCTATCTGGGTCATGCCGAGCCTTTAAAGAAACTTCCCCTTTCTGGCAACGGGGAATAAGGCGAAAATCATGCGCTCAGAGCGCGATCTCGCCATCCTCCAGCCCCTCGAACAGAGCATCGACCGCATCCGCCAGCTTCCGGTCGATCACATGAAGATATTCGGTCCAGTCGCCGACATGCTTCAGCTCTTCCTTGCCGTCGGAAATGCCGCGCAGGCCGATCAGCGGCAGATCGAAAAGCTGGCAGCAGCGCAGCACTGCAAACGTCTCCATATCGACCATGTCGGCGCTCACAAGATCATAGGCCGCGCCGGAAACGATATTGCCGCCGGTCGAGAGCGACGCTTGCCTGACGCCGGGAATGCGCAAGGGCAGCGGCATGACAGCCGGATGGTCGAGGAAGGGCGTGCGGCCTTTCTCGAACCCGAGCGGCGAGGCGTCCATGTCGCGATAGGCGACCGACGAGGCCTGATAGACTTCCGTCTGCTCGAGGTTGCGGGAGCCGGCTGAACCCAGCGAGACGACGAGATCGGGCAGGTCGCCCGTCGCTTCCAGCCTCGTCAGCGCATGGGAAAGCACCACGGCCGCCTCGACCGGGCCGACACCCGTCATCAGCGGCTTGATGCGGGATTGCAGCGCCGGACCGTATTCGGCATCGACCGCCATCACGAAAAGAATGGATTTGCCGCCCGCGAGGCTCGGCTCGCCGAGCGGAAGGGAAGAAGTCATCCGGTTACGTCCTCTCGGCCGCGGATCACCATCATGGTGCCGGTCATGGAAGCGATGAGTTTGGCAGGCCCGTCGCCGATCGCATAGGCGCGGCCGTCGGCGACGATGATCGTCGAGCCCGGCTTGGTGATCTCGCCGCGGAACAGAAACCGTTCGCCGCGGCCGGGTGACATCAGGTTCACCTTGAATTCGATGGTCAGGATCGAGGCTTCCGGTTCGATCACCGTATAGGCGGCGTAGCTGCAGGCGGCATCGAGCGCCGCGGAAATCACGCCGGCATGCAGGAAACCGTGCTGCTGGGTCAGTTTGACGTCGAACGGAAGCTCGATCTCGACCATCGCCTGTTCGACGCGCGTCAGCTCGGCACCGAGCATCGCCATCGCGCCCTGGCGGCCGAAACTTTGGCGCACCCGCTCGCGGAAGTCGCCCGTATCTTTACCGTTCATGTCCCATCCCTTTCGCAGTTGCGAAATTGGCATGCCGGGCGATGTTCGGCAAGCCGTCGGATGGCACGTACTTATTTCAGGAGCACGATCGACAGGTTGAGGACGGTTGCGAAGGCGACCCAGAGCGCATAGGGCACGAAAAGCCAGGCCGCGGTCCGGTTTTTCTGCCAGCCTGCGGCGATGAACATCAATATCGTGACGAGCAATGGCACGATGATCACCAGGCCGAGAACCGGGCTGTGCAGGCCGAAGAATGCCGGCGACCACAGAAGGTTGAGCGCCGCCTGGATGGCAAAGAGAACAAGAAGCCGGCGATTGTCCTCCTCAAACCAGATGGCGGAAAGCGCGACGCCGATCATCACGTAGAGGACCGTCCATACCGGCGCGAAGATCCAGCCCGGCGGATTGAAGAATGGCTTGTCGAGCGACTGGTACCATTCGCCGGGTACATTGCTCGCGCCGCTCAAGGCTCCGAGCGCGACGCAGGCGACGATGAAGACTATCGTGACGAGGATCTTGATCATGCCGCCGCAGATAGCGCGGACTGTTGCGCTGGCCAGATCAGCCCAGCCGAATGATATGCTGGTCCCAGGCGACCTTGCTGCGGGTATCGTTGAACCGTCCGTCATAGGAGGAGACAGCGATGCCATGTGCGGCGGGCGCGACGCCCGCAGCCTCACGGACGGCCTCTTCCTTCACCACCGTGCCGGTTTTCGCATCGAGCGTGACCGCGGCCCCGCCAACCGGCGAGGTAAGGCCGACGACGCCGTCGCGGCGGTTGACGGCAATCGCGCCGACGTAATTGCCGAGCCGGATGGTGGTCTCCTCCGGCAGCTTGGCGAAGGACAGGTCGTCGCCCTTCGAAAACCAGCCGGCGAGCGGCGGCAGGGCGTTGCGTTCGCCCTCCCACTGGCAGGCGAACCAGATGCGGCCATCCTCGGCAATGTCGAGATGGCGGGTGGAGAGCTGTCTCAGCGAAACGGGCAGAGTGTGCCGCTGGATGAGCGCGCCGGTCTTCGCATCAAGCAGGACCAGCGACGGCTCCATGCGATCGACATTCAGCTTGGCGCGCCCGAAATCCGGATGGGTCTCGATGCCGCCATTGGCGATGACGAGCAGCTCGCCGTCGTCGGACACGGTCATGTCATGGGTGCCGATGCCATGGGCGTCGAACTCGCCGATGCGGCGGAATTTGTCACGCGCATCGTAGACGCCGATCATGCCGCGATTGCCGTCGAAATCGTTCTCGCTGGCATAAAGCCGGCTTCCATCCGGCGAGAAATGGCCGTGGCCGTAGAAATGCCGTCCTTCCGGCGAGCTGATCATCACCGGTTCGGCCTGCCGCGACGGATCGAACACCATGGCGAAGGTGCCGGGCCGCCGGGCGAAGGCCACGGTCCGGCCGGTGGCGGCGCTATAGGCAATGCCATGGGCGCGGGCGGGAAGCGCCACGCGGTCGATGATCTCCCCGCGTTCCGAGACCGTGGCGACCCCGAAAGAGCCGTCCGGGGCGCGAAAACCGGAAGCATAAACAGCATCGGCCCGTTCCAGCGCCATCAGCGAGCGCGGCGAAAGGGCGGCGGTAAAGGTGATCCCCGCCGCCTTCAGGAAGCCGCGCCGGTCGATGGCCTCGCCGCGCCACATGGCCTCAGTCGCCATCCGAGAAGGAAAAGCCGGAGCTGAGGCCGATCGCGCCGCCGTAACCGTCGTTCAGCTTGGCGATGACCTCCTTGCCGTCGGCCAGCAGCTTGTCGAGCTTCCTGCGCTCGGCGGCGTTTTCGACTGCCTTTTCGAGGTCGGGCGCGACCTTGGCCGAAAGCTCGATCATCGATTTCAGCTGCGCCTGGGTAGCGGCGACGATCGGCCGGTCCTTTTCCTGCAGCAGCGCGACCATGCCGGATTTTTCCAGCAGGGTCGAAAGGCCTTCGAGATTGCCCCTTATGGTCGGCCAGGTGTTTTCCGAGCGCCAGAACAGCGCCTGTTTCGGAAACTTCGCCTTGTCTTCGCCCTTGTAGAAAGTCTCGATCCGCTGGTCGCGCACCGCTTCGGCGCCATGCACCAGAATGCCGAGCAGCGCCGTGATCGCCTCACCGCTGGTGCGGAAGCTGGGATTGTCCGGCCCCGGTTGCTCCCACGCCTTCTGGATGCCGTCCGGTGCGTCCCAGATATCGGACAGTTCCTTCGCGACATTGGCGATATTGCCGGCTATCGCGGCACCATAGCGGCAGCGGTAACCGTTCTTGGTTTTCAGGAGCTCCTCGGAGCCGGTGCCGGCAAGCACATATTCCAGCGCGCCAAATCCTTGCATGGCGACGCTTTTGGTGCCGAGTGTCGCAGGATCGGTGGCAGTCTCGTCCGCTTTGGACAATACGGACTGCACCTGCTTCAGCCCTGTGCTCTTGCGGTCGGGATAAAAGAGGATGCGTTCGAAGCGGTTCTGCTCGATGACCGGCCCGACGCGGACCACTTCGATATGCGCCCAGCTCACCGCCGCATCGCGGAAGGCGCTTTTCGCGGCATCGTAACTCGTCCTGGAGGGCGCCTCGCAGAGCGCCTTCATCGCGGTCGTCATCTTGCCGGAAGCCTCGTGAAAGGCGTCGTAACCCGGCCGGATGAACCCATCGACCGCGGCCGTCATCACCTTGGTGACCTCAGCCATCGGCAGGTCCACGGAAGGGGCGGCATCGCCCTCCTGCGCCAAGGCGGCGGCGGGAAGCAATGAGACGAGTCCGGCAAAGACAATCTTGCGCATCAGAGCGACTCCAGGAATTTGACCAGGGCGGCACGATCCTGCCTGGAAAGTGCGGCGAATGCATCGCGGGCCTTCTGCGCCTCCCCGCCATGCCAGAGAACGGCTTCGGTGAGGTTCCTCGCCCGCCCGTCATGCAGAAAGAATGTGTGGGCGTTGACGGTTTCGGTCAGCCCGATGCCCCAGAGCGGCTGGGTGCGCCATTCGCTGCCGGTAGCGACACCCACCGGCTGGTTGTCGGCCAGCCCTTCGCCCATGTCATGCAGAAGGAAGTCCGAATAGGGCCAGATGAGCTGGAAAACATGCGCTTTGTTCCCGGCGTCGCGGCTGGTCACGAATTTCGGCGCGTGGCAGGCGGTGCAGCCGGACTGGTAGAAGAGTTCCTTGCCTTTCAGCACCGTCTTGTCGGCGATGTCGCGCCGGGCCGGCACTGCGAGGTTTTCGGAATAGAAGGTGACGAGGGGCAGAACCGGATCCGGTGCCTCGACAGGACCGAGCCGTTCCTGCACGCCGGTCGGCATCGCGAGGCACGCGGCCTCCGCCTTGGTGCAATCGCCGTGGTCGAACGGGTTGTCGGGCGTGGAGATGCCAAGGTCGCCGGCGAAGGCAGAGGAGCTTTGATCGCGGACAGAGGCGTTCTGCGCCTTGAAGCCGAAGCGGCCGAGCTTCAGCTCGCCGGTCTTGTGGTCGCGCACCATGGCCGGCTTGCCGGAAATCCCGTCACCGTCCTTGTCCTCGGGATCGGCCAGGCGAAGGATATCGGCGTCGTGGATCGCCTGGATGAGGCCCATGCCGATCATCGGCGGCGCGATGCGCGGCGACAGCGTCACGTCGCCCTCCATCGCGCCGTAACCGAGGTCGGCGACCGAATAGGTCGGCTTGCGCAGGTTGACGATTTCGCCGTCGCCGAGCTTGACCGGGATTTCCTCGTAGGAAATCTTCATCCGGCCCTCGGCTGAAAGACCCGGTACCGCGAGGTCCTGCAACTGCTCGCCATAGGTCGCGTCAGGGAAATTGAGTTTCCGGTAGTCGGCGATGGCCTCGCGCTCGTTGTCGGTGCGGGCAGGGCGGGCGAGGCGGAGGAACATCGACGTCGCGTCGGCACCGCCCTCGGGAGGATGCCCCCGGCCGTCCTTCAGGTGGCAGCTCTGGCAGGCGCGCGCATTGAAGAGGGGACCGAGCCCGTCGGACGCCTGCGTGGAGGAGGGTGCCGAGACCCAGAGTTTCGTGAACAGCGCATTGCCGAGCTTGAACGTCCCTTCTTCCTCGAAGGTGATGTTGGCGGAGAAATGCGAGAAGGCATCGCCATTGACGTCGGCGCGGCTGGTCGCAGCCCCGCCGGACATGGTCTCGAACGGCTCGGGTTTGGAGAAATCCGTCGTCGGGCGGGTCACGCTCTCGACGCGTTTCTGGTCCTTCGGATTGAGATCCGTGCGGGTGTTCGGGAAAAGAGCATCGCCACCGATCGCCATCAGCGGCGTGAGAAGCAGGGCGCCCGAAAGCAACGGCAACAGGAAGACGAAAGACTTGGGCTTTCTCATGGGAAATCGGGCCGCAGGCTGAAGGTCAGCCGCGGCCCGCCTTTTCATTGCTTATTTGAAGACGGCGTCAGGATTATCGAGGCTGTCGGAACCTTCAAGCTCTACTTTGCCAAGCTTCAGCGACGCAATGACGCGCTCGACGCTCTTGCTCTGGTCGATCAGGCCGTCGATCGCCTTCTGGACGACCGCATTGCCCTCTTTATTGCCTTCGCCGATCATCTGGTCATAGGCTTCGACCTTCTTTGCGCGGTCGGCCATGGCGTTCATGGAGGTAAGCGTCGCGTCGAGCTTGCCGAGCATTTCGGTGTCGAGCGCCTTGTCGGTCGCCGCAACCAGCTCGGAAAGCGACGGACCGGTCATCTTGGTGCCATCGACGCGGGTATATTCGCCCGTATAGGCCGACTTGATGCCGATCGCGTCGTTGAGGTGCGAGTTGTAGGTGTTATCGGAGAAGCAGTCATGCTCCTCCTCCGGATCGTGCAGCAGGAGGCCGAGCTTCATGCGCTCGCCGGCAAGCTCGCCGTAGGAGAGCGAGCCCATGCCTGTCAGGATGGCGGTCAGGCCCTTCTTGGAATTGGCCTGCACGTTCTTGGCGGCCTTGCCCTTCGGAGCCCAGGCGACAACCATGTCCTTGAGGTCGGAGACCAGCAGGGCGGACGCGGCTTTCAGGTATTCGGCGCGGCGGTCGCAATGGCCATTGGTGCAATTGGCCTTGTCGTAATCCGTATAGGGACGCTTGCCGGCGCCCGGTCCGGTGCCGTTCAGGTCCTGGCCCCAGAGCAGAAATTCGATGACGTGGTAGCCGGTCGCGACATTCGCCTCGATCTCGCCGGCCTCGTTCAGGCTGCGCAGGGTCTTGGCGTCGAACTTCGAAAGATTGAGCGTCTTGCCGTTGACCTTGATCTTCGGGTTGGCGATGACATTGGCGGTATAAAGCGCGTTCTCGTCGCTCTCGGTGCCGTAGGAGGCATCGACATAGTCGATCAGGCCTTCATCGAGCGGCCAGGCGTTCACCTTGCCTTCCCAATCGTCGACGATCGGGTTGCCGAACCGGTAGACTTCCGTCTGCTGATAGGGAACGCGGGCGGCGATCCAGGCGTCCTTGGCAGCCTTCAGCGTCTCTTCGCTGGGCTTGGCGATCAGCGCATTGACGGCCTTGTCGAGCGTCTGCGCGGTCGTCAGCGAATCCTCGTATTTCGCATGCGCCAGTTCGGCATAATGCTTGAGAACGGCGGCGGATGTGGTGGCGGCCTCAGCCTCTGTCACGACGAACGCCGCGGAAGCTGCGAAAAGCGCCAGGGCGGCGCCAAGAACGGTCTTGCGGATCATGTCCCTCTCCTTCACGGCCCGGATCTCTCCCCGGCCGTCAAAGGGTTCATCGCGCAATTGGAAACTGGTGTCAAACTATCTAGTTTAGAATAATTTGAAAGTAGAACTCGACTTTGACTTTGCCCCTGATGCGCTCAAGCTTTGCGTTGCATGCGGCAGAAAAAGAATCCGTCCGTATCGGTACTTGCGGGCGTCAGCGTCACCGTCAGCGCATCTTTCGAGCGAGGCTGCGGGGCGTCTTTCCCGAAAATACCGCCCCAGTGTTCTGCGGCAGGCGCAATCGAAAATTGCGGGTTCTCGGCACAGAAGCGGGAAACCTGGGCATCGTTCTCCTCCGGCAGGATGGAGCAGGTAACATAGAGCAGGGCGCCACCGGGCTTCACGAAGACGGCGGCTTCGGACAGCGCCTCCTGCTGCTGGGTGATGCGTTCGTCGAGGTTTTTCGGCGTCAGCCGCCATTTGGTGTCCGGGCGACGGCGCCACGTGCCTGTACCGGTGCAGGGCGCATCGACCAGAACGGCGTCGAGCTTGCCCTTCAGGCCGTTGAGCTGCCGCGCATCGTCATGCACCTGCACATTGCGGGTGCCGGCACGGCGCAGCCGTTCGATGATCGGCGCCAGCCGCTTGCGGTCGGCATCATAGGCGTGGATCTGGCCCTTGTTGTGCATGGCGGCCGACATGGCGAGCGTCTTGCCGCCGCCGCCGGCGCAATAGTCGAGGACCTGATGGTGCTCGCCCGGCTGCACCAGGTCGGCGACGATCTGCGAGCCTTCGTCCTGAACTTCGAACCAGCCTTTCTGGAACGAAAGCTCGGCGGTGACGTTGGGCAGGCGGGACGCTCCCTCGCCGGCGGCAATCCGGATGCCGTTGCGGGCGATGCGCGAAGGTTTCGCGGCCGAGCGTTCCAGCGCCTTGACGACCTTCTCGCGAGACGCCTTCAACGTGTTGGCGCGCAGATCGAGGGTCGGACGGCCGGCCAAAGCCTTGGCCTCGATCAGCCAGTCCTCGCCGAAATTGGCTTCGAAGGATGGCTGGATCCAGTCCGGGATGTCGCCCTGAACATGGAGGGGCGCGTCGTCGAGATTGCGGGAGGCGAGCGACGAGAGGTTCGCCTCGGTCAAGGCCGGCGGCGCGAAGCGGTCGTCGGCAAATTCGGCCTGAAGAGCCTCGGGCGTAAGGCCCCATTGCCGGATGAGGACCGCATAAGCCAGGGCGGTCGGGCTGTCGTCGTCCATGAGCCAGGCGTGCGAAAGACGCATGCGCAGCGCGTCGTAGACGATGTTGCCGATCGCGGCACGATCGCCGGAACCGGCGAAACGATGGGCGAGGCCCCAGTCCTTGAGGGCATCGGCGACAGGGCGCTTGCGCGTCTCGATGTCGGCCAGCACTTCTATGGCGCCGGCAATTCGTCCGCCCAATCGCATGTCACACTCCGTGTCGGTTGCACCCGTATGGCAGGGGTCGTAACCGCGATTGCGCGACAGGGCAAGGGGTCGGCCTAAACGGTCTCTCTGACCGGCCTCAGCCGTCGATCGCTTTCTGGCCCTTGCCCGGGACTTTCTGGTCGGCGGCATCGACGATCTGATAACAGACCTGGGCGGTGCCCGAACTGATCATGCCGATGTCCTTGGCTGCGGCCTTGGAGACGTCGAGGACGCGGCCGCGGATGAAGGGGCCACGGTCGTTAATGCGCACGACAACGCTTTTGCCGTTGCGCTTGTTCGTCACCATCACCTTGGTGCCGAACGGCAGCGTCCGGTGCGCCGCCGTCATGAGAGAGGCGTTCATTCGTTCCCCGGATGCGGTCTTGGATCCGAGGGCATACCAGGATGCGTGGCCGCATCCGGGCGCAGCATTGGCCTGCGCGGCGCCGAGAGTTGCAAAAGCAGCAATGGAGGCCGCGGCGAAAGTCGAGCGTCGAATTGTTGTCAAGTCGGTCGTCCCCGTTCGTTTTGTCCCTGCACGTTGCGTGCAAAACGGCTAAGCGGGGCGAAAAGTGGCGAAAAAGTGGGTCTTTCGATCACGGAACGTTACGGACTGTAACATTCGTGATTATAATTTGGCGAATCTTTTTAAGAAGCCAGCTAACCTTCTGCGGAAGAAAACCTTTAAAAACAGTCAGAAAGCGGAATACCGTTTCAGCGCGACTCGCGACGAGCTGCCGATCACGAAAATCGTAGAAAAAAATTTATCGCGAGGCGAGATTTAATGCCTCATTTGGGCAAATTTTGTGACGCTCAGCCGTAAGTCTTAAGAAATAATAACTAGATCGACCGATCAGGATGGAAATTTCCACCGTTTCAAAATGGGAATTTCACCCTCGCCAGCGGTCCGAGTGCCACATCTCCGTGAGCGACATCCGGTAGGTAGGGAAGCGGAATTCGAAGCCTGCGGCGCGGATCTTGGCGTTCGAAACGCGCTTGTTGGCGCCATAGAAGGAGCGCGCCATCGGCGTCATGTCGGCGGTCTCGAAATCCAGTTCCGGCGGCGGTTCGACGCCCATCAGCCGCGCCGCTTCGACGATGACATCCTGCGGGGGACCGGGCTCGTCGTCGGTGACATTATATATGCCACCCGTGTTGCCCTTCGCGAGGAAGAGCGCCGCGCCGCCGATGTCTTCGACGCGGATCCGGTTGAAGACCTGGTCTCTCTTTATAATACGCCGCGCCGTGCCGCGTGCGAGATTGACGAAGGCATTGCGGCCCGGTCCGTAGATGCCGGAGAGACGAAGGCTGGCGACGGGAATGCCCGCGGCTTTGCCTTCGGCAGCCCATGCTTCCTCGGTATCCACCCGCTCGATCGAACGGCCCTGGATCGGACTGCCCGGTGTTTCCTCGGTGACCCATCCGCCGCCGTGATCGCCGTAGACGCCGACCGTCGAGAGATAGCCGATCCATTCGAGTTTCGGGCAGAGTTCCCGCAGCCGACCGGAGACGAGCTTCAGCAGCGGATCGCCCTCCGTGCCCGGCGGAATCGACTGCACCAGATGCGTGATCGCCCGCAGTTCCGCCAGAAGTTCATCGCTGAACGGGCTGCCGTCGAACACGAATGCCTTGACGTCCCGGGCCGTGAGCTCCAGCGCCTTGTGGGCCGTCCTGACCGTGCCGGAGACCGGATGGCCTTCGGATCCAAAAGCTTCGGCGATCGCCTGGCCCGAATAACCGCACCCGAAGATCATCACATTCATTATGCCGCTCCCGCCAGTCGCCATTCTTCCCGTACCTCCGGATCGTCTTCCGCACCACGTGCCTTGGCGAACCGTGCAAAATCGTCCTCTGTCATCAGCCGCTTCAGAGCCCATATAGCCATGCCGCGCACCACGGACGAGGGGTCGCCCGCAAGGACGAGACATTGCCCGATGAACCCGGCATCACCGGAATTGCCGGCGGCGATCAGCACATTGCGGATGAAACGGTCACGCCCGATGCGCTTGACCGGCGAGCCGCTGAAGAAGGTTCGAAAGGTCGCGTCGTCAAGGGTCAGCAGAAACGCGATCGACGGTTCCTTGAGGTCCTCGCGTGCCTGCAGCTTCATTTCCGAGGCGCTGGCGGCGAACTTGTTCCAGGGGCAGGCGGCAAGACAGTCGTCGCAGCCATAGACGCGGTTGCCGATCAGGGGCCGGAACTCCGGCTCGATCGGCCCCTTGTGCTCGATCGTCAGGTAGGAGATGCAGCGGCGGGCATCGAGCCGATAGGGCGCCGGAAAGGCAGCCGTCGGACAGGCATCGAGACAGGCGCGGCAGGAACCGCAATGGTCTGTCTCGGCCTCATCCAGAATAAGGTCCGCCGTGGTGAACAGGCTGCCCAGGAACAGCCAGGACCCATGGGTGCGGCTGACGAGATTGGTGTGCTTGCCCTGCCAGCCAAGTCCGGCCGCCGCCGCCAGCGGCTTTTCCATCACCGGCGCGGTATCGACGAAAACCTTGACGTCCTCGCCGGCACGCGCGGCAAAACGTGTGGCGATCTCCTTGAGACGCCCCTTGATCACATCGTGATAATCGCGATTGCGCGCATAGACGGAGATGGCCGCCTTGTCCGTTTTTTCCAGAATGCCGCGCGGGTCTTCGTCCGGGCCGTAGTTGAGCCCGAACATGACGATCGAACGCACCTGATCCCACAGCACTTTTGGATCGGCGCGGCGCAGCCTCGTCTCCGCCATCCAGTCCATGCTGCCGTGGTGTCCGTCGGCCAGAAAGATCTCCAGCCGCTCAGGCGCCTGCGGAATGCTGTCCGGGCCGGTGATGCGGCAAAGATCGAATCCCTGGGCCGCCGCTTCCTCGCGGATGAAGGCGGTCAGCTTCTCCCGCCGCCGAAGCGCCTTTTCTTCCTCGCGCGCGGGCGCGTCAGAAATCAAGGTCCGCATAGTGGGATACCGGGGTAAGGCCGCGGATGCGCTCGGCAAGCATCGGCCGGAAGGAAGGGCGGGATTTCAGCCGCTGATACCAGTCCTTGGCGACCGGCGTCTCCGACCAGTCGATCTCTCCAAGATAGTCGAGGATCGAAATCGAGGCGGCGGCGGCAAGGTCGGCATAGCTCAAGCGGTCGCCCGCAAGCCAGGGCCGCGAACCGGCAAGCCAGGAGAGATATTTCATATGCTGGCGGATATTGGCGCGGGATGTGCGCAGTACCTTCGAATCAGGCGCTCCCCCGCCTTGGGCCGTCGTCATCTGCAGCTTGAAGACCCGTTCGCGGGTCAGCGGCCGGGTAACGTCCTGTTCCATCTTCTGCAGGAACCATTCCGTCAGGCGCCGGATCTCGGCCCGTTGCCACGGGTCCTCGGCAAGCAGCCGGCGGTCGCGCTTCAGCACGCCATGCGTTTCGTCGAGAAATTCCAGGAGCACGGAAGGGCCACAAAGCACTCTCATGCTGTCGTCGACATAGACCGGAAGCGTGCCCGCCGGATTGAGCGTCAGGAATTCCCGACGCTTCTCCCACGGCTGCTCCTCAACCAGATCCGCCTGGAAGCCGTATTCGGCAAGGATCAGCCGGACGAACCGCGAGGCCGAAGACATGGAATGATGATAGAGCGTGGGCATGGATACTTGAACTTCACGAACTTCGTATAGGAGGGGTAGGGGCGCCTCACGCGCCCGCCTGACATATGGCAGCTATATGGATTTGGTAGGCCCAAGACAAGCAAGGCCTCATAAAGTGCTTAAAACTGCCCTTATCTACTCAATAAAGGATTAAGAATGGCGGATCAGTCCATCATCAGTGCGCTCATCCTCGGTGTGATCGAGGGTATTACCGAGTTTTTGCCGATCTCCAGCACTGGCCATCTCATCATCGCAGAGCAATGGCTGGGCCACCGGTCTGATACGTTCAACATCGTCATCCAGGCAGGCGCCATCATCGCCGTGACCATCATCTACTGGCGCCGCCTGCTCAATCTGCTGCTGGGCTGGCGCGAACCGGAAAACCGCGATTATGCCGCCAAGCTGATCGTCGCTTTCCTGATCACCGCAGTTCTCGGCCTGATCGTAAAGAAGCTCGGATTCGCGCTTCCCAACGACGCGGCACCGATTGCCTGGGCGCTGATCATCGGCGGCATCTGGATGATTTTTGCCGAATGGGCGGCCGCACGCAGGCCGGCTTCCACCCGGATAACCTGGCTCGTCGCCATCCTGGTCGGTATTGCCCAGGTCGTTGCCGGCGTCTTCCCCGGAACATCGCGTTCAGGCGCCACGATCTTCATCGCCATGTTGGCCGGTACGGGAAGCCGGGCTGCGGCCACGGAGTTCGCCTTCCTCGTTGGTATTCCGACCATGTATGCGGCAAGTGGCTACGAGCTGGTGAAGACGCTCAAGGACGGCAGCGCCGGGCACGAGGATTGGACGTCTCTCGGCGTGGCTTTCGTCGTATCGACGATCGTTGCCTTCGTCGCAGTGAAATGGCTGCTGACTTATATCCGCAGTAACCGCTTTACCGTTTTTGCTATCTACAGAATCATTCTTGGATTTTTGCTTCTTGGCCTGATCGCCCTGGGATCGGTCCCGCAGCACGGTGGCCAGAATGCGGTGGTCTCAAGCGCTGGGGCGCCTGCCGATACTGCCCTGCGTCCCGCACTGGTAAAGTGAGGATCGTCTTAGCTTCGGCAAGAAAAAGGCCGCTGAGAAGCGGCCTTTTTTTTGCGCGTTGAACGCTCAGTGACGGATGGATGCCGTGCTGCACGGATCGACGCCATATGCGGGCGTGCATTCGCTCTTGCCGGCGGCTCCCGTCGTCGGGGCCATGAAAGAGCCCGCGAGGATGATCAGTGCTGCACACGCAAAAAAGAGGGCGATGGGCTTGCCCATGGAGGAATGCCTTTCGATGGATGATTTTATCGTCACGGTTGCGCCGCTTGTCTCGTGAGGGTGGATTTATGGGTTGGATTAGAAGAATTCAATAAAGGATTTTGCTGAACCGGTCGTTAACGCCACTGCTTCGGCCACTGCGACCTTTGTGCCACTATCCTTGCCCGAAACATGAGCGACAACAAAGGGCTGCCCGATTTTTCAGCGGGACAGTGCTGCCGTGTCGAGGCGAAACAAATCGCCGGATATGGTTAATGATATCAGGCCGCGCGGCCCGAACCGGTGTACTGGCCCTGCGGACGATACTGTACAAGGTAGGATGGCAGGACGGAGGAAACGAGCGTCGGCCGGATGCCTATCCCCGACAAAGTGCGGCCTTCCGTGGCGGCAGCGTCTGAGACGACATTGTCGGTCTTCAGCAGCTTTACCTGATCGCTGGTGATCGGCGGCTGGATGAAGGGGATGAGCGACGCGATGCTGCCGATCAGCGATGCGATGCCGAAGGGCAGCGAGACCAGCGCATTGCTGCGGTTGGTGACGCGCAGCATCGTCTCGAGACACTGGCGGAAAGTCATGACTTCGCCGCCGCCGAGTTCATAGATCTGGCCGGGCGCGATCGTGCCGTCAACGGAACGGGCGACCGTTTCGGCGACATCCTCGACATAGACCGGCTGGAATTTCGTCTTGCCGCCGCCGATCAGCGGCAGGGCAGGGAAAGTGCGGGCCATGGACGCGAATTTGTTGAAGAAACTGTCTTCCGCGCCGAACATGATCGACGGGCGCAGGATCACGGCGTCCGGCAGCGTCGAGAGGATCGTCGCCTCGGCACGGCCCTTGCTGCGGGCATAGGAAGATTCCGAATTGGCATCGGCACCGATGGCCGAAATATGGGTGAGCTTGGCACCGGCCGTACGGGCTGCGTCCACGACCGCGCGGGCGCCAAAATCCTGGACCGCGTCGAACGTGTTGCGGCCGCTCTCGAACATGATGCCGACGCAGTTGACCACATGCGAAGCGCCTTCGACAGCGCGCAGAACCGACTGGCGGTAACGCAGGTTCGCCTGGATCAGCGAGATCTGGCCCACATAACCTGCCGGCAGCAGGAAGCCGGCGAGATCCGGGCGGCGAACGGCGACCCGGACGCGATAGCCGCGCTTTGCAAGCGCCCGCACCACATGCCTGCCGACGAAACCCGATCCTCCGAAGACGGTAACGAGTGGCGGAAGGTTGTTGACGGTCATGGCGTGCTCCGGGAGCCTAGGGGAAGAGATGAGTGGTGTTTAACCGAATCGCGGCACGGGTGGAAGTGTCTCCACTGCCGCACCGCACGCGATATGCGGATCTCAAAGACCGTCGAGGACGACGATTTCGCCATCCGCGACTTCCTGGCGGATTTTGATGGCGATCGCGTATTCCGGCGAATTGTAGCAGTCGATCGCGGCCTGCATCGAGGGAAACTCGATGATCACGTTGCGGGCGCGGGACTTGCCTTCCATCGCCGCCATCGCACCGCCACGGGCGAGGAAATTGGCGCCGTATTTCTCGAAGGCGGGCGTGGCCGCTGCGATGTAATCCTTGTAGCGTTCCGGATCGCGGACATCGACGCGGGCGACCCAATATCCCTTGGCCATGGTATCTCCTCCAATGCGTTTTTCGGTTCGGATGACTTCAGGCAAATTCCCGGGCGAGTCAATATGAACGGAGGCCGCCATGTCGGCACTCCCGCATCGTTCGCGTCAGAGCACGCCCTGCATTTCGGCAAGGATCGCTTGCGCCGAGGCCTTCGGATCGGGCGCCTTGACGATCGGGCGTCCGACGACAAGATGGCTTGATCCGGCGTTGAGCGCATCGGCTGGCGTCATCACTCGTTTCTGGTCGCCGGCCTCGGAGCCTGCCGGGCGGATGCCGGGCGTGACGATCGCCATGTCGGGGCCGACGATCTTGCGCACCGCGGCGGACTCCTCGGCCGAGCAGACGATACCGCCCATGCCCGATGCCAGCGCCTGTTCGGAGCGGCGCAGAACCAGCGTATGCGGGTCGTATTCGTAACCGGCATCGACGAGATCCGTCTCATCCATCGAGGTCAGCACGGTCACCGCGAGCAGGCACAGGTCCGAGCCCCTGGCGGCCTCGACGGCGGCGCGCATCGCCTTCGGATAGGCATGCAGAGTGAGCATGGTCACGCCCATCTTGACGATGTTCTCCACGCCCTTCGCCACCGTGTTGTCGATGTCGAGCAGCTTCATGTCGAGAAAGACCTGCTTGCCGTCTTTCACGAGGTCGCGGGCGAATTCGAGACCGCCGGCAAACACGAGCTGGTAGCCGATCTTGTAGAAGGAAACGGTGTCGCCGAGCGCGGAAACCATCTTTTCGGCTTCGCCGATCGTCGGGATGTCGAGGCCTACGATGAGGCGGTCGCGTGCGTTCATGCCTGGAACCCTTCCCATTTTTCGATGGGCGTCCAGTCGCATGAGACAGTCCGATCCGCAAGGGCGAAGCAGAAGAGATTTCCGCCGCCGCCCGGCTGGTCCCGGTCGCGGGCGATAGGCTTGCGGGAGAGATGGCATTTCAGAAGCGTGCCCACGCCGCCATGGCCGACGAAGGCGATCGGCACGCGATGATCGTGATCGGCGAGAATTCTCGTGACGGCGGTCACGATGCGTTTCTGCGCATCCACGGCGCGCTCCCAGCCTTGGAAACTATCCTCGGGATGGGCGAAAAACCAGTTTGCGGCGTCCTCGAACTGCGGCGGCGGCAGGAAGCCGGTCGCCGAACGGTCGTTCTCATGGGTGTCCCCGGCGATCTCGATCGAAATCCCCGTCGCGGAGCCAAGGATTTCCGCAGTTTCGATCGCCTTCACCTCGTCGCTGGAAATGATCCGGCCGAGTTTCCGTGCCCAGGCGGATTGTGCGGCCTCACGGGCTCGGGCGGCGCCGAGATCCGAAAGCCCCCATCGCGGCACCGGGACATCGGGGTCGATGCGGACCTGCGGATGGGTGATGTAGAGACCGAACGCCATGGTCAGCCGCGCGTATAAGTCCAGAGTTGCGCCGGCGGAATGTTGCGGACGACGAAGTCGTAGTGCTTGATCCGGTAGCGGTCGGGCTGGGCGATGATCGGCGAGACGGGGCCGTAGGTGATCTGCATCACGGGCCGGCCGGCGGGAATGCGGTCGAGCAGGTCTTCCAGCAGCGCGATGCGGCGCTCCATCGGGAAGCTCAAAAGCGGGATCGCCGAAATCACGCTGTCGAAGGTCTTGTCCTTCCAGGCACCCAAGGTGCGATTGAGATCGAAAGCGTCGCCATTGACGAAGTTGACGCCCGGATAGGTGCGTACAAGATGCTGGAAGAAATCGGTCGAATATTCGATCGAGACCAGGTTTTCCGCCGAAATGCCGTGCTTCAGGATTGCCTTGGTGATGATGCCCGTGCCGGGTCCGAGTTCGAGGACGGGCAGGCCGGAGGCCGTGTCGATGACGCTTGCCATGCGTTTGGCGGTGACGGAGGAGGTGGGGCAGATCGCGCCGACCCGTTTCGGGCCGTCGATCCAGCCCTTGAAGAACCGGATCTCATCGTCGAACTTGCGGCCAAGCCGCTCCTTCAGGCGCAGTTCCATTTTTTATCCTCTCCTTTCGTCCCATGTGGACCTTCATGCCGCAAAAGCAAGGAAAAATGTCGCACCGGGAAAACCGCATGAAAAAGGCGGCTGGATTTTCCAGCCGCCTCTGATGATTTAAACGCGCATCGGCATTAATACGTAAAGCGCGTCGTCGCCTGCCGTGTCGCGTACCAATGTCGGAGAACCGGCATCCGCCAGCATGAAGATCGCGTCGTCCCCCGAAAGCTGGGCGGTGATATCCAGCAGATATTTGGCGTTGAAGCCGATCTCCATCGGATCATTGTCGTAACCGACCGCAACTTCTTCCGTAGCACTTCCCGAATCCGGATTGTTGACCGTCAGCATCAGCTGGCCGTCGGTCAGCGACAGTTTGACCGCGCGGCCACGCTCGGAGGAGATGGTCGACACGCGATCGACTGCCTTGGTGAAGCTCTGGCAATCGACACGCATTTCCTTGTCGTTGCCCGAGGGAATGACGCGCTGGTAATCGGGAAAAGTGCCGTCGATCAGCTTGGACGTCATGACGACGGTGCCGAGCGTTATGCGGATCTTTGCATCCGAGACTTCGACAGTGACGACCGCTTCCGGATCGTCGACCAGTTTCTGCAGCTCGCCGACCGTCTTGCGGGGAATGATGATGCCCGGCATTCCTTCCGAGCCTGAGGGCGCCTGCACATCGGCGCGCGCCAGGCGGTGACCGTCGGTCGCGACCGCGCGAAGCTTGAGGTCTCCGCCGGCTTCGATCGTGTGGAAGAAGATGCCGTTCAGGTAATAACGGGTCTCCTCGGTGGAGATCGCGAACTGGGTGCGGTCGATCAGCATTTTCAGATCGGTCGCCTTCAGCTTGAACGTATGCGTGAAGCTGCCGGCGGTGAGATCCGGGAAGTCGGATTCCGGCAGGCATTGCAGCGAGAATTTGGAGCGGCCGGACTGCACGGTCATCGACCCGCCGTCCGGATTGGTGGCAAGCAGCACTTCCGACCCGTCCGGCAGCTTGCGGACGATTTCGTAAAGCAGGTGTGCGGGAACCGTCGTGGCACCAGCAGTCTCGACCATGGCCGGCAGGGCTTCGGTGATTTCAAGATCGAGATCGGTCGCCTTCAGGTCGAGACTGGCGCCCGACGCGCGCATCAGCACGTTGGAGAGGATCGGGATCGTGTTCCGACGCTCCACCACGCGATGCACGTGGTTCAGCGACTTCAGAAGGTTTGACCGCTCAAGAGTAATACGCATGGACGCTATCGCTTTCGACCGTGGCGATCCGGCAGGGCCGGACCCCTGATATTCTGCCGGCTTGGGACCAGCCGGATGATGTGGACCGGCAAAATGGCAGACAACACGTTCGAAAAGCAAGAGGTGAGCAAGGCGTTAGCAAGCCATTTCATATATGTCCCATGCACTGCACACAGAAAATATGCGTTCTCAACAGGTTGCGCTTTACTTGCCGAAGCCGGCCGGCTTGCCCATAAAGGCGCATGACCATCCTTTTGCGCGTGACATCCCTTGACCGATGACCTGAAGAGCAGCCAGCGCGGCTATCGCGTCGCCAATACTTTCGTAGCCGCGCGGCCGCTGGAGCCGGCGCTTTATCTGGTCGCAACCCCGATCGGCAATCTCGGCGACATCACGCTGCGGGCACTCGAAACCCTGTCCGGCGCCGATGTGCTCGCCTGCGAGGATACCCGCGTCACCCGCGTGCTGCTCGACCGCTACGGCATCGTCAACCGGCCCTATGCCTATCACGAGCACAATTCCGACGAAGTCGGCCCGAAGCTCATCGCCGCGCTGGAGGAGGGGAAGTCCGTGGCACTGGTCTCCGACGCCGGCACGCCTCTGGTCTCCGATCCCGGCTACCGGCTTGGTCAGATGGCGATCGAGGCCGGTCACAAGGTCGTGCCCGTCCCCGGCGCCTCCGCGCCGCTCGCAGCCCTCGTCGGTTCCGGCATGCCCTCCGATGCGTTCCTGTTCGCGGGCTTCCTGCCAGTCAAGGACAAGGGCCGCCGCGACCGGCTGGCGGAGCTTTCGAAAGTGCCGGCGACCTTGATTTTTTTCGAGTCACCGCATCGCATCGGCGCCACGCTCGCCGCCGCAGCAGCAGTGCTGGGAGCTCGCCGGCGCGCGACGGTCTGCCGCGAATTGACCAAGACGTTTGAAGAGTTCCGCCGCGGCACGCTGGAGGAGCTTGCCGCCTATTATAATGACGATCGCGTCGTGAAGGGCGAGATCGTGTTGCTTCTGGCGCCGCCCGAAGCCGAGGAGCCGCCCGGCGAGGTCGAGGTGGACGCGCTGCTGCGGCGGCTTTCGGCGACTATGCCGACCGCCAAGGCCGCCGCCGAGGCTGCTCGCATCACGGGACTTCCGCGCAAGGATCTTTACCAGCGGCTCCTCAACCTGAAAGGCGAGGCAGGTGACGGAGAGTGACCGAGGCCTGAAACGCCGCCGGCCCGACCGGCAAGCTGCCGAAAGGCGGAAGGCTCAGCGATGGGGCCATGTCTCGGAATATCTTGCAGCACTTTATCTCTTGGCCAAAGGCTACAGGGTTCTTGCGATCCGCTACCGCACCAGGCTCGGCGAAATCGATCTCATCGTCCGAAAGGGCGATCTGGTGGCCTTTGTCGAGGTCAAGGCGCGGGTTGGGGAACAGGCGGCTGTCGATGCCGTCGGTTTCACGACCCAGAAGCGCATTCGCGCGGCAAGTGACCTCTGGCTTTCCAAACGGAAGGATGCCGCAAGATTGTCACGGCGTTACGATGTGGTCGCGGTTCTTCCCGGCCGCCTGCCGCGGCATTTTGCGAACGCTTTCTGACGCTCATGTGAAATTTTTGCATGGCTGTGCAATGTAATATTTCTGACACGAAACTGTTAAGGGCCTGTCACAGCCGGGCCCTATTGCGATCCTCACCCCAACAACGGTGGAGAGGACGTTAAAATGTTCAAAAAGCTTTCGATGGCCGCGATCGCGGTCGCCCTGTCCGCGACCTCGTCGCTTGCCGCGACCGAAGTCACCTGGTGGCACGCCATGGGCGGCGAGCTCGGTAAGAAGCTCGAAGAGATCGCTCAGAAGTTCAACGACAGCCAGAGCGACTACAAGGTCGTCCCGGTCTTCAAGGGCACCTATCCGGAAACCCTGACCGCCGCTATCGCCGCCTTCCGCGCTGGCCAGCAGCCGGCCATCGTTCAGGTCTTCGAAGTCGGTACCGGCACGATGATGGCCGCCAAGGGTGCCGTCTACCCGGTCTACAAGCTGATGGCCGACAACAAGGAGCCTTGGGATCCGAAGGGCTTCCTCGCCCCGGTCGTAGGTTACTATTCGGACGCCCAGGGCAACATCCTGTCGATGCCCTTCAATTCCTCGACCCCGATCATGTACTACAACAAGGACGTCTTCCAGAAGGCTGGCCTCGATCCGGAAGTTGCCCCGAAGACCTGGGCCGAACTTGCCGCCATGGGCAAGAAGATCGTCGATTCCGGCGCTGCTGCCTGCGGCTTCACGCTGTCTTACGCTGCGACCTGGGTTGGCCTTGAAAACTACTCGGCCATCCAGAACCTGCCCTACGGCACGCTTCAGAACGGCTTCGGCGGCCTGAAGACCGAGTTCAAGTTCAACGGCAAGGAACAGGCTGCATTCTGGGATAACCTGAAGAAGCAGCAGGATGCCAAGGTCTTCAAGTACGGCGGCCCGGGTGGCGGTGCTGAAACCGCTCCGATGTTCTATGCGCAGCAGTGCGCCATCTACATGGGCTCCTCCGCTTCGCGCGCCGGCGTCATCAACAATGCCAAGGGCTTCAAGGTCGGCTTCGCGCCGATGCCTTATGACGACACCGTCACCAAGGAGCCGAAGAACTCGATCATCGGCGGCGCCACGCTCTGGACCCTGAACGGCCAGAAGAACCCCGACGTCTACAAGGGCGTCGCCAAGTTCTTCACCTACCTCTCCAAGCCGGAAGTCCAGGCCGATTGGCACCAGTTCACCGGTTACCTGCCGATCACCAACGCTGCCTACGAGCTTGGTCAGAAGCAGGGCTATTATGAAAAGACCCCGGGTTCCGATATCGCCATCAAGCAGATCACCCGCGGCACGCCGTCGGACAACTCCAGGGGCGTCCGCTTCGGCAACCTCACCCAGATCCGCGACCTGATCGACCAGCAGTTCGAAACCGTCCTGTCCGGCAAGAAGACCGGCCAGCAGGCTCTCGACGATGCTGCCAAGGCTGGCAACGCTGTCCTGCGCGAATTCGAAGCTTCGAATTCCAACTAAGCATCGCCTTAAACCTCAAGCCCTTCCCGATCCCCGGGGAGGGCATTTCCTTGGGCACATCTCGCCATGCAAACCAAGCGCACCGTTTTTCAAAGTCGCGTCCTGCCTTATTTCCTGCTGGCGCCGCAGCTGATCATCACGCTCATCTTTTTCGTATGGCCCGCCGCGCAAGCGATCTGGCAGTCGTTCCTGCGCCAGGACCCGTTTGGCCTGAAGGCGACATTCGTCTGGTTCGCGAATTACACGCGTCTGCTGGACGATCCCGATTATCTGAATGCGCTCGGCGCGACCTTCGTTTTTTCGGTCGGCGTCACGGTTCTGTCTATGGGCCTGTCCCTGATGTTCGCCGTCGCGGTCAACCGCGTGCTGCGCTCGGGCCGGTTCTACACGACGTTGCTGGTCTGGCCCTATGCGGTGGCGCCGGCGGCTGCCGGCCTGCTCTGGTGGTTCATGTTCAACCCCAGCGTCGGCATCATTCCTTATCTCCTGAGTTCCTTCGGATACGAATGGAACCATCGTCTCCACACCGGCGATGCCATGGTGCTGATCATCATCGCGGCCGCCTGGAAGCAGATTTCCTATAATTTCCTGTTCTTCGTGGCGGGCCTTCAGTCCGTGCCGCAGTCTCTGTCCGAAGCCGCCGCCATCGACGGCGCCGGCCCGTTCAAGCGTTTCTGGACCGTGGTTTTCCCGCTGCTGTCGCCGACGACCTTCTTCCTTGCGGTGATCAACATCACCTACGCGATGTTCGACACCTTCGGCATCGTCGACGCCACCACGTCCGGCGGACCGTCGCAGTCAACCAATATCCTTGTCTACAAGGTCTATGCGGATGGTTTCATCGGCCTGAACCTCGGACCCTCCGCCGCCCAGTCGGTCATCCTGATGCTGATCGTGGTTGTCCTCACCGTCGTCCAGTTCCGCTGGATCGAGCGCAAAGTGCAGTATTGAGGTTTACCGATGGTCGAGAACCGCCCTTTCCTGAATTTCCTGACCCACCTCGTCCTCATTCTCGGGGTGCTGATGGTGGTCTTCCCGGTCTATCTCGCCTTCATCGCCTCGACCCATGGCCCGACCGACTTCATGAGCGGCATCGTTCCGCTGCTGCCCGGCGACCAGTTTTCGGCGAATTACGGCTATCTCCTCGGCACCGGGGAATCGACCGCCGGTGCCCCGCCTTTCCTGCTGATGCTCGGAAACAGCCTGGCGATGGCGATCATGATCGCAGTCGGCAAGATCGCCATCTCGATCATCTCCGCCTTTGCGATCGTCTATTTCCGCTTTCCGCTGCGGGTGCCGGCCTTCTGGCTGATCTTCATGACGCTGATGCTGCCGGTGGAAGTGCGCATTCTACCGACCTACAAGGTCGTCGCCGATCTCGGCATGCTGAACTCCTATTCCGGCCTCGTCATTCCGGTCATCGCCTCTGCGACCGCGACCTTCCTCTTCCGTCAGTTCTTCCTGACGGTGCCGGAGGAGATGATGGAAGCGGCCCGCGTCGATGGCGCCGGTCCGATGAAATTCTTCCGCGATATTCTTTTGCCGCTGTCGCGCACCAATATCGCCGCGCTCTTCATCATCATGTTCATCTACGGCTGGAACCAATACCTCTGGCCGATGCTGATCACCACCGAACCGCATTATTACACCGTCGTCATGGGCATCAAACGCCTCGCCAACGTGCTGGATGGCGACAATCAATGGAACCTGGTGATGGCCGGCGTCATCCTGGCGGGCCTGCCGCCCGTCCTCGTCATCATCTTCATGCAGCGCCTGTTCGTCAAAGGCCTGGTTGAAACGGAGAAATAACAATGGCTTCCATCGATGTCGAAAGCGTCGGCAAGGTTTACACCGGCGGCGTGCGCGCGGTCAGCGATATCAGGCTGAACATCGCCGATGGCGAGTTCATCGTGCTGGTTGGCCCGTCCGGCTGCGGCAAATCCACGCTTCTGCGCATGATCGCCGGCCTGGAAACCATTTCCGAAGGCGAGGTGAAGATCGGCGCGAGGGTGGTCAACGAGGTTGAACCGGCCGACCGCGACATTGCCATGGTCTTCCAGAATTATGCGCTCTATCCGCATATGACCGTCTACAATAACCTCGCCTACGGCCTCAAAAACCGTGGCACGCCGAAGGCGGAGATCGACGCGCGCGTTGCCGAAGCCGCCCGCGTGCTGGAAATCACCCAGTATCTGGAACGCAAGCCGCGCGCGCTTTCCGGCGGTCAGCGCCAGCGTGTCGCCATGGGCCGCGCCATCGTCCGCAAGCCGGCCGCCTTCCTGTTCGACGAACCGCTCTCCAATCTCGATGCGAAGCTGCGCGTTTCCATGCGCGGCGAGATCAAGCGCCTGCAGCGTCGCCTCGGCACCACGTCGATCTACGTTACCCACGACCAGCTCGAAGCCATGACGCTCGCCGACCGCCTCGTCGTTCTGAACGGCGGCAGGATCGAGCAGATCGGCGCGCCGCTGGAAGTCTACCACGCGCCGGCCTCCACCTTCGTCGCAAGCTTCATCGGCTCGCCGGCCATGAACCTCGTCAAGGGCGAGCTGCATGGCGACAAGCTGGCGATCGGCCCGGCGATGATCGCCCTCAACGGTTTTGCACCCACCTCCGGCGCCGTCACCATCGGCGTGCGCGCCGAGGATCTGCGCATTGCCCGCGAGGACGAAGAGGCTCTGCCCTTCCGCCTCGAATATACCGAGGAACTGGGTGCCCAGCGCCTGATCCACGGCACCGTCGGCGACCAGCAGATCACCGCCGCCGTTTCTCCGGAGATTGCGCTCTCCCCGGACATGCGCATCGCCATCGATGCCAAGCGCTTGCATTTCTTCTCGATCGATACGGGCAAACGCCTGCCGGGCAACGTTCCGGCCGAGGCAAAGCTCGCACCGGCCGAACCGGTTCTCTGAAGGCGGTTGTCGGGAAATTCAGGCCGATCGTTAAAATTCTAACACCGGTCTGAACAGCCGGCTTACTGTTTGCGGCTAACGTCCCCGGGAGTTGACAGCTTCCGGGGGAAAGATGAGTTGGCACGTCCTCGCCGCGACCGCAGCGGCTATCGCATTTCGATACAAGTCCGACACGCCCGAGAGGCCGAAGGTTAAGGCGTTTATCGGCGCCTGCCCGCATTCTCTGGAGATGAAGCCGATGCCGATCGAGCCCACATGGGTGCTCGCAGGCGATCCGCAGGCGCGCGCCGCCTCCCATTCCACGGCGGAAGACGATTGCGCTACGACCGGCGTGTGGGAATGCACGGCGGGCGAGTTCCGCTGGTATTTCCACTGGGATGAAACGGTGGTGATCCTCGAAGGCGAAGTGCATGTGACGGCCGATGACGGCACGCAGCGCACGCTGACGGCGGGCGACGTCGCCTATTTCAAGGGCCGGACCTGGGCCACCTGGCGTATCGACGCCTATCTGAAGAAGGTCGCCTTCATCCGTAGGCCTTTCCCGAAGCCGATTGCCATGCTTTTCCGCCTGCGCAACCTGTTGCTGGCAAAGAGGCGGGTCGGCATCTCCGCGTGATATTGGCCTGATTGCAGTTGCCTTTGGGGGCTCGCCATCCTACATCAGGCGGGCCAATCCTAGGGGGCTGAAGTCATGGCGAAAATCCGCAAGGTCGCGTTCCAGATGGACCATATCTCCGGCATCAACATTGCCGGCGATTCCACCTTCGCCATGGCGCTGGAAGCGCAGGCGCGTGGCTTCGAGCTCTTTCATTACACGCCCGACCGCCTGACCATGCGCGACGGCAGGATCTTTGCCGCCGTCGAGCCGCTTCAGGTGCGCGACGTCAAGGGCGATCATTTCACGCTCGGCGAAAAGGAACGCGTGGACCTCTTGGAGATGGACGTGGTGCATCTGCGCCAGGATCCGCCCTTCGACATGGGCTATATCACCTCCACGCATATGCTCGAGCGCATCCACCCGAAGACGCTTGTCGTCAACGATCCGGCCTGGGTGCGAAACTCGCCGGAAAAGATCTTCGTCACCGAATTCGCCGACCTCATGCCGGCAACGCTGATCAGCCGCGACCCGGGCGAAATCGCCCGTTTCCGCGAAGAGATGGGCGATATCATCCTGAAGCCGCTTTACGGCAATGGCGGTGCCGGCGTGTTCCATTCCGCCCGCGACGACCGAAATTTCACCTCGCTTCTCGAAATGTTCGGCCAGATGTATCGCGGCGAACCCTATATCGCCCAGGCCTATCTGCCGGCCGTGCGCAAGGGCGACAAGCGCATCCTCCTGGTGGACGGCGAGCCGGTCGGCGCGATCAACCGTGTTCCCGCCGAACATGACAGCCGGTCGAACATGCATGTCGGCGGCCGTGCGGAAGCAACGGAGATCACCCCGCGGGAAAAGGAAATCTGCGCCCGGATCGGACCCGCTTTGCGCGAGCGCGGCTTCATCTTCGTCGGTATCGATGTCATCGGCGACTACATGACCGAGATCAACGTCACATCCCCGACGGGTATTCGCGAGGTCAGAAAGTTCGGCGGCGCTGACGTCGCCGGGCTCCTCTGGGACGCAATCGAGGCCAAACGCGCCTGATGCAGGCTGCAGGGGCAGCCGGCGTTTCTCATACGGTTCGCCTTTGTTCACGCGATACAACCGTCTGCAACCTGATTGCAGCGGGCGCGCGAAGTCGTTCGATCAATGTTCTTGTTTTATTCTTTTTTCTATGCCAGATTGCAATTGCTGGCTCGGAAAGCGTGTATCGCTGACGTCCCGGACATGGTGTTAGGGGCGGGGTGGATATGGTTGCGCGTGTCAGCACGGTTGCATTCCAGGGCATAGAAGGCGTTCCGGTCGACGTGCAGGTCATGGTCGGGCCGGGCAAGATCAACATGCATATCGTCGGCCTGCCGGACAAGGCGGTGGCCGAGAGCCGCGAACGGGTGCAGGCCGCGCTGCACGCCTCCGGCCTCGCCATGCCGCCGAAGAAGATCACCGTCAATCTGGCGCCCGCCGATCTCCCGAAAGAAGGTTCGCATTTCGACCTGCCGATCGCGCTGGCGCTGATGGCAGCGCTCGGTGCCGTGCCCGCAGATGCGCTCGCCGGTTATGTGGTGATCGGAGAACTCAATCTCGACGGCACGCTTGCGCCGGTTGCCGGGGCGCTTCCTGCGGCAATTGCAGCCAATGCCTTGGGCAAAGGCCTGATCTGCCCGGCCGACAGCGGCGCGGAGGCTGCCTGGGCCGGCGCCGATATCAATATCATTGCGCCGCGCAGCCTGATCGCGCTCGCAAACCATTTCCGGGGAACCCAGGTCATATCGCGCCCGCAGCCGGCAATCCGCGCGCTGCCCGCCAATCTGCCGGATCTCGTTGACATCAAGGGGCAAGAAAGCGCCAAGCGGGCGTTGGAGGTCGCGGCCGCCGGCGGGCACAATCTCCTGATGGTCGGCCCTCCGGGCTCGGGCAAATCCATGCTGGCGGCGCGGCTGCCTTCGATCCTGCCGCCGTTGTCGGCTGCCGAACTGCTGGAAGTGTCGATGATCCATTCGATCGCCGGCCAGCTTTCCGGCGGCAAGCTTTCCGATCGCCGGCCTTACCGCACGCCGCATCATTCGGCTACCATGGCGGCACTCGTCGGCGGCGGCCTGCGCGCCAGGCCCGGCGAGGCGTCGCTTGCCCATCACGGCGTGCTGTTCCTCGACGAGTTCCCGGAATTTACGCCGCAGGTATTGGATGCGCTCCGCCAGCCCCTGGAGACCGGCGAATGCATCATCGCCCGCGCCAATCATCGGGTCTCCTATCCTGCCAGCATCCAGCTCGTCGCGGCCATGAACCCGTGCCGCTGCGGCATGGCAGGCGAACCCGGTCATTCCTGCGCGCGTGGGCCGAAATGCATGTCGGATTACCAGGGCCGTATTTCAGGCCCGCTGATGGACAGGATCGATATCCGCATCGACGTACCGGCCGTGTCCGCCGCCGATCTCATTCGCCCGATGCCGGCGGAGCGGAGTGCGGATGTTGCCAGGCGCGTGGCGGCTGCGCGTGAAAGGCAGCGGGAGCGTTTCGAACATGCCGGTTTCCCGCGCGTACTCACCAATGCCCGCTGCTCGACGGCATTGATTGAGAAGATCGCTGAACCCGACCCGGGCGGCCTCCAGTTGCTGCGGGATGCGGCCGAAAAACTCAAGTTCTCCGCGCGCGGATACCATCGCATATTGAAGGTCGCCCGCACGCTTGCCGATCTCGACGGCAAGGACACGGTCGGCCGTATCCATCTTGCCGAGGCGATTTCCTACCGCATGGTGGGGGAGCGGCTGGCGACGGCGGCGGCATGAAGCGAAGGTTCGGGTGGGGTTTGCGAGGGCCGGGAGGTGGCGATGAATTTGCGCTGCAGCCAGGGCAGGTCGTCACAGATGACCAAGCTTCACTTGGGACCGCAACTTAGGCAGACGCGGATAGCATACCCTTCCGTCGTTATCCTCCGGCTTGACCCGAGGATCCATCCGCCTGGCGACGCGCTCTAACGTAGTCAACCCCGGTGGGCTTGGCCTTGGATCCTCGGGTCGAGCCCGAGGATGAGGACCTGAAGAAGTGCAGCTAACTACCCAACCCCTCGAACAGCGCGGTCGAGAGATAGCGCTCGGCGAAGGACGGGATGATGACGACGATCGTCTTGCCGGCGTTCTCCTCGCGGCTGCCGACTTCGATGGCGGCGGTCAGTGCCGCGCCGGAGGAGATGCCGACCGGCACGCCTTCGAGCTTGGCCACCAGCCGGGCCGTTTCCATGGCTTCGCCGCTGTTGACGGTGACGATCTCGTCATAGATGTGGGTGTCGAGGATCTTTGGCGCAAAGCCGGCGCCGATGCCCTGGATCTTGTGCGGCCCCGGCTGCCCGCCGGACAGCACCGGCGATTCTTCCGGCTCGACGGCGATGACCTTGAGCGCCGGGTTTCGCTGCTTCAGCACCTGCCCGGCGCCGGTGATCGTGCCGCCCGTGCCGATGCCGGAGACGAAGATGTCGATCTTGCCCTCGGTATCGTTCCAGATTTCCTCGGCAGTCGTCTTGCGGTGGATTTCCGGGTTGGCCGGGTTTTCGAACTGCTGCGGGATGATCGCGTCCGGCAGCGAGGCGGCGAGCTCTTCCGCCTTGGCGATCGCGCCCTTCATCCCTTTCGGGCCTTCGGTCAGCACCAGTTCGGCGCCGAGCAGGGCGAGCATCTTGCGGCGCTCGATCGACATCGTCTCCGGCATGGTGAGGATCAGCTTGTAGCCCTTGGCGGCCGCGGCAAAGGCGAGCGCGATGCCGGTATTGCCGGATGTCGGCTCGACCAGCGTCGTTTTGCCGGGGGTAATCCTGCCCTCGGCTTCCAGGCTTTCGATCATTGCCACGCCGATGCGGTCCTTCACCGAGGCGATCGGGTTGAAGAATTCCAGCTTGGCCAGCAGGTTGGCTTTCACGCCTTTTTCCTTCGCCAGCTTGTCGAGGCGCACGATCGGCGTGTCGCCAATGGTTTCGGTGATCGAGGAATAGATTCTGCCGCGGCCCGGCTTCCTGGTCTCTGCCATGGTGCTTCTCCCTGAGATGTGAAGAGAAGTTAGGGCGTGTTCCCCACGAATGCCAGCAAGGCCGAACCCGACAGCAGGCGAAATGGAAATTTTGTTCCCGGAAGTGGTCGAGGATGAAAATGCCGTTGCGTCAAAGGCCGGTGGAGCCGAAACCGCCCGCGCCGCGGACAGTAGCTGACGCTTCCGCTATCTCGGTTACCCGCACCTGGGTAACGGGCGCGATCACCATCTGGGCGATGCGCATGCCGCGCGTGATGATGAAGTCCGCGTCGCCGAGATTGATCAGCAGCACCTTCACCTCGCCACGGTAATCGCTGTCGATCGTGCCGGGCGTGTTGAGGCACGTGACGCCGTTCTTGAAGGCAAGCCCGGAACGCGGCCGGATCTGTGCCTCGAACCCGTCCGGGATCTCGAAGATGAAGCCGGTCGGCACCAGCGCCCGTTTGCCGGGCTCGATCGTCAGCGGTGCCTCGTCTTCGACCGCCGCGCGCAGGTCCATGCCGGCGGCGCCTGCGGTTTCATAGGCCGGCAGGTCGAGGCCGGCGCCATGCGCGAGACGGATGAGGTTCAGCTTCGGCGAGGATGGGGCGTGGATGTTCATGACGTCATTAGCCGACCCACGGTCGCTCCGGTCAAACACGAATTGAAAGTTATCCACGGAGACGTTAGATACGCGGCAACGTAAAGGATCTGGAAAAAATGCCCGAAACGATTGCCGAGGCGGTTTCCCGCCGTCGCACATTCGCAATTATTGCCCACCCGGACGCGGGCAAGACCACGCTCACGGAAAAACTGCTGCTGTTCGGCGGCGCCATCCAGCTCGCCGGCGAAGTCAAGGCGAAGAAGGACCGTATCCAGACCCGCTCGGACTGGATGAAGATCGAGCGCGAACGCGGCATCTCGGTCGTCACCTCGGTGATGACCTTCGAATATGACGGCAACGTCTTCAATATCCTCGATACACCCGGCCACGAAGACTTCGCCGACGATACCTACCGCACGCTGACGGCGGTAGATGCGGCGGTCATGGTCATCGACGCGGCCAAGGGTATCGAGCCGCGGACGCTGAAACTGTTCGAAGTCTGCCGCATGCGCGATATCCCGATCATCACCTTCATCAACAAGATGGACCGCGAAAGCCGCGATCCCTTCGAGATTCTCGACGAAGTCGAGGAGAAGCTGGCCCTCGACACCGCCCCGGTCACCTGGCCGATCGGCCGCTCGAAGACTTTCTGCGGCTCCTATCATCTCGCCGAAAATACGGTGCGCGGATCCGATACCGAGGTGAAGGTCACGCCGGTCAACGGCCCGCAGAGCGTCGCCGACCGCCTGCCGGAAAACGAACGTGCCGCCTTCGTCGAGGAAACCGAGCTGGCGATCGAGGCCTGCCGCCCGTTCGACCGCAAGGCTTTTCTCGAAGGTCACATGACGCCGGTCTTCTTCGGCTCGGCGCTCAGGAATTTCGGTGTCCGCGATCTCATCGATGCGCTGGGCGATTTCGCCCCGCCGCCGCGCGACCAGGTGGCGGACATCCGCACGGTGCATGCGACCGACGACAAGATGACGGCTTTCGTCTTCAAGATCCAGGCGAACATGGATCCGAACCACCGCGACCGTATCGCGTTTGCGCGCATCTGTTCCGGCAAGCTGGAGCGCGGCATGAAGGCGCGGCTATCGCGCACCGGCAAGCAGCTGGGCCTGACGGCGCCGCAATTTTTCTTCGCGTCACAACGCCAGCTGGCGGATACCGCCTATGCGGGCGATGTGGTCGGCATCCCGAACCACGGCACGCTGCGCATCGGCGATACGCTGACCGAGGGCGAACAGCTGGTATTCCAGGGCGTGCCGAACTTCTCGCCGGAAATCCTCCGCCGCGTGCGGCTGGAAGACGCCATGAAGGCGAAGAAGCTCAAGGAAGCCCTGCAGCAGATGGCTGAAGAGGGCGTCGTGCAGCTCTTCTCGCCGGAGGACGGCTCGCCGGCCATTGTCGGCGTTGTCGGCGCGCTGCAGCTCGATGTTCTGAAGGAACGGCTGCAGGGCGAATACGGCCTGCCGGTGTCCTTCGAAATGTCGCGCTTCTCGGTCTGCCGCTGGGTCTCTGCGGATCATCAAGCCGATCTCGACAAGTTCCTCACGGTCAAGCGCGGCGATATTGCCCGCGATCTCGATGGCGATCCGGTTTTCCTGGCTCAGGACAGCTTCTCGCTGCGCTACGAGTCGGAGCGTTACCCGGCGATCAAGATGGTCGCGATCAAGGAATATCACGTCGCCAAGGCGGCGTGATATCCTTCCGCCGCTTTAGCCGAACTTGACCGCGGTCGTGTTGGAACCGCAGACGAGCACGCAAACGCGTTCCTGCGGGCCGGGAACATATTTGCCGGACAAAAGGGCGGCGAACGCCGCTGCGCCGCCCGGCTCGGCGACCACGCGCGCGCCGGCCCACAGAGCCTTCTGAGCGGCAAGGATCTCGTCATCCGTTACCAGGACCGGTGGCTGAACGAATTTCCGGGCAACGGGGAACATCAGTTCGCCCACCTGTTTCGGCGCAAGCGAATCCGCAGCGATGCCGCCGGCCGGCGCGTCCACCGGGTGACCGGCCTTGAAGGCTTCGTAAAGGGTAGGCGCCCCGTCGGATTCCACGGCGACGATCTTCACCCGCCCGCGGAACCAGGAGGCGATGCCGCCGATCAATCCGCCGCCCCCGACCGCGACCAGCAGTGTCGTCATCTCGGGCAGGTCATCCTCGATCTCCTTGCCGAGCGTGCCCTGGCCGAGCAGGGTCTCCTCCTGGTCATAGGCATGCACGGCGATAGCCCCGCTCGTTGCGACATAGGCCTGGCTCGCAGCCAGAGCATCGTTGTAGCGATCGCCGCCGACCACCAGTTCCGCCCCATAGGAGCGGATGAGATCGATTTTCGCCTGCGAGGCCACGCTCGGTACGAAAATGTGCGCCGGCACGCCGAGCCGCATCGCCGCATAGGCGACCGCAGCGCCATGATTGCCGCCAGACGCGGCGACAACGCCCGCAGCCTCAACCTTTCGCGTCAGCAGATTGGTGAAGGCGCCGCGGGCCTTGAACGAACCGGAATGCTGCAGCAGTTCGAGCTTCAGGTCGACCGGAAGCGGCGTTGCGCCGAAATCCCGCATATCGACGCTCATGACCGGCGTGCGGCGGATATGCGGGCGGATGAGCTTTTCGGTTTCCGCGATACGTTCGGGCGTGACGGTATTTTCGATCGACATGATGGCCTCTTGGGAATGGAACGGTCATGGGTATCCGGCAAAGCGCCGAAATGAAAGACCCTTCAGCCGCCGATCCGTTCGCTGAGAAAATCGACCACGGCACGCACCGCGGGAAGCTGCCCGCGCCGGTGGGGCATCAGGATCGTGGTGGTGATGCTGCCTGCGGTCCAGTCCGGCAGCAGGCGCACGAGCCTGCCCTCGGCGAGCGCACCCCGGCAGACCGATATGGGCAGGCAGGTGAGGCCGAGCCCCGCCAGCGCCGCCTTCATCATCACCATAGGCTCGTCGGCGGAAAAGACCGGTTTCGGATTTGCCGCCACCTCTTCGCCAGCTCCGGATGCGAGGCGCCATGTATTGTCCGTCTGGCCGGCGGTCACGGCCCTGTGCGCATCCAGGTCCTCCGGCCGCAAGGGCTCGCCATGAATGCGAACATAGTCCGGCGAAGCGACCACGAAGAACGGGTGTGTCGCGAGCTTCTTCTGCAGCAACGTCGAATCCGGCAGCGGCGCCTGATGGCTGCGCACCGCGATATCGAACCCCTCCTGCACGATATCCACGAACCTGTCGCTGACATGCAGCGACAGGTGCAGCTTCGGGTAAAGCATCGACAGCTCGGCAAGGTGATCGGCGAGCACGAATTGCGCGGTCGGTACCGCGGCCGTCATCCGCACGATGCCGCTCGGCTCGCCGAGATGGGTGCGCACGATCGTTTGCGCCATCTCCGCCTCGATGACCGACGCCTGCGCATGCCGGTAGAAATCCCGACCGAGATCGGTCAGCGAGAAACTGCGGGATGTCCGCTGGATCAGCCGTACGCCGAGCCGGTCTTCGAGTTCCGCCACTCGTTTGCTGACCGTGGATTTCGGCACGCCGAGCCGGCGACCGGCGGCGGAAAAACCGCCATGTTCCACGGCCTGGACGAAGAAATAGAGATCGTTGAGGTTCGGCAGCGCCATCTCAGCTTCCATAAATGTGGACTTAAAGGCGGAGAATGGAAGACTACCGCATCATCGTCCATGAAATCATATTGCCGGCGTCCCCAAGTTTCAATCATGGAGCAAGCAAATGACACCGATCCTGTTTTATGGCGTGCCGGAAGGATGTTCCTTCGGCTCGATCGTCGCCCTCGAATGGACCGGCGCGCCCTATCGGCTGTGCCGCATCGAAATGCCGGCGGTGGTTTCGAGCGATACCTACAAGCCGGTCAATCCGGTCGGCGAGACGCCGTCGCTGATGCTGCCGGACGGCCGGGTGATCAGCGAGAGCATGGCGATCCTCAATCACATCGCTGCCCGTACCGTCGGCAAGGGCTGGGGCTTCGATCCGAAGTCGGAGAAATTCGACCGGCTGAATCAGATGCTGGCTTTCCTGAATACCGGTTTTTTCAATGCCTTCGGCCCGCTCTGGCACGCTGTCGAGCACGAGATGGAGCCGCAGGCCAAGGAGGCCCTTCGCGCTTACGGCATCGCCAAGGTGGAGAAGGCGCATTTGCATCTCGAAAAGCTTCTCGCCGGTCGGGAGTGGCTTGTCGGCGACGAGAAGAGTTTCGCAGACGCCTATTTCGCCGGCATCGCCCGCTGGAACGATTTCCACCAGGTCGTTGACCGTCGGCAGTTTCCGGCGCTCAACGCGCTTTACGAACGCCTGCAGCAGGACCCGGCAGTGCGGTTCGCCTGGGCCATCGAGCATCAGGAAGAGGCGCAGACGAGTGGCCGGTTTCTCGGCCACGTGAGCCTTCAAGAAGCGCTCGGATCCCTGAAGCAGGCCGCGTAACGACCGATATCGATGCGCATATGTCTCTTCGCGGCGCCCTCGGTGGCGCCGCGGCCTCGTCGATTTTGCCGTTCAGGATATCCGTTTACGCCGCGGTGAGGTCCTTGAGGAAATCGTCGCACCAGCGCGTCACGTCATGTTCGAGGAGATGTTCCATCATCCGGCTCCAGCGTTCCTTGCGTTCTTCGATCGGCATGTTGATGCCACGTGCAATCGCATTCGCGGTGCCTTCTATGTCATAGGGATTGACCAACAGCGCCCCGCGCAGTTCGCGCGCGGCGCCCGCAAACCGCGACAGCACCAGAACGCCCGGGTTTTCCGGGTCCTGTGCCGCGACATATTCCTTGGCGACGAGGTTCATGCCGTCGCGCAGCGGCGTGACGAGCCCGATCCTGGCGAGCCGATAGAGACCCGCCAGAACCGGCCTGCCGATCGAGCGGTTGATATAGCGGATCGGCACCCAGTCCACGGTGCCGATCGCACCGTTCACCCGGCCGGCCTGTTCGGCGACCATGCGCTGCATCTGCTCGTATTCCGGCACTTCCGAGCGGGATTTCGGGGTGATCTGCAGGTAGGTCACACGGTTATGGTGGGCCGGATTGGATTTGACGAAGTGTTCGAAAGCGTCGATGCGCTGGGTGATGCCCTTGGAATAATCCAGCCGGTCGACGCCGATGATCAGGTCGCGGCCTTCGATGCTCTGCTTGGCTTTTCGCACGATGATATTGCTGGCCGCTTTCTTCGCATATTCGGCAAACGCGGCGGTCTCGATGCCGATCGAATAGAAGCCGCCCTTGAACGTGCGCCCGTAGGAGCTCAGCCTGCCCCCTTCCAGGGCGTCGCCGATGCCTTCGCGCACGAGCCCTCCGACGAAATTGGCAAGGTCGTGGTCTGTCTGGAATCCGACGAGATCGTAATACGACAACCCCCTCATAATCTCCTCGTGAACCGGCATGGTGAACAGCACGTCGGCCGGCGGCCAGGGGATATGCAGGAAGAAGCCGATCCTGTTCTTGAGGCCCATCTGGCGCAGCTCCGCGGCAAGCGGAATCAGGTGATAGTCATGGATCCAGATGACGTCGTCTTCCTGGATGAGCGGCGCCAGCCGGTGGGCGAAGAAACGGTTGACGCGGAAATATCCCGCCATTTCCTTGCGCCCGTATTCCGCCAGGTCCATCCGGTAATGACAGATCGGCCAGAGCACCCGGTTGGCGAAGCCATGGTAGTACTCCTCGACATCCGTCTTGGTGAGATCGGTCAGCGCATAGGTGATGTTGCCATGCTGCTGCATATCGAGCGGCGCCGGCTCCTTCGCTCCGCTGGATTTGCCGGACCATCCCATCCAGATGCCGCCGTGCTCCTCCAGTGCGGCCTGCAGCGCGACGGCCAGTCCGCCGGCGGGAGCCTCGCCGCTCTTTTGCGGAAGGGAGACACGGTTCGAAACGACGACAAGTCGGCTCAAGATATTGTCCTTTCAACTCAGGCGGAGGCGGGTTTTATGCCACTCGCCAGGGCGGCGATCGCTGCGCGCAAAGCTGCAGCCGAGGGCAGGGTGGATTTTGCCAGGGTCTCTGCCGCGGTTTCGGCAATGCGGATGGAATGGCCGCCAAGCTCGTTGGCGGCGCGGAACATCGCCTCGTCGGTGACGTCGTCGCCGATGGCGATCGGCGCGCGGCCCCTGAACGGTGGCTGATCGAGGAAGGCCCGCAGGGCGTGGCCCTTGCTGGCATGGGCAGGCCGGATCTCCATCACCATCTTGCCATGCTGGAGCGTGAACCGCGGTCCTGCCATGGCGAGGTAACGCGGCATGGCAGCCTCCACCGCTTCCCGCTGTTCCGGCGCCTGCCGGTAATGAGCGGCAACCGCGGCGCCCTTGTCCTCCACCAGGACACCCGGCCATTGTCGCGCCTCGCGGGCCAGTGCCGCCTTCAGATCCCCGAACGCGGCATCCACTTCGATCCTGTTGATCGCGCCGGCGGGGTCGCGGCGCTCGGCGCCGTGCAGGCCTGCAACGGAAAACTTGTACGGCGTGAAAAGCTGGTCCGCATAGGCAAGCGCACGGCCCGTAACCAGCGCCAGCGCGCCGCCGAGCTTCACGGAAAGACGATGCAGGTTTTCCGGAAGATCCGGTGGGATACGGATTGCGTCCGGGGTCCCGGCAAGATCGATCAAGGTGCCGTCGATATCGAGAAAGAGGGCCCACCGCTCCGGTTCGAGCGCGAGTCCGGCAAGAATGGGATCGCCCGACGGGAGCACTTCTGCCGTGTCCGGGCTCGACTGTTCTTTACGCGACATGGGGGCCTATCTAGGCCGCGAAAACGCGGCGGCAACCTCGAAAGACCACAGCCTGTCGCAAAAAGTGATACCGGCTTTGCCAAAAAACCGTCATGAAGCTATCGAATTCATGTTTCGTTAAGCGTTTGTCGAGACGCTGAACTTGTTGGATTTTCAGGCCGCGGACGGGCGGCAATGTCGGGAGCAGAAAGACCCATGTGTCGTTGGGCAGCCTATCGCGGCGAACCGCTTTATCTCGAAGAGCTCGTATCTTCGCCCGCCCATTCCCTGATCGAACAGTCCCATTGCGCAACCCGTGCCAAGACCGCGACGAATGGCGATGGTTTCGGCATCGCCTGGTATGGCGACCGGCCGGAGCCCGGCCGTTATCGCGATATCCTGCCGGCCTGGTCCGACTGCAATCTCAAGAGCCTGGCGCGGCAGATCCGCTCGCCGCTCTTCCTCGCGCATGTGCGCGCGGCAACCCATGGCGCGACGCGGCGTGACAACTGCCATCCTTTCGTGCAGGGCCACTGGTCCTTCATGCATAACGGCCAGATCTCCGGCTTCGAGCGCATCCGCCGATCCATGGAGGGCATGCTCTCCGATGCGCTGTTCGAAGCCCGAACCGGCACGACGGATTCGGAGCTTCTCTTCCTGCTCGCGCTGGAATTCGGTCTTGATGCCGATCCCTTGAAAGCCATGGAGAAAGCGATCGCCACTGTCGAGGATCTGTCGCTCGAAAAGTCAGGCGAGGCCCTGGTGCGTTTCACCGCCGCCTATTCCAACGGCCGCGAGCTCTATGCGGTGCGTTATGCCACCGACCACAAGCCTCCGACGCTTTATGCGGCGCCGATGGGCGGCAAGACAGGCTATTGCCTTGTATCCGAACCGCTGAACGACGACGTCGATACCTGGGCGGAAATCCCGGACGGAAGCTCCGTCATGATCGGCGCCGAGGGGATGCAGACCTCGCTCTTCCGGCCGAAGGCGCTCTCCGAAGCGGCCTGAAATTTATCCGAGCTTCGAGGCGATCAGCGCCGCAAGGCGTTCCGCCACCTCGTCCTTGCCGAGATCCGGCCATTCGTCGACGCCCTTTGCGCTGATGATCTTCACCCGGTTGCGCGTGCCGCCCATGATGCCGGTCTCGGGCGACACGTCGTTGGCGACGATCATGTCGGCGCCCTTACGCTCCAGTTTCGAGCGGCCGTTCTTCTCGACGTCCTGGGTCTCGGCGGCAAAACCGACCACGAGCTTCGGCCGCTTTTCGTGATGGCCGACGGTTTTCAGGATGTCGGGGTTTTCGGTCAGCAGCAGGGGAGGTGGTGCTGCGCCCGGCTGCTTCTTGATCTTCTGGTCGGCCGAGGAGGCGACGCGCCAGTCGGCGACAGCTGCCACCATCACCGCGATATCCGCCGGTAGGCGTGAAATCACCGCTTCCAGCATTTCCTCGGCGCGCTCCACATGCACGGTGTTGACGCCGGCCGGGTCGGCAATGGTCACCGGTCCGGAAACGAGCGTCACGTCCGCGCCGAGTTCTGCGAGTGCCGCCGCAATCGCATGCCCCTGCCGCCCGGAGGAGCGGTTGGCGATATAACGCACGGGATCGATCGATTCATGCGTCGGGCCGGATGTGACGATCGCCGTTTTGCCGGCAAGTGGCTTTGGTGCGCCGTCCAGCAGTTTGACCGCTGCCGCGACGATTTCCAGCGGCTCGGCCATGCGGCCCATGCCGGCCTCGTTGCTTTCCGCCATCTCGCCCGCCATCGGCCCGATGAAATGGATGCCGTCTGCTTTCAGGGTTTCGACATTGCGCCTCGTCGCAGGTGCCACCCACATTTTCGGGTTCATGGCGGGCGCGACCAGCACCGGCCGATCGGTCGCGAGCAGCACGGCGCTGGCAAGATCGTCCGCCAGTCCATGCGCCATCTTGGCCAGGAGGTCGGCACTGGCGGGTGCGACGATCACGAGGTCGTTGTCGCGGGCAAGCCTGATATGGCCGACATCCTGCTCGTCCTCGCGGGAAAACAGGTCGATATAAACGTGGCTGGCGGAAAGCGCGCCGACTGCAAGCGGCGTGATGAATTCCTGCGCCGCCTTGGTCATCACCGGCCGCACGGAGGCGCCCCGCTCGCGAAGCCGGCGGATCAGGTCGAGGCTCTTGTAGGCCGCGATGCCGCCGGAGATGATCAGAAGGATGCGCTTGCCGGAAAGTTCCATACCGTTACCCGATGCCATAATGGCCGGAAGGCCATAGTGGCCGGAAGCTAAGCTTTCGGTCGCCAAGTTGCAATTGCCTTCCGCGTCGCCGGTGTCTTCGGAACCGATGCAGCGGATGCGAGTTGAGCGGCAAAGGAGAGCCGTCATGAGAAAGAAGATCGTTCCGAAAAAGGTCGCGGGGTTCAAGGTACCCAAGTCCGTGCGCAAGTCGTCGTTGTTGCGCAACATGCTGGCGAGCCGCGCCGGCCGGCAGATGCTGGCCAACGCGCTCGTCGCCGCAGCCAATGCCGCAGCCGCCGTCCTGACCGATGACCGCGCCGATATCCGTAAGCCCAGCAGGACCAAAGGCCGTAAACGGGCGCTTGCCGCAGGCGTCGCCGGCGAGGCGATCGAGAGCGCAACCGCTGCCGCCACGGATGTCGTCACCAGTCCGATACGTCCCCTCTTCCAGGCAAGTGCGAAGGCCAAGGCGGGGCGCATTTTCCAGGAGCCGGTCACGCACTGAAGCGAAGTAATGCGCGCATCTTGCGCCGATTTCCGGCCTGCGCTAATCCTGTTGGCGGCCGGATGCGGCCAGCCGCCCGCGGCGCCAAGGCGCCAAGGTGAACGCATCCCACCGCCTCTCATCCTTTGCCAATCCGGCCAACGATGACGAACGGATCAGTAATGCGGGCGCTGATTGACGGACCCGAGGGTCCTGTTCGTCTGTTGAAAGGAAGATGAGATGCGCGATTTCCGCGATGCAAAACTGATGGCCAAAAGTCTGCGTCAGGCGCTGGCCGAGCGTAAGGTTGAGCTAACGCATGGCCAGGTCCTGGAGCTGGTTGCGGCACAGTTCGGTTACGACAATTGGAACGTTCTTGCTGCAAAGATAGACGCGGCAGAACCGCAGCAAAAGAAACCGGACGCGGTTTCGATCCAGCCGGCCATTCCGATCTTCCGGATATTCTCCGTCGACAAGGCGATGGAGTTTTACCGCGATTTCCTGGGCTTTACCGTGGATTGGGAGCATCGCTTCGGCGAGAATTTCCCGCTCTATTGCCAGATTTCGAGAAGCGGCATGCTGATGCATCTTTCCGAACATGCGGGCGATGCCTCGCCGGGAGCGAGGGTCTTCGTGCCGATGACGGGAGCGCGGGCCTTCCAGCAGGAGCTGATCGGCAAGAACTACCCATATATGAAGCCGGGGCTCGAACAGGCCGATTGGGGTCTGGAGGTGACGGTCATCGACCCGTTTAACAACCGTATCACCTTCTGCGAACGGGAGATCAAGCCGCAGCCTTGATCAGGCAAGACTGGCATATTGCGCGCGATCGGCGGATGTTTGGCGGTCGCGCGCTCAACGACGTCATGCCGTTTCTCTCGCTGGTCCTCGCATTGCAGGAAGGGCATCCCATCGAGACGCTAGATTTTCTTCCTGGCAGCGGCGAGCGGCTCGGTCGTCAGCTTGAAATCGGCCATTTCCTTCGCCGTCAGGTAGTAGAGCCTGTCCGGCGGCGTCTCAAGCGCATGGATCCAGAGGCCCGCACCTATCCCCATCTGCTCCAGATGCCTGGCGACCCTCGCAGTGGTCGCCTGTGCGGCAGACATGGCCTGTTCCGCAGACGGCCTGTTCTTGGCTCCATTGAACACCTGGTGAACGCCGATCACCGCATCCTTCTCCGCCAGGCGGCCGATGCCGCCGGCAAATACGACCGGGCAGGATGAGGCGCAGAGGGCTTTCGATGAAACCCTTGTGTCGAGCTTCCTGTCGCGGATCAGCTTCGACATGGCGAGCGCGTCGTCCACCGAGCCGCCGGGGGAATTGAGCGCGACCGTCTTCACATATTCGCCGCGCGTCTCGATCTCTTTGGCGAAGCGGGCGGCGGCGCCGAGGTCGATCGTTCCTTCTGCAAGCAGAACGCCGCCCGAAGTGAGCTCGAATGTCATAGGCTTGCGCAGCACTTCCTTCGGACTGGCCGGCTGCACCGGCGGAGCGGCCGGCACGCCCTCGGTCAAGGCCGGCGGCAGCACGGGCTGGTCTTCGTGCATCGGATCGAAGCCGGGAAGGGCGGCGTTCATTGCCGTCATATCGCGAATATCGACGACGAGGAAAATCGCTGCCGCCGAGAGCAGCAGATAGAAGGCGCCGCGCATCAGCACGCCCTCATCGAGCTTCCTGATCGCCTCACCGATCCTCATGCGACCGGTCCCGGCTGCGCGATTTGAGGTCGATGGCGGTTATGTTGTTCGGTTCTTGCTCCGGCGTCGAGCCGGGGCCTGGCTCGGGCACCGTCGCCGGTGTTTCGCTTTGCGGCTCTGCCTTGGCGACGGCCTGTTCGATGTTCACGCCGCCGGCGGTAACGGCGCGTTGCACTTCCAGCGCCCGCAGAAGCTCGGCGGCGGTGATCCGCTCGGCGAACGGCAGGTTCTCCTCCTGGCGGCGGATGGCGCCATGCACGACGGCGAGGATGAACACCATCACGCCGGGCAGGAGGTCGATGGAGATCGCACCTGCCCAGGCCGGAATGAAATCCTGCGCATAATGCAGCACGGCTTCGGCGGACGAGAGCGGCACGAAGCGGCGTTCTTGAACAGGTGGGCGGCTGAGGATTTCGTCGGCCGCCTTGGCAAGCGCCCTGGACTGGGCGCTGACCGAGGCGCGGACGGTGTCCATCACCTGGTTCTGGCGGTTGACAAGATCTGCCGCGCCGCCATCCGGGACCGGCGCGATGAAGCCGAGCGAGAGGTCGTCCGCCGCGCGGCGGATGGAGGGCGCAATCGAGGTCTGCGCCAGCGAGGTGATGACACCGGTCAGCGCCACGGCCTCGGTGGAAAACTGGTCGGCACGCGGCTCGATCGTGCCCGGCGCGGAAACCAGGGAGCGCATCGTCTCAAGCCGCTTCTGGCCTTGAGCGAAAAGATCGTCCACCTGCTCGCGGGAGGCGTTGATATTGGCTGCAAGCGACTTCATCTGCGCCGACATCTGGCTGAGGAGCTGCACGACGCTGCCTGAACCCGTGGTGCCGGTCAGCGAACCAGACTGCCGTTCGACGCCGGCGAGCTGCGAAAAGCGCTCGGAAGCGCGCTGGATGTCCGGCAGCAGGCTCTGTGCGGCCAGCGCATTCTGATGGGCGCGGTCGAGATCGGCGGTATAGTCTTCCACGGTTTCGGAAAGATGCTGTTCGACGGCCGCGGAACCGGCAAGCGCCGCCGCGTTCAGCCAGCTGGACATCGCAAGGATCATCGCCGCGCCGACCGCCATGACGCCGAGCATGGCCGTGCGGCCGGCACGGGTCGTCACATGCGGATAGAACCGGGCCATATAGGACCAGAAGGCATAGATGCCGACCGAGACCGAGGCAGAATAGATCACTGCTGCAAAAAATACCGCTGTCGGCGATCCGTCGAGAATGCTGCGTGCGCCGAGATAGGTGTAGACGCCTGAGGCAAGCGCCAACACGGCTAGCGCAAAACGGGTCATCGTCTCGACGGCGGCGACGCCGTCATGCAGGCGTCGAGTTGCGGCTAGCGCCATGAATTATCTCCGGAAAGCCCTTCCAAAAGGAATGTATTCCTTAACAGAGAATGAGAACCCGGCGGAATAAAGGCCGCTTTAGAGTTGCAGCATGGCGAAAGCCCCTGCGAAGCAGGGTTTCTCGGTCGTAGGGGAACCAGGCGGAGGCGCGTCGGCCGTCAGCCGAGGGTGAAGGCGAGGTAGAGCAGCGATAGTGCGATGATCCACAGCGCCACGCGCCCGGAGCGGTTGTGGCGGGCTTCCGACTTGCCGATCGCCTCGGCCGTTTCCGGGTCGAAGCGCAGGCCATGCTCGCTCATATGCACCAGTCCCTGATGCAGCTGTTCCGTCTTGGCTGCGATCTCCGGCAGCGCCTCGGCGAGCTTGACGGCGGCTTTGACGCCGTCGCGCAGGTCGGAAACGATCCGTTTCGGGCCGAGATTGTCACGGATCCACTGACCGACGACCGGCTCCGACGCCTTCCACATGTTGAAGCGCGGATCGAGCATCCGCGACACGCCTTCGACCACGACCATGGTCTTCTGCAAAAGGATCAGTTCGGTGCGGGTCTGCATCTCGAAAAGGTCGGTGACCTCGAAAAGCAGCGCCAGCAGCCGCGCCATGGAGATCGTCTCGGCCGGCTGGCCGTGGATCGGTTCGCCGATCGCCCGGATCGCCTGGGCAAAGCTTGCGACATCGTGGTGGGCGGGCACGTAACCCGCCTCGAAATGCACCTCGGCGACGCGCAGGTAGTCGCGGGTGATGAAGCCGTAGAGGATTTCGGCAAGGAAGCGGCGCTCCTTCTTGCCGAGCCGCCCGACGATGCCCATGTCGACGGCAACGATGGTACCGGCGGAATCGACGAAGAGATTGCCGGGATGCATGTCCGCATGGAAGAAGCCGTCCCTGAGCGTATGGCGCAGGAAGGACTGGATCAGCACTTCGGCAAGCTTTTCGAGGTCGTGGCCGGCGGCACGAAGCCCTGCCACATCGGACATCTTGACGCCGTCGATCCACTCCATGGTGATCACGTCGCGACCGGTGCGTTCCCAATCGACCAGCGGCACACGGAAACCCTGATCGTCCTTGGTGTTTTCGGCGATCTCCGAAAGTGCCGCCGCCTCCAGGCGCAGGTCCATCTCCACCTTGGTCGTCTGTTCGAGCGTCCGCGTCACCTCGACGGGTCGCAACCGGCGGCTGGAGCGCATGAAGCGTTCCTGCATCCGCGACAACAGATACATGCTCTCGATATCGTGCGCGAAACGCTGGCGCACACCGGGACGCACCACTTTCACCGCCACCTTGCGGTCATTGACGATACAAGGGTGGACTTGGGCGATCGAAGCGGCGGCAATCGGTTCGCCGAAGGAGGCATAGAGGTCGCCGATCGGCCGGCCGAGCGACGCCTCGACCGCGGACTTGGCCGTCTCGGTCGGAAAGAAGGCCATCTGGTCCTGCAGCATGGCAAGATCGACGGCCCAGTCGACGCCGACCACGTCCGGGCGGGTCGCAAGGAACTGGCCGATCTTGACATAGGAGGGGCCGAGCCGGTCGACCGCGCGGGTCAGGCGCTCGCTGCGCGCCTGCGTCTTGGAGCGGAACCGCGCCAGGGGCTCGACCAGCGCTTTGACGAGGCCGACGGAGGGAGGCATGTCCTGGGTCGGCAGAGCCGAGACCACGCCCTCACGCACCAGGACCCAGCCGACACGGGCAAGCCGGAAATAAGCGCCGATCGTGCTCATGCGTTCAGAGTTTCCAGCCGGAATGCAGCGCTGCGATGCCGCCGGTATAGTTCGTGTAGGTAACCCGCGAAAAACCCGCATTGCGGATCATCGCCGCGAAATTCTCTTGGTTCGGGAATTTCCGGATCGATTCCACCAGATACTGGTAGGGCTCGGCATCGCCGGTGATCATCCGGCCGAAACGCGGGATCGCCTTGAACGACCATTCCTCGTAGAACCGTTCGAGAAGCGGCATCTCGACTTCGGAAAATTCCAGCACCAGCAGCCGTCCGCCGCGTTTGAGCACCCGGTAGGCCTCCTTCAGCGCCACGTCGATATGCGGCACGTTGCGAATGCCGAAGGCGATCGTATAGGCATCGAAGGAATTCGCCTCGAAGGGCAGGGACTCGGCGTTGGCCTCGACAAAGGTGAGGTTCTCCGAAAGGCGCTTCTTTTCGGCCCGCTCGGCGCCGACCGCCAGCATCGAGCCGTTGATGTCGAGCACGGTCACATGCGCCTTGCGATCGGATGCCTCGACGATCCGGAACGCGACATCACCGGTGCCGCCCGCCACATCCAGGGTTTTGTAGCCGACATCTTTTCTCGGGTTGAGCGAAGCGATCAGCGCGTCCTTCCAGACGCGGTGCATGCCGGCCGACATCACGTCGTTCATCACGTCGTAGCGCTTGGCGACCTTGTGGAAGACGTCGTTGACGAGCCCTTGCTTCTCGCCGTCCCCCACCTTGCGGAAGCCATAGGATGTTTCCATGCCACCCTCGGCGCTTATACGGGCGGCGCTGGTGCGGGCTTCGGTCATCGGTGAACTCCTAACGTCTCTCTTCTGGTCGGCGACCATAGCGAAGTCGCTCAACCCGCGCTATCTGTGGCACGTATTCATAAGATGGGTGCGACATCCGGTCCGGTCTATAGACCAGGCGCGATATCGTTGAAACAGGAAGTTAGTCAATCATGCCCGAATTGCCAGAGGTGGAAACCGTCCGGCGCGGTCTTGCTCCGGCAATGGAAGGCGCCGTGGTTGCCAGGCTGGAGCTCAATCGTCCGGACCTGCGCTTTCCGCTGCCGGAAAATTTTGCCGATGCCGTCGGGGGGCGCCGCATCGTCTCGCTCGGCCGGCGCGCCAAATACCTGCTGATCGACCTGGAGGATGATCTGACGGTGATCAGCCATCTCGGCATGTCGGGGTCGTTCCGCATCGAGAATGAGGCGCTTGGCGAATTTCACCATCCCCGTTCGAAGGATCAGAAGCACGACCACGTCGTGTTCCATCTGAAGCGCGACGAAAGACCGCTCCGCGTCATCTACAACGACCCGCGCCGGTTCGGATTCATGCAGTTGTGGAAGCGCAGCGAGCTCGATCTCTATCCGGCTTTCGCCGAACTCGGGCCGGAACCGACCGGCAATGCGCTCGACGCCGACTATCTGGCGGCTCGGCTGGCGGGCAAGAGCCAGCCGCTGAAGGGCGCGCTGCTCGACCAGACGGTGATCGCCGGCCTTGGCAACATCTATGTCTGCGAGGCGCTGTGGCGCTCGCACCTCCTGCCGACGCGGGCCGCGGGAAGCGTCGTGACGAAGACCGGCAGGCCGACCAAGGAACTGGTCCTGCTCAATCAGTCGATCCGCGACGTCATCGCCGATGCGATCGCCGCCGGAGGATCGTCGCTGAGAGACCATATCCAGACGGATGGCTCGCTCGGTTATTTCCAGCACTCCTTCTCCGTCTACGACCGGGAAGGCGGGGCTTGCCGCACGCCCGGCTGCGGCGGTACCGTCGCGCGCATCACTCAGGCGGGCCGCTCCACCTTCTATTGCCCCGCCTGCCAGAAATAACGGCTGCCATAATACCGGTACCGGAAACATAAAGAGGAGACACCAGATGAGCTACGAAACCCTGCTGACCGAGATCCGGGGCGCCGTCGCGCTCATCACCCTCAATCGCCCGAAGGCGCTGAATGCGCTCAACTCGACCGTGATGGCCGAGCTGACTGAAGCGCTCTCCGCATTCGGCAAGGACGAGGCGATCGGTGCGATTGTGCTCACCGGCTCGGAAAAGGCCTTTGCCGCCGGCGCCGATATCAAGGAAATGCAAGGCATCGATTTCGTCGAAGCCTATGTGACCGACTTCATTTCGGGCTGGGAGGCGATCGCCGCCACCCGCAAGCCGATGATCGCCGCCGTCTCCGGCTTCGCGCTCGGCGGCGGCTGCGAGCTCGCCATGATGTGCGATTTCATCATCGCCTCGGAAACCGCCAAGTTCGGCCAGCCGGAGATCACGCTCGGCGTCATTCCCGGCATGGGCGGCTCGCAGCGGCTGACCCGCGCCGTCGGCAAGGCAAAGGCGATGGACATGGTCATGACCGGCCGGATGATGGATGTGGCGGAAGCGGAGCGGGCGGGGCTCGTGTCGCGCATCGTTTCGCCGGATCGGCTGGTCGACGAGGCGGTCGAGGCGGCGGCGAAGATCGCCTCCTTCCCGCGTGCCGCGGTGCTGATGGCCAAGGAGGCGGTGGGCCGTTCTTTCGAGGGCACGCTTGCCGAAGGTCTGCGTTTCGAACGCCGGCTCTTCCATTCGCTGTTTGCAACTGCGGACCAGAAGGAAGGCATGGCGGCCTTTGTCGAAAAGCGCAAACCGCAGTTCTCGAACCGCTAGATCGCAAAAGGGGTGGGCCATCCGCCAAAATGCGCGTTGACTGGGGCGGGTATTCCGGTTATATGCCCGCCCACAGTTGGGAAAGCCTGATCATGGCTTCCTCTATTGCTCCCGAATTGCTGGATTGATGGTCGCAAGGACCGGCGCGGCAACGGCGGAGTTTGGTTCGAATTCGTAGAGAGGCATGAAATGGCCAATACAACTTCGGCGAAAAAGGCGACCCGCAAGATCGCACGCCGTACCGCAGTCAACAAGTCCCGCCGCTCGCGCGTTCGCGGCTTCATCCGCAAGGTCGAGGAAGCGATTGCTACGGGTGACGTGGCCGTTGCCGCCGAAGCCCTCAAGGCTGCCCAGCCGGAGATCCAGCGCGCCGCTTCCAAGGGCGTGCTTCACAGCAATACGGCATCCCGCAAAGTGTCCCGTCTTGCTGCACGTGTGAAGGCCCTTTCGGCCTAATAAATTTCACAAACTGTATCATAATGAAGCCTGGTCCTCCTGACCGGGCTTTTTGTGATTCTCTCAGGCCTCCTTATATTTATCCGGCTCATTAACAATTTCGTGTCACCGGCGTGACAGAAAATATTGATATAAATCAATGGTTTGTGAGAGGTCTATGAGTCCGTGGGTGACTTTGGCGATGGCCAAAAGCCCTCAGATCGAGTCAAGAACATTTTTATTTTTTCTGTGAACAATCGCTCAGAATGTATGTCATTTTTGAATCCCATTGATTCAACAGCGATTCTCCATGAAGGCCTCTGTGACATTCAAATCACGCTCGCGGAGTCAACGCCCGGCTCTTAATTTTGCGTAAAATTCATCATTGATCTTGGCATTTGATCCTGCCTAAATGGCCTTCAGCAAGGGGCGCGGGGATTACTTCAAAGGGCTGCCGGTAACCGTCAAGTGTACGACGGCGAGCAGACTTTTGCCCTTTGCAACGGGATCAACTCGCCCGTTTTCCTGATAACCATCGGTTGCGGTCCGGAAATTGGCATTTTCCGGAAACGGTCGATTTTTGTCAACGTAATCCGGTTCGGCACCCGGATGAAGGAGGTGGAAGAAGTTTGGACGGCTCACGATGAGGGTGAGGGCGTTCATATATGTGGGGTGGCTCCTGCAAGCGCAGACCGTTACGAGGCGGGCTGGGCGGGACTTTTGATCGGCTGCGAGGACGAGAGAGAGTTTTTGAAAAAAGGGGACGGGCGGCGACGGTTCTCAATGATTGGGAATGGTTTGCTATGCCTTGAAACGAAGTTTGTTCTGGCGGCGTTAACGAGAACCGCCAGGCTACGAGATTTGGAAGGCGGCGAATTATGCATATGAATACTATCTCGGCCCGTGCAGGTAATGGGGACCACGCGCGGCAGGCATTTGATCCAAGTTGCTCCCAGGCGGCAGGGGAAACGACGGAAATGAAGCATGATGCTCTTTTTGAGCGGTTCAGCGCACGTCTTAAGGCGCAGGTCGGCCAGGATGTTTATGCAAGCTGGTTCGGACGTTTGAAGCTGCATTCCGTCTCGAAGAGTGTTGTTCGGCTCACGGTGCCGACCACCTTTCTGAAATCCTGGATCAATAACCGCTATCTCGATCTCATCACCACTATCTTCCAGGCGGAAGATGCGGAAATCCTGAAGGTGGAAATCCTGGTGCGCAGCGCAAGCCGCAGCACCAAGACAGCTGTAGCAGGCGAAGAGCGCACTCTTGCGCCGGAACCGGCCGTCGCTGCCTCGTTTCCGCGTCCTCAGGCACCCCGCGAGATTGGTAAGATTGCTGCTTTCCCGACCCCGGCGGCTTCACCTACGCGTTCGGCGCAGGCTCCGGGCCCGCTGTTCGGCTCACCGCTCGACAGCCGCTTCACCTTCGAGACCTTCGTGGAAGGCCCGTCGAACCGGGTAGCGCTCGCCGCTGCAAAAACGATCGCGGAAGCCGGCGCCAGTGCGGTTCGGTTCAATCCGCTCTTCATTCATTCGGGCGTTGGCCTCGGCAAGACGCATCTTCTGCAGGCGATTGCCAATGCGGCGGTCGGCAGCGAGCGCATGCCGCGGGTCGTCTATCTGACTGCGGAATATTTCATGTGGCGTTTTGCGACGGCGATCCGCGACAACGACGCGCTGACGCTCAAGGACTCGCTGCGCAATATCGATCTGCTGATCATCGACGACATGCAGTTCCTGCAGGGCAAGATGATCCAGAACGAGTTCTGCCATCTCCTGAACATGCTGCTCGACAGTGCCAAACAGGTAGTGGTAGCTGCCGACCGCGCGCCGTGGGAACTGGAATCGCTGGATCCGCGCGTCCGCTCCCGTCTGCAGGGTGGTGTGGCGATCGAAGTCGAGGCGCCGGACTATGAAATGCGCCTCGAGATGATCAAGGGTCGTCTGGAGACAGCACGGCAGGACGATCCGTCGCTCGATATCCCCGCCGACATCCTGAGCCACGTGGCCCGGAATGTGACCGCCAGCGGTCGCGAGCTGGAAGGCGCGTTCAACCAGCTTCTGTTCCGTCGGTCTTTCGAGCCTTCCCTGTCGATCGAGCGCGTCGATGAACTGCTCGCCCATCTGGTGGGTGCGGGCGAGGCCAAGCGCGTCCGCATCGAGGACATCCAGCGCATCGTGGCGCGTCACTATAATGTGTCGCGGCAGGAACTGGTCTCGAACCGCCGCACCCGGGTCATCGTCAAGCCGCGCCAGATCGCCATGTATCTGTCGAAGACGCTGACGCCGCGCTCTTTCCCCGAGATCGGCCGCCGTTTCGGCGGTAGGGACCATACCACCGTCCTGCATGCGGTCCGCAAGATCGAGGAATTGATTTCGGGTGACACGAAGCTCAGCCACGAGGTAGAACTGCTGAAACGGCTGATCAACGAGAACAACGCTTAAACATCCATGTTTCTTCTCTCGGTAGCGACGATCTGGGCCGTGGCGTGCATAACGCCGGGGCCCAATACGCTTCTGGTCATGCGTTATGCGCTGACTGCCCCGCGGCGCGTGCCGATCGTGGCGGCGATGGGAACGATCACGGGCACGCTTTGCTGGGGTCTTGCCGGCTGGTTGGGGATCAATGTCCTCTTCCAGGCTGCACCCTTTGCCTATGTGGCGCTCAAGGTCGTGGGCGGCCTCTATCTCGTCTGGCTCGGATTGAAGATATTCCTCGATGCGCGGAAATCGCGTCAGTCGGCTGATATCGCGGCGGCGCGTGTCGAAGTTCCGCTGAAGACCGCCTATCGCATGGGGCTGGCGACCAACCTCGCCAATCCGAAATCGGCGCTCTTCGTGGCCAGCCTTTTTGCCGCGACAATGCCGGCCGGCACCCCCTTCCTCTATGGCCTTGCGGCGATCGCCGTCATGGTCACGGTTTCGACGATCTACTACACTTTCCTGGTCGCGTTGATCACTCACCGCACGGTGGCGGCCGCCTATCTCAAAGCCAAGAAGAGGATCGATCTCGGCGTCGGCATGGTCTTTGTCGGCTTCGGTACGAAGCTGCTGATGTCGCAGCGCTGAGGATCATGAATGGCCGCCTCGAAAGATCCGACAGGCAGCTTTTATAGCCAAAACGCAGTGACCTACGCGGCAAGTTCTGCCCCGAACATGCGCCGCCTCGATATCTTCCTCTCGAAGCTCGCGCCCGGCGCCGTGATCCTCGAACTCGGCTGCGGCAGTGGGGGCGATAGCGCCGTCATGATCGCGCGGGGTTTCGACATTATGCCGACCGACGGCACTCCAGAGATGGCGGAAGAGGCGTCGAAAAACCTGGGCAGGCCGGTCGATGTGCTGCGTTTCGGGGATATCGACGCGGTCTCGGCTTTCGACGGCATATGGGCCAATGCGTGCCTGCTGCATGCGCCGCGCGCGGAGCTTGGCGGCATCCTCGGCCGCATCCACGAGGCCTTGCGGTCGGGCGGGGTGTTTTACGCCAGCTTCAAGGCTGGCGAGGCCGAAGGTCATGACAGCCTTGGGCGCTACTACAACTATCCGTCCAGGGACTGGCTAAGTGCCGCTTACGGGGCTTTCGCCTGGACCTCTGTCCATATCGACGAAGAGCAGGGCAGCGGGTACGACAACAAGCCGACCGACTGGCTGCACGTTCTTGCGGTAAAGGCCTGAGGCCTCTCAGCAGGCGAGATCGGCCACCACAGCGTCGAGAATCAGCATGCCGGCCGGCGTGCAGCGCAGCCGCGAATTGCCAAGCCGTTCGATGAAGCCGTGCTCGAGCAGCCGCTCTTCGCGGACCGGGTCCGGATCGCGGCCGGAAAGCTGCTGCCAGCGGGCGAGATCCACGCCTTCCCGCAGACGCAGGCCCATCAGCAGCAATTCGTCGGCCTGTTCCTCGTAGCCGAGGATTTCCTCGTCCAGCATGCCGTGGCCGATGCGCTCCACCTGGTCCAGCCAGGTTTCCGGGCGCCGCTCGGTAGAGGTCGCAATCTTGGTTCTGCCGCGCGTCAGGCGGCCATGGGCGCCAGGGCCAATGCCCGCATAGTCGCCGTAACGCCAATAGGTCAGGTTGTGGCGGCTTTCGGCACCCGGCCGCGCATGGTTGGAAACCTCGTAGGCAGGCATGCCGAACCGCTCGGTAATCTCCTGCGTCGCCTCGTAGAGCGCCGCCGACTGGTCGTCGTCCGGCACGATCAGCTTGCCGGCCTTGTGCAGGCCATAGAAGGGCGTGCCTTCCTCGATGGTCAGCTGGTAGAGCGACAGGTGATCGACGGCATAGGAGACCGCTTCCGTCAGCTCCGCTTCCCAGGCCTCGACCGTCTGTTTGGGCCGGGCATAGATGAGGTCGAAGGACATGCGCGGAAAGATCTCCCGCGCCAGCCTGATCGCCTTCAGCGCATCGGCGACATCATGCAGCCGACCGAGGAATTTGAGGTCCACGTCGTTGAGCGCCTGTACGCCGAGCGAAACGCGGTTGACGCCAGCGTCACGATAACCGCGGAAGCGTGTCGCCTCGACGCTGGACGGATTGGCCTCCATGGTGATCTCGATACCATCGGGCACATGCCAGTGCCTGGCGATGCCGTCGAGGATCGCCGAAACCGTCGCGGGGTCCATGAGCGAAGGCGTGCCGCCGCCGAGGAAGATGCTGGTGACGGTCTTCGGCCCGCTCATGCGCCGCATCACTTCCATTTCCTTGAGGAAAGCGGCGGTGAAGCGCGGCTGGTCCACCGGCTGGTGGCGCACATGGCTGTTGAAGTCGCAATAGGGGCACTTGGCCGCGCAGAACGGCCAATGCACATAGACGCCGAAGCCCGGCTCGCCTGTATCGGGCAGAAGGGTATCGCGCAAAAGAGGAGCGGCTGAATTCAAGGCGCCTCAAGCCTCCAGGCAGGTTTCGACGAAACGCTTGAAGGCACGGGCGCGATGCGACAGCGCCTCGGGCTCGCCGGGTTTCCAGCCATGTTTCTGATCGCTGCTCATTTCCCCGAATGTAATATCATAGCCCGCCGGCTGGAAGACCGGATCATAACCAAAACCCTCGCTGCCGCGCGGCGGCCATGCCACCGTCCCTTCCACCTCGCCGCGGAACATTTCCGTGTGCCCATCCGGCCATGCGAGGCACAGTACGCTGACGAAACGACAGGTCCGTTGCTCCGGCCTCGTAGCACCGCGCTCCTGCAGCGCCTTCTCGACCTTTTCCATCGCCATCTGGAAGTCGCGGCTGCCGTCCTCGCGCTCAGCCCAGTTGGCGGTATAAACGCCCGGAGCCCCGTCGAGAGCATCGATAATGATACCGGAATCGTCCGACAGCGCCGGCAGGCCGGAGGCCCTGGCGGATGCAAGCGCCTTGATCGCGGCATTTTCCGCGAATGTGGTGCCCGTCTCCTCGGGCTCTTCGAATTTCAGTTCGGCCGCGGATTTGGCCGAGAAGCCGAAGGGGCCGATCAGTTCGGCGATCTCGCGGATCTTGCCGGCATTGTGGCTGGCCACGACGATCGTCTTGGTATCGAGCTTGCGCATGACATTTCCTATTCGATATCCCAGAGCCTCGGCTCTGCGCATTCCAGGCTGTTGCCGGCCGGATCGCGAAAATAGATTGAGCGGGCACCGTTCGGCCAGCGGAAATCGCTTTCGATCGCAATACCTGCCTTGTTGAGCTTTTCCTTGATCAAGTCAATCGCTTCGCCGGTCATGCGAAAGCAGATATGTCCCGGTCCGGTCGTTCCGTGGGGCGGGACGGGCAAACCTCCGGGCGGATGCGGCTTTACCGTCTCCGCCGGATTGAAGATCAGAAGGATGCCTGGACCGCAGCGGAAGAACACATGCCGGTTAGCTGCGCGAAGAACCTTTTCCAGGCCGAGAATGCCGCCGTAGAACGCCTCGGCGGCATCGAGATCGTCGGTGTAGAGCGCAGTTTCGAGAATGCCTTCGATCAAGCCGCACTCCCTTCGGCCTTAGCCGATCGCCTGCTTCTGCATCGCCACCAGTTCCTGCGTACCGTCTTGAGCGAGAGCCAGCAGCTTCAGGAATTCTTCCTGGCTGAAGGGTTTGCCCTCCGCGGTTCCCTGCACCTCGACGATGCCGCCGGAGCCGGTCATCACGAAATTGGCGTCCGTTTCGGCGGCGGAGTCCTCGATATAATCGAGGTCGATCACCGGCTGGTTGGCAAAGATACCACAGGAGATCGCTGCGACGTGATCCTTCAGCACCTTCTCGACTTTGATCATCGAGCGGGCTTCCATCCATTTCAGGCAGTCGTAGAGCGCGATCCAGCCGCCGGTGATCGAGGCCGTGCGCGTGCCGCCGTCTGCCTGGATGACGTCGCAGTCGACGGTGATCTGTTTTTCGCCGAGCGCTTCGAGATCGACGACGGCGCGGAGCGAGCGGCCGATCAGGCGCTGGATCTCCTGGGTGCGGCCGCCCTGCTTGCCGGCAGCGGCTTCGCGCTTCATGCGGTCGCCGGTGGCGCGCGGCAGCATGCCGTATTCGGCGGTCACCCAGCCCTTGCCGCTGTTGCGCAGCCACGGCGGCGTCTTTTCTTCCAGGCTCGCGGTGCAGAGCACATGCGTATCGCCGAACTTCACGAGGCAGGAGCCTTCCGCATGTTTGGAGAAATTGCGCTCGAACGAGACCTTGCGCATCTGGTTCAACTGTCTGCCTGAAGGCCGCATGCTTCACTCCCTGGATTTCTGTTTCCGCCTTCTAAGGCCCCGGCCAAGCTTTTGCAAAGAAAAAGGCCGGTAAGAGCTTGCGGGGCGACTGACTGTGGCGGCGGCGATTTTCCCTTTGGCTAAGGCGCGGGGAATGACTATATTTTCCGGAAGGATCAATGGAAAGGTGAAGGTTTAGATGGGATTTTCGGCATCGACGGGTAGGGACAGCGGCTCTGTGCTCGACGATCGTTCGCGCGAAATTTTCCGTCGCATCGTGGAAAGCTATCTGGAAACGGGAGAGCCGCTCGGTTCCCGCAATCTTTCCCGCCTGCTGCCGATATCGCTGTCGCCGGCTTCCGTGCGCAACGTGATGAGCGACCTCGAGGAACTCGGTCTCATCTACTCCCCGCATATCAGCGCCGGCCGCCTTCCGACCCAGTCGGGGCTGCGCTTTTTCGTCGATGCCTTCATGCAGGTCGGGGACCTGTCCGCCGAAGAGCGCGCCAGTATCGATCGGCAGATCCGGCCCGCGGATCGCGATCAGCCGATCGAGAGCCTGATGGCGGAAGCAACCCGGATGCTCTCAGGCGTCTCGCGCGGCGCCGGCATCGTCATCACCACCAAGAGCGACCCGGTCCTCAAGCATGTCGAATTCATTCGCCTGGAGCCGACCAAGGCGCTCGCGGTGCTGGTCGGCGATCATAACCAGGTGGAAAACAGGATCATCGAACTGCCGGCCGGCGTGACATCGTCGCAATTGACCGAAGCAGCCAATTTCCTCAATGCCCATCTGAGCGGCCAGACGCTGCCGGAGCTGCGCGGCCAGTTGAAGACCCTCAAGGACCAGGTTCAGGGCGAGCTTCATGCGCTTTCCCAGGAGCTGGTGGAACGCGGTCTTGCGGTCTGGTCGGGCGACAGCGAGGAGGGCAAGCCGACCCAGCTCATAGTGCGCGGCCGCGCCAATCTGCTCGAAGGCCTGGCGGACGTTGCCGATCTGGATCGCTTGCGGCTGCTTTTCGACGATCTCGAAAAGAAGGACAGCCTGATCGAGATTCTCGACCTTGCCGAAAAGGGGCCGGGCGTCCGGATTTTCATCGGCTCGGAAAACAAGCTGTTTTCCCTCTCCGGCTCGTCGCTGATAGTCGCGCCCTATCGCGACGGCGAGGATCGGATCGTCGGTGCCGTCGGTGTTATCGGCCCGACGCGGCTCAACTATTCGCGCATCGTGCCCATGGTGGACTATACCGCCCAGCTCCTTGCAAGGCTGTCGCGCTGAATTCGCGACGAGCAGGCCCCAAGTTTCCCCGCAAGCCTTGATTTTTTCACCTTTAACCTCGATATCGGGCACAAATCGAAGCCCTTAAATCAAGCCAAGAATAACCGGAGACCGTCATGACCGACGAAACCAACAAGAACGGACCTGACGCAGCTGCCGCGGAGAATACGGCGGAAGCTGTTGCATCTGCTCTTGAGGACGCGGCCAGCCAGAAGAATGCCGAGGCGCCTGCCGCCGAACCGGATCCGCTGGAATTGCTGAAGGCCGAGAATAACGAACTGCGCGATCGTTTCCTGCGGCTGGCCGCCGAGATGGATAACCTGCGCCGCCGCACCGAACGCGAGATCAAGGACGCGAAGTCCTATGCGGCCGCCGGTTTTGCACGTGACATGCTCGCAGTCTCGGATAACCTCCGCCGGGCGCTGGACGCCGTTCCGACCGAAATGCGCGCTGCCGCCGATGCCTCGCTGACGACGCTCCTCGAGGGTGTCGAGATGACCGAACGCTCCATGCTGTCGGCGCTGGAACGCCACGGCGTCAAGAAGATCGATGCCGAGGGCCAGAAGTTCGACCCGAACTTCCATCAGGCGATGTTCGAGATCCCGAACCCTGCCGTACCGAACAACACGGTCGTCCAGGTGGTCCAGGCAGGCTTCACGATCGGCGAACGCGTCCTGCGCCCGGCCATGGTGGGTGTTGCCAAGGGCGGGCCGAAGGCGGAAGCTCCGGCAGAAGCCGCCGGCGGCAACAACGCCTGAGACCTTTGAAAATCGGGTGTCAGCCCGCTTTTTGCCTACGCCCGATGCTCAACAACCGCTGAAAACAAAACCGCGCGGCGCTTTATCAGCGGCCGCGCGGTTCGTTTCGTCCCCACGAAATGCATGTGCCGTCAGGCGGCGTGGTTTGCCTGCTCCTCGTTGAGGAAGGCATAGATCGCCGAGGCGGAATCGGTCTTGCGCAGCTTGGCGACGAGGTCCTGGTCGCGCAGCACGCGGGCGATCCGCGACAGGGCCTTCAAGTGGTCGGCGCCTGCCCCCTCGGGAGCGAGCAGCAGGAATACCAGGTCGACCGGCTCGTCGTCGAGCGCTTCGAAATCGACCGGTGCTTCAAGACGCGCGAAAATGCCCTTGATGGAAGAGATGCTGCTCAACTTGCCGTGCGGGATGGCGATACCGTGGCCGACGCCGGTGGAGCCGAGCCTTTCGCGCTGCAGGATGATGTCGAAGATTTCTCGTTCGCCCACGCCCGTCAGCTTGGAAGCCTTGGCTGCCAGCTCCTGCAACAGCTGCTTTTTGGAATTTACCTTCAGGGCAGGAATAATCGCATCTTGCTGCAGCAAATCTGCCAATGCCATTTCTCATCATCCTTCGTGCCGCAAGAGCTTGTGCCCTAGGCGAAGGGGAGCGTCGTTTCCGACGCTCTCCCCAAGTTTTAGTTCTTGATATTGGTGGAATCGATCCAGCCAATATTGCCGTCAGTGCGGCGGTACACAATGTTCAGATGTTCCTTGCCGGGGCTGCGGAACAGGAGAACAGGCTCGTCTGTCATATCAAGTGCCATGACGGCGCTTGCGACCGTCATCGTCTTCAACTGCTTCGAGCTTTCCGCGACGATGGTCGGCGCGAAATCCTCCGGCACTTCCTCCCCTTCATCCGGTACGCTGTCCATAACAGTGTAGGCAACTTCCGCATAACCATTCATATGGTTTCCGGCATGATGATCCTTGAGCCGCCGCTTGTAGCGACGCAGACGTTTTTCGATCCGCTGTGCGGCGGCATCGAAACTGATCTGCGGATCGTTCGCCTCGCCGGCCGCATGCAGGACGATCCCGGTATCGAGATGCACCTTGCAGTCGGCAGAAAAGCGCGAACCAGCCTTTTCCACGATGACTTGGCCTGAATAGCCTCCGTCGAAGTATTTTGTAACCGCTTCTCCGATTTGGTCCTCGATCCTTTGACGGAACGAATCGCCAATTTCCATATGCTTACCGGATACACGCACACTCATGGAGTTCTTCCTTCTTGTCGTGACTTGCGTGTTCCAGTCTACGCCAAGCCGTCTCCTCATCCAAGCCGTTCGCGCACGACTGGGCTAAAATGCTGCAAGCGGTGCCTGTCTGGATGATGGGATACGTTTCGTGCCATGTCCCGTGCAGTTGCGGCGGGCTTCTAGCGCCCGATGTTTTAAATGTCAACGGCGGCGAGCCTCGGGATTTCTACGTAGGCCTGTGGAAACCGGGCGTTCCAGTGGCGTATCAGAACGCCGCCACCCCGGCGATCGCCCGCTTTTCGCGCCGGCGCTGGACGGAGGAGGGGATGTTCATCGCCTCCCGGTATTTCGCAACCGTCCGGCGAGCAAGTTCCACTCCGCCGCGTTTCAGGCTGATGACGATATCGTCGTCCGACAGTACCGCGTCCGGCGTCTCCTGGGCGATCAGCAGCCGGATCCGGTGGCGTACGGACTCCGCCGAATGGCTGTCGCCGCCCTCTTCCGCCGAACCGATCGACACCGTGAAGAAATATTTGAGCTCGAACAGGCCGCGCGGCGTCAGCATGTATTTGTTGGAGGTGACGCGGCTGACCGTCGATTCGTGCATCTTGATCGCTTCCGCGACCGTCTTGAGATTGAGCGGCCGCAGATGATCGACACCGCGCATCAGGAAGGCATCCTGCTGGCGCACGATTTCGGCGGCGACTTTCATGATCGTCTTGGCCCGCTGATCGAGGCTGCGCGTCAGCCAGTTGGCGTTCTGCATGCATTCGGAAAGGAAATTATGGTCGTCCCCGTTTTTCGGGCAGTGTTTGGATACCGTCTGGAAATAGGTGTGGTTCACCAGAACGCGCGGCAGGGTGTCCGGATTGAGTTCGACCAGCCAGCTGGCGTCGGGTGCCGCCCGCACGACGATGTCCGGTGAAATCGTCTCCGACATGCCATGCTCGAAACTGGCGCCCGGCTTAGGGTTGAGGCCGCGAATTTCCGCCAGCATGTCGATCAGGTCTTCGTCGTCCACGCCGCAGATTTTCCGGAGGGAAGCAAAGTCGCGCTTGCCGAGCAGGTCGAGATTGTTGAGGAGTGCATCCATGGCCGGGTCGAGCCGGTCCTTCTGCCGAAGCTGGATCGCCAGGCATTCGCTGAGCGAACGGGCAAACACGCCCGGTGGATCGAGCGTCTGCAGCGATCGCAGGATGGCTTCCACCTTTTCGAGGCTCGCCCCGAGGCGAGCTGCCAGTTCCTCTATGTCACCGAGCATGTAACCCGCCTCGTCGAGCTGATCGACGAGATGTTGCGCAATCAGGCGGCTGGCCGCGTCGGTCATCAGGAAGGGGATCTGCTGGTTCAGGTGGTCGCGCAGCGTCACCTGACCGGCGACGAAATCATCGAGGTCGTAATCTTCTCCGGATTCTCCGCCCGGCATGGATTTCCATTGGCTGAGCAGCTCCGGCGCATCGGCGCGCCGCGCCGGACCATCGTCGGGAAACACGTTCTCGAAACCGGTGTCGAGCCCTTCGCCGAGCCTTTCCGCACTGATGGAAGAAGAGCCTTCGTACCAGCCGCTATCGACCTCGGTTGCTGCCGAAGCCTCGCGGTCTTCGGTCGGAGCAAAGTCGTCGCCGGCATCGAAGCCTGTTTCCGCGTCGTTTTCGCCCCCGCCTGACGCAATTTCGAGCAGCGGGTTCTTTTCGACTTCCTGGGCGATGAACTGGTTGAGTTCGAAATGCGTCATCTGGAGCAGCTGAATGGATTGCATCAGCTGCGGCGTCATCACCAGCGATTGGGTTTGGCGTAGGAAAAGATTAGCGGATAAACCCATGGCGGACGCGAAACTCCCCTGCAATCCCCTTGAACCACCCGGTCATGGAGTGGTGGAAGCCCGCTTTCGGCCGAGCCCCACGAGGCCAAATTTGCATCTGGCACAAGAATTGCTTTTTTGAGGGATTTGGTCAAGCGTTGCAGTGCGGGAAAGTAAATTTCCGTCCCGCAATGGCCGGAACAACGCCTAGAGGCTGAATTTGTCGCCAAGATAGAGGCGGCGAACATCCGGGTTGTTGACGATATCGTCCGCCCGGCCATGGGTCAGCACTTCGCCCGCATGGATGATATAGGCCCGGTCGATCAGGCCCAGCGTCTCGCGGACGTTGTGATCCGTTATCAGAACGCCGATGCCGCGCGCCGTCAAGTGGCGTACGAGGTTCTGGATATCGGAGACCGAAATAGGATCGACGCCGGCAAAAGGTTCGTCCAGCAGCATGAAGGCCGGGTCGGTCGCAAGCGCCCGGGCAATTTCAAGGCGCCGCCGCTCGCCGCCGGAAAGCGCCACGGCCGCGGATTTCCGCAACTGGCTGATGTGGAACTCTTCCAGCAGTTCGTCGAGCTTGCTTTCCCGCTTGTCCCGGTCGGGCTGGTGTACTTCCAGCACCGCGCGAATATTTTCCTCGACCGTCAGGCCGCGGAAGATCGAGGCTTCCTGCGGCAAATAGCCCACGCCCAGGCGGGCGCGGCGATACATCGGCATGTGGGTGACTTCGTTGCCGTTGATCGCGATCATGCCTTCGTCCACCGGCACCAGGCCGGTGATCATGTAGAAACAGGTCGTCTTGCCCGCACCGTTCGGTCCGAGCAGCCCGACGGCCTCGCCACGGCGCACGACCAGCGACACGCCGTTGACGACACGGCGCGTATCGTAAGTCTTCGAAAGCCCGTGCGCGACCAGCGTACCCTCGTAGCGCGCTTTATCGCGTACGACGAAAGGTTCTGGGGCGGGCGGCTTGCTGGCCGACAGACTGGAGAGGAACGGTATTTTCACGTCAGATGTCTATTATTGCTTCGGCCGGGATTTTGGATCGAGCAGGATCTCGACACGGCCGCCGCAGGCATCGAGCTTGGCCTGGCCGGTTTCCATCAGCACGGTGAGCTTGCAACCCTTGAAGACGTTGGGGCCTTCGGAGAGCACGACCTGCTTGCCCGAAAGCACGAAGGTCTGGGAGGCCATGTCGAACTCGCCCTTTTCGGCGGTCGCCTGCTGCGTCCCGGAGGTCAGGAACACCGTGTCGTCGAGAAAGATCTTGTCGATATTGGCATTGCCCGAGGTAACCGACGAGCCTTCGCCGGTATAGAGGACCGTCATCTTGCCGGCCTTCACCGTGGTCGTGCCCTGCACGACCTGGACGTTGCCCGTGAAGAACGCCTTCTTTTCCTGCTCCTTGATCTCGAGCTGGTCGCTCTGGATCTGAATGGGCTGGTCGCCGGAAAGTTTCAGGCCTTCCATCTGGCTGGTGGTCGTCTGGGCTTGTGCGGTCGCTGCCAGACAGGAGACTACCCCTGCCGCGATCAGAACTGCGGTATTGCGTATAGGAAGGCGGCGATGGGTCATGACGGCCGGGCTCTACTTGCCTTGGTTGCGGATGGTGGCTGGGTCGAGATGGACGCGAACCTGGCCTTTGAAGGTGATGGTGTGTCCCTTATCCGTTATCTTTAAAGACTCTGCAACAATAGAGCCTTCTTTCATGGAGATATCGACGTGCTCGGGCGAATTCATCACACCGGCGTTGACATCGAGATGGGCGGACTTGAAACGGGCGGTGATGCCGTTGCTCAGATTGACGTCGAACGGCGAGTCGAGATCGAGCATGTCGGTGCCGCGATCGAAGTTGGCGACGGTCGCGGTGACCCGTGCGATCACGTCGTCATTGACCGGCACGGCGGCCTTGACGTCCTCAAGTGTGATCATGTTCGAGTTCTTGATATCCTGCAATGCGCGGTTGGCCGTCATCGAGTAGCTGATGCCGTCCTTGTTGCGGCCCGAGATCGCCGGCCGCTCCATGACGATCTTGCCGTTTTCGATGCGGGCGTTCTCGATCGAAAGGTTCTCCGGCAGGTAGGCGCGGATGATCGAGACGCCGATGAAGGCGGCCGAAATCACGCCGGCCAGGATCGGCAGCAATATCTTGAGCTTGCGCACGAGCGCGGAATGCGCAAGCGCCACCTGATAGGCGTCCGCACGCGGTTCCAGGGCCGCCGCAAAGCCTGCCGTTTTTCGAATATGCTGCAGCATAGGTGCCGGATAGTTCCTTAATAGCCCGTCTCCGTCCTCGTCTCGTAATAGAGCAGAGACGGGTGGGAGCTTTGCTTTGTCCGCCAATATGGTTTTTATTCATCAACAAACAATAACGGACAACATAAAAACGTGATGTGAGCCGCTGCAAAACGCGCTAGAGAGCCTATTTAGCAACGGCTGCGCATCTCGAAGGGTGATTTCATGGATCAAATGGCAATTGCGGACCGGCGTTCGCTGCGCCGCAAGCTGAGTTTCTGGCGGGTCGTCGCCCTCGTTTTCCTGGTCGGCATCGGCTTTGCGCTCTACCGGGTCGTTGCCGGCGAGAGCGCCGGCTCCGCCGTGCCCCATGTCGCCCGCGTCGAAATTTCCGGGATGATCACCGACGACAAGGAATTGCTGGAACGCTTGGACAGGATCGCCAAAAGCAGCCAGGCCAAGGCGCTGATCGTCTCGATCTCCTCGCCCGGCGGCACGACCTATGGCGGAGAGCGCATCTTCAAGGCGATCCGTAAGGTCTCCGAAAAGAAGCCGGTCGTTTCCGATATCCGCACGCTGGCGGCATCCGCCGGATACATGATCGCAACCGCCGGCGACCAGATCGTCGCGGGAGAAAGTTCGATCACCGGTTCGATCGGGGTGATCTTCCAGTATCCGCAGATCGACGAGGTGATGAAGAAGATCGGCGTCTCGCTCGAAGAGATCAAGTCGGCGCCGCTGAAGGCGGAACCGTCGCCCTTCCATCCGGCGAGCGAGGAAGCCAAGACGATGATCCGCAACATGGTGATGGACAGCTATACCTGGTTCGTCGATCTGGTTGCCGACCGTCGCAAGATGCCGCGCGACGAGGTCCTGAAGCTTGCGGACGGCACCATCTTCACCGGCCGACAGGCGCTCAGCGTCAAGCTGGTCGACAAGCTCGGCGGCGAGGAAGACATTCGCGCCTATCTGGAATCGCGCGGCGTTTCGAAGGACCTGCCGGTCGTCGATTGGAAGGAGCGCAACACCTCGTCGTCCTTCTGGTTCGCGAGCGCCGTCAGCGAGTTCTTCAGGCTCTCCGGTTTCGGCCAGGCGATCACTCCGGACGCCCTTCGCACCTTCGGGGCAGACAAGTTGTTTCTTGACGGTCTTGTCTCCGTTTGGCAGGTTGGGCGCGGTTAAAAATCCAAATTTTTCAGGGGGCAACCGTGATCAAGTCAGAACTGGTGCAGATCGTTGCAGCTCGCAATCCGCATCTCTACCATCGCGACGTCGAGAACATCGTCAATGCCGTGCTCGACGAGATCACAGATGCCCTGGCAGGCGGAAATCGCGTCGAACTGCGAGGCTTCGGCGCGTTTTCGGTGAAGAATCGTCCCTCCCGGTCCGGCCGCAATCCGCGCACCGGCGAGAGCGTTTTCGTCGAGGAGAAATGGGTTCCTTTCTTCAAGACGGGCAAGGAACTGCGCGAGCGCCTGAACCCAGGCCTGGATGACGAAGACGATTGATCTGCCTGCGCGGCTTTCGGCCGCCCTTGAAACCCCATAAAGCGCGCCTATTCTGCAACAGACGCTGGTAAAACAGCACGCAGTCGGTTGCCGGAGCATTCACATGGATAAGTTCAAAAGGATCGTCTCGCTCGTGGTCTTCGTGCCGCTTGGCATCGTGCTGATCGTGCTCGCTGTCGCGAATCGTCAGGTGGTCACCCTGGCCCTCAATCCCTTCAGGCCGGAAGACGGCATGCTGGCGGTGAGCGCGCCCTTCTTCCTCTTCCTGTTCCTGGCCGTGCTGATCGGCATGTTCATCGGCTCGTTCGTGACCTGGTGGAGCCAAGGCAAACACCGCAAGCAGGCGCGCGTTGAGGCGCGCGAAGCGGTTCGCTGGCAGAACGAGCACAAGGCTGCCGTCGCCGGCCGGCCGGCTTCGGCGCAGCTTCCTTCGAAATAGATCGATCAGACCTGGGCGGCCTTGGCGACCACGGCCTTGTTGAAGTCCGCGAAGAACTGGCCGGCGAGCTTCTGCGAGGTGGAATCGATCAGCCGCGAGCCGAGCTGCGCGAGCTTGCCGCCGACCTGCGCTTTGGTGGAGTAGCGAAGCAGCGTGTCGCTGCCGTCTTCGACGAGCATGACCGTTGCCGAACCCTTGGCGAAGCCCGCAATGCCGCCCTTGCCTTCCCCCGAGATCGTATAGCTTTCCGGAGGATTGATGTCGGAGAGGGTCACTTCTCCGGAGAAGCTCGCGGAGACCGGGCCGACCTTCAGCTTGACGGTTGCGGCAAGCTCGGTCGGAGACTTCTGCTCGAGCGTCTGGCAACCGGGAATGCACTGGCGAAGGATTTCCGGGTCGTTCAGCGCAGCCCAGACGACTTCGCGAGGTGCCGCAATACGTTCTTCGCCGCCCATATCCATGTGATGATCCTCCCAAAATGTGGTTCCCAGGCGTTATTGCAAGGTACCGGTTGTTTGCCAAGTAGGACAAAGGGAGGGACAGCGGCTCGAGTAAGATCCGTCGAACAATGGTGATCGGCAGAATTCTTCGATAGTGGCCGCTTTGAAGAATGGTTGGCAGATGTTATCTGCTGCGAAGGACAAGAACCAGGCGGATGAACGCATTGAAGAACAAGGAAAGGCGGCCGGTCCAGAAGACCCGGAGCGGGGCGGACAGCCGGCCCTCGCGGGGGCACGCCGCCACGAAATCAGAGCCTGTCAGGCAAACGGGCCGTTCTCAGGAAAAGACGATAAAACAGGCGCCGGCCACAGCGCCTGCGGAAACCCGCGCGCTTTTGCCCCGCAGCGGCGAGCGCCCGCCGGAACGCGTGCCCGTCATTCTCGAATCGTCCGGCGCCGGTGATTTCCACCTGATCGACAGCGGCAATGCGCTGAAACTGGAGCAGTACGGCCCTTATCGCATCGTCCGGCCGGAAGCCCAGGCGCTCTGGCAGCCGTCGCTTGCCGCCCATGTCTGGGAAAAGGCCGATGCGGTCTTTACCGGCGACACGGACGAGGACGGCATGGGGCGCTGGAGATTTTCCGAGGCGCTCGGCGAAACCTGGCCGTTGTCGCTGCTCGGCATCGATTTCCTCGGCCGCTTCACCTCCTTCCGCCATGTCGGCGTTTTCCCCGAACAGATCGTCCACTGGGGGTGGATGAAGAACCGCATCGAGGAAGCGAAACGGCCGGTGAAGGTGCTGAACCTGTTCGGCTATACCGGCGTCGCATCGCTGGTGGCGGCCGCCGCCGGCGCGGAAGTGACCCATGTGGACGCTTCGAAGAAGGCCATCGGCTGGGCACGCGAGAACCAAGTGCTTGCCCGCCTCGACAAGGCGCCGATCCGCTGGATCTGCGAGGATGCCATGAAATTCATCCTGCGCGAGGAGCGGCGCGGCAACCGCTACGATATCATCCTCACCGACCCGCCGAAATTCGGCCGAGGCCCGAATGGCGAAGTCTGGCAGCTTTTCGATCACCTGCCGCTGATGCTCGACATCTGCCGGGAACTGCTGTCGCCGAAGGCGATCGGCCTGGTGCTGACCGCCTATTCGATCCGCGCCAGCTTTTATTCCATCCACGAGCTGATGCGCGAGACGATGCGCGGTGCGGGCGGCGCCGTGGAATCGGGCGAGCTCGTCATCCGCGAGGCGGGGCTGGACGGCAAGACGCCGGGCCGCGCGCTTTCCACCTCTCTTTTCAGTCGCTGGGTGCCGGCATGACCGACGAACATCAGAAATCCGGACCACGACGGGTCGGCCAGGTGAAGGAAGTCACCTCGCTTTCCAACCCCATCATCAAGGACATCAAGGCGCTCACCAACAAGAAGGACCGCGAAGAGAGCGGCACCTTCATGGCCGAGGGCCTGAAACTCGTCATCGATGCGCTCGAACTCGGCTGGTCGATCCGGACGCTCGTTTATGCCAAGGCGGCGAAGGGCAAACCGTTGGTCGAGCAGGTGGCGGCAAAGACCGTCGCCCATGGCGGGCTGGTGCTGGAGGTCAGCGAGAAGGTGCTCTCCTCGATCACCCGCCGTGACAATCCGCAGATGGTCGTCGGCATTTTCGAACAGCGCTGGAAAAAGCTCGACGATCTTAGGCCGGGCAGGGACGAGACGCTGGTGGCGCTCGACCGGGTGCGTGACCCCGGCAACCTCGGCACCATCATCCGCACGGCAGACGCGGCCGGCGCTTCCGGCGTGATCCTGATCGGCGAATGCACGGATCCCTTTTCACTGGAAACCGTGCGCGCCACGATGGGTTCGGTTTTCGCAGTACCGGTGGTCAAGTGTTCGGCCGAGGAGTTCCTGAACTGGCAGAAGCGCTCCGGCGTCCAGGTCGTGGCCACCCATCTCGCCGGCGCGGTCGACTACCGCACCGTGGATTATACGAAGAAGCCGGCGGTGCTGCTGATGGGCAACGAGCAGTCCGGCCTGCCCGACAATCTTGCCAGGGCCGCAGATCGCACGGTTCGCATTCCCCAGCAGGGAAGGGCCGATTCGCTCAACCTCGCCGTCGCCTCGACCGTGATGCTTTTTGAAGCCCGGCGCCATCTGCTGACCCTGGACGAGAAGAAATGACGACACGCATAGCCCTGCTTTCCCGGCCTCCGGTGGCACTGATCGTCATCGTCGTCGCGGTCATTCTCGATCAGGCAATAAAGATCGCTGTCGAGAATTATCTTCCGATGCAGGAGGCGGTACCGCTCCTGCCGGTCCTGGCGCTTTACCGCACCTACAATCTCGGCGTCGCGTTTTCCTTGCTGTCGGGCATGGAGAGGGAATTCATCGTCGGCATGCGTGTGTTGATCGTCGCTTTCGTGGTGTGGCTCTGGCGCCGCACGCCGAAGGACCGACCTTTCGCCCATTCAGGCTTCGCCTTGATCATCGCCGGCGCGATCGGCAATCTGATTGACGGCTTCGCCTATGGCCACGTGATCGACTATATCCTGGTCCATACCGAGACTTGGTCCTTTGCCGTCTTCAATTTGGCGGACAGTTTCATCACCGTCGGGGCCGGCCTGGTGATCCTCGACGAGCTGTTCGGGCCGAAAAAGGCTGATCAGTAAAATTTTACCTGATTGCTCTATGGATTGGGAAAGAAACCTCGTTAGTCTTTCCCAATGCGAGATATCGCCGACATACATGAACGTATCTCCAAGGCGTTCTCTTCCTCCGCCGCGGCCGATATTGCCGAACCGGTGGCGGAACAGGTCGTGCCCGCGCTGGGATTGCGGCAGGGCGAGGAAGGCAAGGCACCGCGCAACGCATTCGCCTCGCTGTTTTCACGGATCTCCGAATGGCGCCGCCAGCGCACCGTGCCCCGGCTCCAGCATGCCTTGAAGAATGCCGAGGCGGCCAGCGCCGCGAAATCCCGGCAGATTGCCACCGTCGTCCATGAGATCCGCACGCCGCTCAACGGCATTCTCGGCATGAGCCATCTTCTCGGCCAGACCAAGCTGACGGCGGAGCAGCAGAACTATCTGAGCGGTATCCGCCAGTCCGGTTACGCGCTGGTACAGCTCGTCGAAGATCTGCTCGATTATTCGACGCTGGAGGCCGGTCGCTTCCGGCTCAACAACCGGGCGGAGAACCTTCGCCACCTGATCGAAAACGTCGTCGAGATGCTGGCCCCGCGCGCGCATGAGAAGCGCATCGAGATCGCCGCCACGATGGCTGCAGATCTGCCCGATCTCCTCGATTTCGATCCCGGGCGCATCCGGCAGGTGCTTTTCAACGTCATCGGCAATGCGGTGAAGTTCACGGCTCATGGCGGCGTCCTGGTCAGAGCTCTGGTGGAGGAGGGCAATGTCTCCATCGCCGTCATCGATACCGGTCCCGGAATGGCGTCCGAGGAACTGGCGCGGGTTTTCGGCGAATTCGAGCAGGCTGGCTCTGCCGAGGCTCGCAGCGGCGGCACCGGTCTCGGGCTCGGCATTGCGTCCCGCATCCTGACGGAGTTCGGCGGTTCCCTTTCCGTCACCAGCCAGAAGGGTGCCGGCAGCACGTTTACGATCCGCTTTCCTCTCCGCTTTGCGGAAACTGCCCAGTCGGGTGCCGGCGAGCGCGGACAGTTGCTCGCCATGTCGCGGGTTCTACTTCTGGCGCCGGAAGGGCCTGCGGCAAAAGCGACGGTTGCGACGATCGAAACGCTTGGCGGCCGCTGCCGGCATATCGCCAATACAGCCGATGCCCAGGTGTTGATCGACCGCGCCGAGGCGGGGCCTATGCCCTATACCGACCTGATCGTCGATCATCGGCTGGCATCCAACTATGCCAATGAGAAGGCGCATGCGCCTGTCCATCGCATTCTGCTCGTCAATCCCGAGGAGCGTGCATCGCAGCCGCAGGATTTCTTCGATGCCTGGCTCATCCGCCCGCTCCGGGAAAAATCCCTGATCGACGTATTGAGCGGGCGCCTTCGCGGCTTTGGCACGCGGGATGCGCTGAACGATAATCAGGCCATGCCGCCGCCGCCCGTCATTGAAAAACATCCGGAAGGGCTCGACGTGCTGCTTGGCGAGGATGATCCCGTCAATGCGCTGATCATCCGCTCGGTCCTCACAAAGGCAGGCCATCGCGTCCGCCTGATCGAGGATTTTCCCACTCTGATCAAGGCTGCGCTCGACCGGGACATGCCGCTCGATCTCATCATTTCCGACATGCATATGCCCGGAGGAGATGTGTTCAGCCTTCTGGCGGCCCTGCGCGCCGACGAAGAGAACGGTGTCCGGTCGCCGGTCCCGGTCATTGTGCTGACGGGAGAGAGCCGCGAAGCGACACACCGGGAAGCGCTTCTGAACGGCGCGAGCCGCGTCCTGGCAAAGCCCGCCGATCCGCTGGCGCTTCTTGAGGAAGTGCGAATTTTGGGAGTTCTCTCCGCCGAGCGCCAACAGGCGCGTTGACGCGATCATTCCTGGAACCTATTGTGACAGTGAATGTCACGTTCTTGTCGCAGAGAAGTGATTTAAGGCGGTGATCAAACCGGGACGGGGAGAATCACCTTGGCAATTGAACTCCTGAACCGTGAAGTGATACCTGAAACAACCCAGGCGCCGGCCTCTGCTCCGGTAAGCGGCGATGTCTTCGGCCGCATTGGCACGCTCGAAACGCGGCTTGCCCGCAGCGAGCGCGAGATCGATGCCGCGCAGGCGGTGCGTTATCGCGTTTTCGTCGAGGAAATGCATGCGACCTTGAGCCCGGAAGCCATGCGCAGCCGCCGCGACGTCGATGCCTTCGACGCGATCTGCGACCATCTTCTGGTGGTCGACAACGCAATCGAGGGCGATATCGAAGACCAGATCGTCGGTACATATCGTCTGCTGCGCCAGGAAGTGGCGCTGGCCAATAATGGCTTCTATTCGGCATCCGAATTCGACATCGAGCCGCTGCTTGCCCGTCATCCCGACAAGCAGTTCATGGAGCTCGGCCGATCCTGCGTGCTTCCCGACTATCGCACTAAGCGCACCGTCGAACTGCTCTGGCAGGGCAATTGGGCCTACTCGCTGAAACATGGCATGAACGCCATGTTCGGCTGCGCGTCCTTCCCGGGCGTTTTGCCCGAAGAGCACGCGATGGCGCTCTCCTTCCTGCACCATTCTGTCCTGACCAAGGGTGATTGGGCGGTTTCGGCGCTGCCGGAACTCTATCGCTCGATGGATTTGATGCCGATGGAGGGTCTCAACGCCCGCAAGGCGCTCTCCCTGTTGCCGCCGCTGATCAAGGGATATCTGCGCCTCGGCGCCATGGTGGGCGACGGTGCGGTCATCGACCACGCTTTCAACACCACCGACGTGCTGATCGTCCTGCCGATCGCCTCGATCTCTGATCGCTACATCAGCCACTTTGGCGCCGACGCCGGACGGTTTGCGAGCTGAAGGCTCGGCTGGATGCTTTCAGCGGACCAGCCGGATCGGGCCGTCATACTGTGCTATTGTCTCGTCCGAAGTCAGCAACAGCATGCCTTCGGACATGGCCTGGGCGATGAGGATCCGGTCGAACGGATCCTTGTGGATCTGTTCAAGTGAGTCCACCTCGAGGGCATGAGAGGCACTGACGGCCAATTCTCTAAAATCACCTTCGATAAGCACCCGATGGAGCATGCGGGGCGGAAGCTCCAGTCCGATTTTTCCGGAGGAATACTTAATCGACAGCTCCCAAATGCTGGCTGAACTGAAGAAAATTTCGTGGTCGGGATTTTCAATGATTTCTCGCGCCGCCGAAGGCAACCGCTCGGATGCCCCCACAAGCCAGACCAGAAGATGAGAATCCAGCAATATCCTCATTCGTGATCGCCGTAAAACAGCTCTTCGATCTCTTTGTCCATTCCCTTGTCCAGATCATCGGGAATGAAAAATTGACCATCGAGGGCACCGATTCGCCTCTTCTTCTTCGGCTCTTCCCCTAGCGGCACGACCTTCACCATAGGCTTGCCCGCCTTGGCGATGACGAAAGCTTCGCCATTTGCCGCGGCCTCGACAAGACGCGAGAGATGCGTTTTGGCTTCGTGGATATTGACGATCTTCATGATCAGCAGCCTCAAGTGGACTTAGTTCAGTGAACTTAGTCCACTTGAGGCCCGCGTTCAAGGAAACTCACGTTCCGGCATTGTAGGCCGCGATAGCGGCCATATTGACGATATCGCTGTCCTTGGCGCCCATCGATGTGATCTGCACGGACTTGTCGAGGCCGACGAGCAGCGGGCCGATCACGGTCGAGGCGCCGAGTTCCTGCAGCATGCGGGTGGAGATCGACGCGGAGTGGATCGCCGGCATGACGAGCACATTGGCTGTTCCAGAGAGCCGGCAGAACGGATACTGCTCCATCCGGTGCGGGTTGAGCGCCACGTCCGCAGCCATCTCCCCGTCATATTCGAAATCGACGCGCCGCTGGTCGAGGATCTTGACCGCCTCGCGGACCCGCTCCGAACGCTCGCCGATCGGCTGCCCGAAGGTGGAATAGGCGAGCATGGCGACGCGCGGCTCATAACCCATGCGCTTGGCGACACGGGCGGCTTCGACGGCGATATCGGCAAGATCTTCCGCGTTCGGCATGTCATGGACGGCCGTGTCGGCAACGAAGATCGTCCGGCCGCGCGCGATCACCAGCGAAACGCCGATCACCTTGTGTCCCGGCTTCGGATCGATGCAGCGGCGGACATCCTGAAGGGCCGTCGCGTAGTTGCGGGTCGTGCCGGTCACCATCGCGTCCGCATCGCCGATCGCCACCATGGTCGCGGCAAAATGGTTGCGGTCGTTGTGGATCAGGCGCTGGACGTCGCGATGGAGGAAACCTTCGCGCTGCAGGCGCGCATAGAGATGATCGATATAGGCATCGACACGGTTCGAAAGACGGGCGTTGAGGATCTCGATGCCGGGACGGTCAAGATCGATGCCGGCCTTCTCCGCCGTCGCGCGGATGACGTCGTCGCGGCCGAGAAGGATGGCGGTGCCAAGCTTCTGGCTGGTGAAGGAAATCGCAGCGCGCATGACCTGCTCTTCCTCGGCCTCGGCGAACACGACCCGCTTGGGAAAGCGGCGGACGCGTTCGTAGATGCCCTGGGTCGTCGCGGCGATCGGGTCGCGTCGAGCCGAGAGCTCGCGGCCATAGGCGGCGAGATCGGCAATGTTCTTGCGGGCGACGCCGCTTTCCATCGCCGCCTCGGCGACGGCGACCGGGATCGCCGAGATGAGGCGCGGGTCGAACGGGACGGGGATGATGTATTGCGCGCCGAAACGAGGGCGGTTGCCCTGGTAGGCGGCGGCGACATCGTCCGGCACGTCTTCGCGGGCGAGATTGGCGAGCGCGTTGACGGCGGCGATCTTCATCGCGTCGTTGATCTGGCTGGCCCGCACGTCGAGCGCACCGCGGAAGATGTAGGGGAAGCCGAGCACGTTGTTGACCTGGTTCGGGTAGTCCGAACGGCCGGTGGCCATGATCGCGTCATCGCGGATGCGCGCCACTTCCTCCGGCGTGATTTCCGGATCGGGATTGGCCATCGCGAAGATGATCGGCTTGTCGGCCATGGATCGGATCATCGCTTCGGTGAAGGCGCCTTTCTGCGACAGGCCGAACACGACGTCGGCGCCCTTCATCGCCTCTTCCAGGGTCCGTTTGGTGGTTTTTGCCGCATGGGCGGACTTCCACTGGTTCATGCCTTCGGTACGGCCCTGGTAGATGACGCCCTTGGTATCGACCAGGATGATGTTTTCCGCGCTGAACCCCATCGCCTTGATGAGTTCGATGCAGGCGATCGCTGCCGCACCCGCGCCGTTGCAGACGAGCTTGGTGGTCTTGAGGTCGCGGCCGGTCAGCTCCAGCGCGTTGATCAGGCCGGCGGCGGCGATGATCGCGGTGCCGTGCTGGTCGTCATGGAAGACCGGGATGTCCATCAGCTCGCGCAGTCGGCTTTCGATGATGAAACATTCCGGCGCCTTGATATCCTCGAGGTTGATGCCGCCGAAGGAGGGGCCGAGGAAACGCACGCAGTTGATGAATTCGTCGACGTTCTCGGTATCGACTTCAAGGTCGATCGAATCGACGTCGGCAAAGCGCTTGAAGAGAACGGACTTGCCTTCCATGACCGGCTTCGAGGCAAGCGCCCCGAGATTACCGAGGCCGAGGATCGCCGTACCGTTGGAGATGACGGCCACCATGTTGCCGCGCGTCGTGTAGTCATAGGCGGTTGCCGGGTTTGCGGCGATTGCCAAGACCGGCACCGCGACGCCCGGCGAATAGGCAAGCGACAGGTCGCGCTGGGTCGCCATCGGCTTGGTGGGAACCACTTCGAGTTTACCGGGGCGGCCTTCCGAATGGAAATCCAGTGCTTCCTGTTCGGTGACGGAAGCGCGCGAACGTGCGGCCTTCTCCGTGGCCTTGTCCTTGGCAGGCATGTCTCCTCCAGCTTTTTGTGGGCAGCCGTCCTCTAGGCCGCGGCAGATGTTGTGTTTCAGGTGCCTTCATCGATAGTGTCGCAAGTTCCAGCGCGCAACAAAAAATCGGTTCCGTGACACAGTTTGAAAGATTCGCCATCGACGCCTTGAACGCCGCCGAGCTCGCCTCGGAGGAAAGCCGTGCATCTGCCACGCCGATGATGGAGCAATATATCGAGATCAAGGCGAACAACCCGGGTTCGCTGCTCTTCTACCGCATGGGCGATTTCTACGAGCTGTTCTTCGAGGACGCGGTCGATGCGTCGCGGGCGCTCGGCATCACGCTCACCAAACGCGGCCAGCATCTCGGGCGCGAAATCCCCATGTGCGGCGTGCCGGTGCATGCCGCCGACGACTACCTGCAGAAGCTGATCTCGCTCGGTTTCCGCGTCGCCGTCTGCGAACAGGTGGAAGATCCGGCCGAAGCCAAGAAGCGCGGCTCGAAATCGGTGGTGAAACGCGACGTCGTGCGGCTGGTGACGCCCGGCACGATCACCGAGGAAAAGCTGCTTTCACCCTCCGAATCGAACTACCTGATGGCGCTCGCCCGCATCAAGGGGGCGGCCGAACCGTTGCTCGCGCTTGCCTGGATCGATATCTCGACCGGCGTCTTCCGGCTTGCCGAAACCGATCAATCGCGGCTCCTCGCCGATATCCTGCGGATCGATCCGCGCGAACTGATCCTGCCGGACACGATGTTTCACGATGCCGAACTGAAGCCTGTCTTCGATGTGCTCGGCAAGGTCGCGGTGCCGCAGCCGTCCGTGCTCTTCGACAGTGCGAGTGCGGAAAGCCGCATTACCCGTTATTTCGGCGTCGGCACGCTGGACGGCTTCGGCAACTTTTCCCGCGCCGAACTCGCCGCTGCCGCCGCCGCCGTCGCCTATGTGGAAAAGACCCAGATCGCTGAACGTCCGCCGCTCGGCCGACCGGAGCGCGAAAGCGGCGCCTCGACCCTTTTCATCGACCCGGCGACCCGCGGCAATCTGGAACTGACCAAGACCTTGTCGGGAGAGCGCGAAGGCACGCTTCTGAAGGCGATCGACCGCACAGTGACCGGCGGCGGAGCCCGCCTGCTCGCCGAACGGCTGATGTCGCCGCTGACCGATCCAGACCGCATCAACCGGCGCCTTGATTCCATCTCCTTCCTGCTCGAAGAGCCGTCGCTTTGCAGCGAGCTGCGGTCCGGACTGAAACACGTGCCGGACATGCCGCGCGCCCTGTCGCGCCTGGCGCTTGAGCGCGGTGGCCCACGCGATCTCGGCAGCATCCTGCAGGGCTTGGAGGCGGCCCGCGGTGTCGTGGCCTTCCTCGACAAGGCCATGCTGCCCGAGGAACTGGGACAGGCGCTCGACGACCTGAAGGCTCTGCCGCTGCATCTGGAATCCATGCTCGGCAACATGCTGGCTGACGAGTTGCCGCTCCTCAAGCGCGACGGCGGGTTCCTTGCCGAAGGCGCTCATTCGGAGCTCGACGAGGTCAGGGCGCTCCGCGACCAGTCGCGCCGGGTCATCGCCGCGCTCCAGCTCCAATATGCCGAGGAGACTGGCATCAAGTCGCTGAAGATCAAGCACAACAACGTGCTTGGTTATTTCATCGAGGTGACCGCCGGCAATTCCGGCACGATGACCGACACGCCGGAAGGCAAGGCGCGCTTCATCCATCGCCAGACCATGGCAAGCGCCATGCGCTTCACCACGACGGAACTCGCAGATCTCGAAAGCCGTATCGCCAACGCCGCCGACAAGGCGCTGACCATCGAACTCGAAGCCTTCGACAAGATGGCCGCGGCCGTGACCTCGGAGGCCGAGGCGATCAAGGCCGGCGCCCGGGCGTTGGCGGTGATCGATGTCGCGGCAGGCCTTGCCATGCTCGCCGACGAATGGAGCTATCGCCGCCCGGTCGTGGATGCCTCGCGCATGTTCGCGATCGAGGGCGGCCGCCATCCGGTGGTGGAGCAGGCGCTGCGGAAGCAGTCCGTCGGCCCGTTCATCGCCAACGATTGCGACCTCTCTCCGAACAATGGCGGCGAGTTCGGGGCGCTCTGGCTGCTCACCGGCCCGAACATGGGCGGTAAATCGACCTTCCTGCGCCAGAACGCTCTGATCGCGATCCTCGCGCAGATGGGCTCCTTCGTGCCCGCCGCTTCTGCCCATATCGGTATCGTCGACCGGCTGTTCTCGCGTGTCGGCGCGTCGGACGATCTGGCGCGCGGCCGCTCCACCTTCATGGTCGAGATGGTCGAGACGGCCGCCATCCTCAATCAGGCGAGCGACCGTTCGCTGGTCATCCTCGACGAGATCGGCCGCGGCACGGCGACCTTCGACGGCCTGTCGATCGCCTGGGCGGCGGTCGAGCACCTGCACGAGGCAAACAGGTGCCGCGGCCTGTTCGCGACCCATTTCCATGAGCTGACCGTGCTGTCGGAAAAGCTGAACCGGCTTTCCAACGCCACGATGCGGGTGAAGGAATGGGACGGCGAGGTGATCTTCCTGCACGAAGTCGGTCCCGGCGCTGCCGACCGCTCCTACGGCATCCAGGTCGCGCGGCTTGCCGGTCTTCCCGACTCCGTGGTCGCCCGCGCCCGGGACGTGCTCACCAAGCTGGAGGATTCCGACCGCAAGAACCCCGCGAGCCAGCTGATCGACGATCTGCCGCTTTTCCAGGTCGCGGTCCGCCGCGAGGAGGCGAAACGCGCGGGGCCTTCCAAGGTCGAGGACGCGCTGAAGGCCATCAACCCGGACGACATGACGCCCCGCGAAGCGCTCGACGCCCTCTATATGTTGAAGAAACAGCTCAAGGCCTGACGTTCCCCGGCGTTTTCCTGGGAAACACGGCGACCTTGACGAACGCGGAGAAGGGAGGGAAGCGTTGTCCTTGCGGGGCTCGTCGATATCTCGCAACAACCTTTCGATCCGCATGCCTTTCGTCGTCGAACGTGATAAAGGCCTTCGCGATCATGATTTAGGCCGCTTTCACCGGGGCTCCGCGTGCTGTCCGTTCCCTTGCCTTTTCTTGCCGGCCTTGTTTTCGCGCTGACGCTCTACCGCAATCTGAAGGGTGTCGAAGCGCCTGGCTCGCATCGTTACTTCTTCGCCTTCCTCATTCTTTATGCCCTGCAGGGCGTGATCGTCGGCCTGCATTTCGGCTATGGCGTCAAGGCGCTCGCGCCGGTCCAGCCGGTTACGGCGGCAATGATGCCGCCGCTTGCATTCCTGGCATTCCGGGCTCTGATGGATGAGCGCCTCGAAAGGCCCTGGCTGCATATCCTGCCGCCCCTGGCGGCGGCTGTCGCTGTGGGGTTTTTCCGCGATCTCGTCGATCCGTTGTTGCTGGTGATCTTCTTCGGTTATGGCATCGCGCTCTGGCGCCTGACGCTCTCAGGCGGTGCGGACGTGATGGCGCAAGCCTCGCTTCCGCGCATGGGACCGGCCCTGCGCGCCGCCCGGTTGACCGCCGGCCTGATGCTGTTCTTTGCCGTGAGCGACGCCGCGCTGGCGGTCTACACCGATATCCATGGCTCCGGCCATGTGCCATTGGCCGTTACCATCATGAATCTCGCCGCGATCGCGGCTGTGATCGTCTATTATTTTCTACCCGATTTTTCACCGGCCAAGGCGCTCTCCGCTTCGTCCCCGGTCGAGCCGACGGAAGAGGACGGGGGCGCGTTATCCCGCATCAAGGCGGCGCTGGAAGATGGCGAGCTTTACCGGAGTGAGGACCTGAGCCTCGCGAAGCTTGCCCGCAAGGCGAAGCTTCCCGCTCGCGAGGTTTCCGCCGTGATCAATCGTGCGACGGGGCTCAATGTCTCGCAGTTCGTCAACGACCGCCGCGTTGCCGAAGCCTGCCGTCTTCTGGGGGAGACCGAACGGACAGTGATCCAGATCATGCTGGATGTCGGCTTCTCCACGAAGTCGAATTTCAACCGCGAATTCCGCCGTGCCACGGGCATGAGCCCCAAACAATGGAGGGGCGAGGCAAGGGCCGCGCAAGACGGCGGTGGGAAGAAAACGCGGGCTTGAACTTCGAAGCGCCAAGCAACAACTTTGAAACGTCCGATGATGATAATCATTGGTCAAGGTGCCCCAAAAAGATTATAGCCTCCCTCCGCAGGCCGGCACCGGCAGGATAACATGGCCAGACACGACATCGATTTTTCCGAACTTCTCGACGTGGCCCGTCTCCGGGCCGATTGCCGGGCAATCGTCAAAGACAAGGATCGCCCCCAGCTGGAAATGCGCGCGGCGCTGCTGCCGCTGCTGCGGCGGGCAAGCGTTGAGGGTCGCGAAAAGGCGCGCCAGCTTCTTGCCAGGGACGGCAGCGGGCTGAATTGTGCCCGCCGCATCTCCTGGCTTCAGGACCAGCTGATCCGCGTTCTCTACGAGACGATCGCCGATGGCATCTATGCGGAGGGTACCGATATCGCGGTGGCGGCGGTCGGCGGTTACGGCCGCGACACGCTGGCTCCCGGTTCGGATATCGACCTCCTGTTCCTGCTGCCGGCGCGCAATACCGAGACCATGCGCAAGGCGGTCGAGTTCCTGCTCTATGTGTTGTGGGACATGGGCTTCAAGGTTGGTCATGCGACCCGCACCGTCGAGGAATGCATCCGCCTGTCGAAGACCGACATGACCATTCGCACCGCCATTCTCGAAAGCCGCTACATCTGCGGCCGCGAGGCCTTGGTGAAGGAGCTCGAGAGCCGTTTCGACAAGGAAATCGTTGCCGATACCGGCCCGGAATTCATCGCCGCCAAGCTGGCCGAACGCGACAATCGCCACGAGAAGGCCGGCGATACGCGTTATCTGGTCGAGCCGAATGTCAAGGAAGGCAAGGGTGGCCTGCGCGACCTCCACACCCTCTTCTGGATCGCCAAATATTACTACCGCGTCCGCGAGACGACCGAACTGGTGAAGCTCGGGGTTCTCTCCCGTGAAGAAGCGCGCTCGTTCGAAAAGGCAGACGACTTCCTCTGGGCGGTGCGCTGCCAGATGCATTTCCTGACCGGCAAGGCGGAGGAGCGTCTGTCCTTCGATATCCAGCGCGAGATCGCCGAGAGCCTCGGTTACCATTCGCGCCCCGGCCTTTCCGCCGTCGAGCGCTTCATGAAGCACTACTTCCTCGTGTCGAAGAATGTCGGCGACCTGACCCGCATTCTCTGCGCGGCGCTGGAGGAAACGCAGGCGAAGGCCGCCCCCGGCCTCACCACCCGCGTCATCTCGCGCTTCACCAAGCGTCTTCACAAGATCCCCGGCACCGTGGAATTCGTCGTGGATCGCGGCCGCATCACGCTTGCCGATCCGAACGTCTTCAAGCGCGATCCGGTCAATATCATCCGCTTTTTCCATGTGGCCGATATCAACGGGCTGGAGCTTCATCCCGATGCCCTGAAGCGCATGACCCGCTCGCTTTCGCTGATCGACAACGATGTGCGCGAGAACGAGGAGGCGAACCGGCTGTTCCTCTCCATGCTGACCTCGCGGCGTGACCCGGCTCTCATGCTGCGCCGGATGAACGAGGCAGGCGTGCTCGGCCGCTTCATTCCGGAATTCGGCAAGGTCGTGGCGATGATGCAGTTCAACATGTATCATCACTACACGGTCGACGAGCATCTGATCCGCTCGGTCGAAGCCCTGTCGGAAGTCGACAAGGGCAAGGCCGCCGATATCCACCCGCTTGCCAACAAGGTGATGCCGAGCATCGAGGAGCGCGAGGCGCTTTACGTCGCCGTGCTGCTGCATGACGTCGCCAAGGGCCGCCAGGAAGATCATTCGATCGCCGGCGCCCGCATCGCGCGAAAACTCTGCCCGCGTCTCGGCCTCAATGCCAAGCAGACCGAGCTCGTCGTCTGGCTGATCGAAGTGCATCTGCTGATGTCGATGACCGCCCAGACCCGCGACCTGCACGACCGCAAGACGATCACCGATTTCGCCGAAAAGGTGCAGTCGATGGACCGGCTGAAGCTGCTCCTGATCCTGACTATCTGCGATATTCGCGCCGTTGGTCCGGGCGTGTGGAACGGCTGGAAGGGGCAACTGCTCCGTACGCTCTATTATGAGACCGAGCTGCTGCTCTCGGGCGGTTTTTCCGAAGTGTCGCGCAAGGAGCGCGCCAAGGTGGCCGAAGAGGAGCTCGTCAAGGCTCTGGGCGAATGGAGCGCCAAGGACCGCCGGACCTATTCGAAACTCCACTACCAGCCCTATCTGCTGTCGGTCTCGCTGGACGACCAGGTCCGCCACACGAAGTTCATCCGCGACACGGACAAGGCCGGCCAGGCGCTTGCCACCATGGTGCGGACGGACAGTTTCCATGCCATTACCGAGATCACCGTTCTGGCACCGGACCATCCGCGCCTGCTGTCGATCATCGCCGGCGCCTGTGCCGCGGCCGGCGCCAACATTGCCGACGCACAGATCTTCACCACTTCCGACGGCCGGGCGCTCGATACGATCCTAGTCAACCGGGAATTCCCGGTGGACGAGGACGAGTTGCGCCGCGCCGGCACGATCAGCCGGATGATCGAGGACGTGCTGTCGGGCAAGAAGCGGCTGCCGGAAGTCATTGCGACGCGCGCCAAGTCGCGCAAGCGCAACAAGACCTTCACCATCCCGCCATCCGTCATTCTCTCGAACGGCCTGTCGAACAAGTTCACGGTTATCGAGGTGGAATGCCTCGACCGCACCGGCCTGCTGGCGGATATCACCGCCGTGCTCGCCGATCTCTCGCTCGACATCCATTCAGCGCGCATCACGACGTTTGGCGAAAAGGTCATCGACACGTTCTACGTCACCGATCTGGTCGGCCAGAAGGTCGTGAACGAGAACCGCCAGGGCAATATCGCGGCGCGGCTGAAGGCTGTGATGTCCGAGCAGGAGGACGAACTGCGAAGCGGCATGCCGGCCGGCATCATCGCGCCGGCCCCCAATCCGGATCACGCGCCGCAGCCGCGCAAGTCCAAGGCAAGCGCGTGAGGCAGGTTTGATGCGCTCCCTGCGCCCGTGGCTCACCCCCTCTGGCCTGCCGGCCATCTCCCCCTCAAGGGGGGAGATCCCATCGCGGAAGTGCCTCGCTTCCTGCAATCGGCGGAGATTGCAGTCATGAAGAATGTAGCCGCTCATTTGGTGGTATGCCGGCGCGCCTTGCCGATCTCCCTCCTTGAGGGGGAGATGGCCGGCAGGCCAGAGGGGGGTAGCCACAGGCCACAGCCCCGCTTGTCCGGCATAACTCACATGCCGGAACCTGCCCGATGAGCCTCGTCAAGAAATTCGCGACCGTCGGCGGAGCGACACTCGGCAGCCGCATTTTCGGTTTTGCCCGCGAGACCTTCATGGCGGCGGCGCTTGGCACCGGCCCGATGGCCGACGTCTTTTATGCGGCCTTCCGTTTTCCGAACCTCTTCCGCCGGCTGTTTGCCGAGGGCGCCTTCAATGCCGCCTTCGTGCCGCTGTTTTCCAAGGAAATCGAGGCGACTGGCGTCGAGGGCGCCAAGCGGTTTTCGGAGGAGGTTTTCGGCGTTCTCTTCTCCGCGCTGCTCCTTATCACCATCGTGATGGAACTCGCCATGCCCTGGCTGGTCGAATGGATCATTGCGCCGGGCTTCGCCGACGATCCCGAAAAGACGTCGCTCACCATCCGCATGGCGGCGGTGATGTTCCCCTATCTGATGTGCATGTCGCTGACGGCGATGCTGAGCGGCATGCTCAACTCGCTGCATCATTTCTTCGCCGCCGCCATCGCTCCGGTCTTCCTGAACGTGGTGATGATCGCCGCGCTCTTTTACGGGCTCTGGATCGGAGCGGAGCCGCGGGTGATTGCCTGGTATCTGTCCTGGAGCGTGCTGGCGGCGGGTATCCTGCAGCTCGCGGTCGTTTACGCCGGTGTGCGTCACGCCGGTATCAATATCGGCTTCCGCCGCCCCAAGATGACGCCGAACGTCAAGCGCCTCCTGGTGCTGGCGGTGCCGGCGGCCGTCACCGGCGGCATCACACAGATCAACCAGATCATCGGCCAGGCGATCGCGTCCGGCAAGGAAGGGGCGATTGCCGCCCTCCAATATGCCGACCGCATCTACCAGCTTCCGCTCGGCGTCGTGGGTGTCGCCGTCGGCGTCGTACTCCTGCCGGAGCTCGCCCGCGCCTTGAAGGGCGGTTTTGCCAAGGAAGCTGCCAATATCCAGAACCGCTCGATCGAATTCGTGCTGTTCCTCACCCTGCCGGCCGCTGCCGGCCTGTGGATACTGTCCGACGCAATCATCCGCGTGCTTTATGAGCGCGGCGCCTTCTCCGCCGAAAACACCTCGATCGTAGCTTCCATCCTCGCGATCTATGGCATCGGCTTGCCGGGCTTCGTGCTGATCAAGGCGCTGCAGCCCGGATTTTATGCCCGCGAAGACACCAGGACGCCGATGCGGTTCACCATGGTCTCGGTGGTAATCAATTCGGGCCTGGCAATTTCGCTTTTCCCGCTGATCGCCGAACGTGGCATCGCGACGGCTGAAGCTGCGGCCGGCTGGACCAACACCGTCCTGCTGTTCGCGACGCTCGTCTGGCGCGGCCATCTGACCTGGGAATGGGCACTGGCGAGACGCACGGTCCTGCTGCTCGTCTCGACCGGCATCATGTCCGCAGCGCTGATCTATACGCTCCGGTATGCCGGGCCGTGGCTGACCCCGGATGCCTTGCTGGTCCATCAGGTCGCAGCGCTCGCCTGCCTGCTCTTCCTGGCGATGGTCGTTTATTTCGCCAGCGCCTTCCTGATCGGCGGAGCCGACATCGGCATGCTGCGCCGGAACATCAAGCGGAAGCCGAAGACCTAGCCCCGCTTGCGTCGCCCGCAATGGGCCCATTGCCGCTGCGGTCCGACATCCACGTGCACGATGCCGTTGCAATAGCGGCCGATGCCGCCAATGCCAGGCGCGCTGGCCGCCGCCGCGAGAATGGTTCGTTCTGAAACGCCCGGAACCCGGATATCCGCCGCATAACAATGGCTGTGCTGCGATGTACCCGAATGCGGTCGGTGGCCGGACGTGACCATCGGCTTATGCCCGGTCTTTTGCGCGATATGCGCCAGGATCGCTCCCAGCTTTTCCGGAAAGCAGCTCGTGCGAACGCTGATCCGCTGGACGGTATAATACGCCGAGTAATCGTGCTTGAACGAGGAGCTCCGTCGTTTTTGAGTTTCGCCGGCTTCGGCGGTGACATTGAGGCCTAGCGCCAATAGGCAGGTAAGCGCGACGCGAAATAGGATGCGCATGGTAATCCCCCGAGATGAGACCGTGTCGTTCATGACCGGTTAACCGTGGTGCGCTTGGGTATTTCTTTTCCAAAAGAGGCGCCAATAAGGAGACTTTTGCTCGGAAATGGGAATGCGGCTGCCTAAAAGACTAACATTCGTTAATCTATTCGGAGATGCCTAAGGAAAAATTTTGCCTTTAGGCGTATTGACTTAGGAGCAGTACGTCGAATGAGGTAGCCGTTTCCCGGCCTTACCTCGAATGGTTATGGTGGCAGCTCTTTTGTCGCTGTAGTGTTTCGCGAGACCTCCTGAATGGGGTTTCGCACTGCGCCGAAACCGCCAAAATAGGCGATCTGCAGACGATCAAAATCACCCGAATCCGGAGCTTCCGCATGCCCGTACAATCGCTGTTTCTCGTAGCCTTGATCGTCGATGACTATGACCGGGCGAAGGACTTTTATTGCGATGTGCTCGGCTTCGAATGCCTTGAGGACAGCGTGCAGCCGGAGGGCAAGCGCTGGGTCGTGGTAAAGCCGAAGGGTGGCGAAGGCGCGGCCCTGTTGCTGGCCAAGGCCGCCACCGACGCCCAGAAAGCAGCCATCGGCAACCAGACCGGCGGCCGGGTCGGGTTCTTCCTGAAGACCGACGATTTCGCCCGCGATCATGCCGCCATGACCGCCAAGGGCGTCCGGTTCCTGGAGGAGCCGCGGCACGAGGTTTACGGTTCGGTCGCGGTGTTTGCCGATCCCTACGGCAACACCTGGGATCTGATTGAGCACGCCGCTTCCCGAGCCTCTTGATACTCTGCGCTTGGCCGTGCATAAGCCCGCGCGTTAGCAACATGACCCTTCGGGTCTGGGGCCCTCCACCAGCCTAATTGAGGACGATATGAACAGCTTCAAGCCGCTTGTCTTTTCCGGCGTCCAGCCGACCGGCAATCTCCATCTCGGCAACTACCTCGGTGCGATCCGCAAATTCGTGGCGCTCCAGGAAAACAACGATTGCATCTATTGCGTCGTCGATCTGCACGCGATCACCGCCCAGCTCGTCCACGACGACCTGAGGGGCCAGATCCGCTCGATCGCCGCCGCCTTCATCGCTTCGGGCATCGACCCGAAGAAACATATCGTCTTCAACCAGTCGGCCGTGCCGCAGCATGCGGAACTCGCCTGGGTCTTCAATTGCGTCGCCCGCATCGGCTGGATGAACCGCATGACCCAGTTCAAGGACAAGGCGGGCAAGGACCGCGAGAACGCCTCGCTCGGCCTGCTCGCCTATCCGAGCCTGATGGCGGCCGATATTCTCGTCTATCGTGCCACCCACGTGCCGGTCGGCGACGACCAGAAACAGCATCTGGAACTTGCCCGCGACATCGCCCAGAAGTTCAATATCGACTTCCAGGAAAAGATCCGCGCCGCAGGCACCGGTGTTGACATGGTCGTCGGCGAGGAGCCGATCCACGGCTTCTTCCCGCTGGTCGAGCCCCTGATCGAAGGGCCGGCGCCACGCGTCATGTCGCTGCGTGACGGCACCAAGAAGATGTCGAAATCCGACCCGTCGGACCTCTCGCGCATCAACCTGATGGACGATCCGGAAGAGATCGCCAAGAAGATCCGCAAGGCCAAGACCGATCCGGAAGGCCTTCCGAGCGATGTCGAAGGCCTGAAGGGCCGGCCGGAAGCCGACAACCTCGTCGGCATCTATGCGGCCCTTGCCGACAGGACCAAGACCGACGTTCTCGCCGAATACGGTGGCCAGCAGTTCTCGGTCTTCAAGCCGGCGCTTGCCGATCTCGCCGTGCATGTGCTCGCGCCGATCACGTCCGAAATGCGCCGCCTGATGGACGACACGACCCATATCGATGCCATCCTCAAGGATGGCGGCGAGCGCGCCCGCGCCCGCGCCGAAAAGGTCATGGGCGACGTCTTCGATATCGTCGGCTTCCTGCGCTGATATCTTCCGGCACGGCTGACGCCACGCAAAGATTGCATACCCGCCACGGCAATCGTGGCGGGTTTTCATTTTTTTCGGTTGGTATAAGTTCCGCATCACGACCGCTTCGGTCGACTACATGCGAAGGAGGGGCGGCATGGTTTCGAAACGGCTTTCGCGGCTTGAAGGGCACCGGCGCAAGTTCATGGCGGTCATCGATGGCACGCCGGAATGCGAAAAGGCGGTCCATTACGCCGGACGCCGCGCCAAAAATTCCAACGGCGGCCTCGTCCTGCTGTTCGTCATCCCCGAGGGTGACTTCCAGCAATGGCTGGGCGTCGAGCAGATCATGCGCGCCGAGGCTCGCGAGGAAGCCGATGCGGTCATGGCGAAAACCGCCCAGAAGGTACGCGAGACGATCGGTATCGATCCGGAAATCGTCATCCGTGAAGGCAACGCCAGCGAACAGATCATCCAGCTGGTCGACGAGGACCGTGACATCGCGGTCCTCGTCCTGGCGGCCGGCTCCACCAAGGAAGGGCCCGGACCCCTGGTATCCGCCGTTGCTGCCTTCCCGATTCCGGTCACCGTGTTGCCCGACACGCTGACCGCCGAGGAAATTGACGCGCTGGCCTGATTGCGGGCTTGATCTTGCGCGGGCAAAGGAGCACTTGAACGAAAAGCTGATACGGCTTATCTTCTTTTGAAGAATTCTAAATTTGCGAGGGGCGCTCCGCCCCAGGAGAGACGAGATGTTCATTCAGACGGAAGCCACCCCCAACCCGGCGACCCTGAAGTTCCTGCCCGGTAAAGTCGTCATGGACAAGGGCACCGCCGATTTCCGCAATGCGGGCGAGGCGGAAGCGTCTCCGCTGGCCGAGCGTCTGTTCGGCATTTCCGGCGTCACCGGCGTCTATTTCGGCTACGATTTCATCACCGTCACCAAGGAAAGCGCCGAATGGCAGCACCTGAAGCCGGCGATCCTCGGTTCGATCATGGAGCATTTCATGTCTGGCGCCCCGGTCATGGGCGGTGCGTCCACGCTGGCCGAAGCCTCTGACGAGGAGGGCGAGTTCTTCGACGAGGACGATGAAACCGTCGTCGCGACGATCAAGGAACTGCTCGAAACCCGCGTCCGCCCGGCGGTCGCCCAGGATGGCGGCGACATCACCTTCAAGGGGTTCCGCGACGGTACGGTCTACCTCAACATGAAGGGCGCATGCTCGGGCTGCCCGTCGTCGACGGCGACCCTCAAGCACGGCGTCCAGAACCTGCTCAAGCATTTCGTTCCGGAAGTGCAGGCCGTCGAAGCGCTCTGAGTTCGCCGGCACCGTTGAATGATTGTTCTGGCCATCGATACCGCCGGGGTGGATTGCTCCGCAGCGCTCTATGACAGCGCCGCGGGGAAAGTGCTGTCGGCCGTCACTGAGACGATCGGCAAGGGCCATGCCGAACGGCTGATGGCCGTCATCGACGAAGCGCTCGCCGCCGCCACTCTTCCGTTGAAAGCCGTCGAGCGCGTGGCGGTCGTCATCGGCCCGGGCTCGTTTACCGGCATTCGCGTCGGCGTTGCGGCTGCTCGCGGCCTCGGCCTCGCACTCGGTGTCGAAACGGTCGGCGTGACCACGCTCGAGGTGCTGGCGCGCAAATTTCTCGACGAACATCCGGGCCGGCCGGTCGTGGTTGCCATGGATGCCAAGCGCGACGAAGTCTACACACAGGCGTTTTCCGCAAGGGCCGAGGCATTGAGCCATCCTGCAGCGCTTTCGCCGGAGGGTGCTTCGGAGCTTACAAAGTCTCTTTCCGCAACGGCGATCGGTTCCTGGGTCGAGCATTCCCTTGGCAAGGGAGAGGCTGAGTACGAGGGGCGGGACCGCTTCGACATCACCGTCGTTGCCCGTATCGCCGCCGAAAAACCTGCGGATGCGCAACGCCCTAAACCGTTGTATCTTCGTGGACCTGATGCGAAACCGCAGACCGGTTTCGCCCTTGCCCGTTCGTGAATGTACAGACTGCGCCGATGTTCGACGATTACCTGACCTGGAAGCCGTATTTCGAAGTCGTGCCGATGGAGGCCGGCGATTGCCTGGAAATCTCCGAGCTGCATGGCCAGCGATTTCCCCGCCAATGGAGCGATGGCGAATTCCAGAACCTGCTTCTGCAGCACAACGTCTTCGGTTTTGTTGCCCGCCAGACCAATGCGTTCTTTTCGAAGCCGCTCGGCGGTTTCGTTCTGTCGCGTGAGGCGGCCGGCGAGGCGGAGATCCTGACGGTCGCCGTCAACGAGAAATTCGGCCGTGTGGGGCTTGGCTGGCGCCTGATGCAGGCGGCTTTGCGCGAGGCGGCATCACGGGGCGGGGAGAGCATGTTCCTGGAAGTGGAGACAGCCAATCGCCCCGCCGTCGAGCTTTATCGCAAGCTTGGATTCCAGAAAGTCGGCGAAAGGCCAGCCTATTATGCCGGGCCGGATGGCAGGCGATCCACGGCGCTTGTCATGAGCCGCGTTCTTCGCTAGTCCGTTAGTTTCTACGCGAACGTTTCGAGGCCAAAACGACATGACAGACCTTTCCAAAACCCTGGAGGAGCTGTGTGCCGAAAAGGGTATGCGAATGACGGATCAACGCCGTGTCATCGCGCGTATCCTGCAGGAATCCGATGACCATCCGGATGTCGAGGAGCTCTATCGCCGTTCGTCCAAGGTCGATTCGCGCATCTCGATCTCGACGGTCTACCGCACGGTGAAACTCTTCGAGGACGAGGGGATCATCGAGCGTCACGATTTCCGCGACGGCCGCTCGCGCTACGAGACGGTGCCCGAGGAGCATCATGACCATATGATCGATCTCAACACCGGTACCGTCATCGAGTTCCGCTCGGCGGAGATCGAGGCGCTGCAGGAGCGTATTGCCCGCGAGCACGGCTTCCGTCTCGTCGGCCACCGGCTGGAGCTTTACGGTATCCCGCTGGACAAGGACGATAAGTGATTACCTGGGCCCGGATCGGCTTCGTTATTGTCGCTCTTTTCGCAGTGACGCTGATCCTGTGGCCGTTTCAGCTCCTGGGGCTCGCCCTCGATCTTAAAATCCGCCGGTATATCCCGCGCTACTGGCACAGGAGCGCCTGTTTCCTGCTTGGCATCCGTATTCATATCCACGGCAAGCTGGAGCACCGCCGGCCGCTGATGCTCGCCTGCAATCATGCATCGTGGAAAGACATTCTCGTGCTGGGGGCGATCGCCGACGTCGTTTTCATTGCCAAGATGGAAGTCTCGGAATGGCCGGTCTTCGGCACGCTTGCCAAGCTGCAGAAGAGCATCTTCGTGGTCCGCGAACAGAAGCGCCGCGCCGGCGACCAGGTGAACGAGATCGCCGAGCGCATGGCGGCCGGCGAGATCGTCGTCCTCTTTCCCGAAGGCACCACATCCGACGGCAACCGGCTTCTGGAGGTAAAGTCGTCGTTGTTCGGCGCGGCCGCCGCGGCCGTCCAGCATTCGCCGGAAGGTGTCGTGCATGTTCAGCCGGTGGCGATCGCCTATACCCGGATCCAAGGCATGGCTATGGGCCGTTATCACCGCCCGATTGCCGCGTGGCCGGGCGATATAGAGCTCATGCCGCATCTGCTCGGCATCCTGAAGGAAGGGGCCCTCGACGTGGACGTGGCCTTCGGCGAGACGGTGGAATTCCGTGCGGGAGACAATCGCAAGCATCTCAGTCAGGCGGTGACCAGCCGCATGCGCCTCATGCTGATCCGCCACCTGCGGGGCCGCGACTACGAAGCGCTTTAGGAAACGCTTCATTTCCGGGTCTTCTTGCGGTATGGAGCGAGCCATGAACGAACACGTCTCCTTGCCCCTGCCTGCCGACGAGCCGGTCCACCGCCCGAATTCCCGCAAGGTCTTCATCAAGACCTACGGCTGCCAGATGAATGTCTATGATTCAGGCCGCATGAGCGATGCGCTGGCGAGCGAAGGTTACGTGCCGACCGAGGAGATGGGGGAGGCCGACCTGATCCTCCTCAACACCTGTCATATCCGCGAGAAGGCGGCAGACAAGGTCTATTCGGCCCTCGGCCGCCTGCGCGACATGAAAAAGGCGCGCGCCGCCGAAGGCCGGGAACTGATGATCGGCGTTGCCGGCTGTGTTGCCCAGGCCGAAGGCGAGGAAATCATCCGCCGCGCGCCGGCTGTCGACGTGGTGATCGGCCCTCAGACCTACCACCGCCTGCCGCAGGCGCTGAAACAGGCCCGCGGCGGCAAGCCGGTGGTCGATACGGAATATGCGGTCGAGGACAAGTTCGAGCATCTGCCTGCAACGGAAAAGGCAAAGATCCGCGCCCGCGGCGTCACCGCCTTCCTCACCGTTCAGGAGGGCTGTGACAAGTTCTGCACGTTCTGCGTCGTGCCCTATACCCGTGGGTCGGAAGTTTCCCGTCCCGTCCAGCAGATCGTCGACGAAGCCTGGCGGCTCGTTGACGGCGGCGTGCGCGAGATCACGCTGCTCGGCCAGAACGTCAATGCCTGGCGGGCGGAAGGCCCAGATGGCGGCGAATGGAGCCTCGGCGACCTGCTGTATCGTCTGGCGGAAATTCCGGGCCTGGCGCGTCTGCGTTATACGACCAGTCATCCGCGCGACATGGACGACCGGCTGATCGAGGCTCATCGCGATCTGCGCACCCTGATGCCCTACCTGCATCTGCCGGTCCAGGCAGGTTCGGACCGTATCCTGAAGGCTATGAACCGCCGCCACACCGGCGCTGAATATCTGCGCCTGATCGAGCGCATCCGCGAGGCCCGGCCGGACATCGCCATCGCCGGCGATTTCATCGTCGGTTTCCCGGGCGAGACGGACAAGGACTTCGAAGATACGCTCCGCCTCGTCGAGGACGTGAACTACGCCCAGGCCTATTCTTTCAAATATTCGACCCGCCCGGGCACGCCTGGCGCCGATCTGACCGATCAGGTGGCGGAAGAGGTAAAGGCGGAGCGGCTCGAAAGATTGCAGGCCCTGCTCTTGAAACAGCAGGCCGATTTCGCCAAATCCTGCGTCGGAAAGGTCATCGACCTGTTGCTGGAAAAGCCCGGTCGCATGCCGGGACAGGTCATCGGACGTTCTCCCTGGCTCCAGTCTGTGAATGTTGATGCAAAAACATCGCAAATCGGTGACATTATCCAGGTACGAATCAGTGGAACCGGCCCGAACAGCTTGTTTGCCGACCCGGCAGGGAGTTTAATAGGAGCCTGAGCTAACATCGAGGAGCTTGCCTACTTGAACGGACATGAATTGGTTTCTTCATCCGCGCGCCACCCCCGCACCGCCGCTACCGACGCCAATCACTTTGTCCTGACGTTCGAGAACAATAGGTTCGCCAGCGAGCTTTTCGGTCAGTTCGATCAGAATCTCAAACTTCTCGAAGAGCGGCTTCATATCGATGCCCGGGCACGCGGCAATTCGGTGGCGATCTCCGGCGATCTCGTCGCGACCAACCAGGCGCGCCGTGCGCTGGATTTCCTCTACGAGCGGATCCAGAAGGGCGGCTCGGTCGATACTTCCGATGTCGATGGCGCGATCCGCATGGCGCAGGCGGCGGACGACCAGCTGCAGCTGCCGACGCTCGAGAAAAAAGCCAAGCTCTCCATGAGCCAGATTTCCACCAAGAAGAAGACGGTCGTCGCGCGCACCCCGACCCAGGACGCCTATATGCGGGCGCTCGAGCGCTCGGAGCTTGTCTTCGGCGTAGGTCCTGCCGGTACCGGCAAGACCTATCTTGCCGTTGCGCACGCTGCCCAGCTTCTGGAACGCGGTGCCGTCGATCGGATCATCCTGTCGCGCCCGGCCGTCGAAGCCGGCGAGCGCCTGGGCTTCCTGCCCGGCGACATGAAGGACAAGGTCGATCCCTACCTGCGGCCGCTTTATGACGCCCTCTACGACATGATGCCCGGCGACAAGGTGGAGCGGGCGATTACCGCCGGCGTCATCGAAATCGCGCCGCTTGCCTTCATGCGTGGCCGCACGCTCGCGAATGCCGCCGTCATTCTCGACGAGGCGCAGAACACCACGTCCATGCAGATGAAGATGTTCCTGACCCGTCTCGGCGAAAATGCCCGGATGATCGTCACCGGCGACCCGAGCCAGGTCGATCTGCCGCGCGGCGTCAAATCCGGCCTGGTGGAAGCGCTGCAGATCCTGAAGGGCGTTGAGGGCATCTCGGTGATCCGCTTCAAGGATACCGACGTGGTCCGCCATCCGCTGGTCGGCCGCATCGTCCGGGCCTATGACGCGCAATATGCCGTCCATGAGGAAAGCGAGGAAGTCGACCGGTAACGGTCGGCTCCAGACCTCATGCCCCAACTCGACATACAGATCAGCATTGAAGACGAGGGCTGGCCCGAAGAGCCGGCCCTTATGGCCTTGAGCGAAAAGACGCTCGAAGCAGCGGCCGAATTCCTGGCGAGGCAGGAAAAGCAGCCTTTCCCCAAAATCGCCCCGGAACTGTCGCTGGTCTTTACCGACGACGCGGCGATCAAGGAAATCAACGCCGAATGGCGCGGCAAGGACAAGCCGACCAACGTGCTGTCTTTCCCCGCCTTTCCGCTCGAACCCGGCAAGATGCCGGGGCCGATGCTGGGCGATATCGTCATCGCCCGCGAGACGGTCGAGCGGGAGGCGGTTGATCTTGACAAGAGTTTCGAGGATCATCTGACCCATCTGCTCGTCCATGGTTTCCTGCATTTGTTCGGTTACGACCATATGGAAACGGACGAAGCGGAAAGAATGGAAGCGTTGGAGACTCGCATTTTGGCCGTGCTTGGCCTATCTGACCCCTATGCGGGGCAAGACCCGATAGTATAGTCTGGACCAATGAACGACTTTTCGACAAATCCCGCCCGCGAGGGCAAGGACGCCGACTCGAGTTCCTCGGAAGAGGGCAGTAGTCCGTCTCGAGCGGAAGCCCAAAAACACCAAAGCTCTTTCTGGTCGCGCGCGGTCAGGCTGCTCAGGCCGTCGCAGGGTGAGAAGCTCCGCGAGGATCTCGCCGATGCTTTGATGACCGACGCCAATGTCAGCAATGCGTTTTCGCCCGAGGAACGGGCGATGCTGCACAACATCCTCCGCTTCCGTGAGATCCGTGTCGAGGACATCATGGTACCTCGCGCCGATATCGAGGCGGTCGATATGACCATGACCATCGGCGAGCTGATGATCCATTTCGAGGAAACCGGCCGCTCGCGCATGCCGGTCTACAGCGATACGCTCGACGACCCGCGCGGCATGGTCCATATCCGCGATCTTCTGTCCTATCTCGCCAAGCAGGCGCGCAACAAGCGGCGCACCAGTGGGCGTGCGGCGCCCGCCCAGCCGATGCCGCTTGCCGCAGACAAGCCGGAAAAGGCTGAAAAGACCGTGCGCACGCCGCGGCCTGCCTTCGATCTCGGCCGTGTCGATCTCGAACAGACGGTTGCCGAAGCCGGACTGATCCGCAAGATCCTGTTCGTGCCGCCTTCGATGCTTGCATCCGACCTGATGCAGAGCATGCAGGCCGCCCGCACCCAGCTGGCGCTCGTCATCGACGAATACGGCGGCACCGACGGTCTCGTCACCCACGAGGATATCGTCGAAATGGTGATCGGCGACGTCGAGGACGAGCATGACAACGACGAAGCCCTGTTCTCCCGCACCGGCGAGGATGTGTTCCTGGCCGATGCGCGTATCGAACTGGAAGAGATCGCGGAAGCGATCGGTCCGGATTTCGACATTCGCGATCGCCTCGAAGACGTCGATACGCTGGGCGGCCTGATCTTCTCTGCCCTTGGCCGTATTCCGGTGCGCGGCGAAGTGGTGCAGGCGGTGCCGGGCTTCGAATTCCAGATCCTGGAAGCCGACCCTCGCCGCATCAAGCGCGTGCGGATCCTGCGCAAGCGGGCACTCACCCGCCGCCGTCAGAAAGGCGAGGGCGAAATGCTGCTCACCGATCAGACACCGACCACCGTCTTGCTACCCGCCCCATCCGCCCAGGATGCCGATCGGCCCAATCATCAGGCCGGATGATGATCCCGCAGGCGTCCACGCCGCTTTGACCTCACGACAAGCCCCCCTTTTTTTGAAAGACTGCAGCGGCTGATTCGGGGCGGAAGGGAACATAAATGGTGCGGCTGGCGGGCAGGATCATGCTTCTCTGGGGCTTCCCGCGCATCGTCGTCGCTTTCCTGGCAGGCGCGCTCGGCGCGCTCGCGCTACCGCCCTTCGGCTTCTTTGCGGCGCTTTTCGTCTCCTTCACGCTGCTTGTCTGGCTGATCGACGGTTCGACCGGCCATCCGGATGGAGGCTGGTTTGCGCGGTTCCGCTCGGCCTTCTGGATCGGTTGGGTCTTCGGTTTCGGGTATTTCGTCGCCGGCCTCTGGTGGCTCGGCAATGCGCTCCTGGTGGAAGCGGACGAATTCGCCTGGGCCCTGCCGCTCGCGGTTCTCGGCCTGCCGGCCTATCTCGCCCTCTTCTATGGTCTAGCGACGGCGGTCGCGCGCATCTTCTGGTCCGACGGTTTCGGGCGGATCGCCTCGCTCGCCTTCGGTTTCGGCCTTGCCGAATGGCTGCGCGGCTTCGTTGCCACCGGCTTTCCCTGGAATGCGATCGGTTATGGCGCAATGCCCATGCCGCTGATGATGCAGTCTGCAGCCTTCCTCGGCATTTTCGGCGTGACCGTGCTCGCCGTCTTCGTGTTTTCAGCCCCCGCCCTGATCGCCACCGGAAAGGGCATGAAGATCGGTTTGACGCTGGCGGTCCTGCTGTTGGCCGCCCATCTCGGTTATGGCGCCTATCGGCTTCGCGTCGCCGATGCCGCTCCGGCTCCGTCCGCCGACAGCCAGCCTGTCGTCCGCATCGTGCAGCCGGTGATCGACCAGGCGCGAAAGCTGGACGATGCCGAACGCGCGGCAATCTTCGAGGAGCATCTGGCGCTATCCGCCTTGCCGCCGCAAGACGGTGGCAAGCGACCGGATATCGTCGTCTGGCCGGAAACCTCGGTGCCCTTCATTCTGACCCAGAACCCGGACGCGTTGACCCGCATCGCCGAGGTGCTGCAGGACGGCCAGGTTCTGATCACCGGTGCGGTCCGCTCGGAAGATGCAGGTGCGGGCTCCGCGCCGCGTTTCTACAATTCCATCTATGTGATCGACAGCGAAGGCCAGATCGTCTCGGCGTCCGACAAGGTGCATCTCGTCCCGTTCGGGGAATACGTCCCCTATGAGGATCTGCTGCGCAATCTCGGAATCCCCGATGCCATCGCCATGCCGGGCGGGTTCAGTGCCGCGCCGGTACGCGCCATGCTGACCTTGCCTGGCGGCAGGACCTTCTATCCGCTGATCTGTTACGAGGCGATCTTCCCGAACGAAATCGGGCAGGAGGTGGAGCGCGCGAGCGCACTGCTGAACGTCACCAATGACGGCTGGTTTGGAGCGACGCCGGGGCCTTACCAACACTTCCAGCAGGCCAGAATCCGTGCGGTCGAAAACGGCCTGCCACTGATTCGCGGGGCAAATACCGGGGTTTCGGCGGTTGTCGACCCCTTCGGAAGGCTAATACGCGCTATGGATTACAATCAAAAAGGCGTGATAGACGCAACCTTGGGAAGTATTTCGATCCCGCATTGGGATGCGCGCGCTCGGGAACAGCACTTCTGGTTGGTTCTTTTGCTCATGTTGTTGATTGCAGCCGTCTCGCGCGTTGGTTTTAATTTTCGGACGAATTGACCAAAAACCCCTAAAATTGCATAGTGGTCCCAGCCTTTCGTCTCGCCGTATGCTTCAAACGTTGAGCCTGTTGTGACCAGCCGCACGAAGTGTATCTCCACACGCAGACCGGGTTGTGAGGATTGAACAACAAACGTCGTCAGGACATCGTTATGATTGAAAACAAAAAGAAGCCGAACCCGATCGATATTCATGTCGGGAGCCGGATTCGCCTTCGCCGGACCATGCTCGGAATGAGCCAGGAAAAGCTGGGTGAAAGCCTTGGCATTACGTTCCAGCAGATCCAGAAATACGAGAAGGGCACCAACCGCGTTGGCGCCAGCCGTCTGCAGAACATTTCCAGCATTCTCAACGTGCCGGTGTCCTTTTTCTTCGAGGATGCGCCGGGCGATCAGGGCGGCGGCCAGGGCGGCATGGCGGAAGCCTCGAGCTCCAACTACGTGGTCGATTTCCTTTCGTCTTCCGAGGGCCTGCAACTCAATCGGGCTTTCGTGAAGATTTCCGATCCGAAAGTTCGTCGGCGTGTGGTTGATCTCGTCAAGGCTCTGGCAGCGGACGCCGAGGGCGAGTAACGCTCCTTCGATAGCAGCATGGAAGCGGCCTCAGGGCCGCTTTTTTGTTGCCTGCTGCACAGATCGGAGTGTTGCGGGAATGTCCGGATTGCACACATAAAGATATATTTATGTCGTTGTACGCTTGTTTTTCTCGCTGGAAATCACTAACAAAGGTGCGTTCGTTTCTTTGAGGGGAATCCCGTAATGCGCGCAAGTTATCTGTTCACCAGCGAGTCCGTGGCCGAGGGCCATCCGGACAAGGTTTGTGATCGTATCTCCGATGAAATTGTAGATCTTGTGTACCGCGAAGCGGCCAAGACCGGCGTCGATCCCTGGACCGTGCGCATTGCCTGCGAGACGCTCGCAACCACGAATCGCGTGGTCATTGCCGGCGAAGTCCGCCTGCCGCCGAGCCTGATGAAGAAGGACAAGGACGGCAACGACGTCATCAATCCCTCGAAGTTCAAGTCGGCCGCCCGTAAGGCGATCCGCGACATCGGCTACGAGCAGGACGGTTTCCACTGGAAGACCGCCAAGATCGACGTGCTGCTGCACTCCCAGTCCGCAGATATCGCGCAGGGCGTCGACAGCGCTGCCGACAAGCAGGGCGATGAAGGGGCCGGCGACCAGGGCATCATGTTCGGTTACGCCTGCAAGGAAACGCCGGACCTCATGCCGGCGCCGATCTATTATTCCCACAAGATCCTGCAGCTGCTCGCCACCGCCCGCAAGAAGGGCGAGGGTGACGCCGGCAAGCTCGGTCCGGACGCCAAGAGCCAGGTGACCGTACGCTATGAGAACGGCAAGCCAGCCGCCGTCGACTCGATCGTTCTGTCCACCCAGCACCTCGACGGCAGCTGGGATTCCAAGAAGGTCCGCCAGGTCGTTGAGCCCTATATCCGCGAAGCCCTCGGTGACCTGCCGATCGACAAGGATTGCAAGTGGTACATCAACCCGACCGGCAAGTTCGTCATCGGCGGCCCGGATGGTGACGCTGGCCTGACCGGCCGCAAGATCATCGTCGACACCTACGGCGGTGCGGCTCCCCACGGCGGCGGCGCATTCTCCGGCAAGGACACGACCAAGGTCGACCGTTCGGCCGCCTATGCTGCCCGCTACCTGGCGAAGAACGTCGTCGCTGCCGGCATTGCCGACCGCTGCACGATCCAGATTTCCTACGCAATCGGCATCGCCCAGCCGCTGTCGATCTATGTCGACCTGCACGGCACTGGCAAGGGCACGACGGAAGACCAGGTGGAAACCGCTATCCGCAAGGTCATGGACCTCTCTCCGACCGGCATCCGCCGCCATCTCGACCTCAACAAGCCGATCTATGCCAAGACTTCCGCCTACGGTCATTTCGGCCGCAAGTCCGGCCGCGACGGCTCCTTCTCCTGGGAGAAGACGGATCTGGTGAAGCCGCTCAAGGACGCCCTGAAGGAAGATACCCTCAAGGCCGCCTGATCGGCCTTTACGGATAGCTCCATAAAACTGTAAAGCGGGTGCCTCCTGACGGAGACGCCCGCTTTTATCGTGAGAGACCAGCCTATGACCGAACCGCAGCACCCGAGCCGCAGCACCGAAGCCTTTTTCGGACGCCGCAAGGGCAAGCAGCTCCGCGAGCGCCAGGCGGAAGGCATCGCTACCCTGCTGCCAGCGCTGAAGCTCGATCTTCAGGCTCCCGCACCGGCAACGCTTTCAGAGATTTTTCCCATTCCGGTGGAGGAACTGCGGCTGGAGATCGGCTTCGGCGGCGGCGAACACCTCGTCCACCGTGCGCAGGAAAACCCGCAGACGGGTTTCATCGGCGTCGAGCCCTTCGTCAATTCCATGGCGAAACTTCTGTCACGGGTGGACGAACTGGGACTGAAGAACATCCGGGTTTATGACGACGACGCGACGCAGGTGTTGGACTGGCTGCCGGATGCCTCGCTCGATCGTATCGACCTGCTTTATCCGGATCCCTGGCCGAAGCGGAAACACTGGAAAAGGCGGTTTGTCTCTGAGGTCAATCTCGACCGCTTCCACCGCGTGCTGAAGCCGGGCGGTCTATTTCTGTTCGCATCCGACATCGACACTTATGTCAACTGGACGCTGACCCATTGCCGCGACCATGGCGGTTTTCAATGGCAGGCGGAGCAATCCTCGGACTGGCTGACGCCCTTCGCCGGCTGGCCCGGTACGCGATACGAAAACAAGGCTCGCCGGGAGGGCCGCTCCTCGGCCTATCTGACGTTCAGGAGAACCTGAAAGGTCAGTGGAGGCTGACGGTCTTCAGGTCGTCTTCAGCTGCCTTGAAGAAGGTGCTGGAGCGATTGTCGGTCAGAAGAATCGGCGTGCCATCTGCGCCGAACAGGGCCCAAAGATCGAGACTGGGATCGATATCCGGGGCTTCGGGGAAGCAGCGGGACACTTCGTCCGACCGCATCTTGCGAATATATCCGACCTCTCCAGCACCCAGATGAGCAAGTTCGGACAGCGTCAAACGCGTATTCGCTTCTTTCAGGAGCATTCCAGCCTCCAGCATTGAGGGGCAACGGCATTGGCGCCGTTGACCTACTCTGAGACGGAAATGTTAATTTTTCGCACCATGCGGGCGGGCTCCGGCCGGATAAGGTCAACGGAGAGCAGGCCGTTCTTGAGCCAGGCGCCGGAAACCTGCATTCCGTCGGCGAGCACGAACACGCGCTGGAACTGCCGCGCCGCAATGCCGCGGTAAAGATAGTCGCGATCGCCCTGCTCGGTCTGGCGTCCACGGATGACAAGCTGGTTTTCTTCCGTCGTCACATCCAGCTCGGCCTCGGAAAAGCCGGCGACGGCCAGCGTGATTCGCAGCCGTTCGGGTGCGCCTGAAGCGTCCTCGCGAATACGTTCGATGTTATAGGGGGGATAACCGTCATTCGCCTTGGCAAGGCGTTCGAGGGTTTTCTCCATGGCGTCGAAGCCCAGCAACAAAGGGCTCGCAAACGGCGTCATTCGGCTCATCGTCCAGTCCTTGCAACAAGCGACCATGTCGACGCCCGCCATGCGGCCCGCCAACCTAGCCGTTATATGGGAGGTTGCTGCAGCGACCGCAAGGACGGGCACCGGGCCAGATGGTCACGATTGCTCTATGCAGGCCATGCAATACCTGACAGAACGCAAGGTTGTGAAATAACAGCCGCGGAGAAACGGGAGCATCCATGCAGCGCAGGAAAATCATCATCGATACCGATCCGGGCCAGGACGATGCCGCGGCGATCATGCTTGCCCTGGCAAGTCCCGACGAGATCGAGGTGCTTGGCCTCTGCGCGGTTGCCGGAAACGTTCCGCTTTCCTACACCAGCCGCAACCTCCGGATCATCTGCGAACTCTGCGGCAGGCCGGATGCGCCGGTCTATGAAGGTGCGCTGCAGCCGACCATGCGGCCACAGGTGACTGCGGAACACGTTCACGGCAGGACCGGCCTCGACGGCATCGAACTTCCTGAGCCGGCCATGCCGGTGAAACACACGCATGCGGTCGACTTCATCATCGAGACCCTGCGTAGGGAGCCGGCAGGGACGGTGACGCTCTGCACGCTCGGGCCGCTTACCAATATCGCGCTCGCCCTCGAGAAGGCACCGGATATCGCGGCACGCGTCCAGCAACTGGTGATGATGGGCGGCGGCTTTTTCGAGGGCGGCAACATCACGCCGGCTGCCGAATTCAACATCTATGTCGATCCGGAAGCGGCGAAGACCGTATTCGCATCGGGCATGCCGATCGTCATGATGCCGCTCGACGTCACGCATCAATTGCTGACGACGAAAGCCCGCGTCGAGAAGATCGCCGCGCTCGGCACCCGCCCTGCCGAAGTGCTGGTCGCCTGGCTCGCCTTTTTCGAGCGCTTCGACATCGAAAAATACGGCTCGGATGGTGGGCCGCTGCATGATCCGACGGTTATCGCTTACCTTCTCAAGCCGCAGCTTTTCTCGGGACGCGACTGCAATGTCGAGATCGAGACGCAGTCGGAGTTGACGGTCGGCATGACGGTGGTCGACTGGTGGCGTGTCTCCGGCCGCAAGCCGAACGCCAAGGTGATGCGCGATGTCGATGCTGACGGCTTTTTCGAATTGCTGACGGAACGGGTCGCCCGCCTCTGAGGCGGGAAAAGTCGCAAGAAAAAAGCCGCCGGTTACGCGGCGGCTTTTTGCATCTCGGCTTCAGGTGCGATCAGAATTCCTGCCAGTCGTCGGATGCGACGGCGGCTGAACCATGGGAGATCGCAGCCCTTGGCGCCGGCTTGGCACGCAGAGCCGGGGCCGGAGTCGGTGCCGGCTGGCTTGCCCGCGGCGCCCGCATGGTCTGGGCCACCTGGCGCAGTGCCTGCGGCGCATTTTGGGTGTGGCCCGCAGCATGCGCGGAGACGCGGAACCGGGCGACCAAAGTCTTCAGCGTCTCCGCTTCCGTGCTCAGTACGCTGCTTGCGGCTGTGGTCTCTTCCACCATGGCGGCATTCTGCTGGGTCACCTGGTCCATCTGGTTGACGGCCGAGTTGACTTCCTTGAGACCGACGGCCTGTTCGCTTGCCGAAGCCGAGATCTGACGGATCAACCCGTTGATCTGCATCACCTGCACCGCGATCTTCTGCAGCGTGTCGCCGGCCTTGCCGACCAGTTCCACACCGTCACCGACCTGGCTGGTCGAGGCGTTGATGAGCGCCTTGATCTCCTTGGCGGCGTTGGCGGAGCGCTGGGCGAGTTCGCGAACTTCCTGGGCGACGACCGCAAAGCCCTTGCCAGCCTCGCCGGCGCGGGCTGCTTCGACACCGGCGTTGAGTGCCAAGAGGTTGGTCTGGAAGGCGATCTCGTCGATCACGCCGATGATGCGCGAAATCTCCTGAGAGGATTGGGCGATGCCCTGCATCGAGGCGACGGCCTTCTGCACCACTTCGCCGGATTTCTCCGCGTCCTCGCAGGCGAGGTTGACCGTGGCGGCAGCGGAGCTGGCGTTCTCGGCGCTTGAATTCACCTGCGCGGTGAGCTCGTTAAGCGCGGCTGCGGTTTCCTCGAGGCTGGCTGCCTGCTGTTCCGTCCGGCGCGACAGGTCCTGCGCGCCGGTGGTGATTTCCCGGCTGCCATTGCCGATGTTGTGGACGGTGGAGCTCACCGTCGCGATCGTGTCCTCGAGGCTTTCGAGCGCCTTGTTGAAGTCGACCTTCAGTTTGGCATATTCGCCCGGGAACTCGTCCTGTATGCGATAGCCAAGATTGCCGTTGGAGAGCTCCGCCAGGCCATTGGCAAGCGAGCTGACAATGCGCTGCTGCTGCTGGGCATTCGCTTCACGCTCGTCTTCCGAACGGTGGCGTTCGCGCTCCGCCGCATGACGCTGCGCCTCGGCTTCCGTTTCGAGTCTGCAACCGTCAGCCAGCGTGTGGCGGAAGCCTTCGAGCGCTCCGGCGAGCGAACCGATCTCGTCGGTGCGGTCCTGCCCCTCGACCGGCTGTTCGAAACGGCCCTTGCTCAGGGTATCGACGCTGCCGAGCAATGCGGCGAGAGGCCGCCGAACGAAGACGGTGCTGCCGAAATAGAGGGTCGCGATGCAGGCGCCCATGATCACAATGCCGCCCAGCACCATCATCAGGGTCTGATCCTGAACCGGCGCGGCGATCACGCTCTGCGGCACGTCGAGGACGATCGCCCAGCTGGTATTGAGATCCGGGACCGTGAACGGATAGACGACGCGTTCATAGGGTTCCGCCGCATCGGCAGTCAGGTTGTCGAGCTGGACGGGCTGGTTGGACTTCAGCGCGGAAAGCAGCTGGCTCGCCTTCTCGCCCTCGACGGGCTTCATCAGCTTGTCCGCTTTGATCGGCACGATCCAGTTGCCGCCTTGAGACACCAGAAGAACCCGGCCGGAGCCGAACGGCCGCATCGCCTGGAGCTTCTTCGTCAGGGTTGCGAGCGAGACGTCGAGACCGGCCACGCCGATGAACTTCGAGCCCGACATGACCGGATAGGCAACCGAGCTCATCGCGACCGCGTCGCCTGTCGTGCTTTCGGTATAGGGCTGGGTAAGCGCCCCCTTCTTCGAGGTTGCCGCCAGCGAATACCATTCCGCCTTGGTATCGATGTCGAAGACGCTGTAGGCGATGTCGCCGGTACGGCTCTTGGTCCAGTAGGGGGCAAGTTCACCCTTCCTGTTGGCGCCCATGTCCTTGTTGCCGACAAGGTCGGCGTTCTTGCCGTCGAATACGCCCGGCACTTCCGCAAACCAGCTGCCATAGGCAAAGGCATTCTGCTCCAGATTGGCCTTGAGAGCGTCGGTCACGCCCTTGCGGTCGAGATAGCCGGCGGCGTGGCCACGGCCGATCACGCCTGCGATCGACCGCGCTGCGCCGGCAAGCTGGCCCATGTCGACGGCCACTTCGTTGGCGATCGACCGCGCTTCGGCCTGCGCTTGCGCCATCGTCAGCGTCGACACGCGGTTGCGGGTCTGGGAAATCAGGAAGAAATTGGAGAGAACCAGAACGACGGCGATGACCAGGCTCGTTACCAGTATGAGTTTGGTCGAAAGCGACTTGATCTTGAGCGAAAACATCGATTGCCTCGCATTGCGGACAGAGGTGAGGCCCCTTCATGGAGCTGCCCGCGAGGCGGATACGCGATCGAATCCTGTCCCCGCAGAGATATCGATCGCGACCCTAAGAGGGATATCTTAACTTTAGCTAAAATTGTAAGGGCCAGCTCTGGCCGAGACTAAAGACAGGCGGGTGCCTGATCGGAGCGTCTCAGACCCTGGCGTCGACCGCTTCGGCAGGCGGGATGGACGGCTGGGCGCCACGGGTGAGGCAGGCGAGCGATCCGGCCACCGCGGCGCGGCGAAGTGCTTTCGCAAAATCGAGCCCCTGTTCGAGGCTTGCGGCCAGATAACCGCAAAACGTGTCGCCGGCGCCGACCGTATCGACCGGCTCGATCTTCAGCCCCTCGGCGGTGACGATCTCTCCTTCGCGGATCGCGATCACGCCGTCGCCTCCGAGCGTGACGACGAATGTCTGGCCGGTTTCCCCATGCAGTTTTTTCAACGTGGCCTGGCGTGCTGCAGCGTCCGGGACAGAACCTCCCGCCAGCAACTCGAATTCCGTTTCATTGGCGACGACGATATCTGCCAGCAGGGTGAGCCGTGCCGCATCGCCGGTCAGGGGCGCGGTGTTGATCATCGTCAGGACGCCCTTGGCGCGGGCCGCGTTGAGCGCCGCTTCCACCGTCCCGGCCGGGATTTCAAGCTGAAGCATCAGGATGTCGCCGGTCTTCATGGCCTCGACTGCCGCCTTGGCCTGCACTGCATCCACGGTGCCATTGGCGCCAGGCACCACAGCGATCATATTTTCGCCGGTGCCGCCGACCAAAATGAGGGCCGTGCCCGTAGGTTCGCCGACGCGAGCGACTGCGGAAAGATCGACCTTGGCGTCATCAAGAAGCGCCAGCGCCGGCGCGGCAAAACCATCTTCGCCGACGGCTCCCGCCATATGTACGGCGCTTCCGGCACGGCGCGCCGCCAGCGCCTGGTTAGCACCCTTGCCGCCCGCCGCCGTCGCGAAACTCGATCCCGCAACCGTCTCGCCCGGTTGGGGAAGACGCTCGGTCGTGGCGACGAGGTCCATGTTGATGGAGCCGAGAACAGTGATCATGGGGAGGCCCGCCTGCTGGATAAAAGTGGCGCGACACTGCCCCAGAGCGTCACTCCTCGTCAACCACCCGTAGCTTGAGAAGGCCGGTGCGGCTTTCGACCACCTTAGCCTGCGGCAGGTCGCGGGCCGCTTCAGCCTCCACCGGAGCCTCGAGTTCGAGAGCCTCGATCTTGCCGCCGCGGCGGTTGAGCTTGTCGGCGGAGGTAAGGATCTGTTCGACATCCTTCTGCGCTGCAAAGAAATGCGCCTGCAGCTTGCGGGTACGGTCGTCAAGCCGCGAAAGATCCTCGATCAGCAGCGCCACTTCGCCCTGGATGAGATGCGCCTGCTCGCGCATCCGCTGGTCCTTCAGCACAGCCTGAATGACCTGGATAGAGAGCATCAGCAGCGAGGGGGAAACGATGACGATGCGAGAACGCTGCGCTTTCTGCACCGAGGTCTCGAAATGCTCGTGGATCTCCGCGAAGATCGATTCCGACGGCACGAAAAGGAAGGCCATTTCCTGCGTTTCGCCCGGGATCAGGTATTTTTCCGAGACATCGCGGATATGCACTTCGAGATCGCGCTTGAAGGCCTGGGCGGCAGCTCGCCGGGCTTCAGGTGCAGCGGCCTCGCGAAAGGCGTTCCAGGCTTCGAGCGGAAACTTGGCATCGATCACCAGCGGCGGCGCGCCGTTCGGCATCCTGATCGTGCAGTCCGGACGCGTGCCGTTCGAAAGCGTGGTCTGGAAGCCGTAGGCGCCCATCGGCAATCCATCGGCGACGATCGCTTCCATGCGGCCCTGGCCGAAGGCGCCGCGCGTCTGCTTGTTCGAGAGGATCGCCTGCAGGCCGACGACGTCCTTAGCCAGCGTCTGGATATTGTTCTGGGCGGCATCGATCACCGCCAGCCGCTCCTGCAGCCGCCGCAGGTTCTCATGCGTCGATTTGGTCTGTTCGGTGATCGTCGTCCCGATCCGGTGCGTCATCCCGTCGAGCCGCTGGCTGACCGACTGGTTGAGCTCCGATTGTCGCGTCGAAAGCGTCTCCGCCATGGCCGACAGCCGGCCCTGCATCTCGCTCTGTGCTCTCAGAAGCTCGGAAAGCCGGGCCTCACTCTCCATGGCCTGCAAGGCTGCGTCTTCCCGGGCGCGACGCGATGCCCGCCAAGACAGAAAGAGCCAGAACAGCAGCAGCGCGCCGCCACATACCATCGCCACGACGGCAGCGCGCGGATCGTCGAAAAAACGGGAAAGGCTTGCAACGGGATTATTCATGGCTGAAAGCTAACAGAATTTTCCCGCTTGAAAAGATCAAAACGTGAACATTTGGCTTCCCCGGTCCGTAATTTCTGTTTCTTCGGAAAAAAAGATGGGTTATGGGAAGCCATGACGATCAAGCCTCTGATTATTCTGCCTGACCCGATCCTGCGCCAGGTTTCCAAGCCGATAGAGCGGATCGACGCCGAGCTTTTGAAGCTCGCGGACGACATGCTCGAGACCATGTATGACGCACCGGGTATCGGCCTGGCAGCGATCCAGATCGGCGTGCCGCGGCGCCTTCTCGTTGTGGACGTGGCTCGCGAAGGCGAGGAAAAACAGCCGCAGGTCTTTATCAATCCGGAGATCGTCAGGTCCTCCGACGAAATTGGGGTGTATGAAGAGGGCTGCCTCTCCATCCCGGAATATTACGCAGAGGTCGAACGCCCGGCAATCGTCAGCGTCAAGCATCTCGGCCGCGACGGCAAGGAATATGTGGTGGAGGCCGATGGCCTGCTCGCCACGTGCCTGCAGCATGAGATCGATCACCTGAATGGCGTGCTTTTCATCGATCATATCTCCCGGCTGAAGCGTGAGATGGTGATCAAGAAATTCACCAAGGCCGCCAAGGCCAAGGCTGTCTGAACCGTCGCTCGGGCGATCCGGGTCAAGAAGGCGCGGTCTTTTTGGGGCGCGGAACATCCATGTCGCTTCGCATTATCTTCATGGGAACGCCGGAGTTTTCCGTGCCGACGCTGCAAAGCCTCAAGCACGCCGGCCACGAGATCGTCGCCGTCTATACCCAGCCGCCTCGCCCCGGTGGCCGGCGGGGGCTCGATCTCGTGAAGTCGCCGGTGCATCAGGCAGCCGAGCTGCTCGGCCTTCCCGTGTTCACGCCGGTCAATTTCAAGGAACCCGAAGAGCGCGAGAAATTTCGCACGCTCAATGCGGATGTGGCGGTGGTCGTTGCCTATGGCCTTCTGTTGCCGGAGGCGATCCTGACCGGCACCGGGCTCGGCTGCTACAACGGCCATGCGTCGCTCCTGCCGCGCTGGCGGGGAGCCGCGCCGATCCAGCGTGCGATCATGGCGGGCGATAAGAAAACCGGCATGATGGTCATGCAGATGGAGAAGGGCCTGGATACGGGTCCCGTCGCGCTGACAAAGGAAGTCGAAATCGGCGATAACATGACCGCCGGGGAGCTGCATGACAAGCTGATGCTGGTCGGCGCCCGTACCATGGTCGAGGCGATGGGCAAGCTCGAAGCCAACGCTCTGCCGCTGACACCGCAGCCGGCCGAAGGCGTGCTCTATGCCGCCAAGATCGACAAGGGCGAGACACGCATCGATTTTTCAAAGCCGTCCCGTGACGTTCACAATCATATCCGCGGCCTGTCCCCCTTTCCCGGTGCCTGGTTCGAGGCGCAGATCGGCGGCAAGCCGGAGCGGATCAAGGTTCTGGCGTCCGAACTGGGGCAGGGCAGCGGCCAGCCGGGCATGGTGGTCGACGATATGCTGACAGTGGCCTGTGGCGAGGGCGCGGTGCGGCTCGTTAAGCTTCAGAAGGCTGGCGGCAAGCCGCTTGATGCCACCGAGTTTCTACGCGGCACACCCTTTACGGCAGGCACGAGGTTCGCCTGATGCCCCGTTTCCGCATGATCGTCGAATATGACGGCACGCCCTATGTTGGCTGGCAGATGCAGGAGAACGGACATTCCGTGCAGGCCGCGTTGCAGGCGGCTATCCTGTCTTTGACGGGCGAGACCGTTTCGATCCGCGGGGCGGGCCGCACCGATTCCGGCGTACATGCCACGGGGCAGGTCATCCACGCGGACCTTTCCCGCGACTGGAAACCTTACAAGCTGCGCAATGCTCTCAATGCCCATCTGATGATGGCGGGGGAAAAGGTGGCGGTTCTGGACGTGCAGGCGGTGGACGAGTCTTTCGACGCCCGGTTCTCGGCTTTGCGCCGACATTATCTTTATCGCATCCTCAACCGGCCGTCGCCGCTTGCGCTCGAATCCAGGCGGGCCTGGTGGGTGGCGCGCGAGCTCGATCACGAAGCCATGCATGCCGCGGCACAGACATTGGTCGGCCACCACGATTTCACGACCTTCCGCTCGGCGCACTGCCAGGCGACGAGCCCGATGCGCACGCTCGACCGGCTGGACGTGACGCGCACGGGCGATCTGATCGAAATCCGCGCTACCGCCCAGAGTTTCCTGCACAACCAGATCCGCTCCTTTGCGGGAACGCTAAAACTGGCCGGCGACGGCAAGATGACGCCGGCGGATGTGCGGGCGGCGCTGGATGCCAGGGATCGCTCCGCCTGCGGGCCGGTCGCCCCGCCGGACGGGCTCTATTTCATGAAGGTGGACTATCCCGGCGACGTCTAGCTCTCGACAGGCTTCGGGTCCCGTCAGAGCGGATAGATGCCGAGGAAACGCTGTAGCGCTTCGGTCAAAATCATGCCTGGTACGATCAGAACCAGCACCAGCGTGGTGATCATCAGCGGCTGCGGCCCGCAGATCATCCGCATCACCCGCGATACCGAGAAGATCATGACGATCAAAAGTGCGAAATGGACCAGGGCCAGCACGGTATCGAGCCTGGACGGCAGCAGGAAGCGCAGGCTCAGCAGGCCGTAGAGGTAGGCGAATGGAACCGAGAGCCAGTTGACGGTGACGACGACGGCCGGAAACTTCCGGGTTATGCCGAGAAGCGAGCAGAGCACTCCGGCAAGGATGAGCGGCACGATCCAGTTGAAGATTTCCAGCATAGCCATACGGACGAAGAAGATCCCGCCGATCCGGGCGCCGGACGGCATGCCTTCGAGCAGATAGTCGCGCCACCACAGCCACGAGATGAAAGCACCCGGCAGGCACCAGACGAATGCCCAGAAGGAGCGCATCATGCCGCGATCGGAAATGTCGAGCAGGCGAAAACCTTGCGCATCGCCGCGGATCAGCAGCCAGAGGCCGCTGAGATACAACCTGACTTCAGGATAGGAGGGCAAGACGGCCTCCGTGCGAAACGGTGAAATCACGCATCAGGTTATGGAAACCCCCATGATCGCCTGCAGTTCGCGAACGACGATGATTTCCGACAGGACCACGAATCCGAGGGTCGCCACTCGGATCATCGCCGGGCCGCCCATCACCGTTCTGAGAATGAGCCAGGCCAGCGCGAGGGCGACGATCAGAATGGCGGCAGCCAGCAAGATCGAGCCATAGCCGGCCAGACTTGCAGTGGCGCCGTGCCGACCGGTCAGGAAGGCGACAGGCGTCAACACGACATAGATCGCATAGGCGAGCGGTACGGCAAACCAGTTGCGCACAACGATCAGGATCCGCACGAGCGGCATGAAGCGCAGGATGAAACCGAGGGCGATGAGCGTCACGGCCGGCATGATCCACTGTGCCGCGCTCAGGACCAGCATCTTCAGGAAAAAGATGAAGGAATAATCCTCGCGCTGGGGGAAATGGCGAAGATATTCCATCCGCTGGAATATCCAGCCGATGATCAGCGCCGGCGCACACCAGGCGATCGCCCAGAAGGACCGAAGGATGCCCTGGTCGGAAATGTCGAAAGGCCGCAGACCGCGCGCATCGCCGCGGATCAGCAGCCAAAGGCCGCCGAGATAGAGCCTGACGTCATGATAGGAGGGCATTATCGAACCAGCGGGAGATGAAGGTCCCATAGATTTGGGTAAGCGTCTCCAGATCGGCAAGGGCCACGCGCTCGTCGATCATGTGCATGGTCTGCCCGACCAGGCCGAATTCGACGACCGGGCAATAATCCTTGATGAACCGTGCGTCCGACGTGCCGCCCGTCGTGGAAAGCTTGGGCACTTTGCCGGTCACGCTTTCGACTGCGCCGGAAAGCGAGGCGATCAGCGCATTGTTGCGGGTCAGGAACACGTGGCTCGGGCGTTCGGCCCAAGTGATCTCGTAGCGAGCCGGGTCGCGGTCCGGGCGAAGCGGGCTTTTGACCGCCGCTTCATTGAGCCGCCGGACGATCTCAGCCTTCACCGTGTCCGCGGTCCAGGTGTCGTTGAAACGGATGTTGAAGGCAAAGCTGGCTTTGGCCGGAATGACGTTGGTCGCCGGATTGCCGACATCGACGGACGTCACTTCCAGGTTCGAGGCCGGGAATTCCGGCGTACCCCCGTCGAAGGGTGGATCCATCAGCGAAGAGGCGAGTGGCAAGAGGCCGCGCACCGGGTTATCGGCAAGATGCGGGTAGGCCGCATGGCCCTGGACGCCGAAGACGGTCACCTTACCGGAGACCGAGCCGCGGCGGCCGATCTTGATCATGTCGCCGAGCACATCGGGATTTGTCGGCTCGCCGACCAGGCAGGCATCCCAGGTCTCGCCCTTTTCGATGGCCCATTTCAGCAGTTTCTCGGTGCCGTTGACGGCCGGGCCTTCCTCGTCGCCGGTAATCAGGAAGGAGATCGAGCCTTTTGGCGCCCCGTGCTGCTCGATATGGCGGGCGACTGCCGCAACGAAACAGGCGATGCCGCCCTTCATGTCCACTGCGCCGCGGCCGAAAAGCTCGCCGCCGACGATCTCGGCGGCAAACGGCGGTTGGCTCCACGACGTCTCGTCGCCCGGCGGCACCACGTCCGTATGCCCCGCAAACATCAGATGCGGGCCGTCAGTGCCGAGCCGGGCATAGAGGTTCTCGATATCCGGCATGCCGGGCTCCGTCGCCACCATGCGCTCCACCTTGAAACCGAGCGGAAGCAGCATGGCCTCGAGTGCCGCAAGCGCGCCGCCTTCGGCGGGTGTCACCGAGGGGCAGCGGATGAGCGTCTGGAGATTGGCGATAGGATCGGCAACAGGCATCGGATCGGATCAGTCGCGCAGCAGTTCGTTGATGGCGGTCTTGGAGCGGGTCTGCTCGTCGACACGCTTGACGATCACGGCACAATAGAGACCCGGTCCCATCTCTCCGTTGGGGAAAGGCTTGCCCGGCATGGACCCGGCGACGACGACCGAGTAGGGCGGCACTTCGCCATAGCTGATCTCGCCGGTAGCGCGATCGACGATCTTGGTCGACTTGCCGATGAACACGCCCATGCCGAGCACCGAACCTTCGCGCACGATGCAGCCTTCGACGACTTCCGAGCGGGCGCCGATGAAGCAATTGTCCTCGATGATGGTCGGGCCGGCCTGCATCGGCTCCAGCACGCCGCCGATACCGACGCCCCCGGAGAGATGCACGTGCTTGCCGATCTGGGCGCAGGAGCCGACCGTCGCCCACGTATCGACCATCGTGCCTTCGTCCACATAAGCGCCGAGATTGACGAAGGAGGGCATCAGGATGACGTTCTTGCCGATATGGGCGGAGCGGCGCACCACCGCGTTCGGTACGGCGCGGAAGCCGGCGGCGCGGAACTGGTTTTCGCCCCAGTTCTCGAACTTTGAAGGCACCTTGTCCCACCAGGTGGAAGCGCCGGGGCCGTTCTTCACGACTTCCATGTCGTTGAGGCGGAAGGACAAAAGCACGGCCTTCTTCAGCCACTGATGCACCGTCCAGCTCCCGTCTTCGCCGCGGCTGGCAACCCGCGCCTTACCGTCGTCGAGCAGGTTGAGCGCTTCCTCGACCGCATCGCGGATTTCCCCCTTGGTCGACACCGTGACGCTGTCGCGATTGTCGAAGGCGGTCTCGATGGTCTTTTCAAGGGAAGAGAAGTCGGGGCTGCTCATGGGAAATCCTTAAACGTCACTCGGTATCGTGATGGTGGGAGAGGTGGCCATTTGGTGTCTTTTGATCTAAGCGACCGCCACTCAAGCGTCAATGTGAATTGGCGTCAATGCATTTGACGCCGAAAGGATCATGCGAATGGCAAGGGTGAAGAAGGACGGACCGCGGCGCAAGGACGGGGTTTGGGATCCGCTGAAGGATAACAAGGCGGACAAGAGCGCAGCCGCCGTCCAGCCGAAGACGCCGCAGACGGAATCGCACTCCTATCGCCTCGCCTATGCGGATGACGAATTCCTCAGCCGCGAGGAGCTTCGCCCCGTCCGGCTGCAGCTCGAGCTGATGAAGACGGAAATGGCGCTCGCCGAGCGCGGCATCCGATCGACCGTCGTGCTGTTCGGCGGTGCGCGCATCCCGGCCCCCGGCCAGAGCGCCTGGGCCGCCCGCAACGAGACCCAGCGGCACAATCTCGAAGCGGCTTCCGTCTACTACGAAGAGGCGCGCAAATTCGCCGCTCTGTGCGGCAGGCATTCGGCGGGCTACAATCACCAGGAATATGTGGTCGTGACCGGCGGCGGACCGGGCGTCATGGAGGCCGGCAACCGTGGCGCTGCGGATGCCGGCGCCCCGAGCATCGGCCTCAACATCATGCTGCCGCATGAGCAGGCGCCCAACCGTTTCGTGACCCCCGAGCTCAGCTTCAACTTCCACTATTTCGCCATCCGCAAGATGCATTTCATGATGCGGGCCAAGGCCGTCGTCGTTTTCCCGGGCGGGTTCGGCACGCTGGACGAAATGTTCGAGGTGCTGACCCTCATCCAGACCAAGCGCATGGAGCGCATGCCGCTCATACTGTTCAGCGAAGCCTTCTGGCGCGGCATCATCAATTTTGGCGCGCTCGCCGAGTTCGGCACCATCGCGCCGGATGATCTGGGCCTCATCAATTTTGTGGAGACCGCCGAGCAGGCGTGGAAGATCATCTCGGATTTCTACGAGCATTGAAGGCTTGATTGCAAGTAGAGGAGTTCGCGATTAAATTGCCGGTAGAGGATGATAACGATGACCGATGAAGTCGTAGATCTGAATTTCCTGGCCAAGCTTGGGCAGCGGACGAATGACGAAATCCGTGCGCTTCGCAAGGAAGTCGCGGAAATCAGGACGCTGACGATTCAGACCTATGAATTCTCGAAACGCCTTGAACGGCGCCAGGCGGAGATCCGGGACGATCTGGAGCTCTCGATCAAAATCGAACTTGGCGGAGCTTTGTCTCACATGCAGTCGACGATCGAACAATCCCTTGTCCGGATCGAGGATAAGGTGGAAGAGGTTGCCGACCGGGTGACAGCGGTCGAGCACAGACCATCCTGAATATAGTCTCAAAAATAAAAGAACCCGCCCCTGTGGGAAGGGGGCGGGTCCTTGGGACGACTGTCGGAACTAGTTCCAAGGGGGCGGAGAACTAGAGGGGGCGGTCCGGCAGGTCGTCGATGGAAATGGTTCCATCCTTGTTGGTGTCCATTCGGGCGAACAGCTTGTCGGATGCGGCGGACGCTTCCGCCTTGGTGATCTTGCCATCCTTGTCTTCATCGATCATGCGAAACATGCCCTGGCCCGGGCGCCCATGCGGTCGTTCCCAACGGGCATCTTCGCGGCCCCAGCCATGGCGGCCCTCGCCATCGCGGTTCCATGCGGAATGATCGCGGTCGCGGCGATGGTCGTCACGCCGGTCGGCCATGTCACGATCGGACTGATCGTCCTTTTTATCGGCGGTATTGCCGACCTCCGGCTGGTTGTTCTTGCGGAATTCTTCCATCTTCGCCTGGCGATAGTCGAGCATCTCGCCGCGCGTCAGCGAACCATCCTTGTTGGCGTCGATGGCCGTGAAGAGCTTGTCCTGGAAGGCGGTCATCTCGTCCTTGGAGACCTTGCCGTCCTTGTCGGCGTCGGCATTCTTCAGGAGACGGACGAACATCACGTCCTGCATCATCGCGCGGCCGGGGCCATCGTGGCGGCCGGGACGATCACGCCCTGGGGCTGCAAATGCAGGAATGGCTGCGCCCGCGATCAGTGCTGCTCCAAGGGTCGCCAGAACGATCTTTCTTGCGGTCATCGTGGTGGTCCTTCAGGTTGTTTCGATAGCCTGAAGATAGAGCCGGCGACGGTCAAAACCACTTAAACATCCGTAATGTGGATGAACTTTTCGTAATGCCGATAAAACCTTAGCCGATATCGAGACCGGTGAGGAAACCCGTCAGATCGTCGGTGACGTAGTCGATATGATCGTCCTCGTCGGTCAGCTTTTCCCAACGTTCCATCAGCACCGCATCGAGATTGCGCGGCACGAGCAGGATGGTGCGCATGCCGAGCACCTTCGGCACCTGCAGATTGCGCGGCAGGTCCTCGAACATCGCGGCGTTTTTGGTATCGACCCGGTGCAGGCTGGCGAACTTGTCGTAGGTCGCGCCCGCCGGCTTCGGCACGTAGCCGGCCGCGACGATGTCGAATATGTCGTCGAAATTGTCGAGGATGCCGAGCGCCCTGGCTGCCGCCTCCGCGTGCCGCACGCTGCCATTGGTGAAGATGAACTTGCGGCCCGGGAGCGCCCGGATCGCCGCGCCGAGCTCCGGATGCGGCAAGAGCGCCGAATAGTCGATCGCATGCGCCTGTTCGAGAAAACCGTCCGGATCGATGCCGTGGTTCAGCATCAGGCCCTGCAGCGTCGTGCCATGCTCGTGGTAATATCGCTTCTGCAGCGCCTTCGCTTCCGCCGGCTCCAGCTGCAGCAGTTCCTGCACGTAGGCCGTCATGTTCTTGTCGATCTGCGCGAACAGATTGATGTGATGCGGATAAAGCGTGTTGTCGAGATCGAACACCCAGTCGCGGACATGGGCGAAATCGGCGGGATCGGGCAGGGTCTGCGGCTTTTTTTCCATGGTCGCTTTATGCACCGGCTCGGCGTCAAAGAAAACGAAAAAGACGAACGCTTTAGGGCAAAGCCGGCCTTGGCGATCTGCCGGAACGCATGATACCGCCAGCATATGGAACTCTGGATCCCGATCACAATTGCCGCAGCCTTCTTGCAGAACCTGCGCTCGGCCCTGCAGAAGCATCTGCAGGGTTCGCTCGGCACGCGCGGCGCGAGCTTCGTGCGCTTCGGCTACGGTTTCCCGATCGCGATCCTGTACGTCCTGTGCCTGCATTATTTCGCCGGCTATCCGTTCCCGGTGCCGAACTGGACTTTCGCTTTATGGGCGGTGATCGGCGGGCTGGCGCAGATCTTTGCGACCATCATGCTGGTCCATCTCTTTTCGCTACGCAACTTTGCGGTCGGGACGGCCTATTCCAAGACCGAGCCGGTACAGGCCGCGATATTCGGCTTTATCCTGCTCGGCGAAAAGCTGACGCCCGGCTCGGTCGCCGCGATCATCGTCGGCGTCATCGGCGTGATGACCATCTCGATGGCGCGCATGCCTTTGTCCTGGCGCAACATGCTGGTTGCAATGACCAGCCGCACCGCCCTGATCGGCATCGCCTCGGGCGCGGTCTTCGGCATTTCCGCCGTTTCGTACCGCACGGCTTCGCTGTCGCTCGGCGGACCGGGGCCTGTCATGGAGGCCGCCGTGACCCTCGCCTGCGTCACGACCTTCCAGACAGCCTTCATGCTCGTCTGGATGTTCTGGAAGGACAAGCGAGAGATCGTCCAGGTCATTCTTTCCTGGCGTTCGTCCGCGCTCGTGGGCGTCGCCGGCGTCGTCGGCTCGGCCGGCTGGTTCACTGCGATGACCTTGCAGCAGGTGGCCTATGTCCGCGCGCTGGGCCAGATCGAACTCGTCTTCACCTTCATGGCCTCGTATTTTCTTTTCCACGAGCGGGTGAACCGCATGGAAGTCTTCGGCTGCCTGCTGATCGTCTGTGGCATCCTGGGGTTGATCTTTTCCTGATCGGCGCCCGATTTGCGGCGGCATCCGTTTTCGAATCCGGCTAGGATGGGCGATCAACGGGAGGATCATCCATGTCTCTGAACGACAAGGCAGCTGCATTTGGTGCGCTTCACAGGAAGGGCAATCCGGTCATCATCTACAACATCTGGGATGCCGGAACCGCCAAGGCAGTTGCAGATGCGGGGGCAAAGGCGCTTGGCACCGGAAGCTGGTCGGTCGCCGCAGCGCAAGGGTATGCCGACGGCGAAAACCTGCCGCTTGACGCATTGCTCGCGACGGTGAAATCGATCGCTGCCGCCGTCGATCTGCCGCTCACCGCCGATTTCGAAGGCGGCTATGCGGAAGATCCGGTCCAACTCGCGGCGAATGTCGCCAAGGTCATCGAGGCCGGCGCCATCGGCATCAATTTCGAGGATCAGATCGTCGGCGGCAGCGGCATCTATCCGGTGGGTCAGCAGGCCGAACGCATTCGTGCCATCCGGGCATTGGCGGACAGTCGTGACATGCCGTTCTTCATCAACGCGCGGACCGATCTCTTCCTGCAGGAAGGCGATCAGGGCAAACATGCCGCACTTCTTGACGAGGCGATCCGCCGCGCCAAGGCCTATGCCGAGGCCGGCGGCAACGGCTTCTTCGCGCCGGGCCTGGCGGATGAAGGGTTGATCGAGACGCTATGCAAGGCCTCGCCGCTCCCGGTCAACATCATGATGTTCGCAGGCGTTCCGTCGCCGAAGCGGCTCGGGGAACTGGGCGTCAGCCGCGTCAGCTACGGACCGGGTCCCTACCGGGCGATGATGGCGAAGCTGAAGGAGGACGCCGCGGCGGTTTTCACCGCCGCCGGCTGAATCTTGAAACCTTAGGCGATCAGGGAACGATCAGCGTGCCGGCGCCGTGTTCGGTGAAGATCTCGAGCAGAACGGAATGGGCGGTCTTGCCGTTCAGGATGACGACGCCCTGCACGCCGGCCTTGATCGCGTCGATGCAGGTCTCGACCTTCGGGATCATGCCGCCGGAAATCGTGCCGTCCTTGATGAGGGCCTGGGCCTGGGCGACGGTCAGTTCCTTGATCAGCTGCTTGTCCTTGTCGAGGACGCCCGGAACGTCGGTGAGGAAAAGCAGGCGCGTGGCGCTCAGCGCACCTGCGATCGCGCCGGCGAACGTATCGGCATTGATGTTGTAGGTGGCGCCGTCGCGGCCGGGGGCGACGGGGGCGATGACGGGGATCATTTCCGACTTGGCGAGCAGGTCGAGCAGCGTGCGGTCGACTTCCACCACTTCGCCGACGAAGCCGAGGTCGAGGACCCGTTCGATATTGCTGTCCGGATCGATCACGGTCTTCTTTGCCTTTTCGGCGAAGACCATGTTGCCGTCCTTGCCGCAAAGGCCGATCGCCCATTCGCCGGTCTGGTTGATCAGCGCGACGATTTCCTTGTTGATCGAGCCGGCGAGGACCATTTCGACGATCTCGACCGTCTTCTGGTCGGTGACGCGCAGGCCGGCTTCGAACTTGGATTCGATGCCCATCTTCGTCAGCATCGCGCCGATCTGCGGGCCGCCGCCGTGAACGACGATCGGGTTTACGCCGGACTGCTTGAGAAGCGCGATATCGGCTGCGAACGCCTTGCCGAGTTCCGTATCGCCCATGGCGTGACCGCCGTATTTCACGACGATCGTCTTGTTTTCGTAACGCTGCATATAGGGCAGCGCCTGCGCCAGAAGCTTGGCTTGAAGTTCGCTTTCGGAAGCCGTCATCGGATACCCCTGAATATTGAGTGGGGCCTTTTAGCGCATGTTTTTGACATAGGAAATAATCAGTCCGTGAGATTGTCGCGCAATCGACGAAGAGGCGAGGGCTGGTTGGAGCGGCGCATCCCGGCACCAATACCGCCTCAAATGCATCGGACGGGCTGGCGGCAGCCAGGTCATCAAATATCCATCAACGAAAACAGTGACTTGAAAGTTTTTCGGCTGCTTTCCTATCGCGGCTGAAACTCTTTTCCCGCGCCTCCCGTCTCTTGCGATGTCTCCGCCGATGTCGGGACGCCAGGCCTTGGAGGCGCTGATACGCGCCGGGGCAATCAGTTTCGTTGAGAGGAAGCCACCATGTTGAAGACCGCACTCCGCACGCTCGCCGTCGCGACCGTTCTGTCCGCCACCGCCGTGACAGCCTTCGCCGCCAATCCTAAGGTCGGCGGCGCCGCGATGTACGAAAACAAAAACATCGTCGAAAACGCCATGAACTCCAAGGACCACACGACGCTCGTCGCTGCCGTCAAGGCGGCCGGCCTGGTCGAGACGCTGCAGGGCAAGGGTCCGTTCACGGTCTTCGCACCGACCAACGAAGCCTTCGCCGCTCTGCCCAAGGGCACGGTCGAAACGTTGCTGAAGCCGGAAAACAAGGCACAGCTCACCAAGGTGCTGACCTGCCACGTGGTCGCGGCGGATGCCATGTCCACGGCCATCGAGAAGATGATCAAGGACGACAAGGGCACGCATGACGTCAAGACCGTCGGTGGCTGCGTCCTGAAGGCCAAGGAAAGCATGGGCAAGATCACGCTCACCGACGAAATGGGCGGCGTGGCACATGTCACGATCGCCGACGTCAAGCAGTCGAACGGCGTCATCCACGTGGTCGACAAGGTTCTCTTGCCGAAAATGTAAGAGCCGGTTTCGCGTATTAGGCTCTTACGCCAGGATCCGGTCGTCTTTCTTCGGGGCGGCCGGATCTGCTTGTCGGGGCTGGGTCAGAGCGACCGGCCGACCGCTTCGGCGATCGCCTGGCGCAGTTCCTCGATGCCCCTGCCTTTTTCCGACGAGGTCGAGAGCACGAACGGGAAGGCGGCGGGACGCTTGCGGATCTTCTCCTGCGTCTCGGCCAGCAGCTTCACCACGGCCGGTTCCTTGATCTTGTCGATCTTGGTCAGCACGATCTGGTAGGATACGGCGGCCTTGTCGAGCAGGTCGAGCACCTCGTCGTCGTTCTTCTTGATGCCGTGGCGGCTGTCGATCAGCACGTAGACGCGTTTCAGCGTTGCGCGGCCGCGCAGATAGTCGAAGACCAGCTTGGTCCAGGCATCGACCGTCTCCTTCGGCGCCTGGGCATAGCCGTAGCCCGGCATATCGACCAACGCCATCGGCGGCAGGTCGCCGCCTTGGCCCGAATAACCGTCCGGTACGAAGTAATTGAGCTCCTGGGTACGGCCGGGCGTATTGGACGTGCGCGCCAGACCCTTCTGGCCGACGAGCGCGTTGATCAGCGACGACTTGCCGACATTCGAGCGGCCGGCAAAGGCCACTTCGAGGGGACCTTCCGGCGGCAGGAACTTCATCGAGGGCACGCCCCGGATGAAGATCCAGGGGCGGCCGAATAACGGCTTGTCGTCCGTGCTCATGTCTGCGGGCATCGGTTCTGATCGTCCTGTTTTATCGAAGGGGACGGCTTCACGGTTTTGGCCGGCAATGTCAAGCTTTCGGGCTTTTCAGCCGCTTTTCCCAAAAGAAAACCCCGGACTGGCCGGGGTTTCTCATTCGTTTGTGCCGGGGCGCTATTTCGTCGGCGCCGGTTTTCGCCGGAACAGGCCCTTCAGGTTGTCGAAAAGTTCGACCTTGGCGCCGTGGCGCTTCATGATGATCGCCTGTTGCGTCACCGACAGCGTGTTGTTCCATGCCCAGTAGATGACGAGACCGGCCGGGAAGGATGCCAGCATGAAGGTGAATACCAGCGGCATCCAGGTGAAGATCATCGCCTGCGTCGGGTCCGGAGGTGTCGGGTTCATGCGCATCTGAACGAACATGGTGACGCCCATCACCAGCGGCCAAACGCCGATCATCAGCGCATGCGGAACGTCGTAGGGCAGCAGACCGAACAGATTGAACAGCGAGGTCGGGTCGGGGGCGGACAGGTCCTGGATCCAGCCGAAGAACGGCGCATGCCGCATTTCGATGGTGACGTAGATGACCTTGTAGAGCGCGAAGAAGACCGGGATCTGCAACAGCACCGGCCAGCAGCCGGCGATAGGGTTGATCTTCTCTTCCTTGTAGAGCGCCATCATCGCCTGCTGCAGGCCCATCCGGTCGTCGCCGAACTTGGCCTTCAGCTCTTCCATCTTCGGCTGCATGCGCTTCATGTTGGCCATCGAAGCGTATTGCTTGCTGGCGAGCGGGAAGAACAGCGCCTTGACGACGATGGTGGTCAGCAGGATCGCCACGCCGAAATTGCCCACGTGACGGAAGAAGAAGTCCATCAGCTGGAACATCGGCTTGGTGATGAAGTAGAACCACCCCCAGTCGATCAGGCGGTTGAACTGCGGAACGGCAAACTCCGTCTCGTAGCGCGAGATCAGCGGCACTTCCTTGGCGCCGGCGAAGACGAGGTTCTTGAGCTCGGTGGACTGACCCGGCTGAACCGTCAGGTCGTCGCCCTTGTAGTCCGCCTGATAGCTCGCCTGGCCGCCGCTGAAATGCGAGAAGCGGCCGACATAAGGCAGCGTCTGCGGCGGCACCAGGGTCGCAGCCCAATACTTGTCGGTGATGCCGAGCCAGCCGGTCGTCGCCTTTTCGTTGGTGAACTGCTCTTTTTCGATATTGGCGTAGGTGTTCTCTTTCAGGCTGCCGCTCTCGCCCATCACGCCGATGAAGCCTTCGTGGATGACCCAGACCGAGGGCGTTGCCGGCTTGTTGTTGCGCAGCACGCGGCCATACGGCGTCAGCTTCACCGGAGCGGCCGTCTTGTTGTCGATCTTGTCGGCGACGGTCAGCATGTAATGGTCGTCGACCGAAATCGTACGCGTGAAGGTCACGCCCTTGTCGTTGGTGAAGGTAAGCGTCACCGGCGTCTGCTGGGTCAGCTTTTCGCCGCTTGCGAGCGTCCACTGCGTGCCGGTGCCGGGAGCGGTGCCGATCGATTCATTCGGGATGTAGCCGACTTCCGTGAAATAGCCGTCTGCGGTGTCGGACGGCGAAAACAGCGTGATGATCGGGCTCTTGTCGTCGACTGTCTCGTGATACTCGCGCAGCTTGAGGTCGTCGAAACGGGCGCCGGTCAGATTGATGGAACCGATCAGGGCAGGCGTCTCGATCTGCACGCGCTGCGACCGGGCAATGGCCTGATCGCGGGAAAGCGCAGCAGTTGCCGGGGTCGCGCCGGGCAGGTTCCCCAGTACGCCGGAACCACTCTGGGCACCAGGGCTTTCCGGCGATGTCGTCTGGGCGGCTTCGCCCTGGAGCGCGCGTTGCGCTTCCTCGGCGCGCCGCTGGGCTTCCATCCTCGGATTCATATAGAGGAACTGCCAGGCAAGAACGATCAGCACCGAGAGCGCGATCGCGATGAAGTAATTGCGGTTCTTTTCCATCATGCTTTCCTGGAACGGGTCTCCTCGGACCGCTTTGGTCTCGGCTTGCTTTCGATACGCTCGATAAGCTGAGCCGTCATATCCGCAAAGGGGGCGTTGAGCACCTCCCGCCGCGCGACAATCACATAGTCGTGTCCGTTCTTCATTGCAAATCCGGCAGATTGCCTCACCGCCTCGCGGAGCCGGCGTCGCATGCGGTTGCGTTCGACCGCGTTGCCATGTTTTTTTGTAACGGTGAAACCGACGCGCGGCGCTTCGTCCGGCTGGTTCCGATCAAGGACTTCCAGAAGGAAGTTCCGGCCCCTGCGGGCTTCGCCCTCGCGGACGGCAAGGAACTGCGGCCGGCTCTGAAGCCGCCCGACAGTTTTCTCGTTCTTTTTCTCAGTCGTCATCGCCCGGTTGTCTCGGGCATCTCAGGCCTTAGGCCGAGAGACGCTTGCGGCCACGGGCGCGACGTGCGGAAAGAACCAGACGACCACCTTTGGTGGCCATGCGGGTGCGGAATCCGTGGCGGCGCTTGCGAACAAGCTTGGACGGTTGATAGGTACGCTTCATTTATTTTAATACCGCGGTGTGCGGCCCTTCTTGGAGTTTGCCGTCATCACGACGGCAAGAGCGCTTCGGAAAACGATCTGCGCAAGCGGCTGCATGCGTGCAAGCCGGCCGGAGCTGAACGTGGGCGGCTTATAGGAGGACTCCGGCGGAAAAGTCAATCGCCGCCGGGTTTTTTGCATGCGGGCCCGCGGCCGCTCGAGCTTCGATCAAAGCCATCACCACAGATATCCGCGTGGTTGGAATGTCGCCGCTCCCTAGGCCCCTTTGAATTCAGGGGCGAAACACCGGATGCGATCTTCGCCTTGCACGCACGGACCGCCTCAAACTCCTGCAGGAAAAGTTCAATGTCCTATCGGCCGGCCACGTCCTCACCTCTAAGCATTTCTTTAATTTCTAAAGGCTAATTTTAGCATGGAATGGAAGAGGCGTCGTTTACGAGCACGCTCTTTCTCACACGGTAAAGTGGCGTCTGGAAGGAAAAACAATGAAAATTCGAGGGAAAATCAACCTCCTCGTCGGTCTGATGAGCCTCGTGGCCTGCTTTATCGGCGGAATGGCGTTGTTCGCCATGGCTGAATATCGCCAGATGATGGTTCAATATGAACTGGCCGCCGACCGGGCGCACAAGGGCGAACACCTGAACCGCCTCGTCACTGCCGTCGTTATGGAATCCCGCGGCGTCTACATGTCGAAGGATACCAAGGAGGGTGGAAAATTCGGGGATGGCATCCTCGGTTACCTCGACGAGATGGGCAAGCTTCTCAATGACTGGAACAAGATCGTTCCCGCTGACGAGCGCGCCGCATTCGACAAGCTGCTCGCCCGCTCCAAGGAGTTCACCGGTTTCCGGACCGAGACAGCCCGTCTTGGCCGGGAGGTGAGCCCGGCCGCTGCCAACGAACAGGGCAACAACGACGCCAACCGCAACAACCGCAAGGCCTACCAGGTGGAGATCGACGCGATCGTCGCCACCGACAAGGCCGTTCTCGCGGCCGTGAACGAAGAACTCAACAATTTCACCCAGACGCTTTTCATCCTCGTCTCGGCAGTCACCTTGGCAGGCGTTGCCGCTGGTGCCGGCTTCGGCCTTTACCTGGGCCGCCGGCAGCTCAGCCATCCGATCACCGACCTGACCAGGGCGATGAAACACATCGCCGACGGCAAGTTCGATACGATCGTCAATGGCGCCAACCGCGCCGACGAGATTGGCGACATGGCGGCTGCGATCGAGATTTTCCGCAGGAACGGCATCGAAGTCGCGCGCATGAATGCGTCCGAAGCGACCATGCGCGGCAAGAGCGACGATCTGCAGGCACGGATGGCCGCCGTTGTCGCAGCCGCGGCCGAGGGGGATTTCACCCGTCGCATCAACATGCAGTGGGGTGAGGAGAGCCTCGACCATTTCGCCCGTGACGTGGACATGCTTGTCGAGAGCGTCGATGCCGGGGTGTCGGAAACCCGGCGCGTCGTGAAAAGCCTCGCCGAGGGCAATCTCACCGACAGCATGCGGGGCACTTTCAAGGGTGCGTTCGCCGAGCTGCAGCACAATGTCAACGGCACGATGGATACGCTGCGCGGCACGATGCGGAATGTCCGCACCGCGACCGGCTCCATCAACGGCAGCGCCGCCGAGCTGAGCCGCGCGACCAACGATCTGTCCCGCCGCACCGAACAGCAGGCCGCGGCACTCGAAGAAACCTCCGCCGCGCTCGCCGAAATCACCGCCGTCGTCAAGAGCTCGACGGAACGGGCGCACGAGGCGACCGTCATGGTCGGAGAGGCCAAGCAGAGCGCGGTCCAGTCCGGCGAGGTGGTGCGCAGCGCCGTCGATGCCATGGGCCGCATCGAACAAGCCTCCCGCGAGATCGCCCAGATCACCAACGTCATCGACGAAATCGCCTTCCAGACCAATCTTCTGGCTCTGAATGCCGGCGTCGAGGCAGCCCGTGCCGGCGAAGCCGGCAAGGGTTTCGCCGTCGTCGCCCAGGAGGTCCGCGAACTCGCCCAGCGCTCGGCAAGTGCCGCAAAGGACATCAAGGGGTTGATCAGCAAGTCCGGCGAGGAAGTCGCCGGAGGCGTGATGCTGGTCCAGAAGACCGGCGAGGCGCTGTCGGAAATCGAAACCCGCGTGCTGCGCATCAACGACCATATCCATTCGATCGCCGTCGCCTCGCGCGAACAGTCGACAGGGCTCGGCGAGGTCAGCACCGCGGTCAACCAGATGGACCAGGTCACGCAGCAGAACGCCGCCATGGTCGAGGAGACGTCGGCAGCGACGCAGACATTGTCCTCCGAGGCCGACAGCCTGTTTGCACTCGTCTCCAATTTCGACATCGGCCAGGACGGCGAACGCGTTGCCCAGCCAGTCAAAACCGCCCGGCCCGTCGTTACGGCGACGACCGCTCACCGGCCGCGGGTCTCTCCGGTAAAGGCGATGACGGGTGCGCTGTCGCGGGCTTTCGGCGGAGCCGCCACCGCCGCCGCGACGGCAACGGCCGCCGTTGCCGGAGATTGGGAAGAATTCTGATCCAATTTCGGATGTCGATCGAATAAGGAAGCGGAGGCAGGTAACTGTTCTCCGCTTTCTCTTTTGCACTGCGGCAAAGGGACTGGTAAAAAAAAGCTGAAGCTATAAAATGGCCGATCATACTTGAGCCTGCTCCCGTCCGACGGGCCGGGTATTCGGAAACGGAGGTCCGCATGGACGACGAGGTTCATGCCTCGGGGCGCTCGGGGTCCTCGCCGGAAGGCGCGGGACCGGAAACCATGCCGCGCCTTTTCCGCGGCCTTTCCGGCAGGCTTCTCTGGCTCACCGTCATCTTCGTGATGATGGCCGAAGTTCTGATCTTCGTCCCCTCCATCGCGACCATGCGGATGAACTGGCTGCGCGATCGCCTGGATACCGCCGCCGCAGCCGGCATCGTCATCGACGGGCTGCAGCCCGCCGAGCTTCCCCGCGCGGTCCAGGACGACACGCTGCTTGCGACCGGCACCAAGGTGATCGCGCTCCGCAAGGACGGCACGTCTCGCCTGCTGGCGGCCACGGACACTCAGCCCCAGATCGACCACGTATACGACCTTGCCAATACACCGCTGATCTCCGCAATGTGCGACGCAGTCGACACGCTCGTTTTCGGTGGCGGCCGCGTCATGCGTGTCTATGGCCCGATCGGTGACAGCGACATGGTCATCGAACTGGTCATGACCGATGACGCGCTGCGCAAGGACATGCTGAAATATTCCAAGACGATGTTTCTCCTGTCGCTGCTAATCTCGCTGATCACCGCGGTGCTGATTTTCCTGGCCATCAATCGCATGATGATCATGCCGATCCGGCGGCTGACCCACAGCATGCAGCTTTTCTCAGAGCAGCCGGAGGATCCCGGCCGCGTCTTTACGGGCGACCGCTCCCGGGGCGAGCTTGCCGTCGCCGGCCGGCACCTGACCGCCATGCAGGCGCAATTGCAGCGCACCCTGAAGCAGCAGAAGAACCTTGCTGATCTTGGCCTCGCCGTATCGAAGATCAACCATGACATGCGCAACATCCTGGCTTCGGCGCAATTGATGTCCGACCGCCTCACTGATGTCGATGACCCGATGGTGAGAAGTTTTGCACCGAAACTGCTGCGCACCATCGACCGCGCGGTGGGCTATACCAGCGAAGTCCTGGCTTACGGCCAGGCCTCCGAGGCAGCGCCCCGTCGCCGGCGCATCCGCTTTGCGGCCCTGGCCCAGGACGTGCGGGACATGCTGGCGATCGATCCGGAAATCGGGATCGAGTTTCTGGACCAGATCGCCGGGGATCTCGAAGTGGATTGCGACGGCGAGCAGATTTTCCGCGTCATCCACAATCTCTGCCGGAACGCCGTCCAGGCGCTGGTGAATTTCGATCCGCAGGATGCGTCCATGGTTCGCCGGGTTACGGTCTCCGCGCACCGGGTCGGCAGCGTCGTCAGCATCACCATCGACGACACCGGCCCCGGCATGCCGCGAAAGGCCCGGGAGAACCTGTTTTCGGCCTTCCGCGGTTCGGCGCGGTCGGGCGGCACCGGCCTTGGCCTCGTCATTGCCCGCGAACTTGTCCTGGCCCATGGCGGCACCATTGCGCTTGTGGAAAAACCGGGTCCCGGCACGCAGTTTAGGATCGAAATTCCCGATCGCCCGGTCTCGCTGGAGGACTACCGGGTTCGGGCCTGATGCAAATAAATGTTGCTTCTCAACGGTTTGAGCGAGAAGTGACAGCAAAATGACGTTGCCCTCGGTAAAATCGCTTGCAATCGGAATGCGGACGTTTTAGAGGATCGCCACGCAAGCGGTAACGCACTGCTTGCAGACGCACCCGTAGCTCAGCTGGATAGAGCACCAGACTACGAATCTGGGGGTCAGGAGTTCGAATCTCTTCGGGTGCGCCACTTTTTCTTCCAATTATCTCTGAACACTGTCGAGAGCTGATAGGCTTTAGGCGTTAGTGCGCGTCCGCCTAATTCCCCCGACGCCGCATTGACGATATGAGATACCCCAATGCAAGCGTCATGGCGGCGATCGCGATTCCCGTGCTGATCACGCCCGCTGGCGTTATTCTGGCGCTGCCTTGCAAGGTAATGTGCTTCCCCACGCGCAGATCAAAAGTGGATTTGATTTCCTCAGGATGTGAGGGGAGTGCGATCGGGGGTTCTTCCTGAATTACTGCCATTTTCAAGCTCCCGTGCAATGGGCCGCGGCCGAACATCCATTCTAAAATAGGGTGGATGTCATAATGACAAGCAGTCTCGGTTTCAGCTCCTCCGGCATGCCAAAAACGGTGCCGGACGACGCGATCGTCAGCGGCGACGTCAGGCGACGGAGCTGATCCGGTCGAGCGCCTGGCGCAGCCTGGGTGCGGCAAAATCCAGGAAGCTGCGCATCTTGAGCGGCATCTGGCCACGCGCGGCGTGGACGAGGTGGATAGGCGGTGGCTCCGGTTCGAAGGAGTCCAGAACGATCCGAAGCGCGCCGGCCCTGACCGCTTCCTCGACCTGGTAATGGAGCAGCCGCGTTGCCCCGACATTGCGCATCGCGGCGTCTACGGCGGCCTCGGCCGTCGAAACCGAAAGGCGGGATGGGGGGATAACGCCATGGGTCGCGTTCGATCCCGCCGGCAGCATGTCCCGAGCGGACGATGGCATCGGCCCTTCGAACGTCACCCACGGCATCCGTCGAAGATCTTCCGGTGTCTGCGGTGTGCCGTGAGCTGCAAGCAGGGCGGGGCTGGCGCAGATCACCATCCGCATCGATCCGATCCGCGTCGCAACCATCGTGCTGTCCGGCAACGGCCCGATCCGGACGGCCATATCGACATGGTCGTCGACGAGGTGAACGTTGCGGTCTGCGAGCAGCAGGCGGATGTTGATTTCGGGAAACAGCGCCAGGAAGTCGGTGACGATAGGCAGGACGTGCAGCCGCCCGAACATGATCGGCGCGGTGACGACCAGCTCGCCCTTCGGTGCGCTGAACTCGCCGGCCGCCTCGCGTTCCGCATCCGCGACCTGTTCAAGGATGCGCCGCGCCGCCGCCACATAGGTGATGCCTGCGTCGGTGAGCGTGAGTTTGCGGGTGGTGCGGATCAGCAGGCGCGTTCCGAGCGATGCCTCCAGCTCCGAAATTTTCCGGCTGAGCGTCGGAACGGGAACCCGAAGCGAGCGACCCGCGGCAGACAGGCTGCCCTTGTCCACCACCTCCAGCAGCATCGACATGGCCTCGAAACGATCCATCCGCCTTTCCATTTTCTGGTAAGATGAGTTTCAATCTTACGGTATTCCGCGGATTTGTGAAAAGAGGCATTGTCGCGCCACCCGCCGATAGCGGCTTCCGACCTGAAGGAGGTCCATCAATGTCCTATGGCTTTCTCGATATCGCTATAACGCCCAGCGTCCGTGCGGCGCAAAAGGCGATGGGCATCGACCACGTTTGGCAGGATTTCAAGGGCGATCGCGAGTTCGACCGTCTGACGGAAAACGAAGCGGCATTCATCGCCGACCGCGACAGCTTCTATATGGCGACGGTTTCGGAGACGGGCTGGCCCTATGTGCAGCACCGGGGCGGCCCGCGCGGCTTCCTAAAGCTTGTCGACGACCGCACGCTGGCTTTCGCGGATTATCGCGGCAATCGCCAATATATCAGCACCGGCAATGTCGCGGCGAACGACCGGGTCTGCCTCTTTCTGATGGACTATGCCCGTCGCGCCCGGCTGAAGATCTATGCCCATGTCGAGGAGGTGGCGCTCGACGCGGAGCCTGATCTGACTATTCTGGTCACCGATCCCAACTACCGGGCCAGGATCGAGCGTATCTTCCGGTTGCGGCTCGAGAGCTTCGACTGGAACTGCCCACAGCACATCACCCCTCGTTTCACCGATGGAGAAGTGAATGAGGCGGTCCGTCCGCTCAGGGATCGTCTTGCCCAACTCGAATCCGAAAACGCCGAGCTGCGCGTCCGTCTTGCCACCCGAGGAGACAATCAATGAGCGATCAACGTCCTCCCCTGCCACCGTTCACGTTGGAAACGGCTGCCGAGAAAGTCCGCCTTGCGGAAGACGGCTGGAACAGTCGCGATCCGGCGCGCGTGGCGCTCGCCTATACGATCAATAGCTTCTGGCGCAACCGGGCCGAATTTGTCGAGGGGCGCGAGGCGATCGTCGGGTTCCTGACCCGCAAATGGCAGCGCGAGCTGGATTACCGGCTCATCAAGGAGCTCTGGAGCTTCCGGGAAAACCGCATTGCAGTGCGCTTTGCCTACGAATGGCACGACGACAGCGGCAACTGGTTCCGGTCCTATGGCAACGAGAATTGGGAGTTTGACGAACACGGCCTGATGCGTCGGCGCCTTGCCTCCATCAACGACGCTCCTATCCGCGAGACCGACCGACGCTATCATTGGCCACTCGGCCGGCGGCCCGACGATCATCCGGGCCTCAGCGATCTGGGCTTCTGACCCTTACTGGTTTTTAGGCAGATCTTTCGCAGGCCATGGAACTGTCATCCTTCGATATCCTTGCCCCGGAATTGCCGGTCGTCTTTTGCGGCATAAATCCCAGTGTACAAGCGGCCGCTACCGGCCATAATTTTGGATCGGCATCCAACCGCTTCTGGCGCGTGCTGCAGCTTTCCGGTTTTACGACGGTCAGGATTCCGGCTGTCGAAGACCGGCGCCTGCTGGAGTTCGGCTGCGGCATCACCGCCGCCGTCCCGCGCGCCACCCGTAGCGCTGCCGAACTTCGGCAGCGCGAGTTCCGGAAATCCGCAGAAGCGTTCCGCGCGAAGCTCGAGCATTTCCGGCCCGAGACCGTCGCGTTTCTGGGCAAGGCCGCCTATGAGGCGATCGAAGGCGGCAAGGTCGATTGGGGGCCGCAGCCCTCCCGGTTTTGCGGCGCGAATGTGTGGATCTTGCCGAACCCGAGCGGTCTCAATCGCAGCTTCGGCCTTGCCGATCTTGTCGAGGCTTATACGGCACTGCAAATTGACCGCTCATTGTCTCTGGCGCGCTGGATCAATCCGAAATCTCCCGAGTGAGAGCCGTTTCTATTGATCCGCGCCGCAAGCCGTGCCACCTGCTGCCCATGATGTTTTCCGCAAGAAGCGAAAATGGATCGTGAGAGCATGGACGCGGTGCGTTCCGAAGAATTGAAAAAGTCCGGCTGGCTGGCGGCGTTTCTTGGCCGCGGTCTTTGGCCAGCGACGCTTTTTCTCGGCGCGTATTTCCTGCTGAGCATCGTCGTCCGCCTCATCCTGCCCAACGCCCTGACACTGGACGAGGCGGAGCAGGCGCTGTTCTCGCAATATTGGCTTGCCGGTTACGGGCCGCAGCCGCCTTTCTACAATTGGGTCCAGAATGCCTTTGTCAGCGTCATGGGGATCTCGCTCTTCTCGCTGACCTTGCCGAAATTCCTGATGTTGCTGCTGTGCTACGTGTTTTTCGGCATGGCGGCCCGCGAGCTCGATGCCCGGCCAGGCTTTGCGGCATTGGTGATGCTGAGCCTGCTCACCCTGCCGCAGCTCTCCTACATGCCGCAACAGGATCTGACGCACACTGTCGCGGTTCTGATGGCGACGTCGTTGTGCCTCTACGGCCTCTTGCGGACGCTCACCCGGCCAGATTGGCAAGGCTACGTGGTCCTCGGGCTGGCGATCGGGATCGGTACGATCTCCAAATACAATTTTGTGCTGATGCCGGCTTCCGCAATCATTGCAGTGTTCTGCGACAGGCAGTGGCGTGCCCGCCTTTTCGATCCGCGTGTCCTCCTGACCGCGCTGGTCAGCCTGGCGATCGTCCTCCCGCACGTCCTCTGGCTTCTGGGCAATCTCGATCTCGCGACATCAGGCACGATCAGCAAGATGGTCGAGACGAATGCCCCGCATGGCGTGGTTCGCGTTGCCCGCGCCCTCGGCTCGCTGGCGCTCGCCTGCCTGGCGTTCGGCGCGCTGACCGTCATCATCTTCGCGGTCGCCTTCAAGAAGGACTTCCGGCGATCGCTGAAGGCCGGCGACCGCTGGACGCGTCTCCTGGGACTGATGATGGCAATAGGCTTGCTGGGCGTCGTATTGGTGATCCTCTTCACCGGCACGACCAAGATCACCGAACGCTGGCTGGATCCTTATCTGCTGCCGCTGCCGCTCTATCTGCTCCTGAAACTGGAACGTGCCGACGTCGATACCACGTCCCACCTCAAGCGCTTCGTCCCCGTTTTTGTCGTCATCATGGGTGTGACGCTGCTTCCGCTGGCGGGAAAGACGTTTACCGGCGGGCTTACCGGTGCCTACACCCGTATCAATTATCCTTTCGCATCCGTCGCCGAAACGCTGAAGGCCGAAGGCCGGCCGGCGGTCATCGTCGCGGCTGGCATGCACCTGGCCGGCAATATGCGGCTGCAGTTCGCCGATGTCCCGGTCATCAATTCCGAACAGCCGGTCGCCGGCTTCCCGGCTCCGGGCGCCATGAAAGGTCCGGTCCTGGCGATCTGGGCCGATGACAGGGGCGGGGCGGGACCGCCGCCGCCCATCGATCTTTCCTCCATCGACAGGCTCGCTTTGACCGCATCGCCTGTGAAATCCCTGTCGTTGCCCTATTATTACGGCGACGGCAAAACGCGGCTCAATCTCGGTTATCGCTGGCTTCGCTGAAGACGGTAGGCAAAGCTACGGCGCTGATATATCTGTTTGAAAAGCCTGCCCCGCGGGCGAAGAGTGATTGAGAGGAGATTCCGATGGCTGAGACGGAAAAGGTCGCGCTGATCACCGGCGGTGGTCGCGGCATGGGCGAAGCGGTCGCCCGCGAACTGCATGCGCAGGGTTACAAGCTCGCGCTGATGTCGCCCTCGGAAAGCTGCGAGAAACTGGCCGCCGAGCTCGGCGGCGTCGCCTCCCGCGGCGTGGCCGAAAAGGCCGAAGACATCCAGGCGATCTTCGATCTCACCATGAAGACCTATGGCCGCATCGATGCGGTGGTCAATCTCACGGGCCATCCCCCGAAGGGCGATCTGCTCGATATCACCGATGAGGACTGGGCCCTCGGTTCGGACATGATGATCCTGTCGCTGGTGCGCATGGCGCGGTTGGTGACGCCCGTCATGCTGAAACAGGGCAAGGGCGCCTTCGTCAACATCACCACGTTCGCCGCCTATGAGCCCTCGCTGGTCTTCCCGGTCTCCTGCACCTATCGTGCCGCCGCGGGTGCGTTCGCGAAACTTTATTCGGATCGCTACGCGGCCGACAATATCCGCATGAATTGCGTTCTGCCGGGCTACATCGACAGCCTCGACCACAAGCCGGGGACGGCGGAGAAGGTGCCGATGAAGCGCCTTGGCCAGGTGAAGGAGATCGCCAAGACGACCGCCTTCCTGCTGTCGGATGGCGCCGGCTACATCACCGGCCAGAACATCCGCGTCGATGGCGGCGTCACCCGTCACGTCTGATCGGAGTATGTAGAATGAGATGGAAACGCACGATCCAGTTGCTGGACGTTCATTGCGAGGGCGAGATTGGCAAGGTCGCGATCGGCGGCGTGCCGAAGATCCCGGGCGAAACGGTTGCCGCCCAGCTGCACTGGCTGAATACCGATCCGAAGGGCAACGAGCTTCGCCGCTTCCTCTGCCTCGAACCACGCGGCGCGCCGATCGGCTCGGTCAATCTGCTGCTGCCGCCGAAACATCCGGATGCCGATGCGGCCTTCATCATCCTGCAGCCCGACCAGGCCCATGCGAGCTCCGGCTCGAACTCCATTTGCGTGACAACCGCGCTTCTGGAATCCGGCATCGTCGAGATGAAGGAGCCCGAAACCGTCGTGACCCTCGAAACCGCGGCCGGCCTGGTCAGGGCGACCGCCACCTGCCGCGACGGGCGCTGCGAGAAGGTAAGGCTCACCATGGTGCCGTCCTTCGTGCATCAGCTTGACGTGAAGGTTCAGACCCCGTCATGGGGCGAGATTACGCTGGATCTTTGCTACGGCGGGATTTTTTACGGACTGGTGGATGTCGGCCAGATCGGCCTGACCATCGAGAAGGGCAATGCCGCCGCACTTGTGCAGGCCGGCATGGTGCTGAAGGACCTGATCAACAAGCAGATCGAGGTCGTGCATCCGGAGATCCCGGCAATCTCCGGCGTCGCTTACGTGATGTTCCGTGATACCGAAGCCGACGGCACCGTGCGCACCTGCACCACGATGTGGCCGGGGAGGGCGGACCGTTCGCCCTGCGGCACCGGCAATTCGGCCAACCTGGCAGCGCTGCATGCGCGCGGCAGGGTGAAGACAGGGGATGTTTTCAAGTCGCGCTCGATCATCGGTTCGCAATTCGAAGTGGGACTGGCATCGGAGACGGAGGTCGCAGGAAAGCCGGCGATCATCCCGACGATTACCGGCCGTGGTTTTACCTTCGGCCTGCATCAGGTCGCGCTCGACCCGTTCGACCCGCTGTCGGACGGCTTTGCGATGACCGACGTCTGGGGGCCGTCGGCCGGGGATATCTGAATCAGATGTCCTTGCCGACGCCGGCCGGCTGTTCCATGTCGCCCGGCTTCAGGACCAGCGAACTGACGCCTTCGGTCGTCGCCGGATCGCTCGGGCCCGGAACCACGCCCAGTTCCTGCATCTGCAGGAATTTGTATGCGCCGAAAACGTCGCCCTTCTCGGCGGCCTTGCCATACATTTCTGCGGCCTTCAGGGCATTGGCCTCGATGCCTTCGCCAGCCTCGTACATCAGGCCGAGATTGATCATCGCGTCGGTATTGCCGCGCTGAGCCGCCAGATCGTACCAGGCAATCGCCGTCTGGTCGTCCTGCTCCACGAGCTGGCCCTCGTCATAGATGGCACCGATGTTGAAGGCGGCGGTATCATCGCCTTCCGCCGCCGCTTTTTCGAACCATGTCAGCGCACGCTGGACATCGGGCTGAGTGCCGAGGCCGTCGCGATAGGCGACGCCGAGATTGTAGGCCGCAAGCACGTTGCCGCTGTCGGCAGCTTCCGTATAGAACTGGAATTCCGACCGCTCGTCGCCAAGCCGGCCCATCAGCATGCCGAAATTGACCTTGGCCGCGGCATAACCCGCCTGGACCGCGATATCGTAGGCGTTCATGGCCTGGTCAGCCTGCTGGATCTTGTTCAGAGCGCGGCCAAGCTGGTAGGCATAACGCGGATTTCCCGTTGCACCGTAGGCTACCCGGCAGGCGTCGACTGCGGTGCCGTCGATATCGGAAATTCCGACCGGCGCAAACTCGCCGTTACGCTGCTGATCGTAGGGGCTGCCGGCGAGACGGTCGCATTCCGTCTGCATCGCCGAGGCGAGCTGGAGGTTGGCCCGTTCCTCGGCGCCGGGCGAAACCGTCAGCGCGCAGAGCGCGACGGCAGTACCTGTGGCAATCGCAAAACCCCTGTTGACTTTGGAGAAGCGGGATTTCATTGTTCGCTCCGATTTACTGATTCTTCAGATAGCTTAACGAACGCCGCAGGCGGATGCCGGTTCCGTGCGCCTGACACTATTCGTGCGCCGGAAGCCTTTGGATCTCGCACATTCGCGTGAAAACCAGTCTCCGTCAGGCCCCGCGGAATTTCAGGTTCCTGGTGTCGTCGGATTGTTTTGTCGGCGTCTTTGATGTTATGGCGGACGGATCGATCACGTTCGGAAGCCTCTCATGAAAACGCTCACGCTTCGCCGCCCTGATGACTGGCACCTGCACCTGCGCGACGGCGATGTCCTGAAGGCGGTGATCGGCGATACGAGCCGGCATTTCGCGCGTGCGATCATCATGCCCAACCTGGTGCCGCCGGTGGTAACGACCACTGATGCGACGGCCTATCGCGAGCGCATTCTCGCAGCCCTGCCGGCCGGCGACCGCTTCGAGCCGCTGATGACGCTCTACCTCACGGAACATACCGATCCGGACGATGTGGAAGAGGGCGCAAAGAGCGGCCTGATCTCGGCCGTAAAGCTTTATCCCGCCGGTGCGACGACCAATTCCCATGGCGGCGTGCGCGATTTCAACAAGGCGATGCCGGTCCTGGAGCGCATGGCGAAGATCGGTCTGCCGCTCTGCGTGCATGGCGAGGTCACCACCCCGGAGGTCGATATTTTCGACCGTGAGGCCGTCTTCATCGAAACCGTCCTCGACCCGCTGCGTAAGCGTCTGCCGGAACTGAAGGTCACCATGGAGCACGTGACGACCGCCGACGGCATCGACTACATCAAGTCGTCGAAGGGTAATCTCGCCGGCTCGATCACCACCCATCACCTGATCATCAACCGCAATGCCATCCTCGTCGGTGGCATTCGGCCGCACTATTACTGCCTGCCGGTCGCAAAGCGCGAGAACCATCGCCTGGCGCTCCGGGCGGCAGCGACATCGGGCGATGCGCGCTTTTTCCTCGGCACCGATTCCGCCCCTCACGTCGATCCGTTGAAGGAATGCGCCTGCGGCTGCGCCGGCATCTATACGTCGGTCAATACGATGAGCTGCCTCGCCCATGTGTTCGAGGATGAAAATGCGCTCGACAAGCTGGAGGCATTTACCTCCCTCAACGGCCCGGCCTGGTACGGCCTGAAGCCGAACGAAGAGACGATCACGCTTGAGAAGCATGACGAGCCGGTGAAATTCCCCGGCAAGCGCGACAGTGGCGGGGGGCCGATCACGGTCTTTGACCCCATGTTCCCGCTGCACTGGCAGGTGGCCGAGAAGTAAGATCTAGCCCTGATCGGATTGATGGTATTTGGACTGGCCCGGTAACCTTTTGGAGACGATCCGGGTTTAGCTTGGCGCCCAAGATTTTCCCGCCGGGATCTACCCGAAGAGAAAGCTAGGCATGATGCTGGACTATCATTCTCTTCTGCTCGCGCTGGGCGTCTCGGCGGCGTGCCTGATGGTGACGCTGTTCGGCACATGGTATTCGCGCCGTACCGATTCCTTCCTGCTCACCCTCGTCGTGGCGCTCTGCCTGACCGTTTCCGGCATTTTCGCCTATAGTTCCTATACCGTCGAAGCCGGCGCCGTCGGAGCCTCGATCGCCTATACCTTCCTGATGGCCGGGTTCAGCACGATCTATGCGGCATCCGTGCAATTTCGCGGCGGTACGCAACCCTGGATCACGGCGGTTGCCATCACTGCAGCCGCAGTCACCTTCGGCCTGCCGCTGATGATAACCGGCCTCGATGGCCTCGGTTTCATCGTCATGAACCTCGCGACGGCGGCACTGCTTCTCGAAACGGCTCGCCAATATTGGCGTGCCCGTGAGGAAGCGCCAGGACCGTTGATCGGAATGGCGGTGCTTTATGCCGCCACCTCCGCTTCGTTTGTCTTGTGCGCTCTTGTTCTGATCGACGGACAGCAATGGGTGCTGGGTCACGCGCCGGACAACTGGGCGGAAAACCTCAATATCGCCGTCTGCATTGCCGGGATGACCGGCATCGGTGCGCTTTCGCTGGCGCTTCATCAGTGGCGCATGGCGGCCCATCATCGTCACGAGGCGATGACCGATGCGCTGACGGGGCTTCTCAACCGTCGCGCTCTCTTCGAGCAGCATGGCCATCGCAACCTCAATTCATCGACCGCCATCATCGTTTTCGATATCGACCGGTTCAAGTCCATCAACGACCAGCACGGCCATGCAACCGGCGATCAGGTGCTGAAACTGTTTGCCGAAGATCTCCTGAGCGGCATGAAAGTGCGGAATACCGTTGCCCGACTGGGCGGCGAGGAATTCGTGATGATCCTCGACGGCGTCCTTCCCGGACGCGCCGAGCGGATCGCCAATGACATTTCCCGTCGCTTCGCTGCCCGGGAAATCTCTATCGGCGAGGTGGTGTTGAGATGCACGGTCAGCGCCGGCGTCGCCGTGGGTGCCCCTGCGGGCCAGCCTTTTGAAACCGTGCTTAACCTTGCCGACAACGCACTCTACGAGGCAAAGCGGGCCGGCCGTAATCGGGTCGAGGTTGCAGGTTACCTGCGTCCCGTCGATACGAGCGAAACACGTACCATCGCCTGATTCGCTCTTATTTTCTCCGTCGTCTGGCATACTCGGCCGCATGCTGCTATTGCGGCGCGTGGTTTTGACAAAAGGAGCGGGCGCATGATTCAAACCACATTTCCGGACCGCGGCGTAATGGCCGAACTGATGGCAAAGATGCTCTGGGAGATCGGAGCGGTTCATTTCAGCGCCGACAAGCCCTACAAGCTCTCCTCCGGGATGATGAGCCCGGTCTATATCGACTGCCGCAAGCTGATCTCCTACCCGCGAATCCGCTCGGCGATCATGGATTTCGCAGCAGCCACCGTCCTGCGCGACGCCGGCTTCGAGAAGTTCGACTGTATCGCAGGCGGCGAGACGGCGGGCATCCCGTTTGCTGCCTTCCTGTCGGAGCGCCTCGGTCTGCCGATGATCTATGTCCGCAAGAAGCCGAAGGGCCATGGCCGCAATGCCCAGATCGAGGGCCATATGCCTGAAGGCGCGCGCGTTCTGGTCATCGAGGATCTGACCACGGTTGGCGGCGGCATGTTCACCTTCATCGATGCCATCCGGGCGGCCGGCGGTGTCGTCGATCACGGCATGGCGTTGTTCTTCTACGATATGTACCCGGAAGTCTGGGAACGGTTTGCAAGGGGCAAAGTCCAGTTCCATCATATCGCCACCTGGCGCAACGTGCTGGCCGCCGCGCGGGAGCAGAAGCTTTTCGATGAGAAGACTTTGTCGGAAGTCGAGTCCTTCCTCGATGCGCCGCTGGCCTGGTCGGGACGCAATGGCGGCGTCAGCGAGATCGCGTTGTGATTTTTTGCTCTGGCCTTTTGGCAAAAGCTCGCTTAATCGATTGAAAAACTGCTGAAGAAGCGCGCGGGAGGATTTTATGATTTTGTGCTGCGGCGAAGCCCTGATCGATATGCTCCCGCGTGACACCACGCTGGGTGAAAAGGGTTTTGCGCCCTATGCCGGGGGCGCGATCTTCAATACCGCGATCGCGCTCGGCCGGCTTGGCCAGCCGACCGCGTTCTTCACCGGCATTTCCGACGACATGATGGGCGACGTGCTGCGGGACACGCTGGCAAAGAGCGGCGTGGATTACAGCCTAGCGGCGGTCTCCTCCCGCCCGACCACCATCGCCTTCGTGAAACTCGTCAACGGACAGGCGACCTATGCCTTCTACGACGAAGGCACCGCCGGCCGGATGATCACCGAAGCAGACCTGCCGGTGCTCGGCGATGACTGCGAGGCCATGCATTTCGGTGCGATCAGCCTGATCCCCGAACCGTGCGGCGGCACCTATGAAGCGCTGATGGCCCGCGAACATGGGAAGCGGGTCATCTCGTTCGATCCGAACATCCGCCCGGGCTTCATCACGGACAAGCCGAAGCACATGGACCGCGTCCGCCGGATGGCCGCCATGTCCGATATCATCAAGTTCTCCGATGAAGACCTGGACTGGTTCGGCATGCAGGGCGACCACGATACGCTGGCGGCGCATTGGCTGGATCAGGGCGCCAAGCTGGTGGTTCTCACGCGTGGAGCGGAAGGCGCGACCGGCTATACCAAAAACTTCAAGGTCTCGGTGCCGAGCGAGCGCGTCACGGTGGTCGATACGGTCGGCGCCGGCGACACGTTCGACGCGGGCATTTTGGCCTCGCTGAGGATGCAGGGGTTGCTGACCAAGCCGCAGGTTGCCAATCTCGCCGAGGCTCAGGTTGCCAATGCCTTGGCGCTGGGCGCAAAGGCTGCCGCCGTCACCGTATCGCGCGCCGGCGCCAATCCGCCCTTCGCCCATGAAATCGGCCTCTGAGTCCCTGATTTGATGAGCGGCCGCCGGTTCAGACCGGCGGTATCTGGCGCGCAAACAGGATATGGGGGCCGGCATCGCCCTTGCCCGATTGCGGTGCGGCGCCGAAATAACGTGCCGCTATGCCCGAAGGACCGAGATCCTCGATATACTGGAAGCCCGTTGCCGTCAGTTCCACCGAGAGTTCGGCGGGATCGAGCAAAGTGATCCAGGGTTCGCCGCTCGCGGCGACCTTTGCCTTCATGGCTTCGGCGCGTGCGCGCCGTTCTGGCGCATAGTTTTCAAGCGGCTCGGAATAGTCGAAGACGACACCCGTTCCGGTGCCGCTGGCGACGAAGCGCAGCAATGAGAAAACGGTCTCCCGCTCGAGATAAGGAACGACGCCGAGCCAGATATAAAGAGCGGGCTTGTCGTGGCGGAACCCCTCCGCTGCCAGCCGTTCGGAGAGATCCTCGCGCTCGAAGTCGACGGGGACAAAGGTCAGGTCGGCTGCAAGGCCTGCGGCCGACAGCCTCTCCCGTTTCCAGGCCTGGGTTGCCGGATGGTCGACCTCGAAGACCGACACACCCAGATCGCGATAGGGATTGCGCAGCCCGAGCGTGTCGAGCCCGGCGCCGAGGACGACGACCTGCCTCACGCCGCGTTCGACCTCGGCCGCCAGACAATCATCCGCGAAACGGCTGCGCGCTGCAATGAACAGCCGGAACGTCCGTGCGGACGGGTCGAGCGCCCGCGTATCGGCCTCGGCCAGCGCCTCGTCGTCGAGGATCAGCCGGGCATAAGGATCCTGGAAAACGAAGGCCTTGTCGGCAATCTGATGGGCGGCGCGATGGCCCGCGACTGTGCGGGCCGTTCGACTGGGTTCCTTGCCTTCCATGAAACTCTCCCTCGCAAAGGAAATATCTCGGCCTCACGGGAAGAGCCGAGGCGTCATTTTCGGGCGGCGAGCAATGCCTTCACCAGCCCCTGCGTCGAGGCGTCGTGGCCGGCAGCACTTTCCTTGCCTTCGACGACGGGCAGCAGGCCGGTAGCCAGTTCCTTGCCGAGTTCGACGCCCCACTGGTCGAAGGAATTGATGCGGAACAGCACCCCTTCGACGAAGACACGATGTTCGTAAAGCGCGATCAGCCGGCCGAGCGCGAACGGTGTCAGCTTGTCGTAGACGAAGGTGATCGACGGGCGGTTGCCGGCGAAGACGCGGTGCGGCGCGATGAAATCGGCCTTCTTGTCGTCCATGCCCTTGTCGGTCAGCTGCTTCTTGGCCTCTTCGAAAGTGCGGCCCTTCATCAGCGCTTCCGACTGTGCCAGAACGTTGGCGATCAGCAGCTCGTGCTGGTGGCGCAGATGCGGCTCGAAACCGTTCGCAGCGATCATGAACTCGGCCGGGATGATGCTCGTGCCCTGGTGGATGAGCTGGTAGAAGGCGTGCTGGCCGTTGGTGCCCGGCTCGCCCCAGACGACTGGGCCGGAATTGCCCTCGACCGGCGTGCCGTCGATCGTCACACCCTTGCCGTTGGATTCCATGTCGAGCTGCTGCAGATAGGCCGGGAAGCGCAGCAGCCGCTGGTCGTAGGGCAGGATGGCGCGCGACGGATAACCGAGCACGTTGCGGTGATAGAAGCCGATCAGGCCGAGCAGCATCGGCAGGTTCTGGCGCACCGGCGCGGTGCGGAAATGAGTGTCCATCGCGTGCGCGCCGTCGAGGAATTTGCCGAAATTCTCAGGCCCGACGGCGATCATCAGCGGCAGGCCGATCGCCGACCAGATCGAATAACGCCCGCCGACCCAGTCCCAGAATCCGAACACGCGCTCGCTCTCGATGCCGAAGGCGGCAACCTTGTCGAGCGCTGTGGAGACGGCGCAGAAATGATGCCCGACGGCCGCTTCCCCGAGCCTGTCGGCGATGAAGGCACGCGCCGAGGCCGCATTGGTCATCGTCTCGATGGTGGTGAAGGTCTTGGAGGCGACGATGAACAGCGTCGTTTCCGCATCGAGCAGCTTCAGCGTGTCGGCGATATGGGCGCCATCGACGTTGGACACGAAATGCGCCCTCGGACCGTCATGGAAAGGCGCCAGCGCCAGCGTGACCATGACCGGGCCAAGGTCGGAACCGCCGATGCCGATGTTGACGACATCGGTGATCTTTTTGCCGGTCGCGCCCGTGAGCGTGCCCGAACGGATGCCGTCGGCGAACCTGCCCATGGCGGCGAGCACGCCGTTGACATCCGGCATCACATCCTTGCCGTCTACCAACACGGGCGTATTGGCGCGGTTGCGCAATGCGGTGTGCAGCACGGCACGGCCTTCGGTGAAGTTGATCGCCACACCGGAGAACATCTCGTCGCGCTTGGCCGCGACGCCGCCGGCATCCGCCAGCTTTTCGAGCAGCATCATGATCTCGTCGTTCACGGCCGTCTTGGAATAATCCATCAGGAGGTCTTCGAAAACGGCGCTGAATTTCGCGAAACGGCCGGCATCGGCTGCGAAGGCGGCGCGAATATCCGTGGCGTTTGCTTTCGCGACGGCGGATTTCAGGTCTTGGACGATGGCCTGCATGGTGATTCCTCGGCACTCGAAATGGGATGCTCGGGAACCTATTCCGTTTCCATGTCAAATCAAGCACAGTCGGAAGCCGATGGGCGTTTATTGCCCGGCGGCTGTCGTCACCGTATTGCCAACGGCATTGCCGAGCCGGTCAACCTGCTCGTTGTAGGTACGCCGCGTGGCCGGATCGAAGATCGCGATCGGTGTGCTGACGGCGACGCTCGCGGCACCGCCGACGGTCTGGGCGGCACCCAATGCGACAGCGCCGATCCGGTCGCCCAGGCCGACATCCGAATCGCTCACGGCTTGGCCGGCGATCAGCCGGTTGCCGATCAGTTTCACCACTTCCGGGCTTTCGGCGAACTTGCCGTGGTTCAGGCGGTCGCCGGTCTTCAGTGCGGTGAGATCAAGTACCGCGATGCCGGCCTTCTCGAACTCGGTGCGATAAGGTTCGACGGTCGGATCCACCTGGCCGAGCCGGTCGATATTGCCGGAAATCCGTCGGGAGAGGCTGAGCGCCCGGTCGTCGCGCGAAACGAACAGCGTGAAATTCGGCCGCTTCTCCCCGAGCTCGGCGAGTTGCCGGCCGAAGACGTCGACATCGAGATCGGGGGAGGCGAGGATGACGTTCTGGATTTTCGGCGCCACACGGCCGTCGCGGATCGCCATCTGGCGCAGCGCCTCGACGGTCAGCCAGGACCCCATCGAATGGGCCATCACGGTGACTTCGCCGACGCTTGGCTCCTTCGCCAGCCGGCGCAGCATATCCTCCAGAGCATCGCGGGAATAGTTGGTGCTTTCCTTGTCGTAGTTGTAGGCGAAGACGCTGCCGCGCGATGGCCAGGTGAACAGCACCGGGGCCACATCGGCATTGGAGTCATGAACGATCTGGGCGAAGCGATAAACCGCGTCCTCGTAGCGGTTGTTGAAGCCATGCACGAACACGAGCACGCGCCGGCTCTTGCCAAGATGGCCCCTGAGCCAGGATTGAGCCGCGGGCGTGGCGAGCGGCGTCACGGAAACCGTTGCGAATTCCTTGGCCGGATTGGCAGGCAGCTTCGAAGGCCACTGCACCTGTCCGACCTCACGGGCCTTGCTGGGCGGAATGGAGACGGCAATTTCCGTGATTTGCGGTTCCTTGCCGCGCTCGCCGGAGAAGAGGACGCCCGGGGTTTCGGAAGACCGGCGGGTGGTCGCCACCAGCACATCGACCTTCGAGGCCCCGGCTGCCTGCGCCTGCGTCGGAATGAGCACGCCTTCGGGACGCCCCGCACAGCCCGCAAGGACGCTCAGCACCGTGAAGACGGCAATCATGCGAAACGAAAATCCGGCGTGGCTCTCCAAGCGAACTCCAACATGCTTTGCCCTGCCCCTTGAGAGAGGGCTAATCGCGTATTGCCGGAGCGTCCACCGCTAACGCCGGAATTTCGCCTTTGTGACGCACGCTTGGCCGCCCCCTGTCGCTGCGATGCAACGGTGGGTTAGCCACGCAGCTCCCGCCTCAGGATCTTGCCGACATTCGATTTCGGCAGTTCGGTGCGGAATTCGATGAAGCGCGGGCGTTTGTAGCCGGTCAGGTTGGCGACGCAGTGGGCCTTGACGTCGGCCTCCGTCAGGTTCGGATCCTTCTTGACCACGAAGAGCTTCACCGCCTCGCCCGAGTGTTCGTCCGGCACGCCGATCGCGGCGCATTCGAGCACGCCCGGATGTGTCGCCACCACTTCCTCGACCTCGTTCGGATAGACGTTGAAGCCGGAAACCAGGATCATGTCCTTCTTGCGGTCGACGATTTTCGTGTAGCCCTGTCGGTCCATATAGCCCATGTCGCCGGTGCGGAAGTAGCCGTCCGTGGTCATTACCTTGGCGGTCTCGTCCGGACGGTTCCAGTAGCCGGCCATCACCTGCGGGCCGCGGATGCAGATCTCGCCGACATCGCCGAGTTCCACCTCCGAACCGTCGTCGTCGCGGATGGAGATTTCCGTCGACGAGATGGGAAGCCCGATCATGCCACTGAATTCGGTGGCGTCCAGCCGGTTGGCGGTGGCGACCGGAGAGGTTTCCGACAGGCCGTAACCCTCCGTAATCTGGCAATGGGTCATCTTCAGCCAGCGTTCGGCGACCGGCCGCTGCACCGACATGCCGCCGCCGAAGACGAGCAAAAGCGACGAGAAGTCGAGCTTCTGGAAGTCGGCATTGTTCATCAGCGCATTGAACAGCGTGTTGAGGCCGGGGAAGACATGGACCTTGTATTTCTGCAGTTCCTGGACGAAAGCCGGTATGTCGCGCGGATTGGCAATCAGGATATTGTGGCTGCCGGTCGCGACGCCCATCAGCGAATTCACCGTCAATGCGAAGATGTGATAGAGCGGCAGCGCGCAGAGGAACTGGATCTGCTCCGGGCGCGGTTTGTTGAGGAAGGCGGTTTCCAGCCACAGGCCCATCTGCTCCTTGTTGGCGAGCAGGTTCGCATGCGTGAGGATGGCTCCCTTGGAGACGCCGGTCGTGCCACCGGTATATTGCAGGAAGGCGATATCGCGCGCCGAGACCTCGACGGCATTCATCGTCTGGCGGGCGCCTTCGGCGATCACCTGCTTGAAGCTGCGGGCCGATGGCAGCGACCATTCCGGCACCAGCTTCTTCACCTTGCGCACGACCAGATTGACGATATGGCCCTTCAATCCCAGCATGTCGCCCATCGTGGCGACGACCACGTGCTTGATCTCGGTCTGCGGCAAAGCCTGCTGCACGGTGTGGGCGAAGTTTTCGAGCACGAAGATCGCCTTGGCGCCGGCATCCTTGAGCTGGTAGGCCAGTTCGCGTGGGGTGTAGAGCGGGTTGACGTTGACGACCACCATGCCGACGCGAAGGATGCCGTAGACGATCACCGGGTTCTGGAGAATGTTGGGCAGCATCACCGCCACCCGGTCACCTTTCGCAAGACCCTGGGCTTGCAGCCAGGTACCGATCTTGCGGCTTTCGGCTTCCAGCTGACGGAAGGTCAACGATTTGCCCATGCTCGAAAAGGCGGGGCGGTCGGCGTAGCGCGCGCAGCTTTCCTCGAAGAGCTCCCCGAGTGAATGATGCTGCAATGGCGGGATTTCGGCCGGCACCGTCGGGGGATAGGAGGCAAGCCAGATCTTGGGCGGATTGGCACCGGTACGTGCGGTGACTTCGTTCATGCTGGACCTCCTCTATCGTTTTTCTCGTTGTCCCGCGCTTTCTCGGCGCGTGCGAGCCAGGTCCTCCACCTTCCCGCGAACAACAGATTATGCCATGCCGCGGCAGCATCAAGCCACGACTGCAGATTTAAACAGCTATCTAACTTTGACGTAAACGTCAACGCGATGCTGAAGGCATATCCCGGTGTATTCGGACCTGGAGCGGAACATCGCAAAGCGTCGGGCGTTTTCCAAGCGTAACGAAATGCATGAGGACTCACAGAGGAGGTGCCAGATGTTGCATCAAGAACCACGCGCCGGACAGGACCCGTATGTCAAGGACACTCCGTCGCTGATCGCCAGCGACAAGGTCGAAGGGACCAAGGTTTATGGTGCCGACGGCAAGCATATAGGCTCCATTGCCCGCGTGCTTCTCGAGAAACGTGGCGGCCGTGTCGGATATGCGGTGCTGAGCTTCGGCGGTTTTCTCGGCATCGGCGATGACTATTATCCGCTTCCCTGGGAAAAGCTTCGCTACGACGAACAGCTCGACGGGTATCGCATCGACCTGACCAAGGACCAGATCACCGGCGCTCCGCGCTATCGCGATCTCGACGACGATGCCTGGTACAACGACAAGGGCCGGACGATCTACGATTATTACGGCGTTCCGCCCTACTGGATGTGACCGTTCAGGCACCGACACTCGGGAGGCTCCGCTTTGCGGGGCCTCTTTTCGTTTATTTAATCCTCCTCATGCAAGGTCCTCGCGATAAGGGGATGACGATGGCGGAAAAGACGGAAGCGGGCGCGGTCCGCGATTTCGAGCGCGGCGATATCGAGGCTGTGGCGCAGCTTTTCCAGGAGACGTTCCGCAAGTCCAAGACGCCGTCTCCTTCGTTGATCGCTTATCTGGAGGAGGCCTTCTTCGATCATCCCTGGGCTGATCCGGAGGTTCGCTCCAAAGTCTTTGCGCAAGCCGATCGAAGGGTTTCCGGGTTCATCGGCGTTTTCCCTTCGCGGCTGGAACTCGACGGACGTCCGCTCCGTGCCGCCTTCGCCGGATCGATGATGGTCGCGAACCCCAAGGAAAATCCGCTTGCCGGCGCCCGTCTGCTTCGCTCCTTCCTCGCCGGTCCGCAGGATATCTCACTTACCGAAACCGCCAATTCAACCGCGCTCGGCATGTGGCAGAAGGCAGGCCATCCGCTCGATCCCGGCTACAGCATGAACTGGCTGCGCGTCCTGCGCCCCGCTTCCGCCGCGATAGAAGTATTGGCGCGACGGCTGCGTCCCGCGAAGCTCCTGCGCCCCTTCGGTCGTATCGCCGATCGAGGAGCCGCCCTTGCCCGCATGACGCCTTTGCGCCCGATGGAGCGCAGCGCCTCGAAAATCACCTTCCGCGATGTCACCCGCGCGGAATTCGGTGATGTCCTTCCGATACTTGCCTCGAACTACCCGCTTCGTCCGCGCTGGGACGACGGCTCGTTGTCATGGTTTCTGGAACAGGCGGAAAACAAGCGGAACTTCGGTTATCCCGAATGGCGGATCGGCTCGGCCCCGGACGGCCGGCCGGTGGCGGCCTATGTCTACTTCGTCAGCCCTGGCGAGATCGGCTGGCTGCTGCAGGCGCTGTCGGTGCCGAATGCCACCACGGACCTCGTCGACGATCTGTTCGCGCACGCTTACGAATTGGGATGCTCGGGCATCCGCGGCGCTGCGCATCCGTGGTTGATCCCGGCACTGATGAGCCGCAAGACGGTGTTCTACGGCCGCTCGTTTTATGTCGCGCAGGCACGTGACAAGAGCCTGCTGGAGCCCATCAGGTCCGGCCAGGCCCTGATCAGCGGCCTCGGCGGCGAAAGCTGGACGCGCCTGATCGGCGACCGGTTCGACTGAGCTTTTTCAGTCGAATCCACCCAATCGGACCTCGTTCACCCGAGCATGGTCACCGGCTCGGCATGCAGATATTCCGCCACCTTGCGTTTCGAGGCGATATTGCGCCAGACGGCATCGACTTCGTCCGGCGTCAGCCCGGCAGCCTCGCCGACTGCTTCCCGCGCAATCCCGTTGTCGAGACCGTAGAGGCAGAGATCCATCCGGTCGTAGGGCAGCGAGAAATAATACTCGTCCTGGCCCTGCGGCAGCGACCAGGTGTCCGTCGTGGGCGGTCGGCGGCGGATCTCGGCGGGAACGCCGAGCGCTTCGGCAAGCTGGTAGACCTGGCTCTTGTAGAGATGCGCGATCGGCTTGAAGTCGGCGGCGCCATCGCCGTTCTTGACGAAGAAGCCCTGGTCGTATTCGAGCCGGTTCGGCGTGCCGGCGACGGCGAAATTCAGCCGGTCGGCATGGTAGTACTCGATCTGCTTGCGGGTGCGCTGCTTCATGTTGGCGGCGGCGATCATGCCGAGATAGACCTCGAGCGGCATGCGGTGGCGGCTCTGCTCGCCGGCCGGGTTGGCGACAACCAGCCAGGAAATGTTGTAGCCGCGGCCGGTCAGCGCATTTTCCAGCACCACCTTGCAGCCCCAGCCTTCCCCGAATTCGGGCACGATCTGGCGGATGAAGCCGTCGCGGCGGGTATAGCAGCCGGCGGCGGCAAGCGCCGGGCCGATGTCTTCGAGCACCGTCTCGATGCCGACCGCTTCGGCAAGCGCCCGGCCGAGCTTCAGGCTGTCCGGATCGGAATCATGCTCCGGCATGAAGATGCCCGTCACCTTGCCGGCCCCGAGCGCGCGGGCGCACAGAGCCGCCGTGACGCTGGAATCGATGCCGCCTGACAAGCCCAGTACCGCGCCGCGCTTGCGCAGGTCCTTGAGCACCGTCTCGCGCAGCCAGCTGCCGATGCGTTCGATCTCGGCCTCCGCATCGAGCTTCAGCGTTTCGGCCGAAAATTTCTCCGTCTTCTGAATGCGCTTCAGGCTCTGGTTCATGCGACATTCCCCTGTGTGGCGGTGTTCGTTTCATCCGCGCCGAGCCGGATCTTGCCGGTCGCCGTGCGCGGCAGCGCGTCGCGGAACTCGACGCTTTTCGGTACCATGTAGTCTTCGAGCAATTGCGCGCAGTGGCGGATGATCTCGCGCTCCGTGAGCGTCACGCCATCTTCCGGCACCACATACGCGCGGATCACCTGGCCGAAGATCGGATCGTCGATGCCGCCGACCGCCGCTTCTCTGATGCCGGGCAGCGCATAGAGCGCGCGCTCGACTTCCTGCGGACTGACCTTTTCGCCGCGTGTCTTGATGATGTCGTCGCGGCGGCTGATGAAATAGAGAAAACCGTCGGCGTCTGTACGGAAAAGATCGCCGGTGTGCAGGCGCCGTCCGCCCGCGACGGGCGAAAGCGCGCGGACCGAGGTCAGGGCGTTGCCCCAGTAGCCGGACATCACATGCGGCCCTTCGATGACCAGTTCGCCGATCGTGCCTGCCGGGGCGGGACGCCCGTCCTCGTCGATCACGAAAGCCCTTGTGCCGGGAATGGCGCGGCCGACCGAGAGCGGCCGCCGGGAAACTTCTTCTGGCGGCAGATAGGTGGCGCGCAGGCATTCCGTCTGGCCGTACATCAGGAAAAGCCGTGTGTCGGGAAAGAGCTGCTGCAGCCGCTCGGCAATGGCCGGCGGCATGGCCGCGGCGGCGCTGGTGATGGTGCGCAAATGCGGCAGGAAACCTGGCTCAAGATCCTTCATGCCGGTAATCAGAGCCGCCATCGGCGGCACCAGCGGGAAACCGGTCGCCTTCACTTCGGCCAGCCGTTCGAGGATCTTGCGCGGGAAGGCGAAGCTTTTTTCAAGCACCAGCGTGCCGCCGGTCATCACCATCGTGACCACCTGGGTGATGCCGTAGCCGAAGGAGAGAGGCAGGACGCTGAGCACGATGTCGTCGGCCGTGTTGCCGAGATAGGCGACGATCGCTCCGCAGGCGGCTTCGACATTGGCGTGGGTCAGCATCACGCCTTTCGGCTGGCCGGTGGAACCCGACGTATGGAGCAGCAGTGCCAGCGCTTCGCTATTCTCGAACGTCCTCGAGGCAGCCGGAACCTCGGAGCCGATCAGGTCTTCGAACCGCAACGCCCGGCCGAGATCGTTACCGGCATCCATTTGGGCGACGATTACCAGAGGCTGGGCCGCCGACATCGAAACTGCGGCGTCGACCGTCATCCGCTGACGGGTCTGGGTGATGATAACCGAAGCACCGGTGCTGGTCAGGATGCCGGAAAGCTTCTCGGCCTTGATCGACGGATAGAGCGGGCAGGGCACGGCGCCCGCCTTCCAGATACCGAAGAAGCTGATGACGGCCTGATGGCCGTTGTCCAGCACCATCAGCACCCGGTCGCCTGGTTTGACGCCGCCGCGGGCAAGGCTGATCGCCAGCCGGTCGGACAGCATGTCGAGTTCCGCATAGGTCAGCCGGGCGTCGCCCGCGATGAGCGCGGTCTTCGTCCCGAACCGTCTGGCGCTGTCGCGCAGCCTTGCCTCTATGCGCATCGGCGCAGCCTCAGGCCGCCGCCAGCTTGGTCGACAGGTAGCTGGTCATGTTGTCGATACTGTCCAGGTTTTCCGGGACGATCTCCTCGTCGGCGACGGTAATGCCGTAGGTCTGTTCCAGGAACGCGATCAGCTCGAGCACGCCGGTGGAATCGATCACGCCGCTTTCGAGCAGCGACTGATTGTTCGAAACCTCCGCGTCGGCGCGGAACAGGAAGTTCTCGGCAATGAATTCTCGCACGCTGTTTTCGAATGCTTCCGCCATCGCCGGCCCTCTCCACAAGCAGATTTGCCGCGCGGATGAGGCGCGGTCGATTGAAACGGCATCTTCCGGCCTATCCCTGAACGTTTTGCTAATTTCTAAATGGCTTTTGTCCATAAGCTTAACCGCATCCAAATTACCGCCCGGGCGTTGATGCGTCCATGAAGATCGCGACCTTCAATGTGAACGGCGTCAACGGTCGGCTCGGCCTCCTGCTCGAGTGGCTCGAAGAGGCGAGACCCGATGTCGTCTGCCTGCAGGAGCTGAAGGCCCCGCAGGAAAAGTTTCCTGCCCGCGCAATCGAAAAGGCCGGTTACGGCGCGGTCTGGCATGGCCAGAAGAGCTGGAACGGCGTCGCCATCCTGGCGCGCGACGCCGATCCGGTCGAAACCCGCCGCGGCCTGCCGGGTGACCCGGAGGACCCTCACAGCCGCTACATCGAAGCCGCGGTGCAGGGTGTGCTCATCGCCTGCCTCTATGCCCCGAACGGCAACCCCGCTCCCGGCCCGAAGTTCGCCTACAAGCTTGCCTGGTATGAGCGGTTCCTGACGCATGCGCAGGCATTGCTGGATACCGGGGTGCCTGTTGTCCTTGCCGGCGACTATAACGTCATGCCCACCGACCTCGATGTCTACAAGCCGGAACGCTGGCGGGATGACGCTTTGTTTCGACCCGAGATAAGGGAGGCCTTTTCCCGGCTGCGGGAGCAAGGCTGGACGGATGCAGTCCGCAAGCTGCACCCGGGCGAACGCATCTACACCTTCTGGGACTATTTCCGGAATGCCTGGGGCCGCGATGCGGGTCTCAGGCTCGACCACCTGTTGCTCAGCCCGTCGATAGCGGACCGGTTGCAGGCAGCCGGCGTCGACCGCCACGTCCGCGGCCGCGAGCATGCCAGCGATCACGCGCCGGCCTGGATCGAACTCGCCGGCTAGGTGAGATCGATCGCCATTTCGGACTGGGTCAGTCTCCTCTTCCGCCAGCCGACCCGCCGCATGAAATCATTGAGCAGGCCCTCGGGCACGGTCTCGACGATGAAGAGCTTTCGGCCCGGATAGCGGGCGGCGAGCGCGTCGGTCATCGACCGGCCGAGCCCCTGCCTGCGATGGTCGGGGTCGACGGCGAGGCCAAAGATCCGGATATCCTTGAGCGCGTCGTCCAGAAGCACCGCCGCCTTGCCATAGAGCGCGAACCCCTTGAGCGGAGGCCCCAGTCTTTCGAAGCTGCGCGGATCGGTTTGCCAGGAAAGACCGGCATCCGCGAACTTCGCGAGCATGGCCGCGGCCCTCGTTGCCTCGCATTCCTCCGCGGGCGCCACATCCGGCGCTGCTCGCCGGAGGCTGCGGTCGAAGCCGACCAGTGTGCGGGTGATGGCGAAGCCGAGCGACAGGTAGAGATCGCGCGCCCGCTCATTGGTGTTGATCACTTCAAGAACAAGCCTGCGATCGCCACGCGCCTTCGCCGCCTCGATGGCCTCCAGCATCACGCTGCGCCCCAAACCCTTGCCGCGGATGGTCGGCCCCACGCCGATTGCGCCGACCCGGGAAACATCACCCCGGCGGCCGATCAGCAGGATGCCGGCGGGTTTTCCACTCTCGAAATAGACGCGGCTCTCGTCGAGGTCGACATGATCGCGTTCGATGCGCAACCGCAGCGACGGAACTGTCACGTTCATCGGCACCACATACCCCGAAAAGCCGACCGTGAAGGCCTCGGCCGCGTCTTCCAGGCTGCATTCCGACAACCGGCGATGGGAAATGGCGGATGTCATGACCTCCCTCCCGAGTTTGTCGCTTCAGAGCACGTTGGACGGCGAGCCTTTTTCGAAATTTTCGACATGGGTGATGACCTGTGCCCAGAGCGTCTGCATCGCTTCGTCGCTCGCCCAGGCCACATGCGGGGTGAGGATGAAGTTCGGCCGGTCGAGGATCGTCAGCAGCGGATTGTCCGGCGCCGGCGGTTCCTTGGTCAGCACGTCGAAACCGGCACCGCCGATCAGGCCTTCGTTGAGCGCGGTCACGAGGTCCGCCTCGTTGACCAGCCCGCCGCGGGCGGTGTTGATGATCAGCGGGCGCCGCTTCATCTTGCGGAATTCGGGCAGGCCGATCAGGTTGCGGGTCGCCGGCGTCAACGGCATGTGGAAGGTGATGATGTCGGCGGTTTCCAGCACCTCGTCGAAGGCGGTGTAACCGGGTTCGACCTTTTCCGCATCCTTGCGGGCCGCAAAGATCACCTTCATCCCGAAGGCCTCGGCGATCTTCGCCACCGACTTGCCGAGCGTACCGCGGCCGAAAATGCCGAGCGTCGAACCGGCGAGATCCTTGATCGGATGGTTAAAGAAGCAGAACTGGTTGGCGCGCTGCCATTCACCGGCAATCACGTCCTGACGGAAGCCGACGATCGAGCGGCGGAGCGCGAAGATCAGGCCGAACGTATGTTCCGGAACGGTGTTGACCGCATAACCACGCACGTTGGAGACGGTGATGCCGCGTTCCTTGGCAAAGGCGAGATCGATCACGTCATAGCCGGTGGCGGCGACTGCGACCATCTTCAGCTTCGGGGCATTGGCGATGGATTGTTCGCGCACCGGCGCCTTGTTGGTGATGACGATATCCGCGTCTGCGATGCGGGCAGCCACATCCTCCGGCGCCGTCTTGCCGTATTCTATCCATTCATGCGCAAAAGCGGGCCGGGTGATCGTCACCGAAGGGCCGATCGTGTCGCGGTCCAGAAATACAACCTTCATCGCGAAAATTCCTGCATGATTTGAAACTCCTCCCCAAAACCATGCCGACCTGGACGCTGGCCGGAATGGATTTCTCGTATATCATCCCACCTGAGATCCGGAAGGCAAAAGTAACGGAGAATGCTATTGGGCGAAATGCTGAGCCTTGATTGCGTCGTCATCGGCGGCGGCGTGGTGGGGCTCGCGGTGGCTCGAGAACTGGCAATGGCGGGCCGTGAGGTCGTGCTTCTGGAGGCTGAACCGCTCACCGGCAGCATCACGTCTTCCCGCAACAGCGAGGTCATTCATGCGGGGCTTTATTATCCGACCGGCAGTCTCAAGGCCGAACTCTGCGTCGCCGGCAAGCGGAAGCTCTACGACTATTGCCGCGATCGCCACATCCCGCACAAGCGTTGCGGCAAACTGGTCGTCGCCTCGAACGAGGCCGAGGTCGCCTATCTCGAAAAACTGCTGAAACAGGCGGAAGCCAATGGCGTCGACGATTGCCGGCTGATCGGCAGCACGGAACTCTTTCGCCTTGAGCCGCAGATCACCGGCTTTGCCGCGCTCGTCTCTCCTTCGACCGGGATCATCGACAGCCATCGGCTGATGGAAGCCTATGTCGCCGATATCGAAACCCATGGCGGCAGCGTCGTGCTGAACTCGCCCGTCCTCGCCGGCGAGCTTCTGGGCGACACCGTGCGGCTTGCAATCGGTGGCCTCGATCCCGTGGAGATCGAGGCGAGGCTGGTCGTGAACGCCGCAGGGTTGGATGCCTGGACGATTTCCGGAGGCATGGTCGGTCTCGACCGAAAGACGATGCCCGAGCGCCACTATGCGAAAGGCTGCTATTTTTCGCTGGCCGGCCGCGCACCGGCGAAACGGCTGGTCTACCCGGTGCCGGAACCCGGCGGGCTCGGCATCCACCTGACGCTCGATCTTGCGGGGCAGGCCCGTTTCGGCCCGGATGTCGAATGGGTGGAAACGATCGGCTACGACGTCGATCCGCGCCGCGCCGACACGTTCTACGGAGCCATCCGCCGTTATTGGCCGCACTTGCCGGACGGCGCCCTGCAGCCCGCCTATTCCGGCGTCAGGCCCAAGGTGGCCGGCCCGGGTGGCGGCGGGGGCGGTGATTTCGTTATCCAGGGGCCTGAAACGACCGGCCACCCGGCCTATGCCGCGCTTTATGGCATCGAATCTCCCGGCCTGACCGCCTCCATGGCGATCGCCGAAAGGGTGGCGCGCCTCACGCTCTGAGGCGCGCCGATCTCAGAATGCCGCGCGCTTGTCGTGCCTTGCGAGCCGGCCGAGCAAGTAGTCCACCTCGGCCTTGGCGGTCGCCGAAAGCATCTGCGCCGGCTTGCGCTGCGCATCCGAGGTGATGACGCCGCGCCGTTTCAGCACGTGCTTGCGGATCGCAAGGCCGATGCCGGCCTGCTGTTCGTAGCGCATCAGCGGCAGATGCGCGTCGAACAGATCATGCGCCTCGTCGCGCTTGCCTGCCGCGAAGAGATTGACCAGTTCCGTCAGCATGTCCGGAAAACCGTAACCGGTCATCGCGCCGTCGGCACCGCGTTCCGGTTCGAAATCGAGGAACAGGCCGCCATTGCCGCAGAGGATCGAGAAGGGGCGCAGTTCGCCCGCCTTCTGCAGGGCGCGCAGCCTCGAGACCTTCTCAAGCCCAGGCCAATCCTCGTGCTTCAGCATCAGGCAGGACGGGTGGTTGGTGATGATCCTGGCGATCACCCCCGGCGACATCACGACCGTCAGCGTCAGCGGATAGTCCTGGAGAACCCAAGGCACATCCTCCCCGACCGCTTCCACGGCGCCGGCGAAATAATTGACGATCTGGTCGTCGGTGCGCAGCGCCGGGGTCGGCGCAATCATCACGCCGGCTGCCCCCATGTTCATCGCATCGCGGGCGAGCGAGCGCATGCCGGCAAAGCCGGGCGCCGAGACGCCAACGATGATCGGCACTTTCGCCCGCGACACCACGCGCTTGATGATGGCCCGGCTTTCGTCCGGCTCCATCTTCGGTGCTTCCCCCATGATGCCCAGAATTGTGATGCCGGTGCAGCCGCTCTCCTCGTAGAAATCCGTCAGCCGGTCGATCGAGGCGAAATCGATCGATCCGTCTTCGAAGAACGGCGTCGTGGCGATGGCGTAGACGCCCTTGGACTGAATTCCGAATGTCATTACTGGGCATCCTTCCAGGCTTGGTAGCGGGCCTTGGTTTCTGCGTTCATCGGGTAGAGGCCGGGCAGGGGCACGCCCCGGTCCACCTCGGTCATGATCCAGCCTTCCATGCGCTCCTGTTCCGGCGCTTCGGCGACGACCGCATCGAGCAGCTTGGCCGGGATCAGCACCGCGCCGTCCTCGTCGACGACGACGATATCATCGGGAAAAACGGCAACGCCGCCGCAGGTAATCGGCTCCTGCCAGCCGACGAAGGTGAGGCCCGCGACGGAAGGCGGCGCGGCAATCCCGGCACACCAGACCTTCATGCCGCTACCAAGCACGCCTTCGGCGTCGCGCATCACGCCATCGGTCACAAGCCCGGCAACGCCGCGCTTCGCCATCCGTGCGCAGAGAATGTCTCCGAAAATGCCGGCATCGGTGACGCCGAGCGCATCCGCGACCGCGATGCAGCCTTCCGGCATCGCCTCGATCGCCGCGCGCGTGGAGATCGGCGAGGCCCAGCTTTCCGGCGTCGCGAGGTCCTCGCGCGCAGCGACGAAACGCAGGGTAAAGGCCGGGCCGACGACGCGGCCCTGGCCGGGCTTCAGCGGCTTCGTTCCGCGCATCCAGACATTGCGCAGGCCCTTTTTCAAAAGCACCGTGGTCAGCGTGGCGGTGGAGACGCCTTTCAGCGTCTCGATGATCTTGGGGTCCAGCGGCATGAATTCTCCTCGCGAATATTAGGTGCCGTCCTGGCGGGCGGCGGGCGATATTCGTTCGCGGCTTTCCGTTCGTCAAGGAAACAACGTAGCCGTCGTTGTTGACATGACGGCGATCTGCCAAGGTATAATGGATTTCAACAATGGCACATGGGAGGATGAGACATTGCTTTTTCCAACGACACTTGTCGGCAGTTATCCGCAGCCTGAATGGCTGATCGACCGCGCCAAGCTCGCGGGCCGTTTCCCGCCACGCGTCCGCGCCAGGGAGCTCTGGCGCATTCCTCAGGAATATCTCGCCGAAGCGCAGAACGATGCGACGATCATGGCGATCAAGGCCCAGGAGGAGGCCGGCCTCGATATCATCACCGATGGCGAAATCCGCCGTGAGAGCTATTCCAACCGCTTTGCGACCGCGCTCGAAGGGGTCGATCTCGACAATCCGGGCTCGGCGCTCGACCGCTCCGGCCATCCGAACCCCGTGCCGCGCATCACCGGCAAGATCCGCCGCATGCACGCCGTCGAAGCCGAGGACGTTAAATTCCTGCGCAGCCACACGGACCGTAAGATCAAGATCACGGTTCCCGGCCCCTTCACCATGTCGCAACAGGCCCAGAACGACTTCTACAAGTCGGAGGAAGAGGCGGCATACGATTACGCCGATGCGGTGAACGCCGAAATCCGCGATCTCTTCTCCGCGGGCGCCGACGTGGTGCAGATCGACGAGCCCTACATGCAGGCCCGACCGCAAAAGGCCGAGCAGTACGGCCTTGCCGCGCTCAACCGGGCGCTGGACGGCATCACGGGCACCACCGCGGTGCATATCTGCTTCGGTTATGCGGCGATCATCCACGAGCGCCCGACCGGCTACTCGTTCCTCAATCAGCTCTCCGGCTGCTCCTGCCATCAGGTGTCGCTCGAAACCGCGCAGTCGAACCTTGATTGCTCGACGCTGACCGGCCTTTCCGGCAAGACGCTGATGCTCGGCGTCATCGACCTGTCGGACATGAATGTCGAGACGCCGGAAACCGTGGCAAACCGGATCCGCCGCGCACTGCCTTATGTCGAAGCCAAAAACATCATTGTGGCGCCGGATTGCGGCATGAAATATCTGCCGCGCGAGGTTGCGTTCGGCAAGATGAGGGCGATGGTCGAGGGCGCCAAGATCATGCGCCGCGAATTCGGCGAAGCCGCCTGATTTCCATCAGATGTCTGATAAAAGGGCGATTGCTGCCGGCAATCGCCCTTTTATTTTGGCTTTTGCGTCTCCCGCCACCGGCATAATGTGCACGAGAATTGTAATTTAGTATCCTAAATTGTCGGTATTGGGGCGTTTGCATCCTATAATTCTCGATATTGTATCCCAATGAAATCTCATGTATACATTTATGTGGGAGGATATTTCCGGCGGGATGGGCCGATGATCTCCTCCTCAATTCAGTGACGGCGTCGGTTTGTGGTTGGGGCGTCTGCCCCGCACGCCTGGCCGGCTCGATAGGAAGATCATGGCGGCGACACTTGTTCTCATACCCGGGCTTGTATCGGACTCGATCGTCTGGGCACCCCTGGCCGAAGCGGCTTTCGGCTTCACCTCCGTTCGGCACGCCGATCTCTCCGACGGCAGGTCGATTACCGGAATGGCCCGGAAGCTTCTCGACGAGACGCCAGGGGACATCATTGCCGTCGGGCACTCCATGGGCGGGCGCGTTGCCATGGAAATGGCGCACATTGCGCCGGATCGGATCCGCGGCCTGGTGCTGGCGAATACCGGCCATCATCCGAAGCGTGAAGGCGAGGAGGTCAAGCGTCAGCAGATGATCGATCTCGGCAACCGCAGCATCGAGGAACTGGCGCGTCAATGGCTGCCGCCGATGCTCGACCCGGCCCGAGTCGGTGACCGAGACTTGATCGACAGCCTGCGGGCCATGGTGCTGCGCGCAGGCTCCGAGGTGCATGAGCGCCATATCCGCGCGCTGATCGGCCGGCCGGATGCCAGCGCCTACGTCGCCGATATTACCTGCCCGATCCTGCTTGTCGCGGCCCGCCAGGATGGCTGGAGCCCAATCGGGCAACATCAGGAAATCGCCGACGCGGCACCTGATGCCGAACTCGTTATTATTGAAAATGCAGGGCATTTCGCTCCCGTCGAAAGGCCTGCGGAAACGACCGCCGCCATCACCGAATGGCTGGCGCGCAGATTTGGAGAAACGCAATGAGTGCAGCAGCTACGATACCGGATACCCCGCTTTTCGACCGGGCGGGTTCGATCCGCGGCTACCGGATCAACAAGATGGCGATGGCGCTTGGCCAGCCCGCCAACCGAGCCGCCTTCAAGGCCGACGAGGAAGCCTATCTCGACAGTTTCGGGCTGAGCGCCGAGGAAAAATCCGCGGTGATGGGCCGCGACTGGCACGAGATGGTCCGCCTCGGCGGCAATCTCTTCTTCATCCTGAAGATTTCCGCGGTCGACCCCACCCCGATCACCCGCATCGGCGCGGCGCAGGCCAGCATGGAACACGAAGACTTCCTGCATCTGAGATTGGGAAAAAAGCGCAATGGCTAAGATCATCGGTGGGCTCGGAACGAGCCACGTTCCTTCGATTGGTGCTGCGCTCGACAAGGGACTGCGCGACACGCCGGACTGGAAGCCGTTCTTCGACGGTTATGAGGCCGGCAAGCAGTGGATGCGGGACGCCAAGCCCGATATCGCGGTCGTCGTCTTCAACGATCACGGCAATACCTTCTTCCTCGACCGCGTGCCGACCTTCGCCGTCGGCGTCGCCGAAACCTACAATCCGGTCGACGAAGGCTGGGGTCCGCGAGCCATCCCGGCATTCGAAGGTGCGGTGGATTTTTCCTGGCATTTCGTCGACAAGCTGGTCGAGCGCCATTTCGACCCGATGGTCTGCCGCGAGATCGAGGTGGATCACGGCCTGCAGGTACCGATGGAACTGTTCTTCGGCCGTCCGGATGCATGGCCGGTGAAGGTCCTGCCGATCTGGGTCAACACCATCCAGTATCCGATCCCGACCCCGCAGCGCTGCTGGGACATGGGCAAGGTTCTGCGTGAAGCGATCGAAAGCTGGCCCGGCGACGAGCGCGTCGTCATTCTCGGCACCGGCGGCCTGTCGCACCAGCTCCAGGGCGCCCGCGCCGGTTTCATCAATCAGGCGGCCGACCGCGCCTGGCTCGACGGCATCGCCAACAATCCGGAACCCTACCGCGCCATGAGCCGCGAGGATTATGTCGAACAGTTCGGTTCCGAAGGCGCCGAGCTGATCATGTGGCTCGTCATGCGCGCCGCGATGAACAGCGACGTCAACCTCGTCCACAAGCACTACCACGCGCCGGCCTCGATGACGGGCGCCGGCATGGTCGTGCTGGAAAATGCGGCCTGACCCGATGTTCTTCCTGATGCGCTGCCTGCACCACAAAGGCCAGGACGTCGCCCGCGGTACCCATCGCCCGTCGCACCGCGCTTGGGTCCAGTCGGGTGGAGATGGACTTGCCGCGGTTCTGATCGGCTCCGCCCTCGTCGACGACGGCGGTTCCTCGATCGGCAATTTTGGTATTCTCGAAGCTGCGAGCCTTGAGGAAGCGCGCGCCTTTGCCGAAGGCGATCCCTTCAATCGCGCCGGGATCGTCGCGTCGATCGAACTGACCCGGCTGCCGGACGCATTCCAGGCAGCCCGCATCAGCGACCCGATGACCCCGCGAAAGAATAGCTAACACCCCGCCTTTCGGGGACCAGCATCAGAAAAGGCGACGCCATCCATCCCAGGATGGCGTCGCCTTTTGCTGTTCGGCTCGCTTCATCGGGAAGATCGTCGCAGCCGTTCAGTCTTTGTGAAGGACTGGCAGCCAATGTGTTGCAATTCCTGGGCGATTCGCCTGACAGTACGGAGAGTACATGACACTGCTGCAATTCCCGGCCGACCGGCGCACCGCTGATGTGAAACGTTGCGCCGAGGCTCTTCTGCGGCTTCACGGTGAACAGGCCAACCGCTTCTGGCGGTCGGAAATGGCAGGGTTTGCGGCAGCCCTGAGATCCCAGGGCGTCGCGGATGCGGAAATCTCCCGGCAGGCCGGCCTGTTCATGCACGCGGTCCAGATGGAGCTGCAGAACAGCTGCATCGATGACGGAACGAGCGCCGTGGCCGGCTGATCTGCTTCTGCCGATCACAGAGCGATATCTGCAGAGCACCAGCTGTTTAAATGTTGAAAGTAACTGGTGCCGCTTGCAGGACTCGAACCTGCGACCCCATCATTACGAATGATGTGCTCTACCACCTGAGCTAAAGCGGCACGTGCAGCGACCGGTTTGGCCGGGCTGCGAGTGATGCGGCTGATACAGGCAATGACCTGCGATTTCAAGCCGGCTTTTTGGCTTCTCGACAATTTTCCTGAAAAGACGGTTATTATCCGGCCTTTAGTTCAAAGTACGAGGCGCTGACGGGCCGCCCGGTATTCGCTTTCCAGCCGGTCGACGAGTTCTGCGACCGGAACCACCGCCTTGACCGCCCCGACACCCTGGCCTGCGCCCCAGATCTCCTTCCAGGCCTTCGGCCCGCTGACGGCCTGGTCGAAGTCCATCTTGGACGGATCGGCGACCGGAAGCGCATCCGGGTCCATGCCGGTGGCGGTGATCGAACCCTTGAGATAGTTACCGTGAATGCCGGTGAAATAATTGGAGTAGACGACGTCGGCGGCATTCGAATCGACGATCATCTGCTTGTAGCCCTCGACGGCGCGCGCCTCTCTCGTGGCGATGAAGGGCGAGCCGATATAGGCCATGTCGGCGCCCATGGCCTGGGCCGCGAGGATGCCGCCGCCGGTGGCGATCGCGCCGGCGAGCAGCAGCGGCCCGTCGAACCATTCCCGGATCTCCTGCACCAGCGCGAAAGGTGACAGCGTGCCGGCATGCCCGCCGGCGCCGGCGGCGACGGCGATCAGACCGTCGGCGCCCTTGCGGATCGCCGAATTGGCGTGGCGATTGTTGATGATGTCATGCAGCACGATGCCGCCATAGGAATGCACCGCAGCATTCACCTCCGGCACAGCCCCCAGCGAGGAGATGACGATAGGCACCTTGTATTTCACGCACATCATCAGGTCGTGCTCCAGCCGCTTGTTGGAGGTGTGGACGATCTGGTTGACGGCAAAGGGCGCGGCGGGACGGTCCGGATTGGCAGCGTCATGGGCGGCGAGATCCTCGGTGATCATGGCCAGCCATTCGTCGAGCTGGCTTTCAGGCCGCGCATTGAGGGCAGGGAAGGCGCCGATGACGCCGGCCTTGCATTGCGCCAGCGTCAGTTCCGGATGGGAAATGATGAACAGCGGCGACGCGACCACGGGCAGGCGGAGCCTGTCCTTGAGGACTGCTGGAAGCATGGATCAAAAACCTCCCGATTGACCTTTACGCAAACGTAAGTCGGTCTATCAGATCATCCGCGGCGCGAAAAGCCGGTGGAAAGATTTTCGCAGCGGAACTTCGCGACGCCCGGCGAAGGCGGCCGACATATCCTGTCCTTATTTTTGGCCATGGTGCAGTCGAAGGCGGTGCTTGCAGTTCCGCGGCGGAGAGGTTACCGAAACGTAAACTCCCGCACAGGGGAAAGAGTATGAAGAAGGACCGGCAGTGAGCGGTTTGGAAACGGCCATCAGGAACGCACTGGATCGCTCGAACCGGGCGGACCGGGAGATCAGGGCGCGTATTTATCAGTCGGCGCGCCAGGCGCTGGATGCCGGCCTTCGCAAGCAGGGCGTCAGCGACCGGCTGATCATCATGCAGCAGCATGAGCTCCTGGAACGGAAGATCCACGAGATCGAGATGGCGGAGGTCCAGCGTCTGGCCGAACCGGCAGTCGAACCTGTCGTCGAGCTCGATGCGGAACTGCCATATGCCACGGAATCCATGGCGGTGGAGTCTCCGGTCATGGAGGCTCGCTCGCGGCCGGACGCACCCCAACGGTCCGCAGCCCCGCCATCCGTAGCGCCAGCCATCGATACCCTTTCCGGCGAGATGCGTTCTACCGCTTCCGCGGCTGCGGCTATGTCCTCCGGCGATCTCGGCGGCGTCAGCCCCGCGCGCGGCGAGCGGATCGAGGCCGAGCAATCCCAGACGGCACCCCAGGCAAAAGCGGCGAAGCCGGGCAAGGCGAACAAAGCAAACAAGGCCGCCCGTTCGTCATCCGACGGCGGACTGGACGTCCCGCCGGAACGGGCCGCCAAACCCCGGAAGCGTCGCGGTTTCCTGTCACATCTCCTGACCTGGATCATCACCCTTGGCGTGGTCGGCGGGGCCTGCTGGTGGTTCTATCAATCCGGTCTCGTGCAGTCGATCATCGAGGAGGCGATGAAGTCCGCGGACCGCTCGGTCGCCGGCCAGGGGGCGGGGCAGGGGCCGACCGCCTTCGATCCGCGCCGCGGTTTCTCGGATGAATGGGTGGAGATTTTCGTGCCTTCCAAGGCGGCGGAGATGAAAGCCGGCGGCCAGGCAAAGGTCGAGGCGGTCGCCGCTTCGGAAGGACAGGCCGTCCGCATCGTGTCCGCTACGCCAAGTGAAGGCGGCGACGTTTCGGTCGATGTGCCGCCGGAAGTCCTGCGCGAAATGGCTGGCAAGAGCTCGACGGTGGCGCTGACCCTGCAGTCGGGGCAGAACAGTTCCGTCCAGCTCTCGGTGCGCTGCGATTTCGGAAGTCTCGGCAGCTGCAGCCGTCATCGCTTCACGGCAACGCAGGAAAAGCTGGAGGCGCTTTTCCGGGTGACCTTCGAACGGTCGCTCGCCCCCAACCGGCCCGGCCGCCTGGTCTTCAACAGCGGGATCGACGGCGCCGACCGGGCGGTGCTGCTTTATTCGGTGCGTATCCTGCCCGGTCAATAAGCTCTATTTCAGGAATTTCGGGCCGAAACCGAAGATCTTGTCGTCGACTTCGCCGATTGCGTCCTTGTCCTTGCCCTCGTAGTCCAGCGACAGCAGGATATGGCGGATGACGTTGAGGCGGGCGCGGCGCTTGTCGTTGGCACGAACGACGGCCCAGGGCGTCTCCTTGTTGTGGGTCTTTTCGAGCATCGCGTCGCGCTTCTCCGTGTAGTCGTCCCACTTGTGGAGTGCGGCGATGTCCATCGGCGACAGTTTCCAGATCTTGAGCGGATCATGCCGCCGGTCGTGGAACCGCTTGAGCTGCATTTCGCGGCCGATATCCAGCCAGAACTTGAAGAAGATGATGCCCTCGTCGGAAATCGTATCCTCGAAGCGCGGCACCGCCTTCATGAACGCCTTGTATTGCTCCGGCGTGCAGAAACCCATGACCGGTTCCACCCCGGCCCGGTTGTACCAGGAGCGGTCGAAGAGCACGATCTCCCCGGCTGTCGGGAAATGCGAGATGTAGCGCTGGAAATACCATTGGCCGGCCTCGGTCTCGGTCGGCTTGTTGAGGGCCACCACGCGGGCCGAACGCGGATTGAGGTAGGCATTGATCGAAAAGATCGTCCCGCCCTTGCCGGCGGCGTCGCGACCCTCGAACAGGGCCATCATCCGCTTGCCGGTGGCCTTCAGCCAGAACTGCACCTTGACGAGTTCGACCTGCAGCTTCTCCAGATGTTTCGCGTATTTGTCCTTGTTCAGCTTGTCGTCATGGGGATATCCGCCTGAGCCGAGAGCATGTTCCTCGATCCAGCCCGGCAGTTCCGGGTCGTCGATATCGAACCGCCTGAGCTTGCCGTTGATGTCGATGGTGACTGCCCGGCTTTCGGTTTCATCCGCCATGATACTGTTTCCTCCGATCGATCCGCCATGCGGGACGGTATCCGATATGTAAAGCAAGTTCGAAATTCCGCTACCATGTGGATAGCGCCTATTTTCGCGATAGCCCATCGGAAGCGATGTATATCTGTCATGCAAGGGATATATGAGCGCGTGTTCAACCTGTGAAAGCTGCGAGTGGGATCTGTGGAGTCGGTACTGGAGAAATGGCGTCGGGGTCTGGGCACGCTCGCTGCGAGGGCCCGCCAGGAACGGCCTCTGTTGCTGCTTCTAACCCTTCTGGGGATGATCGCGTTTGTGATCGGGATGGATTGGGTGGGCGTGCTGGTGGGCTGGCTCCTCCTCGTCCTGGTCGTCGTCGGGCGCAAGCCCGCCGCCCCTCCGCCACCGGTGCCCGAGCCTGTCCGGGAAGAGGAGCCGGACTTTCAGCCGCTGCCGCAGGTGGCGGCGACACTCGGTGCGCTCGATATTCCGGCTTTCGTGCTGGGCGAGGATGTCACGGTCCTCTACCAGAACAAGGCGGCCGAAAAGGCCTTCGGAATCCTGCCGCCTGGATCACATCTTTCGGCACGGCTGCGTTCGCCGGGCATTCTCGACATGGTGCGGGAAACCATTGCCACCGACGAGCCGAACCAGATCGAGCATTCCGAGCGCCTGCCCTCCGAGCGTGTCTATACCCTGCGCATCGCCCCGATCGATCTCGGCGAGACGGTGCCGCATCGCTTGGACGGGGTGGCGCAAAAACTCTATCTCCTGTCATTCCGGGATATTTCCGAACTGCGCCGGATCGACCGCATGCGCTCGGATTTCGTGGCCAATGCCAGCCATGAGCTGCGCACGCCGCTTGCGTCCCTGCGAGGCTTCATCGAGACCCTGCAGGGGCCGGCCCGCTCCGATCCCGCCGCGCATGAACGGTTCCTGGCCATCATGTTCGACCAGGCGACGCGCATGAGCCGTCTTGTCGATGACCTCATGTCGCTGTCGCGGCTGGAGCTCAAATCCCATATCGCTCCCGACCAGACGATCGACCTGAAGCCGCTGATCGGCCATGTGCGCGATGCATTGGTGCCGCTCGCCGACGATCTTGGCGTGGAGATCCGCACGCATCTGCCCGAAGGCAAGGTGGAGGTGCTGGGTGATCGCGACGAGCTTGTCCAGGTTTTCGAAAACCTGATCGAGAACGCCTGCAAATACGGCCAGGAAGGCAAGTTCGTGGACGTCTATCTCAGGAACGGTGCCTCGGATCCGGTGGAAGTCACCGTCGTCGACCAGGGGCCGGGCATCCCGGCCGAGCACGTTCCGCGGCTGACCGAGCGCTTCTACCGCGTCAGCGTGGCCGACAGTCGTTCCAAGAAAGGGACGGGCCTTGGCCTTGCAATCGTCAAGCACATCCTCACCCGCCACAGGGCGCGTCTGATCGTGAAGTCGGAAGTGGGGAAGGGAAGCGAGTTTACCGTCAGGTTCTGACATAAAACCCTCGCATTGCAATCCTGTGCAATCATTTTGTGATGACATATCAATGGCTTGATATGTCACAAATGTTTCATTGAATTGACATAAAAGAGAGGGGCTACAGCGGCTAAGACAAGCGGGCCGAGCGTTGGCGAGAGCGAGAGCCAGCGCCGTCCGCATTCACACAAGCCCATGACGGGAGATTCCTCATGACCATCCTTAAACTTTCCGCAGCTGCCCTGGTGGCCTCCGTTGCGTTTGCCGGCGCTGCCGCCGCACGCGACCAGGTTCAGGTTGCTGGTTCGTCCACCGTTCTTCCCTACGCGAAGATCGTTGCCGAATCTTTCGGTGAAGCCTTCCCGAAGTTCAAGACCCCGGTCGTTGAGTCCGGCGGCACCGGCGCTGGCCTCAAGGAATTCTGCAAGGGCGTCGGCGAAGCCACGATCGACATTGCAAACGCTTCCCGCCCGATCAACAAGTCTGAAGCCGATGCCTGCAAGGCAGCCGGCGTCACCGACATCCAGGAAATCCGCATCGGTTACGACGGCATCGTTTTCGCGACCGCCAGCAGCAATGGCGACATGAAGCTCGAGCCGAAGGACATCTACAAGGCTCTCGCCGCTCAGGTCGTTGTTGACGGCAAGCTCGTCGCCAACCCTTACAAGAACTGGTCGGACATCAACCCGACGCTTCCGAAGGGCCCGATCGCTGCCTACATCCCGGGCGAAAAGCACGGCACCCGCGAAGTGTTCGAACTTAACGTTCTCGCAGCAGGCTGCAAGGACGCCGGCGCAACCGACGTCATCGCCAAGGAAATCGCTGACAAGGCTGCCCAGGCCAAGGCTTGCGTTGCTGTTCGCAAGGACGGCGTTGCTGTCGACATCGACGGCGACTACACCGAGACGCTCGCTCGCATCGCCGCCAACAAGACCGGCGTCGGCGTATTCGGCCTCGCTTTCTACGAAAACAACGCTGACAAGCTGAAGGTCGCCACCATGCGCGGCATCAAGCCGACCTCGGCCACCATTGCTGACGGCACCTACCCGGTTTCCCGCCCGCTGTTCTTCTACGTCAAGAAGGCTCACCTGGGCGTTGTTCCGGGCCTCAAGGAATACGTCGAGTTCTTCACCTCTGACGACATGGTCGGCCCCGAGTCGCCGCTCGTCGAGTACGGCCTCGTTGCTGCTCCGGAAGCCCAGCGCGTCCAGGTCCGCAAGGACTTCGCCGCCGGCAAGACCATGTAATTGAAAGCCCGGCGCCGCTGATGAGGCGGCGCCGTTTCTCTTCTGGCCGAGGCTTTTCGTCTCGGTGGGGATCGTCGGTTTACGGCGATGGTGTTGCGCAAGGCGCGACGGCGAATGCGATCGGTTCCGATGAACGGAACTGGGCGGTGATGGGTTGCCGCCGAAGGCGGTACGCCGGGGGATTATGATGAACACATCACTCATATTGTTGATTTTGGCGATAATCGGCATAGCCGGTTACGTCGCCGGTGCCCGCCACGCGATGGCACTGGTCGGAGGGGTTTCCTCCAAACTTCATTCGCGGCCTGGCTATTATGGTTCTTTTGTCGCCGTTTGGGCGATTGTGCCGGCCGTTGTCATTCTTTTTGTCTGGCTGGTCGCCAGCCCGATCTACATCAGCTCGTCCGTGCGCGGCGCGTTTCCCGAAGACGTGAAGGCGCAGTCTCAGGCCGAGCAAGGCCTGAGCTACGGCATGATCACCTCGATCGCCCGGGGCATGAACGCGCTGACCCGGGACGAGATTGCTCGCGTCGAGAACAATCCGATCGAGCTGCGCACCGCCCTGGGCGCCAAGGGCGTACCGCTTGCCGGCGACCCGAAGGCTTATATGGTCAAGGCCGCTGCCGACCTGAACACGATGACCTTCGTCAGCCGCATGCTCATGACGATCGTCGTGCTGGCGGCTTCCGTCGGCGGTGCATTCTCCGCCTATCGCCAGATTGCGCCGCGCTTCCGCGCCCGCAACCGGGTGGAAAAGGTCATCCTGGGCAGCCTCGTCGTCGCGTCTTCGATCGCCATTCTGACCACGGTCGGCATCGTCGCCTCGATGCTCACCGAAGCGGCCCACTTCTTCGCGGCTATTCCGGCCTGGGAATTCTTCTTCGGCACGGTCTGGGATCCGCGTTTCGCCGCTGCCGGTTCCGGCGGCTCGGAAGGCCAGTTCGGCCTCATTCCGCTGCTGCTCGGCACGCTTTATATCGGCTTCGTCGCGATGCTTTTCGCGGTTCCGATCGGCCTTTTTTCGGCAATCTACATGTCGGAATATGCATCGCCGAAGGTCCGCTCGGTCGCCAAGCCCTTGCTCGAAGTGCTCGCCGGCATTCCGACCATCGTCTACGGCTTCTTCGCACTGACGACCGTCGGCCCGTTCCTGCGCGATCTCTCCTCGCAGCTGAACGGCCTCGTCACCGGTGATTATTCCAACTTCATCCAGGCGCAGAGCGTTCTGACCGCCGGTTTCGTCATGGGCATCATGCTGATCCCTTACGTTTCCTCGCTGTCGGACGATATCATCACCGCAGTGCCGCGTGCCCTGCGTGACGGCTCGCTCGGCCTCGGCGCCACCCGCTCGGAAACCATCAAGAAGGTTGTCCTGCCGGCGGCTCTGCCGGGCATCGTCGGCGCGCTTCTGATGACTGCATCGCGCGCCGTCGGCGAAACCATGATCGTCGTGCTTGCGGCCGGTGTCGCCGCCCGCCTGCAGATCAACCCCTTCGAGCCGATGACGACCGTGACCGTCAAGATCGTCAACCAGCTGACGGGTGACCTTGAGTTCACCTCGCCGCAGACGCTGGTTGCCTTCGCGCTGGGCATCACGCTTTTCGCCATCACGCTTTGCCTCAACATCTACGCGCTTTATATCGTGCGCAAATACCGGGAGCAGTACGAATGACCGATGTGGTTTCTCCCGCCGCCGGCATCCCCAAGGCCAAGTCCGTCCGTCGCGATATCGGCATCAAGCGCCGCTACGCCGCCGAACGCCGCTTCCGTGCCTATGGCATCGCCGCGCTTTCCTTCGGCATCATCTTCCTGATGCTTCTCCTGTGGTCGGTGGTCTCCAAGGGCTATACCGCCTTCCAGCAGACCATGATCACCATGCCGGTCGAGTTCTCGCAGCAGATCATCGACCCGCAGAACGAACGTGCCACCAATCCGCAGAAGCTGATGACGGCGAACTATCCGGTCGTCGCCCGCAACGCTCTCGCCAAGCTGCTCAATGTCAGTGTGGACGACCGCGTCGCTGCCCGTGCGATCGGCCAGATGCTGTCGGATGGCGTCCGTGTTCAGCTGCGTGACCTGGTCGTCGCCAATCCGGCGATCATCGGCACGACGCAGACGGTAACCCTGCTCGCTTCCGGCGATATCGACTCGGCCTTCAAGGGGCAGGTCGACCTCACGGTCAGCCAGGAGAACCGCAAGATCAACGACCAGCAGCTCGGCTGGATGAAGCAGCTCTCCGACAGCGGCGCGCTTGCCAAGCACTTCAACGGCGGCATTTTCGTCAATGGCGCATCGAGCCGTCCGGAAGCAGCCGGCGTCGGCGTCGCTCTGATCGGCTCGTTCTACATGATGCTGATCGTACTGGCGCTGTCTCTGCCGATCGGCGTCGCGGCCTCGATCTATCTCGAGGAGTTCGCGCCGAAGAACAAGTTCACCGACCTGATCGAGGTGAACATCAACAACCTCGCGGCCGTTCCCTCGATCGTCTACGGTCTGCTCGGCCTGGCTGTCTTCGTCAACTTCATGGGCCTGCCGCGTTCCGCCTCCTTCGTCGGCGGCCTGGTGCTCACCCTCATGACGCTGCCGACGATCATCATCGCGACCCGCGCGGCATTGAAAGCCGTGCCGCCTTCGATCCGTGCAGCGGCCCTCGGCCTCGGCGCATCCAAGATGCAGACCATCTTCCACCATGTCCTGCCGCTCGCGATGCCGGGCATTCTGACCGGCACCATCATCGGCCTTGCCCACGCACTCGGCGAAACCGCACCGCTGCTTCTGATCGGCATGGTGGCCTTCGTCGCCAACTATCCGACCACGCCTCTCGACCCGTCGACGGCGCTGCCGGTGCAGATCTACATGTGGGCGAACGAAGCGGAGCGCGCGTTTGTCGAGCGTACCTCGGGAGCGATCATCATCCTGCTCCTGTTCCTCATCCTAATGAATGTTGGCGCAATTCTCTTGCGGCGTCGCTTCGAGCGGCGTTGGTAGAAGGAGTATGACAATGAATATGATGTCAGAATCAGCAGTTGAAAAGGCGCTGGACCAAAAGATGAGTGATGCATCCCACAAGATGATCGGCAAGGACGTTTCTGTGTATTACGGCGAGAAGCGCGCGCTTTTCGACGTGAACCTCAACGTCCGCGAAAACACTGTGACGGCTCTCATCGGTCCTTCCGGTTGCGGCAAGTCCACCTTCCTGCGTTGCCTCAACCGCATGAACGACACGATCGAGAACTGCCGCGTCACCGGCAAGATCACCCTCGACACGGACGATATCTACGACCAGAACATCGACGTCGTGGAACTTCGCGCCCGCGTCGGCATGGTCTTCCAGAAGCCGAACCCGTTCCCGAAGACCATCTACGAGAACATTTCCTATGGTCCGCGCATCCACGGCCTTTCCAAGAGCAAGGCCGACATGGACCAGATCGTCGAAGCGAGCCTGCAGCGCGCCGGCCTCTGGACCGAGGTCAAGGATCGTCTGCATGAATCCGGCACCGGCCTTTCTGGCGGTCAGCAGCAGCGCCTGTGCATTGCCCGTGCGATCGCCGTATCGCCGGAAGTCATCCTGATGGACGAACCCTGCTCGGCTCTCGACCCGATCGCGACCGCCAAGGTCGAGGAACTCATCCACGAGCTGCGCGCCAACTACACGATCGTCATCGTGACGCACTCGATGCAGCAGGCCGCCCGCGTGTCGCAGCGCACCGCCATGTTCCATCTCGGCCAGCTCGTCGAGGAGAACGATACGGACAAGATGTTCACCAACCCCGACGACCAGCGCACCCAGGACTACATCATGGGTCGTTTCGGCTGATCCAGCCGACCGTGCCGCCTGAAAATCAATTTTGAGGACTAGAAGATGGCATCGACCCATATCCTGTCGGCCTATGACGACGAACTGAAATATCTGAGCCGCCGCATCTCCGAGATGGGCGGTCTTGCCGAGCAGATGTGCTCGGACGCCGTGCGCGCGCTGGTCAATTCCGACGCCGCACTCGCCCAGAAGGTCATCTCCGACGACGTGATCCTCGATCACGCCGAGCGCGAGATCGGCGACAAGGCGATCGTCACGATCGCCCGCCGCCAGCCTGTTGCCGCCGACCTTCGCGAGATCGTCGGTTCGCTGCGCATCGCGTCCGATCTGGAGCGCGTCGGCGACCTCGGCAAGAACACCGCCAAGCGCGTCATCGCGGTTCAGGGCACCGGCGTTCCGCGCAAGCTCGCCCGTGGTCTCGAACATCTCTCCGATCTCGCCCTCGTGCAGCTCAAGGACGTCCTCGACGTCTACGCGACGCGTTCGGCGGAAAAGGCCGAGGCGATCCGCATCCGCGACGAGGAGATCGACGCGATGTACACCTCGCTGTTCCGCGAACTCCTCACCTACATGATGGAAGATCCGCGCAACATCACCACCTGCACGCATCTGCTGTTCTGCGCCAAGAACATCGAGCGTATCGGCGACCACGCCACCAACATCGCCGAGACCATCTACTACATGACGACGGGCGCGCAGCCTGAAGGCGATCGCCCGAAGGACGACTCGTCGAACACGCTCGGTGCGATCACCGAATAATGATGGAATGCTGACGGAGCAGAGCTGAAATGCTGCCTAAAATCGCGGTGGTCGAGGATGAAGAAGCGCTCAGCGTGCTTCTTCGCTACAATCTCGAAGCGGAAGGTTATGAGGTCGAGACGATCTTGCGGGGGGACGAAGCCGAGATCCGGCTTCAGGAGCGTACGCCGGATCTTCTGATACTCGACTGGATGCTGCCCGGCGTTTCCGGCATCGAACTCTGCCGCCGGCTGCGCATGCGTCCGGAAACGGAGCGCTTGCCGATCATCATGCTGACGGCCCGAGGCGAGGAAAGCGAACGTGTTCGCGGCCTCGCCACCGGCGCCGACGATTATGTGGTGAAGCCCTTCTCGACGCCGGAACTTATGGCCCGCGTCAAGGCCATGCTCCGCCGCGCCCGTCCCGAAGTGCTCTCCAGCGTGCTCCGCTGCGGCGATATCGAACTCGATCGGGAAACCCACCGCGTTCACCGAAAGAGCCGTGAGGTGCGCCTGGGCCCGACCGAATTCCGTCTTCTGGAGTTCCTGATGGCCTCGCCCGGCCGCGTCTTCTCGCGTTCGCAGCTTCTGGATGGCGTCTGGGGGCACGACATTTATGTCGACGAACGTACTGTCGATGTGCATGTCGGGCGCCTCAGGAAGGCGCTCAACTTCTCCAACATGCAGGATGTCATCCGCACCGTCCGCGGCGCGGGTTATTCGATGGAATCCTGAGGCGGTTCACGCCGCCTCGGTCTTCCGCTGCCATTCCGGCAGCGGGAAGATCCGGTCATAGGCCCAGTTGAAGATGAAGGCATAGACCACGTAGAAGACCGCAAAAGACACATCCATCATCAGCGCATGGAGAATGCTGACGCCGAGATACCAGGCGATCAGCGGCAGAAGCGCGATGAGCAGGCCAAGTTCGAACAGCACCGCATGCGCCACGCGTATTGCGGTGTTTTTCTGCGTGCTGCCGGTGAAACGCTGCATCAGATGGTCGAAGCCGAGATTGTAAAGATAGTTCCAGCCGGTGGCGATCGTCGCACTGCCGATGCCGACCACGCCGATATCGGTGGCCGGCATGCCGAAGGCGATGGCGCCGAGTGGTGTGATGATGGCGAGCCCGATCAACTCGAAACTGATGGCATGGCGGATACGGTCGCGTGTGGAGCGCATGATGACCTCCTGGGTGCTGTTCCGGGTCGTCCCGGAGTTCTTGCCCGGATGGGGGAGGTCGTCCTCGCCATCCTTCAGATAGGCGCAATGCCGATCCGGAGCAAGGCCTGACCGGCAGATCCGCCATCTGCAACAAAAAAAGCGGGCCGAAGCCCGCTTTCGATCTTGTCCTCGTGTCGCGCCGCCGCTCAGACGCGAACGGCAACCTTGCGGCGCTCGTTCACCGGCTGGTAGGCGAGCTTTGCGTGATAGCTGCAATAGGGCGAGGCGTCCGGGGATTCACAGCCGCAGAAGTGGAAATCTTCCTTGAGCGGATCGCCGACAGGCCACTTGCAGGTGCGCTCGGTCAGTTCGGTCAGTGCCAGGCGACGGGAGATCGGCACCACCACGTTCGAGGCGGGACGATATTCCATCTCCTCGTAAGGTTCGACCTCGATCTCTTCCTTCACCATCGTCGCGCCCACGGCGCGGGCTACAGTCCGGGTGGTGGTGGTAACGCGCGATGCATAGTTCGGAGCCCGCGGCGCCGATGTCGTGCGCTTGGCCGCCGATGTGCGACCGGTCGCGACCGTACCGCCGGCTTTCGCCCGGCCGGGAAGGCTGAGGCGATGCACCTTGCCGATCACCGCATTCCGGCTTACGCCTCCGAGTTGTGCTGCGATCTGGCTGGCACTCAGGCCCTCCGACCATAATCTTTTGAGCTTCTCGACACGCTCGTCTGTCCAGTTCATGCCCGTTCTCCGCCTTTGAACGTTGCTGGCATGCAGAATCCTTCCACCTTTGCTGCGAAAATCATTTCGCAGCACCCACTATATCTATGCTTGAGGTGACTAGTTCCGCCGCATGCAGTCTAGTAATTGATCTTTAACCTAGTGTGAGGCTGACTCCGTGGCAAGAGTCGGGCGAATCTGCGGGATTCGATTTCGTGGTTTTCCCCAACTTGCTGTCCTGGAGAGTCATTTTTGTCACATAAGCCCGGGCTTGCGCTTTCCGGCCGAAACCTGCCTAAAATGCCGAGCTTTGTTGACATTGACGGCCTAAACCACGATAGTGCCACCGCCGCCCAGTGGGCGGCATTTTTGATTTTTCGGCCCGTTCTGCGGGCTTTTTCGAGACTGCCTAGAGGAGTGATGTCGCCATGGCTGAAGCCGCGCTTTTCGACACGTTTGCCCGGGCTCCGCTGCGTTTCGAACGCGGCGAGGGCGTATGGCTTGTGACGGAGAGTGGCGAGCGATATCTCGACTTCGGTGCGGGCATCGCCGTCAACTCGCTTGGCTACGCCCACCCGCATCTCGTCGGCGCGCTGAAGGCGCAGGCCGACAAGGTCTGGCACACGTCCAATCTCTTCGAGCAGCCGGGCCAGGAGACGCTGTCGCGTCGTCTCGCCGACAACTCTTTCGCGGATAAGGTGTTCTTCACCAATTCCGGTGCCGAGGCGCTGGAATGCGCCATCAAGACGGCGCGCCGCTACCAGTTCGTGAAGGGCCATCCGGAGCGCTTCCACATCGTCACCTTCGAAGGCGCCTTCCATGGCCGCACGCTGGCGACCATCGCCGCCGGCGGCCAGGCGAAATATCTCGAGGGGTTCGGTCCCAAGGTCGAAGGCTTCGACCAGGTGCCGTTCGGCGACATGGACGCCCTGAAGGCTGCGATCACCGAAAAGACGGCGGCGATCCTCATCGAGCCCATCCAGGGCGAGGGCGGCATCCGGCCGGTCCCGAAGGAATTCCTGGCTGCGCTGCGCCGGATCTGCGACGACAACGGCCTGCTGCTGATCTTCGACGAGGTCCAGACCGGCGTCGGCCGCACGGGCAAGCTGTTCGCCTATGAATGGACGGGCGTGGCACCGGACATCATGGCTCTTGCCAAGGGCATCGGCGGCGGTTTCCCGCTCGGCGCATGCCTTGCGACGGCGGAAGCGGCTTCCGGCATGACGGCCGGCACGCATGGCACGACCTATGGCGGCAATCCGCTTGCCATGGCGGTCGGCAACGCAGTGCTCGACGTGATCCTGGGCGACGGCTTCCTGGAAAACGTCCGCGACGTAGCCCTGGTTCTCCGCCAGGGTCTCGCGAGCCTCAAGGATCGTTTCCCCAACGTCATCGAAGACATCCGTGGCGAGGGCCTGCTACTCGGCGTGAAGGCGAAGGTGCCGGCTGGCGATCTGGTTGCCGCCCTGCGGGGCGAACACATGCTGGCGGTTCCCGCCGGCGACAACGTGGTGCGTCTCCTGCCACCGCTCACAGTCACCGCGGAGGAGGCCCGCGAGGGGCTTTCCCGCATCGAGAAGGCGGCGGAAACGCTTTCCGCCTCCGAGATGAAGAAATCGGCCTGAGCGGGCAAAAAGGGGACGCCGTTGAAGGTTTCCCTCTTCACAGGGAACATCACATGGCATCTCCCAAGCATTTTCTCGATCTTTCCGCCGTGTCCTCGGCGGATCTCAGGGCAATTCTCGACGACGCGAAGATCCGCAAGCAGGCGACCAAGGCCGGCACGGCGGAAAAACCTCTCGCCGGCAAGATGCTGGCGATGATCTTCGAAAAACCCTCCACCCGCACCCGTGTCTCCTTCGATGTCGGCATGCGCCAGCTCGGCGGTGAGACGCTGTTTCTGTCGGGCACCGAAATGCAGCTCGGTCGCGCCGAGACGATCGGCGACACCGCCAAGGTTCTGTCGCGTTATGTCGATGCGATCATGATCCGCACCACCGATCATGCCCGCATGCTGGAACTCGCCGAACACGCGACCGTGCCGGTCATCAACGCGCTGACCGACGATACGCATCCCTGCCAGATCATGGCCGACATCATGACCTTCGAAGAACATCGCGGCCCGATCGCCGGCAAGACGATCGCCTGGACGGGCGATGGCAACAACGTGCTGCATTCCTTCGTCGAAGGCGCCGCCCGTTTCGGTTACCGCATGAACATGGCGGTACCGATGGGCTCGGAGCCGCACGACAAGTTCCTCAACTGGGCCCGCAACAATGGTGGCAGCATCATGCTCTGCCATGATGCGGAGCGGGCCGTGGCTGGCGCCGACTGCGTCGTCACCGACACCTGGGTCTCGATGAACCAGGAGCACAAGGCCCGCGGCCACAACGTCTTCCAGCCCTTCCAGGTCAATGCGGACCTGATGCAGCGGGCCGACAAGGAAGCGGTGTTCATGCACTGCCTGCCGGCCCATCGCGGCGAGGAGGTGACCGACGAGGTGATCGACGGTCCGCAGTCGGTCGTTTTCGACGAGGCTGAGAACCGCCTGCATGCGCAGAAATCCATTCTCGCATGGTGCTTCGGCGCCGTCTGAGCGCAAACTCCCTGCACGGGCGCGGAGAGCTGGCGGCGGTAATCGAACCTTGATTTCCGCTCCGCGATCCCCCATCTGTCGGCTTTCAACAATACGCCGTCTTCTGGACTGGCGTTTCAACACACATCGTCGACGTCTTTTCCTCCGGCCAGCGGTTCCGCTCGGGCTGGCGCTTGTGTAAAGGTTTTTGGGTCGGCGCGAAGGAGTGAAGTCATGGCGGAAGCGACTGTGGAACTCAACGAACTCGACTTTGCCGGAGACGACCGGGTCGTTCCCTTCCAGGTGGAGGGGCTCGACGTGCGCGGCCGTGCGGTCCAGCTCGGGCCGCTGCTGAACTCCATCCTCGGACGTCACGATTATCCGGGGCCGGTCGCGCGGCTGCTTGCCGAAGCGATCGTGCTGACGGCCCTGCTCGGCACCTCGCTGAAATTCGACGGCAAGTTCACAGTGCAGACCAAGGGCGACGGGCCCGTCGACCTGCTGGTCGCGGACTTCTCGACGCCCGACAGCCTTCGCGCCTATGCCCGTTACGACGAGGAAGCCCTGGCCGCGGCAGTCAGGGAAGGCAGGACCTCGCCGCCGGAACTTCTCGGCCAGGGAGTGCTCGCCTTCACCATCGACCAGGGCCGCGGCATGCAGCCCTATCAGGGCATCGTGCCGCTCGACGGCTCGTCGCTGGAGGAGATCGCCGGCGTCTATTTCCGCCAGTCGGAGCAGATCCCGACCAAGGTGCGCCTGGGTGTCGCCGAATTGTTCGATCGCGATGCCGAGGGCAAGCCGCGCCACAACTGGCGGGCAGGCGGGCTCGTCGCGCAGTTCCTACCGCAGGCGCCCGAGCGCATGCGGCAGCCGGACCTGCATGGCGGCGATGGCGATGAGCGCGATATCGATTTCGCCGACGACGATGCCTGGGCGGAAGCCCGCACGCTGGTGGAAACGATCGACACCGACGAGCTGACCGACCCGCAGGTCGCGATAGAGCGGCTGTTGTTTCGCCTTTTCCACGAGCGCGGCGTCCGGGTCTACACGCCCCAGACGGTATTCGACCGCTGCAGCTGCTCGCGCGACAAGATCAAGGGCGTCCTGTCGGGCTTCAGCGCCGAGGAGATCGAGGCAAGCGAGGAGGATGGCGAAATCGCCGTCACCTGCGAGTTCTGCTCGACCACGTATCGTTACAAGACGGACGAATTCGCCGTTGCTTGACGGTTAAACGGCGGGAGAAAACTCCCGCCGTATTCGTTTCAAGGCATCTTGCACTCGAAGTTCGCGCCGTCTTTCAGATCGCCGTTGCCTGAATACCTGGCCGATTGCGGATAGGGGCAAAGTGGCCGTGTCATCGCCGGCTTGCCGTCCTTCATCTGGCTCGCCCGGATCACTTCCGGCGCCTTGCCGTTCTCCACCCAGTCCATCAGCGGCGTGAAGGCGTCGAAGACATCCGTGCCATAACCCGCGGTGCAATGGAACATGCCGGGCACCATGAACAGGCGGTAGAATTCCGCCGTCCGCTCGGCGCCCATCTGCTTGCGGACAGCTTCATAGTAGTTCACGCCCATCATCGGGTTGAGCGCCGGGTCAGACCAGCCGAAATAGGTGATCATCCGCCCGCCGCGCTTCCGGAACTCGCTGAGGTCCGGATTGGTCGCGTCGACGATCTCGCGGATCGCGCCGATCTTCGGATATTCGGCGTCGAAGTCGAATGTCTTCCAGTCGATCGCTTTTCCGGAAGCGGGCAGCATTGCCATGTTCTTGACGAAGGTCTCGCCATAGGCGAGCTGCCGGCTCGGCCCCGGCTCGGATACCATCCACATGTCCCAGCCGCTCACCCCGGTCGGATCGACGCCCTCGGTGCCGAACTGCACGCCGGGAAAAATCGTCTCGCCCTTGATCTTCACGCCGCCTGCCAGCGTCTTCAGCGTTTCGGCCTGCGCCGGCGTGAAGCAGTCGGAGCCACCAGCCTCGCAGATCTTGAGGTCCTTGGCCGGATCGAAATTGCATTGCCGCGGATCGGCAATCAGCCCATCCCTGGCGCCGTCGATCGCATCGCACTTGTCCATCACCGCCTTGGCAAGCACGGGAAGCTGCGCCCGGCTGATCGGTGCCTTGAGCAGTGCTCGCGCATTCCACACGCCCCAGATCTGCGTATTGGTGAGGTCGAGGACCGGCGCTCCGGCAAGAATGCCGTCGAAATCGCCCGGATAACGCTGCGCCGCCATCAGCCCCTGACGCCCGCCCGTCGAGCAGCCGTCCCAATAGGAGAAGGACGGATGCCGGTCGTAATAGCGTGCCGCGATCGCCTTGGCGGTATCGACGGTGACATGCACGGCTCGCGAGCCATAATCGATCAGGAGGTCGAGATCCTGCGCGAAATCCCCGAGCTTGTAGGTAACCGCGTCATGGCCGGTATTCTGCTGGACGGTGAGGAAGCCCCTCGAAAGCGCGGCATTGCGGGTGGCCACCCGCGAAGCTGCGGCAAGATCCTCGCCCGCATAACCGCCATTGCCGAACATGTAGAGCCGCCGGTTCCAATTGTCGGGCAGGGTGATCTCGAAACGCACCTGCGGCCGGATATAGCCGGTCACCTGGCAATGGCCGGGCACGTTTCCGACACCCGCCACATGCGTGGCTTTCAGGGTCGTGACGTCGGCGAAGGATTGGCTGTTCAGCATGCCGCAGGCGATCTGCGGCGAGACGGTGGCGGATACGAAATCCGGCCTGTCCTTCTGGTCGATGAAACTGCTTTTGTTCTGCGCGAGCGCCGGAGTGAAGGCCGCAAGCGTCACCAAGGCGCAGGATGCCAGCAGAAGGCCCAATTGATCGGGTTTCGTCATCAAGTTCTCCTCCCAAAGACCGTTTGACGCAACCAGGATGCCGCAGGAGGGAGGGGGGAACAAATAGATAAACCACCGTCACCCATAACCTTCAGGTTGTCGTCGGTGGCGCCCGGTCTAGTTGAGGACGCGCATCAGGCCCGGTGAATCCAGCGAGAAAGCCGGGATCGTCACCTCGAAGGTCTCGCCTTCGTCGGTCTGCATGTCGTAATGGCCGAACATCAGCCCGGATGGGGTGTCGAGAGGGCAGCCCGAGGAATATTCGTAACTGTCGCCCGGCTTCAGCCGAGGCTGTTCGCCAACGACCCCCGGCCCGTCGACTTCATCGACAATGCCGTTCTGATCGGTGATGTGCCAGTAGCGATGGACGAGCTGCACGGTGAGCGCCGAATGGTTTTCGATGACGATGCGATAACCCCAGACATACCGGCTCTCTTCCGGATTGGATTGCTCCTCCAGGTAGTAGGGTTCGACGGCGACGTCGATATCTCTTGTCCGGGCGCGATACATGCGACACCTCAACAATTCTCACTGCTTCGATATTGTACAGGGGGACGGCGAGGTCAAGAATTCTCGCGTTTTGGACGGCCAGGTGGCGGCATTTGTTGAAGTTAAGGATAATCGGGATGGTGAATCTTCTGATCGATCCACCATCCCGGAAAAGCCGGGATTTACGCGCCCGCCTGGGCAAGCGCGCGGGCGAAATCCTCGATCAGGTCGTCGGTATCCTCGATGCCGGCCGACAGGCGTACCGTGCCCGGCGAGATGCCGAGTTCCGCGCGGGCCTCGTCCGTCAGGTTCTTGTGCGTCGTGGTTGCCGGATGGGTGATCAGGCTCTTGGAATCGCCGAGATTGTTGGAGATCCGCACGATCTCCAGCGCGTTCTGCAGCTTGAAGGCCGCTTCCTTGCCGCCCTTCAGCTCGAAGCACACCAGCGTCGAGCCGCCCGTCATCTGTCTGGCGATGATATCGGCCTGCGGATGATCCTTGCGGCCCGGATAGATGACACGCGCCACCTGCTTCTGATCGGCGAGGAAATCGGCGATCCTTGAAGCGCTCTCCGTCTGCTGTTTGACGCGCAGCGGCAGCGTCTCGATGCCCTTCAGCAGCGTCCAGGCGTTGAACGGCGACATGGCCGGGCCGGTATGGCGGAAATAGTCATGCAGGTTCTCGTCGATCCAGGCCTTGTCGGACAGCACGACGCCGCCCAGGCAGCGACCCTGGCCGTCGATATGCTTGGTGGCCGAATAGACGACGATATGAGCGCCGAGTTCGAGCGGCTTCTGGAAGAGAGGGGTCGCAAACACGTTGTCGACCACGACCTTGGCGCCGATCTGGTTGGCGAGCCTGGCGACTCCGGCAATATCGACCACTTCGAGCGTCGGGTTGGTCGGGCTTTCCAGGAAGAACACCTTGGTCTTCGGCGTGATCGCCTTTTCCCAGTTTTCCAGGAAACGCCCGTCGACCAGCGTGCATTCGATGCCGTATTTCGGGGCGAGCGTCTCGACCACCCAGCGGCAGGAGCCGAACAGGGCGCGGGCCGCGACGATATGGTCGCCGGCCTTCAGCTGGCAGAGGATCGCGGCGGTGACGGCGGCCATGCCCGAGGCGGTGGCGCGCGCATCTTCGGCGCCTTCGAGGGCACACATGCGCTTTTCGAACATGTCGTTGGTGGGGCTGCCGTAACGGGCGTAGATGAAGCCGTCGGTCTCGCCCTTGAAGCGGGCTTCGGCCGCTTCCGACGTGTCATAGACGAACCCTTGCGTCAGGAAGATCGCTTCCGATGTTTCGCCATATTGCGAGCGCAGCGTGCCGCCGTGTACGAGCTGAGTTGCCGGGCGCCATTTCTTGGTCATGCGTGTCCTCTTTCAGAACAAAAAAACCGGTCGCATAAGCAGACCGGTTTCGCACCCGGTCTTTTTAGCCACTTATTTAACGTGGCTGCAAGCCGACCGGCCAAATCACCACGGGATAAGACTGGCATAGCGCCGCGTCCCGCTTGCGTCAATGGCCGGCATTTGGTTTTGTCGCCCCGAAAACTTTAAGAGAGACATGATGGCTCGCGAAACAGGAATTCTGGCGGACCGCGCAATCGCGGCGCTTTTCGACAGTGGACGGCTGATCTCCGAGCGCGAGCTCGATCGGGACCAGATCCAGCCGGCGAGCCTGGACCTGCGTCTGGGCGCCAAGGCCTTCCGGGTCCGGGCCAGCTTCATGCCGGGTCCGGCGAGCCTGGTCTCCGACAAGCTCGATCGCCTCAAGCTTCATGTCATCGACCTTTCCGAAGGCGCGGTGCTGGAAACCGGCTGCGTCTACATCGTGCCACTGATGGAGCGGCTCGATCTGCCGGCCAATATGTCGGCCTCGGCCAACCCGAAAAGCTCCACCGGCCGCCTCGACATCTTCACGCGTGTGATCACCGACTACGCCCAGGAATTCGACAAGATCCCCGCGGGCTATTCCGGTCCGCTCTATCTCGAAATCTCGCCGCGCACTTTCCCGATCGTCGTGCGCCGCGGTTCGCGCCTGTCGCAGATCCGCTTCCGGGTCGGCAATGCGCTGCTCGGCGAGCCGGACCTCCTGCAGCTCCACAATGACGAAACCCTGGTGGCATCCGCCAAGCCGAATGTCTCGGGCGGCGGTATCGCGCTGTCGATCGACTTGTCCGGCGACAGCGCCGGCCTGATCGGTTACCGCGGCAAGCATCACACGGCCGTCGTCGATGTCGACAAGAAGGCCCAGCACGACATCTTCGATTTCTGGGAGCCGCTTTACAGCCGCGGCCGCAACGAACTGATCCTCGATCCCGACGAGTTCTACATCCTCGTCTCGCGCGAGGCGGTGCACGTGCCGCCGCTCTATGCGGCCGAGATGACGCCCTTCGATCCGCTGGTCGGCGAATTCCGTGTCCACTATGCCGGTTTCTTCGATCCGGGTTTTGGCCACGAGGCGGCGGGCGGGCGTGGCAGCCGCGCGGTGCTCGAAGTGCGCAGCCATGAGGTGCCCTTCATCCTCGAGGACGGCCAGATCGTCGGCCGGCTGGTTTACGAGCATATGCTGGAAAGACCCGAAGGCATGTACGGCACCGGCCTCGGCTCGAACTACCAGGCGCAGGGCTTGAAGCTCTCCAAGCATTTTCGCGCCTGAGGCCACCTCCGGCTTGACACGCGGGGCCGTCTGTTAGAAGTCTGAAAACCGACGCGGGTGTAGCTCAATGGTAGAGCAGCAGCTTCCCAAGCTGAATACGAGGGTTCGATTCCCTTCACCCGCTCCAGCTGCCTTTCCACTGATGTCCCGAAACGTTGATTGCCGACGTGAGCCGCTGTAATCCCGCAGACATCGGACGCACACCCGGCAAGGCGCGGCAGCTGGCTGCTCCGTTGCCCATTTTGCCCGTGGGACCGCTGTGAATGAGATTGCGCAGTCGGTGGCCGCCGGGCGCATTGAGCGCCCGGCGAACCGGCTTATTTCTTGGCGTCAGCCCAGCTCTTTACGAGCTCGTCATAGTTGACGGTGACCGGCTTTTCCTTCTCGTTGCCGATCTTGAGCTGCGGAGCGAGGTTGCCTTTCGCGACGGCATCCTTGTTCCAGTATGCGAGATCGTGTTCCTCGGCGAGCTTCGGCCCGATGTCGCCCTGGACCTTGGCGCGCTCCAGGCGCTGCAGGACCTTTTCCTGCTCGGAGCAAAGCGAGTCCATGGCTGCCTGCGCGGTCTTGGCGCCCGAGGACGCGTCGCCGATCGCCTGCCACCAGAGCTGTGCGAGCTTCGGATAGTCAGGCACGTTCGTGCCGGTCGGCGACCACTGGACGCGGGCCGGGGAACGATAGAACTCGATCAGACCGCCGAGCTTCGGCGCGCGGTCCGTGAAGCTCTTGTGCCGGATGGTGCTCTCGCGGATCAATGTCAGGCCGACATGGCTCTTCTTGACGTCCACCGTCTTCGAGGTGACGAACTGGGCGTAGAGCCAGGCCGCCTTGGCGCGATTGGTGGGTGTCGACTTCATCAGCGTCCAGGAGCCGACGTCCTGATAGCCGAGCTTCATGCCGTCCTTCCAGTAGACGCCATGCGGAGACGGGGCGAAACGCCATTTCGGCGTGCCGTCCTGGTTCATGACCGGCAGGCCGGGCTTGACCATGTCGGCGGTGAACGCCGTGTACATGAACATCTGCTGGGCGATCTCGCCCTGAGCCGGCACCGGTCCGGATTCGGAGAAGGTCATGCCCTGGGCGGCGGCCGGCGCATAGGCCTTCAGCCAGTCGAGGTATTTCTGGATCGAGTAGACGGCTGCCGGGCCGTTCGTATCGCCGCCGCGCGCGACGCAGGAGCCGACCGGACGGGACTTTTCGTCGACCTTGATACCCCATTCGTCGACGGGCAGGCCGTTCGGCAGTCCCTTGTCGCCGTTGCCCGCCATCGACAGCCAGGCGTCGGTGAAACGCCAGCCGAGCGAAGGGTCCTTCTTGCCGTAGTCCATGTGGCCATAGACCTTCTTGCCTCCGACATCGCGGCCGGTGAAGAAGGCGGCAATGTCCTCATAGGCGGACCAGTTCACCGGAACACCGAGGTCGTAGCCGTATTTCGCCTTGAAATCGGCCTTGTTCTTCTCGTCGTTGAACCAGTCGTAGCGGAACCAGTAGAGGTTGGCGAACTGCTGGTCGGGCAGCTGGTAGAGCTTCTTGTCCGGTGCCGTCGTGAACTTGAGGCCGATGAAGTCCTCAAGGTCGAGGCCGGGATTGGTGACGTCCTTGCCTTCGCCGGCCATCCAGTCGGTGAGCGAGCGGGCCTGCTGGTAGCGCCAATGCGTGCCGATCAGGTCGGAGTCGTTGACATAGGCGTCGTAGATGTTCTCGCCCGACTGCATCTGCGTCTGCAGCTTTTCGACGACGTCGCCTTCGCCGATCAGGTCGTGGGTGACCTTGATGCCGGTGATCGCGGCGAAGGCCTGCGCCAGAACCTTCGATTCATACTCGTGCGTGGTCAGCGTTTCGGAAACGACCTTGATATCCATGCCGGCAAAAGGCTTCGCCGCATCGATGAACCACTGCATTTCCTTTTCCTGCTCGGCGCGGGAAAGCGTCGAGAGTTCGCCAACTTCCTTGTCCAGGAACTGTTTTGCCTCGTCCATGCCGGCATAGGCGGAGCCGGCCAGAGCCAGCAACGCCGCTGCCGTCGTTGTCATAAGATGCCGTCGCATTTTATCCTCCCAGAGTTTTGCGATTGCGAGTTCGTATCGAGCGACGGTCCTCCCGCCGCCTTTTCAGCTTGCCTTCAGACGAAGCGGAAGACGCCGATGGCGTAGACCACTGCCAGGGCAAGAGCCCACCACAGGTTGGGGCCGATGAACCCCAGCCATGCGAGATGAATGAATGCCGCCCCGAGCAGCGAGATGAACAGCCGATCCCCCCGTGTCGTCTCGAAGCGCAGGATGCCGATCCGGGGAGAACCGCCCGGCGCGAAATATTCCCATATGCTCATGCCGATGAGCAGGACCAGGATTGTCAGAAAGAACATGGCCGTCGGCAGTGTCCAGGCCATCCACGAAAAGCTCATGCTTGGTTCCTCCGTGTCAGACGCGGCCGAGGGCGAAGCCCTTGGCGATGTAGTTTCGAACGAAATAGATGACGAGTGCACCGGGAACGATGGTCAGCACGCCGGCCGCCGCCAGCACGCCCCAGTCCATGCCGGAGGCCGAGACCGTGCGTGTCATGATGGCGGAAATCGGCTTGGCATCGGTCGTGGTCAGCGTGCGCGCGAGCAGCAGTTCCACCCAGGAAAACATGAAGCAGAAGAAGGCGGCGACCCCGATACCCGATGCGATCAGCGGCATGAAGATCTTCACGAAGAACCGGGGGAAGGAATAACCGTCGATATAGGCCGTCTCGTCGATTTCCTTCGGCACGCCCGACATGAAACCTTCCAGGATCCACACCGCAAGCGGCACGTTGAACAGGCAATGGGCAAGGGCGACCGCGATATGCGTGTCGATGAGACCGAAGGCGGAATAGAGCTGGAAGAACGGCAGGGCGAAGACGGCCGGCGGCGCCATGCGGTTGGTGAGCAGCCAGAAGAACAGGTGCTTGTCGCCGAGGAACCGGTAGCGCGAAAAAGCGTAGGCGGCCGGCAACGCCGCCAGCACTGAAATCAGCGTGTTCAGCACCACATAGATGATGGAATTGATATAGCCGTTGTACCAGGAAGGATCGGTGAAGATCACCATGTAGTTCCTGAATGTCGGGTTCTGCGGCCAGAGGGAGAACGCACCGGTGATCTCCGCATTCTCCTTGAAGCTCATGTTGGCGAGCCAGTAGATCGGCAGCAGCAGGAAGACGATGTAGATCGTCGAGACCAGCCAGGAAAGATTGCCTGCGGGCTTGTATTTGATTGTTTTCGCCATTGTTCCTCTCCTCCCGTCAGGCGTCTGCGTCGCTGCTGGTCATCACGGTGTAGAAGATCCATGACAGCAGCAGGATGATCAGGAAGTAGATGATCGACATGGCAGCCGCCGGCCCGAGGTCGAACTGACCGACGGCCGTCTTGACGAGATCGATCGACAGGAAGGTCGTGGAGTTGCCGGGCCCCCCGCCGGTGACCACGAAAGGCTCGGTATAGATCATGAAACTGTCCATGAAGCGCAGGAGGACAGCGATCAGCAGCACCCGCTTCATCTTCGGCAGCTGGATGTAGCGGAATACCGACCATCGCGAGGCGCCATCGATCTTGGCCGCCTGGTAATAGGCATCCGGAATGGAGACGAGACCGGCATAGCACAGGAGCACGACGAGGCTCGTCCAGTGCCAGACATCCATGATGATGACGGTGATCCAGGCGTCCACGGGATCGCGGACGTAGTTGTAGTCAACGCCGAGCGCCGCCAGGGTGTAACCGAGAAGGCCGATATCGACCCGCCCGAACACCTGCCAGATGGTGCCGACGACATTCCACGGGATAAGCAGCGGAAGCGCCATCAGCACCAGGCAGACCGGCACGCCGATCCCCTTTTTCGGCATGTTCAGCGCGATGAAGATGCCGAGCGGAATCTCCAGGATGAGGATGATGAAGGAGAACAGCAGATTGCGCTGCAGGGCCTCCCAAAACCGGGCTGAATGCAGGATGTCGTCGAACCAGTCGGTGCCGGCCCAGAAGAACTCGTTGTTGCCGAACGTATCCTGAACCGAATAATTTACCACCGTCATCAGCGGAATGACCGCGGAAAAGGCGACGAGCAGCAGCACGGGCAGCACCAGAAACCAGGCCTTGTTGTTCCAGGTCTTTTCCATGGTTCAGGCCTCCCTGCCGACACGCCACGAATTGGCATAGATATTCAAGGCGCCGGGATCGAATGTGACGCGAGGCTCAGCCGGGAATTCGATATCCTCGGAGGCGACGATGGCGATCGGCTGACCGGCGAGGTTGGCGCGAACGATCTTCCGCCGGCCGATATCCTCGACGCGCGTCACCGTCACGGGCATGCCTTCGCGGCCGATGCGAATGAATTCCGGCCGGATGCCGAGCTCGACCTTGTCTCCCGCGGCGATCTTTGGTGCATGGTCGAGGGCGATCGTCTCGCTCCCGAGCGTGATCGTGCTTCCATGGACTTCGGCGGGCATCACGTTCATGCCGGGCGAGCCGATGAAATAACCGACGAATGTATGGCTCGGCCTCTCGAAGAGCTCGGCCGGCGTTCCGATCTGGACGATCTGCCCGTCGTACATGACGACGACCTTGTCCGCGAAGGTGAGTGCCTCCGTCTGGTCGTGGGTGACGTAGACCATGGTGAAGCCGAACTGCTTGTGGAAGCGCTTCAGCTGGGAGCGGAGCACCCATTTCATATGCGGATCGATGACCGTCAGCGGCTCGTCGAAAAGGATCGCGTTGACGTCGTTGCGGACGAGACCGCGCCCGAGCGAGATCTTCTGTTTCTGGTCGGCCGTCAGCCGCTGGGCCTTGCGGTTCGACCAGTCGGCGAGGTCGATGATATCGAGCATTTCCCGGACACGGCGATCGACATCGGGTTCCGCAATGCCCCGGTTTCGCAGGGGAAATGCCAGATTGTCGTAAACCGTCATCGTGTCGTAGATGACCGGAAACTGGAAAACCTGGGCTATGTTGCGTTCCTGCGTGGAAAGATTGGTGACGTCGTTTCCATCGAAGAGGATGCGTCCGTGGGACGGCTGCAGCAGGCCCGAGATGATGTTCAAAAGGGTGGTCTTGCCGCATCCGGAAGGGCCGAGCAGGGCATAGGCGCCGCCGTCGGCCCATTCGTGGTCCACCTCGCGCAGCGCGTAGGCCGCGTCGGACTTGGGGTTGGGGCCGTAGGCGTGGCGGATGTGATCGAGCGTTATGCGTGCCATGTCCGCCTCCTTCAAGCCGCCGCCGCGATGGCGCGGCCGTCTGTTCCGAAAGCCATCAGATGGCGGGTATCCAGGAACAGCTCGATTTCCGTATCCGGATCGATGTCGTGGATGCCGGGAGCGAGCATGACCCAGCGCACGCCATTGTAGTGCATATGCACGAAGCTCTCCGAGCCGGTGATTTCCGAGATCTGGGTTTGCGCCTTGAGCCTTGCTGCACTGCCTGTCTGCGCCGTCAGCCCCAGGTGATGGGGGTGGAAGGCGATCGTCACCCGGCCGTCCGGCACGCCGGACAGATGCGCCGGCACGGCAAGGCTGTCCGTTCCCTGGTACTGGAACGAGCCGCCGGCTTTGACCACCTCGATGAAGTTGAGGGGCGGATCGGCAAATGTCTTGGCTGTGACGAGGTCCGCCGGGCGGCGATAGACGTCGATCGTCGGCCCGAATTGCGTGATCCTTCCTTCCGAGAGCGTCGCTGTATTGCCGCCGAGCAGCAGGGCCTCGGATGGTTCGGTCGTCGCATAAACGAAGATCGCGCCGGATTGCGCGAAGATCTTCGGCAGTTCCTCGCGCAATTCCTCGCGAAGCTTGTAGTCGAGATTGGCGAGCGGCTCGTCCATGAGCACAAGGCTCGCATTCTTGACGAGCGCGCGGGCGAGCGCGGTGCGCTGCTGCTGTCCGCCGGAAAGGTTGAGCGGCGTCCGATCGAGATAGGGCGTCAACCGCAGCAGTTCGGCAGCCTTGCGGACTTCCCGGTCGATCGTCGTGGCGTCCTTGCCGGCGATCCGCATCGGGGACGCGATGTTTTCGTAGACGGTCAGCGCCGGATAGTTGATGAACTGCTGGTAGACCATCGCGACGTTGCGTTTCTGAACGGCAACGCCGGTGACGTCGGCGCCGTCGAAAAACACCGAGCCGCTGGTCGGGCGGTCCAGCCCGGCCATCAACCGCATGAGCGAGGTCTTGCCCGACAGCGTCGGGCCAAGCAATACGTTCAGCGTGCCGCGATCCAGGGCAAGATTGGTCGGATGAATATGATATTCACCTCCCACCATCTTGGCGACGTTGCGCATTTCCAGCATTCGGGTTCCCGTGCCTCCTCACACCGGGAACACATGCCGCTTATCCAGCCATTTTTGCCGGTATAGCGGCCATGTACTCCTCCAGATATTCCTTTTGCTTCTCACTCAGCCGCAAACCGTCCTTGGTTCTCCGCCACAGCACATCCTCTGCGCTCATGGCCCATTCACGGTCGACAAGATATTTGACTTCGGCCTCGTAGAGATCGCCGCCGAAGTGATGACCAAGATCCTCCATCTTGGTTGCGCTGTCGAGGAGTGCAACCGAGCATGTTCCGTATCGGCGAACCAGGCGCCGCGCATGCCTTTCCTCCAGAAAGGAATAACGGGCCCTGAGCTTTGCGACTTCTTCCTCGTAGCCCTGGGCTGCAAAATCGCCGCCGGGCAGGTGGCTTTTCCCCGTCCAGGGCTGGCCCTTGGCTCCGATCGCTTCGGCGATCTTCTCCAGCGCATGTTCGGAAAGCCGCCGATAGGTGGTCAGCTTGCCGCCGAAGACGTTGAGCACCGGCGCGTCCTGCGTGTAATCGAGCTTCAGCACGTAGTCGCGCGTTGCTTCCTGCGCCTTGGAAGCGCCGTCGTCGAAAAGCGGGCGAACCGCCGAATAGGTCCAGACGATGTCCGCCGGGGTCACCGGCTCCCGGAAATATTCGCTCGCAGCATTGCAGAGATAGGTCGTCTCCTCCTCGGAAATTTTCACGTCTCTGGGGTTGCCGGAATAATCCCTGTCCGTCGTGCCGATAAGGGTGAAGTCGTTCTCGTAGGGGATCGCGAAAATGATGCGATTGTCCCGGTTCTGGAAGAAATAGGCCCGGGTACCCTCGAACTTCCTTTTCACGACGATATGGCTGCCCTGGACCAGGCGCACATGGCGGGCATCGTTGTTGCCGAACGCCTCGCGGATCACCTGGTCCACCCAGGGGCCAGCAGCATTCACCAGCATGCGGGCCTGATAGGTGGCGGTCCGGCCGGTGCGGGCATCGAGCGTGCCGATCGTCCACAGGCCATTCTCCCGACGGGCGGAAACAACCTGGGTGCGCGGCAGGATCAGAGCGCCGCGATCGGCCGCGTCGCGAGCGTTGAGCACCACCATCCGGGCGTCGTCGACCCAGCCGTCGGAATATTCGAATGCCTTGGTGAAAAGCGGCTTCAGAGGCTTTCCGGCCGGGTCCGTGCGCATGTCGAGCACGGCTGTCGGAGGCAGCAGCTTTCGGCCGCCGAGATGGTCATAGAGAAACAGGCCGAGGCGGATCAGCCATGCGGGACGGATTCCGCCCTTGTGATAGGGCAGGACAAAACGCATCGGCCAGATGATGTGCGGAGCCATCGCCCAGAGGGTTTCGCGCTCCATCAGCGATTCACGCACGAGCCGGAATTCGTAATGTTCGAGATAGCGCAGGCCGCCATGGATGAGCTTGGTGGCGCCGGAGGACGTGCCCGAGGCAAAATCGTCCATCTCCGCGAGCGCAACGGAATAACCGCGCCCGACCGCGTCGCGTGCAATGCCGCAGCCGTTGATGCCGCCGCCGATCACGAAGATGTCGTGGATTTCCTGCCCCATCATTTCCCTCGCTGAGCCGAAACGGACAGCAATTCACAGCCATTGTGAACCTGAAAGGGATTAAATCGAAAATATTGCGAATGTCAAACGAAACTCAAAGGCTATGAATTTAAGTTCCCGTCTTTCGAAGTTTCCACGAGCGCAACACCATTCTGAAGGCACACGTCGCGGATCGACGGCGAGGGACAGTGGTCGGTGATAAAGGTCTGGACCTGCGATATCTGGCCGATGCGCACGGGAGCGGTGCGCTCGAACTTCGTCGAGTCGGCGACCAGGATCACGTGCCTTGCATTGGCGATGATCGCCTGGGCAACCTTCACCTCGCGAAAGTCGTAGTCGAGCAGAGCGCCGTCCGGATCGATCGCCGAAACACCGATGATCGCATAATCGACCTTGAACTGGCGGATGAAGTCGACCGCGGCTTCGCCCACGATCCCGCCGTCCGACTGACGGACGACGCCACCGGCAATGACCACCTCGACTTCGTCGAGAAGTCGTAATCTATTGGCAACGTTGATGTTATTGGTAATCACCATAAGTTCGCGATGATTGACCAGTGCTTCGCTCACCGCCTCCGTCGTGGTGCCGATATTGATGAAGAGCGAGGCATTGTCCGGGATGAGGTTGGCGGCCGCGACCCCGATCGCCTGTTTTTCCGCAGCGGCGATCTGCCGGCGCGCGTCATAGCGGACATTCTCGTTGCTGCGGGGAAGGGTGGCACCACCATGGATTCGCGTCAGAATCTGCTTGTCGCACAGATCGTTGAGATCCTTGCGGATGGTCTGCGAGGTTACCGAGAATTGCGCCGCCAGGTCGTCGACGAGCACGCGGCCCGCCGACTTCGCCAACTCGACAATCTTCGTCTGGCGGTCCGTAATAAACATCCGACCCCTCGGTTCGCTTTTCTTTCACTTTTAGCGAAAGTGCGCGTGAAGGCAAAGGGTATGAACAGATTTTTCGGTGCCTGCTACGGGGCCTGGCTGGGCGCTCAGGCGATGCCTATGCCTGAGACGCCTTCCAGTTCCGTCATCACCGCATCCGAAAGCTGCAGTTCAGCCGCGGCGAGATTTTCATGCAGGTGGGTGACGGATGAGGTTCCCGGGATGAGCAGAATGTTCGGTGCGCGCCGCAGCAGCCAGGCGAGTGCGACCTGCATCGGCGTCGCCCCCAGGCGCTGGGCAACGTCCGACAGGCTCGAGGACTGCAACGGGCTGAAGCCTCCGAGGGGGAAGAACGGCACATAGGCGGTGCCGTCGCGGGCGAGATCGTCGATCATGGGATCATCCTGCCGGTGGGCAAGATTATACTGGTTCTGCACGCACACGATCCTGGCGATCCGCCTACCCTCGGCGACCTGTGTCGGGGTGACGTTGCTGAGCCCGATATGGCGGACAAGTCCCTTGCGTTGCAGTTCGGCGAGCACCGTCAGGGGCTCCTCGATCGAGCCTTCGGCCGGGCCGTGGACGTCGAACATGATACGCAGGTTGACGACGTCCAGGACGTCGAGGTCGAGGTTGCGCAGGTTGTCATGAACAGCCTGTGCCAGCTGCTCGGCTGAAAATGCCGGGTTCCACGAGCCGTCTGCACCACGCATCGCGCCGATCTTGGTCACGATCACCAGTTCGTCTGGATACGGATGGAGCGCTTCGCGGATAATCTGGTTGGTCACGTGCGGACCGTAAAAGTCGCTGGTGTCGATATGGTCGACCCCGGCTTCGACCGCTGCGCGCAGGACGGCGACTGCCGCATCGCGATCCTTCGGCGGCCCGAAAACGCCTTTGCCCGCGAGCTGCATGGCGCCGTAACCGAGCCGGTTCACGTTGCGGTCGCCGAGAATGAATGTGCCTGCCTTGTCCAGATTCGACATGGGATATCTCCTTTTCAAGATGGCTTGAATATAGACATTGGGACTTCGCACGAAAATCGGCTACAGTCGGCACAGGCTGTGCGGAATTTTGAACAATGAAAATCGATCTGGGTGATCTGAGTGCGTTCGTGGCGGTGGCGCGCGCCGGCGGGTTTCGCGAGGGCGCGCGGGCCACGGGCAGCAGCGCATCTGGATTGAGCGAGGCGGTGCGGCGTGTGGAGATGCAACTCGGCGTCAGGCTTCTCAACCGAACGACGCGCAGCGTAGTGCCGACCGAAGCAGGGGCCGGCCTGCTGGCCCGGTTGAGCCCGGCGCTCGGCGAGGTCGACGCCGCACTCGACGTGGTCAACGGGTTTCGCGACAAGCCCGCGGGCACGTTGCGTCTCAATGTCCCCGTCAGCGCCGCCCGGTTGGTGCTCCCGGCGATCATCCCGGGGTTTCTCGCCGCCTATCCCGACATTCGCCTTGAGATTGTCGCCGATGACAATTTCGTCGATGTGCTGGCTGCCGGATGCGATGCCGGCATCCGCTATGACGAACGGTTGGAGCAGGACATGATCGCCGTGCCGATCGGTCCCCGCGTGCAGCGTTTCGCGGCCGCCGCCGCCCCGGCCTATCTCGATCGCCATGGCCGCCCCGATCATCCCCGCGATCTTCTTGGCCACGCCTGTCTTCGCAGCCGTTTTGCAAGCGGCGCGATGACGCTTTGGGAATTCGAGCGGGAAGGAGAAGTGGTGCGGATCGATCCGACGGGGCCGCTGATCGTACAGGTGGGCGGAGCGACCGATCTCGCCGTCGACGCAGCAATTGCCGGCACCGGCATAATAACGTTGTTCGAGGGCTGGTTGCGGCCCCATCTGGACAGCGGCAAGCTCGAACCGGTGCTGGAGCCATGGTGGCAACAGTTCTCTGGTCCGTTTCTCTACTATCCCGGACGGCGGCTTGTACCGGCGCCGCTGCGGGCCTTCATCGATTTCGTCAAAACGTCTGCCAGCCAATCGCGATGAACGCGGCGTCGGCGTCGTGTTCAAACGCGCGCTGTTTGGCAAACTCTCTTGCCCGATTGGGCCGGAACCCCGCTTCCGGTCAGGCGTTGAGGGCGCGGAGGATGAAATGACCGGCGACTGGGTTCATCTTTGTATCGATATGCAGCGGATGTTCACCGAAGACACGCCATGGCATGTTCCCTGGATGCGTGAAGTCTCGCCACCGATCGAGGAGCTTTCCGGCCGCTATCCCGAGAAAACGATCTTCACCAGGTTCGTCACGCCGGTGCGGCCCGAAATGATGGAGGGGATGTGGCAGGTATATTATGAAAAGTGGTGGATGATGACGCGCGAGCACCTCGATCCCGGCCTCATCGACCTGATCCCCTCATTGAAAACACTGGTTCCGCCCGCCCGCATATTCGACAAGATGACCTATTCTCCCTGGGTGAGCGGGGAACTGCACGAAATGCTCTCGAAGCGGGGTATTGGAACCGTCGTTGTGACCGGGGGCGAGACCGACGTCTGCGTCCTCTCCGCCGCGCTGGGCGCCATTGATCTTGGCTACCGTGTCGTGGTGCTGAAGGATGCGGTTTGCAGCGGGGCGGACGACACCCATGACGCGTCGCTCGAACTTCTGGGCGACCGTTTTTCTGTTCAGCTCGACCTCCCGACTACCGAAGAATTCCTGCACAGACTTTAGAATTGTTCCAAGGAAATTGCGAACTTAACTGGTCGTTAACTTAATATTTTAGTGATTTTTAATATTCGTACATGCTATCGGATGCATGCAGCGCAATGCGGACATGACGTCTCCTGCAGCCTTGGGCAAACTCAACATAGCTGGAATCCGTCATGCTCGCACGCCGACCGAAGGAGAGCCGTGAAGGCAACTCCGTTCTCATCGCCACCTCGCTGTTCCTTCTTGTTGCCGTGATCCTGGGCGGGATGGGCGCTCATGTCGTCGACCGCATGCGCAACTCGGCGAACGCTCTCGACGATAACAGGGCCGTACTGGCGGCGGAGGCGGCGGTTTCCTCGTTCAAGGAGAAACTTGCTGCGACCGTGCGGGACAATGCTGTTTGGGATGATGCCTACAAGGCGATAACTCAGGGCGACAGCGAGGCTTGGGTTTACGAAAACTGGGGCAAGACCAGCGAGGACTACGCGCTCTATGACGGGATCGCGCTGACGGCCCCGGCGGGCGGCAAGAGCATCGCCTATCTCAAGGGCGGCATAGTGGATCCGGCCGAATATCTCGGTGCGAGATTCCCTGCACAGGTGCAGGCTGCGGCTCGCCCCGGCATGGATCCGACCGTCAACTTCTTCAGAAGCGGCAACGATATCATCGCAGTGGCGTCGGAGGCGATCCAGCCGTTCGGGTCACAGGTACAGGATCCGGAATATTTTGTGCTCAGCTTCTACAAGACCCTGAGCTCCGCGGTCGTTGCCGAAATGGCCAGAGACCACCAGCTGCCAAAACTTCACATTACCCGCGGCGCAGTGGGCGAGCTCTTGAACATGCCGCTGATGGATATCGATGGGATCGAGGTCGCGCGTTTGGCCTGGCCGAGTGCCGCCCCGGGGAATACGATTTTCGACGAAGTGCGCCCCTTTATCGCCGCCGCGATAGCAATCCTCGGCGTCTATTTGGTCGGGGTCCTGTTCGCCGGCTGGTCGGAAACGCGACGCCTGAAGAACCTGGCCGATCGCGCCCGATACGAGGCGACCCACGACAGTCTGAGCGGCCTGCTGAACAGGCTTGGCCTCCTCGAACGGTTGGACCGGTTGATGCAGGCGAGCCGTGGCCAAATGCTGACATTGCACCTGATCGATCTCGACGGCTTCAAGGCGGTCAACGATGCCTGGGGGCATGCGATCGGGGATGAACTGATCAGGCTGGTCGCGGAAGCCTTGCGCGACATTCATCCGGGCGTAGCTGGGGTTGCGAGGTTGGGCGGCGATGAATTCGCCCTCATCCAGCTTGGTTCGGCAAATTCCGCGGAACTTGACAATCCGCTTCTTGAACGTCTCAAGAAACCGTTTTTCATCGGAGGCCGCACGATCGAAATCGGGGCAAGCATCGGTGTTGCTTCCCACGACGATGCGAAGGATGCGCATGAGCTTCTTCGCCGGGCGGACATGGCCCTTTATGAAGCCAAGGAAACGGGCAGGGGATGCGCGGTCACCTATCATCCGGATCTTGACCGTCAGCGCGAGAAGATCGCCGCGTTGGAAAGCGAACTCCGGCGCGCGTTACAGAACGACGAGATCCAGCCGGTCTTCCAGCCTCTTGCTTCGGCGGCCTCGGGCGACATCACAGGCGTGGAGGCGCTGGCAAGATGGAGACGGTCTCAAGGAACGATCGGCCCGGATTTATTTATACCTCTGGCCGAAAAATGCGGATTGATCGATATCCTGGGCCTCCAGATGCTTCGCAAGTCCATCATGGCGTCGAAGGCGTGGTCTCCGCTCTCCCTGTCGGTCAATGTTTCTCCGATCCAGCTATGCAACCCCAATTTCGCCGGGGACGTGCTTGCCGTTTTGAAGGAGGAAGGTTTTGACCCCTCTCAACTGACGCTGGAGATCACCGAAGCCGTCCTGATGTCCAACCCCGAACAGGCGCGACGCTCCATCACCGCGCTGAAGTCCGCCGGGATCCGGTTTGCGCTGGATGATTTCGGTGCCGGTTATGCCAGCATCGGCACGCTCCGGGAATTCGGCTTCGACCGGATGAAGATCGATCGCTCCCTGGTTCAAGCCATGGATGACGGCAGTACCGGGCGGAGCGTTCTGGCGGCCACCATCTCGCTGGCCAAGGCTCTCGGAATTCCGGTCACGGCCGAGGGCATCGAATCCGCCGATCAGGCCGACGCACTTCGGGTTGCCGGTTGCGATCAGCTGCAAGGCTACCTGGTCGGCAAACCCATGGGGCGGGAGGAGCTCGCATCCTGGCTGGCTTCGTCGATAGCGGCATGAGGATCTTCTCGCGGCAATAATCCGCTAGGCGGACTGTTGCCGTTTGACCTCCTCGAACGGCAACTCGACGGTGAAGGTCGTGCCCTGTCCCAGAACGCTCTGGACCGAGATGGACCCTCCATGCAATTCGACAATCTCTTTCACGATATTGAGGCCGATGCCCGTTCCGGCGATGCCGGTGGCGCTTCGGGCGCGGAAATAGGGCTCGAACAGTTTCGGCAGGTCGTCCGCATCCATGCCGATACCCGAATCGGTGACGCTGACCAGCACCCGCCGGCCGTCCCTCCATCCATTAACACGGATCCTGGAGCCGGCGGGGGAATACTTGACCGCGTTTGACAGCAGGTTGGAGAAAACCCGCTCTATTGCTGCGCGGTCGACCATCTGCAGTGCCGGAAGGGCTTCGAGATCGTGGCTGATCGTGTGGGTCTTGCTGATCTCAGCGCGGCTTGCGATGCATTGACCAAGGATCTCGCTGAGCGAGCTCGCTTCCTTGTTGATCGCGATGGTCCCCGTCTCGAGCCTTCCGGCGGCAAGGATGCTTTCCATCAGCTCGACCATCCGGGCGACTGCGCCCTTGATCTGCAGAGCCTTGCCTTCCAGGAATTGCGGAGTGATGGCCGCCTTTGTCCGCGTGAGCCGCTGGGCTGCTCCGTCGATCACCGCCAAAGGCGTTCTGAATTCGTGGGAGATCATCCCCACGAAACGGCGCTGTAGCGCGTTGATCCCGCGTTCATGCTGGAGAAGACGATCCAGCTCGATATTCTTTTCCTGAACTTCCGCCGTTCGGGCCTGCACCACCTTTTCGAGCTCGTCCCGATGCTGGCGCAGCCTGCGCTCGCTGGATTGGAGCGCCTTGAGGGCAAGCTGGCGGTCGTGGACGTCCTCGAGAAGGCCATACCAGCGGACGACCCTGCCGCCGGCATCGACCCGAGGTGCCGCACGGTTGCGATACCACCGATACCGCCCTTTCGCCGTCCCGATCCTGTAGGTCATGTCGAAGGGAGCGCCCGTCCTGACCGCAGCATCCCATTTCTCGACCACTTCGGCCAGGTCCTTCGGATGCAAGGTCTTTTCCCAGCCGCGCCCCAGGGCTTCGCCGACCTCCCGTCCCGAAGCGTTCTGCCAGCCCGGACCGACTTCGATGACGTTCCCCTCCGCGTCGGCTACCCACGGTGTTTGCGGATGCAGCTCAACGAGGGAGCGGTAGTGTTCTTCGCTTGCCCGCAGGACCTCCTCGGCGTGGCGAAGTTCGGTGATGTCGGAAATGACGACCACGACGACCGGTTTCTTGCCGCCGGGCACGGGAACGAAAGACCGTCGCTTGTGCGTAAGAAGCGTCCGGGTCGTACCATCCGGTCCGGTGACGTCCTCCTCGAACAGCCTTTCCTCGCCGGTAGCCAGCACCCCCGCATCCACCTCCTGGATCCGGTCCGCTTCGGCCGCAGGCAACAAGTCATGGTCCGTGAGGCCGAGCAGGTCGTCGAGATGGACGCCGAACATCTCGCATGCCTTGCTGTTGAGAAACAGGAACCGCGATTGTTCGTCCTTGATGATCGTCGGTCTGGGCGCGCCCTCGAACAGATCTTCCAGAAGTTCACGGTGGGGTATCTGCAGATCGGAGCCGATGGCGGAGTAATGGTTCATGTCGCTGGCGTCCCGCGGTGCTCGCGCAATTTGATGGAAGCCTAATGTACAATCAGAGCGTTACCGAATGCTGAAACCGGAGGTAGGTTTTGTCGCCGTTACCTGAATACGGGAAGTAGACCATCGAAGTCTTCGTCCACCATCGCGGTAAGGCCGGGGCGGAAGCCGTCCGGCCTATTCCTTGATCCAGTACGAGGTCGTATTCTCGATGACCTTCTTGATCTTGCGGTTGTCTCTCCATTCTCTTCCGGTGTCGCGGATGACCGGCGTCTGCCGGGGAGAGAAAATGTAGTTCTTGTGCGGCGCCGCCAGCTCTTCCAGCTTGGCATTGACGCCGGAATAGAACTGCTTTTCCGGATCCCGGGCTTCGTCCATCAGGCTTGCAGCCTGCCGGGCGAAGGAACCGCGCAGAATGGACGGCGAGGTGGTGAATTTCGGAAAGGTCCGAAACAACGGGATCTTTATGCCGAGGAACCGCGCATATTCGTTTCTTTCGTGAATATGGCCATGCTTGGCGATATCCCAGTTCTGGTCGGCCGTGTGAAAGGATACCTGCATCACCCTTGGATCTGAAAACGGGCTGAAAATTTCCTCGCCGAGCTCCGTCAGCGCGACCCAGTCATCCTCCAGATGAAATACGTAATCCGAGCGGGTATTGGACCAGAGCCGCTTGACTGCCGCGCCAAATCCCGGCTGCCCGGGCCTGAAAAAAGAGGCTGAGGGCAGGTAGCTCTCGACGACCCGCATGCACTCGGCTTCATCCTCTTCCGTTCCGAATATCGGATCGATGTTCACGAGAACATTGGAAAGGGGGAAATGAGAAAAGCTGCGCCTTGAGAAGCTTTTCAAAGTCTCCTCAAGCAAGTCGGGCCTTCTGCCTGCGACTATACACAAATCCAGACTAAAATTCGCCAACGCAGCATATCCCGCTCAAATCCGGTACTCCATGCGGAGTGATCTCGCCCGGATATCACAGTGGCGGCAACGTCGCCATCCGTTTTGAGATATGCTGCCTTGTCACGTCGCGGGCAGTTCGGCTCCAATGGCGGATGGCTATCGTCTGAAGAAAGAAGCCAGATATGCGAGCGTGCCGCTGGACCTGCGGGTCGCGATGGCGCGGACCTGATTGGCCACCGTGCTTGCGCTCACATGCGCTCCGAAGTGGCAGAAGCAGACCAGTTTGTGGAGCTGTCGATCGGACAGTTCAAAAAACCGCCTGGCTTCCCCATAGGTATCGTCTCTCATCCCCGCTGCGCGAAGGACAGGATCCGAAAAGGCGACGGCGATCGCCGTGCTGTCGCCGCGCATGGCGGCCCGTATTTCATCAGGCTGATATTCGGTTTCCCGAAATGTCGAAAGGGCTCGGTCGGGGTTAAGCTCCAGGATTTCGGCCCACCGTTCGAGCCGTTCGCTGCTGGACATCTGGAAGTCGGGATAGCTGCGGTTTATCCTGGCGATAGTCTTGAGCTGATCGACTGCACGTTGCTCCATTACGGCCTCCTATTTGAACGAAATAGATGCCCGTCGCCCGAATTTATTCTGATCCAGACCGCTTTTGATGTCCAATCACGATTAGGAAGAGGAATCGCGCCTTTGAAGGATCTCGCGGGGGTGCGCCACATGTTCCTTGGCAACCCGCTCGCTGCCATCAATCTCCTGCAGCATGACATCGTATCCCCATAGGTCCGCCAGATGCTGCAGAACCTGCCTGGTCTCGCTGTCCTCGAGAACCCAGTCGTTCGGTGCCCGATGCTGCAAAAGAAGACGGCGGTCGCCGGCGAGATCGACATCGACGATGTCGATCCTCGGATCGGTCCAGCCGATGTCGTATTCGCGCGCCAGCTGGCGGCGGACCCGCTTGTAGCCACGTTCGTCGTGGATCGCCGAAACCAGGATTCCTTCACTTATCTGCGGGTCGTCGTAAAGCTGGAAAAGGCGCCACTTGCGGATCAGGTGCGGGCTCAGGAACTGGCTGATGAAGCTCTCGTCGCGGTAATCGGCCCAGATGCCGCGCAGGACCTGCATCGGGTCGCCGCGGCCGGCGATATCGGGGAACCATTCGCGATCCTCGTCGGTAGGCTCCGTGACGATCCGCTCGATATCCTGCATCATCGCAAAGCCGAGCGCATAGGGATTGAAGCCTGAGAAGCGCCGGTCGTCGAACGTCGGCTGGAAGACGACATTGGTGTGGGATTTCAGGAATTCGAAATAGTTGCCGTCGCTGATCTGCCCGCGCGCGTGCAGCCGGTCCATGATCTGGTAGTGGACATAGGTCGCTGTTCCCTCGTTCATCACCTTGGTCTGGCGTTGCGGGTGGAAATACTGCGCGACATGGCGGACGATCCGCAGGATTTCCCGCTGCCACGGGTGAAGCCGGGGGGAGGACTTTTCGAGGAAATAGAGCAGGTTGTCCTGCGGCAAGCCGAGGGCTGCGCGCCGTCTCTCGAGGTCGACATCGGACGCATCGCGCTTTCGGCCAGTCGGCACCGTGCGCCACAGGTCGTTGAACATCTGTTCTTCGTGGGCGCGCCGTTCCTGCTGGCGTTTTTCCTCCTGGCGCAGGTCGACCCTCGTCTTGCCGGCATAACGGTGAACGCCATGCGACATCAGAGCATGCGCGGCATCGAGGGTCCGTTCCACGGCCGTTTCGCCGTACCGCTCCTCGCAGCGGGCAATATAACCCTTGGCGAAATCGAGGTAGTCGAGAATGCCTTCGGCATCCGTCCACAGCTTGAACAGGTAGTTGTTCTTGAAGAAGTGATTATGGCCGAAAGCCGCGTGGGCGATGACCAGGGTCTGCATCGTCGCGGTGTTTTCCTCCATCAGATAGGAGATGCAGGGCGACGAATTGATGACGATCTCATAGGCAAGATCCCGCATGCCGCGGCGGTAGAAGGCTTCGTGATGCGCGAAATGTTTGCCGAACGACCAGTGCCGGTAGAACAGCGGCATGCCCGTCGATGAATAGGCATCCAGCATCTGTTCGGCCGTGATCACCTCGATCTGGTTCGGGTAGACGTCGAGACCGAGTTCGCCGATCGCGATCTCCTCGCATGCGTCGTGGATGCGCTGCAAGGTCGCGAAATCCCAATCCGCGCCCTGGAAAAGCAGTCGATCCTTCTGCATCGCCGCCTGGTTCATGGCACCGCCTTCGTCTGCGCCGTGCGCTTCTGGAAAAGGTCGTGGAAGACCGGGAAAATCTCGTTCTTGCGGCAGACCTTGCGCATCGCGAGGGTGGCCGAGCCGGACCGGATGCCTTCATAGAGGCGCCAGAGGGGGGAGTTCGACACCGAGGAATCGCCGCTCTCTTCGTCGACCTCGATATAGGCGAAATACTGGCAGAGCGGCAGGATCTCGTCCTTCAGCAGATGGCCGGCCGGACCCTCGTCCCGATAGGAATTATCACCGTCCGAGGCCTGTGCCGCGTAGATGTTCCATTCCGTCGGGTCGAAGCGCGCGGCGATGATGGAGCGCATGGCGACCAGCGCGCTCGAGACCAGCGTGCCGCCGGTTGCCTGGCCGTAGAAGAAGGTCTCCTCGTCGACCTCCTCGGCTTTTTCCGTGTGCCGGATGAAGACGATTTCCACCTTCTCGTAACGCTGCGAGAGAAACAGATAGAGCAGCAGGTAAAAGCGCTTGGCGAGATCCTTCATGTGTTCGGACATCGATCCGGACACGTCCATCAGGCAGAACATCACCGCCTTGGCAACCGGCTTTGGCTCGTTCTCGAAACGACGGTAGCGCACGTCCAGGGGGTCGACATAGGGGATGCGTCGGACCCTGTCGGTCAGGGCCTTCAGTTCGGCTTGCAGCAACAGGCGGGTTTCTTCGTTCTCGGCTTCGTCGATCTGGCGTTGCAGCGCCTCGATCTCCTCGGGCTTGGGACGTTTGAGAGCGATGCGCCGCATCATCGCAAGCCGCGTCGTCCGGTCGATGGAGAGATTGGAAGGGGAGCCGGAGATCGAATAGCCGGCCCGCACCGGGCTCATTTCCTCGGTTTCGCTGAGCCGCCGCTTGGCAAGTTCGGGCAGTTCCAGATCATCCAGGAAAACCGAGAGGAATTCTTCGCGCGTCAGCACGAAGCGGAAGCCGTCTTCACCGTCGCCCTGGCCGGCTTCCTTGGGTCTGCCGGCACCCTGGCCGGGAGGGCGGGGAATGATATCACCTTCGACGAAAGCCCGGTTGCCGGGCAGGACATTGTCCCTGATGCCGCCCTCGGCCCGGCGAAAACTCGGCTCATCCATGCCGCCGATCGGGAGGCTGACTTCGCCCCCATCCAGTACATCACGGATACTGCGGCTTTGCAGTGAGCGCCTGACTGCTTGCTGCACGGCGTCTTTTGCACGCCGAAGAAACCGCTGCCGATTTTCCAAACTTTTACCGCGCGGGTTCAGCCGCCGGTCGATGATGTGCATGTTGGCTCCTGCGTGAGCATTTAGGGTCTGTACTCAACTAGAGTTCGGGCGCCGCACAACTGAGTATGCCACAATCCTACGTCCTGTCGTCACACACAATGATGGAGATCAAATCCACCATTGTGTGCTTTAGAAACTCAACGGCTTTCGTACCTGCCGCGTTCCAAATCCTAATTGAGTACAGACGCTAACCTGCCTGTTTAACCCGCATGTACCACTCTACCAGACGGCGAACCTGTCTTTCGGTGTAGCCGCGCGCCGTCATGCGCGATACGAACTCGCTGTGCTTTTTCTCTGTTTCGCCGTCCTTCTTCGATCCGAAGGAGATGACCGGCAGAAGATCCTCCACCTGGGAGAACATTCTTTTCTCGATCACTTCCCGGATTTTCTCGTAGCTCGCCCATGACGGGTTCTTGCCGCCGTTGTTGGCGCGCGAGCGCAGGCAGAATTTGACGATCTCGTTGCGGAAATCCTTCGGATTGGCGATGCCCGCCGGCTTCTCGATCTTCGTCAGTTCCTGGTTGAGCAGATCGCGATCGAGAAGCTGGCCGGTGTCGGGATCCTTGAAATCGACGTCCTCGATCCAGGCGTCGGCATAATCGACGTAACGATCGAAGAGGTTCTGTCCGTAATCCGAATAGGATTCCAGATAGGCCTTCTGGATCTCGTTGCCGATGAATTCCGCATAACGCGGCGCAAGATCGGCCTTGATGAACTCGATGTAGCGTTTTTCGGTTTCCTCCTGGAACTGCTCGCGGCGGATGGCCTGTTCCAGCACGTACATCAGGTGGACCGGATCCGCGCCGATATCCGTGGTGTCGTGGTTGAATGTCGAAGCGAGAACCTTGAAGGCAAAACGTGTCGATATTCCGTCCATGCCTTCATCGACCCCGGCCGCGTCCCTGTATTCCTGGACGCTGCGGGCGCGGGGATCGGTTTCCTTGAGGCTTTCGCCGTCATAGGCCCGCATCTTGGAGTAAAAGGTCGAGTTCTCGTGCTTGCGCAGCCGTGAAAGCACCGAGAACCGGGCCAGCATTTCAAGCGTCGCCGGCGCGCAGGAAGCATCGGCAAGCTCCGAGCTTTCGATCAGCTTCTCATAGATATGCTGTTCTTCCGTCACCCGCAGGCAATAGGGAACCTTGATGACGCAGATACGGTCGATGAAGGCCTCGTTGTTCTTGTTGGCCTTGAAGCTCTGCCATTCGGCTTCGTTCGAGTGGGCCAGGATGACGCCGGAGAAGGGAATGGCGCCGATATTCTCGGTGCCCATGTAGTTGCCTTCCTGCGTCGCCGTCAGCAGCGGATGCAGCATCTTGATCGGCGCCTTGAACATTTCGACGAATTCGAGCACGCCCTGGTTGGCGCGGTTGAGCCCGCCGGAATAGCTGTAGGCATCCGAGTCGTTCTGGGAATAGTTTTCGAGCTTGCGGATATCGACCTTGCCGACCAGGGACGAGACGTCCTGATTGTTCTCGTCGCCAGGTTCGGTCTTGGCGATGCCGATCTGGCGCAGCCGCGACGGCTGCAGCCTCACCACCCGGAAGCGGGATATGTCGCCGCCGAATTCATCGAGCCGCTTCAGGCACCACGGGCTCATCAGCCCGCTGAGACGCCGGGTCGGGACGCCGTACTGCTTGAGCAGCATCGGCCCCATGGTGACGGGGTCAAAGAGGTTGAGGGGGCTTTCGAAGACGGGACTGATGTCGTCGCCGGCCTTCAGCACATAGATGGGGTTGGCCTCCATCAAAAGTTTGAGCCGCTCGGCGAGCGACGACTTGCCGCCACCGACCGGGCCGAGCAAATAAAGAATCTGCTTTCGCTCTTCGAGGCCCTGCGCCGCATGCCGGAAAAATGAAACGATCCGCTCGATCGTCTCTTCCATGCCGAAGAAGCCGGTAAAAGCCGGATAGGCCCGGATGGTGCGGTTCATGAAGATCCGGCCGAGCCGGGCGTCCTTTGCGGTATCGACCATCTGCGGCTCGCCGATCGCAGCCAGCAGCCGCTCGGCCGCGTTGGCATAAGCCATCGGATCTTTCTTGCAGAGCGCCAGGTACTCGGCGATCGACATGTCTGTCTCGCGCCGGGCTTCGTAGTTCCTGGTGAAGGCTTCGAACAAGGATTCACTCGGCATAGGCATCTCCAGTCAAGGTTGCGCTACTGCTCGACTGTCGCAAAGATTGAAAACGATGCGGCAATCCATTGAGAATCAATATGTTTCTAAACTTAATACGACACCCGGAGCGTTTTGATGGCAATGCACGAAAATGTGCGTCCACAAATCAGTGAAGACTTGGCAAACAGCAAGTGAACCGGGCCTCATCCGGCAACGCGTCCAATGCCGTCGATCTGGAGGCGGGAAGACAAGTCCGGGCTTGCCGTCTATGAATGTTATAACGCGCAGCCAGGATGAGCGTTTCTATGGACCAGCAGTTTTTTGACAGAGGCTCCGTGGAGGTTGCGCGTGACCTGATCGGTGCCGAACTCGATGTCTCCGGCGCAGGCGGCGTGATCGTCGAGACCGAAGCCTATGAACCCGACGAGCCGGCTTCCCACAGTTTTCGCGGGGTGACGCAGAGAAATGCGGTGATGTTCGGCCCACCGGGGCATGCCTATGTCTATCGCTCTTACGGCATTCACTGGTGCCTGAATTTCGTGTGCCGGCCGGGCAGCGCGGTGCTGATCAGGGCGCTGCAACCGGTCAGGGGCATTGAGGAGATGGAAACGAGACGAGGCTTTTCAGACCCGCTGCTCCTGTGTTCCGGTCCCGGCCGCCTCTGCCAGGCGCTAGGCATCACCATCGAACACAATGGCCTGTCTCTGTCTGCGCCTCCGTTCGAGCTCACCTTGCCGGACACGTCGCCGCTGATCGTCACGGGGCGGCGGATCGGCATTTCGCAGGCGGTCGATCTGCCCTGGCGTTTCGGTCTTTCCGGCTCGTTGCATATCAGCAAGAAGTTCTCCGGCAAGGGTGGCCTGGCACCTTGAGCCGGAGGATTATTTGTTGCGGCCGAGCAGTGACAGCAGCCCGCCGGTCGCAAGCCCGAGCAGAACGCCGCCGGCGGCGAGCAGCAGCGCATAGGACATGATGTTGTCCGACAGCCAGTTGGCCGCGATCAGCCGGGCATTTCCAGGCGAGAAGGGTTGCGTCGGCATGAACCGGAACCAGCTCACCGGCACGTCGTGCGGCTCCTTGTCGTCACCTTCATAGACCATGATGCGGCCCTTCAGCTTGTCCCATTCCTCCCGCGCGGAAAATGCCCGCATGCCTTCCGCCAGCGAGGCGGAATCAGGGGAGATGATGGCCGTCCAGGTGCCGAGTTGGGTTGGATCGCTTTCCTGGGCGATGATCAGTTTTGCCGTCTGCGGCGGTTTGTAGAGTTCGTCGGTCGATGGGGCAAACCGCAGCATCGCAAGGCTCAGGTCGAAATTGTCCTTGGCCCAGGCGCCGAGCGCCGTGAATTTCTGGGAAAAGAAGTTGCTGCCGGTGCGCTGCTGCCAGTCCTGCAGCGTGAGCGGGGTTCGGGCCGACGTGTTCGATGATATGCCCGCCGGATTCCAGGTGTTGCGGCTCTCCTGGTCGATCTTCAGCTGTGTGAGGATATTGGCGGGGAATTCCGAGATGGAGCCGACGAAGAGCGCGTTCGCTCCGGCGACCCGTGCGGCCGATATGGTCACGTCAACGGGCATGATATGGTGCGAGGCGACCGACATCTTGCCGATGAATGTCGCCGCAGCCGATAGCGTCTGCTCGTCGATCCGCCCGAGGAAGAGCGAAACCGGGTCGGTGCCCAGCCGGTAGGGAAAGCCGGTCCCGGCTGTTGCCGCGAGATTGGGCACCTGGGCGATGCGGGCGAAATCGGGCATCTGGAACTGCGAGCTGCCGAACAGCGCGAACCTTGCCTTGTTGTCGGCCGTGGAGCCGGGGGCGCATGCGACGTCCTGGCGGGTAAGGAGCGCCGCTTCCACCGTGATGGTGTTCACGCCGGGCTTGAAATGCTGCAGCGTCAGCTTGATCGGCAGATGGCGCAGGATCGCGCCGCCGGACGAGGTGATCGGCACGGTCGAGGCGATATCGCCGTTGACGAAGATGTCGATATGGCTGCCCGGCAGGACGTCCGCCGTATAGGCGGCATCAAGCAGGATGCGGGCCTCCCCATAGGCGTTGGCATAGAAATCGGCGGGCACGCCGATGGTGAAGCGGGTGCGAAACAGCCGGCCGGCAAATTCCTGGCTTTCGATGCCGAGCTGCGCGAAATCGATCACCGCGTTGGAGAACAGGAAGGCCGTATCGAGGCCGTGCCAGGCCTGGGTCGACAATGTCTCCCGCCTCTGGGTCGCCGAACCGTCGGTGGCGGCGACAAAGCTCTCGATCAGGCCTTCCAGCGATGGCCAGCTCGGCCCGGAAAGAACGAGCGCCGAGGCGCCGTCGGCCCCCGGATAATCGAGGAAACTGGCAACTGCGGCATTGGCGGCGGCGGCAGGCAGGGCCGGCAATAACGGCCGCAATTCGTCGCGGGTGCCGACGAAGATGGCAAGCTCGCCGGGCTTGGGCAGGCCGCTCGGCGTCTTCTCGAACGTGAAGGACTGGTTTGGCATGCCGCCCATCAGCGCCAGACCCTGGGTCAGCCGCATCAGTACGTCCGTCGCACCGAGCTGGTCGAGAGCCGGCACGATCAGCCGGAAGCGCGTGCCACCCTTTTCATCGACGCCGACGGCCCGGATATCGTCGAGCCGCGACAGCCGTCTCATGCTGTTCGTGCCGAAGGTCAGGAAGGTCCGCGCCGGATCGACCTCGGTCCAGAGCTCGAACGTCGACTCGATCGTGCAATCGGTGCGGTGGCGCTGGTCGGCGCGAAAGCGGACGAGATTGATCCCGGCTTTCAAGACGCCCGCCGGAATGTCGAGGGCACGATCGCTGACCTGTTCGGGAGAGGTGATCGGATTGTTGTAGACCGGCACGTCGTTGATGGTGACCGCCAGCTGAGAGACTTCCGGCGCGACCACGATCGAGTTCTGGTAACCGATATTGAGCCGAGCCGGTGCCGCTGCCTGTTCCGGTGTCAGGTAGATCGACCAGGAGCGCTGCTCGACCTCGCCGTTCAGCCGCAGGCTCTTTTCGGGCACGAGGTAGTGCCGGCCCGAAAGGGCCGCAGGGGCGGCGGGTTGCTGCCGGGCCGGCGCCCGCGGTTGTGCGACAGGCGCTGGTGTAGCCGAAGGCGGCGTGGCCGCCCGCGGTGCCGTCGGAACCGGCCCCGGTCCCGTCGCGGGGGCGGGGGCGGCCTGGAATGGCGCGGGTGCCGGAGGCAGGGGGATCGGCGTCTGCACCGGAGCGGGGGGCTGGGCGGGGGCAGGTGCCGGCTGCACGGGCCGCGGCGGAGGCGCCTGCTGGCCCGGGGGAGCGGCCGGCGGCTGGCTTTCCAAGGATCGCTCCGGGTTCATGTTGAACGGCGCTGGCGCTTGGGCCATCGCCTGGGCCAGCGCGATGCCTGCCGAGAGAAGAAAAACTGCGGTTGCGAGAGCCTTTTTCATCACGCCCTCCTATTTCTGTGCGTCTGCAGCGCTGTCGCGTCCGGTATTGCGGACGAGATAGGAAAGTCCGCGCGCCGTCTGGTAGATCGCAAGTCCGAGAAACCACAATGTCCCGGCCACCAGCCCGGGATTGCGCCGGCGCGAGATCTGGAACTGGGTCCATTGAGAGGAATTTGCAAAGATCAGGTCGGCGATCAGCCGGTGATCGGTCGCCTTTTCCGGCGTATAACGGCAGCCGATCGAGGTGACGTCGCCGATCGTCTCCACGTTGCGGATCTCCACCGGCAGATCGCTGACCGGCAGGTCGCTGAAGGGCTGGAAGCGGAGAAAGCCCTTCTTCTCGAGCGCGATATCCCTGAACCCTTCCGTATAGATCTGCACCGCGGCGCCGTGCACGGAGACGTCTTCTATGGTGGCCGTGAACCAGCGGCCGTCGATGCCGAATTCGCAGCGCCGGCTGACTTTGACGCGCCGCGAGGCCTGCCGTTCGCCGCGCTCCGACACGACGCCGAGCGCGCAACCGGCAAGGATGATGTTGAGCAGGTTCCAGCCGCCGACCACCAGCGTCACGTCGGCTTTGTAAGGCTCGGCATAGACGCGGTAGACGCTGATCGCAAAGGCGACGAGCAGCACGAAGAAGATGACGAAGAACGGCCGGCTGATTTCCGACAGCCGGCTGACCGCGACGGATTCGTCCTTGGCGGTCACCTTGAAGGTCGGCTTGCGCGGATTGAGCATCACCGAAACGACGGCGGGCAGAAGATGCACCGTCTGCACATATTCGTAGAGCTCCGAGATCCACGGCCAGCGGAACGATCCGTAGAGATAGTTCTGCATCATCAGGTTCACCACCATGTAGGCGAGCGAATAGACCATGAACTCACCGCCGGATGAGGTGAAGATTTCCAGATCGAAGAACAGGTAGAAGAGTGGCGCGAAGAGAAAGATCGTGCGCGGGAAGGGAAACAGCCAGAACAGCGTCGACGACATGTAGCAGAACCGCTGCGGCAGCGAGAGACCGCGCTTGAGCGGCGGAAAGCGGAAGCGCAGGATCTGCATCATGCCTTGCGCCCAGCGGCTGCGCTGGCCGATGAAGCTCGCGAACGTGGCAGGCTGCAGCCCCGCGATCAGCGGCCGGTCGAGATAGAGGCTATGCCAGCCGAGGCTGTGCAGGTCGAGCGCGGTCTCGCAGTCCTCGGTGATGCTGACGCCCGAAAAGCCGTTCGAGACTTCGAGCGCCTTGCGGTTCAGCACCGCCGCCGATCCGCAGAAGAAGGCCGCATCCCATTTGTCCAGCCCGCGCTGGATGATGCCGTAGAACATCTCGTTCTCGCTCGGCATCTTCTCAAAGGTGCGCAGGTTGCGCTCGACTGGGTCAGGGTTGAGGAAGAAGTGCGGCGTCTGAACAAGAAAGAGCTTCGGGTCCTCGTCGAAGTAACCCACCGTCTCCAGCAGGAAATCGCGGGCGGGCGCATGGTCCGCATCGAAGACCGCGACCAGCGATCCGGTCGAATGCTTGAGCCCGTTGTTGAGGTTGCCGGCCTTTGCATGCTCGTTGCGCTCGCGGGTGAGATAGCGCACGCCGAGCTCTTCGCAGAGCTTCTGCAGCAGTTTGTGGCGGGCTTCCGCGGCGCGGGCGTCTGCGACATTGGCTGATTTGCGCTTCTGCACGGTGCCGCCATCGTCGAGCAGCCAGACCGTCAGTTTTTCCGGCGGATAATCCATGTTGCGGGCGGCGGCGAGCGTATTGGCGAGCAGCACCTCGTCCTCGTTATAGCTCGGCACGAAAACGTCGACGGTCGGCAGCTCCCGGTCGCGGCGTCCATAGGGCGGGCGCGGCGGCAGCGGCATGGAGACGACGAACAGGCTGAGCGACAGCATCAGCACGCTGTACATTTCCGCCAGATAGACGAGCAGGCCGGGAATGAAGTTCTCGAGCTGGTTGACCGGCGGCAGCGTGCTCGTCGTGCGCCAATACACATAGCGCATCACCATCGCGGTGCCGAAGGCGAGCGCCACCAGGCGCCATTTGCCGCCCGCCTTGAGCAGCCGGATGATCGCCATGATGCCGACGACGAGAATGCTGGCGATGAGCTGGGTGCGCGTATTGATCGGCAGCGTCACGAGCGTGATGATCAGCGCGCTGGCGAGTGCCCAGATGACCGCAGAAAGAAATGTCCGCATCTTGGGCTATCTCCAGCGGCCGGAAGAGCCGGGCATCGGTCGATCGGCATGGTTCGGATTAACGGCACGCATTGGCGGCCCCGCTCGTGGCATCGGTGCAGGAAGGCGACGGAACGCTCGCTCGCCCGGTTGCCGAAAGGCCCGACGGCGAGGGAACGAGCGGGGCGCGGGAAACGGACGGCGCGGTCGTGACCGGCGGAGCGGTTGCGACCGGTTGAGCGCTTGCGGCAGTCTGCGTCATCGTCGGTCTTGGCACGGCGACCGTCGGACCGCCGGCAAGCGGCGTGGCTGCAGCCGGGGCGGCGCCAACCGGCGGTGCCTGCCGGACCACAGGTGCCGGCGCGGGACGTGTGTAAACGACGGTTCTCTGCGGCAGGACCGGGACGATCGGCTCGGCGGAACTCGGCCGAGGATAGATCGGCGCCCCGACACCGCCGAGGCTCGGGGAGACCGGCTGAGGTTCGCCGTAAGGGTTCCAGCCGCCGTTATCCACCGCGCCGGTGATCGTGTAATTGTACATGAATGCCAGCAGCTTCTGCTCGGTCGCGTTCGCCTCGCAGATCCTCACGCGGATCTGGATCGAACCGTGATTGGCAAGCGGCGAGACGGTGCCGGAGGGACTGCGGACCTGCTGCCAGCCATACATGCACAGGTCGCCGCCGGAACCGTGACCGAAAGCGTAGCCGAACGGGCCGTAGTTGTTCTGGACGAAGAAGGAGGAGCGCACCATGCGCACGCCCGGCAGCAATCGGCGCATTTCGGAAGCGACCCCGGCTTCGGTGACCGATGTCGAGGTGAGCGTGTTGTCGCTGAGCTTGAACGGGCTGGCGGTGCCGAAGAACTGCGCTTTCAGCACATTCTGGCCCGGAGTAAGGGCCGAGGTATAAAGAAAGATCTCCTGCTCGATCGCGTTGTTGAAGCGCCGCTCGATGACGCTGACGATCCCGGGGGCGGCAGGGGGCGGCAGGACCATTGCCTGTTCGGCGGGGACGTTCTTGGCGAATGTACCCATCTGCACGGGCTGGCCGGCGCAGCCGGCAGCCAGAAGCGGCAGCCCGCAAAACAGAACCGCTGCACCCAGATGGCCAAGGCCGCTCATTTTCCGTTTTCGAACCAGATGCTTTTCCGCCATGCCGAGCAATACCGATAGGTCGCGGACATTCATTGCCCGCCGGAGGCCCTGGACGGCCGTTCGTTGCAGAGCGAGCTGCAGAACGGATTGCCTGGACCGACTCGGTCATTTGATGCGGTAAATCTAAATTGTTCGTTAACCATATGAGTTCATTCTTTAGAAACAGAAAGCTTAAAGAGCCGAAGCCCGCAGCATGAGGCGTAGACGGGGAGTAAGGACGATAGCGGAGTGAGTATGCGGTTCTCGCTGATCTCATTGACGGTTTTGGGCATTGGCGCCGTGGGGTTGTATGGTTTGAGCCGTCAGCCGACGGTCGACGTCGGCATGCTGACGAGTTCGGTAAACTCGGCTCCCGCGCCGACAAAGGGGACGCGCCCATCGCCGCCGCCTGCCGAGAAGACCGAACGCACCGTCGCCCAGCTCCTCTATCCGAATCAGGACGCGCCTGCGGCGGCCAAGCCCGGCTCTTCATCGCTGGTGATCGCCCAGGCCCCGCCTTCCACGGCTCAATCCGCTCCACCGGTAGCACCTGCAGATCCGCAGCCGGCCGTTCCTGCCAACGCTCCACCTTCCGGCCAGCAGCCGGCGGTCGATGAAAGCGCGTTGCGTTATTTCGCGGCAAGGGGCGACACAGCCCGGCTGCAGGCGGAGATTTCCCGCCTCAGGACGCTCTACCCGAACTGGACGCCGCCGGCCGATCCATTGGCCGTACAGGTCACCACTGACCGCCAGCTCGAAATGATGTGGCAGCTTTATGCGCAGTCTCGCTATGCGGATGTCCGCAAGGCAATCGCCGAGCGCCAGCTTGGCGAGCCCGGCTGGCAACCCCCGTCGGATCTTCTCGATCGCCTGAAGCTCGCCGAAGCACGCGCCGGCCTGGTGGTGGCGTCCGATGCCAAGAATTACGACCTGGTGATCCGCATGGCGGCCGAAAACGCCAGCCTGCTCACCTGCAGCGAAGTCGACATCCTGTGGCGGGTGGCGGAAGCCTTCGCAAGAACCGACCGGCAGGGCCGCGGACGCGACGCTTACGCCTACATACTCAATAACTGCGACAATCCCTCGGAACGGTTCGCGACCGCGCAGAAGGCGAGCGAGCTGCTGCCGCCGGACATGCTGGAGAACCTGCTCTCCAAAGAGCGGACGCCTCCCGGCAGCCAGCCCGAATTCGAACCGCTGCGCGACGATATCGCCCGGCGGCTGGTGGCGAGCGGCAATACCGATGCAAAGCTCGTCGTGCCGGAAAAATATCTGACCCGACTGGAACGGCTCGCGGAAGCGAATGGCCTGCCCTCCGATGCGCTGCTGCTCGGCTGGTATTATTATCGCCGCGACAATCTCGGCGGTGCCGAGCGCTGGTTCCGCCGCGCCTTCAACAAGGAGGAGAGCGCTTCTGCCGCCGAAGGTCTGGCCCTGACGCTGGTCGCCCAGAAATCGCCGGTGGAAGCTGAGGCCGTACTTTATCGCTGGCGCGACACGTCCAGCGGATCGAAAGAGGCTTATCTTGCCGCCGTCGCCAATCTCCTGGCGCTCGATCCTCCGCCGGTCCTGCAGGACGAGGTGCTGCGCCGCATGGCGCCCGTGGTGATAGCCGCCCGCAATGCCGATGCCGCCCAGCAGTTCGGCTGGTATGCGCGCGCGATGCAACAGCTCGAAACGGCAGCCGAATGGTTTCAGGCGGCCCTTTCCTGGAAGAGGGATGACGAACCTTCCGCTTATGGGCTCGCGTTGACGCGCAGCGACCTTGGCGACAAGGCAGGTGTCGCGCAGATCCAGAGGGCGTGGAACGGCCGGTCGGAACGCATAACGAGGGTCGGCGAACCGGTGACCGAGCGGGGTGCACCACGCCGCCAGCCGGTCATCGCGACGAGGCAGAATGTCGACGGCGCGAGAACGAACGCCCTGGCAGCCGAAGCCCCCGCTGCGGAGAGCTATCCGATCGTCCGGACCGAGACCCCCGTGGTGCACGTCGCACCCCAGCCTGTCCAGAGGACTGCGAGAGCGCCAGCACAAGCCCGCCGTGGACAATGCTCGACCACACAGGATCCGCGCCACATGTCGCCGGAGGCGGCGCTGGCGAGGGGCTGGTGCCTGATGGATCTCAACCGCCCCCTGGAAGCCGCGCAGTCTTTCGATGCGGCTTATGGGAGCAACTCGGCCGCTGCCCGTTCGGATGCCGCCTACGGCAAGAGCCTTGCCTACCTGCGCGCCGGCCTGACCGACAAGGCATCCGTCGCCGCGGCCGATGCCGCCCAGACGAACCAGCGTGCGGTCGAGCTGCAGGCGGCGATCCTCTCCGACCGCGCGCTCAACGCCTTCAAGGCCGGACGTTATCGCGAAACCTTGCTGGCGCTCGACCAGCGGGCCCAGATCGTCCCCGAACAATCCGACCTGATGTCGCTGCGGGGGTATGCGCACCTCAACCTCGGCAGATATGCCGATGCCACGCGGATCTTCCAGGCGCTCGCCGATACCGGCGACAAGGCAGGACTGCGCGGATTGGCCGATGTCGGGGCGGCGAACTGACGGGACCGGGCGTTCCGCGCATCCTGAAGCAAATGCAGGCATGACGGGTAATATGCGCCCGCTTGAAGCAAAACAGGCTCTCTTGCACGCTCTATTAACCTTCAGGCAAGGAATTAACCATACATATTAGAAACCACGGCGAAATGGGATGACTGCGGTCCCCCACCAGGCATGAAGCCGCAAAGCCGTACCGGTCCAATCCGGTATCCGCTCATGAAAATCCAGGAAAGCCCGTGGTGACCGCGTTGCCCATGCCCGACGGATATTGATCCGGTCTGGCGAGCATCCCCCGTTCATCCAGGGCTCTGGCCGACAGCAGCTCGCATGCCGCCGATTCTTTCCGAGGATTGGCTTGATTATTTGGGGACGGGTTTTGGTGCAGGAAATGCCATCGGATCAGGCGCGACGTGGCCAGGCAGGCAGCCTGGGCGAGAGACTGGCATTTGCCGGCCTCGACGGCGAACTGCGCGATCTGCTGCGCCGCAGCCGCCCGCAGCTCGAACGGCACCTGAAGACCGGCCTGCGCGACCTCTTCCATCGCTTTCAATCCTTTCCCGAAGCCGCCCGCAATTTCGAGAGCGAGCAGCAGATCGAACGGCTGCACGACCTGCAGGCCTCCCATTGGGGCGTGCTGACCGATGCCCGCTTCGACGCGCTCTATGCCGAGCGGGTCAAGGTTCTGTCCGATGCCGAGAGCCGCATGGGCCTCGACCCGCGCTGGCACGTTGCCGGCCACGCGGTCATGCTTGAACACCTGATCGCCGGCGCGATCGTTGACCTCGCTCCGAAATCCCTGCTGCCGGGCGGCCGCAAGCGCGAACAGGAACTGCTCGATCTCGTCGGCGCGATCACCCGCCTGGTGATGGTCGATGTCGAGATTGCCGTTTCGCTCCGCTTCAACGAACAGCGCCAGAAGCACCAGCGCGCGCTCGCCGAACAGCGCGAGGCCGATCATTCCCAGGCGATCGAAACCTTCACCGACGTGATCGCGGCCCTTGCCGAACGGGACCTGACGGCCTCTCTTCCGGCGGACGTGCCGGATGCCTATCGCGAGCTTGCTGATCTTCTTAACCAGGCAGTCGCCGGCATGCGTTCCTCGGTCGAGACCGCCGATACCCATGGCCAGAAGGCCGGTGCGCTGACGCAGTCGCTCGCCGAAGGTGCACGTACCTTTGCCTCCGCTTCGGAAGAACAGTCTTCACGCCTCCGCGATGCCGCGCGGGTGCTGCTGGATGTTACCGCCAAGGTCAAGGGCAGCGCCGCCGAGACGGCTGCAGCCGAAAAGGCCGCCGCCGAGACCCGCCGTTCGGTCGAGGCAAGCGGCGAGGTGGTCGGCCGCGCAATCAGCGCCATGGCCGACATCGAATCGTCTGCCGAAAAGATCGGCGAGATCATCGGCGTCATCGACGACATCGCCTTCCAGACCAATCTTCTCGCACTCAACGCCGGTATTGAAGCCGCCCGTGCCGGCGAAACCGGCCGTGGTTTTGCGGTCGTCGCCCAGGAAGTGCGCGCTCTCGCCCAGCGCTCCGCCGATGCGGCGCGCGAGATCAAGACGCTCGTCAACGGCACCAAGTCCCAGGTGGATGCCGGGGTCGACATGGTCCACCGGACGCAGGAAGCGATCGGCGGGATCGTCCGCCAGGTCTCCGACATCAATGACGCGATCGCCGGCATCGCCCGCGATACCGGCGATCAGGCCGTCGGCCTCGACCGGCTCAGCGCGGAAATCGGGTCGGTCAGCGAACACGTCGCCTCCAACGCGGGCCTTGCGTCCCGCGCAGGCGAAGGCGCCGACGAACTCCACACCGTCATATTGGAACTCGGCCGCACGGTCCGGGAGTTCCGGATCGAACGGCAGAACCGCTATGCGGATGCACGTCGCCCCGCAGCGCCAAGACCTCAGCCGACCCTCGTCTCGATCGCGCCGGTGACGGCCGCCCGGGAAGATGACGGTGAATACCTCTTTCAGAAACGACAAGGAATAAGCTGATGGCAGCAAAGAAGGCTGGACCTGCAAGTGTGAAGCTGGCCGCGGTGCTGGACCTCAACGAGGCCTCGAACCTGCATGGCAAGCTCGTCTCCATGCGAGGCAGCGATATCGTGATCGATGCCTCGGGCGTCGAGCGGGTCGGTGTCCAGTGCGCCCAGGTCCTGGTTGCTGGCGTCAAGGCTTGGGAAGACGACAAGAAGTCCTTTCTCGTCGAGAAGGCTTCGGATGCATTTCAGAAGACGATGCAACTCATCGGCATCAATCACGAAAATTTGGTTGCTAAGGAGATCTAGCAATGAAGAAGAAAGTACTGACCGTGGATGACTCACGGACGATCCGGAACATGCTTCTGGTGACCCTGAATAATGCAGGCTTTGAGACAATTCAGGCGGAAGACGGCGTTGAAGGCCTCGAGGTTCTCGAGGGCTGCAATCCGGACGTGATCGTCACGGATATCAACATGCCGCGCCTCGACGGCTTCGGTTTCATCGAAGGCGTCCGCCGCAACGAAAAATACCGCGCCGTTCCGATCCTCGTCCTGACGACGGAAAGCGACGCCGAAAAGAAGAACCGCGCCCGCCAGGCTGGCGCGACAGGCTGGATCGTCAAGCCTTTCGATCCTGCCAAACTGATTGATGCGATCGAGCGTGTAACCGCCTGAGCCAGGAATTCCCCCGATGGATATGAACGAAATCAAAGAGATCTTCTTTCAGGAATGCGAAGAGCAGCTCGCTGAACTGGAGTCGGGTCTTCTCAAGCTGAACGACGGGGATCGCGACCCCGAAACGGTGAACGCCGTTTTCCGTGCCGTTCATTCCATCAAGGGAGGCGCAGGCGCCTTCGGTCTGGATGACCTGGTTTCCTTCGCTCACGTCTTCGAGACGACGCTCGATTGCGTGCGTTCCAACAAGCTGGAACCGACGCAGGACGTCCTCAAGGTGATGCTGAAATCGGCCGACGTGCTCGCCGACCTCGTCAGCGCATCCCGTGACGGCAGCGGCGTCGATGAATCGAGAAGCCGCGGCCTCGTCAAGGAACTCGAGGCGCTTGCGCACGGCGAGATGCCGTCGTCCTCCGCCCATGAGGCTCCGAAGCCGGCCGCCAAGGCCGCGCCCGCTCCAAAGGCTGCTCCGGCTCCCGCGGCGAAGGCGGAGACTCCGAAGCCTACCGACGACAGCGGCTTTCAGCCGATCCCCTTCTCGTTCGACGGTTTCGGCGAGGACGAAGAGCCGGCGATCGAAGGTTCGGTCTACGAAGTCTCCTTCAAGCCCCGCCGCGAACTCTATTCCAAGGGCAATGAGGCAGCGCTCCTGCTGCGCGATCTGTCCCGTCTCGGCGAGATGAGCATCAATTGCGATACGGACGTCCTGCCGGCCCTCGACAAGATGGACCCGGAAGCCTCCTATTTCAGCTGGAAGATTTCGATCCGGACCACCAAGAGCGAGGACGACATCCGCGCCGTCTTCGAATTCGCGGAATGGGATTGCGACCTCGAAGTGAAGCTTGCCGAAGAGGCATCTTCCAACGAGGAACTGCCGATGGTTCCGGTTCCCTTCGACCTTTCGATCCTCGATGACAGCTCGGCGTCCGATGAGGACGAAAAGGCCGTCCAGTCGTCGGCGGATGAGACCGTTGCCGCCGCCGTATCCGCCGCCGAAACCGCAACGAGCGTCACCAAGGCTGCGTCCCGCGCTTCGGAAAAGAAGGAATCTGCGGCCGCCGCTGCGGCCGCCGCTGCCCAGAACAATGCCGCAGCCGCCGCGGCTGCTGCCGGCCAGACGATCCGCGTCGATCTCGACCGCGTCGACCGCCTCATCAACCTCGTCGGCGAGCTCGTCATCAACCAGGCGATGCTCTCCCAGAGCGTCATCGAAAACGATGCGACCGGCACGTCCGCGGTCAACATGGGCCTCGAAGAGCTGCAGCAGCTCACCCGCGAGATCCAGGACTCGGTCATGGCGATCCGCGCACAGCCGGTGAAGCCGGTCTTCCAGCGCATGTCGCGTATCGTCCGCGAAGTCGCCGACATGGTGGGCAAGTCGATCCGCCTCGTCACCGAAGGTGAAAACACCGAAGTCGACAAGACGGTCATCGACAAGCTCGCCGAGCCGCTGACCCACATGATCCGCAACGCCGTCGACCACGGCATCGAAACGCCCGAGAAGCGCGAGGCCGCCGGCAAGAACCCGGAAGGCACGATCAAGCTCACGGCGAAACATCGTTCGGGCCGCATTCTGATCGAGCTTCAGGACGACGGCGCCGGCATCAACCGCGAGCGGGTCCGCCAGAAGGCGGTCGACAACGACATCATCGCTGCCGACGCCAACCTGTCGGACGACGAAATCGACAACCTGATCTTCATGGCCGGCTTCTCGACCGCCGACAAGATTTCCGACATTTCCGGCCGCGGCGTCGGCATGGACGTGGTCAAGCGGTCGATCCAGGCACTCGGCGGCCGTATCTCGATCTCCTCGCGGCCGGGTCACGGCTCGACCTTCACCATGAGCCTTCCGCTGACGCTCGCCGTTCTCGACGGCATGGTGGTCACGGTCGCCGGCCAGACGCTGGTGGTGCCGCTCACGGCGATCGTCGAGACGCTGCAGCCGGAGGCTTCCGCCATCCATTCCTTCGGCGCCAACCAGCGGCTGATTTCGATCCGCAACTCGTTCTGCCCGCTGGTCGATGTCGGTCGGGTCCTGAACTATCGCTCCACCCAGGCCAATCCGGTCGAAGGCGTCGCCCTGCTGGTGGAGTCGGAAGGCGGCGGCCAGCGCGCGCTGATGGTCGATGCCATCCAGGGCCAGCGCCAGGTCGTCATCAAGTCGCTCGAGGCCAACTACACCCACGTCCCGGGTATCGCCGCAGCCACCATTCTCGGTGATGGCCGCGTCGCGCTCATCCTCGATGTCGATGCCGTGGTCGCGGCGTCGCGGGGCCAGTCCATGAAACCTGAAATGTCTTTAGCCGCTACGGGTTGAGTCTAACATGTCGTATGCCGTGAAGAGTCTGATCGAGGGAAGCAAGGAGCTGATCGCTTTTCGCATCAGCGATCAGGAATTTTGCGTGAACATCATGTCCGTCCGCGAAATCCGCGGATGGACCCAGGCAACGCCGCTGCCGCATGCCCCCCGTTACGTCATGGGCGTCATCAATCTGCGCGGCGCAGTTCTGCCGATCATCGACCTCTCCGCCCGGCTTGGCATGAAGGATGCCGAGCCGACGGCGCGCCACGTGATCATCGTGTCGCAGATGAAGACCAAAGTTGTTGGTCTCCTCGTCGAAGCCGTTTCCGATATCCTTACGATTACCGAGGAGAATATCCAGCCAGTACCGGAAGTCTCCTCCGACCTGGAGAGGCAGTACGCCCGGGGAATTCTCGCGGTCGATAAGCGGATGATTTGCATGATCGAGTTGGACGCCCTCTTCCCAGACCAGGAAAGCGAAGCTGCATGAAGCCTTTGGGCGCCATCGAAAGCCGACAGTCACCGGATGAGGTCCTCGCAAGCGGAGAATATCCGCTGACGCGCCGTGACCTTACCGACATCTCGGCGATGATCTATTCGGATGCCGGGATCTATCTCAACGATTCCAAGGCTTCGCTCGTTTATTCCCGTCTTTCCAAGCATATCCGCTCGCTCGGCCTGCGGGGCTTCAAGGACTATTGCGCGCTGGTCGCGTCGCCGGAAGGTGCAGCCGCCCGCCGCGAGATGCTGTCGCATCTGACGACCAACTTCACGCGCTTCTTCCGCGAGAACCACCACTTCGAGCATCTGCGCGACGAGGTCCTGCCGGGTCTCATCAACCGCGCCAAGAGCGGTGGTCGCGTGCGCATCTGGTCTGCCGCCTGCTCGGACGGGCAGGAACCCTATTCGATTGCGCTGACCGTGCTGTCGCTGCTTCCCAATGTGGCCGACCTGGATTTCCGCATCCTGGCGACCGATATCGACCCGAAGATCCTGGCTGCGGCCCGCGCCGGGGTTTACGACGAGAACGCGCTCGAAACCATGACGCCCGCCATGCGCAAGCAATGGTTTCGGGAGGTCGATGCCGGTGGTCGCCGCCGGTTCCAGATCGATGACCGCGTCAAGAAGCTGATCACCTTCAACGAACTGAACCTGATGGCGCAGTGGCCTTTCAAAGGCAATTTCGACGTCATCTTCTGCCGCAACGTCGTCATCTATTTCGACGAGCCGACGCAGATGAAGATCTGGTCGCGCTTCGCGTCGCTGCTGCCCGAAGGCGGACACCTTTATATCGGCCATTCCGAGCGCGTCTCCGGCGACGCCAAGAACCTGTTCGACAACATCGGCATCACGACCTATCGGCATGCCGGTAAGAACGCAGGGAGGAAAGCATGAGCGCTCCGGCACGGGTCCTTGTCGTTGACGATTCACCCACCATGCGCGGCCTGATCACGGCGGTCCTGAATTCCGATCCGGAAGTGAATGTCGTCGGCCAGGCCGGCGACGCGCTGGAAGCGCGCGTCGCGATCAAGCAGCTCAATCCCGATGTCGTCACCCTCGATATCGAGATGCCCAATATGAACGGGCTGGAATTCCTCGAAAAGATCATGCGCCTGCGTCCGATGCCGGTGATCATGGTCTCCGCCATGACCCATCACGGTGCCAATGCGACGCTGGCCGCTCTCGAGATCGGCGCCTTCGATTGCGTCGGCAAGCCGGCCCCCGGGGATGTTCGCCCCTTCATGGATCTTGCCGAAAAGGTAAAGGCGGCGGCCCGGTCGGGACCGCGTCGGAACGGCCCGGCGCCGGTCATCGCGGCCTCTCCTGCGGCGGAATATCGGGTCGGCAGGAAGGTTGTGGCCATAGGGTCGTCAACCGGGGGTGTGGAAGCCCTGATCGCGGTCCTGCAGAAGTTTCCACAAAACTGCCCGCCGACTGTAATTACTCAACATATGCCTTCCACGTTTACCAAAAGTTTTGCTGAACGGCTTAATCGTATCTGCGCTCCTGTGGTGCAGGAAGCTACCGACGGCGCGCGGCTGGAGATCGGCAGGATCTATCTGGCGCCCGGTGGCGAACGGCACTTGCAGGTGGTCAATCCGTCGGCGCCATGTTGCCGGCTGATCGAAAAGGAACCGGTCAACGGCCACAGGCCCTCGGTGGATGTCCTTTTCGACTCGGTCGCGGACCTGGCAGGCCGCAATGCGGTCGGGGTCATCCTGACCGGCATGGGGCGCGACGGAGCTGCAGGTTTGCTCAGAATGCGTAGCGCGGGCGCACGCACGATCGGGCAGAACGAAAAGACTTGTGTGGTCTACGGCATGCCGAGGGTCGCCCATGAGATTGGCGCCGTCGAGCAGCAACTGCCGCTAGGCGCCATTGGAGAAGAAGTGTTGAAGTTAACTGCCGCCCGAAAAGAAGGTACCGAATAAATGTCTATCGCTGAAAAAATCAAAGTTCTGATCGTCGATGATCAGGTCACCAGCCGCCTGCTGCTCAGCGACGCCCTGACACAGCTCGGCTTCAAGCAGATCACTTCGGCCGGCGATGGTGAGCAGGGCATGAAGATCATGGCCGAACAGCCGCATCATCTGGTCATTTCGGATTTCAACATGCCGAAAATGGACGGTATCGGTTTCCTGCAGGCCGTTCGCGCCAATCCGAACACCAAGAAGGCCGCCTTCATCATCCTCACGGCTCAAGGTGATCGCGCCCTGGTTCAGAAAGCGGCTCAGCTTGGTGCCAACAACGTTCTCGCCAAGCCGTTCACGATCGAAAAGATGAAGGCCGCTATCGAAGCGGTGTTTGGAGCATTGAAATGAATGACGCCGCTGCAGTCAGGCGTGTCCATATCATTCAAGGGGAATATAAGGTCTTAAACGACCCGAATGCCGTTCTCTCCACGATTCTGGGCTCATGCGTGGCTGCTTGTCTTCGCGATCCTGTCGCCGGTATCGGCGGCATGAACCACTTCCTGCTACCCGGATCAGCGGGTTCCATGGCCTCGGGCGGCGATGCGACGCGTTACGGCGTGCATCTGATGGAACTGCTGATCAACGGGCTTTTGAAGCAGGGAGCCCGGCGAGACCGGTTGGAAGCGAAGATATTCGGCGGCGCCAAGACGATTGCCAGTTTTTCGAATGTCGGCGAGCAGAATGCGGCATTTGCCATGCAGTTTCTCAAGGACGAGGGCATTCCGGTCGTCGGTTCCTCGACGGGTGGGGATCATGGGCGCAAGCTGGAGTTCTGGCCTGTGAGCGGCCGGGCTCGCCAGTATCCGCTGACCGGTGCCGAAACGCAGCGGACTGTGGCTATGGAGGAGCGTCCGGTACGCATGCCGCCGAAGCCGGTCGAGAACTCGATCGAGTTCTTTTAAAAAGTCATTTCTCGGGGCGAAGAAAGCCATGAACGACACCGTCAAGATGCCAATCGCTCCCTTTGAGGAATCTCTGCCAGAAGTCCTGATGCGCCTGGTCTCGGAGCTTCATGACGTCGCCTACCTGATCGAACGGGTCGAGCCGCAGCTTCTCGAACTGGGCGGAGAATCCATCCTGCAATCGCCCGACAGCGTGAAAGTCCTGCAGGGCATCGACCTTGCGGTGCAGAAGACCCGCGGCCTTGCGGAATTCGTCGACACGATCACCGGCGGCATCCCCAATGAATGGATGGTCGATGTCTCGACCGCACTCAATCTCGTCAAGCTTGCCGACATGCAGAAGGCGCTGACCAACGGCATGCGCCACGGCCATTCCCAGCCTTTGAGCAAGGCAGCCGGCGATTTCGATTTCTTCTGATCGCCCGCCTGGCATCCGCGTTTCGGCCATGACGGCCGTCTGAAATCGCTAGCCTCCCAATCCCTCCACAATCGTCAAATCCATGCGCCAGCGAAACGCTCGCACAAGCTTCGCTTTCTAAGGTGCGACTGGGCATGGGCTCGAATACCAAGTTGGCGATGTGGGAACAGAATGAATCTGTTGGCTCAATTTTCACAAGTCTTTAAAAATCTGGCCGGTTTAGGTCAGACGCGACTTATTGCTTTGGGCGCTGTCGGCGTCATATCAATTGCGATCGTTATTGCGGCCGCCCTTTTCGTTAACAAGCCCGGTTACGAGACGCTCTATGTCGGCCTCGACAAGGCCGACCTCAACCAGGTGAGCATTGCGCTGGCAGAGGCAAACATGCCTTTCCAGGTCGGCACGGACGGTTCGAGCCTTCAGGTTCCGGCCGGATCCACCAGCAAGGCCCGGCTTCTGCTGGCCGAGCGCGGTCTGCCGAACAGCGCCAATGCCGGTTATGAACTCTTCGACAATGTCGGTTCTCTCGGCCTGACCTCCTTCATGCAGGAAGTCACCCGCGTTCGCGCCCTTGAGGGTGAAATCGGCCGATCGATCCAGCAGATCAGCGGCGTCAATGCCGCCCGCGTCCATATCGTCATGCCGGATGTCGGCAATTTCCGCCGCGGCGAACAGAAGCCGACCGCATCGGTGATGATCCGGGCCGCCTCCACGACCGGCCGCAAGGCTGCTTCGTCCATCCGCCACCTCGTCGCTTCGGCGGTTCCGGGCCTCGATGTCGACGACGTCACCATTCTCGATTCGACCGGTCAGCTGCTCGCATCCGGCGACGAATACGGCGGCAGCGAGATGAACAAGTCGCTGAGCATCGTCCAGAACGTTCAGCAGGAAATCGAGAACAACATCGACAAGGCGCTGGCGCCCTTCCTCGGCATGGACAATTTCCGGTCGAGCGTCACGGCGGCGCTCAATACGGACAGCCAGCAGATCAACGAGACCGTGTTCGATCCGAACTCACGCGTCGAGCGTTCGGTCCGCACCACGAAGGAAGCGTCGAAGTCCCAGCAGAGCCAGGACGACAACGCCACCACCGTGGAACAGAACGTGCCGCAGGCCGCTCCGCCTCCGGGTGGCGCCAATGGTCCGAAATCGTCTGATCAGTCCGACAAGAAGGAAGAGCAGACCAACTACGAAATCAACCAGAAGACCGTCGCCACGACGCGCAACAGCTACCAGATCGAGAAGGTTTCGGTCGCCGTCGTCGTCAACAAGGGCCGGATCGCGAAAATGGTCGGCGAGCCGGCCGACCAGGCCAAGGTCGACGCCTATCTCGCCGAGATGCAGAAGATCGTCGCATCCGCCGCCGGCATCAATTCGGGCCGTGGCGACGTCGTGACCCTGACGGCGATGGACTTCCTCGAAAACCAGCTTCTCGACGAGGCCGCCAGCGGTCCGGGCATCATGGACATGCTGAGCCGCAATGTCGGCGGCATCATCAACTCGCTTGCCTTCGTCCTGGTTGCCTTCCTGGTGGTCTGGCTCGGTCTCCGTCCGCTCATCCGCACCGTCAGCGGCACCAATGGCGTCGGCGACGCGACCGAGGGCGCCGGCCTCGAATTGCCGGACTTCTCTCCGACGACCGGCGCTCCGGCGCTCATGGACGGCTTCGGTTCCGATTTCGGCTTCGACAGCTCGAACGACATGCTGGGTGGCGGCGACGACGACGGTTTCAATCGCCGCGTCAAGGAAGGCCCGGAAAAGCGTCTTGCCCGGATGGTCGAGATCTCCGAAGAGCGTGCGGCGAAAATTCTCCGCAAGTGGGCCCTCGAAAAGGCAGCCTGATCGGGTATCACGAAAATATGATCGCAATGGGCCGGACCTTGTCCGGCCCATTTCTGTTCAGCCCCGACGCGCACTTGGCCGATTTGTCCATGCGCGAATCAACATGAATGTGGCGCAACTGGGGAAATCCGGTGTCGAGGCGATGGTAATTCGCCAAGTGTCTCCTACAATGCCTTTGATTCGTACAACGACTTCCGAAGGTTCCAGGAGGGTGGAGCTGGCGGGAATCCCGGCATGGATGACGAGTGAAGCGACTGTAAACAGTGTCCTTTGGTGAATTCGTCTAATTCGGGGATCGTTTCTGTGGGGGAGGGGTTGTATGAAAGTTGCAATATGCCGCGATGCGCGCATTCATGATGAATGCGCCACCCGGCGGGGAGCAGATAGCGAATGGAGTTGTCGGGGGTAGAAATGATGACGGAGGGGCGCTCCTATGCGGAGTCCGCCGGCTCCAGGGGAATATCGCGTGAGCAGTTGGTCCGCCGTCTTTCGGTTCTGGCGGGTTCCAACAACGTCCAGGCGGTCATGCGTCTGCTTGCCGATTATGTCGGCGCCTCTCATTTTCTGCTGGCCCGTTACGACCTCATTCAGGAACAGGGCCTCGACTTCATAGTCACCTCCAACTGGCCGTTCGATCTGGTGCGGCGCCTTGGCTCCGAGTTGGCAAGCGGTTACGCGCGCTCCACCGAGCTCGAAAAATGCCTCTCGCTTTTGACTCCGAGCTTTGCACTTCTGCCCGACGATATCGTGCCGCCGGATGACATCAGCCGGCAGTACTGCGCCCTGACCTTTTGCGTCGGCAGGACGCGTTTCTCGCTGATGCTGTTGTTTCAGGACGGTATCATCCTGTCGCAGGAGCGGCTGAGGGAGGTTGGCCTGTTCGCCGCCTATGGCGCCAGCTTCGGAGAGAACGCAGACGCCCGGACCGAACGCGATTTCGAACTGACGGAACGCGAGCTGGAATGTCTGTTCTGGATCGCCGAGGGCAAGACCAGCGACGAGATCGCGGTCATCCTTGGCATATCCCGCAATACGATCAACAATTATATTACCAGCGTGATGCGCAAGACGGCAACCAAAACGCGCTCCGAGGCGATAGCCTACGCGGTTCGCAACAACCTAGTTTAGGAAAATAAGCTCAATGGGTTATTCGCGCAGCGGCACGGCAGATGGACCTGGGAGCATCCAGTATCTGCGTCTCCAGCGCGCATCGAGCCGCTCGGACATCTTTCCCAAGCTCATTGCCATGCAGAAAAATCTGAAGGCGCGGAATTTTGCGGTTTTCCGGGTCGCCGGCGCTGGCCTGCCGAACAAGCGCAAGCTCGTCTGCGAGCTTGAGAACTGGGGAGCCGGCGCGCTCGAAAGCAGCAATCAGTTTGTCGGCGCCTATGGCGAGGCGCTGCTGGACCATATCGAAACGTCGCTTCTGCCGCTGATCTGGAACGGATCGGAAAATACCAGCTTTGCGGATGCCGGTGAATTCTCGCCCCTGACGCATCGGCTGGAAGCGGGTGCCGTGCCGTTTTCGGGGATTGCTTTCCCGGTGCGCCTCGGTGCTCTCGGCAACGGCTACGTCGCCTTCTTCGGCACCTCGATGGAGCTGGTGAGCGATATCATCATCGACCAGCATGTCAGAAGCTGCCAGGTGGTCATGGATCTGCTGGCGCTTGACGAACGCCGCAGCGTTCCGGCGGAATCGCTGAGCGAACGCGAAATAGCCTGTCTTCAACTGGCGGGCGACGGTCGTATCAGCGAAGAAATTGCCGAAAAGCTCGGCCTTTCCGTCCACACGGTCAACGCCTATCTCGGTTCGGCGACCATCAAGCTCGATTCGGTCAACCGCATCCAGGCGATCGCTAAGGCGATCCGGCTCGGCTACATCCACTGAACCATTTTGCCCGGTTCTGACCGAAAAGCCGTCGCCGGGTCTCGGAACCTCAGATCTGCGAGCTGCTGGTCTTCACGAACTTGGCTTCCTGGAGGCTCTTTTCCAGGAACGCGGTGTTGTCATGGGGATCTTCGAAGGGGGCCTGGAAGGCAATGTGATCGATCTCTAGCCCTGCCTGCTGGTCGGCCAGCGTCAGGCGCGCGTAGACCGAAACGCCCCGCGGCTTGATTTCCAGGTCGAGAACGACTTCCGGTTTGCCGTTCCATTCCAGCTTGTAGTCGCCGCCTGCACCGAAACTGACGGTGCCCGGATGGAAATAGAGTTCGGCTGCCGAAGAAACGAGGTCGGCGAGACTGCTGTGGCACTCAAGACGTAAAAGTGAGATGAGATCACCCGCATCGAGCAGGCGAAGTTCCGAAGCCACCGGGCTGATTGCTTGTGCGACGATTTCTTCTCGTTCGGTGGAATAGGTAGATTTCATCATGACGCTCAGCGTGTCCGTTTGTTGAGCGACCGGGAAGCGTAGACCCGGTGCACGAGTTCTGCCACAGCCTTGTAAAAGACTGGCGGAATGACACTATCCACCGAGACTTGCGCAAACATGGAGCGCGCCAGGGGCGGATCTTCAAAAACGGGGATGCCGGCTTCCTCGGCGATTTCGCGAATCTTGAGCGCAATCAGGTCCTGGCCCTTGGCAACGACGACCGGAGCGTCGTTTTCCTCGCGCACGTAACGCAGCGCCACGGCAAAATGGGTCGGGTTGGCGATCACCAGCGTTGCGCGCGGCACGTTGTTGATCATGCGCCGGCGGGCGCGGTCGCGCGCCACCGATTTCTGGCGCTGCTTGACGATCGGGTCGCCCTGCGCCTGTTTGTATTCGTCCTTGACCTCCTGCTTGGTCATCTTGAGTTCGTTGTACCAGTGGTAACGCGTCCACAGCACGTCGACGACGGCAAGCAGACCCGCCGACATGACGACGACGATCACCATTCTGCGGACGACTTCGTCCAGCTTGACGAGAATGACCTGCGGCTCCGAGAACATCGCGTCGAGCGTCGAGAAATATTCGCGGCGCAGGGCGAAATACATGATCAGCGCCACGACAAGGATCTTGAAGATCGATTTTGCGAATTCGACGAAGCCGGGGACGCTGTAGATCCGCCCGAAGCCCTTGGAAGGCGAGACGCGTGAGATCTGTGGCCGCACGCGTTCGAGGACCAGCGAGGGCATGTTCTGGGCGAACGAGGAGCCAAGCCCGAAAATGATGAACAGCAGCATCACCGGAATCAGGAACGCCGCGATTGCCCAGCCAAGATGCACGCTCAGCGAGACGACGTCCGTGGAATTTTCGAGCCTCCATTGATCCGGCTGCTCGAACAGGTCCTTCAGCGTCTCGGCCATCTTTGCGATGCCGGAGGGCAGGAAGAAGACGAGGTAGACGTAGAATGCCAGGATCGAGGCGAAAAGCGGCACTTCCCGGGAGACAGGGACGTTACCCTTGTCCGCCGCCTCCGACATTCGTTTGGCGGTCGGGTTTTCTGTTTTACTGTCTTTATCGTCGTCGGACACGGCGTTGAACCAATCGGTCTTCCGGTTGCGAGGACGTGGCTCAAACGAATCGGCCGCCGCCAGCCGCAATGATATCCGATCGCCTGCTAGCCGCTAATCGAGTCAACAAAAAGACTGTGGGCGGTTGGAAAATAACCGGGAAGGGCGGGCTGAAACGAAAACGGAGCGGGATGTTTTCCCGCTCCGCTTTGTTCCTCGTGTCTCGGCTCTTCTGCCTTGGTGGGCAGGTCAGGCGGCCTCGGCGGCCTTGTCGTCTTCCTTCTTTTCTTCCTTGAGAAGGATCTGGCCCGAATTGGCGAGCCGGATCGCTTCCTGCGCAATCGCGCGACGGGCGATCGCCACTTCGCGCGGATTGAGGTTCATGTTCTGGACCGCGAGATCGCTTTCGATCATGCGGCGCTGGCGCGGGCTGATCGCCGAGAGGACACATTCCTTGATCTCGTTGGTGGCGCCGCGCAGCGCCATCGTGAGGATGTCGCCTGCAACGTCGTTGAGCAGCATGACGCGGCTGCGCTGCGGCATGTACATGAGGTCTTCGAAGAGGAAGATCTTCGGGCGGACCTTGTTGACGGACTCCTTGCTGATCGTCTCGAGCGAGTTGAGCAGGGTATCGACCTGGCTCTTGTCGAGTTCGTTCATCAGCTCGGCGACCTTGTTCGAGCCGTTCGAGTTGCGTTCCGCTTCGATTGCCGCGATCAGTTCCATCACCCGGTTTTCGATGATCTGGGCAGCCTTGGGGCTGACTTCCTTCATATTGACGGCGCGGTTCATGATATCGGCGCGGCGGCTGTCGGGAAGCTGGAGCAGAACCTTGGCGCCGAACATCGACGGCATCTGCGAAAGGATATAGGCGACCGTCTGAGGATGTTCGCGCGACAGGAACTTGCCGACGAATGCCGGATCGGCGTCCTGAAGGCGGTCCCAGATATTGGCCTGGTAGTCGTCGAACGCGGCGCGGCGGCCGAGCAGGCCGTCGACTTCTTCCGGCGTCAGCCCCGCTTCGAGAATGCCTTCGATCGCCGCGGCATTGTCCATGAGACCCGTGCCCTCGGTGAACAGGTCCTCGAACTCGTTGACGAGTTCGAGGAGTTCGTCCGGCGGGATCGCGCGCAGCGTCTGAGCACAGGCAATGATATTCTGCAGCTCGGCCTGGGTAAAATATTTGAGAAGCTTGCCGGCGACGCCCTTGCCCATAGCCAGGAGCACTGCCGCGGCCTTTTCGGCCTTGGACAACGGTTTTGTGGAGAGGGCGCCGGCACCGAAATCCTCAAAGTCCATCATGGTCTTCCTTCTCTGTCCCAAACCGGGATCAGGTTCTTCTCGTGCTCAGTACTTCCGTCAGTCTTACGCCGAAACGCGTTTCGTCATTTTCCAGCACGGTGATCTCACCCTTGCCGATGCGGCGTCCGTTGACCACGATCTCCACCGGCTCGCCGATCTTCTTGTCCAGCGCGATCGTCGCGCCTTCCTCGAGGGTCATCAGGCCGGAGACCTGCATGCGGCTCGTCCCGAGCACGATCTCGACGTCGATCGGGATATCCATGATCAGGTCGAGATTGGCGTTGAGCGCGCTGCCCGGTTCCTGATAGGCGGCGCTGCTGGATGGCGAGCTGCCGAAATCATTGCCGCCGAAGCTTTTCGCGCCGCCGAGGCCGCCGGAACCGCCGCCGAAGCTTCCGCCGCCGAATGTGTCCGCCTGTGTTTCGAAACCGCCGCCGAATGAAGGAGCGTCGGCCGAAAAATCACTGGTTGCGGATGCGCCGAAATCCGCATCGAAGCCCGGCACGCCGCCATCGGCATCCGTCTTCAAGACGCCGCGCAGATCGTCGATGGCCTGATCCAGATCGGCGTCATTGCCGAGCGGCATCAGCGAGTCGTCATCGGTGAGAGGTGTCTTCTTCGTAGCCATGCGGTGATTATTCCTGTTGAAACTTGCGTCAGCCTGCCTTGGCGAAAAAAACCGGCAACGGCTGGCCGCGGATCTAGCCTATCAGGTGTTGGAGAATCTCGTCGTCCGTGCTGATGTTATCCTTTACGCGGACTGTATAGCGCTCGCCGGACCGGCCGAATTCGCACGAATACATGTCACGGCCGTTGGCACTGACCTGAACCTGCACATCGCGCTTGTCCTGGAAGGCGATGACGTCGCCGGCGGCGAGGCGCGAGATCGTTCCGAGCGTCAATTTCTGCAGCCGGATGCGGGCTTCGAGGGTGACATGAGAACGGCGTACCTGATCGTTCATGCGGTCGGTCCATTCCTGCTTGGCCTTGGAGCCCTGAGCCTTCGATTTCGGCGCGGTGACCTTGGTCTTCAGGAACGCGCGCTGCGGGATGACGAGGGCGAATTCGGACGTGACCGAACCGAGCTCGAATGCCATGCGGATGGAAACCCCGAATTCCGGGCGCGCCAGATCGTCCGGCCTCGGGCGGTCTTCGGCGTTGTGGGGCCGTTCAAGGCTTGCTTCAAAGCCACCCGGGGCGTTGACGCCCGAGCGCAGCACGTTGGCGATGCGCTCGAAGACCATCACGGCGAGGTCGAGCTCGATATCCGAAAGCGGCCGCTCGATCGGCTGCTCGATCGTGTTCGGCGCAGAACCGAGCATCAGCTCCATGAGCGCGATCACGAAGCTGTTGCCGCAACCGAGCACGAAGTTCGGCGACCAGTTGCGCAGGGAGCCGTCGGAAAGCGCGAAACCATCGCCGAGATCGGCGATGAGGTCGGTCATCAGGCCGGACGTACAGCTCACATAGGAGACGCCGATCCGGATGCCGGTTTCGCTGTGGAAGACGTCCGGCAGGAATTCCGCATAGAGTTGCGCAAACTCGCTGCTGATCTTCTCGACGGTCTTCTTGTCGCCGAGACCTCCGGTCAGTTTTGCCAGGAGCGCCAGGTCCATGCCTGACGCGGTTGATTGAGTTGCTTGGTTCGACGTCATCATGCCGCCTTTTCTCCACCAGGATTCATCATTTCCTGCTCGACCGAGTCGATCGAGGGCCGTTCTTTGTTGGAAATCGTCTTGCGTCCGTATTCGAGCGCGACCTGCGGCACGGAGCCGTTCATGTAGGCAAGCAGGGTCTGCTTGACGATGATGTACAGGCGATGCTGCTTGGTGCGGACGATCTTGATCTGCGAGGTCAGCGGGTTGCAGACCGAATAGGACAGGAAGATGCCGAGCATGGTGCCGACGAGAGCCGCACCGATGAGGCCGCCGAGAACTTCCGGCGATTCGTTGATCTTGCCCATCGCCTTGATAACCCCGAGAACGGCCGCGACGATACCGATGGCCGGGAACGAATCGCCCATCGCGGTGATCGCGTGGTAGGGCTTCATCTTGTCGGCGAACATCGTATTGATTTCTTCGTCCATCAGCGCCTCGATCTCGTGGGAGCGGGCATTGCCGATGATGATGAGTCGAACGTAGTCGCAGATGAAGGCCGTCAGTTCCTTGTTCTTCAGGACCGTCGGAGCAAGCTGGAAGATCGGCGATTCATCGGGATTGTCGATATGCGCTTCGATTTCGTTGCGCGATTTGGTTCTGAGGTCGCGCATCAGCGAATAGAGCACGCCGAGAATGTCGAGGTAGTTACGCTCTTTCGGAACTGCGTTCTTGAACGCCTCGCCGAGCGCTTTGCCGCTGTCCTTCACGACCTTCATCGGATTGGCCATGATGAAGCCGCCGAGACCGGCGCCGCCGATGATCATGAGCTCGAAAGGCTGGATGAGAACGTTGATATGGCCACCCATGGCCATGAAGCCGCCGAGAATACAGCCAACGGTGATGACAAAGCCGATAATAATATTCATCGCGTACCTGTGCCCGATCGTTTTCGTTTGTCTTGGGGATAAGGCTTCTGGCTTGCGTGAAGCTGGCTGTGAAGCCGCTCATAAAAGCAGGCCCCGAACAGCTTCGCACAAGTCTTCGAGCCTAGTTCTGCCCAGGATCGGACCGGATTGCCCGCTCCGCAGCGATGTCCGCCGCTTCCGCGGACTTGGGTAGAGCGACCGTGATTACGACCTATACCAGCTACGCAATGATCAGCCGCGACATGACGAAGTCGCTGGAGCGCGTCGCCGAAAAGCCGGAAGTCGCCCGCGAGACCGAATATTATCTTTCCAAGATCGGCAGTATCAAAACCATCGACGATTTCATGGCCGATACGCGCGTCTACAATTACGCGCTGAAGGCCCACGGTCTCGAGGACATGGCCTATGCGAAGGCGTTCATCCGCAAGGTCCTGACCGAAGGCACCGACAACAAGGCGGACTTCGCCAACCAGCTCTCCGACAGCCGCTATGCGCAGCTGGCAGAGTCCCTCAATTTTGCCGCTTACGGCACGACAGCCACCTCCTTCGACAAGGCCCAGAAGGGCGTCGTCGACAAGTTCCAGCGTCAGACGCTGGAAGAGGATGCAGGCGCCGACAACATGGGCGTCCGGCTCGCGCTGTATTTCGAGCGCACTGCGCCGACGATCAAGTCCGGCATGGAAGTCCTCGCCGATGACGCGCTGTCGGAAGTCATGCGCACGGCACTCGGCATGTCCTCCGACATGATCGGTGCCGACCTCGATCGTCAGGCCAAATACATCGAAGACACGGTCAAGATCGAGGATTTCCAGGATCCGGCCAAGGTCAACAAATTCCTCGAGCGGTTCACGGCCATGTGGGAGATCAACAATCCCACCGAGAGTTACGATCCGCTCGCCGTCTTCAATTCCCCGTCCTCGAGCGGAATTTCCACGGACCTTCTGATCTCGATCAACAATCTGAAACTCGGAGGCAAATGATATGCAGTCCGGACTTTACGTCGGCATCTCTTCCCAGATCGCGCTCGAGCGCCGCTTGAACACGATCGCCGACAACATGGCCAACATGAACACCGTCGGCTTCCGTTCCACGGAGGTCAAGTTCGACGAGGTCATGAGCAAGACCCAGAACGACATCGGCGCGAAGGTCGCGTTCGTGACGCAGGGTAACGACTATCTCTCGACCCGCACCGGTGAAATGCAGCGCACGGGCAACCCGCTCGACTTTGCGGTCAAGGGCAACGCCTGGTTCGCAATCGATACGCCCGCCGGCAAGGTGCTGACCCGCGACGGCCGTTTCACGATGGACGAGCTCGGCGCGCTCCGCTCGATCCGCGGTTACGCGGTTCTCGATTCCGGTGGCGCCCCGATCCAGCTCAACCGCGACGGCGGTCCCCCGACCGTCGGCTCCGACGGCATCATCCGGCAGAACGAGCAGCCGGTCGCCAGCCTCGGTCTGTTCACGGCAGACGTCAGCAAGGGCTTCGTCCGCCACGACAACTCGGGCGTCATCACCGTCGATACCCCGCAGCCTGTTCTCGAAGGCATCGAGAATTCCGTCGTGCAGGGCTATCTCGAAGGCTCGAACGTCAACGGCATCAGCGAGATGACCCAGCTCATCCAGGTCAACCGCGCGTTCGAAAGCATTTCTTCGCTGATGCGCGACAGCGAGACTTCGCTCGATGATGCGATCAAGACACTCGGCGGTTCCAACGCTTAAACGATAGGAAACAGGGCCCACCATGATGGAAGCGGCTATCCTCGATGCAGTCAACGGCGGCAAGCTGGCCCAGCTTGCCGGTCTTTCGGCGCGTTATGCCGATCCGGCCTTCTCCGTCGCCCATGGTGGTCATGTCAGGACCATCGCTGCAGGGCATTACACCGTCGCGGGCTTGTCGAAACATGTGCGGCTCGGCGAATTCGTCGCGCACCGCAGCGCGACGGGCATCCATCTCGGCGAAGTGGTGCGGGTCGAACCGGACATCATCTATGTCTGCCCGATCGAACCCGGCGAGCCGATCGGCATCGGCGATACGGTGATTCGCAAGGGCGCCTTCCGCGTCGCGCCGGACGACAGCTGGTGCGGCCGCACGATCAATTCCCTCGGCGAGCCGATCGACGGCAAGGGTCCGATCGTCCGCGGGCTCCATCCGCGCTCGATCGCCAATACCGCTCCGCCCTCGATGACGCGCAGCCGCGTCGAAAAGGGCTTCAGGACCGGGGTCCGGGCGATCGACATCTTCTCGCCCCTCTGCCTCGGCCAGCGTCTCGGCATTTTCGCCGGCTCAGGCGTCGGCAAGTCGACGCTCCTGTCGATGCTCGCAAGAGCCGACGCCTTCGACAAGGTGGTGATCGCGCTGGTCGGCGAACGTGGCCGCGAAGTGCGCGAATTCATCGAGGATACGCTCGGCGAGAACATGTCGAAATCGATCGCCATCGTCGCGACCAGCGACGAAAGCCCGATGCTGCGCAAGATGGCGCCGCTGGTGGCGATCACCATCGCCGAACATTTCCGCGACCAGGGCGACAACGTCCTGTTCATCGCCGACAGCGTCACCCGCTTCGCCCATGCGATCCGCGAGGTCGCGGTCGCGGCCGGCGAACCGCCGATCGCCCGTGGCTATCCGGCCTCCGTCTTCACAGAATTGCCGCGCCTGCTGGAGCGCGCCGGTCCGGGCGTCGAGGGCGCGGGTACGATCACGGCGATCATCTCGATCCTCGTCGATGGTGACAACCACAACGACCCGATCGCCGACTCGACCCGCGGCATTCTCGACGGTCACATCGTTCTCGACCGCTCGCTCGCCGAGGAAGGCCGCTATCCGCCCATCAACCCGCTCGCCTCGATCTCGCGTCTTGCCCGCAAGGCCTGGACCGAGGATCAGGAAAAGCTGGTGTCGCGCCTGAAATCCCTGGTGCATCGCTACGAGGAAACCCGCGACCTGCGCCTGATCGGCGGCTACCGCGCCGGCAGCGATCCGGATCTCGACATGGCGATCAAGCAGGTTCCGGTGATCTACGAGGTCTTGAAGCAGACGCCGGCGGAAAAGCCGACGCTCGACGCTTATGCGGACCTGGCCAATGCGCTCCGGGCTGCGGCCGGACAGGGCAACCCGCAGACGGCCATAGCAAGAAGGTGATTATTCGATGAGCGACAAGAACAACCAGGAAGCGGCGGCTCAATCGAAGTCGGATGAGGCTCAGTCGCGCCTGGGCGACAAGATTCTGGTGGCCACGGGCATCAGCCTGGCTGCCGCCTCCGCCTTTTTTCCCTGGTATGTCTTCCTGAATGCCGACAAGTTCGGCATCCGGACGGAAGCCCTCGGCCGCACGCGCGATCTGCCGCCCGGTATCGGTCGGCCGGTCGTCAGCGTATCGCCGCTCGCCATGACCGACAGTTCCAAGGATGACTGGGTAAAGCCGGTCGAGCCTATGGATGGTCTGACGACGGCCACGACATCGTCGATCGGCCAGACGCGCAACAACGGCAATCTGCAGGAAGAGCAGCCCTTCCCGGGCAAAGGCAATTTCCGGCTGCTCCATGTGGCCAACGGCCGCGCCCTTATCGAAGACGGCTCGGGAATGTATCTGGTGCGGGTCGGTTCGGTCCTGCCCGACAACAGCAAGCTTGCGACGCTCGAACAACGGGACGGCAAGTGGGTGATCATTACTTCCAGCGGAGAAGTTTATCGGGACACGGGCGGAAGTGCTCGCCCGTAAGTCCGACGCAAGCTTACTCGCATAGTCTCCGGACAGAAGATGGAGATAAGCCTATGCAACCGATTCAATTGTTCGAAATGGCATCCCGGCAGGCCGAATGGCTCTCAGTGCGTCAGGAAGTCGTTGCGGGCAATATCGCGAATGCCAATACGCCGAAGTTCAAGGCTAAGGACATTACGCCTTTCAATTCGGTGCTGGACCGCACGCATATCCCGATGGCCCGCACCAACCCGGCCCATTTTGCCAGCAACGACCTCAGCGATGAGGTCGACATCAAGCCGTCGGAACTCAACGAGGAAATCGGTGTCCAGGAATCCGGAAATACCGTCTCGTTGGCCGACGAGCTGACCAAGACGGGTGAAATCAAGCGCCAATACGAATTGAGCACAGGACTGGTGAAATCGTTTCACAGCATGATGCTGACGTTAGTGAAGAGGTAAGCAAATGGATCCGCTTTCAGCCTCCCTGAAGATAGCTGGATCGGGAATGGAGGCGCAGTCGACACGTCTGCGCATCGTTTCCGAAAACATCGCCAACGCCCGCTCCACCGGCGACACGCCGGGTGCGGACCCCTACCGCCGCAAGACCATCACCTTCGGCGCGCAGCTGGACAAGGCAAGCGGCGTGGACGTGGTCGGGGTCAAGAAGCTCGGCAACGACAGCTCCAAGTTCATCGAGGAATACGATCCGTCCCATCCGGCCGCCGACGCCAAGGGCATGGTCAAGCTGCCCAACGTCAACATGCTGATCGAGATGGCCGACATGCGCGAAGCCAATCGTTCCTATGACGCAAACATCCAGACCATCAAGCAGACGCGCGAACTGATCGCTGCGACGATTGACCTTCTGAAGGCCGGACAATGATCGACAAGATTCAAAACGTTAGCTCCCTTTCGCTGTCGAACGGCATCGACGAGATCGGCTCCACCGGCAGCTCCACGCTCGCCGGCGGCATCGCCACCACGCCCGGCCAGAATACCGGCATGGATTTCTCCAGCGTCATGGCGAACATGGCGACCGACACGATGAACAGCCTCAAGGGCGCGGAATCGATGTCTTTCAAGGCCATCCAGGGCAAGGCAAATACCCGTGAAGTCGTAGATGCGGTCCTTGAAGCGCAACAGTCGCTCCAGACCGCCATGGCGCTGCGCGACAAGATCGTCTCCGCCTATCTCGAAGTCACGAAAATGCAGATCTAGAGTTTGAGGACGAAGACATGAGAGCGCTTTCCGTCGCAGCAACGGGCATGGATGCCCAGCAGACCAATCTCGAAGTCATCGCGAACAATATCGCGAACATCAACACGACCGGTTACAAGCGCGCCCGCGCCGAATTTTCCGATCTTCTCTATCAAAGCGAGCGCGCCCAGGGCGTGCCGAACCGGGCCAACCAGGCGATCGTGCCGGAAGGCGCCAATATCGGTCTCGGCGTTCAGACCTCCGCCGTGCGCAACATCCACACCCAGGGTGAATTGACCCACACCGAGAACGATCTCGACGTGGCGATCGTCGGCCGCGGCTGGTACCAGATCCAGACCCCGGATGGCCAGACGCTCTACAGCCGCGCCGGTGCCTTCAACAAGAATGCCCAGGGCCAGCTCGTCACGATCGATGGTTATGCGGTCGTGCCGAACATCACTTTCCCGGCGGATGTCAGCGAAACGAAGATCACCCGCACCGGCCAGGTCATGGTTCGCACCGGCAACTCGGCGGATTTCACCGAAATCGGCCAGCTGACCACCGCCAACTTCGTCAACGAGGCCGGCCTGCAGCCGCTCGGCGACAACCTGTTTGCGCAGACCGCGGCATCCGGCGAAGCGATCGTTGCCGCTCCGGAAGATCCCGGCTTCGGCTACCTGAAACAGGGTTATCTGGAAAGCTCCAACGTCGACGCCGTCCGCGAGATCACCGATCTGATCTCCGCCCAGCGCGCATACGAAATGAATTCCAAGGTCATCACCACCGCCGATGAGATGGCAACGATCGTCAGCAAAAACCTGAAATAATTACCAGGAGACGGGCAGACATGAAGTTTCGCCGGAAAAATGCGATTGGCGCCAGGCTGGCCTTGCGGCTCCTGGCAGCTCTTCTTGCCGCAACGGGCTCGCCGGTCCTCGCCGGGATGGGGACGGCCGTCGTGCCGACCCAGACCATCTATCCCGGCGAAGAGATCACCGAGGGCAGGGTCGAAGAGGTTCAGATCACCAATCCGAATCTGAGCGGCGACTATGCCCGCAAGACCAAGGAAGTCGTGGGCATGGTGGCAAAGCGCACGCTGCTGCCCGGTCGCACCGTTCCGGTTTCGGCGCTTCGCGAAGCCTTCGCAGTCACCCGCGGCAAAGCGGTTCGCCTGACCTTCACCATCGGCACCATGACGATTTCAGCCTCCGGCTCGCCGCTCGAGAATGCGGCAGTCGGGGACGTCATTCGTGTCCGCAATATCGATTCGGGCGTCACGGTCAGCGGCACCGTCATGGCTGACGGGACAATCCAGGTGATGGCGAAATGAGAACCCGTTTCTTCCTTACTCTCGCGGTGATCGGCTCCCTGCTGGGAAGCGCGCCGGCATCTGCCGACGGCCCCTATGTCGTCGCCGCCCGCATCAAGGATATCGCTTCGCTGCAGGCCGGCCGCGACAACCAGCTCATCGGTTACGGTCTCGTCGTCGGCCTCCAGGGCACCGGCGACAGCCTGCGCTCGTCTCCTTTCACCGACCAGTCCATGAAGGCGATGCTGCAGAACCTCGGCATCTCGACCCAGGGCAGCCAGTCCAATGCCAAGAACGTCGCGGCCGTCATGGTCACGGCCAACCTGCCTCCCTTCGCCAGCCCCGGCAGCCGTATCGACGTCACGACCAGCTCGCTCGGCGACGCGACCTCGCTGCGCGGCGGCACGCTTGTCATGACCTCGCTGTCCGGCGCCGACGGCCAGATCTACGCCGTCGCCCAGGGCGCGCTGGTCGTGTCCGGTTTCTCGGCCCAGGGTCAGGCGGCCACGCTGACCGAAGGTGTCACGACCTCGGCCCGTGTTCCGAACGGTGCCATCATCGAGCGTGAGCTGCCCTCGAAGTTCAAGGATTCGGTGAACCTCGTCCTGCAGCTCCGCAACCCGGATTTCTCGACGGCAGTGCGCGTTTCAGACATCGTCAACAGTTTCGCCGCCCGCCGCTACGGTGGCCCGATCGCCGAACCCCGCGACAGCCAGGAGGTGGTGATCGAAAAGCCGAAGAGCGCCGATCTGACCCGGTTGATGGCTGAGATCGAAAACCTCGTGGTCGAAACCGACACGCCGGCCAAGGTCGTGGTCAACGAGCGGACCGGCACCATCGTCATCGGTGCCGATGTAAAGGTCTCGCGCGTCGCGGTCAGCTACGGCACGCTGACGGTGCAGGTCACCGAAACCCCGCAGGTGATCCAGCCCGAACCCTTCTCGCGCGGCGAGACGGCTGTCCAGCCCCAGACGGATATCATGGCAATGAAGAACGGTGGCCAGGTCGCGCTCCTCAACGGTCCGGATCTGAGGACCTTGGTCGCCGGCCTCAACAGCATCGGCGTCAAGCCGGACGGCATCATCGCCATCCTGCAGGGCATCAAGTCTGCCGGCGCCCTTCAAGCGGAGCTCGTCCTGCAATGACCGAGACATTGTTCACCATTTCCATTTCGAAGAAGCTGGCCCGCCGGGTGCTTGCCGCTGCCGCTGTCCTGACACTTGTCTCGCAAGTCGGTGCGCAGCAGCCCGCTTCGGTGAGCGAAGCATCGACCAGCGACGAGATCCAGAAGTTCTGCACCAATATCGCCGACGCCGCGCGCGACCAGCGTTATCTGCTGCAGAAGCAGGAGCTTGAAAAGCTGGAGGCGGACGTCAACACCCGCATCAAGGCGCTCCAGGATCGCACCGCCGAATACCAGGACTGGCTGAAGCGCCGCAACGACTTCCTGGCGCGGGCCCAGGCCGGCCTGGTCGACATCTTCAAGACCATGAAGCCGGATGCGGCTGCGCCGCAGCTGGGAGAAATGAACATGGAGGTCGCCGCCGCGATCATCATGCAGCTTCCGGCCCGTCAGTCGGCCCTTTTCCTCGCGGAAATGGACCCGCAGAAGGCTGGCATGATCTCGACGATCATCTCAAGCGCTTCCGACCCCAATACGTCGAAAGCACGCACTCCCAATGTTCCGAAAGTGCCCTCATGATGAAACCCATTCCCGCAATCCTTTCCGTTCTCCTCCTCGCCGGTTGTTCCAGCCAGACGATCAAGGAGATCGGCAATGCGCCGGCGATGAGTCCGATCGGTAGCGGCCTGCAATATGCGCAGGCGCCGCAGATGTCGTCCTATCCGAAGCAGCCGCGGCAGATGGCGAGTGGCTATTCGCTCTGGAGCGACAACCAGTCGGCCCTGTTCAAGGATTCGCGCGCCCTCAACGTCGGCGACATCCTGACGGTCGATATCAAGATCAACGACAAGGCATCGTTCGACAACGAGACGGAACGCAACCGCAAGAACTCGACCAGCCTGACCTGGGACGCCGGCCTGAGCAACCTGTTTGGCTGGACCCCCAAGGCGAAGACGACCGGCGACCTCGGTACGGATTCGAACACGGATACCCAGGGCAAGGGAACGATCAAACGGGCCGAAACCCTGAAGCTGCTCGTTGCCGCCGTGGTGACCGGCATTCTGGAGAACGGCAACCTCCTGATCAGCGGCTCGCAGGAAGTTCGCGTCAATCACGAGATCCGCATCCTCAACGTTGCCGGTATCGTCCGGCCGCAGGATGTCGATTCCACCAATATAATTTCCTACGACAAGATTGCCGAAGCCCGAATTTCCTACGGCGGCCGTGGTCGTCTGATGGAAGTCCAGCAGCCTCCGGTCGGTCAGCAGGTCGTCGATCTGTTCTCGCCCTTCTGACGAAGCTCTCTTGATGTGAAGGTTTGAAGGCCATGGCGGATGAAGCACAGGCGGCCGACGCCGGTAAGAAAAAGAATAACGGCACCATCATGGTCGTGGCGGGCGTCGCGATCCTGACGGTGGTCGGTGCAGCCGGCGGCTGGATCGTCGGCGGCATGATCGCACCGAAGGACCCGAACGCGGCAAAGGCCCACGAGACGGCGGCTGCGGGTGGCGAGCATGGCGAAGCCGGCAAGAAGGAAGAGGGCCTTCCTCATATCTCCACCGCGGCTAACGGCGTCATTCTTCTGGAGCCGATCACCACCAATCTTGCCTATCCGTCCGAGAACTGGATCCGGCTGGAAGTCGCGCTTGCCTTCAAGGGCCCGCCGGAACTGGCGCTCGCCGAAAATATCCACCAGGATATCCTCGCCTATATGCGCACCGTTTCGCTGCAGCAGATCGAAGGCCCGCGGGGCTTTCAGTATCTGAAGGACGATATCAAGGAACGCATCGACCTTCGCTCGCAGGGCAAGGTCGCCAAGGTGATGTTCCGTTCCTTCGTGATCGAATAGGGACGATCCCAACGATCGAGCATGAAAAAAAGCGGCCCGCAAGTGGCCGCTTTTTGTTTGGGTAGGGGTCTCCGTCCGGCCGTCCGCTCCTTCCGGCATGGGCGGAAGGAGCGGCTTGTTCGGGTTAACGGAGCCGCTTGAGGAAACCGTCCGGAGCGACAGTGATCAGCAGCTTGTTCTCGACCGACTTGTCGATCTCGAATTCCGGATGGGTCTTCAGATATTCGAAGACGGCGGTTTTCGGGTTATCGCCCGGTCCCCACGGCCGGTCGCCCGCGAGTTCCTTCGGCAGGTCCTCGACGACGGTGTCGAACACGACGCAATAGCTGCCGATGCTGGTGAGCGGCGCATAAAGCTTGAGCTCCTCGAGCACATGGTCGTGGGTATGGTTGCTGTCGAGGCTGATCAGGATGCGCGAGTAGCCGGCGGCGATCTTGCGGACCTGGTCCATGATCTCCGGCGCGATGCTGGAGCCCTGGATCATTTCGATCCGCGACGCCATCGGGTGAGCCTCGATCGCGGCCTTGTTGTGGGCCCGGATGTCGATGTCGATGCCGAGAACCTTGCGCTTCGGCTTGGCCGGATCGACGACCTCGCCCTTTTCCGCGGCTTCCGACAGTTCCAGCAGCGCCAGCATCGAGGCGCTGAGGATGAGCGATCCGCCATGGGCGATGCCGGTCTCGATGATCAGGTCGGGCTTCACCGTCCAGATCAGCTCCTGCATGGCAACCATATCCTGCGGATACTGGATGATCGGCCGGCCGAGCCAGAAATAGTTGTAGGAATATTGCGAGGCGATCGACGTGCGCATGAACTGCGCTGCGCTGTCGTTCAGGTCCTTGTTTGCAGGCACGGCCGCGACGCGGGCTTCAACTTCCTTGGTGAAATCACTCATTGTCGATCCCCACATAGGTATAGGCGTTGTGAGACAGCATTCGTATTTCCTCGAGATAATTGGAGTTCATGACGTAGATGGTCGAGCCGTGGGGAAGTTTCGCCAGCGCGTGATCCGGCGATTGCACCATCAGGCCGGTTGCCGGCAGGAATTTGCCCTGCTTGGCGGGATTGATGTCGATCACCATGTCGACCGGCTGCCCCTGGCGGGATTTCAGCAGCGAGAAGGTCACGCCCTTCGACGCGCCGCCCCAGATCGCCGAGCTGTGGCCTGGAGCGATCCGGTCGCCCAGGGTACGGGTGAAATCGGCCGGAAACGCGACCAGATCGGTTTCTTCGCGCACCGGCGGCCGCAGCGAGTCCAGTTCAGCCACCACGAAGAGATACTGGCCGCCGAAAATCCGGCCGCTTTCGATGACGGTGCCGAAGATACGGTGGAAATCGGAGAGCCGGAAATAATTGACGTGCTCGTAGAACACGTCGAACCAGGCACGGTGTTCCATGATCCAGTCGAAGCAGGGCACCTCGATATAGATGCGGCCCTTGCCGCCGTTCGCCTTGCAGAGCTCGACGAGGAAATCATACGGGGCCTGGATATGCTCCAAAACGTGGCGAAGGATCAGCCCGTCGCCCTGCACATCGACGCCGGCCTCGAAATAATGCCGCTTCACGCGGGGATTGTTGCCCTCGTAGGTGGGATCGAAACCGGTGAGATCGAAACCCTTTTCAAGCAGCATTTCGAGGAAGAGGCCCTTGCCGCAGCCGACCTCGACCAGGTTTTCGCGGCCCATCGTCCGCTCGACAATACCCGACACCATTTCCAGGTGCTGGTGGAAATGCCGGCTGACGCCCTGCTCGTTATTGTAGTTGCCGTCGTAGTCCATGAGCTTGGGATCGAACGCGTCGTTATAGACGAGCCCCGTCTTCATGTCCTGTACCAGGCGGATATCGCCCTTGGCGCAGGCTTTCGCTTCCGCGGCCGTGGAATACACCCGGTTCTGGAAGGTCGGCAGCTGCGGCTGCTCGTAAAGCAGCAGGGTATCTTTCGTCGTCATGTCATCACCTCGTTAATCCCACAACGCAGGGAGGATCCACCAGATTGTCGGGACGGGCGCCGAATCGTAGGAGATCGCGGCGACCATACTCGTCGGCCAGGCGCTCGGCGATCTGCCGTACCGTGACCGGAATTCCGGAGCAGATGTTGGCTGCTCCCGTTCTGTTGCCAAGTCCGATATCGGCGATCTGCCTTCCTGCTTCCCGAACGTCCAGAAAATCGCGGATCTGGTTGCCGCTCGTCAGATCGACGGGCTTGCTCGCGGCAAGCTGCGCCCGAAGATAGGGAAACAACCGCCGTTCATCCTCGCCTTCGCCGAACAGATAGAAAAGCCGGCACCAGGCAAAGCTGATCTGATGCAGCGGCAGCCATTGCGATAGTGCCAGAAACGCCGCGGCTTTCGCGCCGGCATAGGGGCTGATCGGCCGCAGCGGCGTATCGGTCGCCAGCATACCGGCGGAAACGTCGTATTCGAAACACGTGCCCACGCCCACGAACCGTTTGACGTCCGCAAGGGCCGCGCCCTGCGCCATCCGCAATGTGCCTTCGAGGCAGGTTATATTTTCCGGCGATTGCAGGTATTTGCCGGGTTCGGCGTACCAGGCGACATGTACGACCGTATCGACGCCCTCTAGCGTTTTGGCCCACCACTCGACCGATTCGCGGAACAGATCCGGCGTCCGAACGACGCTCTCGACGGCTGCAAGATCGCCAAGTCGGCCTTCCGGTGATCCATCGCGCAGGATCGCCCGGACCCGCGCACCGGATTCGGTCAGCGACCGCAGCACCTGCCGGCCGACAAAACCTGTTCCTCCGGTGAGCAGAACCAGTGGCGTCATACGATCTGCAACTCCGGCACGGCCGTCACGAACTTCGTGCCCTGTTCGGCAAGCGAAGCCAGTTGCTGCCGGACTTCGGTCGCGATGTTCCAGGGCAGGATCATCACATAGTCCGGGCGGCGCGCGACGATCTCGTCGGGATGCAGGATCGGGATGTGGCTGCCCGGCATGAATTTGTTCTGCTTGGCGGCGGCGGCATCGCAGACATAGGGCAGCAGGTCCGGCTTGACGCCGGCGAAGTTGAGCAAGGTGTTGCCCTTGGCGGCCGCGCCATAGGCCGCCACCGTCTTGCCGTCGCGCTTTGCCTGTAGCAGGAAGCCGAGCGTATCGTTCTTGACCTTTTCGGCCTTGGCCTGGAAATCGGCATAGGTCGCGGGGGTCTGAAGGCCACGTCGCGCCTCTTCGTGGAGCAGGGCGGTAACCGCCTCCGTCGTCGGTCGCGAATCACCCGCATGGCAGCCATAGACGCGCAGGCTGCCGCCGTGAGTCGGCAGTTCCTCGACGTCGAAGACGCGCAGGCCCGCCGCTTCGAAGATCTTTCCGACCGTGAACAGCGAAAGATAGGAGAAGTGCTCGTGATAGACCGTGTCGAACTGGTTGTGTTCGATAAGCCGCATCACATGCGGAAATTCCAGCGTCACCGTGCCGCCCGTCTTCAGCACCGCCGTGATGCCGCGGGTGAAGTCGTTGATGTCGGGGACATGGGCATAGACGTTGTTGCCGAGGATGAGGTCGGCGCTCTTGCCTTCGCCCGCCAGCTGCTTGCCGAGCGATTCGCCGAAAAACTCCCGGCGGACCGGAATGCCGAGGGCCTCGGCGGCTTCGGCCGTGCTCGCAGTCGGCTCGACGCCGAGGCAGGGAATGTCGGCCCTGACGAAATTCTTCAGGAGATAACCGTCGTTCGAGGCGACCTCGATGACCATGCTGTCCCGGCCGAGGCCGAGACGGGAGGTGATCATCTCCACATAACGGACCGCATGGGCGAGCCAGCTCGTCGAGGCGCTGGAGAAATAAGCGTATTCGGCGCTGAAGAGTGATTCGGCCGACGCATAGTCTTCCGTCTGCACCAGCCAGCATTCCTCGCAGACCTGCAGCCTCAGGGGAAAATAGACCTCCGGCTTGGAAAGATCCTCGGCGGCAAGATAGGCGTTGGACGGCGGCGCAAAACCGAGATCCAGGAAATCGCAGCGGAGTGCGGTCCCGCAGTGGCGGCAGTTCATGGCGTCAGTCCCGTGAATTGTGATGTCAGGTATGGATGGCCGCGATCCCGATCCGACATTTCGGTGATCTCCAGCGGCCAGGGAATATCGAGTGCGGGATCCAGCGCGTTCAGCGCACTTTCCGAACCGGATGCATAGGGCATCGAGTGGAAATAAAGGAGCTCGCAATCTTCGGTCAGTGCCTGGAAGCCGTGCGCGAACCCTTCCGGGATCAGCAGCGAGCGGCGGTTCTCGGCGGAAAGCTCCTGCGCATGCCATTTCAGGAAGGTCGGAGAATCGCGCCTGAGATCCACGGCGACATCCCAGACCGCGCCACGCAGACAGTTGACCAGTTTCATTTCGGCATGTGGAGGATGCTGGAAATGCATGCCGCGCACCGTGCCCTTGCGCGCCGTCATCGTCAGGTTGATCTGGGCGATCGGCTTTGCCCAACCCGCCGACGCCAGTTCCTCTGCACAGAACATGCGTGACAGGAAGCCGCGCGAATCACCGAGATTCTGGCGTTCGACGAGTTTCAGGCCGGCAGGCGGCAGGTCGGTGACGGTGAAGCGGCTCAAGGGCGTGCCTCATATTCGGCGATTTCGGCTTCGCAAAGGGCGCGCGCGTCAGCGCCGTCATTCTGCGCACGATACCATTTCATCGTCCGGTCGACGGCTTCCGCCAACGACCAGCGTGGTTCGATGCCCAGCATATGCCGCGCCTTGGCGGTTTCCAAGGCAAGCCAGCCCGCTTCGTGAGGCCCTTCGGTGCCGTCGCCATATTCGACTTCGCCGCGACCGTAGGAGGCGCGGGCGATCTCGATCACCTGGCGCACTGGCGCTGCTTCGTGGCTGATCGGGCCGAAATTGAAGGCATCGCCGACGGCCGGATCGGCCCAGAGCCGCTCGGCAAGCACGAGATAGGCCGAAAGCGGCTCGAGCACATGCTGCCACGGGCGCTTCGCCTCGGGGCGCCGGACGCTCAGCGTATTGCCGGATTGCCAGGCACGCACCGCATCCGGCAGCAGCCGGTCGGCCGACCAGTCGCCGCCGCCGATCACATTGCCGGCGCGGGCGCTGGCAACCGCCACGCCTTTTTCACGCAGAAACGAATCGCGATAGCTCGAAATGACGATCTCGGACGCGGCCTTGCTGGCGCTATACGGATCATGCCCGCCGAGATGATCGGTCTCCCGGTAAGGGAAGGCGTGTTCGAGGTTGCGGTAGACCTTGTCCGTGGTAATCGCGACGACCACGCGCGCCGATGGCACCGAACGGACCGCCTCGAGCAGGTTGGCCGTTCCGAGCACATTGGTCGCGAACGTGCCGAGCGGATCCTGATAACTTGGGCGCACCAGCGCCTGCGCGCCGAGATGCAGCACGATCTCGGGGGAGGCAGCCTGCACGAGTTCGGCAAGCCTGGCCGCGTCGCGGATATCTTGGAAATGACTTTCCTTGAGGTTCGGACGCGCGAGTGCAAACAGGCTGGGCTGCGTTTCCGGCGGCAGGGCGATGCCGGTGACTTCGGCGCCGAGACGCCCGAGCCAGACGGACAGCCAGGCTCCCTTGAAGCCCGTATGCCCCGTCAGAAGAACGCGCTTACCAGCCCAGAAATTGCGGTCCGGACGAGTTCCCTCGCTCACGGCCAGATTTTCCATGGTGCTTTTCCGGAGGCCCAGAGATCTTCGAGCAGGTTCTTTTCGCGCAGCGTGTCCATCGGCTGCCAGAAGCCTTCATGCTCGTAGGCCATCAGCTCGCCCATCGTGGCAAGGTTCGCCATCGGCGCGGACTCCCAAGGCATGTTGTCGTCCTCGACGAGGTCGATGCATTTCGGGGACAGAACGAAGAAGCCCCCATTGATCAGCCCCCCGTCGCCTCGAGGTTTCTCGACAAACCCGGTGACTTGGTTACCGGCCCGTTCTAGAGCACCGTAGCGGCCCGGTGGATGGACGGCGGTGACCGTTGCCATCTTGCCGTGCGAGCGGTGGAACTGAATAGCCTGCGTGATGTCCACATCGCTCAGGCCGTCGCCGTAGGTGAAACAGAAGCTCTCCTCGTTGCGCAGGTATTCGCCGACGCGTTTCAGGCGTCCGCCGGTCATCGTCGCTTCGCCGGTATCGATCAACGTAACCTTCCAGGGATCGGCGCTGCGCCGGTGAACCTGCATCTCGTTATAGGCCATGTCGAAGGTGACGTCCGACATATGCAGGAAGTAGTTCGCAAAATACTCCTTGATGACGTAGCCCTTGTATCCGCAGCAGATGATGAACTCGTTCACGCCGTGGGCGGAGTAGAGTTTCATGATGTGCCAGAGGATCGGCCGACCGCCGATCTCGATCATCGGCTTGGGCTTAAGATGCGTCTCCTCGGAGATGCGGGTTCCCAACCCACCGGCGAGAATTACAGCTTTCAATTCCGTCTCTCCGTAACTGACGGCTATCCATTGAACGGCGATCGCCAGCAAGCCATGCAAATAAGGCTTTTCCAGAGATCGGGCTAAACGCCTCCGTCCGTTAAAGCAAGATGGTCTTGATCAGATCGTCCTGGGCGAACACCATGTTCGGCAGATAGCCCATCTCCACGAAACGGGTTCGCTCTTCCGGCAAGTGCACCAGGACTGCGGTGCTCTCAAGCTGCCTGGGAGAGGGTTCCGCCGGCTCGTCGATGATCTCCACGCGCGAAGGGAACCTTACCCTTTGCAGCCGCTCCTTGAGGGTGACGATGTCGGGGTATCCTGAAATAACGAGGTTCTCGATTCCCGCAGTCACCGTCAGCTGCCAGGAAAGGGTCTGAAGCGCCGTTGCGAGCAGGCCGCCTTCCTTGAAGGACATGACTTCCGGATGTTCGTCGAACCCTCCGAAGACCATTCTCGTATAGACTTCGTATGCCTTCACGTATTCGCGCATGCCCACGAGCAATCGCATCGAGACGGCCATCCGCTGCAGCGTGAAGTTTCTGCACAGATGTTCCTGGGTTGCGCGTTCGTCGGGCGAGGTCCCCACTTTGCCGCGCTTGGACGCGAAATAGAGGAAATATTCCAGGCCGCCGCGGTACTGGTCCCATCCGGTCGCCGCGATCTGGGCGCCGCCCTGGACGCGATCGCGTTCGACGCCGGATGCGATGACCTGGCGGTAGAACGGCGTCTTGCGGAAAACGATGTCGCCCTGGTCCAGAAAATGGGCAAGCATGGGGAACGGATAGAAGCAGATGTCCCTCGGAACCCAGGAAGCGCGGAAAGCGCTGCTGCGATAGATGCCGATTTCAGGGAAGATGTGTCCCCGGAACATGTAGTTGAAAACTTCGGCGAAGCTTTTTTCCGGGAAAACCTTGTCTTCGTTCACCGTGTAGAACTGGCCGCCCTCCACCTCGTTGATGCCGTCATACATCACCCACGGCGCATGGCAGACGGTGATGTTCGGGTTCTCGTCGAGATAAGCGACGATATTGGCGACTTCCTTGGGGATCAGGCGGTCGTCGTCGGCGAGGTAGAGAATGTAATCGCCACGTCCCAGCCGCAGCGAGCTGTTCATGTTGGGGATCATCCCGACATTCTCTGCGCCCCGGACGTAACGGATCGGCATTCCCCGCTCGATGAATTCCTTGGCGACTGCGCTGGTATTGTCGGTAGAGGCGTTGTCGGAAATGACGATTTCGTAAGGGAAATCGAAGCGGAAATCGCGATGGCACCGTTCCAGGCAATCGTGCAGGTGTTTCTCACGGTTGTAGGTGGGGATGCATATGCTGAGCTTGATGGAAGACACCGAATTTCCTCGACCTGATTTGCTCGAAAACGCCGCGGGCCCGCCGCAAGCAAGGGATGCCGAGCGGCAGATGTTCCGAGGCGCTTCCGATCGACGTTAGAACCAGCGCGTGGCTTTCCAGGCTCTGCACGTCCATGAGCTATTCCTGTTTTGAGGCTATTCAACCAGACTTGCGCCAAGCTGAATGGAGGTCGCGCCGGCGGCCAGGGTGTTGCGATTGGCCAGGCGGACGCGCCTTTCTGTGTACGAACTCCCGCAGGCGGCCCGCGGCTGTTGACCTGCAACGGCTGGGATGACTATCGAAGGTGACGCAAAGGACCTTCGTGATCGCATGATTCGGCTGATCTACCTGCTCATCGCTCTGATGGCTGTACCCGGGCTCGCACTCGCCCAGCAATCGCCCGCGGATCTCCTCAATCTGCCGGTCGATGGTTCCGCAGCCGCGTGGATCATCCGGACTTTCGGGCTGCTGACCGTCCTGTCCGTCGCCCCCGGCATCTTGATCATGGTCACGAGCTTCCCGCGGTTCGTGATCGCCTTTTCGATCCTGCGATCAGGCATGGGTCTGTCGACCGCGCCCTCGAACATGATCTTGGTCTCGATGGCGCTGTTCATGACCTTCTACGTCATGTCGCCGACCTTCGACCGGGCCTGGAACGAAGGCGTCCAGCCGCTTCTGCAAAACCAGATCACCGAGGCTCAGGCCGTTCAGCGGATCGCTGAACCCTTCCGTGTCTTCATGTCGGCCAATACACGCGACAAGGATCTGCAGCTCTTCGTCGAAATCGCCCGGGAGCGACGCCAGTCGGTCGGTACGCCGCAGGCGATCGACTACCGCGTCCTGATTCCGGCCTTCATGCTTTCGGAAATCAGGCGCGGCTTCGAAATCGGCTTCCTGATCATTCTGCCGTTTCTCGTCATCGACATGATCGTCGCGGCAATCACCATGGCGATGGGCATGATGATGCTGCCGCCGACCTCGATTTCGCTGCCCTTCAAAATCCTTTTCTTTGTCCTGATCGACGGCTGGAACCTGCTGGTGGGCAGTCTGGTCCGGTCCTTCAACTGAACGCAGAGCTGTCACAATGAAAAACGGCGGGGAATTCCCCGCCGTTTTTTGTTGGCTATCAGTTCGTGCGTGTGCTGAAGGGGCCTTCCCGCGGGGGGAGGGCCGGGACGCTGAAATGATCGGGCTTGGCCTTGGCTTTCGCCCGGTCCGCCATCATCGTGTAGGCAGTCTCCAGATGCCGGGTATAACGCTCGGCATCGAACAGGGGATGCGTAAAGCGGTTCGCCTCCAGCCGCTTGCGGACCTCTTTGAGCTCCTCGCGGTTGTTGTAGTAGTGCACCGCGCGGCGAACGAAATCGTCCGGGTCGTCGGAGACCAGCTCCGGCAAGCCGAGAGAATTCAGCAGGCTTTCACTCACCCGGGATGCGAAATTCTTGCCCTTGTAGGTCAGCATCGGAAGTCCGGCCCACAGCTTCTCGGAGGTCGTCGTGTGACCGTTATACGGGTAGGTATCAAGGCCGAGATCCGTCAGGCCGATGCGGTTGATATAGGCCGCATAATTGTTGACGCGATCGCCGAACATGAGCCGGCTTTCGGGAATCCCTGCTTCCGCGAAAGCCTTGATCAGGTTCTTTCGTGCGCCGAACCGTTCGCGGCAGATCAGGAAGAGCAAGCTTTCCGGTGTTTCCTTCAGAACGCGTACCCAAAGGTCGATCGTTGCGGGCGTGAATTTCCAGTGGCTGTGGAAGCACGAGAAGATGAAGGCGTCCTCGGGCATGTTGCAGAGCGCCCGATCGATGGGCTGCGGCATCGGGCGGTGCACGGCTTCGTTCGGGAAGAACGTCTCGGGCATCCAGACAACCTTCTCGTAATAGTTCGGGAAGGAGCTTTCCGGCACCACCGTGCTGTCGGCGATCAGGTAGTCGATGTCGACATTGACCACCGTGCCCGGATAGCCGAGCCACGTCGCATGCACCGGCGCGGTCTGCCGGTTCATCACGAAGACCCGGTTTTCCGCGGTGTGTCCCTGCAGATCGACGAGGATGTCGATATTCTCGGCCTTGATGGCTTCGGCCGCCTCGTCATCGGTCATCCCGCGGATACGGACGACCCGGCCCCATTCCTCGCGGATGGCGTTGTTGTCGTTGCGCAGGCGCTCGGCCGGAGCGTTGCAGAAGAGGGTGATGTCGAAACGGCTCTTGTCGTGCGATTCTAGGATGCCGCGAAGCGCCTTCATGACGGCGTGTTCCGTCCAAAGGTCGGCGGAAAGGTAGCCTATGCGCAGTTTATGGCCCCAGCGATGCGGCATGTTATGCCTTTTCGAGGCGGCGTTCTTGGGTTTCCGCTCGCCCATTCTGGAGCCTGCGATGGCGTTCGTCTTTTCGTCGTCGCACCAGCGCAGGTTAAAGAGCGAGACTTCGTCAGCAACGGCTTCGAATTCACCCCTGGCGATTTCTTCCCGCTGGATCGGTTCGTATTTCCGGATGACATCGTAATCGAGCGCATCTCTCATGGCCGAGAGATAGAAATTGCGCACGATCCGGTCCTCGGGGTCTTTCTCAAAGATCTCGAGGATGCACTTGTTCTCTTCGTCGCTGCGGTCCTGCAGCCGGATCGAGCGGGCGGCAAGCTGCCGGTGTGTCGGCTCGTCGCTTTTTGCGAGCGTATTGCGGAAGGCTTCGGCACCGTCCAGTTCCTGGCGCATCAGGGCGCCGGACATGAGGACTGCCATATCCGGATCGGCAATCGCCTCTTTGAGGTTGCGCGCACCGAGGCGCAGGACGTTGATGTCGTCGTTATTGGAGAAATGAAGCCGCATGGCTTCACGCGTGTACTTGAGCTTGTGCGGGGATTCCATCTCGCCGGCGATTTGGAAAGCCTGGGCGGCCTCGGTCTTCATCTTGAGCTTCAGCAGCGTTGCGCCCAGGAGTGCGTAGTGCCTCGGATCCTTGTGAACGTCCAGCAGCTTGTTCAGGATGCCCAATACATCGTGATATTCTTTTTTGTCGAAGTGGTTTTGGGCTGCGACATATTGCCGTTGTATCTTCAGGGGTTTCAAGGCTTCCCGCTCCAGTAAAGTTGTGCCGGCGTCCCGGCAAATCGGCTTCACCGCGCATCGTGGCAAGCCAAGCTTGCATGAAGCCGACCTCGGCGGAGCGGGCGCTTCGTATACCGTCCGTTAATTATGCCGCCCGAACGGTTTTCAGGTCCTCGTGCTCTTTAAAGAACTTAGCAAGGATTTGCTGCGAGATTTGCCTCACACGACGGGTTTGGTACTGCTTCAGATCGAAGAGACCGAGTTGGCATGATGCCGGACCGAAGTGCCGGTAAAATATACAGTCCGGTATGTCCCCCCTCCAAGTATTTAGTTCAAAGGGACAATCAACTATGGCTAGCATTCTCACCAACGTGTCGGCGATGGCCGCGCTTCAGACGCTGCGCAGCATCGGCAACGACATGGAATCCACGCAGAGCCGCGTTTCTTCCGGTCTGCGCGTCGGCACCGCTTCCGACAACGCCGCTTACTGGTCGATCGCGACCACCATGCGTTCTGACAAGGGTTCGCTCTCGACCGTCCAGGACGCTCTCGGTCTTGGCGCCGCCAAGGTCGACACTGCCTATTCCGCCATGGAATCGGCCATCGACGTCGTCACCGAAATCAAGAACAAGCTGGTTGCAGCTTCCGAGCCGGGCGTCGACAAGTCCAAGGTCCAGGAAGAAATCACCCAGCTGCAGAGCCAGCTGAAGAGCATCGCTTCTTCCGCTTCGTTCTCCGGCGAAAACTGGCTGCAGGCCGAAATCGGCGGTTCGCAGAGCGCCACCACCGGCATCATCTATGCCAACACCGAGATCACCAAGCAGCTCGTCGGTTCGTTCGTTCGCGACAGCGACGGCAACGTTTCGGTCAAGTCTGTCAACGTAACTCTCGACGAAACCAACGTCCTGTTCGACCTTTCCGGCGGCCGCGGCGGTCTTCTCGACCAGAACGCCCTTAACGGTTTCCGCGCCATCAACTTCGACGACGGCACGACCAACCACAAGGAATATTTCGGCAAGATCAACACTTCGGCGATCTACGCCACCAACGCTGTCTGGAAGGACATCGGCGGCGGCGTGTTCATGAAGGGCGACACCAACGGCGTCTATTCTTCGGGCTCCAACGGCACCTACATGATCAAGGTCGGCGGCGCTTACATCGACGCAGTCTACACCACCAAGGGCTACGACTTCTCGGCTGGTGCGACCGCAACGTCCGGCATCAAGTACGGCGCTGACATCTCGGTTTCCGACCTCGACATCACCAAGCTGGAAGACTACCGCGACTCCAGCGGCGTCAGCTACCTCGGTCTCGGGACCAAAGCCAGCGATGAAGACCTCATGGCTGCACTGACATCGTTCGTCGATGGCCAGCTCGAAGCGATGGGCAGCGCGGCTGCCAAGCTCGGCGCGGTCTCGAAGCGCATCGACATGCAGTCGGACTTCGTCTCGAAGCTCACCGACTCGATCGACAAGGGCGTCGGCCGACTGGTGGATGCGGACATGAACGAGGAGTCGACCAAGCTCAAGGCACTGCAGACCCAGCAGCAGCTGGCCATCCAGTCGCTCTCGATCGCCAACTCCGACTCGCAGAACATCCTGTCGCTGTTCCGCTAATCGAACCAGGGAAATGGCGCGGGGGCTGACCGCGCCATTGACCTCAGAAAAAGGCCGCGTCCGAATTCGGACGCGGCCTTTTTCATTTTCTGTTTCGCTTCAATCTTCCTTAATCATATTGCGGTTATCTAGAAGCATCGAAACGGTGAGTTAACCAAGAAAATTAAATGGTTAACAAGCATGATGCTGTCCGCGTTTCCCGGTGTAATCCGGAATGTCCCTTCCTACAATGAGCCATTCAAGGGGCAATCAATATGACTAGCATTCTTACCAACGTCGCAGCTATGGCTGCGCTCCAGACCCTGCGCGGTATCGGCAACGAGATGGAATCGACGCAGAGCCGCGTTTCCTCCGGTCTGCGCGTCGGCACTGCTTCCGACAACGCCGCTTACTGGTCGATCGCGACCACCATGCGTTCCGACAAGGGCGCTCTCTCGACCGTTCAGGACGCTCTTGGTCTTGGCGCCGCCAAGGTCGACACCGCCTATTCCGCCATGGAATCGGCCATCGACGTCGTCACCGAAATCAAGAACAAGCTGGTTGCAGCTTCTGAACCGGGCGTCGACAAGTCCAAGGTCCAGGAAGAAATCACCCAGCTGCAGAGCCAGCTGAAGAGCATCGCTTCCTCCGCTTCGTTCTCCGGCGAAAACTGGCTGCAGGCTGAAATCGGCGGTTCGCAGAGCGCCACCACCGGCATCATCTATGGCTCCAGCGAGATCACCAAGCAGCTGGTTGGTTCGTTCATCCGCGATGCTGACGGTAACGTCTCGGTCAAGACCATCAACGTCGTCCTCGACGAACAGAACGTTCTGTTCGACCTTTCCGGCGGTCACGGCGGTCTTCTCGACCAGAACGCCCTTAACGGTTTCCGCGCCATCAACTTCGACGACGGCACGACGAACCACAAGGAATACTTCGGCAAGATCAACACGTCTGCCTACTACGCCACCAACGCTCTCTGGAAGGACATCGGCGGCGGCGTATTCATGAAGGGCGACACCAACGGCGTCTACTCTTCGGGCTCCAACGGCACCTACATGATCAAGGTCGGCGGCGCTTACATCGACGCAGTCTACACCACCAAGGGTTATGACTTCTCGGCTGGTGCAACGGCGACTGCCGGTATCAAGTACGGCACCGACATCTCGGTTTCCGACCTCGACATCACCCGCCTCGAAGACTACCGCGACTCCAGCGGCGTCAGCTACCTCGGCCTCGGTACCAGAGCCAGCGATGAAGACCTCATGGCTGCACTGACCTCGTTCGTCGATGGCCAGCTCGAAGCGATGAACAGCGCGGCTGCCAAGCTCGGCGCGGTTTCGAAGCGTCTCGATATGCAGACCGACTTCGTCTCCAAGCTGACGGATTCCTTCGACAAGGGTGTCGGTCGTCTCGTGGATGCCGACATGAACGAAGAGTCGACGAAGCTCAAGGCACTGCAGACCCAGCAGCAGCTGGCCATCCAGTCGCTCTCGATCGCCAACTCCGACTCGCAGAACATCCTGTCGCTGTTCCGTTAATCGAAATAGGGAAAATGGCGCGGAGGCTGACCGCGCCACGGACCCGAAAAAGGGCCGCGTCCGAATTCGGACGCGGCTTTTTTCATTTTCCTAATCTGTTTCAATCTTCATTAACCATATTGGGTTTACCTAGGAGCATCGAAACGGTGAGTTAACCAAGAAAATTAAATGGTTAACAAGCATGATGCTGTCCGCCGTTCCCGGTGAAATCCGGAATGTCCCTTTTCGTAATCAGCCACTCAAGGGGCACCTAAAATGACAAGTATTCTGACCAACATTGCAGCTATGTCTGCTCTCCAGACCCTGCGCGGTCTCGCGACCGACATGGAATCCACGCAGAGCCGTGTTTCCTCCGGTCTGCGCGTCGGCACTGCCTCCGACAACGCCGCTTACTGGTCGATCGCGACCACCATGCGTTCCGACAACGGCGCACTCTCCGCAGTCCAGGACGCCCTCGGCCTCGGCGCCGCCAAGGTCGATACCGCCTATTCCGCCATGGAATCGGCCATCGACGTCGTCAAGGAAATCAAGAACAAGCTGGTCGCAGCGTCCGAACCGGGCGTCGATAAGTCCAAGGTTCAGGAAGAAATCACCCAGCTGCAGAGCCAGCTGAAGAGCATCGCCTCTTCTGCCTCGTTCTCCGGCGAAAACTGGCTGCAGGCCGAAATCGGCGGTTCGCAGAGCGCCACCACCGGCGTCATCTATGGCTCCAGCGAAATCACCAAGCAGCTCGTCGGTTCGTTCGTCCGTGACGCCGACGGCAACGTCTCGGTCAAGACCATCAACGTGGTCCTCGACGAACAGAACGTCCTGTTCGACCTGAGCGGTGGCCGCGGCGGTCTTCTTGACCAGAACGCCCTCAACGGTTTCCGCGCCATCAACTACGACGACGGCACGACCAACCACAAGGAATACTTCGGTAAGATCAACACGTCCTCGTATTATGCGACCAACTCTGTCTGGAAGGACATTGGCGGCGGCGTGTTCATGCGCGGCGACACCAACGGCGTCTATTCTTCGGGCTCCAACGGTACCTACATGATCAAGGTCGGCGGCGCTTACATCGACGCGATCTACACCACCAAGGGCTACGACTTCTCGGCTGGTGCGACGGCAACCGGCGGCATCAAATACGGGACGGACATCTCGGTTTCCGACCTCGACATCACCAAGCTCAAGGACTACCGCGACTCCAGCGGCGTCAGCTATCTGGGTCTGGGTACCAGAGCCAGTGACGAAGACCTCATGGCGGCACTGACATCCTTCGTCGATGGCCAGTTGGAAGCGATGGCGAGCGGGGCTGCCAAGCTCGGCGCCGTATCGAAGCGTCTCGAATTGCAGACTGACTTCGTCTCGAAGCTCACCGACTCGATCGACAAGGGCGTCGGCCGCCTGGTGGATGCGGACATGAACGAGGAATCGACGAAGCTCAAGGCACTGCAAACCCAGCAGCAGCTGGCGATCCAGTCGCTCTCGATTGCAAACTCGGACTCGCAGAACATCCTGACCCTCTTCCGTTAATAAGACGGGCAGATATCACCTCAAGAAGCCGCGCCCTCACCGGGCGCGGCTTTTTTTCGTGCCTGGAGGTTTTTTCCGTGGTCGGTAGTTTTTGTTAACTTTCGTAAATGCCGTTTAACCTTTGTTAACCATTTCGACCCTAAATGAGCTCATCGAAACGATGGGTTAACCAAGACGAAGAAAAGGTTAACAGGCATCAGGCCAAGCCAACGTTCACCGGTGTGATCCCGGAAATGTCCCTTCCATCTAGCCAATCAAGGGGCAACCAAAATGACCAGCATTCTTACCAATATCGCAGCTATGTCTGCGCTCCAGACTCTCCGCAGCATCGACACCCAGATGCAGACCACGCAGAGCCGCGTTTCCTCCGGCCTGCGCGTCGGTACCGCTTCCGACAACGCCGCCTACTGGTCGATCGCGACCACCATGCGTTCCGACAACGGCGCTCTTTCCGCAGTCCAGGACGCTCTCGGCCTCGGCGCCGCAAAGGTCGATACCGCCTATTCCGCAATGGAAAGCGTTGTCGACGTCGTTAAGGAAATCAAGAACAAGCTCGTCACCGCCTCCGAGGCAGGTGTCGACAAGGCGAAGATCCAGGCGGAAATTTCCCAGCTTCAGGATCAGCTGAAGAGCATCACCTCCTCGGCTTCGTTCTCGGGTGAAAACTGGCTGCAGGCCGAAGTCGGCGGCGCCACCAACGCCACCACGGGCCTGGTCTATGCGGCCAACCCGGTCGTCAAGCAGGTCGTGAGCTCGTTCATCCGCGATCCGGACGGCAATGTCGCAGTCAAGTCGGTGGATGTAATCCTCAACGAAAGCAACGTTCTGTTCGACCTTTCAGGCGGCCACGGCGGTCTGCTCGACGGCAATTCCTACAATGGTTTCCGCGCGATCGACTATGACGACGGCACGACCAACCACAAGGAATACTTCGGCAAGATCAACACGGCTGCCGTCTATGCAACGGACGCACTGTGGAAGGATGTCGGCGGCGGCGTCTACATGAAGGGCGACACCAACGGTATCTACACCGCAGGCACCAGCGGTACCTACCTCATCAAGATCGGTGGCGCCTACATCGACGCGATCTACACGACCAAGGGCTACGACTTCTCGGCTGGCGCAACCGCTACGGCCGGCATCAAGTACGCCTCCAACATCTCCATCTCCGAACTGAACATCACCAAGCTTGACGACTACCGCAATTCGAACGGTACCAGCTACCTCGGCATGGGGACGAAAGCCACCGATCAGGACCTCATGGCGGCCCTCAACTCATTCGTCGACGGTCAGCTCGAAAAGCTCATCAGCGCGACGGCGAAGCTCGGGTCGATCTCCAAGCGTATCGACATGCAGGAGGATTTCGTCTCCAAGCTCACGGACTCCATCGACAGCGGCATCGGCCGACTGGTGGATGCCGACATGAGCGAGGAATCGACCAGACTCAAGGCCCTGCAGACCCAGCAGCAGCTTGCGATCCAGTCCCTCTCGATCGCCAACACCAGTTCCGAGAATATTCTGTCGCTCTTCCGTCAGTAGGCGGCGCTCTAGGCTAGGAGCGGTTTCGTCCCGCTCTGCTGACGTGATAGCAAATATTCCGGAAAGAAGACCGCGTCCCGAAAGGGGCGCGGTTTTTCGCGTTTGGGGCGTGGCTTGCGCGAAACCTGCACGCTTGTCGGATAACGCCGTTAAGACTTCATTAACGTCTTGCCAATCCTCGACCGGCTTTGATAACTGTCGAATTAACGATTTGTTAAGAACGACAGACCGCCCGCATCTGTGATGCTCTCGTGGCGGTACGCATGATGCCTCTCGTCGTTTCCGGTGGAAGACTCCGGATTTCCAGACCATTTGACCGAGGCACGGCCGATGACCAGTATCCTGACCAACCCCGCCGCTATGGCTGCCCTGCAAACATTGCGTTCGATCGATCGCAGCATGGAAGTGACCCAGGCGCGGGTTTCCTCGGGCATGCGCGTGCAGACTGCCGCCGACAATGCCGCCTATTGGTCGATCGCAACGACGATGCGGTCCGACAATCACGCCCTTTCGACGATCCAGGATGCGCTTGGCCTCGGCGCCGCCAAGGTCGACACCGCCTATACGGCGATGGAAAGCGCCATCGACACGGTCGTCGAAATCAAGTCCAAGATCGTTGCGGCCTATGGCGTCGGCTCTAATCGGGGCAAGATCCAGGAAGAAATCGCCCAGCTCCAGGAGCAATTGAAGAGCATCTCGGATTCGGCGACCTTCTCCGGCGAAAACTGGCTTCAGGATTATATCAGCGACGGCGGCACCAACGCCCAGGAAAAACCGGTCGTCAAACAGGTCGTCGCGTCGTTCACCCGCACGGCATCCGGCGAGGTCGCGGTCAAGACCGTCGATTACACGCTCGATTCGAAGACCGTCCTTTTCGACCTCAACGGCGGCAATCTCGGCATCCTGGATTCGTCGGTCAAGTTCGTCGCCGAAAGCGAAGTCGCCGTCGACATGACGACCAGCAACGGCACGATGGGCGCGACCAATGCGTCCTATGCCGTCTCGTTCCTCACGGAAAGCCAGCTGACGGCCCTGGGTGCGGATACAAACACAACTGATACGAGCATTTACACCGTGGGCGGTAATTCCTATCTCAAGGTCGCGGAGGGCAAGTGGGCGCGCGTGACGACCACCGATCCGGCGACAGCGCCTGCGGTGACGACCCCGGCACATGACGACGGGACGACGAAATATTACTTTGTCGTGACAGCCGCGAACAATCTCAACAATCGAAAACTCGGCATATCCGTCACCAATCTCGACATCAACAAGCTGGACGATCTCGCCGTCAAGATGAACACGATGGTTCCGGGATCGGCGCCGAACAACGACGCCGTGCTTGATATGATGGAGCGTTTCCTCGACAAGCAGCTTCTGGCAATGACGAGCGCCGCTTCGAGCCTGGGTTCGATCCAGAAGCGCATCGACCTGCAGGAAAGCTTCGTTGCCTCGCTGACCGACGTGATCGACAAGGGTGTCGGCCGACTGGTCGATGCGGACATGAACGAGGAATCGACGCGTCTGAAGGCGCTGCAGACCCAGCAGCAGCTCGGCATCCAGTCGCTTCAGATCGCCAACACCAATGCGGAAAACATCCTGCAGTTGTTCCGGCAGGGCTAGAAATAGGCGGCGCCGGTCGGCCCCGTCGCCGCATGACACTCATTCGAGCCCGTCCGCGAGGTTCGAGGCGGTGCGGTATCTTCATCCTCGCGCAAGTTTAACTTCCTACCGTTCCGCTAAAGTGAGGCGAAGTGTCCTGTGTTCGCCGAAGACAAACGAATGGCAACCTTGTCGGGATGATACGATGATTGCAGCGGTGACGATTTGCACTTTCGGGAGGCTCATGACGAGCTCCGCACGAAAGGCGACGGCTGGGCAGGGAGACGCTCGATGAGTGCTTCGCTCGCCCGCTACCTGAAGGATTTCAGCGAGCCGCAGACCCTACCGCTACCCATGCTGGACGATGGTTTCGGCGATGGCCTCGACGCCGACCTGGCGCTTCCGGCGATAGTCGAGGAGCCTGTCGATATCGAGGCCGAGCGCGCCGAAGCCTATGCGAAGGGCCACGATGCGGCCTCCGAAGAGCTTCAGCAGCGTTTTGAGGAAGAGCGGCAGGCGCTTCTTGCCGCACACGCGGAAGAGCTGGCGGCGCTGCGCGAAAAGTATGAAAGCGAAGCGGCTGCGACGATCGCGACCGGGCTTCAGGATATCGCCGGACTGACGGCGCAGGCGGTCAGCGACCAGACGGCAAGGATCCTGTCGCCTCTCATCGATGAAGCGCTGGTCGCCAAAGCGATATCCGACATGGCGGATATCATCCGCAGTGCCATGCTCGAGGGCGACGTTGGAACATTGACGGTCCGCGGTCCCGTGCACCTGTTCGAAAAACTGAAAACTGCGCTTGGAGAGCCCACCGCACTCCTGCGCCATATCGAAGCGCCTGACCTCGATATTGCAGTCGACATCGGCGAGACCGCCCTTGTGACCCGCATGTCGGCATGGCTGGCGAGTCTGAAGAAGGTATTGGGATGAGCGAAGGCGAAAACCATCACCACGGCAAGAACGAGGTCGTCATCGTCAAGCGGCACGGGGGCGGACACGACGATGGCGCCCATGGTGGCGCCTGGAAGATCGCCTATGCCGACTTCATGACCGCGATGATGGCGTTCTTCCTCGTCATGTGGCTTGTCAACGCCGCCAACGAGGAGACGAAGGCCTCGATGGCGAGCTATTTCAATCCCATCAAGCTTTCCGACGAAACCCCTGCCTCCAAGGGCCTGGAAAAGCCGGTCGATGCGGCCGAGGGCCAGGAGAACGGCGAGAAGTCGAAGGTCAAGGCGGATGGCGACGTTCAGGGTTCCGCAGCCGCGACCGGCGAGGACATGACCTCGACATCGGGCGACGAGCCCAATTACTCCGAAGCGGATTTCTTCGAAAACCCCTATTCCGTTCTTGCCGAGATCGCCCAGCAAGTGGGCCAGCAGGCGAATGTCAGCGCCAAGGGCGAGGGCGGAGCCAGTGATTCGGGACCCGCGACCGGTGCCGACGGCGGTCAGGCCTATCGCGATCCCTTCGATCCGGATTTCTGGACCAAGCAGATGCAGATGACCCGCGCCGAGGGCCCCGAAAAGGCCGTCAAGACCACGGCGAGCGACGATCCGCTGGCTCAGATGGGGCAGGCGCCGCAATATCAGCAGGTGCCGCAATCCACGGAAGCGAAGAACCAGCTGCAACAGACCCAGATGGCTGTCGCCATTCCGATCCCGCGCCCCGATCCGACCCAGCTCGACAAGCCGCAGACGCCGTCGGGCGCCCAGGCTGCCAAGCCCGCCAACCTCAACGGACAGAAACCGGAGGATGGCGCGAAAGCGGAAGAGCAGGCGGAGCTGAAGGCTGCCGACGAGCTGAAGAAGGAGATCCAGCAGCAGATTTCCGGTGTTGCCGGCAAGCTTGCGGAAGGTCTCGTCGTCACGCCCGCGGAAGGCGGCCTGTTGGTATCGATCTCCGATCAGACCGATGATCCGATGTTCAATATCGGCTCCGCCGTGCCGCGCCGCGAAATGGTCCTGGCGATGGAGAAGATCGGTCAGATCCTCAAGGGCCGCAAGGGCAGCATCGTCCTGCGCGGACATACGGACGGCCGTCAGTTCAAGGGTACCGAGAACGACAACTGGCGTCTTTCCATGTCGCGCGCCCATAGCGCCTATTACATGCTGGTGCATGGCGGACTGGCGGAGGATCGCATCAAGCAGGTATCCGGCTTCGCCGACAGGCGTCTGCAGGTTCCTGCCGACCCGCTCGCCGCGGCCAACCGCCGTATCGAAATCCTGCTCGAGGCGGACGAGGGATAGTGATGGCTGTGGGCATAAAGTCCTTGGTTGCGGCGGGCCTCGTTTTCGGGGTCGCGTTCGCGCCTGCGGCATCGGCTCAGGATCGTGCGGACCTTGCGCCCTATGCGATGCTCAGATCGCTGCAATTCGTCCAGGACTCCGTCGTGCTCGGCGATCATTCGGCCGCCGAGATGCAGCGCTTCATGCTGGGCACGATCGACCAGCGCCTGCGGACCGCCGACCCGTCGATCTTCGAGGACCCGCGCAATGTCGATGCCGCTCTGATCTACGCCATGAGCGGCGGCAACCCTGCCACGCTCGAATATCTCGCCTCGCGCGACGTCGCGGGCAATTTCGACAATCGTGTCGCCGATGCGCTGAGGAAATATCTCGGCGGCCGGGGCACCCTGATCGAAAAAAGCCTGAGTGAAATGGCCAAGGAGTATCGGGACGAGAAAATCGGTCCCTACCTTTCGCTCGTCAGCGGTAACGTGATGGTCGGCAAGGATCCGAAGGGTGCTCTGGTGTTCTACGACTGGGCGCGGCTGACGGCGCCGGGCACGATCATCGAGGAAGCCGCCTTGCGCCGCTCGGTCGCGATCGCAGTCGATGCCAATATGGTGGAGCAGGGGCTCTCGTATTCGCGGAAATATGCGCGGCGTTTCATCCATTCGCCCTATGCCAGCCAGTTCGCGGATTTCTTCGTGCAGCTGGTCGTCGGCCACTTCGGCGAGATCACCGAGGATGACATCGACGGTGCGCTGGAATTCATGGACGCCGACCGGCGGCGGGAGATTTTCCTGCGGGTCGCCCGTTCGGCAGCGATCGCCGGCAAGAACGATCTCGCGCGGCTCGCTTCGGCAAAGGCCGAAACGCCCGCCGGAAGCCCCACTCCGGAGGCCTTGGCGAAGCTTTACGGTGGCTTTGCCAATATTCCGACAAAGGACATCGGGGCTGCCATGCAGGCGATAGCCGAGGTTCCCGAGGAAACCCTTTCGCCGCGTGACCGTGCCTTGCGGCAGGCCGCAAAAGTGGTGGCGGAGCAAGTCGTTAGCCGGCCGACGGTCGACAGCCTCGCACAAGATAAAGCTATCAAAGTGAACAATACAGAAGACGCGAAATCTCCAGTCGCGTTGCCCAGAAATGAGATCGCTGGGCCTGCCCCCGCCACGGAACGTCCGCTGGCCGGCACCGCTGCCAAATTCGATCCGGCCTTCCAGACATTCGTCGATAGCGGTCGTTCGAAATTGAATGCTATCGACGAAATGCTGAAGGAGGAGAACGCTTCCAAATGATTACTGACATTCTTGGTGGTGGTAAGACTGGCGCAGCCGACGCGGCTTCGTCTGCGAAGCAGGGCGTTGCCGGTCGCAAGGGCGCCGACGGTTCGGCTGGCGGCTTCTCCGATGCCTTGTCCGGCTTCGATCGCGACATGCCTTCGCAGCACGCGGACGGCGTAGCGGAAGAGGACGCGCATGCGTCTTCTGCGCAAGAGCGTATGGCCGGCGACGTGAAACACGGCAAGCCAAAGCCGATCATCGATATCAAGCCGGAATCCCTTCGCCGTCCGGCCGAGGAGGCGGAGAAATCCGCCGGGACCTCGAAGGCAGATGCGAAGGAGCTCGACGAGAAGCGGCTGACGCCTGCCGAAAAGAAGCTTCGCGAGGCCCTTGAGGCGGCGAAAGCCGTCGCGCGGAAATCCGACGAGGTGTCCGGCAAGCGGACAGGCGCCTCCAAGAAGGATGCCGCGGGCCAGACGGAGGGCGTCGAAGATCTCGATGTCTCCATGCTGGTCGCCGACGATGCCAAGATCACCGACATGCTGTCGCTTTTGAGCGGCGAAACCAGCGTGGGCGAGATCAGCGCCATGGTATCGAGCAATGCCGCCGGGCAACAGGCTGGCAAGCGGACCAAGGGCCAGGATGGCAACGGGCACGAGGTCGATGCCTTGGCGGCCAAGGATTCCAAGCACGCCGGCGTACGGGGTGAGGTCGAAGGCGACCCGCTTTCGGCGCCGGCGGATACCGAGACGAGTGCTCCGGGCTCGCGCCTCTTCCGTTTCAGCAATGCACGCTCCGACCAGCATGTGGACATGGCGGTCGGTGGCGGTCGGGGCGAGCGCACGGCGGAATTCAGATCGTCGTCGAACAGCGTCGCGGAAAACGTCACCGTGCTCGATGCGCGCCGGTTCCTCGGACTTGCTCCGAATTCGAACGGCGCCAACCTCACGGCCATGCTGGCGGGGGACCCGGAATGGGCAGGCGCGATGAGCCCGAGTGCCGCGCTTTCCAATGCCGCCGCGCAAAGCAGCACCGGCAATGTCGTGAATACGCTGAAACTGCAGATGAACCCGCACGATCTTGGCTCGGTGACGGCAACGCTGCGGCTTCACGGCGAGGAACTCAACGTTCATCTGACCGTCGAGACCCGGGCCGCCTATCGGCAGCTCACGGAAGACAGCGGCGGCATCCTGGATGCGCTGCGGGCCCAGGGCTTTGCCGTCGACCAGGTGACCATCAGCATCGCGCCCACGGCGGATTCGGACGGGACCAGCAGCCAGCAGGGCCAGACCGGCCAGCAGGCCATGGCTGAAGGCGGTAGGCAGGGCCAGGCGGCCGGCCGCGGCCAGCAGCAGAATGGCGGCGACCAGCCGGCCGACCAGGGGATGAGGAACGTAAATGACGCGGCATCGGACAATGTGGCGGGCACCGCTCCTGGCGGCATTCGTCCTGGTCAGCTCTACCTTTGACGCTGACGCCGGGTCGCTCTTCAGTACGGGAGGTTGGGGGACGCAGCAAGGCGCCGCTGCGCCAGCCGCACCTCCCGGCAGGGCGACGCCTACCGGGAGGATGGCACCCTCCAGCGGTGCTCCTGCGGCGCGCCGAACGCCGGTGAGAGCGCCGGCGACGGGTGCGCCGACAACAGGCGCGCTCGTCGGTTCGGGGATCTGCGAGCGGGAAATTCAGGCCGCTGCGGCGAAATACGGCGTGCCGGAAGGCATCCTCTATTCGGTCGGTCTGACCGAGACCGGCCGCAAGGGCAGCCTCAGCGCCTATGCCATGAACGTCGAAGGAAAGGCCTATTTCCCGCCCTCGCAGCAGGCGGCAATGACGACCTTTTATGACGCCAAGCGGCAGGGCATGAAGCTCATCGACATCGGCTGCATGCAGATCAATCACTATTTCCACGGCGAAAATTTCTCCTCGCCGGAGGAAATGTTCGATCCAAAACGCAACGTGGAATACGCGGCGAAGTTTCTCCGCAATCTCCATGACAAGCATGAGACGTGGACGATGGCGGTAGCTCGATACCACGCCGGCCCGAATAACAATCCCGCGCAGAAGCAATATGTCTGCCGCGTGATCAGCAATCTCGTGGCGACCGGCTATGGAGAATGGACTTCCAACGCTTCCCGGTTCTGCACCGGCTGAGCAATCCGAGGTTGAATCGTTAAAATAAAGAATCGCAAAATTGCAGCGATTTGCATTTATGGCGAAAATTGCCATGCAAGCCTTCTTTTACGATGTGTTAATTTTTCCACCGGAAATTTGTGTCCGAAAATGGCGCACCCACTACATCTAGTGCAAATCGCGGGGCAATTCTTAATCAACTATTAATTTGTTTGGTTAACTTCACACAGCTTGTCTCAGATTCCGTCGATTCGTACCCATAGACGCATTGAAACACCACAAGTGATTCGGAGGCGGACGAATGATCGTAGTGGTTGATGAGCGTGAGCTCGTGAAAGACGGATACACATCTCTTTTTGGACGTGAAGGAATTCCTTCCCAGGGGTTCGATCCAAAAGAATTCGGCGAATGGGTGGGTACGGCAGCTGACTCGGATATTGCCGCGGTCGAAGCCTTCCTGATCGGTCAGGGCGAGCGTGCGCTCGAACTGCCGCGGGCCATCCGCGACCGGTCCATGGCACCGGTGATCGCAGTCAGCGATCAGCCTTCCCTGGAGGCGACCCTTGCCTTCTTCGACAGCGGCGTCGATGACGTGGTGCGCAAGCCCGTCCATCCTCGCGAGATCCTGGCGCGTGCCGCTGCGATCCGTCGCCGGCTGAAGGCGATTTCGAATTTCACCGATATCGGCTCGATCCGGGTTTTCTCCGACGGCCGCGATCCGGAAATCGACGGCGAAGTTTTCGCACTGCCGCGCCGCGAGCGCCGCATCCTCGAATATCTGGTCTCCAACCGCGGTCGTCGCGTTTCCAAGACCCAGATCTTCAACGCCATTTACGGCATCTTCGACGAGGAAGTCGAAGAGAACGTCGTCGAAAGCCACATCAGCAAGCTGCGCAAGAAGCTGCGCAAGAAGCTCGGCTTCGATCCGGTCGATTCCAAGCGTTTCCTTGGTTATTGCATCGACTGGAACTGATTTTCTTAAAAGGGCCTTGCCGCATATTTTCGGCGGGGAACGTAAGCAGACAGCTTCACGCAAGGCCCGCCACTTACTCTCTCCATCAGACAAAAAGGAGATTTCCTATGAGTATTTTCGGCACCATGAAAACGGCCGTCTCGGGCATGAACGCTCAGGCAAACCGTCTCGGTACCGTTGGTGACAACATCGCCAACTCCAGCACCGTCGGTTACAAACGCTCTTCCACGGCGTTCTCTTCCCTGGTTCTGCCCTCCACTCAGGGCTCCTATTCTTCCGGCGGCGTCGAAACCAACGTTCGCTACAGCATCGCGGAACAGGGCGGCATCCAGTACACCACGTCCTCGACGGACCTCGCCATCCAGGGCGAAGGCTTCTTCATCGTCAGCGATCCGAACGGCACGCCTTACCTGACCCGCGCCGGCGCTTTTGTGAAGGATGCGACGGGCTTCCTCAAGAACACGGCCGGTTTCAACCTGATGGGTTATCCCTACGGCTCCAACCCGCCGGCAGCGGTCGTTAACGGGTTCAACGGTCTCGAAGAAATCAACATCAACGACTTCGGGCTGGTATCTTCGCCGTCCACCACGGGTAGCTTCCCGGCCAACCTGAACAAGGACGCCGCGGTGGTTCCGGCTGCAAACCGTCCTGGTGCCAATGCTGCAACTGCTGTCGTCACCAACAAGAGCTCGTTGACCGCGTACGACCATGCCGGTGCCAAGGTGCTTTATGATTTCTACTACACGAAAGCAAGCGCCAGCCCTGATACCTGGGAAGTGTCGGTCTATCGCCAGGATCAGTCCACCAACGGCGGTTTCCCTTACACTGCTACGGCGCCAAAGGTTCTCGTGCAGCAGACGGTAACGCTGACTTTTGACCCGAATACCAACAAGCTGACGACGGCCTCGCCGAAGTCGATCACTTTCAACGACCCGAACGACGGCGCGACTCCGGCACAGGCAATCAAGATCGACCTCTCGGATATGACGCAGTTCGCAAGCGCCTTCACTCCGGGCAAGGGCATCATCGACGGCAACGCGCCAAGCCCGATCACCGACGTCGAAATCGGTGGCGACGGCGTGGTCACGGCAGTCTACCAGGATGGCGGCCGTCGTCCCATCTATCAGGTCGCGCTTGCAACTGTTCCGAGCATCGACAAGCTGCTCCCGCAGAACGGCAACGTCTTCCTGCCGACCAACGACTCCGGCGTCGTCACCATCGGCTTTCCGCAGTCCGGTGCCTTCGGCCAGATCTACTCCGGTGCGCTGGAAAGCTCCAACGTCGATATCGCCAGCGAACTGACCGAAATGATCGAATCGCAGCGTGTCTACACGGCGAATTCGAAGGTCTTCCAGACCGGTTCGGATCTGATGGACGTCCTGATCAATCTGAAGAGATAATCGGACGGACGATCTAGAGAATAAGTCTCAAGAGGTTAGTAAAAAATGTCGCTCGCATCAGCATTGTCTACGGCACAGTCGATCTTCACCAACTCCGGCACCCAGTCGGCGGTCACGGCGAAGAACATCGCTAATGCACAGAACCCCGATTACAGCCGCCGATCCGCATTGGTCGTGACCGGCGGCAACGGGGCCGTGATCGGCGACATCGGACGCTCGCAGAACGAACCGCTCCTGCGCCAGACGATCGCAAGCTCGTCTATCGCAAGCGGCCAGCGGACGGTGCTGGACGGCCTCACAGAGATCAAGAACCTGATGGGGGGGAACGACAACGAGCTCTCCCCCGCCAAGCTGATTGCGGCCTTCCGCAACAACCTCGACGCCTTCGCCGGAAAGGCGAACGATACCGGCATCGGCATCTCCTTCATTTCGAGCGCACGGGACGTTGCGAACGGCCTCAACACCGCTTCCAACAAGCTTCAGCAGATCCGCAAGGATGCGGACGATCAGATCAAGCAGAATGTCTCCGATCTGAACGCGCTGCTTGCGAAGTTCGAGACCGTCAACAACCAGGTCAAGAACGCGGTTTCGGCCGGCACCGATCCGAACGACTCTCTCGATGAGCGCGATGGCCTCGTCAAGAAGATCTCGGAAATCGTCGGCGTCACGTCCTATACGCGCGGCGGCAACGACATGGTGCTCTACACCACGGACGGCACGACGCTGTTCGAGACGGTGCCGCGCAAGGTGACATTCCAGCAGACCACCGCCTTTGACGCGTCGACGACCGGCAACGGCGTCTTTATCGACGGAGTACAGCTGAAGGCCGGAGATTCCGGCAACACGACTGCCAAGGGCTCGATCCAGGCGCATTTGCAGATCCGCGACAAGGTCGCGCCGACCTTCCAGAGCCAGCTCGACGAAATCGCCCGCGGTCTGATCACTTCGTTTGCCGAAACCGGACCGACCGGCGCGCTGACCCCGATGACCGGTCTTTTCACATATAAGAACGGCGCCGGCGTACAGCAGACGGCCATTCCCGCCGCAGGCACGATCGTTCCCGGCCTCGCTTCGAGTATCTTCGTCAACCCGGTGGTCGTTCCGCCTGCCGGCACGCCCGACAAGGTGCGCGACGGCGGCATCAACGGCGTGGCCTACGTCGTCAACACCGGCGGCAGCAGCTATGCGGACCTCCTCGACAAGTATAATGAAAACCTGACCAGCCCGATGGGCTTCGCTTCGGCCACGGAAATCGCCGATGCGCCGGATGTCCTCTCTTTTGCGGCCGATTCCATGGGCTGGCTTGAGGAACTTCGCAGCACGGCCACCGCCGCTGACGAGACCAAGACGGCCATGTTGTCGCGCAGCCTCGAGGCGTTTTCCAGCAACACGGGCGTCAGCCTCGACGAGGAACTGTCGCTGCTTCTCGATATCGAGCAGTCCTACAAGGCCGGAGCCAAGCTTATGTCGACGGTCGATGATATGATGAAAGCCCTTTTGGATATTGCGAGCTGATCATGAAGACCTCTTTCATTTCCACCTTGTCGATCCAGACCACGATGCGAAACTCCATCTCGAACGTTCAGCGCGAGATGGTGAAGGCGAACCAGGAGGCGGTGAGCCAGAAGCACGCCGACCTCGGCGTCGCCCTCGGAGCCAATACGTCGCGCGCAATCGATCTTTCCCGCGACATTACCCGCACCGACTCGCTTTTGACCACGGCCTCGCTCGCGACGCAGCGTCTCCAAACCGCCGAACTTTCGCTCAAGAGCATGAACGAGCAGGGCCTGAAGATTCAGAGCGCTATTTTGACGCTCGGAAGCTCGGCTGACGAGACGAGCCTGGCGACGGCGCGACTGGCCATGTCCGACGCGCTTGATGCTTTCACGAACTTCGCCAACACCGCGGTGCAAGGCGAATATATCTTTGCCGGCATCAATTCCGACGTGAAGCCGCTGGACGATTACTTCGCTCCCGGGTCGCCGGCCAAGGCTGCGGTCGCCACCGAACTCGCGAATTACCTTTCGGTGAATGCGATCCCGAGCAAGGAGCAGATGACGGCTGCTCAGATGAACGGCTTCCTGGATGACCTGGAAGCCAAGTTCAATGGTTCGGCACCACTGACAAGCCCGCCGCATCCGGCGGCGATTGCAGGCCAGGACTTCTGGAAGACCTTCTTCTCGGATGCGAGCGACGAGAACATGAAGAGCCGTATCAGCCCGACGGAAGTGGTCGAAAGCTCGACCAACGCCAACAGCCAGGGCATGCGCAACTTCGCTTTCGCATCGATCGTCTCGATGGAGTACCTGCAGACCGGGATGGACAAGGATGCGCGCGCGGCCGTGGCCAAACGTACCACAAGCGTCATCAACAAGGCGATGAACAGCGAGAACAGCATCAACCAGCAGCGGACCTCGGTCGGTATCTATACCGAACGCGTATCCAAGGCTGAGGAAAGGTTGCAGGCGCAGAAAGATATTCTGAAGACCAGTCTCGGATCGATGGAGAACGTCGATCCGGAAGAAGCGGCCACCCGTCTCAACACGATGAAGACGCTTCTCGAGACCGCATATACCGTAACGGCGAAGATACAGCAGTTGAGCCTAGCCAACTTCCTTTGATGAATAAAGGAAGGCTCGTGACGAAGGATACATGAATGTACCAATTTTCATATGCCGAGATCATGGAGGACGGCGTTGCCAACGCCAAGGATCGCGAACGGCAGGCCCTGGATCGCTCTATTGAGCTTCTGATCGCAGCGCGCGATGAGAACGCCTATACGCGCACCACGGTTGAGGCTTTGTTCTATACCCGCCGTGTCTGGATACGCTTCGTCGAGGATCTGAAACATCCGGACAACGAGCTGGCCAACGAACTTCGAGCGGATCTGATCTCGATCGCAATCTGGATATTGAAGGAATGCGAGAAGATCAGAAATCGTGAATCGACGAACTACCAGGGCATTATTGAAGTGACCACCATCATCAGGGATGGACTTAAATGAAAAGTACGCTTCGCATCTCTTTGAAATCCGGCGAGCGGATATTCATCAACGGCGCGGTCCTGCGCGTTGATCGGAAGGTCGCGCTGGAATTTCTCAATGACGTCACGTTCCTGCTGGAGAACCACGTCCTTCAGCCGGAGGATGCGACTACGCCGCTTCGGCAGCTCTACTTCATCGCCCAGATGATGCTTATCAACCCGGACGGCAAGGAACAGTCGAACGCGCTGTTCCGCAAATCGGTAGCCATGCTGCTGACCTGCTTCACCGACGATGAGATGCTGGCGGAACTCAAGCGCATCGACGGCATGGTCGCATCGGGCCGCGCCTTTGACGCTCTGAAGGCAATCCGCGCGCTCTATCCAATTGAAGACCGCATCCTCAACAATCGGGAAATCGCGCCGGCAACCGTCGAGCGGATTCGCAAGGAGATCGCACCGTGGCGGTAGACTCGATCAATACCAAAAACCCTTACGCAGCCGGCAACGGCAAGGCGGCATCGGGCGACGCGAAGGCCGCAGGACTGAATTACGACAACTTCCTGCAGCTCCTCATCGCCCAGATGAAGTACCAGGACCCGACCGATCCGATGGATGCGAGCCAGCAGATTTCCCAGCTTGCGACCTTCTCTCAGGTCGAACAGTCGGTGAAGATGAACTCGAACCTGCAGTCGCTCATCCAGGCGACCTCGTTCTCGCAGGCCGCCGATATGGTCGGCAAGTACATCACCAGCGCCGACGACAAGACCACTGGCCTCATCAAACAGGTGGAAATCTATTCCGACGGTCTGGTGGCGATCACCGATAAGGGTGATAAGGTTCTCATCCAGCCGGGTATCATCCTTTCGAATCAGGCTCCGGCAACGACTGCAGGCGAAGACGACTCGGCATGATGCCGAAACCTTGAAATACACGGAACCGGCGCAATGAATGAAGCCGACGCTCTCGATATCATGCAGGCGGCGATCTGGACGATCCTGATCGCCTCCGGGCCCGCGGTCCTTGTGGCGATGGTCGTGGGTGTCGTTATCGCCTTTCTCCAGGCTCTGACGCAGATCCAGGAGATGACGCTGACTTTCGTGCCGAAGATCGTCGCCATCATGATCACGATCGGCATTACCGCGCCGTTTATCGGCGGACAGATCAATCTTTTTGCCAATCTGGTATTCTCGCGGGTGCAATCGGGGTTCTGACCCGGTTGCTGCCCGCCTGTTCTTTTTCGTTCCCCCACCTTCGCGCAAGCTTCGCCCTATAGGCAGGACATGAACTGGCAGGAGTACTTCCTGCCGCCATCTCATGAAGAGACGGGAAAGTCATGGCGCAACCACCTTCACTATCCATTCCGAAAGTAGCTCCGAGCGGTCGCGATCTCGGATTTGCGGGCGGCATCGTCGCCATCCTCTGCATCCTCTTCCTGCCGATCCCGCCATTCCTGATCGACCTTGGCCTTGCCTTCTCGATCGCGTTCTCGGTGCTGATCCTGATGGTGGCACTGTGGATCCAGAGGCCGCTGGACTTCTCGTCCTTCCCGACCATTCTGCTGATCGCCACCATGGTGCGATTGTCGCTCAACATCGCGACGACGCGCGTGATCCTGTCGCACGGCAACGAGGGCCATGGCGCAGCCGGTAACGTGATTCAGGGCTTCTCCGGCCTCGTCATGTCCGGCGATTTCGTGATCGGTGTGATCGTCTTCATGATCCTCGTCACGGTGAACTTCATCGTCATCACCAAGGGCGCCACCCGTATCGCGGAAGTCGGCGCCCGCTTCACTCTCGATGCCATCCCCGGCAAGCAGATGTCGATCGACGCGGACCTCTCGGCCGGCATCATCGACGAGAAGGAGGCACAGCGCCGCCGCTCCGAGCTGGAAGAAGAAAGCTCCTTTTTCGGGGCCATGGACGGTGCGTCGAAATTCGTGCGCGGCGACGCGATCGCCGGCCTCATCATCACCGCCATTAACATTTTCGGCGGCATCATCATCGGTTATTTCCGTCATAGCATGCCGATCGGCGAGGCGGCCGATGTGTTCGTCAAGCTGTCGGTCGGTGACGGTATCGTCACCCAGATCCCGGCGCTCATCGTTTCGCTCGCCGCCGGCCTTCTGGTCACCCGCGGCGGCACCTCCGGCTCCACCGACAAGGCCGTCGTCGATCAGCTCAGCGGCTATCCGCGCGCCCTTTCGATGTCGGCCGGTCTGATGGCCCTTCTGGCGATCATCCCCGGTCTGCCTTTCCTGCCCTTCATGGCGCTCGGCGGCCTGATGGGCTTCGGCGCCTGGCTCGTTCCGCGCCGCATCGAGGCTGAGAACAAGGCTCGTCGCGAAGACGAGGAACAGAAGGTCGTCCAGACCAAGGAAGCGGAAAAGGACTCGGTCAAGTCGGTCCTCAAGACCTCCGAAATCGAGCTGGCGCTCGGCAAGCAGGTCTCCACCAGGCTGCTCGGTGCCCACCAGGAGCTGGCCTTCCGCGTCGGCAAGATGCGCAAGAAGTTCGCCACGCAATACGGTTTCGTGGTGCCGGAGATCAAGGTCACCGACGATATCTCGATCCAGGAAAAGTCCTACCAGATCCGTATCCACGGCACGACGATCGCCTCCAACGCGTTGCGCGTCGGCGATGTTCTCGTGGTGACGGGATCCGGCCGCAAGCCGAGCATTCCGGGTGACGAAATCCGCGAACCCGCTTTCGGCATGCCGGCGGTGTCGATCCTCGAAACCTTCGCCGAAGACTTGAAGCGCGAAGGCTTCCACCCGATCGACAACGTCTCGGTCGTGCTGACCCACTTGTCGGAAGTCATCCGCAACAACCTGCCGCAGCTTCTGTCCTATAAGGACGTCAAGATCCTGATCGAGCGTCTCGATCCGGAATACAAGAAGCTCGCTGATGAGATCTGCTCGTCGCATATGTCCTATTCCGGCCTGCAGGCGGTGCTCAAGCTCCTGCTTGCCGAGCGTGTCTCGATCCGCAACCTGCATCTCATTCTGGAAGCGGTGGCCGAGCTGGCCCCGCATGTCCGCAAGACGGAGCAGATCGTCGAGCATGTGCGCGTGCGCATGTCGCAGCAGCTGTGCGGCGATCTCGCCGACAACGGCGTGCTGCGCGTGCTTCGCCTCGGCAACAAGTGGGACATGCTGTTCCATCAGGCCCTCAAGCGCGACGGCAAGGGCGAGGTCATCGAATTCGACATCGATCCGCGCACGCTCGAAGAGTTCAGCGAGCAGGCGACCAAGGTCATCCGCGAATTCATGGACCGCGGGCTGCCGTTCGTGCTCGTCACCTCGCCGGAAACACGTTCCTACGTGCGCATGATCATCGAACGGCTGTTCGCGACCCTGCCGGTTCTTTCCCATGTAGAACTCGCCAAGGGTCTCGAAATCAAAATACTCGGCGCCATTTCGTGATAGGCTGTCCGCAAAGGACGATTCTCGCATGATTACCGACCCGCAGGGGACCATTCTCGCACTTTTCCTTGCGTTCTGCCGCATGGGCACTTGCGTGATGGTTCTGCCGGGCCTGGGAAGCAGCCGTGTGTCGGCTCAGATACGGCTGTTTGTGGCGGTCGCCATATCCATGGCGGTGCTGCCGGTTCTCTGGGATCAGATTTATCCGAAAGCCTCGGCGCCGACCGCAACCTATCTCGGCCTGATTTTCACCGAAGCCCTGATCGGCGCGGTCTATGGCCTGATCGCCCGGCTCTATACGCTCGGGATGCAGTTCGCCGGCACGGTCCTGACCATGTCCATCGGGTTCACGGCGCCGGGCGGCCACGACATTTTCGAAGACTCCCAGGAAAACCAGCTGACCATCCTGTTGACGCTGAGCGGCCTTTTGCTGCTGTTCATGATGGACTTCCACCACGTCGTGTTTCGCGCGCTGGTCGATTCCTACGCTGCAACGCCGGTCGGCGCAGTGATCGATCCGCAGAAGATCCTCATCACGCTGACGGATACGCTACGGGCATCGACCCTCATCATGCTGCGCCTGGCAAGTCCGTTCCTGATCTTCGGCCTGATGTTCAACGTGGCGATCGGTCTCATCAACAAGATGGCGCCGCAGGTTCCGATCTTCTTCATCTCGACGCCCTTCCTGCTGATGGGGGGGCTTTTCCTTCTTTATCTGTCGATCGCCGCCTTCATCCGCCAGTATGCGGATGGTTTCGCGCCGATCTTCAGATCCTTCTAGGAGGTGACCATGGCAGGTCCCGTCAAGCGCTCGGACAAGCTCAAGCGTCTCGTGGCGGTCCAGCGGCATCTCGAGTCGATGGCCGAACACGAGCTTGCGGCCACCACCCGCTATCGCGCCGAGGTCAACCAGTCGATGGAAGAGGTCATCGATGCGATCGGCTCCATGAACCCGATCCACCGGCAGTTTTCGCAGCATTATTCGGAACGTTTCGGTCGTCTGACGACGAAGGAACGCCAGCTGGCCGGCGTTCAGCAGATCCAGGAAATGAAGGTCCTCAAGGAACGCACCAAGGCCGATCGCCTGGAAGAGAACATGAAGGATGCGCGAGATCACGAGGACCGCGAAGCAGCCGACGACTCGATCTATGAGCTCATCGATATCACGCTCGCTCTCGAACAGATCAGATAGACTGGCCAGCCTCCAGCAAGCTTCGAACGTCATAGTCTCGTCATTGCAGTGATCGCCGTCTCGAATCGAGGTCGGACGGGATCATGTGCCATTTCAAACTGATGCTGCGCTCTTGCACCTTCAAGGATGCGGTTCGCAGCAGTCATGAAAGGAGCTGACGTGGCGATTTCACCTCCGAGCGATCTGGTCATGGACGTCGTCCGCGCTGCGGACCCGACTGCCGTTCAGGAAGCGCAGGCCAAGCTGAAGGCGAACAAGGCGGCCTTTGCCGCGACCAGCCTTGCCGAAAACGGCAAGGGTTTTGGTGCCGCCATGAAAATCATCGACACGCCCGGCACTTCGGCGGGTCTCGACCATGCCAAGGCGCCGAAGAAGGTCGCCGAGATGCCGGAAGAATACCGCAAGTTCGAAGCCTCCGTGCTTTCGACCTTCGTGAATTCGATGCTGCCGAAGGAGACTGAAGACGTCTACGGCAAAGGCTCCGCCGGTGAATTCTGGAAGAGCATGATGGCCGAAAAGATCGCCGACGAGATGTCGAAGAAGGGCGGCGTCGGCATTGCGGAGCAGATGTATTCGCAGGCGCTTGCCCGTGCGGAGCGTCAGGCCACGGTCAATCCGACCACCAACGAGACCGACCGTAGCCGGGCAATGAGCATGGTGACCGATTTCGAGCGACAGGTTCTCGGCGTCGGCAAGAAGAGTGAGGCCTGACATGTATCAGACTGGGGCAGAAAATATGGAAGTTGTTTCGAATGATTATCGCATCAAGACCGTGCTTGGCCGGCTGGAGATGATAATCGACAACGAAAATCAGCGGATCGGCCGCGATCCGGAGTTCGACCTGAAAGTGTCGAACGCACATAAGAGCCGCTGCCTCTATGAATTGACCATGCTGTTCCGCGGCACCGATCCGAAGCAGCTTGCCACCGGCCATATCGATCAGATGCACGGTCTGAAGGGCAAGCTGGCCCTCAACGCCCGTCGCGTCGAGGCTCACCTCCACGCCGTCCGTGCCGTCGCCGATCTCCTGAAGAACGCCGCCCGCGACGCCGATGACGACGGCACCTATACCCAGGAACAGTTCACCTACGGCGAGGCCTGATGGTCAAGCTCCTTCTCACAGGTCTATGGGTCTGCATCGTCACGTTGGGCGCGGTGTATTTCGCCGTACAGATGTCCGCCGCACCCGCGCCGGTCGATGAAGCGGCCAGACGGAAGGAGCTTCTCGAACTGGTGCGCGGGGAATCGATCACCATTCCGATGATCGCCGACGGCGCCATTACCGGTTATTTCCTGAGCCGCGTCTCATTCATGATGGACAAGGAAAAGATCAAGAATACCAAGCTTCCGATCACGGAACTGACGACCGACGAGCTTTTCACGCTGCTGATCGGCAACCGGATGGTCGATCTCAGCAAGCCAGGTGCCTTCGATATCGAGAAGTTCCGCACGAGCATCAAGGATGACTTCAACAAGAAGCTCGGCGACGGGCTGGTGGCGGAGGTTCTGGTCGAGCAGCTCGACTACCTCTCCAAGGAAGACATCCGCAACAATGCCTCGCGCGGCAACAAGAACCCGAATCCCGGCAAGAAGATCGTCGAGGGCGTGAAGATCGAGGATCCGAAAGCGGCCCCTGCGGGTCACTGACCCCAATCGTGACCTCAAATCATGAAAACCGGCCGGCCTTGATGGCCGGCCTTTTTGTTGCGAAAGCCCCGGAAATACCGGGATCGCTCGCATTTTACCGATCGATTTAAAGGCGATTTCAGAGCGCGCTGCTAAGCCTTGGGGAGAACTGGTCTTTAGGCCCCTTGGAGCGCATCGATGAACGCATCCGGAGACTTCCTGGCATCCGTGTCACCCCGAACCCTGTTCGGGCAGCGTGTCTGCGATCTCGGATGGAATGCCGCGCTCGGCCTCGTGGAAAGCTTGGTTGCTTTGCGCGGCAACCGCACGACGCTCGGCTTCCTGGACGAGCGCACGGCGTTCCGCCAGATGGTCGATCCGGCCTATCGCAGCCAGTTGGGCCGCAGGATGCTTCTGCCCGGAGGCGGTCGCGCGTTTCGCGTCCTCAGCAAGGTGCGCGGTGAAAAACCGGCACCGGTGTGCTTCTCCGCCAAAACCTTCGTGCCGGCGCTGCTGAGCTTTCTGGAAAAGAGCCACCGCATCGGCATAGCCGGCGAAGATGGCGGACGCGCCGAAGCGCTCCGCGAGCATTTCGCCCGACACGCGCCCTGGCATCAGGTGGTGGTGATCGCGCCGGACCAGGAAATCTCGCGGCGTTTCGACCTCATCATTGTCGATGCGGCAAGCATTGCCCAGGAACGTCGGATCGAGCGTCGGCTCGCTTCGGTGCGCACCGGACTGGTGGTTATGGCCGGATCCGGGCTTTCCGCCTTCATCCAGGGCAGGACGGCGGGCTCGGTGCCCACCGCGGCAACCTCGCAGCCGCTGCCGTCTTTCGCCTGACGAGTTAACCCTTTCTTTGCCATGAAATTTTAGACTGCATTAATCAGAGGGCTGCCCGCGGGATGCCGGCAGCGCCAGATTAGCGTGGTCATCCCATGTATCAGTCGGTGAAAATCGAAGACGATCGAAACCTCGAACCGGCAGCACCGCTCGCCGGTCACGGTTTCGCGTTCGCCGGATTGCGGTCCGCGATGTTCAAGGTCGGCGCCCTTACGGTGATCGGGGCCGTTTTGCCGCTGCTGTTTGTCGAGACGGCGCCGCATCAATTCAGCGCCGAGACCCGGCTGAAGATCGAAGCCGCCGGTGAGGGCGCGATCAACACGGCGGTTGCCGCGCTGCGCTCGAAGACCAGCCTCGACAATGTCGTCCATGCGCTCAATCTCGGCCGTGACAGCGAGTTTTCCGTTGACCGGCCGAGTGTCGTCAGGATTGTCTCCGACATCGTTTCGGGCGAGGCGATGACCGTGACGGAAGCCGAGAACCGGCTTCGCGAAGAGCTTTCCAAGGCAATTGCCACCAGCTACGATCGCCGAACCGGCCAGCTTGCGATCTCCGTCATTGCACGGCAGCCGGATGAGGCCGCCCGCATTGCCAACATGCTCGGCGACACGTTCCACAGCGAGATCGCCTTCTCCGGCACGAAATCCTCCGCACCTGTGGTGGAGAAGCTGCGCCAGACGCTCGAACATGCGCAAGCCGCCCTTTCCGGCTTCGTGGCGGAGACCGACGAGCATAAGCTCGCCGAACTCCGCCGGGCGGGGGACGACGGGCAGCAACTCACGGCCGAGATAAACGAGGCTGCGGCGCAGCTCGGCGAGCTGAAGCGGAAAGCGGCCGAGGCATCTGCCATGAAGCTTTCGGATGTGCTGAACAAGCCCCTGCCGGACAGTCTCGAATATACCGGCCTCGATTACCAGCGGCAGCGGCATGTCGAGGCGAAGCTTGCCGTCGATCAGCTTTCGAGCGATCTCGGACCACGTCACCCGCGATTGGCCGCCGCGCAGGCGGCGCTGGCGGACGTTAAGAACGACATCCAGGACGCGCTGAAACAGCTTGGCGCCTCGCTTCGCCAGCAGGAGGCGGCAGCCGCAAAACATCTGGCCGATCTCAGGGCGAAGCAGGCGAAAAAGCCTGATGACAAGGAAATTGCCGATTCCGCCGCCCGACTGAAAGCTCTTGAGGCTGCGGTCGATGAGGCACAGCGCAACTACCTCGACGCGCTCAATGGCTCCGAAGCCAAGGCATCGCCCGCCAAGGTGACCGTTCTGGTTCCGGCCGCGCCGGCGGCGGCGGCAGCGATTGGTCCCTCGTTCGTCGAAGTTTCGGGCATCGGAGCCCTGTTCGGATTTTCCCTTGGCGTAGCACTTTCCTTCCTGACCCGCCGCCGGCCGGAGGTCTCCGCGGTCAATGCGCATGCGCCGGATTTTTCCGACGAAGCTGCGCAGATTGTCGATCGCGACTTGCTGGCGGAGCATCTGGACGAGCAGGATTTTTATGGCGAGGATGATCGAGACATATACGACCAGCCCGTCTACGAGCCGCCACAGCCCCTTCGTCAGCGCCATCCGGCCCCGGCGAATGATCGTCCGCTTGCCGATCACATCCGCGAAGTGCTGATGGCCAATCGCCGTCCGGCGCAGGAGGTTGAAATCCCTCCGCTCGTCGCGGCCGTCATGGCCGGCCGTCTCGCCGAAATGCCAGCCTATGCGCCTTCTTACGGCGCGCCTCGCCGTCCGGCTCCATCGCCGGAAGAAATCCGCAAGGCCGAGGACCTTCGCGAGCTTCGCCGCGACATGGCCGAGCTGCGTGAGCGGGTTCAGGTGTATTCGGCTCGCCGGAACGCCTCCCGAGGATAACAGCCTGCGACATCGAATCCGCTTGCATTTGCCATCTGCGACCAGCATAGGGCGTTGGCGGGCAAGTTCAGATATGCTCCATGTATACATTGGTGGCGGTTTCAAGCGGGAGGTACGCATGGCTGTGGTGATTGACGGGAAAGAGGCGGCAGCGTCCGTAATCGCCGCCGTGACGGAGGCCTCGGCTTCGCTCGAGAAGGAAGCCGGCGTGAAGCCGGGCCTTGCCGTGGTCATCGTCGGCGACGATCCGGCAAGCCACGCCTACGTCAACTCCAAGAGCAAGATGGCCAAGCAGTGCGGCTTCAACTCCATCCAGCACAGCCTGCCTGAAGACACCAGCCAGGAAAAGCTGGAACAACTGGTGGCCGAGCTCAACGCCGATGCGTCCATCCACGGCATCCTCGTGCAGCTTCCGCTGCCGAAACACCTGAATGCCGAACCGGTCATCCTGTCGGTCTCCCCTGAAAAGGACGTCGACGGCCTGCATGTCGTCAATGCCGGCAAGATCGCCACCGGCGACCTGGAGACGGGCCTGATCTCCTGCACGCCGGCCGGCGCCATGCTGCTGGTGAACCGTATACATGGCCGTGACCTTTCAGGTCTCAACGCCGTCGTCATCGGCCGCTCCAACCTGTTCGGCAAGCCGATGGGCCTGCTGCTTCTGGCGGCCAATGCGACGGTTACCATGGCGCATTCGAAGACGAAGGACCTCGCATCCGTCTGCAGCCATGCCGATATCCTGGTTGCCGCCGTCGGCCGTCCGCAGATGGTCAAGGCCGACTGGGTAAAGCCCGGCGCGACCGTGATCGACGTCGGCATCAACCGCGTGGCTGCTCCCGATAAAGGCGAGGGCAAGACGCGGCTGGTCGGCGACGTGGCCTATGCGGAAGCTGCCGAAGTCGCCGGCGCCATCACCCCGGTTCCGGGCGGCGTCGGCCCGATGACCATCGCCATGCTGATGGCCAATACCGTGATTGCGGCCTATCGCAGGGCGGGCAAAACCGCACCCCGATTCTGAGCTTGCGGGGACGGATTTTTTCATTTGTTCCAAGTCGCTTGCGAAGGGGTTGACTCCTCCGCGAGAGCGTTAAATCTCTCCCATGTTGTGAACTCCCGGCAAGGTAGCAAAGTCGGGACAACGGGAGGATTATTTCATGAAGGCATCATTTTGGATCGGTACGGCGCTGGCAGCGCTCGTAGCCGGTGGCGCAGTCGCGCAGGAGCTTAAATTCGCGCCCGGCCAGGATTCGAAATTCAACTGGAAGAGCTACGAGGACTTCAAGGCTGCCCATGCCGATCTCAAGGGGCAGAACCTGACGCTGTTCGGCCCCTGGCGCGGCGAAGACGAGGTGCTCTTCAACAGCGTTCTGGCTTATTTCAATGCGGCGACCGGCATCAACGGCCGCTATTCCTCCTCGGAAAACTACGAACAGCAGATCGTCATCGACACCCAGGCGGGCTCGCCTCCGAACATCGCCATCATTCCGCAGCCCGGGCTTCTGGCCGATCTCGCCGCCAAGGGTTTCCTGACGCCGCTCGGCCAGGAGAATTCCGACTGGGTCAAGACCAATTACGGCTCGGGCGAAGACTGGCTCCGTTACGGAACCTACAAGGGCAAGGACGGCAAGCAGGGTTATTTCGGCTTCCCCTTCAAGGCCGATTTCAAATCCATGGTCTGGTATGTGCCCGAGAACTTCGAGGAAGCGGGTTACAAGGTTCCGAAGACCATGGAGGACCTGATCAAGCTCAGCGACCAGATCGTCAAGGACGGCGGCGTTCCGTGGTGCATCGGTCTCGGCTCCGGCGGCGCGACGGGCTGGCCGGCGACCGACTGGGTCGAGGACATGATGCTGCGCACCCAGAAGCCTGACGTCTACGACAAGTGGGTGAGCAACGAGGTCAAGTTCAACGATCCGGCCGTTGTCGGAGCGATCGAGGAATTCGGCAAGTTCGCCAAGAATCCCAAATATGTCAGCGGTGGTGTCGCGGCCGTTGCCTCCACCGACTTCCGCGACAGCCCGAAGGGCCTCTTCGGCATTCCGCCGAAATGTTACCTGCATCACCAGGCATCCTTCGTGCCGTCCTTCTTCCCGCCGGGCACGAAACTCGGCACCGATGCCGACTTCTTCTACCTGCCCACCTATGCCTCGAAACCGGAACTCGGAACGCCGGTCCTCGGCGCCGGCACGATGTTTGCCATCACCAAGGATTCGCCGGCCGCCAAGGCCTTCATCGAATTCCTGAAGACGCCGATCGCCCACGAGGTGTGGATGGCGCAGTCGTCGTTCCTGACGCCGTTCAAGGGCGCCAATCCCAATGCCTATGCCAATGACGTTTTGAAGAAACAGGGCCTGGCCCTGACCACGGCCACAACCTTCCGCTTCGATGCGTCGGACCTGATGCCGGGCAAGATCGGTGCGGGTGCATTCTGGACCGGCATGGTGGACTATGTCGGCGGCAAGGACGCAAAGACCGTCGCGACGGACATTCAGAAGGCCTGGGACGGTTTGAAATAAGCCTCCCCACAGATTGTCGAACTGCGACCGCGCCGGGAGATCGGCGCGGCACGATCAGAAGCTACGCATAAAACGGTGAAAAGGGGAGAGGCATGATATCGCAGATCGTTTCAGCCGTCGGCGTGGTGATCGCCGGCGTTTTCGTCTGTGCTCTGTATTACTGGCTCTCCGACAAGATCCTGCAGGCCGTCTTTCCCGTGCCGGTGGACAATGTCCGCGCCGCCTCCGTCAATCTCAACCGCCGCGCCACGGTGCGCCCCTGGTTGTTTCTCGGCCCGGCGCTCATCCTGCTGGTCGTCTACCTCGTTTATCCGGTCGTCGCGACCTTCATCCTCTCCTTCTACGACCGGTCGGGCGGCGACTTCGTCGGCCTTGCCAATTATCGCTGGGCCATCCAGGACGCGCAGTTCCGGCAGTCCATCTTCAACAACATCCTCTGGCTCGCGGTCGTGCCGGCGGCCTGCACCTTCTTCGGCCTCGTCATCGCCGTGCTGACCGACCGCATCTGGTGGGGCAATCTCGCCAAAAGCCTGATCTTCATGCCGATGGCGATTTCCTTCGTCGGCGCCTCGGTCATCTGGAAGTTCATTTACGAGTATCGCGGCGGCACCGAAACGCAGATCGGTCTCCTCAACGCGGTCGTGCAGGCCATCGGAGGCAATCCTCAGGTCTGGATTTCGCTGCCCTTCTGGAACAACTTCTTCCTGATGGTCATCCTCATCTGGATCCAGACGGGCTTCGCCATGGTGATCCTTTCGGCGGCGCTTCGCGGCATCCCCGAGGAGACGATCGAGGCGGCGGTGATCGACGGCGCCAATGGCTGGCAGATCTTCTGGAAGATCATGGTGCCGCAGATATGGGGCACGATCGCCGTCGTCTGGACGACGATCACCATTCTCGTGCTCAAGGTCTTCGATATCGTGCTGACCATGACCAACGGCCAATGGAACACCATGGTTCTCGCAAACCTGATGTTCGACTGGATGTTCCGCGGCGGGGGCGACAGCGGCCGAAGCGCGGTGATCGCGCTCGTCATCATGGCAGCCGTCACGCCGATCATGATCTGGAATATCCGCCAGGCGAACAAGGAAATGGGAGGCCATTGAGATGAGCGCAGTAGCAAGCCTCCGCCGTATCGGCCTTCCGCGCCTCGTCGTCCACCTCTCGGTCCTCGTCATCTGCATCATCTGGCTCATCCCGACGCTCGGCATCCTCGTCACGTCCTTCCGCGACGCGGGCCAGATTGCCGCATCGGGCTGGTGGACGGCCTTCACGGGCGCTGCTGAAACGAGCGCCGCCCGGCTCGGCGATCCCTCGACCGCCAAGCAGAACGGCGCGACCTATGTCATCACGGGCTCGGTTTTCGAAGGAGGGAAAGGCGGCGCTGTACGCGCCTTCGGGACCCGCGTTGCCGCGCCTACGGAATTTGCGGTGGGCAAGGCTGCCGATCTCGGCGACGGCGAGACGCTGACCATCAATGAGGACGGCAGCTATACCTATTCCAAGAATGCGCCGTTCGAGGGGCGCGGCAAGCGCGTTTATCTCTCGGTCGCCACGCCGCCATCCTTCACCACCGAAAACTACCGCACGGTCCTGACCTCTCAAGGCATCGGCCAGTCCTTCGTCAATTCGCTGACGGTCGCGGTTCCCGCAACGATCATCCCCATCCTGATCGCCGCCTTCGCAGCCTATGCTCTCTCCTGGATGGAGTTTCCCGGGCGGGCCCTGATCATCGCGCTGGTGGTCGGGCTGATCGTCGTTCCCCTGCAGATGTCGCTCATTCCGCTGCTGAAGATGTACAACGAGATCGGCAATTTTTTCGGCGTGCCGTCTCGCAGTTATGCGGGCATCTGGCTTGCCCATTCCGCCTTTGGCATGCCGCTCGCGATCTATCTCCTGCGCAACTACATTGCCGGCCTGCCGAGGGAAATCATCGAATCCGCCCGCGTCGACGGCGCCAGTGATTTCGAGATCTTCGTCAAGATCATCCTGCCGCTGTCATTCCCGGCGCTCGCCTCCTTCTCGATCTTCCAGTTCCTCTGGACATGGAACGACCTTCTGGTCGCCATGGTCTTCCTCGGCACCGGCAAGGATCAACTAGTCCTCACCGGCGCCCTGAACGCGCTTCTGGGGTCCATGGGTGGAAAGTGGGAAATCCTCACGGCTTCGGCCTTCATAACAATCGTCGTCCCGATTATCGTCTTTTTCGCCCTGCAACGGTATTTGGTTCGCGGCCTGCTCGCCGGCTCCGTCAAGGGCGGCTGACGAGCGCGGCAGATCAACACAGACCTCTATAGGATTTTGAATGAGCGTTTCAGCAGAAGCCTCCGCAGCACCGGACAAGGACTGGTGGCGTGGGGCGGTCATTTATCAGATTTACCCGCGCTCCTATCAGGACTCGAACGGCGACGGCATCGGCGATCTGAAGGGTATCACCGCCCGCCTGCCGCATGTGGCGGCGCTCGGCGCCGACGCCATCTGGATCTCGCCATTCTTCCCCTCGCCGATGCGGGATTTCGGCTACGACGTCTCCAACTACACGGATGTCGATCCGATGTTCGGCTCGCTGTCGGATTTCGACGGGCTGATTTCCGAGGCGCACCGGCTCGGCATAAAGGTGATGATCGACCTCGTCATGTCGCACAGTTCCGACCAGCATGCGTGGTTCATCGAAAGCCGCTCCAGCCGCTTCAACCCCAAGGCCGACTGGTATGTCTGGGCCGACGCCAAGCCGGACGGCACGCCGCCCAACAACTGGCTGTCGATCTTCGGCGGGTCCGCTTGGGCGTGGGACCCGACCCGCATGCAATATTACATGCACAACTTCCTGACCTCGCAACCGGACCTCAACCTGCACAATGCGGAGGTCCAGGACGCGCTGCTCGACATGACCCGCTTCTGGCTGAAGCGCGGCGTCGATGGTTTCCGCCTCGACACGATCAACTTCTATTTCCACGACAAGGACCTGCGCGACAACCCGGCGCTCGATCCGTCGCGCCGCAACGCCTCCACCGCGCCGGCCGTGAACCCCTATAACTTCCAGGAACATCTCTACGACAAGAACCGGCCGGAAAACCTGGAATTCCTGCGGCGTTTCCGCGCCGTGCTCGACGAGTTTCCGGCGATTGCCGCCGTCGGCGAAGTGGGCGACAGCCAGCGCGGCCTCGAAATCGTCGGGGAATACACGTCCGGCAACGACAAGATGCAGATGTGCTACGCATTCGAATTCCTGGCGCCCGACCCGCTGACGCCGGCACGCGTATCCGAGGTGCAGAAGGCATTTTCGGTCGCGGCACCGGACGGCTGGGCCTGCTGGGCCTTCTCGAACCACGACGTGGTGCGCCATGTCAGCCGCTGGGGCCACGACGTCCTCGACCGCGACAGTTACGCCAAGATGGCGTCGGCCATCCTGATGTCGCAGCGCGGTTCGGTCTGCATCTATCAGGGCGAGGAACTGGGCCTCACCGAAGCCGACATCGCCTATGCCGACCTTCAGGATCCCTACGGCATCCAGTTCTGGCCGGAATTCAAGGGCCGCGACGGTTGCCGCACGCCGATGGTCTGGGACAGCCAGGCGCTGCAGGCCGGCTTCTCCACCGCGGAAAAGACCTGGCTGCCGATACCGGTCGAGCATCAGCTTCGGGCCGTCGGCGCCCAATACGGCGACCCGGCCTCGGTGCTGGAGCAGTACCGCCGCTTCCTCGCTTTCCGCAAGCAGCATCCGGCCTTTGCCAAGGGCGATATCGAGTTCCTGGCCGAGGACGGCACGGTGCTCGGTTACAAGCGCCAATACGGCAACGAGACGGTGCTCTGCCTGTTCAACATGAGCGCGACGGAAACGGCAGCCGAACTGCCGGCAGGCGATTGGGAAGTGCTGACCGGCCATGGTTTCGAAAGCGGGCTGGAAGGCAGGCGAGTGGAACTACCGGCCTGGGGGGCGTTCTTCGCCCATCACGCATAACGATAAAGGGGAGGAAACATGGCTGGCGTCATTCTGAAGGATATCCGCAAGGCCTATGGCCAGATAAAGGTGCTGCACGGCATCGACCTGGACATCACCCAGGGCGAGTTCGTGGTGTTTGTCGGACCATCCGGCTGCGGCAAGTCCACGCTGCTGCGGATGATCTCCGGCCTTGAGAGCATCACCGGCGGAGAGATGTTCATCGACGGCCAGCTCGTCAACGACGTGCCGCCGTCGCGGCGCGGCATCGCCATGGTCTTCCAGTCCTACGCCCTTTATCCGCATATGACGGTCTACGACAACATGGCTTTCGGCATGCGGATCGCCAAGGAAAGCCGCGACGAGATCGACCGCCGGGTACGTGCGGCGGCCGATATCCTCCAGCTCACCCCCTATCTCGATCGTCTGCCGAAGGCGCTCTCCGGCGGCCAGCGCCAGCGCGTCGCCATCGGTCGCGCCATCTGCCGCAACCCGAAGGTCTTCCTGTTCGACGAACCGCTCTCCAACCTCGACGCGGCGCTGCGTGTCGCGACCCGCATCGAGATCGCCAAGCTCAAGGACCAGATGCCGGATACGACGATGATCTACGTCACGCACGATCAGGTGGAGGCGATGACGCTTGCCGACCGTATCGTCGTGTTGTCGGCCGGCCGTATCGAGCAGGTCGGCGCTCCGCTCGAACTTTACGAGCGTCCGCAGAACCTGTTCGTCGCCCGCTTCATCGGCTCGCCCGCGATGAACATCATCCCCGCCACCGTGACGGAGACCGGCGAGACGACCACGGTGGCGCTGAAGGGCGGAAAATCGGTGCAGATGCCGGTGCCGACCGCGGCCTCCGAAAAGGGCAGGCCAGCCAGTTTCGGCGTGCGGCCGGAAGATCTGTCGATCGCGACCGGACCTGATTATCTCTTCGAGGGACAGATTTCGATCGTTGAAGCGCTCGGCGAAGTGACCCTTCTCTACATTGAGGGACTGGCCGATCATGAGCCGATCATTGCCAAGATCCCCGGCATTCTGCAGGTGAAGAAGGGCGACACCATGCGCTTTTCAGCAGACCCTCAGAAACTGCACCTTTTCAATGCAGAAGGTAAGACCTATCGGATCTAGGAAGTAACGAGCTGTTTACCGAGATTTTGCGATATGCATTTGGAGTTGTTCTGATTTGGGACTTCAAAACTCTCTGTTAAATTTCGCCGGCTAGTCTTCTCCTTGTAAAGCAATGGAGGGATGTCGTGAGTGCGGCTCCAAGTAACAAGAATCACTTTTTGAACAAGGAAGAGTCTTTCATGTACGACCGGGAAGCCCGGTTCAAAATGGAAGACACGATGAATGCCGCCCGTATCGAGTATACGGAAAACGGGGTGATGAACATGGCGCAGCGTCGCTGCGACGTCATCCGCATCTCGATGAGCGGCGCCGTTCTCGGCATCCTGACGCAGTATAATCTGCCGAAGCAGTTTTATCTCGACATTCCCGACGCGCGTATTTCCAAGGTCGGCTGCCTGCTGATGCGCACCAATGCCAACAACACGATCGAAGTTCGTTTTCTGTCTCTGCTCACGAAAAAGGAACTGGACCGTATCTTCATATTCTCGACCCATCCGAACCATCGCGACCGGACGCTGGACATCCGCTCCTGGTAGAGAAGGCCGCCCTCTTCGGCCCAGGTCTTTCGAAGAAACGCCCGAAACCGAAGCCGGTTTCGGGCGTTTTCTTTTGGTTATTCAAGTCTTCGCCAGCGTCTCGGCCACGAGCGGCTTCAGCTTGATATCAGGCACTTCGGCAAACGCGATGTCCTCGCGGCCGAAATAGCTCTTCTGGTTGATCGCCGACCAGTCGTTGCAGACGATCCTGTAGCGTTGTTTGCCCTCCGGCGCTTTCGGCGCGGCATAGAGGAAATCGCCGGTACGGGCGGCGAGCGGGATATCGCCGTCCTGGTTGCAGCGAGCGAGGATCGCCGCAAGCGCGGCCGCATCCACTTCCGAGACCATCAGCTTGCCCTCGAAACGCAGTCCGGCATTGAAGTCGAACCGGCTGACATCGCCGGCCGGCAGCCCGGTGCCGAACGAGGTATGGCCGATAAAGCCGATATCGGCACCGGCCCTGGCGGCCATGGCCTGGGCCGCGAACCGCGCGGTCTCGCCGAGCGTCATGGCCTTGGCCGTCCGGGCGACGACGGCGCGTTCCTCGTCCTTCAGATGCTTGGCGAGAACAGCCGGGATCAGGTCCTTCAGTACGGCGGAGGAGGGACCTGTGCGGTCGATCTCGATTCGCGCCAGCTCCGGCGCCTTGCCGGCCGCCTTGAAACTGGCGACCATGATCGCCGACGACCAGGAGCCGGTATGGATATAGCGGGTTTCGCCCTGGCTATGCGTGAGCGTCAGATGGTCGTGGCCACCGATCATCAATGTGCCGTCCGGCAGGATCGGCAGGATGTCGCGGTCCGGAACGACGCCCGCATGGCTGAGCACGATATTGATGCCGTCGCCGGAAAGCAGCGTCGGCAGGTTGGCCTTCGCCCATTCCACCGGCTTCGGAATGTCCATCATCTCGCGCGTCGGCTTCGGATAGGTGCCGATCGCGTCGGTGGCGAAGGCGGCGAGCTTTATCTTGAGGCCGCCGATTTCGATCTGCTTGCCGGCGTCCGCGTAAGGCTTGCCGGTCCGCTTGTCGATGATGTTGCTGAGCACGGTGACGCCAAGGCCGCGGGCGCGCTCCACGAAATGCGCGAGGTCGTTGTCGAGATCCGGCTCGTGGTTGCCGATATTGACGACAACGGGCGCGAGCTTCGCCAGCGCGCCGAGGAAGGCCCAGTCGATCTCGCCGCCGGAGCGGGAGGCAACGACATTGCCGAGTTCGAAGATATCCCCGTTGATCAGGATGACCTGGGGAACGCCCGCGCCGGCCACCTGCTTTTCGACCACGGCCAGCAGCTGGCCCATCCGCTCATAGGCGGAATGCAGGTCGGACAGGATGATCGCCTGGAAACCCTGGCCGGCCGCGAAGGCCGTCGTCGGAACGATCGGCAGGATGGAAGTCGAAGCGAGCAGGGCAAGCAGGCTTCGACGGGTGATTTCTGCACGCATGAGGGTCTCCCGGGCGGTGTGTGACTTGCGAGCTTCTTAGGAACACCGGAAGACAACCGTGTGACGAGCAGGCCCGGATAACCGGGCCGGCGATCACGCAAACACGCTGGCACCCATGTCCGCCGTGCCGACATGGCGACGGAAGGGCGCGAAGAGTTCACGGCCCATTCCGAATTCGTTGTCGGACAGATCGACGACGACCGGTGTGCGGGCTTCAAATTCCGTGGCATCGGCCAGGACTTCGAGCGTGCCGGCGACCGCGTCGAGGCGAATGATGTCGCCGTCCTTGATCCTGGCGATCGGCCCGCCGTCCGAGGCTTCCGGGGTGATGTGGATCGCCGCCGGCACCTTGCCGGAGGCGCCCGACATACGTCCGTCGGTCACTAGCGCCACCTTGAAGCCGCGGTCCTGGATAACGCCAAGCGGTGGGGTGAGGCGGTGCAGTTCCGGCATGCCGTTCGCCTTCGGTCCCTGGAAGCGGACGACCGCGACGAAATCCCTGTTGAGCTCGCCGCGCTTGAAGGCATCCTGCAGCGCCTGCTGGTCGTGGAAGACGATCGCCGGCGCCTCGATGATATGGCGTTCCGGCTTGACCGCGGAGATCTTGATGACCGCCTTGCCGAGATTGCCCTTCAGCATCTTGAGGCCGCCATTCGGCTGGAACGGTGTTTCGATCGATGCGAGGACCTTGGGGTCGCCGCTCTGATCCGGGATCGCCTCGCGGGTGACCTGGCCATTGGCATCGAGCTTGGCCTCGACCGTATAGGCTTCGAGCCCGTGGCCGAAGACGGTGCGCACGTCGTCATGCACCATGCCGGTCTTCAGGAGCTGCTTGATCAGGAAACCCATGCCGCCGGCGGCGTGGAAATGGTTCACGTCGGCAAGCCCGTTCGGATAGACGCGGGCAAGCAGCGGCACGATATCCGAGAGCTCCGAAATATCCTGCCAGGTAAGCAGGATGCCGGCGGCGCGCGCCATGGCGACGAGATGCAGCGTGTGGTTTGTCGAACCGCCGGTCGCATGCAGGCCGACGACGCCGTTGACGATCGAGCGCTCGTCGATCATCTCGCCGGCCGGCGTGAATTCGTTGCCGAGCGCGGTGATGGCGAGCGCCCGTTTGGCGGCCTCGCGGGTCAGCGCTTCACGCAGCGGCGTACCCGGATTGACGAAGGAGGCGCCGGGCATGTGGAAACCCATGATCTCCATCAGCATCTGGTTGGAATTGGCGGTGCCGTAGAAGGTGCAGGTACCGGGGCCGTGGTAGGATTTGGATTCCGCTTCCAGCAGCTCGATGCGGCCGACCTTGCCCTCCGCATAGAGCTGGCGGATGCGCGACTTTTCGTCGTTCGGCAGGCCTGATGTCATCGGCCCTGCCGGAATGAAGACGGAAGGCAGGTGACCGAAGGAGAGTGCGGCAATGACGAGGCCCGGCACGATCTTGTCGCAGATGCCGAGGAAGACGGCCGCGTCGAACATGTTGTGCGACAGGCCGATGCCGGCCGCCATGGCGATCGCGTCGCGCGAGAACAGCGACAGTTCCATGCCCGGCTGCCCTTGCGTGACGCCGTCGCACATGGCCGGCACGCCGCCGGCGACCTGGGCGATGCCGCCCGCTTCCCGTGCCGCCTCGCGGATGATCGGCGGGAAGGTTTCGTAGGGCTGATGGGCCGAGAGCATGTCGTTATAGGCGGTGATCATGCCGAGGTTCGGAACGACGTCGCCCGCGAGCGCGTCCTTCTCGGCGGGGGAACAGACCGCAAAACCGTGGGCGAGATTGCCGCAGGAGAGGACGGAGCGATGTGGATCGCGCGAGGCCGCCCGCCGAACGCGGTCGAGATAGGCTTCGCGATGGGGTTTCGAACGTTCGACGATACGGGCGGTGATCGCCTCGATGCGGGAATGAGCGGCCATGGTCTTGTCCTCTTGTGCGCAACCCCGGCTCGGGAGGGGCAGGACCTTCGGGAAGGCCCTAAGCCACCGGGATTGCTCGTGTTGAAAAGTCGGCGCTCAGGGCGCCCAGAAAATCTCCAGCGGCGAAGCGGCGCGGTTCAGCACGGCGCGGATCGGCATGTCGGTTTCGTCGGAGCCGGCCTTTGCCGTTTCCAGCACGTCCTTCTTGCCCTGGCCTTCGATATGCAGCGCCAGGAAGCGGGCATCCGAAAGGCTGGCGAACGAGAAGGTCAGCCGTTCTTCGCCCGCACCTTCCGCCTGCATGGTCAGTACGCCGCGCGGGCCGGAAAGGTCCAGCGCCCGGGCGAGGTTGTTGCCGTGCGGGAAGAAGGATGCCGTATGGCCGTCACCACCCATGCCGAGGATCGCCACGTCGAAGGGACGGCCGATAACGGAAGTCTTGTCGGTCGCGATCACCGCCGCGTCCTCGATCGAGGGCGCTTCGTAGTAGAGCGGGATGAAATGCGCCGCTGACGCCTTGTCCTTCAGCAAATGCGTCGAAACCAGCAGATGGTTGGAGCGCGGGCTGTCTGCCGGCACGAAACGCTCATCGACCAGCGTCACCGAAACCTTGCTCCAGTCGATATCGCGGGTTGCCAGCGCCTCGAAGAACTTCTTCGGGGTCGAGCCGCCCGAGACCGCGATCGAGGCGGTGCCCCGGTCGCGGATCGCGGTTTCAAGGTGCGCCGCGACCTCGTCCGCCAGGCCGGCGGCGAGTGCTGAGGCATCGGGGAATTCATGCATGTTCGCGATCATGACCCTTAACCTTCATGCCATGTGCGGCCGTCGCGCTCGATGAGGGCGATCGCCTGGCTCGGACCCCAGGTGCCGGCGGTGTAACCCTGCACCTGCTGGCCTGCCGCTTCCCAGCCTTTCAGGATCGGATCGACCCAGCGCCATGCTGCTTCCACTTCGTCGCGGCGCATGAACAGCGTCTGGTTGGAGCGGATCGTGTCGGTCAGCAGCCGCTCGTAGGCGTCCGGATTGCGCACCGAGAAGGCTTCCGCAAAGCTCATGTCGAGCGAGACGTTGCGCAGCCGCATGCCGCCCGGGCCCGGATCCTTAATCATCAGGGACTGCTTGACGCCTTCGTCCGGCTGCAGGCGGATGATCAGCTGGTTGGCTGAAATGCGTCCGGCGGCTGCGTCGAAGATATTGTGGGGGATCGGCTTGAAGGTGATGACGATCTCCGACATGCGGGCTGCAAGCCGCTTGCCGGTGCGGATGTAGAAGGGCACGCCGGCCCAGCGCCAGTTGCCGATCTCGGCCTTGATGGCGACGAAGGTCTCGGTGTTGGAAACGCCGCCTTCCAGCTCGTCGAGATAACCCTTGACCGGACCACCTGCGGACGCGCCGGCGCGGTACTGGCCGCGCACCGTCATCTGCTCGCAATTGGCCTCGGTGATCGGCTTCAGGGCGCGCAGCACCTTGAGCTTCTCGTCGCGCACCGATTCCGAATTCATCGAGGAGGGCACTTCCATGGCGACAAGGCAGAGGAGCTGCAGGATGTGGTTCTGCACCATGTCGCGCAGCGCGCCCGCCGTGTCGTAGTAGCCGGCGCGGCCTTCGAGGCCGACCGCTTCGGCAACCGTGATCTGCACGTGGTCGATATGGTCGGCGTTCCACAGCGGCTCGTAGAGCGCGTTGGCGAAGCGCAGCGCCATCAGGTTCTGCACCGTCTCCTTGCCGAGATAGTGGTCGATGCGGAAGATCTGTTCTTCCTTGAATACGCGGCCGATCGTGTCGTTGAGGTCGAGCGCCGAGGCAAGGTCACGGCCGATCGGCTTTTCGACGACGATGCGGGTCGACTTGGTGATCAGCTTGTGGTCGCGGATCTTTTCCGAGATCGCGCCGAAAATGCCAGGCGCAACCGCCAGATAGAAGACGCGGATGCGCTCCTTGCCGTCGTCGAGCAGTTTCTTCAGCGCCTCCCAGCCCTGGTCGGCCTTTGCGTCGACCGAGACGTAATAGAGCCGCTGGAGGAATTTCTGGACTTCCGCCTCGTCGTATTCGCCCTTCTTGAGATGCTCCTTCAGGGCATCCTGCGCGAACTTGCGGTAATCTTCATGCGAAAGCGCGCTGCGCGAAGCGCCGATAATGCGCGTTGGCTCGGTGAACTGGCCTTCGACTTGCCGGTGGTAGAGGGCCGGAAGGAGCTTGCGTTCCGCAAGGTCGCCGGTACCGCCGAACACGATACAATCAAAGGCTTCAACTGGGATGATCTGGCTGCTCATCGCTGTTCTTTCGTCCTGCATGGTTGGGGGCATACTTATTCTAATCGATTTAAAAACGCTAGCCCGAATTGGCTTCGAAGTGTGTTAGGAACCTTGCCTTGTCAGAGCCTGTCGCGCAGCGCAAACCACGTGAGGGCAAGAAAAAGCAGGGGAGTCCGCATGTGACGCCCGCCCGGGAAGGCGGGAACCTTAAGCGCGGCAAGGTGGTCGAGATCCGTCGCCCTGCCTGCGACCATATCAGCATAAAGCTTGCCACAATAGTTTGACAGCATGACGCCATGACCGGAATAGCCCCCTATCGAGGTGACCCCCGGCATGACTTCGCGCACGAAGGGCTGACGTGGCATGGTAATGCCGACATTTCCGCCCCAGGCATGCGTGATTTCGACGTTTTTGAGGGCCGGGTAGGTCTCGACGATCTGCCTGCGGATGGCGTTTGCAGTGTCTGCCGGATTTCGTGACGAATAGACTTCGCGGCCGCCGAACAGCAGCCGGTTGTCGCGGCTCTTGCGGAAATAGCGCACAACGAACCGCGAATCAGCAGCCGCCTCGCCGCCTGGAATGACATGCGGAAAATCGTCGAGCGGCGCGGTCGCGGCGATGAATGATCCGATCGGCATGATATGCGCGGATGTAACCGGCTCCAGATTGCCGATATAGGCATTGGTGGCGATCAGCACCCGGTCGGCAGTGAGGGTACCTTTCGGCGTCTTGACCAGGATCTTTCCGCCGGGACCGTTTCTCGTCTTTTCGATCGCCGTGGCCGGCGTCATCTCGAAAATCTGGGCGCCCGCCGCCTGCGCGGCGCGGGCAAGCCCGACCAGCAGTTTCAGCGGATGGATATGGCCGGTGCCGGTATCGCGCACGCCGTAATAATAGTCTTTCGTGCCGAGCCGCTCCGCAGTCTCCCGGCCGTCCATGAAGGAGAGGTGCGGATAGCCGTAACGCTCCGCCGCGATCTCGGCACTCGCCCGGTAATCCTTTTCGTGGCCTCTTTTGTGGGAGACGTTCAGCTGCCCCGGCATGTAGTCCATGTCGATGCCGTGGGCCTCGGCAAAGTCGAGGAGATGTCGCTTGGCGTCCTCGGCCATGTCGAACAAGGCCTTCGAGCGCTCGTAGCCGATCTCCTTTTCCAGATCCTCCGGCCACCAGCGCTGCCCGGTCCCCATCTGTCCGCCATTGCGGCCGGACGCGCCGTCGCCGAAGCGGCTTGCCTCGATCAGCGCGACGGAAATGCCGGCCTTTGCGAGATTGTAGGCGGCCTGCAGGCCGGTATAGCCGCCGCCGATGATCGCCACGTCGACGGTCTTCGATCCGTCGAGCGCCGGATAGGCCGGCCGTTCGCCGACGGTTGCCTGATACCAGGAAATCCCCGGCGCGATCGGGCTCTGCCATGCATCCACGAGGCAGCCCTCACACGTTGAGAAGCAGGAATTCCCGCTCCCAGGGGCTGATCACCTGCATGAAGGTCTCGAATTCGCCGCGCTTGACGCCCGCATAGAGGCCGATGAATTCCGGGCTGAAGACGCCGGCAAGCGCCGGATCGGATTCAAGCAGCGACACGGCTTCGAGCAGGCCGCGCGGCAGTTCGATCGATCCTTCGTTGGCGGTATCCTCGGTCGGCGGTCCCGGCTCGATGGCGTTCATGATGCCGAGCAGGCCGCAGCCGAGCGAGGCCGCGAGCGCCAGATAGGGATTGGCGTCCGAGCTCGGCAGGCGGTTTTCGACGCGGCGGGCGTTTGCATCCGAGACCGGTACACGGAAGGCGGTCGTCCGGTTGTCATAACCCCAGGCATTGTTGACCGGCGCCGACATGTCGGGCGTCAGGCGGCGGTAGGAGTTCACATAGGGCGCCATCATCGCGAGCGTCTTCGGCACATAGGTCTGCATACCGCCGATGAAGTGGAAGAATTCCTTCGAGGCGGAGCCGTCCGGGTTCGAAAAGACGTTCTTGCCGGTCTTGATGTCGACCACAGATTGATGGATGTGCATCGCCGAACCCGCCTGGCCCTGCATCGGCTTGGCCATGAACGTCGCGTAGATGCCGTGTTTCAGCGCCGCCTCGCGGATGGTGCGCTTGAACATGAAAACCTGGTCGGCGAGTTCGATCGGGTCGCCATGGCGCAGGTTGATCTCTAGCTGCGCCGGGCCTTCCTCGTGGATCAGCGTATCGATCTCGAGGCCCTGCTTTTCCGAGAAATGATAGATGTCGTCGATCAGCTCGTCGAATTCGTTGATGCCGGCGATCGAATAGCCCTGGCCGCCGAGGATCGAGCGGCCGGACCGGCCCTTCGGCGGGTGCAGCGGATAATCCGGATCGTCATTCTTGGCGACGAGATAGAATTCGATTTCCGGCGCCACGACCGGCTTCCACCCCCGGTCGCCATAAAGCTTGAGGATGTTCTTGAGCACGTTGCGCGGCGTGTAGGGAACCGCCTTGCCGTCGGTATCGACGATGTCGCAGATCACCTGCGCGGTGGGGTCTGTTTCCCAGGGCACGACCGATAGCGTCGAAAGGTCCGGCACCAGCTTCAGGTCGCTGTCGCGCGGTTCGTAGCGGAACGTGCCGGTCTCTTCGGGATATTCGCCGGAAATCGTGTGCCGGTAGAGGGCCGACGGCAGCGCCAGCGAGGTGTTCGAGGTGAATTTCGAGGACGGCATCATCTTGCCGCGCGGCACTCCGGCGAGATCGGGCGTGATGCACTCGATATCCTCGATCCCGCGCGCCCGAAGCCAGGCGGCAGCCTCCCGCCAGTCTCCTACCCCTCTGAGCGAGGTGAGCGTCGGCTGGGCGGTCGCGGCTTTCGCCACGGTGCCGGTTGCGAGGGCGGGCGTGAGTTTCTTGCGCGGCATGACACATCGGGGTGAGGTTGATCGGATGTTCCCATCATAACCACGGATTGGCGAATGGCGAGGGGGAGACGCCATTGACTTTGAGTTGCCGATCGAAAACAGCAGATATCGAAACAAGGAGCATGCGGTGACGCGGAAATTCGACGTGGTGGTTCTGGGCGCCGGCGGGGCGGGCATGATGTGCGCCATCCGGGCAGGCGGGCGCGGGCGCTCAGTACTGGTGCTCGACCACGCCAAGGCGCCGGGCGAGAAGATCCGCATTTCCGGCGGCGGGCGTTGCAATTTCACCAATATCCACGCAACGGCGAAAAACTATCTCTCCGCCAATCCGCATTTCGCCAAATCGGCGGTCGCCCGTTACACCCCGCGCGATTTTCTTGACATGGTCGAACGCCACGGCATCGCCTGGCACGAAAAGACGCTCGGCCAGCTCTTCTGCGACGATAGCGCCAAGGACATCATCCGCATGTTGCTGTCCGAGATGAAGGCGGCGAACGTGTTGCTGGAGTTGCAGAAGCAGATCACCTCCATAGAAAAGACACCCGACGGCTTCCGCATCGGCACCTCCGAGGGGCTGGTGGAGGCCGGATCCCTGGTGGTCGCGACCGGCGGCAAGTCGATCCCCAAAATGGGCGCCACCGGCTTTGCCTACGATATCGCCAGGCAGTTCGGCCTCAAGATCGTCGAGACCCGGCCGGCGCTGGTGCCGCTGACGCTCGACCCGAACCTGCTCGAAAAGCTCTCTCCGCTTTCCGGCATCGCGGTGCCGGCCGAGGTCCGCCATGGCAGGACGGCTTTCCGCGAGGCGCTGCTCTTCACCCATCGGGGCCTCAGCGGTCCCTCCATACTGCAGATCTCCTCCTACTGGCGGGAAGGCGACGACGTGACGCTGGTTCTCGAGCCCGACATCGACATCGCAGCCGCCCTCAAGGTCGCCCGCAAGGCCAATGGCAGACAGGCGGCGCAGACGATATTGGCGGAGATGCTGCCGAAACGGCTCGCGCAGTTCTTCGTCGAGGCGCGTGGCCTGACGGCGCATCTCGCGGACCTTTCCGACAGGGCGATCGACGGCCTGGCCGCTTCCATCCAGAACTGGGCCATCAGACCCGCCGGTTCCGAAGGCTATCGCACGGCCGAGGTGACGCTCGGCGGCATCGATACCTCAGAACTGGATTCCAAGACGATGCAGGCCAAGGCGGTGGCCGGCCTCTATTTCATCGGCGAATGTGTGGATGTGACCGGCTGGCTCGGCGGCTATAATTTCCAGTGGGCTTGGGCTTCAGGCCATGTTTGTGGGGAGGCATTGTAGTATAGGTTGATTCAGAACTTGTTAATGCGCGCCAGCCATCCTGCCTTAATGCCAGCCAAATCCTGTGGTTTAAAGCGGGCATGCGCTTCCTGCCGGTGGCGGCTGGAGCGCCAGAGCAACTTGCCTTGGAGTGCCGTTTCCATGCAGAAACCCAGCCGTGCCCGTGCAATCGCAATCGCTAAGGTTCAGGATAACCAGAAACTCATTCGCCTGCGTTCTCTCGCGATTGCCATCGGCGCAACGGCCGCGCTCCTCGCGCTTCCGACGCTTTTTTTCTAAGAGTCTCTACTCTTTGTTCTCACCGTGCGCCCGGATGGCGGCGGTTCCAGCTACGCTCATCGGGCGCCGGCTTTCCGGCTTGCGATCATCGGTTTAGGGCTGCGTTCGCTCAGCGCTCCCCAGCTTACTTTATTAATTACATTCAAATTTAGTAAATTTTCATTTCCACCAACGATAGTAGGCCAGTTTATCGTTTCGCGGGGAAGCTTGGCCACCATGTTCAAAATCCTGCCGTCATCCGTCGTATCGCGGATCGTTCTCCTCTGCCTCTTCATGATCTTCCTGGCTGTGATGGCCGTCGGAGGTCTCACCTATGCTTACCTGCGCGGTGATATCATGGACACGGCAAGGGGGGATGCCCGCAAGGCAATCCGCACCATGAGCCTGCTTTACGACCTGGAGCTCGACGGCGCCAAGAGCGAAATCCGTGACGGAGCGGTCATCCGCGTCGCCCAGGGCCAAAGTGCGCTGAAAGATCACGACATGGTCGACCGCACGGCAAGCGCCATCGGCGGCGTGGCGACCATTTTCGAAAAGAAGGGCAGCGATTACGTTCGGATCTCCACCAACGTGAAGACCGAAAAGGGCGAACGGGCGGTCGGCACCAAGCTTGCCGCGGACCACCCGGCGCAACCGTTCCTGGCGCGCGGCGAAGCCTATTTCGGCCCGGCGGTCCTGTTCGGCAAGGATTTCATGACGGGCTATTTCCCGATCACCAATGCCTCGAACGGCGTCACCGGCCTGCTTTTCATCGGCATTCCGATGGAAGTCTATTTCGCCCATATTGCCACCGCGGGCTATATCGTCATCGGCACGTCGCTCGCCGCTCTCCTCGTGGTCGGTATCGCAACCCTCCTCGCTCTTCGAATGTTGCTTCGGCCGCTCGGCGTTCTGACCGGCACGGTGCGGTCGCTGGCCGAGGGTAACGAGGCTACCGAAATCCCCTATGGCGAGCGCCGCAGCGAATTCGGCAATATCGCCCGCGCCCTGGAAGTCTTCCGGGATGCGGCCCGCGAAAAGCGGCTGATGGAAAGCCGCAGCGCCGATGATCGCGCCGAGGCCGAGGCCGAACGTCGCCGTAACGATGCGGAGAAGCAGCGCGTCGACCGCCAGATCGATACCGCCGTCAGCGAACTCGGTGCCGCCTTGGCCCGGCTCGCCCAGGGCGATCTGTCGAGCACGATCGAGACGGAATTTTCCGGGCGGCTGGAACAGCTCCGCAGCGACTTCAACGGCTCGATCGTGCGGCTGCGCGACACGCTTTCGCATATCCGCGAAAGCACGCTCTCCATCCAGAAGAGCAGCGCCGAGCTCAGCCATTCCTCGACCGAACTTTCGCGCAGGACGGAAACCCAGGCTGCTTCCCTCGAAGAGACGGCCGCTGCCGTCGACGAGATCACCGCGACGGTCCGGTCATCCGCCGAGCGCGCTCACGAGGCCAATCGCGCCGTGGCGCTCACCAAGAAGAGCGCCGACAGCTCCGGCAGCGTGGTGAGCAACGCGGTCGCCGCGATGGGCCGCATCGAGGAGGCTTCCGGCAAGATCGAGCTGATCATCGAGGTGATCGACGACATCGCCTTCCAGACCAATCTCCTGGCGCTCAACGCCGGTATCGAGGCGGCCCGCGCCGGTGAGGCCGGCAAGGGCTTTGCGGTCGTGGCGCAGGAAGTCCGCGAACTGGCGCAGCGCTCCGCCGGAGCCGCCAAGGAGATCAAGGAACTGATCACCCAATCGAGCCAGGAAGTCGGCGCGGGCGCCGGCCTCGTGCAGCAGGCGGGCGAAGTGCTGGCCGCGATCAGCCAGCAGATTACAGGCGTCAGCCAGCACGTGGAAATGATCGCCACAGCCAGCCAGGATCAATCGGCCGCGCTGCAGGACATCAACAACTCCGTCAACCGCATGGACCAGATGACCCAGCAGAACGGCGCCATGGTTGGCGAAACCACGGAAGCGAGCCGACGCCTGGCAGGCGAAGCGGACGCACTGCTTGGACTTGTCCAGCAGTTCCGTATCGATGCGAACAGCCGCGCCGGTTACTCTCGCGCTGCCTGATTCGCGGCCGTCGAACTGGTGACGGCCCTACACTGCGGGGCGGGGCTTTCACGCCGCTCCAGCCTCGCTTGGGAGCGTTGCATCGGACAAAAGCGATCGGGGTTTTGGCCTTCGCTTGTGGCGGTCGCTCGATCGGAACCGGTCTCATGGGCGGCAGCGATGCCGCCCATTGTCGTTTGGCGCGTGTTCGCAAGCCGCAGCAGGCCGACGAACCAGCGCGGATAGGGCTCGGCGAAACGTTCGTAGAAGTCCTTCTCCGCCGCACCGTCGCGACGTACTGCCTTTGCTCTGCAGAGATATGAAAGGGCGGCTGCGATGACGTTCTCATACATCGGAATTTCCTCCGTCGGTGAAAATCGTCTCCTCCAATAAACCCAAAAATCTGCTTCTTGTACCGCGCAATTCCCGCTATGCTTTTCACGGATGAAAAACATCAACTGGGATGCCTACGAGCTTTTTATTGAAGTTGCGCGCCTCGGCGGGCTGTCGGCTGCCTCCGGCGCTACGGGTCTCAGCCCCGCGACCGTCGGCCGGCGCATGCTCGATCTTGAGGAGGCGATCGGCCGCCCGCTGTTCCTGCGCAGCCGTACTGGCTACCGGCTGACGGCCGATGGATCCGCTTTGTTTACCCGGATCCTGGAGATGGAAGGCGCTGCCCGCCGCATCGAAAGCTGGAAGCGGGAAGGTGTCGGTTCGACGCTGGTACGGGTCGCCTGCGGCACTTGGCTCGCCTGGATATTTACCCGCAATCTCTCGCTCATCCGCACCGAACGGGATGATTTCCGCCTCGATTTATTCGTCGCCGAGCGCCGGGCGAGCCTTGCCCACCGGGAAAGCGATATCGGCATCCGCGCTTTCGAACCGGAAGAGCCGAACCTTGCGGCCACCAGGCTCGGCGAGGTCGCCTATGCGGCCTATCGCGCCCGCAACGCCCACCCGTCCGTCGCCGATCGCTGGCTGGCGGTCTCGGAGGAGGATGCGATCTCCGCCTATCTACGTTGGCCGCATCAGGAACGGGGAGGCCAGGTGGTCGTGACCGTCAACCGGCCGCGCTCCTTGCGCGATCTGGCGCTCGGCGGTGCCGGAACCGCGGTCCTGCCGTGTTTCGTCGGCGATCAGGACATGCGGCTGGAACGGGTGGGCGGCGAGATCGAGAGCCTGCGCCACAGCCAGTGGATCGTCATGAACAACGACGATCGCCACCGCCGGGACATCCGCACGGTGGTCGATCGCATGGTGAAGTTTGTCCGGGGGCACGGCCCGCTGTTTGCCGGCCGGCAGCCATAGCGGCCAAGTTCACTGAACGCGGTTGGTGACGATGACCGGGATCATCAGGTCGCCCCAATGACCGTCGCCGCCGTGATGCCGGGCGGAGCGGACGAGCTCGACCGAGACACCGGCATCGACCGCTTTCATGATCGCGTGGTTGAGGCGGTGCAGGTCGTTGGCAAGCGTGCGGATCGCAGCCTGCTGATCGGGCGTCATCGCGCTCGACTGTTCTTCTGCGCGTTCCTTGACATGGGTCTGGATGTTCATGGTGGTTCTCCTCTTCGTTGATTTGGGGGTCAGTCCCCGCCCCAACCTCACTCCACAAGGGGAGGGGCTGGGGCGGGGACTTGTGCCTATTCCGCAGCCGGCCGGAACTGGTCGTGCTCGGTGGATTCCTTCATCGCGGTGGTCGATGAAAGTCCGCCCGATATCGCTACGGAAACGGCGTCGAAATAGCCGGTGCCGACCTCGCGCTGGTGCTTGGTGGCGGTGTAGCCGTTGATTTCGGCGGCGAATTCCGCCTCCTGCAGCTCCGAATAGGCGGCCATCTGCCGGTCCTTGTAGCCGCGGGCGAGTTCGAACATGCCGAAATTCAGCTGGTGGAAGCCGGCGAGCGTGATGAACTGGAACTTGTAGCCCATCGCGCCCAGCTCCTTCTGGAACTTTGCGATCGTCGCGTCGTCGAGGTTCTTTTTCCAGTTGAACGACGGCGAGCAGTTATAGGCGAGCATCTTGCCAGGATGCGCCTTGTGGACGCCTTCCGCGAATTTCCGTGCCTGCTCGAGGTCGGGCTTCGACGTCTCGCACCAGATGAGATCGCAATAGGGCGCATAGGCGACCGCCCGGGCGATGCAGGGCTCGAGGCCGTTCCTGACCTGGTAGAAGCCCTCGACGGTGCGCCCCGCATCGTAGTCGACAAAGGGCCGGTCGCGCTCGTCGATATCCGAGGTGAGCAGTTTGGCGGCTTCCGCATCGGTGCGGGCGATGACCAGCGTCGGCGTGCCCATGACGTCAGCGGCAAGCCGGGCGGCCGTCAGGTTGCGGATATGCGCGGCGGTCGGGATCAGCACCTTGCCGCCGAGATGGCCGCACTTCTTTTCCGATGCGAGCTGGTCTTCGTAGTGGACGCCGGCGGCACCCGCCTCGATGAACGCCTTCATGATCTCGAAGGCGTTGAGCGGCCCGCCGAAACCGGCTTCCGCGTCCGCGACGATCGGCGCGAACCACGTCTCGACCGAAAGGCCCTTGCCTTCGGCGGTCTCGATCTGGTCGGCGCGCTGCAGGGTACGGTTGATGCGCCGGGCCAGTTCCGGCGCCGCGTTGGCCGGATAGAGCGACTGGTCGGGATACATGGCGGACGCGGTATTGGCGTCGGCGGCGACCTGCCAGCCGGACAGGTAGATCGCCTTCAGCCCGGCGCGGACCTGCTGCATGGCCTGATTGCCGGTCATGGCGCCGAGCGCATTGACGAAGTCTTCCTGTTTGAGCAGCGACCACAGCCGGTTGGCACCCATCTCGGCGAGCGAATAACGGATCTCGGCCGAGCCGCGAAGCCGCTTCACGTCCTCGGCGGAATAGGAACGTTCGATACCATCGAACCGGCCCTTCTGTGCGCCTGGAACCAGTGTGTAAAAATCTGTCATTGTGTTCCTCCTGTGTAAATCTGCCGCCTCGCTCCGAGGCCGTTTGATGTGACTGAATTTACAGACTAGAATGCTGCACTGCCACAAAAGATGCAGATATGGCGGATGGAAAGGGGTTATGATGTCTTGTCTTTCACAAAGGCTTCTGTGAAGATGTCACAATAGTAAAAGCGGCTGACTTGCCGATTTTGTAAAAACGGTGACAAATGGCGGAGCGAAAGATTTTTGCCGGCCCCCGTGTGCGACGGGTGCGATTGGGGCTCGGCCTGACCCAGACGGCAATGGCCGAGGCGCTCGGCATTTCGCCCTCCTATCTCAACCTCATCGAACGCAACCAGCGGCCGCTCACCGTCCAGCTCCTCCTGAAGCTCGCCTCCGTCTACAAGGTCGATCTCGACGCGCTACAGGGCGAGGGCGGCGGTCTGGCTGGACGGCTGCGTGAAGTCTTCGCCGATCCGCTTCTCGCCGGCGAAATCCCGGGCGACCAGGAAATCATCGAGGTGGCGGAGGCGGCCCCCAACGCGGCGCTAGGGCTGATGAAGCTCTATCGCGCCTATCGCGAACAGGCGGCCAGGCTGTCCGATCTCGCCGATCTCCTCGCCCGCGAAGGTCACGAGACGTCGATCGCCGGCACGCGCCTGCCGATCGACGAGGTGCGCGAGACGCTGGAGCGCCGCCCCAACTTTTTCCCGCGCATCGAGGACGCCGCCGAGGCCTTTGCGGCAAAGCTCGGCACCGGCGACGAACTGCCGGGCGCCTTGAAGGCCTGGGCGAAGAACGAGCATGGCATCGTGGTACGCACGCTGCCCGTCCACGCGATGCCGAACCTGCGCCGGCGTTACGACCGCCATTCCATGCGGCTGTTTCTATCGGAACGGCTTTCGCCCTTCGACCGGACCCGCGAACTTGCCATGGAAGTCGCGCTGCTGGCGCTGGGGCAGGAGATTGCCGCTGAACTCGACGATCTCAGCCTCTCCAGCAGCGAGGCGCGGCGCATCGGCCGTTTCGAGCTCGCCCGTTATACCGCCCATGCGCTGATGATGCCCTATGGCGCTTTCCTCTCGGCCGCCCAGCGCGCGAGATATGACCTCGACGTCCTGCGCTCCCGTTTCGACGCGTCGTTCGAGCAGGTCGCGGGCCGCCTGACATCGCTCGTCCGGCCCGGCGCGGCTGGCATTCCGTTTTTCCTGATGGAGGTCGACCATGCCGGCAACGCGATCCGCCGCGCCGGCGCGCAAGGCTTTCCGCAGGCCCGGTTCGGCGGGCTCTGTCCGAAGCTTGGGCTCCATGCGGCCTTCCTTCAACCGGGCCAGGTCCTCGTCGATCGTGTCGAAATGCCGGATGGGGGCATGTTCCTGACGCTGTCGAGAACGCTCGAAGGCCCCCAGGCGGGATTTGGCGAGCGGATCCGGCGCACCGCCATCCTTCTCGGCTGCGATCTTCCAAATGCGGGCGACACCGTTTATGGCGAGGCACTGCCGGGACCGGCTGGAACCATGCTTGCGGGCACCGCCTGCAGGCTCTGCGAAAGGCAGGGGTGCCTCTCCCGTGCCGAGCCGCCGGTGACTAGACCGCTTGGTCTAGACGAGATGGTGACCGGTCTCAGCGCTTTTGATTTCCAGTGAGTTTTGTCGCGGCGCACATTCCCCCTTGTAGGGTGTAAAATTACTTTTTACTCTCGCGGAAAATATAAGGGAATTAGGCGTGATTTGATGATTGCGCTGAAAAAACTGGAACAGGAGAGATCATGAAAAGCCATCTGCTCAGTCTTGCCGCCGCAGTTGCCGCGTCGGCCCTCGCCGCGACGGCTGCGTTCGCGCAGGAGCGTGAAGTCCATGTATTCAATTGGTCCGACTATATCGACGAATCCATTCTCGATGATTTCACCAAGGAAACCGGCATCAAGGTCGTCTATGACGTTTTTGACGACAACGGCATGCTTGAAACCAAGCTGTTGACGGGCGGTTCTGGCTACGACGTCGTCGTTCCCACCGGACCGTTTCTGCAGCGCCAGATTCAGGCTGGCGTTTTCCAGAAGCTCGATAAGTCCAAGCTGCCGAACCTCTCCAACATGTGGCCGGAGATTTCGAAGCAGCTCGCCAAATACGATCCGGGTAACCAGTATGCGGTGAACTACATGTGGGGCACGACGGGCATCGGCTACAATGTCGACAAGGTGAAGGCTGCACTCGGCGACGTGCCGATCGATAGCTGGGACGTATTGTTCAAGCCCGAAAATGCCAAGAAGCTGAAGGCTTGCGGCATCAATATGCTCGATGCATCCGACGAGACCTTCGCGATTGCCCTGAACTATCTCGGCAAAAACCCGGACAGCAAGGAAATTGCCGACATCCGCGCCGGCGGCGAGGTCTATTCCAAGATCCGCCCGAGCATCCGCACCTTCAATTCCTCGGCCTATATCAGCGATCTGGCCCAAGGCGACGTGTGCATCACCATCGGCTGGTCGGGCGATATCCTGCAGGCCAAGTCGCGCGCCGAAGAGGCCAAGAACGGGGTCAACATCAACTATGTGATCCCGAAGGAAGGCACTTACATGTGGTTCGACAATCTCGCGATCCCCGCGGACGCAAAGCATGTCGAAGAGGCCCATGCGTTCATCAACTACCTGATGAAACCGGAAGTGATCGCCAAATCTAGCAACTATGTCCAGTACGCCAACGGCAACCTTGCGTCCCAGAAGTTCGTCGATAAGGAAGTGTTGGAAAATACCTCCGTCTATCCCACGGCCGAAATGCTCAAGAAGCTCTTCATCATCTCGCCCTACGAGGGCAAGTCCCAGCGGGAGGTGACCTCGGTCTGGACGCGGATCAAGAAAGGTAATTGATCAGAAAAGGCAGGCGGAAACGCCTGCCTTTTCTGCCTTGGGGCTTTAAGGGGCAAGTGGGCCAAACATGGCGAAATCTCTCGGACCGGTTAAGCGCAAATTTTCTCCGTGGACCGATCCTTCGGCGGTTCCTTTCATCCGTTTCGAAAACATCACCAAGCGGTTCGGCGATTTTACCGCCGTCGACAACCTGACGCTTGATATCTACGAGCGGGAATTCTTTTCGCTGCTCGGCCCCTCCGGCTGCGGCAAGACGACCTTGATGCGCATGCTCGCCGGCTTCGAGGAGCCGACCGAAGGCCGCATCCTGCTGCAGGGCAAGGACATTTCCGGCGTGCCGCCCTATCGCCGGCCGACCAACATGATGTTCCAGTCCTATGCGCTCTTTCCGCATATGACGGTCGAAAAGAATATCGCCTTCGGCCTGGAACAGGACAACCTGCCGAAGGGTGAGATCGCCACCCGCGTCGAGGAAATGCTGAAGCTCGTCAAGCTGGAACGGTTCGCCAAGCGCAAGCCGAACCAGCTCTCCGGCGGCCAGCGCCAGCGCGTCGCTCTCGCCCGCTCGCTCGCCAAGCGTCCCAAGGTGCTGCTGCTCGACGAGCCGCTCGGCGCACTCGACAAGAAACTGCGCGAAGAGACGCAGTTCGAGCTCATGGACATCCAGACCGAACTCGGCCTGACCTTCCTGATCGTCACTCACGACCAGGAAGAGGCGATGACCGTGTCCGACCGGATCGCGGTCATGGACAAGGGTATCATCATGCAGGTGGCGACGCCGGCCGAGATCTACGAAGCGCCAAACAGCCGCTATGTCGCGGATTTCATCGGTGACATCAACATTCTCGAAGGAACGATCGCCGCGACGGCGAGCGCACTCGGCGCGCCGGGCGCGGTAAGAATAGATTGCGACGGCATTGCGGTCTCCGTCGAACAGGAATGCCAGGCGGTCAAGGGCGACAAGGTCGCCTTCGCGATCCGTCCGGAAAAGGTACGCATCTCGCCCGACCAGCCGGCGGATACCTCCGCCAATGCGGTCTATGGTGAGGTCTGGGATATCGGTTATCTCGGCGACTTCTCGGTTTTTCTCGTCAAGCTTGCCGATGGCCGTATCGTCCGCGCTGCCCAGGCCAACGTTTCCCGCCTCGTCGACCGGCCGATCACTTTCGGCGACATGGTCTGGCTCACCTGGCCGGTCGACGCCGGCCTCGTGCTGACGCGCTGAGCGGGGGCAGGGAGATGGCAAGCGTTTCCGAAACCCACCCCGCCAACCGATCCAATCCCGCCCGCTGGCTGGTGGTCGCGGTACCCTATGTCTGGCTGCTGCTGTTCTTCGCAGCGCCCTTCCTCATCATCGTGAAGATCTCGCTGTCGGAGACGGCGATCGCCCTGCCGCCCTATACGCCGCTGTTCAAGGGGTTTGGGGCGATTGGCGAGTTCGTCTCGCAGCTCGACTTCGACAACTATCTTTTCCTGACCGGCGATCCGCTTTACATCGAGGCCTACCTGTCTTCGCTGCGCATCGCGGTGATCTCCACATTCCTGCTGCTGCTGATCGGTTATCCGATGGCGCTCGCCATGGCCCGCGCGCCGACCATGCTGCGGCCGACGCTGGTCATGCTGGTCATCCTGCCGTTCTGGACCTCGTTCCTGATCCGCGTCTACGCCTGGATCGGCATCCTCAAGCCCGACGGGCTGCTGACGCTGCTGTTCCAGGCGATCGGCCTTCTCGGCGCCGACGATCAGGTGCAGATTTTCAGAACCGACTACGCCGTGTTTATCGGTATCGTCTATTCCTACCTGCCCTTCATGGTCCTGCCGCTCTATTCGGCGCTCGAGAAGATGGACAATACGCTTCTCGAGGCGGCGAGCGATCTCGGCTGCCCGCCCTGGAAGGCATTCTGGAAGATCACCTTCCCCCTGTCGCTGCCGGGCGTGATTGCCGGCTCGATGATCTGCTTCATCCCGATCACCGGTGAGTTCGTCATCCCCGACCTGCTCGGCGGCGCCGATACGCTGATGATCGGCAAGACCTTGTGGACGGAGTTCTTCGGCAATCGCGACTGGCCGCTTGCCTCGGCCGTGGCGGTCATCCTGCTGGTCATGCTGGTCGTGCCGATCGTGATCTTCCAGAACCAGCAGAAGAAGGTGGCATGAGATGAGATCGTCCCGTTTCGACGCCACCGTCCTCACCCTCGGTTTCGCTTTTCTCTACATCCCGATCGTCATCCTGGTGGTCTATTCCTTCAATGCCTCGAAGCTGGTCACGGTCTGGGGCGGGTTCTCGCTTCAATGGTATAAGACCATGTGGTCGAACCAGGGCCTCATGGACGCCGCCTGGGTAACCGCGCGTGTCGGTATCATCAGCGCCACGATCGGTACCGTACTCGGCACGCTCGCCGCTCTTTCCCTCGTGCGCTTCGTTCGCTTTCCGGGCCGGACACTGTTTTCCGGTATGATCTACGCGCCGCTCGTCATGCCCGAAGTGATCACCGGCCTGTCGATGCTGCTGCTGTTCGTCGCCGTCGGCATCGACCGCGGTTTCTGGACGGTGATCATCGCGCATACGACCTTCACCATGTGTTACGTGGCGATCGTCGTGCAGTCGCGGCTGCTGACGTTCGACCGCAGCCTTGAGGAGGCGGCGCTCGATCTCGGCTGCCCGCCGGTCAGGACCTTCTTCAAGATCACCCTGCCGCTGATCTTTCCGGCCGTCATCGCCGGCTGGATGCTGGCCTTCACCCTGTCGCTGGACGATCTGGTGATCGCGAGTTTCACGACCGGGCCGGGCGCCACGACGCTGCCGATCAAGATCTACAGCCAGGTCCGCCTTGGGGTCACGCCGGAGATCAACGCGATCTGCACCATCCTGATCGGGCTGGTCACCATCGGCGTCATCCTTGCCTCGATCAGCACCAAGCGGACGGAAATGCGCCGTATCCGCGACGAGCATGCGGCCCTTCGCGGGACGACCTGAGGCTCATTCGCCGCGCGGCGGAAGGAAGATATAGATGAGCAGCCAGGCCGGCAGCACGATGACGGCCCCGAGCGCGATGCGCGGCACCGACCAGAGATAGGCATTTTCGAGCCCGACCCGGATGTCGTCGGGCGTCAGGTGCAGAACGGCGAGCAGCACCGGCATGGTGATACCAAACAGATTAAGCACCGCCCCCATGATGAGGCAGGCGAGCAGCGCCTTGCACAGGCTGATCAGGAATCGCGACACCAGATAACCCCCATCCGGTTGATTCGGCTCATTGTAAGGGCTTGGCAGGGGTTTGCGAAACCGGCCAGATGACGGGATTGGGCCAGGATCCGCCGATGAAGACCATCAGCGGCGGGGTGCCGGCCGCCGCTGCAGCGGTCGCGACGGTTGCAGAAAGCGCGAGGCTGTTGTTGATATACGGAATGACGCCGGAAAGCGTCAGCGTCTCGGTCGCGCCGGTAATCCTTCCCTCCCGGATATCAGCAGACCCATCCGCGAGATTGGCGGATATGTCGATGTGGTCGAACTCCAGACTGCCGCTGCCGGCATCGCTCAAGGGGAAATAGGGCTTCTGTGCCGCAAGCTGCCGGATGCCGGCGAGATTGACCCCCGAAAGCGATCCTCGCTCCGCCCGGAAACGCACGGCTCCCTTGGCATTGCGCCATGCTTCCGGCTCCAGTGGCCGGTCGATGTCGAGCGAGAGATCCAGCGACCCGCGTGCCGCGGGCAATGGGCCGGCAAGTCCGAGTTCCTTGACGATATTGCCGAAATCCGCGTCCTGAATGGCAAGGCGCAGCGCCACGGCTCCGGCGGTCCCGCCCTTCACCGTGGCGATCCGGCCGGTCAGCCGGCCCGTCTCGAAATCGCTGTCGGCAATGTCGATGCGCGACTGGTCGCCGACATTCATGACGCTGACGGCCGCTTCCGAAAGCATGAAGCGCCCAAGCATCGCCTGCTGGGCCGAAAGCCGCAGATCGAGTTCCAGATCGGCAAGCTGGCCGCTGGTCCGGCTGGTATCGCCCAGGGCGCGCGGCGCAATGGCGGCAAGTGCCGCGGAAAGATCCATCCGGTCGAAGGCGAGCGTGCCGGTGAGCCTCGCCGGCCTGTCCGGTAGCAGCATGAGATCGAGTATACCGGTCGCCTTGGCGTCGTTGAGGCCGAGTGAGAGATTGTCGAAACGCAGAATGCTGTCATTGGTGACGAGCCGGGTTTTCAGCGAAAAGCTTTTCAGGCGTTCGACGCCGGTAAAGTTCATGCCGGCCCAGTTCATCGCCGCCGCAAGGTCGGGAACCGTCAGTTCTGCGTCGCCGGAAAGAAACGCATTCGCCGCAAGGTTGGCGACGCCTTGAAACTGGCCATGAAAGAGAACCGATGTCATCGTGCTGGAGAGATTTCCGCTTTTGCCCGAGAGCAACAGCAGCGGCTGCGTCGAGCTCATGTCAAGCGTCAGCGCCTTGCCATTGAAATTGGCATCTGCCTTGAGCTCCAGACGTCGGGAAAGCCACGGCCAGTCGAGCGTGCCGTTGATCGATTGCAACCGCGTGATCCGGCCGCTGACGACGTCGGAGACTTCGAAAAGCCCGTTGCTGATACGGACATCGCCCATGCGCGTATCGTCGTCCGCTGCCAGAACCTGGCCGCTGCCATCCGGCTGCACGTCCCGCACGGCGCGGCTGAGCAGTCCGTCATTCGCCCAGTCGAGCCTGCCATCCGCTTCCCTGAGGACATAGATTTCCGGATCGGTAAGGCGAAAATCCTTGAATTCGGGCTGCCCGACCAGGGCCTGCAGAAGATCGAACGAGGCAGAAAGCCGCGCGACCCGGCCAAGCACGCGCTCGCCGTCTTCCGCCTGCTTGCGGATGGTGATCTCCCTCAGCGTGATCCGGGGCTCAGGCCAAAAGCGGATATCCGGTGTCCCGTCGATCTCCACGTCATGACCGGTCCATTCGGCGACGGCCCGCTCCATGCTTTCCCGTACCACCGTCGATGAAATCAGGAAGGGAGCCACGAGCTGGAACAGCGAGAAGAGGCATAGCGCTATGATGGACCCGATCAGAACGCGGCGCGACCGCCGGCCCAGCGGGCGGCCCAGGTTCTTCCGCAGATGTCCGATCGGGTTGGTGAGCATGGCTCCACGCGCATATAGGAAATGCGGTCCCCGCGCAAATCCGCGGAATGCCTTCCGATACACCCCCTGTCATGCGTGCAACAGCCTGCAAATACGGACGTGTCCGACCTTGCGGGCTGTTACACGGATAGATCCCGGATGGGCGGTCATCGAGCGCAAGGAGACGCTTGCATGCCCGAAGCGACGGTCCCCTCGGGATGGCCTTGGCGCAACGGAAAAATCGGATGGGTGGTATTCAGATGGCCGGATATGTATCGATATGGCACATTTCCGGCGCGAATTCCAGAAAATGAACGCTGTTAACGCGCCATTAAGCCGCTTTGATCAAAAGTGGAGCAACATGGCTTCGTCTCGTGTATGAAATACGCCTAGCCGCGAGCTTTCATAGACATGACGTCTCCACCGACCCTCGTTGGACAGCATTAAACTTCAAAAGGCAGCTTCGGCTGCCTTTCTTTTGATAGTAAATACAACTCATGATTGTCTTTGGCGGAATTGCGCGATTTCGAAACTCGAAATCCACCGGCCGAGTGACAATATCGAAACCGTCGCGATCTCGGGATCAGTTCGCCAGCACACGTGGCGAGGGGAAGGTGATTTCCACCAACGTGCCCTCGTTCGGCGCCGAAGTGATCGCGAAGGCGGCGCGATTTGCATCGACCATCGCCTTGGTCAGCGGCAGGCCAAGCCCGGTACCGTCTCCGCGCTTGTGCGAGGCGCTCCCGACCTGCCGGAACGGCTTCATGGCGAGTTCCAGCTCCGAGCGTGTCATGCCGATGCCGGTATCGCGCACGCGAAGCACCACGTTGCCGTTCGTCTCGTAGGCGGTGGAGACCACGATCTGCCCTCCCGACGGCGTGAAACGGATGGCATTGGACAGGATGTTCAGGACGATCTGCTTGATCGATCGCGGATCCGCGACCACCTGCGGAACGGCATGCGAGAGCGCCGTGCGGATGATGACGCGCTGGCCGTTTGCCTGCGGCTGCACCAGCGACACGGCTTCCGAAACCGTTTCGTTGAGGCCGACGGCGACGAAATCGAGCTCCATCTCGCCGGCTTCGATCTTGGAGATGTCGAGGAGGTCGTTGACGATATCGAGAACGTGGCGGCCCGAGCGGCTGATGTCGTTGGCATATTCCACGTAACGCGCGTGGCCGATCTGTCCGAAGCGCTCGGTCGCCATCATGTCGGCGAACCCGATGATCGCGTTGAGCGGCGTGCGGATCTCATGGCTCACATGGGCAAGAAACTCGCTCTTGTGAGCATTCGCGGTTTCGGCGGCGCGCTTGGCTGTCCGCAGCTCCTCTTCCGTGCGCTTCCACTGGGTGATGTCGCGGATGACGGCGCAATAACCGTTCGAGGAAGTCAGCTTGCCGATCGTCATGAACAGCGGCAGGAAGCCGCCGGATGCCTCGCGGCCGATGACTTCCCGGCCGTCGTTCAGCACGCTGGCGACGCCGTGGCCTGCAAGTCCGGCGAGATAATCGAGGATCGCCCGCTGGCTCTCATGGGCAAACAACGTCACGAAGGGTTTGCCGTTGATCTCTTCGTTGTCGTAGTTGAAGAGCGCATTGGCCGCCCGGTTGAGCGACCGTATGTCGCCTTCCGCGCCGATGATCACCACGCCGTCGGTTGCCGTTTCCAGGATGGCGCGCAGTTCCGTCACCTCGACCTGCAGCTTGGCGAGCTGGTCGGCGGGGCGGGGGGCACGCAGCGGAATGACATCCGCCGCCTCGCTGCCTTCGTTGGAGGCTTGCGCCTCGGCCACGACCGGCATCAGCGCCAGCATGAGGACGGTCGAGTTGTCCCAGCGGACGGATTGCAGGCGCGCCGTTACCGGCACCAGCACATCGTCGGCGCGCACGACGACCATCCCGCCGGCTTCGGTTGTCTTGCCTTCGAGATCCTGGCGCTGCAGCAGCGCGTCGAGACCGCCGACTTCGGCGAGATCGTCGATGGAGGAATAGCCGGTCAATCGCAGGAATTCCGGGTTTCCGTGAAGAAGGAGGTCGCCGCTGTGAACGAGAAGCGCCACCGGCATCTGGTCGACGATCTCGGGGGAAAGCCCGATCCGCTCGCGTACCGGAATCATCCGGCTCAAAAGTTCGCGATCAGAAAGTTCCGGATGCGGGTCGGCAGGCTCTTCCGCCAGGGATGCGGCATCTTCTTCAGGCTGGGCCGGAGTGTCGGCAAAAGCCTCGTTCGCCTCTTCGGCGAATGCCATCGCCTCGGCTTCGGAAATCTCTTCCGGTTCGAAAGCAGAGGCAGCTTCGGGCGGGTTTTCCGCCTCCCCGAAAGCTTCCGTCGGAACCTCGGTTGCATGGTCCGAAACCGGCGCGGCAGGTACGTCGCTTCCCGCCTCATGCGCGGCTTCGATCGGCGCGGTCACGGCTGGTTCGCTCTGTTCGACTGCGTGTGCTTCCGCCGCACTCGAGGTCTCCGGCGTCTTCTCTTCGTTGCGGCGACCGACGAAATTGTCGAGCTGGCGGGCGATTTCGCGGAAGGCCGCCTGCTCGACCGGGGTCAGCCCATCGCGCCGGTTGGAGCGGCGCTCCTCAAGCTGGATGACCTTGTCGGAATGGCGGCGGCCGGCATTTTCGACGATCCGCAGGGCCGGACGTTCACCGGCCGGCCAGTCGAGCAGGGAAGGGATCTGGCGGCCGGAGATGGACGGTTCCGGTTCATCCTGGACGATCGGCCCGGACGGCGGTTCTTCGAGGGGCAGGTCCTCGGAAGGCGCGGCATCCGCGGAAATGTCTTCGGCGGCGGCCGGCTGCTCGGCATCTTCAGCCACTTCCGATTTTTCGAACGTCTCGGGTTCATCGGCCGCCAGAACCTCGGTGCCAACCGATGCTTCAACGATTGTAGCTTCGGTGCCAGCGTCCGCGGAATGTTCCTCGGCCTCGGTAATTTCCGCCACTGCGTCGGCCGTCATCTCGTCGGCTTCGGAAACGGTCTCCGCTTCCGGTTCGACGACATCTTCCGGTACGGCGCGGGTCAGCGTCAGGCCGACGGCATTCGGATCCTCGGCCGCATCGCCGATGCGCACGATGCCGAAGCCGCGAAAACCGTCGAACTCGCGGGTGCGGGTATAGGTCGGCAGCGCGGCGAGATCGACCGGCACGACAAGCGACGTGCCCTCGATCGGCCACCAGATCGTCTTGCCGGACCAGGTATCGCGCTTGTTGAGCAGTTCCGCGATCTTGCCTTCGGGGTCGAGATGAAAAAGGGCGGCGAGATCGGTAAAGGCCATGCCGTTGATATCGGCGGCGTGCGGGCCGACTGCATCGGCAAATTCGTCGGAGACCTCCCTGAAACGGCCTTCCGCATCGATCTTCCAGACGAAGCGGGTCGCGCGGCCATCGCGGCGAAAGACGAAACCAGCCGGTTCCGTTGCGGCGGCCTCGGCAGCCGCAGGCTCGGCTCCGGATACGGCCCCTTCGGACGCCGCTTCCATCATCACAGGTTCGGCGACCGAGGTTTCCGCCGTCGCGGTTTCGGAAACCGGCTCTTCCGTCGTTTCGATCATTTCGGCTGAAGGGGCGGTATCGGCGTCCTCGCCCGGTTCTTCGGGTGCCGCGGATTGAACACCGGCGAAACTCCCGCTGGTTTCCAGCTGGATTTCTTCCTCCGGCTCCTCGGTGTCCTCGATTTCCGACACGGCAGCGATCACATCGGCAAAACCATCGGCCGGGACCGCCTCGATCGTGAAGTCTTCGCCGTCGTCGCCGGCCATCGCGGCGGCGGTTTCCACAACGGTCCGTGCGCCGGCCCCGTCGCCTTCGGACCCTGCCTGCACCTCGTCGCGCGGCTCGTAGCCGTTTTCGGCGGCGATCCGGGCCTGTTCGGTCTCGACCGTGAACAGGAGATGCAGGGCCGGGTCGCTGGAGAGCTTGCCGATGGCGGCGGGCAGATAGCCTTTGGAGGTGGGGATCGGCCGCTTGACGAGGCGGCTCGGATCGGCGCCCGCCATGGTCGCCATCATCTTGGCGGTCTGGGTCGTAACCCTGAGCCCGGCGAATTCGGCCGAAGCTGCAAGCACTTCGCCGTTCTCATCGATGACCGCCATATGTGTATCGGGATCGTCGAACCCTTCGATCATCCGCGCCGCCGAGGCGGAACGCGAAAGCTTGCCTTTTTCCACCGGCGCGCTGAACAGCACCGCCGTTTCGCCCTGAACCTGGATAAGCTCGCAGACTGCCTGAACGGGAATGCGCTGGAAACCGGAAGCGACGCGGATCGTCAGGTTACGAATGTCGCCGACTTCGGCAAGCTGGCGCGCGGCCGCCTCGACCTGGCGGAAGGCGATGTCGACGCGGTTCGGACCCTGGTCGAGGAAGTCGTAGATGAAGCCGAAGCCGAAAAGATCGGCGCCGCGTCCATTCGCCCAGAGCGGGCTTTTCATGTCCGGGGAAAACAGCACGATCGCTTCGCCCGCCGCAAAACGATCGCGGACGCGCTCGTGCACGGCAATATCGATGAACGGGTATTGGACTGCGGACATAGGCAAAACCTACAGGGCGTTTGTGACCGGATTTCTACGTAGTTTAACGGATTGTTAATAACGCTCCCCAGCCCTCGGGTCGAGAGCGGCGCCTTCCAAACCTCTGATAGGGTTAATTCCGCGATTCATTTTATTGTGCAGCGCACAATGATATTGCAATGCACAACGAGATGGTCTATATAAGAGGCATGACATCTTCGGTTCTGCCGAAGAAATCGCCAACGAGGACCTAAAACGATGGCATACAAGACTGACGATATCTTTTCTTTCTCCGCTTTCGATCCGTCCAAGCTGACCGAAGGCTTCCGCGACTTCGCCGAAAAGGGTGCCACCCAGTCTCGCGAAGCTTATGCTAAGATGAAAGCCGCTGCCGAGGAAGCCACCAAAACGGTGGAATCCACAATGCAGTCGGCCCAGGCAGGCTCTGTCGAACTCGGCCTCAAGGCCATCGACGCGCTGCGCACCAATGCCGAAATCTCGCTGACCCACATGGAATCGCTGCTCGGCGTCAAGTCCTTTGCAGAACTGATCGAGCTGCAGACCGGCTTCATCCGCAAGCAGGCAGAAATCACCGTCGAGCAGGCCAAGTCCATGCAGGAAGCCGCCCGCAAGATCGCTGAAGACGTCACGAAGCCGGGCAAGGAAGCCGCTGAGAAGGCCATCACGACCTTCAAGGCCGCCTGATTTCGAAAGCTTGATTTCAAGGAGAAGGCCGGAGCATGCTCCGGCCTCTTCTATTTGCGGAAAGGACTTGCAAAAGAAGTCCGATCGCCGTATGTGACCCCCCAACGGCGCCCAAGGGCGCTTGTGCGGTTGTAGCTCAGTTGGTTAGAGCGCAGGTTTGTGGCACCTGAGGTCGGAGGTTCGAGACCCCCCAACCGTACCATTTTTCCACTCTCCAATATTATCGGAATTGACGCCGCTGGCCGTCTTGCGGCCGCCGCCCTCTGCAGGTTCATGAGCGGGCGCAGGCTTACCAGCGCAACAGGCGCGGCCCCGTGAGCGAGCCGACGATGCCCGTCAGCAGGATCCCGAGCGAATACCAGATCAGCACGAAGGGCATGCCGTTCTCGGTGCAGAACCAGGAATAGACCCAGGCGCCGGCAGCGCCGGCCGCAATGCCGGCGATGAAGCCGGTGAGCTTCAGGTCGGTCGGCGCGCTCCGGCGAAGCACCCAGACGTTGCCGGAAAACACCGGAATTGCGAAAAGGAAGATCAGCGCTGGGCAATGGAGCGCCGAAGACCCGACGATCAGCTTGCGATAGCTTTCGGCCGGCGACATCATCAGCTGGGCGACCGCGATCACGGCCATTGCCGCGACGATGGCCGCTACGGCCTGGAAGAATCGTCCTCGGGAACCGTCCGGCCGCGCCAGATGGTAGGCGGCGAGAAAAGCCGCAACCGCCAGCAGGGCATTGTAGGCGGATTTGACCCAGAAGACCGGCAGCATCAGCGCTTCGGCCATATCGATGCGCAGGCCGAGGATCGCAAGCATCAGCAACAGCGATACGGCGAGCGCCGGCAGGATGCCGAGCATGAACCGCCGCTTGAGCGCATTCCGGGGCACCGGCTTCAGATCGCCCGCCAGCCTGTCGATGATGTCGTCCGTCTTTCTCACCTTCCGCCTCGCAATTTCTCCGCCAGTGTCTTGAGCCCCCGGTGAATGCCGACCTTGATCGCCGATTCCGATTGGCCGGTCCGGCTTGCCGTATCGGCGACCGATTGCCCCTCGAGCTTCACCTGGCGTATCAACTCCCGCTGTTTCGCCGGCAGGCCTTGTAGAAGCCGCTCGACATCCATCCGCGCGGTGACGGCATCCTCGCTGTAGTCGCTCTCGAAATCCTCACCGAGCTCCGTTTCCGCCATCATGCGGCCGCCGCGGCCGCGGTGGTGGTCGATCAGCTTGTAGCGGGCAATCGAGAAGAACCACGCCGTGAACGGCCGCTCGCGGTCGTAGGTCGCCCGACGGGAATGCAGTGCCAGCAGTGTCTCCTGGACAAGGTCTTCCATGTCCGCTTTCGTCGCAGCAGCCATCCGGCGGCCGTAATATCCGACCAGCAGGACGCGCACCGCGTTGAGCAGACGCCGGTAGGCTGCCTCGTCCCCGTCGAGGGACAGAAGCATCAGGGCCTTCAGGGCTTCTTCCGAATGGGCGCTTGTCATGCTGTTTCAATGATCATTCGGAAAAGCCCGTAAACGGTTACAGGCGGAATCGAAAATATTCCGTGTGCCTCAGGCCTATCACATCGCCGTGAAGCTGTAACGACTTTCCATGCGGTTCGAATGGGTGGTTGTGAGCCCTCGGCAGGCACCCGGCGGACACATTGATTGATCCCAGGAGGATATCCATGACCAAGCTTCTTTCCAGCCTTGCCGCCTGCACCCTCGTCGTCGGCCTTTCTCTTGCCGGCGCTGCAAGCGCCCAGGGCATGAGCTCCGACGCGATGAAGAAGGACTCGATGAAAACCGACGCCATGAAGCAGGATTCGATGAAGAAGGACTCGATGGCGACCGGCAGCACCAAGACCGACTGCATGCACAAGGCCGGCATGGAAAAGGATGCGATGAAGAAGTCCGAGATGATGAAGGCCTGCGACGCGATGAAGTGACGCGATGAAACGGTAGGAGCGCGGCCGCTGAAACTTTTCGTCCGGCGGCCGCGTATCCCTGCAAAAGCCCATTGTCTGCGTTCGGAGGAAAACACCATGGCCACGATCGATGCCGGCGCTGCGACCGGCCGGATTGTCATCTACCGCCACAGCCTGCTCGTGCGCCTGTCGCACTGGGTGAACGTCTTCTGCATGACCGTGCTGCTTTTCAGCGGGCTGCAGATCTTCAATGCCCACCCGGCGCTCTATTGGGGCCAATATGGTGCCGACAACGACCCTTCCTTCATATCCATGGAGGCGGTGGAAGACGGCGACAAGGCCAAAGGCCTCACCCGTGTCGGCTCGCTGACCTTCGACACCACCGGCTTTCTCGGCCTTTCGGAAGTGGACGGCGAGGCGAGCGCGCGCGGTTTCCCCGACTGGCTGACGATTCCGAGCTACCAGGATCTCGCCACCGGCCGGCGCTGGCATTTCTTCTTTGCCTGGCTGTTCGTCATCAACGGCTTCATCTATCTCGCCTACGGCCTGTTCAGCCGGCATTTGCGCCGGGATATCCTGCCCGCCGGGAGCGAGCTCACGCCCGCCCATATAGGCCACGAAATCGTCAATCACGCCCGGCTGCGGTTTCCGAAGGGAGCTGAGGCGCGGCACTATAACACGTTGCAGAAGCTGACATACGCCGCCGTGATCTTCCTTCTGCTGCCGCTGATGATCCTCACAGGGCTCACCATGTCGCCCGGCTTCAATGCCGTTGCGCCGTGGCTGCTCGATGTCTTCGGTGGCCGGCAATCGGCCCGCACGATCCACTTCCTGACCGCCTTTTCGCTCACGGCCTTCGTTGTGGTCCACGTCGCGATGGTGATCCTGTCGGGAGTCTTCAACAACTTGCGTTCGATGATCACCGGCTACTACGCCATCGAACAGGAGGACAGACAATGAGCCGTATCATCACCCGGCGCCGCTTCCTGATCGGCGCGACCATGACGGCCTCCGCGCTGGGTTTGAGTGGCTGCGACGCGATCGTAGAAAGCGACCGGACGAAATCGGTGCTCAAGATCGCCGAGGGCTTTTCGATGAAGACCCAGCGCTTCCTTCTCGGCGACGATGCGCTGGCGCGCGAGTTCACCGAGGCCGATCTGTCTCCGGTCTTCCGCGCCAACGGCACCAGCATGCCGGACAACCCGCAATATCTCGACTGGATGAACCGGCAGTTTTCCACCTGGAAGCTCGAGGTCGGCGGTCTTGTCGACAAGCCCATGCAGCTGTCGCTTGCCGAACTGAAAGCCCTGCCGGCCCGCACCCAGATCACCCGGCACGACTGCGTCGAGGGCTGGAGCGCAATCGGCAAATGGACCGGCGTGCCGCTCGGTGCTCTGCTCAAGACAGCCGGCCTCAAGCCTGAAGCTCGCTACATCGTTTTCCATTGCGCCGACGAATACGAAAAGACGCTGGACGGCAGCGGCTGGTATTACGAGAGCATCGACCTGGTGGATGCCTTTCACCCGCAGACCATTCTCGCTCACACCATGAACGGCCGCGATCTTGAAGTCGCTCATGGCGCACCGTTGAGGTTGCGTGTCGAGCGGCAGCTCGGCTACAAGCAGGCGAAATATCTGACCCGCATCGAGGCCGTGGCCGATCTCGGCCGCCTTTACGGCGGCGGCGGGGGGTTCTGGGAGGATCGCGGCTACGAATGGTATGCAGGGATCTGAGCCGAAGCTCAGGTTTCCGCCTGAGCCGGGGCCGTCCTGGGAAGCCGGATGATGAACCGCGTGCCGCGTGCCCTGTCTCTCGGCGGACTTTCGACATTGATCGTCCCGCCGAGAACCTCGGTGACGATCTGATGGACGATGTGTAGTCCAAGCCCGGTACCGCCGCTGTGACGGGCGGTTGAAAAGAACGGCTCGAATATCTTTTCTATATCCGTTCCGCTGATACCGCGACCGTCGTCGGCGAACTCGATGAGGACCTGATCTCCCGATCTACGGGCATTGATCGTGATCATGCCGGGTTTGCCTGCTTCGAAGGCATGCAGCAGGGAATTGTTGACAAGGTTGGACAGGACCTGGGCAAAAGGCCCCGGATAGGTGGTTATTATCAGAGCATCGGGCACGTCCATCGTCAGGCTGATGCCGGCGCTGGCGTCCCATTTGCGCAGGCGCGGATCCGCATCGGGAATGAAGGCAGCCAGATTGATATCCCGTCGCTCCAATGTCGCCCGGTCCACCGCGACCTGCTTGAACCGTTGAACCAGCGCGGTGCATCGATGTATGGCATCCCGCACCATGTCGAGGCTGACGTCGCTGTCTGCGATATAGAGGTCGAGGTCGGAGCGGCGCAGCCCCGTGGTGACCTTTTCCTTGAAAAGCCTGAGGTCGTTGGCGGCCTTGCTGAGCACGAGCGCCGCACTTCCAAGCGGCGTATTCATCTCGTGGGCGACGCCCGCAACCATGAGGCCCAGCGAGGACAGCCGTTCGGCGCGCGCGAGTTCGCGTTGAGTGACGCCCAGTTTTTCATTGGTCTCCCGCAGCGTCCTGTTCGCCTCCTCCATTTGTCGTGCCCATTCCGCTTCTGCCTCCATGCCATTGGCCAGGCGGCCTGTGACCGCCAGCGCAACTGCGGCAAGAACGGTCGCCACCAGGCCGAGAATGAGTTTGCCCCTTGTTTCCTGGCTGTCGGTCGCGCCCGCTGCGTCGCGGGCAAGCAGATAGAGACTGGCACCCGGGGCGCGCATTTCCGCGACCTCGCCGGAGGTCAGCAGGCCCGCGCCGGGGTCGAAGCGCCGGTAGCTCCAATCCTCGCCGCCCCTGTTGAAAAGACCCCTGCCGCCCTTGCTGACCGCCTGAAGTCGGTCCGCCTGAGCCGGGTCCTGTGCCGGAGCCCCGAGCTGCCAGGCCCAATTCGCCTTTGGGTCGGGTCCCTGGACCCAATATCCCGCCTGGTTCATCAGATAGAGGTCAACGCTCATGTCGAGCCGTTTCAGGCGTTCGAGCAACCGCGTGCCGCGATAGTTGATGACGATGATACCCTGCTTGATGCCGTTGTGGAAAACAGGACTTGCAACGCGCAGCGTCGGCAGATGCGGCACTTCGACGACGCCGTTTTCGATATTGAGGTCGAGAGCGGAGAAATACAGGCCATTCAGCGGCAGCGCGACCGTGTCGCGAAAGTAAGGCCTGTCCGCTTTGTTCTGCAACTGCTCCTGGGCAACCACAACCGGCTCGCCGCCGCCGCGATGGTTGACGCGCAGCCGCTCATTGCCCTCCGTATCCAGCCACCGAACCTGATCGTAATCCGGCGAGCTGGCGGCGAAGCTCTGGAATATCTCCACGCTCATCGGCGTGAGCGGGGCGCCCGGCTCGCCGAAGCGCGATTGCAGGTCGGCGAGAAACAGGGCGTCGCGACCGAGCCGGTCCAGGGTGCGGCCGAGAATGTCGTAGGCCTGCGACAGGGTCTCCTCTCGGTTGCGGATCTGAGGCTCCCGCGCGTTCACGCCGATCTGATGCCAAAGCAACGGCACACCGACGCCAAGCCCGACGACCCAGGGTATCACGAAGAGGGCGAGCCGCTTGCGATGGCGATAAGCGGTCCGGAAAGATGAGAAGATGCGGGGTTCTGTCCTTGCGATCATTGGCAGCTACGCAGTCTTGATCGGTGAATTCCGCAGCCTTGCGAGAAATTGCTCGAAGGGTTCCGGCCTGGCGTAAAGATAGCCCTGCACCAAAGTGCATTTTCTCGACCGCAGCCATTCCGCCTGCTGTTCTGTCTCGACACCCTCGGCAAGCACACGCATGTTCATGCGCTCGCCAAGCCGGATGATCATCTCGACGATCGTCTCGTTCTGGCTGGCGCGTCCGAGATCGGCAACGAAGGACCGGTCGATCTTGAGCGTGGCGGCCTCGAACGACCGGAGTGTCGTCAGGGAGGAATACCCGGTACCGAAATCGTCGATCGCAATCGCAAAACCTTCTCGTTTGAGAAGTGAGAGCACGTTGTTGGCGTATTGGAAGTCTTCCATCGCGACCGTTTCGGTAATCTCCAGTTCCAGGCGGTCCGGCGACAGGCCGTAGCGCCGCGTGGTCGCGATCAGTTCGTCGATGAATTCCTTGCGCCCGATCTGGACCGGCGAAACATTGACGGCGACGGTGACCGCCGGAAATCCCGCTTCGTCCATCGATCGCAAAGCGCTGCAGGCCAGTTCCAGGATCTGCTGGCCGAGGGGCACGATCAGCCCGTTCGCTTCCGCCAGGGGGATGAAATCCGCCGGAGGAATGCTCGTCCCGTCGGAGCGGGTCCAGCGCGCCAGAATTTCCGCGCCGACAATCCGGTTGTCGGTCAGGTCGATCTGCGGCTGGAATACGATATGGATTTCCCGATTGAGCACCGCCTTGTAAAGCTGCTGCGAAAGATCGAACCGGCGCCGGGTCTCCTCTTCGATCTTGGGGTCGTATTCGACGAGTTGTCCGCTTGCCTCCTTCAGGCCGGCCTTCTTCAGGAGGAGAAGCCCCGTGGCGATGGCACTTTGCGCCGACGTGAAGTGATTGAGATCGAGGGAGGCCGCCTCTGCGCCGAAAAACAGGGCCTCGGGAGATTGGGCCTCCGCTTCGAGGCGGTTCACATACTCGATCCGCACCAGATATTCCGGTCCGAGCACGGCAAACACATCCTCGTGCAAACGGGCGATCAGGCATGGAGGCGGAAAGGCCACCGCCAGGCGCTTTGCAAAGGCGCGCAACAGCCGCTCGCCCTGTTCGACGCCAAGCGAGACGCAGCTTCTCGCATATTGGTTGAGCTCGATGAACAGGACTTTCCGCCTGCGGGGCGGGGGAATTTCAAGCGCAGCCTGCACGCCGCGCTTCAGCGCATTGCCATTGGCAATTTCGAGCAGGCCGTCTTCGTAGGCGATGCGGTCGAGCTGGCTGGTCAGCGCCACGTTGATCAGACCGGTGCCGATATTGGTCGCGAAAACCCGCAGCAGTTCGCGCTCCGTATCGTCGATCCGCCTGTTCGTCGCGATATAGGCCGCCGCGGGAGGGGCAACCGCCTGGCCCGGGAAAAACAGGACCTGCGCCATCGCCGTCTCGATATTCGCCTGCTCGCCAAGCGAGCGCTGGATCAGGTCCCGAACGGATTCGTCACTGATGGTGTCGAGGGTCTGGTTGAGCACGGAAGCGAAACGTCCGGCCGATCCGACGATCTTCGGCGGCTGTTCGCGGTCACGCCCGCGAACACAGACGATGCCGTCCTCGCCGACGCCGAGAAGCGCGGCCAGTTCGTGGATCATCCGGCGGGAGAAATCCTCAAACCCCGACGACCTCGCCAGGCTATTGCTGGCCTCGACAATGCTCTGGAGGCCCCGGCGGGCGCGGTTCAGCACGTCGATCTGCTCGAACGTCCGGAGATTTGCGGTGAGGATGCTGTGAAGCCGCTCGTTGGTGAGGTCGGTCTTCAGCCAGTAATCGCTGATATCGTAGGTCTCGAGCGATGATTGCATCGGGGCCATGCCCGGTTGTCCCGTCAGCAGGACGATACGCAGCTGCGAATTCCCGAGAACCTCGCGGATTGTTCGAACCAGCCTCAGCCCCGCATCGTCCGTCTCCATCACGATATCGAGCAGCAGGACCGCGGTGGAAGGGTTCTCGAGCAGAAGTTTGGCAGCCTCGTTGGCGGAACTGGCGGACAATATGCGCGGAGCGATGCCGCGATAGCTGAAGCCCGCCAGGGAAAGCTTCAGGGAATTCTGGAACATTTCGTCGTCATCGACGCTCAAGATGGTGAAGTCATGCATCTCGGCGCGGAATTCCCCGGACGAGGCTGGCGTCTCGGCCGCCGCCTCGGGTTGAAACTGGAAGAAATCCTGAGATTGCGTTTCGTTTTCGATATCGCCCACGGACACATCCCCCGATTGCCGCGCAAGGGTTTCCCCCTGCTTTTCCGCGAATCCATTAATCCATCCAAAACCTAGCATGTCTCGCAAAAAAGGAGGCAGGGAAAATTTGCCCCACAGGATTTGCTTGCCGCTCTGGCGGCGTCCGCCGTCCGTCGTCTGTAAACCATTGTTTCGGTTGCAATCGACCTCGAAGCCAGCCCAAAAACTTCTCGGAGACGGCGAGGTTGGCGTGCAAAACTTTTATACTTTAGGACATGCCGCTGCTTGAGGAAGCCTGTCGCTTCGGCGAAAAGGTACTGCCGCGTCTCGATCTTGCCCGCGAGGCCCGGCAGCGCGTCATTTCACCGGGTCGGTGCTTTTCGATCGTGACCTTTCCACGGTCGGAACCGCCTGATCCCCCTGCGAAGGTAACAGCCCGTGGCAGCCAGCCAATCCGATTGTCTCGAGCAGACGGCCATCCCCAGCGATGGTATCGCGACGAGGGTGCTGAAGGGCGTCGAGACTGTCCTCGGCGTCGTTGCGGCGCTCATCCTTGCCGTTCTGCTGACGGTGGTGCTGGTCAGCGTCTGCCTGCGCTATTTCTTCAATACCGGCTTCATCGGCGCCGAGGACCTCGGCATCTGGCTACATGTGGCGCTGATTTCAGTCGGCGCGCCGCTCAGCCTCAACAGCGCGCTGGCCATGCGGCTCGACGTCTTTGTGCGTCTGCTGCCCGCCCGGGTGCTGCCGGCGACCCATATGCTGGCGGACGTCTTTACCGTGCTGGCGGCCCTGATCCTCCTGTTCGGCGGCTCGGAGATCATGGCTATGCTCGGCGGCACTTCTCCGACGCTCGGGGTTCCGGAGTGGATCCGCTTCGGTTTCCTCGGCGCGGGCGGCGTGTTGATCCTGCTGGTGCTTCTCCTGCAACGGATCGCCGAGGGCAGGGCGCTGCCGGTGCTGATCTCTCTCGGTCTTGGGGCCGCGCTTTATTTCGGCATTCCCAAAATTTTCGTCGACAGCGAACTGCCGCCGAGCCTGTTCCTGGCATTGGTCGCGGCGTTCGGCCTCGTTCTGGCCGCGCCCTTGGCGCATGCGTTTCTCGCCGCCGCCTACGTGGCGATCGCCTTCGGCAGCAGCCTGCCGGAGCCGGCGATCGTTTCCTCGACGGTGACCGGCATGTCGAAATTCCTGCTGCTTGCCATTCCCTTCTTCCTGCTGGCCGGTGGGCTGCTCACCGCTTCGGGCGTCGCCAACCAGCTCGTCCGGTTCGCCGCCTCCATGGTCGGCCACCGCCGTGCCGGGCTGGCGCAGACGACGCTGCTGACCAGCGTGCTGTTTTCCGGCGCGTCGGGCTCTTCGGTCGCTAACGCCGCCTTCGGGGCCTCCACCTTCCAGCCGGAACTGGTCAAGCACGGTTATCCGCCGGCACAGGCCGGCGCGATCATCGCTGCCACCTCGGTGCTCGACAACGTCATTCCGCCGTCGATCGCCTTCCTGATCCTGGCGACAGCCACCAACCTCTCGGTCGGTTCGCTGCTGGTCGGTGGTTTCTTCGCCGGCGGCCTGATGGCGATCTGCCTGGCCGTCGCCATCCATCTATCGATCCGCGAACAGGTCGCCCTGCCGCGCGCCTCCGGACGCGAGCGCCGGCAGGCGGCCATCTCCGCCATTCCCGCCTTCGGCCTCGGCATCATCGTCGTGGTGGGTATCCGCATCGGCATCGTCACCACCACCGAGGCGGCGGCTCTTGCGGCGTTCTATACGATTATCCTGGCCATCTGGGGCAGGATCGGCGCGGGCTCGCTGCTCGCCTCGTTCCGCCAGGCGGCAACCGAATCCGCCGCGATCGGCCTCCTGATCGGCACCGCCGGACCTTTCGCCTTCCTGCTTGCGGTCGACAACGTCTCGGGCCTGGTTTCAGATTTCGTGACTGTGCTCGGCGGCAGCGCGCTGGCGGTCATCATCCTTTCCAACCTCATCCTGCTGGTGGTCGGGCTGGTGCTCGATATCGGCGCGGCGATCCTGCTGTTCGGGCCGATCCTGCTGCCGGCAGCCGTTGCCGCCGGCATCGATCCGATCCATTTCGGCGTCATCATCGTGGTCAACCTGATGATCCACGGCCTGACGCCGCCGCTCGGCATGTTGATCTTCGTGGTCAGCGGTGTCACCCGCATTCCCGCGACCGCGCTGTTCAGGGCGGTCGTGCCCTACCTGCTCGCACTTCTCGTTTCCCTGGCGATCCTCTGCGCCTGGGCGATCATCGTTTAACCGCTTCACATCTCCGGGACCTTGAGACATGGACAATATCAACCGCCGAACCCTTCTGAAGACCGCCGCGGCGTCGGGCGTGGCACTCGCCGCTCCGGTTTTCGTGCGCACCGCCGCCGCCCGCACCACGACGATCACCACGGCCTCGCTGCTCGGTGACGACAAGCCGGAAACCAAGATCTGGTTGAAGATCGGCGAACTGGTGGAAGCCCGGCTGCCGGGCCAGTTCAGGTTCAACATCGTCAAGAACGGCGCGCTCGGCGGCGAGAAGGAAGTGGCCGAAGGCACCCGCCTCGGTTCCGTGCAGGCGAGCCTTTCGACCGTCTCGTCGCTGTCCGGCTGGGTGCCGGAACTGCAGGTCCTGGATCTGCCGTTCCTGTTCCGCGACGCGGCGCATGTCCGCAAGACGATCGATGGCAGTGTCGGCACCGATCTCAGGCAGAAGCTCGCCGCCCAGAATTTCGTGATCGGCGATTTCATCAATTACGGCGCCCGCCACCTGCTTACCAAGGAGCCGGTCACCCGTCCGGAACAGCTGAAGGGCAAGAAGATCCGCGTCATCCAGAGCCCGCTGCACACCAAGCTGTGGAGCGCCTTCGGCACCGCCCCGGTCGGCATTCCGATCACCGAGACCTATAATGCGCTGGCGACCGGCGTCGCCGATGCCATGGATCTCACCAAATCCGCCTATGCCGGCTTCAAGCTTTATGAGGTCGTGCCCTACATGACCGAGACCGGTCATATCTGGGCCTCCGGCGTCATCTATTATTCCGCCAGCTTCTGGAACGGGTTGAACCCCGAGCAGAAGACGGTTTTCCAGGAAGCGTCGAAGGAAGGCGCTGCCTATTTCAACCAGCTGATCGTGGACGACGAGGCGGCATCGGTTGCCGTATCATTGAAGAATGGCGGCAAGCTGCTGAAGCCGGAAGCCTTCGAGGAATGGCAGAAGGGCGCGCAAGGCGTCTGGCAGGATTTCGCCGGGATTGTCGGCGGCATCGATCGGATCAGGTCGATCCAGGCAGCCTGATATCATTTTTTGAAAGGTTAAGAAAATTTAATATGGCACCGCAAAAGCGGTGCCATTTCCCTGTCTAACTCGTAATTTCGGCCAGAAACCGCCTGTTTCCTGCCTTTTTAGACAATTTAAGTAATTTGGCGCTGCCTTGTTTCGACCCGAAAGCGAACACATTTTTGTGCACTGCAGTATTTGCCCTTGTCTGGGTCGTTAGCATGCCTATGTTTGCGGCAGCCGGTGCCTAATTTTTTAGACTCCTGCGTCTCGGGCATTCGTCCCCCTTCACCTGACCGGTTTTCGGCAGGCAATTCTAGAAGGAGCATACCATGACAATTTCCATCAATAATTTCGCATCCGCCAATGGAGCGAAACTCTCTCCGCAGCACATTGCCTCGGCAGTTGCCGAAACGCGCCGGAATGTCGGCTACAGCATCGAAGAACTTGCCATCACGACCGGCCTCGTCAACGACGAGATCGTTCGCATCGAAAACGGCACCGATGCCGACCCAGCCAAGCTGAAGCGCATCGCTGCGGCGCTCAAGGTTCCGGTTACGACTTTCCTGCCTTCCTGATACAAAGGTTTTCCGGCCGCCTCGGCGGCCGGACCCTATTTCGGTCTTCTGTCCTTCTGCGCTGAAGGCCGCCCCCCTCGGTCACACGAAGATGTGGCCTTCCTCCTCGACCAGTTCCTTTAGAAACTCCACCACGGTCCGCAGCCGCATCAGGTCGCGCGTGGTTTCGTGGTAGGTGGTCCAGTAGGACCGCCGGATGACGGTTTCGGGCAGGACCCGAACAAGTTCCGGATATTGCCGCGCCACGTAGTCGTGCAGGATGCCGATACCGGCTCCAGATCGGACCGCCTCCGTCTGGCCGATGGCGCTCGAAATCTCGAAGCTCGCATCCCAGTCCCGCATCACTTCGCCGGTGAAATTCAGGGACGGCGAGAAGATCAGATCCTCCACATAACCGATGCGCGGATGGCTTTTCAGCGCCTCGACCGTCCCCGGCGTTCCCGCCTCGTCGAGGTAAGTCCCGGAGGCATAGAGCCCCAGAGTGTAGTCGGTCAGTTTCGAGGAGACGAGCCGGCCCTGTTCCGGTCGTTCGATGGTAATGGCGATATCCGCCTCCCGCTGGGACAGCGAAAAGGAGCGCGGCACCGGCACCAGTTGCAGCTTGAGTTCCGGGTGGCGGCGGGTCAGCCGCCCGAGCCGCGAGGCAAGGAAGGATACGCCGAAGCCGTCCGGCGCGCCGATCCGCACCGTGCCGGCGATCGCCGTGTCGATCCGCCCGGTACTCGCCTGCGCCGCCAGCATTTCCGTTTCCATCCGCTCTGCAGCGCGAAAGAACACCTCGCCTTCGGCGGTCAGCTCGCAGCCATTGGTGCGGCGGATGAGGAGGCGGGTACGCAAATCCTCCTCCAATGCGGTCACTCGCCTTCCCAGCGTCGCATGATTGACGCCGAGCCGCCGCGACGCCGCCAGGATCTGGCCGGTGCGGGCAACCGCCAGGAACATGCGCACATCGTCCCAGTTCATTTGAGGCTCCAATGTCGAAATTTGCACAACGGATGCGTAAACTACGGCGTTGCCTTGTGCAAATCTGGGAGTATCCTCGGCCCTCGAAAAGATCGCCACCAAAGGCAGGAGGAGTTACCCATGCGTGAGATCGGGCATTTCATCGGCGGCAAGCATGTCGCCGGCACAAGCGGCCGCACGGCTGACGTCTTCAACCCCGCAACCGGCGAAGTTCAGGCGAAGGTCGCGCTCGCCAGCGTTTCGGAAATCCGCGCAGCCGTCGAAAACGCCAGGCAGGCGCAGCCGAAATGGGCAGCCACCAATCCGCAGCGCCGCGCCCGCGTGTTCATGAAGTTCGTCGACCTGCTCAACCAGAACATGGATGAGCTCGCCGAAATGTTGTCGAAGGAACACGGCAAGACGATCGAGGATTCCAAGGGCGACGTCATCCGCGGCCTGGAAGTCTGCGAATTCGTGATCGGCATCCCGCACCTGTCGAAGGGCGAGTTCACCGAAGGCGCCGGCCCGCATATCGACATGTATTCGATGCGCCAGCCGGTCGGCATCGGCGCCGGCATCACTCCGTTCAACTTCCCCGGCATGATCCCGATGTGGATGTTCGCCCCGGCCATCGCCTGCGGCAATGCCTTCATCCTGAAGCCGTCCGAGCGTGATCCGTCCCTGCCGATCCGCCTTGCCGAACTGATGATCGAGGCGGGCCTGCCGGCCGGCATCCTCAACGTCGTCAACGGCGACAAGGCGGCCGTCGATGCGATCCTCACTGATCCGGATATCGGCGCCGTTTCCTTCGTCGGCTCGACGCCGATCGCCCGCTACGTCTATGGCACGGCGGCGATGAACGGCAAGCGCGCCCAATGCTTCGGCGGCGCCAAGAACCACATGATTATCATGCCGGATGCGGATCTCGACCAGGCCGTCAATGCGCTGATGGGCGCAGGTTACGGTTCGGCCGGCGAGCGCTGCATGGCCGTTTCGGTCGCCGTCCCGGTCGGCGAGGACACCGCCAACCGCCTCGTCGAAAAGCTGACGCCGAAGATCGAGGCGCTCCGCATCGGTCCTTATACGGACGACAAGGCCGACATGGGCCCGGTCGTCACCAAGGAAGCCCATGCCCGCATCAACGGACTGATCGACCGCGGCGTCGAAGAGGGCGCCAAGCTTCTGGTGGATGGCCGCGGCTTCAAGCTGCAGGGCTACGAGAACGGCTATTTCGTCGGCGGCACCCTGTTCGACCACGTCACGCCGGACATGGACATCTACAAGCAGGAAATCTTCGGCCCGGTCCTCTCGGTCGTGCGCGCCCACAATTACGAGGAAGCGCTCGATCTGCCGATGAAGCATGAATATGGCAACGGCGTCGCCATCTTCACCCGTGACGGCGATGCCGCCCGCGATTTCGCCAGCCGTATCAATATCGGCATGATCGGCATCAACGTGCCGATCCCGGTTCCGCTCGCCTACCACTCCTTCGGCGGCTGGAAGGCTTCGAGCTTCGGCGATCTCAACCAGCACGGCACGGACTCGATCAAGTTCTGGACCAAGACCAAGACGATTACCGCCCGCTGGCCTTCCGGCATCAAGGACGGTGCCGAATTCGTCATGCCGACGATGAAGTAAAAGACGTTCCGTCGAAATTCTCGAGCGGGCCTCTTCGGGGGCCCGTTTTTGTTCTGGCGCTTAAAAGCGTGGTCGCCATATAGAGCAATGATTGAAATGACATGTCACGCCCTTACAATGACGGGAAGAATCGGGCAGCTGTCCGTCTCTACGGCATTCGGCAAGGGGGCATGACATCATGGCAGTGGCAGAAACGGCGCCTCGTGCGGCGGCGGGGCAGTCTTTCGAACGGGCATCGTTCACCGGCAGCGCCAGCGAATATTTCGGCATCTGGATCGTCAACGTTCTTCTGACGATCATCACCGTCGGCATTTATTCGGCCTGGGCCAAGGTGCGGCGCAAGCGATATTTCTACGGCAATACCGTCATTCTCGGCCGCGCCTTCGAATATCACGCGACCGGCAAGCAGATCTTCATCGGCCGGCTGATCGTCATCGCCTTCCTGATCGTCATCAATGTCGGCACCGCGATCTTTCCGCCGATCGGCATCATCACTCCGATCGTGATCCTGATCGCGTTGCCATGGCTCATCAAGCGCAGCCTGCGCTTCAATGCCCGCGTGACGAGCTATCGCAACGTCCGCTTCGATTTCGTCGGCACGGCAGGCGGCGCATTCGTTGCGATCCTGCTCGGCAGCTTGGTCGCCTTCATTTCCCTCGGCATCCTAGCGCCGCTCGCGAGCCGGTGGACCTGGCGATACATCTTCAACAACCTGCGTTACGGCGACCGGCCCTTCTCCAGCGATCCGGCCCTCGGGCGGCTTTATCGCGTCTGGCTCCTGCCGGCGTTGATCGTCTTCCTGGGCAGTCTGATTTTCGGTTTCATTGCCTTCGTCGTGATTGTCGGTTCGGCGACCTTCATGAGTGAGAGCGCAAACTTGACGGACACGCAGCTGACCGTGCTGAGCATCGCCGGTATCTATGCCGGGGTCTTCAGCTATTTCATCCTCTATGGCCTTGCCGGTCTCTTCTACCGTGCCGGTGTGCGCAATGTCGTCTGGTCGGCAGCGGTGCTCGATGGCCGCCATCAGCTGGTGAGCGACCTGTCACGGCCGCGTTATGCCTGGATCGCAATCAGCAACGTGATCGTCACCGTGTTCACGCTCGGCCTGATGCGCCCCTGGGCGGCGGTCCGGCTCGCCCGTTACGTCAACGAACATTCCGGCATCCGGATTAACGGCGATCCCGGCGAGATCCTGTCCTCCATCGAGGCAAGCGGGGCTGCGATCAGCGCCGAATACATGGATATGGAAGGGTTCGACTTTGGCTTCTGAAAGCTCGGCGATCGCGACGGGCGAATGGCATCCGGCCAATTCCAGCCGCGCGGTCCCGGCCATTCTGCGCGAGGAGGGCGTCCTCCTCGTGGCCGTGGAAGAGGGACGGACGCTCGCGTCTGCGGTGCCGGAGCGGATCGAGATCAGTCCGCGGGTCGGCTCCATCCCGCGGCGGGTGCGCTTTCCGGACGGTTCCGTATTCGAGACGCGCGACAATGACGGGGTCGATGGCTATCTTCGCGTCAGGCGCGGTCCACGCAGCGGCCTGCTGCACCGGTTGGAGAAATTCCATCCGCGCCTGATCCTCATGACGCTCGCCGTCATCCTGCTGGCCACCACGATCTACCGCTTTGCCGTCCCCGTCCTGGTGGAAGTTGCGGTCCTGGTCACTCCACCTTTCGTGCCGGACCTGATCGGCTCCGGTACGCTCGCATCGCTGGACCGGACGATCCTCAAGCCGTCCGATCTGCCGGAAGGCGAGCGACAGGCGATCTCCGAGGGCTTTTCGAAACTCGCGGCCCAATCGAAGGGCGGGCAGGGCGCCTATCGCCTGAATTTTCGCGATGGCGGCGTGATCGGCCCGAACGCCTTCGCGCTCCCGGATGGCAGCCTCATTCTTACCGACGACCTGGTGAAGCTCGCCAATGGCGACCGGGAAATGATCCTCGGCGTGCTCGGCCACGAGATTGCGCATGTGGAAGGCGAGCATAGCCTGCGGCAGCTCTATCGCGCCGCCGGCGTTGCGGCGCTGGTCATGCTGATTGCCGGCGATGTCGGCTCGGGCGTCGAGGACATCCTCACGCAGGGCGGCGCGCTGCTGGCGCTTTCCTATTCCCGTGCTGCGGAAGCCGAGGCGGATCGCCGTTCGGTCGAGCTGATGCGCGCGGCCGGTTACGATCCCGTCGCGCTCGCCCGGTTCTTCGCGGTCTTGGAAGACAAGCTCGGCGACCACCGGGATGCGAGCATTCTGTCCAGCCACCCCGGCACGCCGCAACGTCAGCAGGACATCCGCAATTATGCCGCCCAGTCCGGAGGTCGGCTTCAGGCAAGGTAACCGTGGTCCATAGCGAACCATTGACGTATCCGCAGACTATTCTAATTTAGCGCGCGGAGTAGGAGTGGGGATGTATGTCCATGGTTTACGAGTGGGATGCGAAGCGTGCCCGCCGCACGTATCTGGCGAAGGTCGGCCTCAGCCTGCTGGCCGCAATGGTGGTAGTCGCGATCCCGACCTGGGTTGCGATGTCGATGACCGGCTGACGTGAGCCGGACTATTCCGGTGACCCGCCGCCGAACCGGAACAACGATCTGAAGGCGCGCGAGATCGACATATATTGCGGCGGTTGTCGTTCGATCGCCGTATATCCCGCTTCTGTCAGCGAGAACAGACGCCCCGCACGCGTCTCGCGGTGGGTGATATATTGCATGTTGAGCGCCCGGTTCAGGGCCGGCGCCATCTCGCTGGTCCAGCCGATCTCGGAAGCCGGGACGCGCGAGCCGCCGGCCTCGTAAAGGACCATCAAAACCTCATGCAGGTCGCGCGATATCATCGGCCATCCTTGCACAATCCGCCCGGCATGGCCAAGACCGGTTGTTCTTTCGTGTTGAACGAGCAATTCATGGCTTGAATTCCGCGGCGACGAAGGCAAGCTGGCGCGGCTCGGAAACTTGATGACAATTTTCTTATTTTGGAATTGTTCAAAACTAGCGGAGCCATTATATAGGGCGGGTACGAGTCTCGGGAGACCAGCATGCGCTTGACCAAACAGACGAATTACGCAGTACGGATGCTGATGTATTGTGCCGCCAACGAAGGCCATCTCAGCCGCATTCCCGAGATCGCCAGGGCCTATGGGGTTTCCGAACTCTTCCTCTTCAAGATCCTGCAGCCGCTCAACAAGGCCGGCCTGGTGGAGACGGTGCGTGGTCGCAATGGCGGTGTTAGGCTGGGCCGCGCAGCGGACCGGATCACGTTGTTCGATGTCGTCAAGGTGACGGAAGACAGCTTCGCCATGGCGGAATGTTTCGAAGAAGGTGTCGCGGAATGCCCGCTTGTCGATAGCTGCGGCCTGAACGCTGCGCTTCGCAAGGCTCTCAATGCTTTCTTCGACGTGCTTGCCGAATACACGATCGACGATCTCGTAAAGGCGCGCCCGCAGATCAATTTCCTGTTGGGCATCGACAATCTCCACCTGCCGAAGGTCATCGCGCCGAAAGCCATCGCCCCGGCCGCTTGATCTTGCCCATTCCCGTTTTTTGAAGGCGCCGCCGTCAAGGTTGGCGCCTTTTGTTTTTCCTGGGGGCGGTGGAGAGGTTGACCTCGCTCGCATTTGCAATAGAAGGGGATCAGGCGTTTTTCTGGCTTTTGTCAGTTTTCTTCCTGAGGCGCCTTCAGGATCCAAGCCATGCTCCCTTCGGAATTGCGCGCTTTCGCGCTGACTGCGCTGATCGGCACTGCCGGCGCGTTGGTCGCAGTTCTCATTGCTTTCCCGGCCCCTTATCTCATCGGTCCGGCCATTGCGATCACCATTGCCGGGCTCGCCGGGCTGAACCTCGCGGTGCCGTCGCAGGTCCGCAACGTCTGCTTTATCGTCGTCGGCGTCTCGATGGGGGCGACTGTCACGCCGGAGGTGATCGTCGCGGCCCGCACCTGGCCGCTGAGTTTCGTCATGGTGCTCGTGGCGGTCGTGATCCTCCTCTATGCCAGTTCCTGGGTGCTGCAGCGGGTCTTCTGTTATGACAGGATCACTGCGCTACTCGCCTCGTCCCCAGGCCACCTGAGCTATGTGCTCAGCCTTGCGGCAGAAACCCGTTGCGACCTGCGTGCCGTCAGCGTCGGTCAGAGCGTGCGGGTGCTGGCGCTGACGATCACCGTCCCGCTGATCGTCGAAATTTTCGATCTCGTCGGCACCGATACCGTTCAGGCTCCCCTGGCGATGAGCGCGCCCGTCCTTGCTGCCATGCTTGCGGTTTCAGCCCTGTTCGGCCTGCTGTTCATGCGCTGGAAATTTCCGGCGGCGCTGCTGCTCGGCGGCGTCGTGGTGTCGATCGCCACGCATGTGACCGGCTTTATCAGCGGCGGCGTTCCGAACTGGCTGCTGGTCCCGACCTATGTGATCCTCGGCTCGGTCATCGGCACGCGCTTCTGCGGCGTGTCGATCAGCGAACTGCGCACCGCCTTTATCGCCGGCGGCGTGGTGACCGTGGTCGTGATCGTGCTTGCCGCGGCGATCGCCGGAGGCGTTTCCTACCTGACCGGCGTGCCGCTGGATGCGGCGCTGATCGCCTTCGCGCCGGGCGGGCTCGAAACCATGTCGGCGATGGCGGTGATGCTGCATGCCGACCCCACCTATGTCGGCGCCCATCATGTGCTGCGGCTGATGTTCCTGTCGGTGCTGATGCCGATCGTGCTCGGCAAGGATGCCCGGCAGAAGTGATCGTCAGTTGACGAGGCGAACCGAGGTGATTTCGCCGGCGCCGCCGGCAGCTCCCGTATAGGGTTCGATCTCCCAGTTGGACGAGTTCATGATCATGGTATTGACCACCAGTGTGATGAGGTTCGTCTGGTTCGTGGTCGAATTGTAGGTGACGTCGCGGTTCGGAAGATGGATCACTCCCTTGAGAGTTTCGCCATTGGAACCGTTGAAGATGTATTGCTGCTTGCGGGCATTGTTGGCGGCATCGCTGGTCTTTTCGAACATCAGGATGCCCTTGTAGGTGCCGCTGGTCGGCGCCGAGGCCGTGAAGCTCAAGGCGCCGTTGGCGCGGATTTCGCTGTCGGTGTCCGGGAAGTAGAAGGTCACGCCCTCCGCGACGACCGTCGAACCGGAATTGATGATCATCCGGCCCTTGATGATATGCAGGCCGGGCTTGAACGTGATCTTCGGCGATCCGTTGAAGGTGGTGCCGCAATGGACGCCGGGGGCAAGTTCCTGAACCGCCCCGTCCTTCGTGCCGCTGGTGGTGCAGGTCGCGGAGACCGTCGGTTCGGCAATGCTGCCGGCATAGGGGTCTCCGGAAACCTTGCAGCCGGGCTTCAGGTTGCTGAGCGTCCCGCCGTTCTTGATATATTGGGTGCCGGCCACGCAGAAGCTCGCCGTATCGATCGTCGCACCGCTATTCATGATGAAGGCAGGGTTCTGCGTCGAACTGACCTCGACGCCGCATTTTTCTGAATGCACGTTGGCGCCCGAATTGATCAGCACCGCCTGCGACGCGTTGCCCAGCACGTAGATGCATGCGCCGGATGGCTTCGCGCCCCTGTTTGCGATGGCGGTGGATTGCACCTTTACCTCGATGGTGTGGATGCCGAGGATGCCAAGGAAATTCGTGGGCACGCCCTGGGCATAGGTCCCCGTCAGGCTGCCGTCGCTGTTTCCCGCAACGACAAGCGCGGTGTCGAGGTCCGTGTCCTCCGGAACCGCATCGGTCAGAAAGCGCAGCGCTTCGCGGCGCTGACTGGCGATATCGGGTTTTGCGGCAGCGCTCAGCAAGGCCGCATCGAGCGTTCCCTGCAATTTGTTGCGCTCGAACGAAGCCTGGGCAAAATCGATCGCGCCGCCGGCGGTCGCCACGAGGACCGGGAGTGCCAGAGCGGTCGCTATCGCAAAATTGCCGCCGGTATCATGCAGGATATCATAGAGGCGAAGTGCAATATTATCGATGAGTCGCCGCATGATCGAGGGTCCCAGGTTAAATTTGATGCGCTTGGAATGCGCTTTGAGGTGGACCTTTCTATCCCACTCCCTCTAAGGTTCCCGTAAGAGAATTGGAAAATCTGAGGTTAATTCGGATTCTATACTTTGGTCTTTTCCGCCTCCTGAACGTGCTCTCAATGGAAGTCATTCATGCCCCCAATCGAACTCTCGTCTCCTCTTGCAATCGTCGTCATGGGTGTCAGCGGATCGGGGAAGACATCGGTCGGCGAACATCTCGCCGCCCGCCTCGGCTGCGCATTCATCGAGGGTGACCGCCTTCATCCCGAGGCCAATGTTGCCAAGATGGCGAAGGGCATTCCGCTGACCGATGACGACCGCTGGCCCTGGCTCGATCTCGTTGGCGGCGAATTGGCCAAGGCGAGGGGGCGCGGCGAGAGCGTGGTCGTCTCGTGCTCTGCGCTCAAGCAGATCTACCGCGACCGGCTGCGGCGGGAGAGTGGCGGCATGCTTTATTTCGTTTTCCTCACCGGCGACCCGAAGGTGCTCGAGCAGAGGATGGGTGCCCGCACCGGCCATTTCATGCCAGCATCGCTGCTTCAGAGCCAGCTGGCCACCCTGGAAAGCCCGGAACTTGAGCCGGGTGTGGTAACCGTTGACATCGACGCAAGTCTTAATGCCATCGTCGATAAGGCTTTTGATGGTATTGCTAAGCTCCCCTGAGCATAGATAATAGGATCTAGGCTCTCGTTTTGTCCGATGTGCTGTCATGTGCATCGGTGTGGAAAGTATTCTAAAATTTAGCGTGCTTCGTGATCCGATCCTCTTCGGGCGCCGTATAAACAACAGTTTTGCGTTCAAGCAATTCCGCCTGACTTACCGGAGATTTCACCGGCAAAGAAAGGCAACGGTTGACAGTGTTTGAGGAGACGGTTTGCGGATGCCAGATTCGACGCAAGGACCGGGGCGGGGTTCCCTTCGCCGGGTGCCGAAACAAGAACGAAGCCGCGAGCGTATCGATGAGATCCTGAAAGTATCCATGGAACTGATCGGCCAGAAAGGCATCGATGCAGTGACCATGAAGGAGATAGCCGCTCTTTCCGGCGGGCCCATCGCATCGGTCTATCAGTATTTCCCGAACAAGTCCGCCATCATCGCGACGCTCTACGAACGTTACGTCGAAGAGGTCCGGTCTTTCGTGACGGAACAGATTGAAAAGATCGTCACGCCCGAAGACGCGCTGCAGGCGCCGGCCGCACTGTTCGACATGTACTATTATAACATGCGGGAAAGGCCATCGCTTCAGGATCTCCTGAACGCCATTCAGGCCGACAAGGCGCTCGCGGATCTGGACATTGCCGAGACCCGCTTTCAGGCCGATGTCTTCTACAAGGCGACCGAGCCTTTCGTGGAAGAGTCGCTGCGCGAAAATTACGCGCGGACGCTCCTGGTGATGTTCCACCTCTCGGGCGCGACCATGCGGCTGGCTCTCATGGTCCCCGAAGACGAAGCCGCCGGGGCCGTGGCGCAGTTCAAGTCGATCATTCGCGCGCAGGCGACCTATTATTTCACCGGCAGTTTTCCCGCCTCTCTCTGATCCCGGTCAGACGCCGAGCCGGTCGCGCAGGCCATACCACCAGGCCCCGAGCACGGTGAGCGGCACCCGGAACGTCTGCCCGCCCGGGAAGGGCAGGTTGGGCAGCGACGACCAGATGTCGAAGCGTTCCGCATGGCCCGCGACCGTCTCGCCGAGGATCTTTCCCAGCAGATGCGTGGTTGTCACCCCGTGGCCGCTGTCGCCGTGCGAGAAATAGACCTTGTCCGACAGCTTGCCCATATGCGGGATGCGCGTCAGGGTAAGGGCAAAATTGCCGCTCCAAGCATAGTCGATCCTCACGTCCTTCAACTGCGGAAACGTCTTCAGCATATTGGGACGGATGACGCCCGTAAGATCGCTCGGATCGTGCCCGCCATAACCGATGCCGCCGCCATAGAGCAGCCGGTTGTCCGCGGTGCGCCTGTAATAGTCGAGGATATAGTTGGCGTCCTCGACGCAGTAATTCGCCGGCAGCAGGCTTTCTATCAGCGTCGCATCGAGCGGTTCCGTCGCCATCACCTGGCTGGAAACCGGCATCATCCGGCCGCTGATCTCCGGAAATTGCGGAGACAGGTAGGCATTGCCGCAGACGAGCACATAGGAAGCCTTCACCGAGCCCTTTTCTGTCTGCACCACCGATCTTTCGCCTGTCTCGATGCCGGTCGCGCGCGAGCCTTCGAAGATCCGCCCGCCGAGGCTTTCGAACGCCGCCGCCTCGCCGAGCACCAGATTGAGCGGGTGGATATGGCCGCCGAGCCTGTCGATCATGCCGCCGGCATAACGGTCGGTCTTCACATATCGTCCGACCTCGGCCTTCGAGATCATCTCCAGCCCGCCATGGCCATGTTTTTCCCAGTCGGCCTTGTGATGCTCCATTTCGCGGATCTGCTTGTCGGTGAAGGCCGCGAAGAAACCGCCATGCACCAGGTCGCAATCGATCCCGTATTTCGCGACCCGGCCGCGGATGATCTCGCCGCCTTCGAGCGACATCGCCCCGAGTTTCACGGCCTTGTCGCGGCCGTAGCGCCCGGCGATGGTTTCGAGATCGCGGCTGTAGCCGTTGACGATCTGGCCGCCATTGCGGCCCGAGGCACCGAACCCGATGCGCTCCGCCTCCAGCACCACGACGGAATAGCCGCGCTCGGCAAGCTCCAGCGCCGCGGAAATGCCGGTGAAGCCGGCGCCGATCACGCAGACATCCGCTGCCGTCTCGCCATCGAGGGCCGGCCGCACGCGCTTGTCCGCGGCGGATGCCGCATACCAGGAATCCGTGTGGCGGGGATTGTCTGCGGGTCTGAAGGCCATGTCACACTGTCCCAGCAAAGATGCCGCATTCGACGCCGGTCACGCGCGGGCCAGGTTCCTGCAGTTCGTTCGGCTTGCAGCCCGGCCCACTCGCTCGAGAGAGCTAGGCGTTGAAACGTTCCGGCCTGTAGGCCGAGATGTCGATCAGCGTCTTGCTCCCCGCGATGGCCTCGGCAATCACCTGCCCGGTCACCGGCCCGAGCGTCAGGCCGTGATGCGCGTGGCCGAAGGCGAACCACAGGCCGTCGTGCCGCGGAGCCTTGCCAATCACGGGCATCATGTCCGGCGTGCAGGGGCGGGCGCCCATCCATGGTTCGCTGTCGAGCCGTTCTGCAAGCGGGAAGATGCTCCGTGCGACGGTCTCGGCGCGATCCAGCTGAACGGGTGTTTTCGGCGCATCGCGACGGGCGAATTCCGCTCCGGTCGTAAGCCGGATGCCCTGGTTCATGGGCGCCAGGAAATAGCCGCGCTCCGCATCCATGGTCCAGCCGTTGAGCTTCGCATTGCCCTTGGCCGCATAGTGCATGTGGTAACCGCGCTTGACGCCGACCAGGAAATTGTAGCCGAGCGGCTTGGTGACCGTGTCGGACCAGGGGCCCAGCGCCACGACCACATCCTTGGCTTCGACCGTGCCGTCGCCGGCGACGATCCGCCAGCCGGTCTTGGTCTGCGACAGGCTCTTGGCATCTCCCTTCAGCACCCGGCCGCCGAGCTTTTCGAACAGCGCCACATAGGCACGGGTCAGGGCCAGCGGATCCTTGACCGACCACGGATCTTCCCAGCGCAGTCCGCCGACGAAATCAGTGGAGAGGTTGGGCTCCTGCGCGGCGATGTCGGCAGGTGAAAGCTCCTTGAACGCAACGCCATATTCCCTGCGAAGGTGCTCGGCCTCGCCGATCTCGCCATCATGCTTGGCGCGGGTGCGGAACACCTCCGTCCAGCCGTTCTTGGCGATCAGATCCTGGGCTCCGGCTTCTTCGATCAGCTCGTTATGGGTCGCGATCGAGTGCTCGATCAGCGGCGCATAGGCGCGGGCGATCAGCTGGTGGCGGGTCAGGTTCGAATGCCACCAGTATTTCGCCAGGAACGAGGTGACCGAGGGAATGGCTTTCCAGTGATAATGCGCGTCGATGCGGTTGTTGAGCGCATAACGCAGGATCAGGCCGAACTGCTGCGGAAAACCATAGGGGACGACACCCTCGCGCTGGATAAGGCCGGCATTGCCGTAGGATGTCTCCATGCCGGGTTCTTTCCGGTCGACGAGCACCACCGACTTGCCGCGCCGGGCGAGCTGCAAAGCCGTCGAAACACCGACAATGCCGGCTCCCAGCACGATCGCATCTGCTGTCATGATCTGAATTCCATTTCACAAGTCTTTTATAGTTCGAGGCTTTTGAACATGCCGCCCGGAATGCTGCGGCGCAAATGAAAAATCACGGATGCCTATACGGAATCCCTATTTCTTCGCGGCATCCCTCCAATCGAAAGCCTACGGGGCCGCCGCTACCTTTGGATCGCGCATCGGTTTCGATGCCGGCTCCGCGCGAACAAAGCCGCGGGCCAATCCCAACAAGGAGTGACTGAAATGTTTGGTCGTTTGGGGCACGTTTACGTCCTGCATCTTGCTGAAGCCAAGGCCCGGCATCGTCGGCTGTCGCAGCCGGATCGCCCGGTCGACGCAAATCTCGGGATCTTCCTGAGACTTCTCGGGGTCATCGGTCTCGGTCTTTGCGCCGCGGGCCTCGTTTCCGTGATGGTGGCTTGAGGAGAACATGATGAACAAGGCAATGTCGAAAAGCGAACCTGCCTCGCATGGCGTACGCTTCATGGTCGGCCGCGATGCCGGCGGCCGCTGGATCGTCTCCGACCGCGACGGCCTCGTCGGCGGACTGTTCACAGACCGGGCGTCGGCGGTGCATTTCGCCATGTTCGAAAGCGATCATCTGCCCGGTGCCGTCTGCTGTGTGCCGGATGATGTGACCTTGAGCCTCGGGCCGATTTTCGAAACCCCGGTCAAGGCCCCCAAGGCGATCAATTCCAGCCTGAAGATCGTCGGACGGGCGTGAGGAGAATGCCGGTGTCCAGGGCCATTCACTATATGCGCGGACAGGTCTATCCGCGCTCCCGCCGTTTCGGGAATCCGGACCGTCTGCATGCGTCGAATATCATTCTGGGCATGCTTGCGGTCATGCTGGTCGTGCTTGTCGCGGCCTATGCCGTCACCTTCGCGGCCGCTTCCTGAGGGCGACCGCCGCCGGAAAGAACAAAAATCCTATAGGATTTTTATTTCTTTCCTCTGCGCCCCGTCTCGAACCCCTATGCGGTCGCGCCGCATATTAGGGTCAGAGAGATCGCAAAGGATCGTCTCCAAGCCGGAAAGCATCGCGGTGCCCCTCTTTGAGGATGGCACCCTTTGCCTTGTTCGGCCGCGCCTTAACAACAGGAGTCCAGATCAATGTTGGACGTCATTCTAGTCGGCACCGCAGTTGTCTTCTTCGGTCTCTGCCTTGCCTATACCCGCGCCTGCGACAGGCTTTGAAGGGAGAAGCACCGATGATCCTCGATTATGCCTTGAGCGGTGCCGTGACCGTGTTCCTCGCCGTCTACCTCACCTACGCTCTCATTCGCCCCGAACGCTTCTGAGAAGAACGCTTTTGAAAAGAACTGGCGCTTCCAGACAAGCAGCCGGGTATTGAAAGTTAACCCCAAATGACCCTCAACGGATGGCTTCAGATCCTGCTTTATTGCGGGATCATCATCGCGCTCGTCAAACCGCTCGGCGGTTACATGACGCGTGTCTTTTCAGGCGAGCGCACTCTTCTGTCACCCGTCCTCGTTCCGATCGAACGGGGACTTTATGCCGTGGCCGGCACCAGCGAACGCGAAGACCAGCATTGGACCGCCTATGCCGTCTCACTGCTGCTGTTCAATCTCTTCGGCGTGCTCGTCCTTTACGCCCTGATGCGTCTGCAGGCGGGCCTGCCTTTTAATCCCGCCGGGATGGGCGCCGTGCCGCCGGAACTTTCGTTCAATACCGCCGTCAGCTTTGTCAGCAACACCAACTGGCAGAACTACGGCGGCGAAAGCACCATGTCCTATCTCACCCAGATGATGGGCTTCACGGTGCAGAATTTCCTGTCCGCCGCGACCGGCATGGCGATCGCCGTCGGCCTGATCCGCGCCTTTACCCGCGCATCGGGCAAGGCGATCGGCAACTTCTGGGTCGATATGACCCGCGCCACGCTCTACATCCTGCTGCCGGTCTGCATCGTCCTGACGCTGGTCTATGTCTGGCTCGGCGTGCCCCAGACGCTCGGCCCTTACGTCGAGGCAACGACGCTGGAAGGCGCCAAGCAGACCATCGCGCTCGGCCCGGTCGCCTCGCAGCTTGCCATCAAGATGCTCGGCACCAATGGCGGCGGTTTCTTCAACGCCAACTCGGCGCATCCGTTCGAGAACCCCGACAGCATCTCCAACATGATCCAGATGGTCTCGATCTTCGCGATCGGTGCGGGCCTCACCAATGTCTTCGGCCGCATGGTCGGCAACCAGCGCCAGGGCTGGGCGATCCTCGCCTCGATGGGCATCCTGTTCATCGTCGGCGTCGGCATCACCTACTGGGCGGAAGCGGCCGGCAATCCGCTGATGCACCAGCTCGGTCTTGCGGGCGGCAACATGGAAGGCAAGGAAGTGCGCTTCGGCACGGCCCTGTCCTCCCTTTTCGCGGTGATCACCACGGCCGCTTCCTGCGGCGCGGTCAATGCCATGCACGGCTCGTTCACGGCACTCGGCGGCCTCATCCCGCTCATCAACATGCAGCTCGGCGAAGTCATCGTCGGCGGCGTCGGCGCGGGTTTCTACGGCATCATCCTCTTCATCATCGTCGCCGTCTTCGTCGCAGGCCTCATGGTCGGCCGCACGCCGGAATATCTCGGCAAGAAGATCGAGGCGAAGGAGATGAAGATGGCCGTGCTCGCCATCCTCTGCCTGCCGCTCGCGATGCTGGTCTTCACGGCGATCGCCAGCGTCCTGCCGTCCGCCGTCGCTTCGGTCGGCACCGCCGGCCCGCACGGCTTCTCCGAAATCCTCTATGCCTACACGTCGGCTGCGGCCAACAACGGCTCGGCTTTCGGCGGCCTGACGGGCAACACGCCCTGGTACAACGTGACGCTCGGTCTCGGCATGCTGATGGGCCGCTTCCTGGTCATCATCCCGGCCCTTGCGATCGCAGGCTCGCTGGTCGCCAAGAAGACCGTTCCGGCATCGGCAGGCACCTTCCCGACCGATGGTCCGCTGTTTGTCGGCCTGCTGGTCGGCACGATCCTGATCGTCGGCGGCCTCACCTTCATGCCCGCTCTGGCGCTCGGCCCCGTCGTCGAACACCTGGTCATGATCGCCGGCCAGACCTTCTGAGGTATCAAGGGAGAATGCCATGAGCATCCGTAAAGCCCTCCGCAGACAGTCCACCCTTGCCTCGCAAAAGCGGGGCAAGGGTGGAGAGGGCCCCTACGGATCCTATGCAATTTTTATCATGACGGCGGTCATTCTTGCCGCTGTCCTCGTGATCGAAGTCTTGCGTGGCTGATCGACCCTTCGTCGCCTCGATAGACAAGCCAATTCATCTACAACGCTGGAGTCTCTTATGAGCCAGGCAAAATCCGCGAGTATCATGGATAGTCGCATCCTCATTCCGGCGGTGGGCGCCGCTTTCAAGAAGCTCAACCCCCGGACCCTCGCCAAGAATCCGGTCATGTTCGTCGTGGCCACGGTCTCGGTCCTCACCACCGTGCTTTTCCTCCGCGACCTCGCGGCCGGCAACGGCAATCTCGGCTTCTCCTTCCAGGTCAACCTCTGGCTCTGGTTCACCGTGCTGTTCGCCAACTTCGCCGAAGCCGTCGCCGAAGGCCGCGGCAAGGCGCAGGCGGATTCGCTGCGCAAGGCCCGCACCGAAACCCAGGCGAAGCTTCTGTCGGGCAGCGACCGGACCCAATACAAGATGGTTGCCGGTACCAGCCTGAAAGTCGGCGACGTCGTGCTCGTCGAACCGGGCGACATCATTCCCTCCGATGGCGAAGTCATCGAGGGCGTCGCCTCGGTCAACGAAGCTGCGATCACCGGCGAAAGTGCCCCGGTCATCCGCGAATCCGGCGGCGACCGCTCGGCTGTGACCGGCGGCACCCAGGTGCTGTCCGACTGGATACGTGTCCGCATCACGGCGGCTGCCGGCTCGACCTTCCTCGACCGCATGATCTCGCTCGTCGAAGGCGCCGAGCGCCAGAAGACGCCGAACGAGATCGCGCTCAACATCCTGCTCGCCGGCATGACGCTGATCTTCGTGCTCGCCACCGCGACGATCCCGAGCTTCGCCATCTATGCCGGCGGCTCGATTCCGATCATCATCCTCGTGGCCCTGTTCGTGACGCTGATCCCGACCACGATCGGCGCGCTGCTCTCGGCGATCGGCATCGCCGGCATGGACCGTCTCGTCCGCTTCAACGTGCTCGCCATGTCCGGCCGCGCGGTGGAAGCAGCCGGCGACGTCGATACGCTGCTCCTCGACAAGACCGGCACGATCACGCTCGGCAACCGTCAGGCGACTGCGTTCCGTCCGGTCCGTGGCGTCTCCGAACAGGATCTCGCCGATGCCGCCCAGCTCGCTTCGCTTGCCGACGAAACGCCGGAAGGCCGTTCCATCGTCGTGCTCGCCAAGGAAAAATACGCGATCCGCGGCCGCGACATGGCGAGCCTCAAGACGAATTTCGTGCCATTTACTGCCCAGACCCGCATGAGCGGCGTCGATCTCGAAGGCTCGCAGATCCGCAAGGGCGCGGTCGATGCGGTGCTCGCCTATGTCGGCGCCGGTGCCTTGCCGGTCTCCGGCAACGCGGCGATCGCGGCCAGCCCGCAATCCGATATCGTGCGTGAGCTGCAGGCGATCGCCGACGAAATCGCCAAGGCCGGCGGCACGCCTCTCGCCGTTGCCCGCGACGGCAAGCTGCTCGGCATCGTGCAGCTGAAGGATATCGTCAAGGGCGGCATCCGCGAGCGTTTCGCCGAACTGCGCCGCATGGGCATCCGCACGGTGATGATCACCGGCGACAACCCGATGACCGCCGCTGCGATCGCCGCCGAAGCCGGCGTCGACGACTTCCTCGCCCAGGCGACGCCGGAAAACAAGCTGACGCTGATCCGCGAGGAACAGGCCAAGGGCAAGCTCGTCGCCATGTGCGGCGACGGCACCAACGACGCCCCGGCACTCGCCCAGGCCGATGTCGGCGTCGCGATGAACACCGGCACGGTCGCCGCCCGCGAGGCCGGCAACATGGTGGACCTCGACTCGGACCCGACCAAGCTCATCGAGATCGTTGAGATCGGCAAGCAGCTGCTGATGACCCGCGGCGCGCTGACCACGTTCTCGATCGCCAACGACATCGCCAAATATTTCGCGATCATCCCGGCGATGTTCCTGACCTTTTATCCGCAGCTCGGCGTGCTCAACATCATGGGGCTCGCCACGCCGCAAAGCGCCATCCTGTCGGCGATCATCTTCAACGCGCTGATCATCATCGTACTGATCCCGCTGTCGCTGAAGGGCGTCAAATACCGTGCCATCGGTGCCGGCGCGCTTCTGTCCCGCAACCTGCTGGTCTACGGCGTCGGCGGCATCATCGTCCCCTTCATCGGCATCAAGGCAATCGACATGATCGTTACCGCGATCGGTCTCGCCTAAGGAGTAAAGTCCATGTTGAAACAACTTCGTCCCGCGATCGTCATGATCGTCGCCACCACCGCCATTACCGGCCTGATCTACCCCTTCGCCATGACCGGCATCGCTCAGGCGGTCTTCCCCGCCCAGGCGAACGGCAGTCTGATCGAAAAGGACGGCACCGTCGTCGGCTCGACCTTGATCGGCCAGGCCTTCACCGGCGACCAATATTTCCACGGCCGCCCGTCGGCCGCCGGTGACGGCTACAACGCCGCCTCGTCCTCCGGCTCCAATCTCGGTCCCACCAGTGCCAAGCTGATCGACCGGGTGAAGACGGATTATGAGGCCGCCAAGGCGACCAACCCGAATGCCGAAGTGCCGATCGACCTCGTCACCGCCTCCGGCAGCGGCCTCGACCCGCATATCTCGCCGGAAGCGGCGCTCTTCCAGGTGCCGCGCGTCGCCAAGGCGCGGAACATGGATGAGGCGGCGGTCCGCGCGCTCGTGCAGGCCCATGTCGACGGCCGCGAACTCGGTTTCCTCGGCGAACCTGTGGTCAATGTACTGGCGTTGAATATGGCGCTTGACCAGGCCCGTTCTTAAATTGAAATGGCTGCGGCTATCCTTCGGATGGACGCAGCCTTCCCGACCGGGAGACGGATGATCGATGCCCGACGACAGTCGCGAAATGGAGAGCAGGCCTTCGCCGGACGCGCTTCTGGAGCACGCCGAGCGCGAGGCGCGCGGGCGGCTGAAGATTTTCCTCGGCGCCGCCCCCGGCGTCGGCAAGACTTACGAGATGCTGATGTCCGGCCGCGCCCGCAAGGCCGACGGCGTAGACGTGGTGATCGGCGTCGTCGAGACCCATGGCCGCAAGGAGACGGAGGCGCTGGTCGAGGGCTTCGAGGTCGTGCCGCGCAAGCTGATCGACTACCGAGGCCAGCAGCTCGACGAAATGGATCTCGACGCCATTCTGGCGCGTCGTCCAGCGCTCGTCCTTGTCGACGAACTCGCCCATACCAACGCCAGCGGCAGCCGCCATCCGAAGCGTTACATGGACGTGCAGGAAATCCTGCTCCAGGGCATAGACGTCTATTCGACGCTCAACATCCAGCATGTCGAGAGCCTCAACGACGTCGTCGCGCAGATAACCCGCATCCGGGTGCGCGAGACGGTTCCGGATAGCATTATCGACCGGGCCGATGACGTCGAGATCATCGACATCACCCCGGACGACCTCATCAAGCGGCTGAACGACGGCAAGGTCTATGTGCCGACCACGGCACGGCGGGCCATCGAGAACTACTTTTCTCCCGGCAACCTGACGGCTTTGCGCGAACTGGCGCTCCGGCGCACCGCCCAGCGGGTCGACGAGCAGCTCCTCAACCACATGCAGGCGCATGCGATTTCCGGCCCGTGGGCGGCGGGCGACCGGGTGCTCGTCTGCCTCGACCATGGCCGCAACGGTGCGAGCCTGGTGCGCTACGCCCGCCGGCAGGCCGATCGGCTGCGGGCGCCGTGGGCGGCGCTGCATCTCGAAACACCGCAATCGGTCAATCTGCCCGAACAGGACAAGGACCGGCTGGCCGCCAACATGCGGCTTGCCGATCAGCTCGGCGCGGAGACCGTGACGCTCCCGGCGCTGCAGCCGTCGCGCGAGATCATCGCCTATGCGAACGCCAACAACTTCACTCATATCGTCGTCGGGCGCCCCGGCAAGCCGCGCTGGCGGCAATTCTGGCAGGGATCGGTCACGCATGACCTGATCCGTTACGCGGGCAATATCAGCGTCCATGTCATTTCCGGCGACGCCCGGGACGGCGAGCCGCAGCGCGGCGTCAAGGCGGCCCAGCTGCCAAAGGCATTCAGCCTCAAGCCCTATGTCAAAGCCACGATTTTCGTGGGCCTTGCGATCGTCGCCGGCGCGGCGCTCGACCAGACGCTCGACGTCCGTAACCTCGCCCTCGTTTTCCTGATGGCGGTGCTGGCGGCGGCGGTGCGCGGCGGGCTGGGACCTGGCCTGTTCGCATCGGTTGCCGGTGCGCTCTCCTTCAACTTCTTTTTCCTTGAGCCGCGCTACACGTTTACCGTCCAGGATCCGGAAAGCCTGGTGGCGCTGTTCTTTTATCTCGGCGTCGCGGTCGTTGCCTCCAACCTCACGGCGGCCGTGCAGCGCCAGGCGGCGGCGGCCCGCCAGAGAGCCCGGACCACCGAGGACCTCTATCTCTTCTCGAAGAAACTCGCCGGCACCGGCACGCTCGACGACGTGCTCTGGGCGACCGCTTTCCAGATAGCGTCGATGCTGAAGGTCCGGGTCGTCATCCTGCTGCCGGAAAACGGCTCGATCGCCGTCAAGGCCGGTTACCCGCCGGACGACACGCTGGTGGATGCCGATATCGCCGCCGCCAAATGGGCCTGGGAGCACAACCGCCCGGCCGGCCGCGCCGCCGATACGCTGCCGGGGGCCAAGCGTCTCTATCTCCCGATGCGCACCGGCCGCGAGGCGGTCGGCGTCATTGGCCTCGATAACGACAAGCAGGGACCGCTGCTCACCCCCGAACAGCAGCGGCTGTTCGACGCGCTGGCCGATCAGGCAGCACTTGCGATCGAACGCATCCAGCTCGTATCGGATGTCGACAAGGCCAAGCTCGCCGCCGAGACCGACCGCCTGCGCACCGCGCTGCTGACCTCGATCTCGCATGACCTGAAGACGCCGCTTGCCGCGATCATGGGCTCCGCCGGCACGCTCAAGGATTTCGGCGCCGATATCCCGGAAGAGGCGCGCGCCGAACTGCTGACCAGTGTGGTCGACGAATCCGAGCGGCTGAACCGCTTCATCTCCAACCTGCTCGACATGACCCGCATCGGCTCTGGCGCCATGGAGCCCAACTACGCCTTCCATTTCGCCGGCGATATCGTCGGCACGGCGTTGAGCCGGGCGGCGAAGATCGCCTCCGGGCACAGGCTCAATGTCAGCATTCCGGCCGACATGCCGATGCTCAAGGTCGATCCCGTCCTGTTCGAGCAGGTCCTGTTCAATCTGATAGACAATGCCGCCAAATATGCCCCGGACGAGACGGTGATCGACATCCGCGGCTGGCAGGATGGCGGTTCGATCCTTATCTCGGTGATGGACGAAGGGCCGGGCATTCCGCCGGACGATCTCGAACGCATCTTCGACAGTTTCTACCGCGTTCGCAAAGGCGATCACGTGCGGGCCGGCACGGGGCTTGGCCTTTCCATCTGTCGCGGGTTCATCGAGGCCATGGGCGGCACCATCCGGGCCGCCAATCGCTCGGATCGCCCCGGCGCAATCTTCACGATCCGTATGCCCATCCTCGAAAATACGATCGGGTCGGCCGAAATGCCCATTCTGGGAGAACAGGAATGACCAATACCGCCGTGCGCGTCCTGATCGTCGATGACGAGCCGCCGATCCGCAAGCTCCTGCGGGTTGGCCTCTCCACCCAGGATTATGCCGTCAGCGAGGCCATGAACGCCAAGGTCGCGATCGATCTCGTCAAGACCGACAAGCCGGACCTGATCATCCTCGATCTCGGACTGCCGGACATGGCCGGCCACGACCTGCTCGCCAGATGGCGCGGCGAGGGGCTGGACCTGCCGATCGTCATCCTCTCCAGCCGTACCGACGAAGCGGGCATCGTCAAGGCTCTGGAGCTCGGCGCCGACGACTATGTGACGAAGCCCTTCGGCATGAACGAGCTCGTCGCCCGCATCCGCGTGGCGCTACGCCACCGCCTGCAGACCCAGGGCGAAAAGCCCGTCTTCCAGACCGGCGAGCTTTCGGTCGACCTCGTCAAGCGCATCGTCAAGGTGGCGGACAGGGAGATCAAGCTGTCCCCGAAGGAATACGACATCCTGCGCATCCTGGTTCAGCATGCCGGCAAGGTGCTGACCCACCGTTTCCTGCTCGAACATGTCTGGGACGGCCTGACCGATGTGCAATACCTGCGCGTCTACGTGCGCCAGCTGCGCCAGAAGATCGAAAAGGTGCCCGACCAGCCGCAATACATCCTGACCGAGACCGGCGTCGGTTATCGGCTGCAGGAAGGCCAGTAGGCGCCGCGAGCTCAATCAATGGACATGACATATGAAACTCGGTGATTACCTCCCGCCGGAGAATATCGTGCTCGATCTCGCGCCGCCGTCGAAGGTCATCCTGATCCGGCAGCTCGCCGCGCTTGCCGCCGAAAGGCTGGCCGTCGATGCCAACGAGATCGTCCGGGTGCTGACCAACCGCGAAACCCTGGGTTCGACGGGGATCGGTGCCGGCATCGCCATTCCGCATGCCACCGTGAAGGGTCTGGATCGGCATTTCTGCCTGTTCGCGCGGCTGGCAAAACCGGTCGATTTCGAGGCGGTGGACGACGAGCCCGTCGATCTCGTATTCCTGCTCCTCAATCCGGAAAACCGTCCGAACCACCTGAACATCCTGTCCTGCATCGCGCGGCGCGTGCGTGAGGAAGACGTGGCTGCAGCCATTCGGCGAGCGACCGGCGTTCAGGACGTCCATTCGCGGCTTTGCCTCGTAAATCCATGATAAAAATAGAGGTAAGTTAAATTAGGCGAAAGTAAACGACTTCTTCCTATGGTCCTTTATCAGCGGATCGCAGCTCCCGAGCCGCTCTATTGGGTCGGTTTGGGAGAGAGAGATGACTGGTGCAATCAAATTCCTGCCCTCCAGGACTTTTGCTGCTGTTGCATTTGCCGTTTTCGGCTTTGTCGGCCTGATCATCTGGGGGGAATATTCCAGCTGGCAATCCCAGGTCGCCCGTATCGAGGCGGATCTGGTCCAGACGGCCAAGGCTCTGGTGCAGCATGCCGACGATACGGTCGATATGGCGAAGTTCCCGCTGGCGGCCCTGATCACCCAGATCGAGCAGGAGCGCGGTACGCCGGACATGCCGGCAAAGATCACCCAGGTGATGAAGCGCCAGATCGCCACCACCCGTTGGCTCGACGCTCTCGCCGTCATCGACGCCGACGGAAGGATGATCGCAACATCGTCCTCGATCGACGCCAGCGGTCTCAACTTTTCGGACCGGGAATATTTCGTCTTCCATCAGGCCTCCGAGACGCGGGACCCGGTTTTGGGCAGGCCGCTGAAGAACAAGTTGTCCGGTCAGTGGATTTTGCCCGTCACGCAAAGGATCAGCAATCCGGATGGCAGTTTCGGCGGAGTTGCGCTCGCTGCCTTCATCCTCACAGAACTGACCAATTTTTTCCAGGGGTTCAGCCTCGGCAGCGAAGGTTCGTTCCTGTTGGTCCGCCGCGACGGTGTCGTGCTGGCGCGCGCGCCGTTCCTCCAGACACAGCTGGGATCGAGCATCTCCTCCTACGATCTCTTCACGACCTACCTTCGCCAAAGCGATTCCGGCTCCTATCACTACACGTCGCCGATCGACGAGACTCAGCGCATAGGCGGCTATTACCGGAGCAAGCATAGCGGTCTCGTCGGGCTTTCCGCGGCGTCCCAGTCCGAAACGCTGGCGACCTGGATGAGGGGCGCGCGGATCCGCTGGATGTCCTGTCTTATCCTGGTGACGATCACCGGTTTCCTCGTCTGGCGCTGGCGACGCCAGATCATGCTGCGGCGCGCGAGCGAAGCGTTGCTGGTGGCGCGCGAGGCCGAATTCCGGCTGCTTGCGGAAGGCTCCGGCGACCTGATCCAGCGCTTCAACGGCAATGGGATCCGGGAATATCTGTCGCCGTCCGTCAGGGAGATACTCGGCGTCGATCCCGACGCGATGATCGGCACCCATATCCTCGAGAACCTGCACGAAGACGATCATGAGGTCGTTTCCCAGATCATGGAGCGCTTGCGGCAAGGATCGACGAGGGAAAACATGGTCGTCCGCCGCAAGCGGGCCGATGGCAAGCAGATCTGGCTCGAAACCACGCTGAACCGGCTGCCGGGCGGCACCGGCGCCGACATACGCATCGTTGCCGTGACGCGCGACGTGACGCGCCAGAAGAACATCCAGGAGGAGCTGGACGCGCTCGCAAATACCGACGAGCTCACCCAGCTCGCCAATCGCCGCTCCTTCAACATCCATTTCGAGGACATGGTGCTGCAGGCCGCAAAGCAGCTCGCGCCGCTTTCCATTCTGATGATAGACGCCGACCGCTTCAAGTTCTTCAACGATACCTACGGCCACGCCGCCGGCGATGACTGTCTGCGCGCGCTCGCCGATGTGGTGCGTGGCTCGATCCGCCGGTCGAGAGATTTTACAGCCCGTTATGGCGGCGAGGAGCTGGCGGTCCTTCTGCCGGATACCGACGGCGCGGGTGCATTGAAGGCGGCGGAGAAGATCCGCCAGCGTGTCGCCGATCTTAAATTGCCGCATGAGAAGAACCTGCCCTGGGGATATGTGACGATCAGCATCGGCACGGCGACCTTCCATCCTGCCAGGGGCGACAGGCTGACGACCGCGGAACTGTTCGAGTACGCCGATCATGCGCTCTACCGGGCGAAGAACAGCGGCCGCAACCAGGTCGCGGCCGCTGGCGACGAGGCGGTCAGGGCGCTCGGCCGGCCTGACATGAAGTCCTTCTGAGCGGCCGCCGAGGCCACTGGCTCATCGCCTTCCTTGATGAATGCCAGATTTGGCGCTTGACGCCCGCCGGAAGCGGGATACTAAGAAACATCCCGCACCGACGGCCGTTTGACCGCCGAACGTCCATTCCCATCGTGTTCGCCGCGTGGCGTTCCCAGGTAAACCCATGACCCATCCAAGCTCCAACCGGGCGCTCGTCATTGCGGCCGTCATGGCAAGCATGGCGATGATCGCGATCGAGGCCACGATCGTTTCGACGGCCATGCCGCAGATCGCCGCCCAGCTCGGTCAGCTGAACCTCTATAGCTGGGTCTTCTCGTCCTTCCTGCTCGCACAGACGGCGATGACCGTGGTGTTCGGCAAGCTTTCCGACATTTACGGCCGCAAGCCGATCATCCTGCTCGGCACGGCGATCTTCCTGATCGCTTCCGTTCTGGCCGGTTTTGCCTGGTCCATGCCGTCGATGATCGCCTTCCGGCTCTTGCAGGGCATCGGTGCCGGCGCGATCCAGCCGGTCATCATGACGGTGGTCGGCGACCTCTATCCGGGGGCGGAGCGCGGCAAGGTGCAGGGTTATCTGGCCAGCGTCTGGGCGCTTTCGGCGGTCGTCGGGCCGCTGCTCGGCAGCGTCATCGTCCACAGCCTTCCCTGGGCCTGGGTGTTCTGGATCAACGTCCCGATCGGCATTGCATCGGCGCTCGGCTTCATCGTCTATCTGCACGAGGAAAAGCAGACCCGCACGGTATCGATCGATTTTCTGGGAGCCGGCCTGTTCGCGGTGGCCATTTCGGCGCTGATGATCGCGCTCACGGAAACCGAAGGCGCCACCGCCTACATGTTCGTTTCGCTGGCCGTCTTTCTCGTCAGCTTCTTGCTGTTCATCTGGCAGGAGCGGCGCGCCGAGGCCCCGATGATTTCCCTCGAACTCTGGCTGAAGCGGCCGATCGCCTTCGCCAATACCGCGGTCTTCCTCGCCAGCATGGCGATCATGGGGCTGACCACCTTCCTGCCCATGTACGTGCAGACGGTGCTCGACCGATCGCCGCTGGTTGCGGGTTTCGCGCTGACCATGCTGCTGGTCGGCTGGCCGAGCGGCGGGACCTTCGCCTCACGGATGTTTCCGCGCTTCGGATTGCGGCCGCTGATGATCGCCGGCAGCGTCTTCGTGCCGGTCGGGACGCTTTTCCTGGTGCTGCTGACGCCGGGAAGCTCGCCCGTCCAGGCCGGTGCCGGCTCGCTGCTGATGGGTTTCGGCATGGGTCTCTTGAACATTTCCGGCCTGGTGATCATCCAGGACAATGTCGGCTGGTCGGAACGCGGCAGCGCGACCGCCTCCAACGTCTTTTCCCGCAATCTCGGAAGCACGCTCGGTGCAGCGCTTCTCGGTGCCGTGCTGACTTACGGCCTTGCCAATTCCGTCGCGGGGCCGATCACGTCCGATCAGGTGCGCGACCTCCTGCAGGGGGCAGGCGGCGGGCTTGCGGCCGACTCGCCCGTCCGGCTTGCGCTTCAGCATGCGTTGCACATGACCTTCATCGCAATGTTCCTGATCACCGCCCTGATCGTCGTCGCCTGCCTCGGCGTGCCGGGCGTGACCCGGCGCGCGGAGGCGGCGCAGGAAAGCTGAGGCTCAGTTGCCGATGCCGGCCTGGGCGACGAGGACCGGTTTGTCGCGGTAATCGCTCGCAAACAGCTTCCGCAGGTTCTCGATCTTCGGCAGATCGTTGTAGACGATATAGGGATAGGTCGGGTTCTGGGTCAGGAAGTCCTGATGATAGGCCTCCGCCGGATAGAAGGCCTTGCCCGGTTCGATCGTCGTGGCGATTGCCGCATGGAAGACCTTGGCCTTGTTGAGCTGGTCGATATAGGCCTTGGCGACCTTGGCCTGTTCCTCGCTGGTCGGGAAGATCGTCGAGCGATATTGCGTGCCGACATCCGGTCCCTGGCGGTTGAGCTGGGTCGGGTCATGGGCGACCGAGAAATAGATCTGCAGCAGGTGCCCGTAGGTGACTTTCTTCGGATCGAAGGTCACTCGAACCGATTCCGCATGGCCCGTCTTGCCGTAGCCGACCGTCTCGTAGGCGGCGGTCTCCTTGGCGCCGCCGGCATAACCGGAGACGGCGTTCTTGACGCCCTCGACATGCTGGAACACGCCCTGAACGCCCCAGAAACAGCCGCCGGCGAAGATGGCGGTTTCTGTCGCGGCCGTGCTCGCCGCCTGATCGACGGCGGGCGCGGGGATGGCAATTCCTTCTTCGGCCGTAGCGCTGAATGTCAGGCCTGCGAGAACCAGCGCCGCGCCTGCGAAGGCGGTGAGCGGATGGGATAGTTTCCTGTTGTTTCTCATGGCGGTCTCCTCAACCGAATTGAAATGAAGGGCGGCGGGTCAGGCAGATGCCGGACTGAATTTCAGGACCGCCCCGTTCATGCAGTAGCGCAGGCCGGTCGGTTTCGGTCCGTCGTCGAAGACGTGGCCGAGATGCCCGCCGCAGCGGGCACAGTTGACGGCGACGCGGACCATGCCGAGCGTGGTGTCGCGCACCGTGCCCACCGCATTGTTGAGCGGTGCCCAGAAGCTCGGCCAGCCCGTGCCGCTCTCGAACTTCGTCTCCGACGAGAAAAGCGCCTGGTCGCAGCCGACGCAGGAGAACGTGCCCTTGCGGTGCTCGTTGAGAAGCGCGCTGCTGCCCGGATATTCAGTGCCTTCCTCGCGCAGGATATTGTACTGTTCAGGCGTCAGCAGCTTGCGCCATTCGTCCGCCGTGTGCGTCACGGGGAAACTGCCGGCTGCGGCATGCGTCGACCGGGCGCTCATCGCGAAAGGGACTGCGGCGAGCCCCAATGCGCTGCCGGCCAGGAATAGGCGTCTGTTCATCATGGTGGAAACCTCCCGGTCCATAATCTGCTTTCCTGCATGATTACGGAAGAGGCGTGCGATTGGTTACACACTTCGCCGCGAAACACCGAAACGTGATCTGGCGGCGAAGTCCGCTCCCGAACGCGGTGAAGGCCCCGAGCGGAAGCCAGGGCCTTCATGGGTCAGGATCAGCGCGCCGGCCATTTCCAGTTGCGGATTTCGGGCATGTCCTCGCCATGTTCGCGGACATAGCGCGTGTGTTCGTCAAGCTTGCCCTTCAACATCTCGATCACCCCGGCCGACTTTTCCTTCAGGCCGGGCACCCGCTCGATCACCTCGATGGCGAGGTGGAAGCGGTCGAGTTCGTTCAGCACCGTCATGTCGAAGGGCGTCGTTGTCGTGCCCTCCTCGATGAAGCCGCGCACGTGGATGTTCCGATGGTTGGTGCGTTTATAGGTCAGCCGGTGGATGAGGTAGGGATAACCGTGATAGGCGAAGATCACCGGACGGTCGGCGGTGAACAACCGGTCGAAGACCTCGTCCGGCAGGCCGTGCGGATGCTGGTCCTGCGATTGCAGGGCAAGCAGGTCGACGACGTTGACGACGCGGATCCTCAGGTCCGGTATCGCCTCGCGCAGCAGGGTCACGGCCGCCAGCGTCTCGAGCGTCGGCACGTCGCCGGCGCAGGCCATCACCACGTCGGGCTCGACGGCGCCGCCCTCGTTACTTGCCCAGTCCCAGATGCCGATGCCGGCTTCGCAATGGCGGATCGCCTCGTCCATCGTCAGCCATTGCGGCTCCGGCTGCTTGCCGGCGACGATGACGTTGATGCGGTCCCAGGTCTTCAGGCAATGATCGCCGATCCACAGCAGCGTATTGGCATCCGGCGGCAGGTAGATGCGCACGATATCCGCCTTCTTGTTGGCGACGAGGTCGACGAAGCCGGGATCCTGGTGGGAGAAGCCGTTATGATCCTGCCGCCAGACATGCGAGGTGAGCAGATAGTTGAGCGAGGAAACCGGTTTGCGCCACGGCAGTTCGCGGGAGACCTTCAGCCACTTGGCATGCTGGTTGAACATCGAATCGACGATGTGGATGAAGGCCTCGTAGCACGAGAAGAACCCGTGCCGGCCGGTGAGCAGGTAGCCTTCCAGCCAGCCCTGGCAAAGGTGCTCGGACAGAACTTCCATCACCCGCCCGTCGCGGGACAGATGCACGTCGTAGGGCTCGATCCTTTCCATCCAGACGCGGTCGGTGACCTCGAAGACATTGCCGAGCCGGTTCGACTCGGTCTCGTCCGGGCCGAAGATGCGGAAGTTGGAATTGATATCGTTGAGCTTCAGCACGTCGCGCAGATATCTGCCGAGTATCTCCGTCGTCTGGACCATGTCGGCACCCCGCGTCTTCACGGGGACCGCATAGTCGCGGATATCGGGGACGACGAGCTCCTTGCGGACGAGGCCGCCATTGGCATGCGGGTTGGCACCCATGCGGCGCTCCCCGCCAGGCGAAAGCGCCCGCAGCTCCTCCTTCAGCCGGCCGTTGGCGTCGAAGAGGTCTTCCGGATCGTAGCTCCGCATCCAGTCCTCGAGGATCCTGCGGTGGCCGTCGTCCTCGCGGCAGCCGGAGACAGGCACCTGGTGGGCGCGCCAGAAGTCCTCCACCTTTTTGCCGTCGACCTCCTTCGGCCCGGTCCAGCCTTTCGGACTGCGCAGCACGATCATCGGCCAGCGAGGCGAGCCTTCCGGTGCCTTGCCGGCCCGGGCGTCCCGCTGGATGGCGCGGATGCGGTCGAAGACCTTGTCCAGGGTGGCGGCCATCTGCCGGTGCATCGTGTCCGGCTCGTGGCCCTCGACGAAGAACGGCTCGTAACCGTAACCGTGGAAAAGATGGTCCACATCCTCGTCCGCCATGCGGCCCAGCAGCGTCGGGTTGGCGATCTTGTAGCCGTTGAGGTGCAGGATCGGCAGCACGGCGCCGTCGCGGGCGGGGTTCAGGAACTTGTTGGAATGCCAGCTCGCGGCAAGCGGTCCGGTCTCGGCCTCGCCATCGCCGACGACGCAGGCGACCACCAGGTCCGGGTTGTCGAAGGCCGCGCCATAGGCATGCACCAGCGCGTAGCCGAGTTCGCCGCCCTCATGCACGGAACCGGGCGTTTCCGGCGCCGCGTGGCTCGGAATGCCGCCGGGGAAGGAGAACTGCCGGAACAGTTTTCGCATGCCCGCCTCGTCCTCGCTGATGTCGGGATAGATCTCGCTATAGGTACCTTCGAGATAGGTGCTGGCCACCATGCCCGGCCCGCCATGGCCGGGCCCGCAGACGTAGATCATGCTGAGATCGCGGTTACGGATGATCCGGTTGAGATGCGCGTAGATGAAGTTGAGGCCGGGCGTCGTGCCCCAGTGGCCGAGCAGCCGCGGCTTGATATGCTCCGGCCTCAGCGGCTCCTTCAAAAGCGGATTGTCGAGAAGATAGATCTGCCCGACGGAAAGGTAATTGGCCGCCCGCCAGTAGCGGTCCAGGAGCACGATCTCCTTCGAGCTCATCTCCGGCGTTGCCGGCACATTCGGGTTTGATTGCATATTCCTGCTCCTTCGAGAGGGCGAGTTGATCGGAAACATCTGTCCTGAACTGAAAACGGGCTCCCCGACGCCGGTCGTCAGGCGGCGGGCCGGTCCTTCGCTTGAAGGACGGAAAGGCATTCCTCCGCGATCATCTGTTCTTCATCCGTCGGAATGACATGGACCGCGATGCGGCTCGCGTCGCTGCTGATCCTGAGCGCGTTCCTGTCATTGGCGGCCGCATCCAGCTCGACGCCCAGCCAGAGAAGCCGTTCCGCGATACGCTCCCGCATCAGCGGCTGGTTTTCCCCGATGCCGGCGGTGAAGACCAGCGCATCGAGGCCGCCGAGCGTGGATGCGAGCCTGCCGATCTCGCCGGCGATCCTGAGCGCGAAGAGATCGATCGCCTCCCTCGCCTGGTCGCGGCCGTCACTGACGAGTTCACGGATATCCCCGCTTATCCCCGAGACGCCGAGGAGGCCGGACTTGTGATAGAGCATGTCTTCCACCTCTTCGACTGATTTGCCGAGCGGGCCGAGGAAATGCAGCAGCACGCCGGGATCGAGCCATCCCGGCCTTGTGGCCATGGGAATACCGTCGAGCGTCGAGAAGCCCATGCTGGAATCGCGGCTGAGGCCGTTTTCGATGGCGCAGAGGCTGGCGCCGCTGCCGAGATGGGCGATGACCACCTTGCCGTCGGCGATATCGGGCGCCTTGGCGGCCAGCGCGCCGGCAACGTAGCGGTAGGAAAGTCCATGGAAGCCGTATCGCTTGATGCCCTCATCGTGAAAGGCGCGGGGAATGGCGAGACGCCGCACGAGATCGGATTGGGTCGCGTGGAAGGTGGTGTCGAACGAACCCGTCTGAAAAAGATGCGGCCGCAGGTGTCTGACGGCCCTGATCATCCGCAGCGCCTGGGGCTGGTGCAGCGGCGCCAGGTCCGTCAGCGACCGGACCTTGGCGAGCGTCTCGGTCGTCAGTTCCACCGGGCCGTCGAAGACATCGCCACCATGGACGATCCGGTGGCCGGCGGAGGTGACGGTATCGAGGTCGAAATGCGTGCCCAGTTCCCGGAACACTTCGTCCATCAGCTCGGCAAGATCGTCGCCGGCCTCGCCCGTCAGCGGCAGTTCGAACTGCTGCGGGCCTTCCTTCAGATGCAGCATCAGCGGATAGGTTCCGAAATCGACAACCGCCTTGCCGATCCGCTCCGGCCTGCCGCCGTCCACCTTGAATATGCCGATCTTTACAGTCGAGGAGCCGGCATTGAACGTCAGGAGAAGGTTGTCCGTCATAAAGGCATCCTTGCTTCAAGTCGTTTCGCGGCAGTCAGCCTCGCAAGGGCGGCGGATGCCGTTCGAACCTTGGCCGGGTCTGCGCGGCTTGTCAGTATGATAGGAACGCGGGCGCCGAGGACCAGCCCGGCCGCGTCCGCACCGGCAAAATAAATGAGCTGCTTGGCGAGCATGTTGCCGGCTTCGAGATCGGGAACCAAGAGGATATCCGCCTGTCCGGCGACCGGCGAGGCGATGCATTTCGCCTGCGCGGCCTCGATGCTGATCGCATTGTCGAAGGCGAGCGGACCATCGACGATAGCACCTTCGATCTGTCCGCGCGCCGCCATGACGGTGAGCGCCGCCGCATCCAGCGTCGAGGGCATCTTGCTGTTGACGGTCTCGACGGCGGCAAGCACCGCGACGAGAGGCTTCGCGATGCCGAGAAGATGCATCAGATCGACGGCGTTCTGGCAGATATCGCGTTTCTGATCGAGATCCGGCTGGATGTTGATCGCCGCATCGGTGACGACCAGCAGCTTGTCATAGGCCGGAACGTCCATGACGTAGACATGGCTCATGCGCCGCCCGGTCTTCAGTCTCGATGATGGCGCGACGACCGCGGAAAGCAGTTCGTCGCTGTGCAGGCTGCCTTTCATCAGGGCAGCGACCTTGGTCGTCGAGGCGAGTTCGACGCTGCGCTCGGCCGCCGCATGGCTGTGCTCGACGGGCTCGATGTCGATGCCGGCGAGCGACAATTCGGCGGCGTCCGCTATCGCCCGGATCTTGTGTTCCGGGCCGACGAGGATCGGATCGAGAAGGCCCTGTTCCTTGAGTTCGACGGCGGACCGCAGGGTTTCCGTCGAGCAGGGATGGACCACGGCCGTGCGCATGGCCGGCAGCGAGATCGCCTCGCGGATGATGGCCTCGTAGCGGCCGTGATGTCTGAGCGTCATCTCCACAGGATACCTTTCCTCGTCGTGCCGGTTTCGCCACCGCTTTTGGACCGCGCCCGCCGGCATCGCCTTGACGCAGCGCAATGCCCGGCAAGCCGTCATCAAGGATTTGTCTTTGCGAGACAGGCTGGTGGAAACGGCCCCATGGAGACGAGCGATGCCGCAGACAGCTGAACAGCCCACAGGCAACGACAACGAACTGAACGATCTTTTCCAGGAATTGCTGGCGCTGCGGCGGGATATCGCCACGCAGGCGGAGCCAAGCCTCAACGCCCTGACCGGCGGGGCCTTACTGGCGGAAGAACATCGGGTGGCGCTTGGAAATCTCTGCCACTACCTCTCGCTGCGGCGTCACGACCTGAGAGCCCTGCAGCGCCGGCTGATGTGGCGAGGGCTGTCGTCTCTCGGTCGGCTCGAAAGCCGCGTTCTGCCGACGATCGACGCGGTTCTCGCCTCGCTTGCCGCCATTCAGGCAAGTGCCCCGCCGTTTACGCCGCCATCCGAGGAGGAATTTTTCCGGGGGGAGGGCCTGCTGACGAGATCGACCGACGATCTGTTCGGCTCGCCGCCGGCCCGTCGCCGCGGCCGCATCATGGTGACCTTGCCGAGCGAGGCGGCGGACCAGCCGGATTTCATCCTCGATCTCGCAAAGCGCGGCATGGATATCGCCCGCATCAACTGCGCCCATGACGACGACAAGGCCTGGGCGGCGATGGCGAGACACGTGCGGGCGGCCGGCGAAACGCTGGGCCGGCGGCTGACGGTGCTGATGGACATAGCCGGGCCGAAGATCCGCACCGAGAATGTCGCCGGCGCGAAGAAGGCGAAACTGCAGGTCGGCGACCGCCTGCGCCTCGTCGCGGCGGGCGAGCCTTACCTCACCGATGACGTGCCCTTCTGCTCGGCCGTGTCACTCCCGGAGATCGTCACCCGCGTCGCTGTCGGTCACCGCATTCGCTATGACGACGGCAAGCTGGAGGGCGTGATCGAGAGCGTCGCCGAAGGCGAGGCGGTGGTGCGCGTCACCCATACCAAGACCGGCGGCGCGAAGCTGAAACCGGAAAAGGGCCTGAACCTTCCCGATACGGCGCTTGGCCTGTCGCCGCTGACGGCCAAGGATCATTCCGATCTCGCGACGATCATCGTCAATGCCGATATGCTCGGTTATTCCTTCGTCAGCCGGCCGGACGATATCGACCTTCTCGAAGAGGCGCTTGGTGCTTTCCCGCCGCGCGAGCGTCCGCTTGGCCTGATCGCCAAGATCGAGCAGCCGCAGGCGGTCACCAACCTGCCGGCGCTGATCGCGCGGGCGCGCTGCCGCAACCGGCCGTTCGGCGTGATGATCGCCCGCGGCGATCTCGCCGCCGAGATCGGCTTTGAACGCGTCGCGGAAATGCAGGAGGAGCTGTTGTGGATCTGCGAGGCGGCGGCGGTGCCGACTGTCTGGGCGACGCAGGTTCTGGAGGACCTCGTCAAGGACGGGTTGCCGTCGCGCGGCGAAATGACCGACGCGGCGATGGCGGCACGCGCCGAATGCGTGATGCTGAACAAGGGACCGGCGGTCGGCGAGGCGGTGATGCTTCTCGACAGCCTGCTCGCGCGGATGGACGGCCATATCTTCAAGAAGACGCCGACGCTCCGGGCACTGAAATCCTGGCCGGGCACCGCATAGGCCGCAACCTGCGTCGTACTCGCCCGTTGACCGATATCAAGGCCCGACAGGCCGTTGAATGGCCTCTTGGTCAGATGAGGCGGCAGAGCGGGGAGGCGGGATATGACGGTTGAGGATCAAGGCGGCACGATCGCCTTTCTGGCGAGCCCGGCATCCTACGGGTTTGCCGGTCCGGTGGAACGGATGGAGACGCATATCTCCATGATCTTTCTCGTCGGCGACCGGGTCTACAAGCTGAAGAAGTCGCTGAAGCTACCCTATGTCGATTTCTCGACGGCAGCGATCCGCGAGGATGCCTGCCGCAAGGAAGTCGCGCTGAACGGTGAGACCGCGCCGGGGCTCTATATCGGCGTGCGGCGCATCACCCGCGCGGATACGGGTGTATTGGAGTTCGATGGCGACGGACCGCTCGTCGATGCCGTCGTCGAGATGGGCCGCTTCGAACAGGGGCAGCTCTTCGATCGCATGGCGGTGGCAGGCCGCCTGACGCCGGACCTGATGACGCAGACCGCCCGGATGATCGCCTTCTATCATCGCCGGGCACCCGTGGTCTCCAAGGGAGGCGGGGCGGCCAACATAAAGGTGGTCCTCGACATCAACGAGGCGGGGTTTGCGACCAGCCATGTGTTTGCCGCTGCGGAGCTGGCGAAGCTCGGCGAAGCCTTCCGGTCCCGGCTCGCGCGGCATGCCGGGCTTCTTGACCGGCGCGCAGCGGCCGGCAAGGTCCGCCGCTGCCACGGCGATCTTCACCTGCGCAATATCTGCCTCTTGGGCGGCAAGCCATGCCTGTTCGATTGCATCGAGTTCAATCTCGGCATCGCCACGGTCGATGTCCTTTATGACCTCGCTTTTCTGCTGATGGATCTCTGGCACCGGGGTTTTCCCGATCTCGCCAATCTCGCGATGAACCGGTATCTCGACGAGACCGATGACGAGGACGGGTTCTGCCTCCTGCCGTTCCTGATGGCGATCCGGGCGGCGGTCCGTGCGCATGTGACGGCCACGCAGGCCGAAGAACCCGGTCAGGATGCCCTCGGGCTGGCGCGGGAGGCGAGGTCTTATTTCGATCTCGCCGCGAGCCTCCTGGCAGACGCGCCACCGCGCCTGATCGCGATCGGCGGCCTCAGCGGTTCCGGCAAGACCACGGTCGCGGATCGTCTGGCCGCCAGGGTCGGCGCGCCTCCGGGGGCGAGGATCGTCGAAAGCGACCGGATCCGAAAAGCTCTCCATGGCGTTTCCGCCGAGACGAGACTTCCGGTCTCGGCCTATCAACCCGACGTTTCGAAGAAGGTCTATCGGGAGATGGCGCGGCATGCCGAGCTGATCCTCGCAGAGGGCGGTTCAGTCGTCGCCGACGCGGTTTTCGATGATCCGTCCAACCGGCGCCTCATCGAGACTGCCGCCGCCGGGACAGGGGCAGGCTTTCAGGGCGTCTGGCTCGAAGCCGATCCCGAACTGCTCCGGCAGCGGGTTCGCGAAAGGGCCGGAGGCCCGTCGGATGCCACCACGGACGTGCTGTCCGGCCAGCTGGCCCGCAAGCCGACGGATATAACCTGGCGGCATCTCGACGCGTCGAAGGCGCCCGATGCGGTCGCTGCCGCCATCCTGCAGGATTGAGTTTCGGCGCCGGGCGCACGCCGCCCGACGCCGGCGACGATCAGGATGCGGACGAGAAGTCCAGCACCATGCGCCCGTCGATCCTGCCATCCTTGAGGCGGGCGAAGATATCGTTGATATCTTCGAGCGGCGCCTTGTGGATTTCCGCCTTGACCTTGCCTTCCGCGGCAAAGGCGATTGCCTCGTCGAGATCGCGCCTTGTCCCGACGATCGAGCCGCGAACGGTGATGCGTTTCAGCACGACGTCGAAGATCGGCGTCGGGAACTCGCCGGGCGGCAGGCCGACCAGGCTGACCGTTCCCTTGCGCCTCGCCATGCGGAGTGCCTGGGAAAAGGCGGGCGGCGAGACGGCTGTCACCAGAACGCCGTGAGCGCCGCCGCCGGTCGCACTTAGGACCTCTTCGACAGCGGTAAGCCGGCGGGCATCCACCATCAGGTCGGCGCCCAGGCTGCGGGCAAGGTCCAGCTTCTCCGCACTGACGTCGATCGCCGCCACATGCAGGCCCATCGCCTTGGCATATTGGATCGCCACATGGCCGAGCCCGCCGATGCCCGAGATTGCCACCCACTCGCCGGGCCGCGCCTCGGTTTCCTTGAGCCCCTTGTAGGTGGTGACGCCGGCGCAGAGGATCGGCGAGATCGCCGCGAAATCGACGTCCTGCGGCAGCCTCGCGGCGAAGGCGGCCGAAGCGATGACATATTCGGCAAAGCCGCCATTGCAGCTATAGCCGGTATTGTGCTGGTGCTCGCAAAGCGTTTCCCAGCCGGTCTCGCAATATTCGCAGCTAAGGCAGGCATCGTGCAGCCAGGCCACGCCCACCGCATCGCCTTCCTTCAATCCGGTCACGCCCGGGCCGAGTTCGACGACGATGCCGGCGGCCTCGTGCCCCGGAATGAAAGGCGGGTTGGGCTTGACCGGCCAGTCGCCATCGGCCGCATGGAGGTCGGTGTGGCAGACGCCGCAGGCCATGACCTTCACGAGAATTTCGCCGGGCCCCGGCACGGGTACCGGGACGCACTCGATCGCAAGCGGTTTGCCGAATTGATGCACGACGGCGGCTTTCATCGTTCTGGCCATATTCGTCTCCTTGTTGTGGGAAGCATGAATGCCGCAACGATTATCCCGAACCCGGGCCGCCTCATTGACCCAGCGCAAGCGAAGGTGACGGTTCGGCCTGCGCCCCATTGACGCGCGTCAATGTCCATGGCGCCGAGGGTGTTAGGAAATGGGGTTTAGGGAGCCGGCCTGCGCGATCTGCACAGGTCTCTTGGAGCGAGGATATGGAGATGGATTACGATGTGGGCGTCCTCAACGCCGCGGATGTCTACCGCGCTTTCGCGGTTGTCCAGCTGATCGTGTCGCGCCTGGATCTGGAGACGTGGAAACGGCTGACCGCTTCGGCCTCGTCGCGCCGCAACTGGCTGACGGTGAGGGATGCGCAAGGATATATTCGCGGCCTCTGCCACGTCTTCACCCGCGAGCATCCGGTCCACGGACGCCAGCTCGAAATCCCGATCTTTGCGTCCGTCGGTTTCCTCGACGACCTAGATGTTGCGCGGCGTCTTTTCGAGTTCGCCAAGCTGCGCGCCAAACTGGACGGCTGTGAAAAGGTCCATTTCTGGTCCTCGGCGTCGAAGGATTGGGACAGCTTCGATACGCTCAGGACCCTGGAGCGTTGGGACGACGGCCTCGTTTATGATCTGAGCACCGACCGCGCCACCATTCATTGATTGCGCCGCGTTCCGGGGCGGCCGCCCGGGAAACAAGTTCGGTCTCCATCCGGATCAGCGCAGGTCGGCAGCCGTCAGCGTGTAGGTGGTTCCCCGATTGGGATGATAAGCCTTGATTGCCGCATCCTGGATGCTTGATCTGGCCGCGTCGAAGGCCCTGAGATAATCGGCCTCCGACATCCCAGCCGCCATGGTGTCGGAGAGCGCTTTGGCCTCCACGAAGAACCTGACCTCGAACATGCCGTCGTAACCCATGAAACGAACGACCTTGCGCGTTTCGTCGAAACTGCGGCTTCTGTTCGGAAATGTCAGGGTCATGACGGTTTCATCCGAAATGGAACGCCTTTCTCTTGGAGCCGGCGTTCCGGTTGCCGATGGATGCGTTGCCAGCTTCGCGATCCGGGTCAGAACAGATCGCGAAGCAGGATGTAGAGAATGAACGTCATGGATATCAGCGGCACTGCCATGCGTAACAGATATCCGTAGCCTGCCCGATGTAACTGCGGGCCTGTCTGGGAAGAAGGTTGGATTCGCCTGATGGAAGACATGTCGTCCTCCTCGTTGGGGCCAGGGCTCGCGCCCTTGATCGCAGCGCCCGTTCTGAATCTGCTACCTGCATTCAATGTGGGGCGAAGCCGGACAAAGGCAAGAGGAGCGCTCTCATGTCCTCAGGATACGAGAGGTCTGCCGCAGCCGCATTTGATGTGATCCGGCTGCTGCATGTCGAACGGCATGGCCGTTTGCCGGTTATTTGTTCTTCAGGAGCCACATCTTGCCGGCCATGGTGATCCCATGCGCCGATTCCTCCACCGAGACCTCCTCGTTGAGGGTGCGCAGAAGACCGTATTCCCTGAGTTCGTTCAACGTCGTCGTCGTCAGGAACTTGATCTTCTGCGGGCGTTCCTTGAACCGGTCGTTGCGCGCGTAGGTCACGACCGCATTCAGATGCGTCCACTTCTTGGCTTCCTGCGGAAACAGGTCACCATCCTTGGCGAGCTTGAGCCCCCTGATCTGGGTCGGCGTCAGCTCGACCGCCAACGCATGCGCCGCAGTCGGGGTGGTTGCAGTCTTGATATTCTCGGTCGTGTTCAATGGTCAGTCCTTGATCGGTCGGGAGGTAGTTGTGCATTCGGCGCACAGGCGAGTTCGAAGAACAAAGGCCCGTGGAGCCGAAGCCAAACGGCACGAGCATGTGGCGTGCCGAAGCGGGATGTGCCTGCACGTTCTCAGGCACAGGCTTCAAGATTCAGCGCTGGCGGGCCTTGCGGGCAGCGTAGCGACGGTCGCGCTCCGCCTTGCGGGCGGCTTCATCGGCTATAACCCGGGCAATCCGTTCGTCCGCTTCTGCCTGCCGGGCCTCGGCCTCGGCCTTCTCATGGGCTTCCGCGGCTGCAGCCCTCGCGGCCGCTTCCTGCAACACGCGCTCGTTCTCGGCAGCCTTCAGGGCTTCGCGCTCGGCGCGGCGGGCTTCTCTCGCGGCGGCAACGGCCTCGCGCTCGGCGCGCCGTTCCTGCATGGCGGGGTCATTCGGTTTAGGGGCGGACGCGAACTTCGCCAAAAGCTCTTTCTTGGCAGCCGCCGCGTTTTTACGGCGGTCGGCAAAGCTGTTGTCGCTCGGGTGTCTCAAAGTATCTTCCTTGTCAGATCTGGAATGTTGCGGTTGAAAACGAATATCGCGCAAGACGGGAGGTCATGCAAATATTCGCGTCAGCCAATTGCCTCAACGGAAAAAGGCCAGACATCGGTCTGGCCTTCGCATATCTTTTACCGCCACGCCAGTACATCCGTGGTCATGGGAGGTTAAAGTTTTAGGCAGCCTGGAGCTGGCCTGCGGACATTTTGCCCGACTTGCGGTCACGCTCGAGTTCAAATGCGAGCTTCTGGCCTTCGACGATCGAGCCCATGCCGGCGCGTTCGACGGCAGAGATGTGAACGAAGACGTCGGCGCTGCCGTCGTCAGGCTGAATGAAGCCGAAGCCTTTGGTGGCGTTGAACCATTTAACTGTGCCAGTGGCCATAACGAACCCTTTCTTAGCAACATTGATAAACCACCGGGCGACGCACGGCGGGTGTTTCGACTTTTGAGAGGGAAAGTTCGTCAAGAAGCGCAAGGCGCAGCAGTAACAAAGATCGGCAAACAAAGTATCGATGCGCTTTACCTAATCCACCGCGACCGAACTGTCAACTTCCTGTTTCTGAAATTGCTGAATATACTATTCCTGATTGTGAAGCTGCGCCGCAAAAGGATATCTGCGGTACCTACGGTCCTGTCGCAGAAACCAGGGGTACCGGGGGTCTTGAGATTTAGGCCGACGCCGTCACTTCTTCGGTAGTCACCTCGAAATAAGACAGGATTGCCGGGCCGAAGGCGGTCGAAAGAGCCACGTCCGTTGCATCCCGCCCCGTCGCCATCAGGATGCGGCCGATCCGGGGTGTATTGTGGCGGGCATCGACCGTATTCCAGCGGCCGCCGAGATAAACCTGGAACCAGGCGCTGAAATCCATCGGGTTCGGATCCTTCGGAACACCGATATCGCCAAGATAGCCGGTACAATAACGCGCCGGGATGTTCATGCAGCGGCACAGCGTGATGGCGAGATGCGCAAAATCCCGGCAAACCCCGGTGCGATCGGTATATCCCCCAAACGCCGTCCTCAGCGGGTCCGCGTTCTGGTAATTGAAGGCGATGCGCTTGTGGACGAAGTCGAGGATCGCCTGCACCCGCGGCCAGCCGACAGGGGCGGAGGAAAATGTCTTCCAGGCGAAATCCGCAAGGCGGTCGGTATCGCAGTAGCGGCTGCCCAGCAGGAAGACCAGCACGTCGTCGGGCAGGTCCTTGATGTCGTGCTGGAAGGCATCTTGCGGCACCGGATCGGGCAGACCGTCGTCATAGATCTCGAACTCGGTGGAAATCGTCGTTAGACCCGGCGGCGCGACGATGCGGCTGCAGGCGTTTCCGAAACTGTCGAGATAACCGCGGGCGTCGATAGGCCGGTCGAAGCTCAGCACCTGTTCGCTCAGCAAGTCCGCCCGACGCGTGGGATGGATATTGAGGACCAGCAGCATGGCCGTATCGTGCTGGCATTCATAAACCAGGCGAAACCCCGCGCGTATCTTCATGATCGTATCCCTGCGAAGGACCTCTTCCCGAATTGGCGGCTCAGCGGCAACGCTTGAATAACGCCTGTGTTCCGGTCACCCGTGGAGTTTCACGCTATGGTCGTCGGTGGTCACGTTGACCTGCACGGACATGCTGTCGAAATCGGACTCGGCGCCATCGTAGCTCCCCGATAGCGGGATTGCCTGCCGGGGATCGCGAGCGACGCCGACGCGGATCAGGTCGCGGTTGCCGACGATGCCGTTGGTGGGATCGAACTCGACCCAGCCGGCACCGGGAAGATAGATCTGGCACCAGGCATGGGTCGATCCACCGCCGAGCGTTATCGATCCGTCGCGATCGGGCACATAGATGTAGCCGGTGACGAAACGCGCCGCCAGGCCGAGCGCCCGCGCCGCCTCCATCATCAGAAGTGCGAAATCGCGGCAGGTGCCGCGGCGCAGCTGCAGGGTCTCGAGCGGCGGCTGCGTCCCGTGTTCCAGACGCCGGCCGTAGATGAAGCTCTCATGGATGGCAAAGCACATTGTCATCAGGAGATGGCCGGTTTCGGTCGGGTGGCCGATCTTGACGAATTGCCGCGCCCATTTGCCGAGCCGATCCTCGGGATCGGGATAGTGGCGCTGGATGGTGCGCTCCAGATCGAAGGCTTCTTCCGGATCGTATGTGAAAGGATAGGTGAGGGCCTCGTCGTCGATCTGGAAATCCATCGCCACCTGCGGCGTGTGGTCGAGGCGGATGATCGTTTCGAACCGGAGTTCGGACGAGGCTTTCGAGATCTCCACGAGCGCGACGCAATTGCCGAAGACATCGTGGATCCACCGGACATGGTCCGGTTTCGGATGGACATCGAGCCGGGAGCTCAGCAAGGTCTGGTCAAAGCTGTCACGCGGCCTGAACATCAGCCTGTGTTCGCCGAACTCCACCGGCCTTTTATACCGGTAGGAGGTGACATGCCGGACGGAAAATATCGTCATCCCATCACCCCAGAAGTATCATGGCCGGCACGCGCCGGCGCGGGGGCTTTTATCGGACCCTGCATGGATCAGCGTCTTGGCGGGCACCGCGCGAAGACGACAGGAAAAACCGGCATTGCGGAAGGATCTCCGCACCGTCGGATTGCAGCTCTGCCTGTATGCCGGGAAGGCATTGATCCGCGCCGGAGGCGCCCCGATATGGCACCTCCGGCGCGAAGAGCCGTTATTTCGGCTTCTTGCCGGAGGTGGGGCCGCTGCCGGCGAGCTTGACCTGCGCGCCCGCTGGCGCTGCCGTCACCGCTGCGGCCTTGTCTTTTTTCGGTTTGCGAACTTCGCGATTACTTCGTACCTGGCCTTTAGCCATTTTGTCCTCCTGAGCGGCGATGGAAAGTCGAGAAGCGAACTCTTGTACGGCCGAAAGGCATGCAAAGCGTGAAATGGCCGATTTGCGAAATCCCGCCTTTGTCGGCCGAAACCTCAAAGCTGCGGTGCTGCAGTATCTCTGTATGTGCTCAACGAGGCCGATATTGCGGCCCCGAAGCTGTTTTCGGGACGATCGCCAAAACGGGCAAGCAAAATCGCGGCCCCCGTTCCGCCGGCTCGGCCGCTGACAAGCATGCCGCCCGGCTGCGTACGCTCCCTGAACGCGTGAAGCTCGATATTTTCCCGATATCCCGGGCCGCTGACACGGACCAGATTGCGGGAGATGGTCTGTGAGAAGTCGGAAGACATGACGTCCTCCTTTCATTGGAGCCAGGGTGTAAAATTCCTGAAGCGGCAACGCCCTTTACATGGTTACCGAACCACCATCATGCGCCCGAGTTGCGCCAAACGCAACTGCTCCGGGTGTCTCGGAAGCCACAATCGTGACCTGGGTCGCCGGGCTATATCTTCTTCGGAGCAAGCGGCTTTTTCGCCGGCTTCTGGGGATGGCCCGGCGCGATCGGATCGCTGGCGGGAAAAGTCTCTTCGAGCGACTCTTCCAGATAATCGTCCTGCTCCTTGGCGACGTCCTTGGGTGTCGCGGGCGCAGGTGTCTTGTTTGCTTTTCCCATTTCGAACTCCCTCATCGTATCCCGACAATCCTACTCCCGTTTAACCGACGGCAGAAGCCGCGTTATCGCAGGGACCTGCGGAAGCCGCGCAGCGAGAACGCGAAGAAGGCAGTCGCGATGACCAACAGCCAGGCGAATTGCGGCCAGACGACCGAGAACCCGGCGCCGCGATAAAGGATCGCCTGGGCGAGCAGGATGAAATGCGTGTTGGGCGCGGCGAGCATGATCGTCTGGATCACTTCCGGCATGCTTTCACGCGGGGTCGTCGCGCCCGAAAGGATCTGCAGCGGCAGGAGAACCAGCATCAGCAACAGGCCGAACTGCGGCATGGAGCCCGCAAGCGTGGCAAGCGCAATCCCCATGGCTGTGGCCGCCAGGAGATGCAGCGCCGCCCCCGCCATGAACAGCGAGATCGATCCTTCGATCGGAACCTTCAGCAATCCCTGCACCACGAAGATCAGCGAGAGCAGGGTGGCGGCGAACACCACCAGCCCCATCGACCACACTTTCGCGGCCATGATTTCGAACGGCGTCAGCGGCATCACCAGCAGGTGTTCCACCGTTCCGTGCTCCCGCTCGCGGATCAGCGCGGTGCCGGTCAGGATGATCGCCAGCATGGTGACGTTGTTGATGACGTTCATCACCGATGCGAACCACATCTGGTTGAGTTCGGGATTGAACCGCGCACGCAATGCGAGGTCCACCGTCGGCGCGCGGCTGTCTTCGGCGGAGAAGCCCGAGACCTCGGTCGAGACGATATTCTGCACGTAGCCGGATCCGGAAAACGCCTGGGTCATGCGGGTCGCATCGACGTTGAGCTGGACGACCGGCGTCTTGCCGGCGATCAGGTCGCTCTGGAAGTTCGGCGGAATATCGAGCGCGAACGTATCGGTGCCGGCATCCATGCGGGCATCCATCTCATCCGCGGTGATCATCGCCGGCGGCTTGAAATAGGGGCGGAGGAAGGAGTCGGCGATCCGCCGCGAAAGCGGCGAACTGTCCTCGTCGACGATCGCGATCGGCGCGTTGTTCAATGTTTCGGGAACGGCTTTTGCTTCCGTATAAACGGCGATCGTGAAGGAATAGGCGATCAGCCCGAGCAATATCGGGTCGCGCATCAGGCCGCGCAGTTCCTTGATCCCGAGATGGAAGATGTTGGCGAGCCGCATCCGTCACCTTGCCTGTTTCTTGAGAAAGACGGTGCTTGCCGCAATCAGCAGCGGAACGGCGACAAGGAGGGGCAGGAAAGCCCCAAGGAGGCTGTCGAAACCGAGGCCTTTTGAGAAGGTCCCGCGCGAGATGATGTTGAAATAGGTGGTCGGATAGATCTGTCCGACGAGCGCCCCGATGCCCTGCAGCGAGGAGACGGGATCGATCATGCCGGCAAACTGCACGGCCGGGATGATCGTCATCAGCGTGGTGCCGAAGATCGCGGCGATCTGGCTCGACATGAAGGTCGAGACGAGCAGGCCGAAGGCGGTCGCGAAGCCGACATAAAGAAGAGCGGCTGCCGCAAAGGCAAGCAGGCTGCCGGTGAACGGCACCTGGAACACCAGGACTGCGAACAGCCACAGGAGCACCGCGTTCATCATGCCGAGCGCCAGATAGGGGAGTTGCTTGCCGATGAGGAATTCGAGCCGCGTCACCGGCGTCACGTAGAAATTGACGATCGAGCCGAGTTCCTTTTCCCGCACCACCGAAAGCGCCGCGAGCATGGCCGGGATCAGCAGAAGCAGCAGCGGAATGACGGCCGGCACCATGGCCACCAGGCTTTCGATGCCGGGATTGTAGCGGAAGCGGGTCTCGATCGAGAACTGGCCGCTTGCAGCATTGCCGTAGATCTCGCGGGCCTTCTGCGCCAGCCATTGGGCATGCATGCCCTGCACGTATCCGCGCGTCGTTTCCGCCCGCTGCGGCATCGCGCCATCGATCCATGCGCCGATTTCGACATCGTGCCCGCGGGCGACATGTTCGGCAAAACCCGCCGGTATCTCGATCGCCAGCTTCAGCGAGCCGTCGCGCATGCGCCTATCGAGGTCGGCATAATCTGCAATCGGCGGCTGCTCGATGAAATAGCGGGAACCGGAAATATTGGCGACGTAGTCGCGGCTGGCGACCGTATCGTCCCGGTCGAGAACCGCAAAGCTCAGGTCCTTGACGTCCATGTTGATGCCGTAACCGATCACGAACATCAGGATGACGCTGCCGATCAGCGCCAGCGTGGCGCGGATGGGGTCGCGGCGGATTTCCAGGGTTTCGCGAAGGCTGTAGCTCCAGATCCGGCGCAGGTCGAAGGCGCGGTGCCGGTCAGGGCTTGTGAATCTGCGTCCGTCTTCGGCCGTCGTCGAGGGCGGCGCGGATGAAGCCGCCGTCTCGCCGATCGCATCTTCGAGATAGGCGATGAACGCTTCCTCGAGCGTGGCGGCATAGCGGGTTTTGCGGATCTCCTCGGGCGTATCGCTCACCAGCACCTTGCCGGCATGCATCAGCGATATGCGGTCGCAGCGTTCCGCCTCGTTCATGAAATGGGTGGAGATGAATATGGTGACGCGATCTTTCCGCGAGAGCTCGATCAGCGCCGCCCACAGCTGGTCGCGGGCGATGGGATCGACCCCGGATGTCGGTTCGTCGAGAATCAGCACTTCCGGCGAATGGATGAGCGCCACAGCCAGCGACAGCCGCTGCCGGACGCCGAGCGGCAGCGCGTCGGGCAGCGTGTCCATGACGTCGGTAAGCTCGAAGCGCCGGCCCATTTCCGCGATCCGGGCGGGGATCGTGTCGGCCGGCAGCTGGAACAGCCGCGCATGCAGGTCGAGATTCTGCCGGACCGTCAGTTCGCTGTAGAGCGAGAAGGCCTGGCTCATGTAGCCGACACGCCGGCGGACATCCATGTCCTTCGGATCGATCGTCTTGCCGAACAGTTTCGCGGTACCCTCGCTTGCCGGCAGCAGGCCGGTCAGCATCTTCATCGTCGTCGACTTGCCGCAGCCGTTCGAGCCGAGGAAGCCGAAAATCTCGCCGCGGCGGATGCGGAAGCTGACATTGTCCACCGCCGTGAAATCCCCGAACCGCATCGTCAGGCCTTCCGCCTCGATGGCGACGTCAGCCTCGGCGAAGTCCGCAGGCTGGATCGAAACCGCACGGTAGGCGGTCCGTTTCTCTTCCGGCATAAGCTGGATGAAAGCCTCGTCGAGCGTATGCGCGCGGGTGCGGGTCAAGATCTGGCGCGGCGTGCCGGTCGCCAGCACCTTGCCGGCATCCATGGCGGCCAGCCAGTCGAAACGCGCCGCTTCCTCCATATAGGCGGTCGCGACGATCACGCTCATCTCCGGCCGCTCCCTTCGAATATCCTCGACCAGGCTCCAGAACTGCCGGCGCGACAGCGGATCGACCCCGGTCGTCGGTTCGTCGAGAATAAGCAGGTCCGGATCGTGGATGAGGGCGCAGCAAAGGCCGAGCTTCTGTTTCATGCCGCCCGAAAGCTTGCCGGCGGGACGATCCTCGAAACCCGACAGGCCGGTGCGCTTCAGAAGGTTGGCGATGCGGTACTGCCGTTCCTCGCGGCCCTGGCCGAACAGGCGGGCGAAGAAATCGGCATTCTCGAACACCGACAGCGTCGGATAGAGGTTCTTGCCGAGCCCCTGCGGCATGTAGGCGATCGCCGGGTAGGTGCGGTCCCGGTGGCGGTTGCTGCGCATGTCGCCGCCGAGCACCTCGACCTCGCCCGTCTGGATCTGCCGCGCGCCTGAGATCAGCGAGAGCAGCGAGGATTTGCCGACACCGTCCGGGCCGATGAGGCCGATCATCCGTCCCGCGGGCAGGTCGAGGCTCACACCGTCGATGGCGCGCGTCCTGCCATAGGAATGGCTGACATCCTTCAGCCGCGCCACATAGGCCGGTTCCGCCGGGGCGCCGGTTGCCTGTTGTTCCGGGTTCATGGGGTCAGCGGCTGCGCCAGGGCCGCCGGCCATGTCGCGGCGGGATCGAGCTTCACATAGGTCCGGCCCGGCAGGCCGGTCTTGACCTGCGCGATATATTTCTGGAGCAGTTCAGGAGAGACCCGCGCCCGCAGGCGGAACATAAGCTTCTGGCGCTCCTCTTCGGTTTCCACGGTCTTCGGCGTGAACTGCGCCACGTCGGACACGAACGATATCCGGGCAGGAATGACATATTGCGGGGCGGCATCGAGAACGATCCGGGCCTCGCCGCCGATCGGGGTGCGGCCTGCCTCCTCCGTGGCCAGGAAGAAGGTCATGTAGACATCGCCGACATCGAGGATGTTGAGCACGCGGCCGCCGGCCGCCACCACTTCTCCGGGCTGAGCCACGAGATATTGCACGCGTCCGTCGCGCGGCGCCTTGAGCTCGGAATCGCGCAGATCGGCGTTGATGCGCGCGACGGTCGCCTGCATGGCCTCGACCGCGGCCCCGGCATCCACGACCTGCGACTGCGCTGCGCCGACCGCGGCATCGGTTGCGGCAAGGTTGGCTTTTGCCGCCGCGACGGTTGCGACGCCTCCTTCGACACGGGCGCGGTCGTCGTCCAGCAACTGGTCCGAAACCGATCCGCTGCGGCTCATCTGTTCGCTGCGGGTAAGCCGCTTGCGGGCCGATTGCAGCTGGACCTCGTTCTGGGAAACGGTCGCGGCCGCGGCTTCCTTTTCCGCCTGGCGCTGGACGACCAGGCTTTTCGCGGTTTCGATGGCGATCCTTGCCCTGGCAAGCTGGGCTTCCGCTTCCCGCTTCTGGGCCGCGAGCTGCTCGATATCCATGCGGGCGACGACCGCGCCGGCTTTGACGAAGTCGCCTTCCCTAACCAGGATGTCCGAGAGGCGCCCTGCGGTTCTCGCCGCGACGTCGATCTCGACCGCCTCGACGCGGCCGTTACCGCTGGCGATCCCCTGCATGGCCTGCGCCGCCCGAAGGTCCTGCTGGTACCGCCAGCCGAAATAACCGGCGGCGCCAACGACTGCGAGAATGATGGCGGCTTGTGCGATACGGTTCAAAGGGAGGCTCCATGAACGCTGATGTCCGGCGGCTTTCGTATCTGCCCATCACGGGCCCTGTGGTGATCTAAGTCAAGCGGGCAGGAGTTTTCGCCGGACTTTGGCCCAGGCAGTCTCTCCGGGACAAAGCCGGACTTGCGTGCCCTTGCTCTACGGCCGCCGCGCCGCGAAATCGGCAAGGATCTGTTTCTGGCCCTTCAATATCTTGCGCTCCGCTTCGTCGAGCCCGAACCATCCGGCACGGTCGACCTCGGGAAATTCCTTCATCATTCCCGATTTCGGCGGCCATTCGATCCGGAACGTGTTGCTGACGATGTTTTCGACGTCGATATCGGCCTCTACCGACCATGCGAGCACGTGTTTGCCGCCGGGCTGGCGATATTCGCCGAGCCATTCGCATTCGTCCTCGATTGTCGCTCCGACTTCCTCGAAGACCTCCCGCTTCGCGGCGGCCTGCTCGTCTTCGCCGTCATCGACGAGACCCTTTGGAATGGACCATGCTCCCTCGTCCTTGCGTGCCCAGAACGGCCCGCCGGGATGAACCAGAAACACTTCCCGATATCCGGCGACCTGCCGGAATATCAAAAGACCTGCGCTGCGTTGCGGCATGACAAGAGCTTTCCCTGCGGCGCCGGAGGCCGGCTTTGCGGATCCTAACATCCGCAGGCAGCGTGCCGCAATTTGCCATTCCCGGGTTCCGGTTGACGAAGATCATGGCACCGGCGGGCACCGGTCCTAGGCTTCGTTCACAGGGCCGATCACGGCCTCATGCAGAGGAGACAGAAAATGTCATTCAAGACAGTGCTTTCAGTGATCGGCAATACGGACCCGGCCGCCGATCTCGCCCGCGCCATGGAAGTGGCGACTGAACTCGAAGCGCATCTTTCCGTCGTGGTGGCCAGTTTGGCCGCCCCGGCAACCATGGGCGATTTTCCGGCCGGCACGGTATGGCTCGACCAGCGGGACGAGGACCTGAGATCGCTCGACGGCATCCGGAAACAGGTGGCAAGCGCCTGCAAGACCAACGGCCTGTCGTTCGATGTCGATATTCTCTACGCCGAAAGCGTTTTCGTCAGCGAGGAAATCCATCGCCGTGCACTTTATGCAGACGTGCTGATGATCGGGGACGGCGTTCGCAGCGACGGCACCCTCACGGGTCGGATCGTCGATGGCGGCGTCTTCGAGGCCCGCCGCCCTCTCCTGCTGGCGCCGAAGGACCGCGGGACGTTGAAGCCGAGACGGATCCTGCTCGCCTGGAACTCCCGTACCGAAGCGGCCAAGGCTGCGCGCGAGGCCCTGGAAATGATGACATGGGCGGAGGAGGTGCATGTCGTGCTCGTCGATCCCGACAGCTCCTACTGGGTCAGCGGCGGCGAACCCGGCGCCGACGTCGCCGCCTATCTGGCGCGTCACGGCATAAAGGTGCTCGTCGAACAGCTGGCAAGCGGTGGCCGCCTGGTGGAAGACGTGCTCGAAAAGCACGCGCTGGAGATCAGCGCCGACCTCATCGTCATGGGCGCATACGGCCATTCGCGCCTGCGCGAACGGATCTTCGGCGGCGTGACGGCATCCGTGCTGCAGGACGCCAAGTTTCCGGTCCTGATCGCCAGATAATATCAACAGGCAACTGCGCCCTGTTCCGTCAGTCGGCGGGACAGGGTTTTCACGCCCGCATCTGCGGCGAACGGGAAGGGGATCGGACGGAACCCGAAAGCGCAACCGCCGTCAATTGCGATCGGCGGCCAAAGCAGCTGAGAGAAAACTTCAGGGAAGTTTCGAAGAGAGATTGGCTGGGGAACCTGGATTCGAACCAAGATTAACGGAGTCAGAGTCCGTCGTTCTACCGTTGAACTATTCCCCAGCAGGGGCCGCCAGGTGATGGCCCGGCCGGTGTGCGGCGCTTATAAACAAAAGCGGGCGGATTGCAAATACCGATTTCGAAAAAAATCGATGCCGCGAAAACTTTGTCGTCACGGCTGCGAAAAAGCTGGAGCGCGGGTCTGATGACAGGTCCGTGACACGGGCGGCAAAAAGCCGTTGGCGAAAACGCCACCGCCTGTTATCTTCGCGCCAACGAAACAATCAGACGCCAGCGGCATACCTTCAAGAGGGCCTTGCGCGGCGAGATGGACATATAAGTGATGGACCCCGATAGCGGCGCAAAGCCGCCGGAAGGCGGGGCGTCGGCGGCACCGCGCGGAGAGGGGAAATCCTCGAGGCGTCGGAAGGCGAAGCGGAACGGCAAACGTCGTGACGCGGCGCCTGTAAGCCATTCGGATGCGGTCGATTCGGCCGCGCCTGCCGGACGTCCCCATAGCCAGGACCCCAGCCCGTCGGCGCGCAAGCGCAAGCGGCGTCGCGCGAAATCCGCCGGCGCCCGGCAGCCGGGGCAGGGCTCGAACACCGCACCCGCAGCACAGCCGGTTTCGGTCCGCGCCGAGGGCGGGCAGCAGCCCCATTCGGCAAAACCGCCGTCTTCGTCGCGCAATCGGCGCAAGAAGAACAGGGGCGGCCGCGGCCTTCAGGGCAGGCCGCTGGCACCCGCCAAGGCGGCGCCGGGTGTCGCGAAGGTCCAGGTCCCCGCCGGTTCGGGTCAAGTTGCCGCCAAGGATGTCCGCGGCAGGGCCGGCGCTGAAAGCCCGGCGGCGGAACCGCGCGGCGAAAAATTCTCCTACGTCAACGATCTCTATGCGGCGCTCGACCTCGGCACCAACAATTGCCGCCTGCTGATCGCCCAGCCGACAAGGCCCGGCCAGTTCCGGGTCGTCGATGCGTTTTCGCGCATCGTCCGCCTCGGAGAAGGGCTCGGCACCAGCCGCCGGCTGTCGCAGGATGCCATGGACCGCGCGGTCGAGGCTTTGCGCGTCTGCGCCGCCAAGCTTGCCAGCCGGCAGATCCGCCGCATGCGGCTGATCGCGACCGAAGCCTGCCGCGCCGCCGAGAACGGCGAGGAATTTCTCTCTCGCGTCACCTCCGAAACCGGGCTGGAACTCGAAATCATCGATCGGGAAACCGAGGCCCGGCTTGCCGTGTCCGGATGTTCGTCGCTCGTCGGTCGCGAGGCGCGCTCCGTGGTTCTCTTCGATATCGGCGGCGGTTCGTCGGAAATCGCCGTCATCCGCATCGATGACAGCCGTTCGAGCCGGCTCGCCAACCACATCACCCATTGGACCTCGCTTCCGGTCGGCGTCGTGACGCTGTCGGAACGGCATGGCGGGCGCGACGTGACGCCGGATGTCTTCTCCGCGATGGTGACGGAAGTCGAAGGCATGCTGGCTGCTTTCGATTGCCCGCCGGTCACAGCCTTCCGCCGTCAGGGTGCGGAGGATTTCCATCTGATCGGCACGTCCGGCACGGTGACCACGCTTGCCGGCGTGCATCTCGACCTGCCGCGCTACGACCGTCGCAAGGTCGACGGGTTATGGCTCTCGGATGCGGAAGTCTCCGCCATGCAGGCAAAGCTGCTCTCCTGGGATTTCGCCGGCCGTGCTGCCAACCCGTGCATCGGTCCCGATCGGGCCGATCTGGTGCTGGCCGGCTGCGCCATTCTGGAAGCGATCCGCCGCCGCTGGCCGAGCCAGCGCATGCGGGTTGCCGACCGGGGCCTGCGCGAGGGCCTGTTGACGGACATGATGGCCGACGATGGCGTATGGCGCCGCGTGCGGCCGCGCCGCCCAGGGGCCAATCAGGGGGCCAGTCACGGTGCCGGCGGGCAGGATGAAGCGGGAGCAAGGCGATGACGAAACCACCGGTTGGCGGCAATCGCACCGGCCGCAAGCTCGGTCAGAAGGTCAAGAAGGGCAAGCTCAAGGCGTCGTCGCGGCGCTGGCTCGAGCGCCATATCAACGACCCCTACGTCCAGCGCGCCAAGCTCGAAGGATATCGCGCCCGCGCGGCCTTCAAGCTGCTTGAGATCGACGAGAAGCACCAGATCCTCAAGGGTGCCCGCCGCATCATCGATCTGGGTGCTGCGCCGGGAAGCTGGTCGCAGATCGCCGCCAAGGTCACCGATTCGACCGACGAGGACATCCGCGTCGCGGCAATCGATTTTCTGGAAATGGCGCCGCTTGCCGGCGTCAGGATCCTGCAGCTCGACTTCCTCGATCCGGAAGCGCCGCGCCTCCTGATGGAGGCGATCGGCGGCACCCCGGACCTGGTGATTTCCGACATGGCGGCGCCGACCACCGGCCACCAGAAGACTGATCACCTGCGCACCATGCATCTGTGCGAAGTGGCGGCCCATTTTGCCGTCGAAGTCCTGGGCGAGGGCGGCCATTTCCTGGCCAAGACCTTCCAGGGCGGCACCGAGCGCGACCTGCTCAACATGCTGAAGCAGAATTTCAAGCAGGTCATCCATGTAAAGCCCGGCTCGTCCCGCCAGGAATCGGTCGAGATGTTCCTGCTCGCCAAGCATTTCAAGGGCCGCAGGCCTGAGGCGGTCGGACCGGAAGAGGTCGCCGAAGCGGAAACGGAAGACCGGGCCTGACTATTCGCCGGCTTCCGGCTGCATATTGCGCGCCCGGTGGCCGGAAACGGCGGCGCCCGTCCGCGGGTCCAGTTTCAGCAGCGGCACGACCGCCAGAAGCGAAAGGGCTGCCACCAGGAAGAAGGCCAGGTGGAAGTCGGCGAGCTGCAGATGCGTGCCCGTGAGCGCCGCCGACGCTTCGAGGATGAAGGCCGCAAACGCGACGCCGAGCGCCATGCTGATCTGCTGCAGGACGGAAGCGATCGAGGTCGCCTGGCTCGCCTGTTCGTCGCTGATCTCGGAATAGCTGAGCGCGTTCGAGCCGGTGAAGAAGAACGAACGGCAAAAACCCGACATCAGCAGGAAGGCGATGATCAGCGCATGCGAGGTCTGCGGCGTGAAGAAGCCGTTGGCCGCGGTGGTCGCCGCACCGAGCACGCCCGAGACGATCAGCGTCGTCTTGAAGCCGGTCATCGCGAAGACCCGGCGGGCGGCGAACTTCACCATCAGCGCGCCAAGGGCTCCGGCAAATGTGATGAGGCCCGATTGGAACGGGTTGAGGCCGAAACCGAGCTGCAGCATCAGCGGCATCAGGAACGGAATGGCGCCGGTCGAGATGCGGAACAGCGTACCGCTGCTGCTCGCCGCCCGGAACGCATTGTCCCTGAAGAGTCGGAGGTTGAGGATCGGTGCGGGATGGCTTCGCGCGTGGACCACATAGGCCACGCCGGCCGCGAGCCCCAGCGCCGTCGCGGTGATGCCGATTGCCGGCGGCAGGGCCGGAAGGCCGATGACCGAAAGCCCGAAGACGGTGCCGGCGGCGGTGACCGAGGTGAGGAAAAACCCCCACCAGTCGATTGAAGGCGGATTGGTGGCCTCGATTTCCGGCAGGAAGATGGTCGAGAGATAGATGCCGAGAACCCCGACCGGCACGTTGATCAGGAAGATCCAGTGCCAGGTGAAATAGGTGGTGATGAAACCGCCGATCGGCGGACCGGTCAGCGGCCCGACCAGTGCGGGGATGGTGAGCAGCGCCATGGCCGAGACCAGCTCGCTGCGCTTCGTGGTGCGCAGCAGGACCAGGCGCGCGACCGGCGTCATCATCGCGCCGCCCATGCCCTGCAGGAAGCGCGACAGCACGAACTGGAAAAGGTTCGACGAGAATGCGCAGCAGATCGAGCCGATCACGAAAACCAGGATCGCAATGCGAAAAATCTTCTTGGCGCCGAAGCGGTCCGCCATCCAGCCGCTGATCGGGATGAACATCGCAAGCGCGACCATGTAGGAGGTCAGCGCCAGTTTCAGCGTGATCGGCCCGACATTCAAGTCCGCGGCGATCGCCGGAAGCGCCGTCGCAATAACGGTGGAATCCATCTGCTCCATGAAAAGGGCGACGGCGAGAATGAGGGGAACGATGCGGTTCATGAGGGGGCCTGCGACGGGCGGGGATTGGCCCGTCCATAAACCTGTTGATCCGGTCTGCCAATTGCTGAATCTCACCATTTCACGTTTTGGGTCACGTCTGCGTGAGATCGGATTTTCTCCTCCCGAGCCGCGGTTATGTTCCCTGCGTACCGGACGCCAGCTCAAGGGTCCGCGGCAATTCCAGGAGGCAGTTAAAATCATGACGAAATCAGGTATCGGACGGCGCACCCTGATCGGCACGGCCGGTTTGGGCGTTCTTGCCGCTCCGGCAATCATCCATGCTCAGGCTTTTGCCCAGGAGAAGAAGCCGTTGGCAATCGATCGCGTCGTCCCGCCGGATATCCATAAATTCAAGCTCGGCGGTTTTCAGGTCCTGGTGGTGAAGGACGGTGCCCGTCCTTCCGGCGCTCCGGGCGAAACCTTCGGCCTCAACCAGCCGCCCGAAACGCTTGCGACGCTGCTGAGCCGGAATTTCCTGCCGACCGACCAGTTCGTCAACAGCTTCGCCCCGACGCTCATCGATACCGGCAGCGACGTGATCCTGTTCGATACCGGGCTCGGCAAGGCCGCGCGCGCCCAGGGCGGCGGACGCCTGATCGAGGGTCTGGCGGCCGCAGGCTACATGCCGGAGGATATCTCGATCATCGTCATCACCCACATGCATGGCGACCATATCGGCGGCATCATGGAAGACGGCAAGCCCGCGTTCCCGAAGGCGCGTTATGTCACGGGCCAGGTGGAATACGACTTCTGGACCGATGCCGCGCGGGCGGGCACGCCTGCCGAAGGCAATCAGAAGGCCGTGCTTGCCAATGTGAAGCCGCTTGCCGACAAGATGACCTTCCTCAAGGAGGGCGGAGAGGTCGTCTCCGGCATTACCGCCATGCTGGCGCCCGGCCATACGCCGGGCATGCTGATCTTCAACATCGAGTCGCAGGGCAAGCGTCTGGTTTTGACCGCGGATACCGCCAATCACTATGTCCTGTCGCTGCAGCGGCCCGATTGGGAGGTGCGTTTCGACATGGACAAGGCGCAGGGTGCGGCCACCCGCAAGAAGGTCTTCGACATGATCGCCACCGACAAGGTGGCCTTCCTCGGTTATCATATGCCGTTCCCGGCGGTCGGATTCGTCGAAAAGCAGGAGGCCGGCTACCGGTTCGTGCCGAAGAGCTACCAGTTCGACATCTGAGTGTGCCGAAAAGCGATCAAAACCCGGGAGAACCACCTCCCGGGTTTTTGCTATTCCCTTCTTGTCATGAACGTGTTACCAGCCCTCGCCAACTTCCAAGCAATTGTTGCCGGAGCGCCGGGACGCTATCCAAGTCGTTCCTGAGCTTATCCCGCATTTTCTAGATCGAAGGAATTGGCCATGGCACGCATCATTGAAACGGCAACCGGCGCGGACGCGCTCACCTTCGACGACGTGCTGCTGCAGCCCGGCCATTCCGAAGTCATGCCGGGCCAGACGAATATCGCCACGACCATCGCCCAGGATATCGATCTCAACCTGCCGATCATCTCCTCGGCCATGGACACGGTGACCGAGAGCCGGCTCGCCATCGCCATGGCCCAGGCAGGCGGCATCGGCGTCATCCACCGCAACCTGACCCCGATCGAACAGGCCGAAGAAGTTCGCCAGGTCAAGAAGTTCGAAAGCGGCATGGTCGTCAATCCGGTCACCATCGGGCCCGACGCGACGCTTGCCGAAGCGCTGTCGCTGATGAAGTCGCACGGCATTTCGGGCATTCCGGTGGTTGAAAACGGCGGTGGCCATGTCCCGGGCCGGCTGGTCGGTATTCTCACCAACCGCGACGTCCGTTTCGCCTCCGATCCGGCCCAGAAGATCTACGAGCTGATGACCCGCGAGAATCTGATCACGGTCAAGGAAAGCAGCGTCGATCAGACTGAAGCCAAGCGCCTGCTGCACAAGCACCGCATCGAGAAGCTGCTGGTGGTGGATGGCGAAGGCCGCTGCGTCGGCCTGATCACCGTCAAGGATATCGAAAAGTCGCAGCTCAACCCGAATGCCTCCAAGGATGCCCAGGGACGCCTTCGGGCCGCAGCCGCGATCAGCGTCGGTGACGATGGTTTCGAGCGCGCCGAGCGCCTCATCGAGGCAGGCGTCGATCTTCTGGTCGTTGATACCGCGCATGGTCATTCGCAGCGCGTGCTCGATGCCGTCGCGCGGGTGAAGCGCATCTCCAACCATGTGCGTGTCATGGCCGGCAATGTCGCCACCTATGACGGCACCAAGGCGCTGATCGATGCCGGTGCCGATGCCGTCAAGGTCGGCATCGGCCCGGGCTCGATCTGCACCACGCGCATCGTCGCCGGCGTCGGCGTGCCGCAGCTTGCGGCGATCATGTCGGCTGTCGAAGCCGCACGGGCGCAGAACATTCCGGTCATCGCCGATGGCGGCATCAAGTTCTCGGGCGATCTTGCCAAGGCGATCGCCGCCGGCGCATCCGCCGTGATGATCGGCTCGCTGCTGGCCGGCACCGACGAAAGCCCGGGTGAGGTCTATCTCTACCAGGGCCGCTCGTTCAAAGCCTATCGCGGCATGGGCTCGGTCGGAGCCATGGCGCGTGGCTCCGCCGATCGTTACTTTCAGGCGGAAGTGCGCGATACGCTGAAGCTGGTTCCCGAAGGCATCGAGGGCCAGGTGCCTTACAAGGGACCGGTCTCCGGCGTGCTGCACCAGCTCGGCGGCGGTCTGAAGGCGGCCATGGGTTATGTCGGCGGCGCCAACCTCAAGGAATTCCAGGAGCGCGCAACCTTCGTTCGCATCTCGGGAGCCGGCCTGCGCGAAAGCCATGCGCATGACGTGACGATCACCCGCGAGAGCCCCAACTATCCGGGCGCCGGCCTCTGAAATTCGTGATGGAGGAGGCTATGCCTCCTCCCTTTGAATTTCAAAAAAAGTGCGGTGGACGCCTGCCGCCAATGGCCTGCCGACAGGCGGGATCGCTTAATTCCCTCGTGATTCCCTGCTAAACAACGGATGTTGGCGATTGTGCCGATGGAAGGGTTTTCGGGGGTAAACATGAATAAGTTTCTGGCTTGCGCGCTCCTCCTGGGCGCCGCATTCGTCACGCCTGCGCAGGCGCAGACCGTTCGCGCCGGCACCTACAATGTCGAAGGCACCAATCTCGACGGTTCCCCCTACAAGGGAACCGCAAAGATTTCGCTGACCAGCGAAACGACCTGCGCGATCGAGTGGACGACGGGTTCCACCACGTCCAGCGGCATCTGCATGCTCTATGGCGATTCCTTCGCCGCCGGTTACGTTCTCGGCAAGGCCGTTGGCCTCGTCGTCTACAAGGTCAATGACGACGGTTCTCTGGAAGGCGCCTGGACCATTTCCGGCAAGGATGGCTCCGGCACCGAGAACCTCACCCCGCAATAACCTGCCGGTATGGATGAAAGTGCGTGGCGCCGGTCAAACGGCGCCATTGCGTATGGGAGAGCGCGTGTTATCTGGTTCCCGATGGAAGAATGAGGAGAACCGATGCTTTCCACCGATGCGACGCTCTGGCCGATGCTCGCGCATTCCGCGCTGGTCTTCTTTCTCTATTGGCTGTTGTCGAGAAAACGCTTCGAGGCCGTCCAGGCGGGCAGCGCCAAACCCAGCCATTTTCGGGAAAGCCGGGAGGAGCCGCCGGAAAGCCGCGCCGTCCACAGCAACCTCAGGAACCAGTTCGAACTCCCCGTCCTGTTCTATGCCCTGAGCCTGGTGCTCTACGTGTCGACCGCAGACAACGGGGGCACGGTCGCTCTCGCCTGGATCTTCGTCTTGTCCCGCTACGCGCATACATACGTGCATCTCACCAGCAACCGGCTGCGCTATCGCCGCCCCATCTTCATGGTCGGCTTTTTTGCGGTAGTGGCAATGTGGGCCTGGCTCGCGGTCTGGCTGGTCTTGAACTAGCCGTGCAGGCGCCGGGAGGGTTCTGAAGCCGCAGCCTGGCCGTCGGCTCCGCGAAACAACGCGCCGCTTGGAAGTCTCGCTACAATCCTGACGGGCTCGCCGATCGAGCGGGCCTCACGAACAAGTGTAATATCCGGCACTTAGATCACTCAGTGTTTCATCTGCAAGTGGAAGTTCCTCGGTATAGATTTCCTCGTCATAAAATCGGCTACGGAGGAGCAAGCCATGGACGACCAGACCCCGAAGATCACCCAGGCGATGATCGACGCCTATGATGAATATACCCACCTGACGCTGGATCGCCGCCGCTTCATGGAAAAGCTGACCCAGCTTGCCGGCTCCGGTGCCGCGGCGGCTGCGATCGCGCCGCTGATCGGTGCGAGCTCCGCCATGGCCGATATCATTCCCGCCAACGACGACCGGCTGACCACTGAGGACGTCACCTATCCGGGCGCCGCCGGCGTGACGATGAAGGGCTATCTCGTCAAACCCAAGAATGCCTCCGGCACGCGCGGCGGTGTCCTCGTCATCCACGAAAACCGTGGCCTCAACGCCCATATCAAGGACGTCGCCCGCCGCATGGCGCTCGAGGGCTTCAACGCGCTCGCCATCGATTTCCTGTCGCCCCAGGGGGGCACGCCCTCGGACGAGGAGCAGGCACGGCAGATGTTCTCCTCGCTGAAGCCCGACGACGTTTCGGCCAATGGCGAGGCAAGCCGCGCCTATCTGGCCGGCATCGGGGGTGCGAACGGCAAGGTCGGAGCGATCGGCTTCTGCTGGGGCGGCGGCGCCGTCAACAACCTGGCGGTCAAGTCACCGAGCCTCAACGCCGGCGTCGCCTATTACGGCGCCCAGCCGAAAGCTGAGGATGTGCCCGCCATCAAGGCACCGCTGATGTTGCAGTACGGTGGGCTCGACGAGCGCATCAACGCCGGCATCCCGGCCTTCAAGGCGGCGCTTGAAAAGAACGGCAAGACCTTCGAGATCTTTGTTTATGACGGCGCCAACCACGCCTTCAACAACGATACCTCGTCGGCCCGCTACGACAAGGCCGCCGCCGATCTCGCCTGGAGCCGCTCGGTAGCCTTCTTCAAGAAGAACCTCGCGTGATCGATCGGCATCAAGTCGCCATCGCTCGGGTGCCGGCCAGGCGCACGGAGACCTGAAACGGAGAAGCCGGAGTTTGGCTCCGGCCTCTTGTGTTCCTCAGTCGGAGGTGCTCACCACCCCGGCATCACGGAGCCCGCCCGGGCTCGCGGCACGCGCTGGAACGGCTTGACCTCTCCCTCGAGATCGTCCGGCATCACGGCCGGCGAGATGTTGTCGAGGCAGGCGGTGATATGGTCGGTGATGGCGTTCATCAGCGACGGCGAAAGCCCCGGACGTTTCATCAGGCCGATCTGCACCGGCGGCAGCGGCGGGAAACCGTCGGCGGAGGACAGCACCTTCATGCCCGTTCGCAGCGCCGATTCCGGGAGTACGGAGACGGCCATGCCGGCAAGTACGGCGGCGGCGACCACCGTCGAGGACCAGCTGGTGAACAGGACCTGGTATTCCCGTCCGTCCGCGTCGAGCGCCGAGCAGGCGAGCTGCCGCCACAGGCAGTCGCGGCGGCCGACGGCAAGCGGTACCGGCGCGTCATCCTTCAGCGGATGGTTGGCCGAGCCGACCCAGCAGAGCGGCTCCGTGCGCACCACGTCGGAAATCCGCTGGCGCGGGTTATGGGTGACGAGCGCGATGTCGAGCTCGCCGCGCGCCATCTTTTCGGCAAGGCTGACCGACGGTTCGCAGACGATGTAGAGCTCGACATTCGGATGGGTCTTGGCGAAACGGCCGATGATCTCCGGCATGTAGCGGTCGGCATAGTCGTCCGGCGTGCCGATGCGCAGCGTCCCCTCGAGACGGTTGTCGTCGAAGGCCGCGATCGCCTCGTTGTTGAGGCGGATGATCCGCCGCGCATAGTTCAGGAGCTTCTCGCCCTCGGCCGTCAGCCGGTTGCCGCGGCCGTCCTTGGCAAACAGCTGCTTGCCGATCCGTTCCTCAAGACGGCGCATCTGCATCGAAACGGCGGACTGGGTTTTGAACACCCGGTCGGCGGCCTTGGTGAAGCTGCCGGTGTCCACGATAGAAATGAAAGTATGCAGCTGATCGATATCGAGCGGTGCGGACATGATAGATCATCCATCAGTGGGTTTGATGCTAATCATTAGAAACATTCGTTGGACTGATCAATAGGTTTTCCGCGATAAGGGGATCGCAAATCAAAATCGACGGGTGCTTCTTCCCTGAGCCCCAATCTCGGCAGCCCTTCCGTCGGACCTCCACGGAAGGGACGGCCTTTCTCGTGCCTGCGAAAGGATAGACCCATGAGCACGACCGACTGCGGAACTGAACTCGACCTCATTCACGAAGGGCGCGGTGCGAATGGCCGCTTTGGCCTCGTGGTGCTGCGAACGAAATCCGTTTGGCGTGCCTTTCGCAATCGTATGGCGAGCAATCGCCTCCATGATCTCGACGACCGCCAGCTCAACGATATCGGCATCACACGGCATGATGTGGTGATGGCGCTCAATCAGTCCGGTGCGCTGGATGATCCGTCACTGCTTCTGTCGCGCGCCGCCCGCGAGCGTGCGCGGCACCGCTTTGCAAGACCGGCCAATCGCTGACCTTGCCTGACCTTTTCCCCGCAGGGTGATAGCCAATAGCCCTGCTGCTTGCCCGGCCGGTCGATCCGTGCCGGGCTTTTTTATTTGGAAGGCTTCGGAGCGGCAGGCGCTGCTTCCGCCTCGGCATTGCCGCCGGCCCCATTGCGCAGATAGGTGTCGAAGATCGCTTCCATGTTCTTCTGATAGCTCTTCTGCACTTCGAGCCCGCTGTCGAACATGTTGTTCAGCACGTCGCGATAGGGGTTGGCTTCGGGGGCTGGCGCTTCCTTGGGTTTTTCCGGCGCGGGAGCCGCCGGGCTCGAGCTCGAAAACGCGCCGCCCATCATGTCCTGGAAGGCCTTGGCGAACGGATTGTCGGCAAACGGGTTGCCGCCCGAAGGCTGCGGCTGTTCCGGCTTGTCGAGGCCCCACATCGAGCGCATCGCCTGGGCAAAGGGATTGTCGAAGGGGTTGGCCGCCGGCTGTGGCTTTGCCTTCGGCTGCAGGCCCATGCTTTGCAGCCATTGCTGCTGCATCTGGCCCATCGGGGAGGCGGCGAACGCGTCGTTGGCGCCGGTCATCTGGCCGGTCATCTGCTTGAACAGCCCGCCCATCAGCGTGTCGGCCATGGCCGGCATCATCTTCTTGAATACTTCCTGGCCGATCCCGGTCAGTTGCTCCGCCTGGGCAGCGATCGCGCGGGAGACCTCCTTGGATCCGAACAGTTTTTCGAGCACGGCATTGCCGTCCGAGGTGCCCTGCGGCGTGAAAGCCTTGGTCAGGTCCTCGAAATATTTGGTATAGGCGCCGGAAACCATGCTGCTCATCAGCGCGGTAAGATCGTAAGGGTTGGCGCTGGTGCGCTTCAAGCCGGAGGAGAAGGCGGGCATCAGCGCCGCCATCGCCTGGGTGGCCTGCTCCTGGGCGAGGTTGAACTGCTTGGCGATCGCCTCCATGCCTGCGCCGTCCTGAGCTCTGAGCATCATGTCGAACAGTGGCAGCATGGAGAATCCTTTCCGGTTCGGGTGATGCACCACTATATCCGGAAAGTGCTGAACGGAAACCGGTTTTTAGAACCGATCTCGATCTCGCTTCAGTATTGGTATTCCTCGAATACCGGCTCGACCGAACCGTTCCAGCGGCCGTGGTAGAGCGACAGCATGTCGTCCGCCATGGTCGTCTTCTTGGCGAGCACTTCGTCGAGCGGCTGCAGGAAGATGCTCTCGTCCTGGCCCTCGCCGTTCAGCCGCGCCCGGGCCTTCAAACCCGCCTTGGAGAGCGCCACCGCCTCGCGGGCGATGTCGAGCACCGACCTGCCCTTGATCTCGGCCTTCAGACCCTTGGCCGGCACCGCATCGCGCATGGCAATCACGTCCTCGACCGTCCAGTCGGCGGTCAGCGTCTCGGCATCGGCAAGCGCCGTGTCGTCATAGAGCAGACCGACCCAGAAGGCCGGCAGCGCACAGATCCGCCGCCACGGGCCGCCGTCGGCGCCGCGCATTTCGAGGAAGCGCTTCAGGCGAACGTCGGGGAAGAGGGTGGAGAGATGGTTGGTCCAGTCGCCCATCGTCGGCTCCCAGTCCTTGACCTCGCCCTTGAGGGCGCCGTTCATGAACTGGCGGAAGGTGACATGCGTGCAGTCGTGGTATTTGCCGTCGCGGACGACGAAATACATCGGCACGTCGAGCGCCCATTCCACATAATCGGCGAACCCGAAATCCTCCTTGAAGACGAAGGGCAGCACGCCGGAGCGCTGGTTGTCGGTGTCGCGCCAGATATCGCCGCGCCAGGAGAGAAGCCCGTTCGGCTTGCCTTCGGTGAACGGCGAGGAGGCGAACAGCGCGGTCGCGATCGACTGCAGCTTCATCGACACCCGCATCTTGGCGGCCATGTCCGCTTCCGAGGAAAAGTCGAGGTTCACCTGGATCGTGCAGGTGCGGTACATCATGTCGAGGCCCTTGGAACCGACCTTCGGCATATAGCGCGTCATGATCTCGTAGCGGGATTTCGGCATGCGCGGGGTTTCCGCGCGCGACCATTTGGGGCTGCCGCCGATGCCGAGGAAACGGATGCCCATCGGTTCGGCGATTTCGCGCAGAACGGCGAGATGCTGGTTCGATTCCCGACAGGTCTGGTGAATGGTTTCGACCGGCGCACCGGAAAGCTCGAACTGGCCGCCGGGCTCGATGGAGATCGCGCCCATGCCGGACTGCTCGCCGAGCCCGATGATGTTGTCGCCGTCCATGATCGGTTCCCAGCCGAGCTTCTTTTCCATGCCCTTCAGCAGAGCGGAAATGCTGGCATCGCCGAAATAGGGGACGGGACTGTTGTCCGCCCGGAAAAAGGCGAATTTCTCATGCTCGGTGCCGATGCGGAAATCTTGTCTCGGCCGCGGTCCCTTCGCCAGGTAGGCGGAAAGCTCGGACACCGAGGTTAGCGGTGTCTGGTCGGTCGTATCGCGGGCCATGAAAACTACCTTGCTCGGAATGCCTGATCTGGACGAACTCGCCGGTGATTGGACCGGATTGATGTGCGGCGCAAGTCAATTTCTTTCAAGATAGATTCAGAATTTCAAGGCCCTTGTGTCCGGCGTAGGGCAGGTGGCTCAACGCCAGTCGCCGGCCGCCGCCTGGATGACCGCGAGGGCTGCGACCGCCGCCGTATCCGCCCTGAGAATTCGAGGTCCGAGCGGAATTGCGGTGACGAAGGGCAGTGAGCGCAGTCTGCCCCTTTCCTCCTCGGAAAATCCGCCTTCCGGGCCGACCAGGAGCGCCAGCCTGGTCTCTTTGATCGCGGAAAGGATCGGCAACGGGTTCTGGCCCTCGTCGCCTTCGTCGCAGAAGATGATGCGCCGGTCCTGCGGCCAGCTGTCGAGCAGGTCGCCGAGTTTCCTCGGTGCCGCCACTTCCGGCACCGACAAAATGCCGCACTGCTCGGCTGCCTCCACCACATTCGCCTGAAGCCGGTCCATGCTGGTGATCTTGCCCTGCACGTGCTGGGTCATGACCGGCTGGATGAAGCCGGCCCCCATCTCGACCGCCTTTTGCACGAGATAGTCGAGCCGCCCGACCTTCAGCGGCGCGAAGAGGTAATGCAGGTCGGAAGCCGGCGGCTGCGGCCGGGTTTGCTCGAGCGCCTCCAGCACGATCTTCTTGCGGGTAGGGAAGGTGATCCGGGCCTTCCATTCGCCGTCGCGGCCGTTGAAGATGAGGATTTCGGCACCTTCCTCCATCCGCAGCACATTGGCGAGGTAGTTGAACTGTTCGGCCGACGCTTCAGGACGCGCGCCGGCGCCGAGCGGCGCATCGATGAACAGTCTCTGCATCCGGAAATTGGCGCGCATAAAAACCTCGAAGCTAGACGAACAGCGCGAACATAGCCGTGGCGATCAGCGCCGCAAGGGTGGCGGCTGCCGGAAGCGTGATCATCCAGGCGGCGATGATGCTCAGGAAATGCGAGCGCCGCACCAGATACCGCCGTTTAAGTTCGTCGTCGTTGCGCTCGAACGGTTCCGTCGTGTCGAGATCCTTGCCCGCCCGCACCCGCATGTATTCGAAACGGCGACGGGAATGGCGGGTATACCACTCGCGGAAGAAGCCGACGCCGAACACCGCCCCGACGGCGATATGGGTCGAGGAGACCGGCAGGCCGATCCAGGATGCGACGATGACGGTCAGCGCCGTCGACAGCGAGACGCAGTAGGCGCGCATCGGATTGAGCTTGGTGATCTCGGCGCCGACCAGCCGGACCAGTTTCGGGCCGTAGAGCAAGAGGCCGAGCGAGATGCCGAGGCCGCCGACGATCAACTCCCAGAGCGGAATATGCACGCCCGCCGAAATGCCGCGCTGTGCGGCCGAAACGATCGCCGCCAGCGGGCCGATGGCGTTCGAAACGTCATTGGCGCCATGCGCGAAGGAGAGCAGAGCGGCGGAAAGTATCAGCGGAATGCGGAACAGCGTGCGAAGCGACTGGTTGCGGTTTTCAAGCCCTTCAGCCTGCCTGGCGATCACCGGGATCAGCAGGCGCCAGGCGGCAAGACCGGTGCAGAGGGCGATCAGCGTCGCGACCGGCGCCGACACCGCCACCAGCTGCCCGAGGCCGAGCAGGCCCAGATAGCCCGCAAAGGCGCCGGTCATCAGGCCGATCAGCACCGGCACCCATTTCTTCGCCGCGGCGACCTTGTCCTCGCGGTAGATGATGGTTTCCTTGATGAAGAACAGGAAGGCGGCGGCGATGACGGCGCCGAGGATCGGCGAAAAGACCCAGCTGGCGGTAATGCCGGCGATCATGCCCCAGTTGACCGCGGAAAGTCCGGCGGACGCGATCCCGGCCCCCATGACGCCGCCGACGATCGAATGGGTGGTGGAAATGGGCGCGCCAAGCCAGGTCGCGACGTTGATCAGCACCGCCGCCGACAGAAGAGCTGCCATCATCGCCCATATGAGGACGTCCGGGCTGGTGATCATGCCGCCCTGCATGATGCCGTTGGCGATCGTATTGGCGACGCCGCGGCCGGCGATCACCGCGCCGGCCACTTCGAAGATCGCCGCCAGGCCGAGGCCGAAGGCCATGGTCATGGCGCGGGCACCGACTGCCGCGCCGATATTGTTGGTGACGTCGTTGGCGCCGATGTTCATTGCCATATAGGCGGCGAGGCCGGAGGCGGCGATGACGACGACCGCTCCGGGCTTTCCTGTCACATAGGACGCGGCAAAGATGGCGACCAGGATGATGAACAGCAGCGCCGTGCCCGGCGCGGCAAGCCCGCGCGACATCTGCCGGGCGGCTTCCTCCACGGAGGAGAACTTCTCCAAATCCTTGTCGAGCGTCGGCTTCGCCAAACGCGGCCGTCTTTGGCCCATATCTCCGTCCTTGGGTGAAAAGGGAGGCGCGAGACCGGAACTGCGGCCGTCTCCGCCTCGCGGAAGAAAATCACGGCCTATCGCTTAATAGCGTGCGCAGGCGAAGGCAATATTGCAGAATTGTGAAGATGCGCCGAAGCGGCTTAGCTTGCGGCTTTGACCGTAAGCTGCGGAGCGCGCGGCTGCATTCTTTCGGCGAACTGCAGGAAGAGGATCTTCAATTCCGGTTCGTTGACGCGCATCGCGGCTTCTTCACAGGAAACCCATTCCAGCGTCCGGGAGCCCTTTTCCGGATAGCTTTTCAGGCATTCGTCCACTTCGAGCGCGTGGACCTGCACCCTGACGGGGATTTTCAGGCCGTTATCGAGCGTCTTGCGATAGTGATAGAAACCGAGTGGTTCCTTCTCCACCTTGCCCTTGACGCCGACTTCTTCGAACGCTTCCCGTTCGGCAACCTGATGAGCTTTCTTGTCGGTCATCGGCCAGCCCTTGGGCACGACCCAGCGGCCGGTATCGCGGCTGGTCGCAACCAGAACCTCGAGTTGTGCCGGCTTCTTTTTTATCCGGTAGCAAAGCGCGGCGTACTGCTGTCGCGGTGGCCGCTGCAGCATCAACCGAAGATTGCCCGTGACCCGATCCATAAAGCCCAATTTCTGTTTGATCCTCCAGAGAATGACATTTTACTAATATAGAGCTTGCGCGAAGATTAACGACCCTCTGAGACTTTTTTATAAGAATCACGGTGGTTAACGATCACCAAAGCGCCAACCATTGTGAGGCCACAAAGTTTCACGTCAATAGAAATTTGCACAGGTGTTCAATTGTACTGTGCACGACGCGCCGCAAGGCGCCGGAGAGGGGCTCAGGTTTTGGTTTGAATCATCCTGAGTTGTGCGATCCGGCTCCATTCGCCGGTGCGTTCGGCCTCGTCGGTGACCTTGGAAATGAAATCGATATGGTCTTCCGCAGCCTGTCTGGCCCTGGCAGGGTCGCCGTCCAGTATCGCCTGCCCGATCGCCTCATGTTGGGTCATCACGGCATCATGGGCGCCGCCGACGTTGAAGATGATGCGGCGGTTATAGAAAATCCCGTCGCTGAGCAGCCGATAGCAGGCTCTGAGCGTATGCATCAGAACGATATTATGCGCCGCATCGCCGACCGCGTTGTGAAATTCGACGTCGGAGGTCAGCTCATCCTCGAAACGCCCGTCCCGATGGGCAAGGCGCATCGTCTCCAGAATACGCTCGATCAGTTGCCTGTCCGTATCGGTCGCGCGCCTGGCGGCAAGCTCCGCCGTCATGCCTTCGAGCTGGCGTCTATATTCCAGATAGTCGTGAACGGCCCGCTGATGCCGGCGGATCAGGGCGACCAGCGGCGGCGAGAAGATCTGGCCGACGATATCGGCCACATAGGTGCCGCCGCCGTGCTGGCTGGTGAGCAGCCCGCGCGCCTCCAGCTCCTTCAGTGCTTCCCTGAGGATGGGCCGGGAAATGTCGAAGCGCTGCGCCAGCTCGCGCTCGCCCGGCAGGCGGTCTCCGTCGCGCAGCACGCCGTTGAGGATCAGGCTCTCGATCTGAAGAATGACCTCGTCCGCGGTTCGACCATGCGGCACCGGCGCGAAAAGCTCATGCGTCAAGTTTCCGTCTCCAAATCGGTCATGTCAGCCGGACGTTTCGGCTTCTTGTATCACTGGTAAAAAAAGTATACCAGTTGAATGTCTGTAGGAGGGTCCGGTGGCCGACACGATCCGTTTCTTGAAGCCTCGCGAGGCGGTGCTGTCGCGCCGGGCAGCGATCATTGCCGATCTCACCGATCTCCTGCCGCCGGAATGCCTGGTGCATGAGGCCCGCGAGCTGGTGCCGTTCGAGACCGATGCGTTCGTCTCCTACCGCCGCCTGCCGCTCGCCGTCGCCCTGCCGAAAACGACGGCGCAGGTGGCCGCCGTGATGAAATACTGTCATCGCTACGGCATTCCCGTCGTGCCGCGCGGTGCTGGCACTTCGCTGTCGGGAGGCGCCATCCCGCAGGAGGATGCGGTCGTGCTCGGCCTTTCCAAGATGTCGCGCATCCTCGAGGTCGATTACGCAAACCGCACCGCCACGGTGCAGGCCGGCGTCACCAATCTCAACATTTCCGAAGCGGTCGGCGTCGACGGCTTTTTCTATGCGCCGGACCCGAGTTCGCAGCTCGCCTGCACGATCGGGGGCAATATCGGCATGAATTCCGGCGGCGCCCACTGTCTGAAATACGGTGTCACCACCAACAACCTGCTGGGCGTGAAGATGGTGCTGGTCGACGGCACGGTGATCGAGCTCGGCGGCAAGCATCTCGACGCGGCCGGTTACGATCTGCTTGGCCTGGTCTGCGGTTCGGAAGGCCAACTCGGCATCGTGACGGAAGCCGTCGTGCGGCTGATCGCCAAGCCGGAAGGCGCCCGCCCGGTCCTGTTCGGCTTCGATACGTCGGAACATGCCGGTGCCTGCGTCGCCGATATCATCGGCTCCGGCATCATCCCGGTCGCCATCGAGTTCATGGACAAGCCGGCGATCGAGATTTGCGAGGCATTTGCGCATGCGGGTTATCCGCTCGACGTGGAAGCGCTGCTGATCGTCGAGGTCGAGGGTTCGGAAGCGGAAATGGATGCGATGCTGAAAGCGATCGTCGAGATTGCCGGCCGCCATGGCGTGAAGACCGTGCGCGAGAGCCAGTCGGCGATCGAAGCGGCGCTGATCTGGAAGGGCCGCAAGTCCGCCTTCGGCGCCACCGGCCGTATTGCCGACTATATCTGCATGGACGGCACGGTGCCGCTCGGCAAGCTTTCCTATGTGCTCAACAAGACCTCCGAGATCGTCGACCGTTTCGGGCTGCGGGTCGCCAATGTCTTCCATGCGGGCGACGGCAACATGCATCCGCTGATCCTGTTCAACGCCAACGACCCCGAGGATGCGGCCAGGGCCGAAGAGGCCGGCAATGAGATCCTCAAACTCTGCGTCGATGCCGGCGGTTGCCTGACCGGCGAGCACGGCGTCGGCATCGAGAAACGCGACCTGATGCGCCATCAGTATTCCGAGGCCGATCTCAACCAGCAGATGGCCGTGCGTTCCGCCTTCGACGAAGACTGGATCCTCAACCCGTCGAAAGTCTTCCCGCTGGATGGACGGCCCGCCGCATGACGCTGATACCGAATTCCGAAACGGACGCAGCATATGTCATCCGCAATGCGGCCAGCGAGGGCAAGAAGCTTGCGCTATGCGGCGGCAACACCCGCGCCGGTTTCGGCAACGCCGCCGAGCCTGCAGAAATGGTGAGCTCGACCGGCCTTTCCGGCATCGTCGATTACGAGCCGGCGGAAATGGTGATGACGGTGAAAGCCGGCACGCCGGTCGCCGAGATCGAGGCGGCGCTTGCCGCCAACCGCCAGATGATGGCTTTCGAGCCGATGGACCACCGCGGCGTCATGGGCACGCTCGGCGAACCGACGATCGGCGGCGTGTTCGCCGCCAATGTCTCCGGCCCGCGCCGGTTCGTGTCCGGGGCTGCCCGCGACAGCCTGCTTGGCATCCGGTTCATCAACGGCCGCGGCGAGCCGATCCGCGCCGGTGGGCGGGTGATGAAGAACGTCACCGGCCTCGATCTGGTCAAGCTTTTGGCCGGCTCGCATGGCACGCTCGGTTTCCTGACCGAAGTGACTTTCCGGGTGCTGCCGGTGCCGCAGACGGTGGAAACCATCGTCATTTCCGGTCTCGACGACGCGGCGGCCGCAAAGGCGATGGCGGCGGCGATGGCGCTGCCGGTCGAAGTATCGGGCGCCGCACACCTGCCGCAGACCGTCCGGTTCCGTTTCCTCGGCGGCGGTTTGCCGGCCGGCGAGGCGACCGTTCTGCGCATTGAGGGTCTTGACGCTTCCGTTGCCGTGCGGGCTGAAAAACTGGCCGCCGTCATGGAGGCATTTGGGCCGGTCTCGCGGTTCGGCCTGGAGGAGAGCCAAACACTCTGGCGGCAGATCCGCGATGTCTATCCCTATTCGGATGGGACTTTGAAACCCGTCTGGCGCGTCTCCATTGCCCCCTCGGCAGGGCACCAGCTGGTCGCAGCGCTCCGGCTCGAAGCCGGCGTCGATGCTTTTTACGACTGGCAGGGCGGACTGGTCTGGATGCGGATGGAAGCCGATCCGGAGGCAGAACTGCTGCGCCGCTACATCCGAGCTCTCGGCGGCGGCCATGCGACGCTGATGCGGGCATCGGACGCCGTGCGCGCCCAGACGCAGGCTTTCGAGCCGCAGCCGGATGCGGTCGCGGCACTCTCGGCCCGCGTCAAACAGAAGCTCGACCCGGCGGGGATCTTTTGCCCGGGCAAGATGGGGTGAATACGGCCATGGCAATGTTTCCGTCTCACCCCCCTCTGTCCTGCCGGACATCTCCCCCTCAAGGGGGGAGATTGAATTGGAGCAACGTTTCGCCCCTCTCGACAGTACGGGTGGAAACGACGCCCGTGCTTCCTGCCGATCTCCCCCCTCGAGGGGGAGATGTCCGGCAGGACAAAGGGGGGCTGGCGGAACGCATAGCCGTCGGTGAACATGCAATGTCCGCGAGGGGTAGCCAATAAATGCAAACCAACTTCACCCTCGCTCAGCTCGCCGATCCGCATGTAGCCGAATCCGAGCAGATTCTCCGCCGTTGCGTACATTGCGGCTTCTGCACCGCCACCTGTCCCACCTACGTCACCCTCGGTAACGAGCTCGACAGCCCGCGCGGGCGCATCTATCTCATCAAGGACATGCTGGAAAACGGCCGTGCGGCGGATGAGGAAGTGGTCACCCATATCGACCGCTGCCTGTCCTGCCTTGCCTGCGTCACCACCTGTCCCTCCGGCGTCGACTACATGCACCTGGTCGACCATGCCCGCATCCATATCGAGAATACCTACCGGCGCCCGCTGATCGACCGGCTGATCCGCAACCTGCTCGCGGCCGTGCTGCCTTATCCCGCCCGCTTCCGCACCGCGCTCGGTTTCGCAAGACTGGGCCGCCCCTTCGCACCGCTCCTGAAGCGCGCTTCGGCGCTAAGGCCTTTGGGGGCAATGCTCGATCTCGCGCCGAGATCCCCTGCCAGGGCTTCGGATTCGGCAAAACCCGGCACACGCATCCCCGAGGCCGGGAAGCGCGGCCGCGTTGCGATCCTGTCGGGTTGCGCCCAGCCGGTGCTCGATCCGGGCATCAACGAGGCGACGCTCCGGCTTCTCGCCAGGCTGGGTGTCGAAGTGGTGGTGCCAGAGGGCGAGGGCTGCTGCGGTGCGCTCGTGCATCACATGGGCCGCGAGGAACAGGCGCTCGACTTCGCCCGCCGCAACGTCGATGTCTGGACGCGAGAGATCGACAAGGGCGGGCTCGATGCGATCATCGTCACCGCGTCCGGCTGCGGCACGACGATCAAGGATTACGGCCATATGCTGCGCCTCGATCCCGCCTACGCTGAAAAGGCCGCAAGGGTCTCAGGCCTTGCCAAGGATATCACCGAGTATCTTTCGACGCTCGATCTGCCGCGGCTGGAGCCGAAGCGGCTCAACGTCGCCTACCACTCCGCCTGTTCGATGCAGCACGGCCAGAAGATCACCATGGCGCCGAAGAACCTCCTGAAGGCGGCGGGCTTCACCGTCCGCGATCCGGGCGAGGGGCATCTCTGCTGCGGCTCCGCCGGCACCTACAACATCCTGCAGCCGGAAATCTCGGCGCAGTTGAAGGCCCGCAAGGTGAGGAATATCGAGGCGACCAAAGCCGATGTGATCGCCACCGGCAATATCGGCTGCATCACCCAGATCGCCTCCGGCACCGCAATCCCGATCCTGCACACGGTCGAGCTTCTGGATTGGGCCTATGGCGGCCCGAAGCCGGAAAAGATCCCGGCCAGATAAGTTGGGTCCAACAAAAAAGCCGGCGAAATCGCCGGCTTTTGTCGTCGAGGGTATTAAGCCTCAGAACTTGTAGGAGACGCCGAGGTTGATGGCGTGCGTCAGGATGTTGGTCTTCAGCGAAGCGCCGCTGTCGATGTCGACATCCACGAACGAGTAGTTGCCCTTGTATTCGGCGAACATCGCCCACTTTTCGGTCAGCTGGTACTTCACGCCGGCCTGGGCCTGGATCGTTGCGCCACCGAACTGGTATTCGAAGGTGCGGCCCGAGGCGCGGGTCACTTCGACATGCGGAACGTTGATACCGACACCGGCGCCGACATAAGGCGTCCACTTGCTGCCCTCGATCGGGAACTTGTAGAGCGCGTTGACCGTCAGCAGGTTCAGGCCGTCGGTGAATTCAAAGACGCTCCAGCCACCGGCTTTGGCCATGCTTTCGTCATCGGCATAAACCTTGGCGTGGGTGTAATCGAGCGAAACACCCCAGTTCGAAAGGGCGCCGCCATCGAACCAGTAGGTGCCGCGGATACCCCAGTAGGGAGGCATCTGGAAGGGATTAGTATCCCAGCCGGCCGCAAAGTCCGGGCCGTCCGATACGGTGACCTTGGAATGCGGCGCGAATTCGTAACCACCGTAAACCGAGATTTCGAAACCGCCGGTGCTGGCCGGAGCCACATAGGCCGGCGCGGCAGGTGCTGTGGCCGGAGCCAGGTCGGCCGCTTGAGCCGGGGCAACATAGGCAAGACCAGCTGTGAGAAGCGTGGATGCGAAGGCGAAGGAAATAATTTTGCGCATGAATCAGCCTGCAGGGAGGGACGTTGGCTTTTTTGATGACTCAATGTTTAGCGGCGGATGCCTCGCCGGTCTGTGCTTTTTCTGCACCAGTCGCCGACGAAGCTAAGCCCGTTATGGTTAACGAAATCTAAACCTATGAAAAAGAGCGGCTTTTGCCGCTCTTCCGGATTCCATCTGCGACGATTTAGCCGCCGAAAATCGTGCCGAAGATATCGATCCCGCGATCTTCGAAATCGACATTCCCCTGCCGGTTGCCGGGGCCGATGACGATCACCTTGGTGCCGATATCGGCGCGCGCATAAAGATGCTCGACATCCTTGTTCATCATGCGGATGCAGCCGGACGACATGTTGAGGCCGATCGTCCAGGGCTGGTTGGTGCCGTGGATGCGGAAGATCGTGTCGCGGCCGCCCTTGTAGAGATACATGGCGCGGGCGCCGAGCGGGTTGTCGATGCCGCCTTCCTGTACGGCCGGCAGGATACGGCCGGCGCGGCGTTCGCGCACGCGCATTTCGGCCGGCGGCGTCCAGGACGGCCATTCCGCCTTGCGGCCGACATTAACGACGCCCGACCAGCCGAACCCCTCGCGCCCGACGCCGATGCCGTAGCGGGTCGCCCGGTTGGGCCCTTCGATATAGTAGAGGAACTTGTTGTTGGTATCGACGATGATCGTGCCGGGCTTTTCGGTCGACGAGAAGCGTACCATGCGGCGCTTGAATTCTTCCGGCACTTCCCGCGGCATCGCGACCAGCGTCACGTCGCTCGGCGGGTTTCCGACAAACGGGGCTGCCGGGCTGATCGCGCTGGCATGTCCGGCGGTAAAGAAGATCGCTCCAGCCATTCCCATGGCCATCGCAAGGACCTTGCTTGTCCTCATTCCCCCAACTCTCATTCCCAACTCCTCTCCGATCTGGTGAACGGCGGAGGCTAACCGACTCGGGCGTCAAAACAAGCGGGAGCAGTATAATAAAGAAGATGCGATGGTCAGAAGGCGGCGAGACTGTGTCTCCGCCGCCTCACCTTCGGGACTGGCCGGCGTTACATGACGATGACCTTGGTGCCGACGTTCACCCGCTCGTAAAGATCCGTCACATCTTCGTTGCGCATGCGGATGCAGCCGGAGGAGACCGCGCTGCCGATCGTCCAGGGCGCGTTGGTGCCGTGGATGCGATAGAGGGTCGAGCCGAGATACATGGCGCGGGCGCCGAGCGGGTTCTCCGGTCCGCCGTCCATGCGGGCCGGCAGGTAGTGACCCTTGACCGCTTCGCGCTGGATCATTTCCGAAGGCGGCGTCCAATCCGGCCACTCGGCCTTGCGGGTTACCTTGTGTTCGCCGGCCCATTCAAAACCCGGCTTGCCGACGCCGACGCCGTAGCGGCGGGCCTGCCCGTTGCCCGTGACCAGATAGAGGAAGCGGTTGTTGGTATCGATGACGATCGTGCCGGCCCTCTCCTTGGTGTCGTAGGCGACGGTCTGGGGCAGGAACTGCGGTTCGATCTGGCTGCGGACCGGCTGCGGCCGCATCGCCACCGGCTGGACGGGCGAGCGATCGAAAATGCCGCGGCGAACCATCGGCTGCGGCTCGCGCTGCTGGTAGGCTTCACGCTCTCGGTAGACTTCACGCTGTTGGTAGACCGCGCGCGGCTGGGCGGCCTGGCGCGGATAGACGACCGGGCGGCCGTTCGGGCCGGCAAGCTGCATCACCCACGGGGCGGCAAGATCGGGGCTCAGCACCACCGGCGGACGCTCGCGATAGCGGTCCTGCGCAAGGGCGGCGGTACTGGAAAAAGCAGCGGCAAGGCTAAAAGCCAGAAAAAGGGTTTTCTTCATGATCGGATCCACTCGTTACAAATCACCGACCGGACGCCCCTCAAACACTGGATAACTGGCGTCGGTGTTGACGAACATGGTGACCACGAGGTGAAAGCGAATGGTAAACGGGTGGAACATTGGAAGCAGGCCGGCCTATAAACCTTTTGGCAGGGTTACCGCCCGGTTTTGAAACATGGTTGACCGATGTTAAAGCCGACGGAAACCCTGTTAACCAAAGGGTCTGGACCAAGGAGCAGGAATGGAAAAGGCGGGAATCATCGTCGGCGAAGACGGCAGGGCGCGGTGCGCCTGGCATGGCGGCCTGGAAGACTACCGGCGCTATCACGACGAGGAATGGGGCTGGCCGGTGACGGACGATATCCGCTTGTTCGAAAAGATCTGCCTCGAAGGTTTTCAGTCCGGCCTGTCCTGGCTGACGATCCTCAGGAAGCGCGAGAATTTCCGAGCCGCCTTCGCCGGTTTCGATTTTGTCGAGGTCGCGCAGTTCGGCGAGGCCGATATCGCCCGCTGCCTCGCCGATGCGGGCATCATCCGCCATCGCGGCAAGATCGTCTCGACCATCAACAATGCCGCCCGCGCCGTCGAGCTCCGCGACGAATTCGGCTCGCTCGCCAGATTCTTCTGGAGTTTCGAGCCGGGCCCGCATCTGCGCCCCGCGGTGATGGATCTCGCCACGCTCAGGGCCAATCCCACCACGCCGGTATCGGTGCAATTGTCGAAAGCCTTGAAGAAGCGCGGCTGGACATTCGTCGGTCCGACCACCGTCTACGCCTTCATGCAGGCCATGGGCATGGTCAACGACCATCTCGACGGCTGTTTCTGTCAGCCGGAGGTCGATGCGTTGAGGCTGAAATTCAAGCGCCCGTGATCTTCGAGATCACCGAAGCCAGTTCGCCGAGATGGTCGATCTGGCGGAAGCGCGGCGCTGTCGTCGGCGCGTCCACGTGTTCCAGGACCCAGGTCAGCGCATGCGGCACGAATACGCCGTAGCTTCCGGCCGCGATCGCCGGCACGATGTCGGATTTCAGCGAATTGCCGACCATCATCGCCCGTTCCGGCCCGTCTGCGACCTTGGAGAAGATGCGGCGATAGGTGGTGGCGGTCTTGTCGCTGACGATTTCCACCGCATCGAAGAAATCCCCGAGGCCCGATTGCGCCAGCTTGCGCTCCTGGTCGAACAGGTCGCCCTTGGTGATCAGCACCAGCAGATATTCCCCGTTCAAGGCCTCCAGCGTCTCTTCCACATGCGGCAGGGTTTCCACCGGATGGCGCAGAAGGTCGCGACCGATATCGAGGATTTCGCCGATGATCCTGGTCGGCACCTTGCCGTCGGTGATCTCGATCGCCGTCTCGATCATCGACAGGGTGAAACCCTTGATGCCGAAGCCGTAATGGGAAAGATTGCGTTTTTCCGCGTCCAGCAGCCGCTCCGAGATATGAGCACCTTCAGCGAACTGGCCGAGCAGCTTGGCGAAGTGTTCCTCCGTCAGCCGGTAATATTGTTCGTTTTGCCAGAGCGTATCGTCGGCATCGAAGCCGATTGCGGTAATCGGGCGCATGGAACTGCCTCCACCCGCTGATATGGCGAAAAACGAAGCGCCGGGCAAGATGAAAGCCTGCCCGGCACCATTATCATCAGGACTTGTTACTTGCCGTGCGCCTTCAGCCAGGCCTGCATGTTGGCAATTTCCGCCTCCTGCGCCTTGATGACGGCTTCGGCGAGCTTGCGGATTTCCGGATCCTTGCCATGCGCAAGCTCGACCTTGGCCATGTCGATGGCGCCCTGATGATGCGGGATCATGCTGCGGACGAAGTCCGCATCCGTATCACCGGAATACTTGATCGCCATGTCCTTGTGCATTTTGGCGTTCGCACCTTCGAATGCCTTGGTGGACGGGCTGCCGGCTGCCGACATGCCCATCTTGGAGTGGTCCATGCCCTTCATCTCCTGCGCGGCGAGCGGCCCGGCGAGGAGAGCGGAGAGGGCGGTGGTCATGAGAATGATTTTCGCAGACATAGTTTTCCTTTTCCGTGTCCGACAAAATTTGATGATGAGGTGGATCTAAATTCCGTCAGGCGCGGGGAGGGGGTGTCAGCGGCGCGGCCGCCGGAGAGACGAGCGCCCGCTCGATCGCCGGTGCCGGATAATCGTAATGGAAGGGGCTGTCATCGCCGATCGCCAGTTCCGGAAGCAGCGTCAGGCATGCGGCGCAGAAGGGCGTGACGCAGATCTTGCCGCCATGCGGGCAGGGTTGCTGGGAGGGGGCGTGGGAGTGTCCCGCCTTCGCTGTTTCGACCGTCTTGCCGTGGTCGCGGTGCGGCGAATGGTCCTTCATTGCCGGTGCGCTCGGGACGGCCGGTACCGGCATATAGGACATGCCAACGGCCGGCATGGCCCCGTAGAGGAGCCAGGCGCAGAACATCAGAAGGGCGGCCAAGCGTGACATGGCTTTGTATCTACGATCGTTTGCGGGGAAATCAACCGCAGGAACATCACAAGGCGATGACGTCGTGCACTGCCTGATAGTCCTTGCCGAGTTCGCCATAGGGCGCGACGGGCCAGGTCCATGCCCGTTTTGCCACCGGCGCCGGCACCCCGCAGAGCAGGTCGGCCTCTTCGAGCACTTGGCCGCCGCGATCGGTAACGCGATAGGCGGTGTCCGTGATCAGAGCGGTTCTGCAGGGCAATGCGCTAAGGCCGTCGAGATGGGCGCGAACCACCGTTTGCAGGATGTCGTCGCGCGCTGGGTTTCTCCCGGCGTCGAGCCGGCGCTTCGATCCGACCCCGATCTGTGACAGGATGTTGGCGGAAACGACCAGATCAAGATACGGGACCTGCCGCAGAAACGATAAAGGTTCGGGAACCTTGGCCGTGACCGCGTCGTCGAAACCGGAAAGATCCCGTGAAACCAGCCGGACATTTTTGAAGCGCCCGGCCTTCAGCCGCATCCGCACGCTCGCCAGATGCACGAGATCGACCAGCACGACCGTATCGAATTTTGCCGAGAGATCCTCGATCGGCACGTCGCGCAAAAGGCCTGAACCGAGCACCACCGCGGTCCGCCGCTGCTTCATCCCGGCGATCGTCTCGCGGATGAACGCCTTGCAGCTCTCCTCATGGGCTGCCCAATCCTTCGCGCACCGCCCGGCCCGCGACCACAGGCTGACAGAGGAGCGGATGAAGGGACGGAATTGTTTTGGCGTGACCAGGGAGGTCGCGGCATATTGGATGGCTTCGGTGAGCATGGGTTAGCGGTAGACCTTACTGCGATGGCCGATGTCAATCACCAGCACCACCAGTCGTTCGTCCTGGATATCGCAGATAACCCGGTAGTCGCCGACCTTATATCGCCAATAGCCCGAGAGTGTGACCCTTGAGAGCGACGCCAAGCTCGCGGGGATTTTCATGGATTGCGAGGCGTTCTTCAAGAAATTGCCTGATCCGCATGCGGACCACAGGATCGAGTTTCTTGGCTAATTTCTGGACTGATTTCGCGTACTCAATCGTCCAGGCCACGCCAGAACTCCTCGGAGCTTATGACTTGATCCTCACCTTTGCGAATACGGTCCATGGCAGCATCGGCTAACGCGATGTCGTGGAGGTCTTCCAGATGCTGTTCGATCAGATCCAGAACATACGCGTCGGTTTTAGCACCGGCCTTTGCCGCATGCTCTGCAATCGCCTCATGCATTTCTTCCGGCATCTCGATCGTGACGCGCTTGTTCATGGCGGTTGCCCTTTCGTCGTCGCAATATATAGCATCGCGCCTGCGTCTTCACCAGCCGCCGCCCTTGCCGCCTAGGCGTCTATCCTCTAAGAAACCGCACACAAATCCGGCCTCTTCCGGCCGTCGGCAATGGAATTTCGATCATGAACGACAAGAGCAAAAAGCCCCAGAAACTCAAGGCCCGCCTGCCGCGCGGCTTCGTCGATCGCACCAGTGCCGATATCCATGCCACCAACGAGATGACCGCCAAGATCCGCGAGGTCTATGAGCGCTACGGTTTCGATCCGGTCGAGACGCCCCTGTTCGAATATACCGATGCGCTCGGCAAATTCCTGCCCGACAGCGACCGCCCGAACGAGGGCGTGTTCTCGCTGCAGGATGACGACGATCAGTGGATGAGCCTGCGTTACGATCTGACGGCGCCGCTCGCCCGCCATGTGGCGGAGAATTTCAACGAGATCCAGCTGCCGTTCCGCACCTATCGCGCCGGTTACGTCTTCCGCAACGAGAAGCCGGGTCCGGGCCGTTTCCGCCAGTTCATGCAGTTCGACGCCGATACCGTCGGCGCCGCCGATGTATCAGCCGATGCTGAAATGTGCATGATGATGGCAGATACGATGGAGGCGCTGGGCATTAAGCGCGGCGACTACGTTATCCGCGTTAACAACCGCAAGGTTTTGGACGGTGTGTTGGAGGCAATCGGACTTCACGGCGAAGAAAATGCAGCTCGGCGCCTCAATGTTCTTCGCGCTCTCGACAAACTCGACAAATTCGGTCCGGAAGGCGTCAAACTTCTTCTCGGCGAAGGCCGAAAAGATGAATCCGGCGACTTCACCAAAGGTGTTGGGCTTTCTGAAGAGCAAATTACGATGCTCTTTAAGCTCACGCCGCCGGAAAATAGAGGCGTGCGCGGATATTTTGCCTTTACGCAAAAAGAAAAGGTTCTGGAAGACGATGACATCCTAAAAACAGACAATTTAGGATCTCTTGTATTTGGAGCTCCTTCATTGCTTGATACGTATTTGGGGGTCCTGCCGCATAACGAAACCCTTGTTCAGGGTATCAATGAGCTAAAAAAGATTAGTGAGCTCATTCGACACGCTGGCTATGGGACGAAGCGGATTAAGATGGATATCTCCGTCGTCCGCGGCCTCGAATATTACACCGGCCCGGTCTTCGAAGCCGAACTCCTCTTCGACGTCACCAACGAAAAAGGCGAAAAGGTCGTGTTCGGCTCGGTCGGCGGCGGTGGGCGTTATGACGGCCTCGTATCGCGCTTCATGGGTCAGCCGGTTCCCGCGACGGGGTTCTCGATCGGCGTCTCGCGCCTGATGACGGCGCTGAAGAACCTCGGCAAGCTCGGCCAGGACGAGGTGATCGCTCCGGTTCTGATCACCGTCATGGATGGCGATGTCGAGAGCATGGGCCGTTACCAGCGCTTCACCCAGGCGCTGCGCAACGAAGGCATCCGCGCCGAAATGTACCAGGGCAACTGGAAGAAGTTCGGCAACCAGCTGAAATATGCCGACCGCCGCGGCTGCCCGATCGCCATTATCCAGGGCGGCGACGAGCGGGCTCAAGGCGTCGTGCAGCTGAAGGATCTGATCGAGGGCAAGCGCCTGTCCGGCGAGATCGAGGACAATGCGAGCTGGCGCGAGGCCCGCGTGGCCCAGGATACGGTTCCCGAGGCGGATCTTGTCGCCAAGGTGAAGGAAATCCTGGCTGCCCAGGCGGAGGATCGGAAAAGGGCGGGCAATGCGTAAGGCTTACCCCCCTCTGTCCTGCCGGACATCTCCCCCTCAAGGGGGGAGATTGGCTGGAGGCCAGCTCGTCATTTCCTCTCTGACGTCCCGCTCTCCGCAGCATCGCTTTGGAAGCGGCGGTCGTGCCGCTTGTGATCTCCCCACCCGAGGGGGAGATGCCCGGCAGGGCAGAGGGGGGCTTCGTGGCACCGCGGGAGCTTATCCATGCCCCTGATCGACATGCCCGACTTCTCCGCCGATCTTCTCAACGAATTCGCCGCCCGCCGCACCGAGCGGGTCAATACGCCGGTCATCCAGCCGGCCGAACCCTTCCTCGACATGGCCGGCGAGGATCTGCGCCGCCGGATTTTTCTCACCGAAAGCGAGACCGGCGCCAATCTCTGCCTGCGTCCGGAATTCACCATTCCGGTCTGCCTGCGCCACATCGAAACCGCCACCGGCACCCCGAAGCGGTATTCCTATCTCGGCGAGGTCTTCCGCCAGCGCCGCGAGGGTTCCCACGAATTCTACCAGGCCGGCATCGAGGATCTCGGCGACAAGGATATCGCCAGCTCCGACGCCCGCGCCATCGGCGATGCGACCGGCATCCTGAAGGCACTGCTGCCCGGCAAAAAACTCAGCCTGACGCTCGGCGACCAGGCGGTGTTCGAGGCGGTGGTCAAGGCGCTCGGCCTGCCGTTCGGCTGGCAGCGGCGGCTGATCCACGCGTTCGGCGACATGGAACACCTCGAAGCGCTGCTGGAACGGCTCGCAAGGCCGCAGCCAGTCGCCGGCCTTGATCCTGAGATCGCCGAACTGATCGCTTCGGACAACGAGGCGGACCTCGTCACCCGCATCGACCGCACCATGCAGGAAACCGGTTATTCCACCAATGCCAGCCGCTCCCCGACCGAGATCGCTCGTCGGTTGAAGGAAAAGCTGGAACTGGCGGAAACCCGGCTCGATGGTACGGCTCTGCTGCTGCTGCGGGAATTCCTGACGCTGCAATTGCCGCTCGCCGATGCGCCCGCCGCTCTGGCCGGCTTTGCCGATGCCGCCGACCTGAAGCTCGGCCCCGCCGTGTCCCGCTTCGACGCCCGGCTTGCCGCACTCGCCAATGCCGGCGCCGATCTGTCCGCGATGACCTATCGTGCCGCGTTCGGCCGTCCGCTCGATTATTATACCGGCCTCGTCTTCGAAGTGACCGAAGCGGGTTCGCCCGCCGTGCTCGCCGGCGGTGGCCGTTTCGACCGGCTGCTGACCCTGCTCGGTGCAAAGGAGCATATCCCGGCGGTCGGTTTCTCGCTCTGGCTCGACCGCATCGAAGCCGCGAGGGCCACGAGATGAGCACGATCACCATCGCTCTGCCCTCCAAGGGCCGCATCAAGGAAGATACCGCAACAGTCTTCGAACGCGCCGGGCTCGCCATTTCCGCCGTCGGCAACGACCGCTCCTATCGCGGCCGCATCGAGGGAATTGACGGCGTCGAGATTGCCTATCTCTCGGCCTCCGAGATCGCCCGCGAGCTGGCAAGCGGCGCCGTGGATTTCGGCGTCACCGGCGAGGACCTGGTGCGCGAAGGCATGGCCGGCGCCGACGGACGCGTGGAGTTCTGCGCCCGCCTCGGCTTCGGCCAGGCGGATGTGGTGGTCGCGGTGCCGGAAATCTGGCTCGACGTGGAAACCATGGCCGACCTCGGCGACGTGGCGGCGGATTTCCGCGCCCGTCATGGTCGCCGGCTGCAGATCGCCACGAAATACTGGCGGCTTACCCAGCAGTTCTTTTCGAGCCAGCACGGCATCCAGCTCTACCGCATCGTCGAAAGCCTCGGCGCCACGGAAGGCGCGCCGGCTGCCGGCCAGGCGGATATCATCGTCGATATCACGTCGACGGGCTCGACGCTTCGCGCCAACCACCTGAAGATCCTGTCGGATGGCGTGATCCTGAAGTCGGAGGCCTGCCTCGTGCGGGCGCGCAAACCGGGTCACGAGGAAGACCCTCGGATTGCCAGGATCGTGGAGGCCGTGCGCGCCGCGCTCTGAATTCCAGGAGGAGGAGATCACCCATGCATATTACCGGCGGATGCCATTGCGGGCGGACGACCTATCAAGCGGAACTCGATCCGCAGCGGGTCGTCATCTGCCATTGCTCGGACTGCCAGAAGCTGACCGGTTCTCCCTTCCGCGTCACGGCGATCGTTGCCGACAGCGACCTGACGATTACCGGCAGCCAGCCCCAAATGTACAAGCGGGTGGCCGAGAGCGGCCGCGTCCGTCAGCAGTATTTCTGCCCCGAATGCGGCTCGCAGCTGTTCGTCAATGGCGAGGGCGAGGCGGCAAAGATCTGGGGCGTCCGCTGGGGCAGCATCGACCAGCGGCTGGAAATCAAGCCGCAACGGCAGGTCTGGTGCCGCTCGGCACCGTCCTGGCTTGCGGATATCGGCGAACTGCCGGCCAAGGAAAAGGACTGAAAACAAAAAAAGCCCGCCGGACTTTATCGGTCCGGCGGGCAGTCTTGGGCAGGGAATTCTGAGAGCTTAGGCAGCGATTGCGACAGAACCGCGGCGGGCGTCGATCGAAAATGCACCAGCGCCGACGGCGGCAAGAGCCAGGAAACCACCGGCAATCGTCAGGTTCTTCATCATGCTGAGCTGGTTGAACATGGTCAGCAGGCCGTTTGCGGCATCCGGGAAGCCCGGGATGGCGATGGCGCCGGAATGGAAGACGAGCGCGGTGAAGGCCGAGAACAGCGCCAGCAGGATTGCTGCGATGCGGGTCTGGAAACCGGTCAGGATGGCGAAGCCGCCAGCAACTTCGAACACGGCGACGAGATAGGTGAGCAGCGTTGCAGCCGGGATGCCGGCGCCGGTGATCATGCCGGCGGTGCCGGCCGGGTCGCCGAACTTCTGGAAGCCCGACAGGATGAACATGCCGGACAGAAGGACGCGGCCGACGAGAAGCAGGGAATTGGTAGCGGTGGTGGACATTTTGGATCTCCGGATCAGTGTCCTTGATGGGACACGCGGTTGAATTCTCTGGGACCCTATGTGCCTCATTTCCCCCGTCTTCGGAAGATGAACGATGATTGACGGTTTGTTCGACAAAAGAGAACGATCGTCCGCAATCAGCTTTCCTCGATGCGGCGCGCATCCTCCGGCAGAACCGAAAGTTCGCGCCAGTCGATCTCTTCCAGCAGCAGATTGTACTCGTCGACATTGACCTTGTGGACCAGGCGAAGCCTTTCCAGCTCCTCCCGCTGTCCGGCGATCGCCTTCAGGGCCAGCCGCCGGTAGGTGTCGAGCGATTTCGCGTCCTCGGTCCGCGAGGCGGCCTGCTGCTCGATGCGGAATTTCGAACGCAGCAGGTCGGCCTCGGCTTCCGTCGCTCCGTCCAGCTTGGAAAGGCCGGCGAGCGCGATCTTGCCGCGCAGGACGGCAAGTTCGCCATGCCCTTCGGCGCGGCGGTCAAGGCCGAGCCAGCGGATGATCGGGGTGAGCGTCAGTCCCTGGACGACGAGGGTTGCGAGAACCACCGCAAACGCCGTCAGCACCACCACGTCGCGCTGCGGAAAGTCCGCCGGCAGGGCGAAGGCGGTCGCGAGCGTCACCAGCCCGCGCATGCCGCACCAGCCGGCCAAAAGCGCCTGCGTCACCGTCGCGGGTTCGGGTCTGCCACGGCGCAGTTCATACCAGGAATTGATCCGGTTGAAGCCGAGGCAGACAACGAAACGCACGGCAATGACGATCACGATCGTAAGCAGCGAAAACGTCGCCGCATCCCAAAGGTGGTCTGCCGGCATTCCGCCGACGATGTCGCGAACCTGCATGCCCATCAGCAGGAAGGCCATGACGTTGAGCACGAAGACGACGGCGGTCCAGACCGCATAGGACTGCACGCGCATGCGCGCCGAGGAACGCGCTTCGCTGCTTCTGGCGAGCGTCATCGCGAAGGCGACGATGGCGAGAACCGCCGACAGGCCGAGGCGTTCGGCAATGATCCAGAGAAGGAAGGTCTGCACGAATTGCAGGAGGATGCCGCCGAGCGTGCCGGCGACGAAGCGCATGAGATAGCGGACTACGCCTGCCGCGAGAATACCGAGCAGGATGCCGCCCGGTACCGCAAGGGAAAGATGCAGCGCTACCGCGGTGTCGAGATTGCCGGCCGATTGAACGGAAAGCGCCGCGTCGAAGATCAAGAGCGCCGCGGCATCGTTGAACAGGCTTTCGCCCCGAAGGACGGTGTCGGTGCTGCGCGGGATCGACATCGACGACAGCACCGCCGTTGCGGCCGCCGCATCGGGCGGAGCGACGATCGCGCCGAGCACGAGTGCGGCTGCAATCGGCAATCCGGCGACAGTCCATCCGACGAAGGCGACGGCTGCCGCGGTGACGCAGACGCCGCCGATCGCAAACACCAGCAGCGGCAGCCAGAACCGGCGGGCGATCCCCAGCGGAAAATCGAAGGCGGCGTCCAGCAGCGCCGGCGCGATGAACAGCGCCAGGGCGGTGTGCGGATCAAGCGAGATATAGGGCATGCCCGGCACCAGTGCGACGGCCGCACCCGCGAGTGCCAGCATCGATGGATAGGGCACGGAAAGCCGGCGCGAGATCTGCAGGAGCACGATCGCGACAAGCAGCAGGACGAGCAGGCTCTCGAAGAAACTCATGGAGCAACTGTAATTGCCGATCGCGCCGTTGTCAGCGGCCTTTGCTCCAGGTCCGCAAAAAGCCGGATAAACAAAAAGGGCGATCCGAAGACCGCCCTTTCCGAACTGAACCGGCTGGCTCAGATGTGAAGACCCGAAGGTCTTACATCATGTCCATGCCGCCCATTCCGCCCATGCCGCCCGGCATGCCGCCGCCGGCAGCTTCCTTCTTCGGAAGTTCGGCGATCATGGCTTCGGTGGTGATCAGCAGCGAGGCAACCGAAGCTGCGTTCTGCAGAGCCGTGCGGACAACCTTGACCGGGTCGACGATGCCGAGCGCGATCAGATCGCCGTATTCGCCGGTCTGAGCGTTGTAGCCGTAGTTGTCTTCGTTCTTGTCGAGGATCTTGCCGACAACGATCGAGGCTTCGTCACCAGCGTTTTCAGCGATCTGGCGAACCAGTGCCTGAAGAGCCTTGCGAACGATATTGATGCCGGCTTCCTGGTCCTGGTTCTCGCCCTTGACCGAGATCTTCGTGGACGAACGGAGCAGGGCAACGCCACCGCCCGGTACGATGCCTTCCTGAACGGCAGCGCGCGTCGCGTTGAGAGCGTCGTCGATGCGGTCCTTCTTTTCCTTGACTTCGACTTCCGTCGAGCCGCCGACGCGGATCACGGCAACGCCGCCAGCGAGCTTGGCAAGACGTTCCTGCAGCTTTTCGCGGTCATAGTCGGAGGTGGTTTCTTCGATCTGGGCCTTGATCTGACCAACGCGGCCTTCGATGTCGGACTTGGCGCCGGCACCGTCAACGATCGTGGTGTTTTCCTTGGAGATCGAAACCTTCTTGGAGCGGCCGAGCATGTCGAGGGTGACATTTTCGAGCTTGATGCCAAGGTCTTCGGAGATGACAGTGCCGCCCGTCAGGATGGCGATGTCTTCCAGCATGGCCTTGCGGCGGTCGCCGAAGCCCGGAGCCTTGACGGCAGCGATCTTGAGGCCGCCACGCAGCTTGTTGACGACGAGCGTTGCAAGAGCTTCGCCTTCGACGTCTTCAGCGATGATCAGGAGCGGCTTGCCGGTCTGAACAACGGCTTCGAGAACCGGGAGCATCGCCTGCAGGTTCGAGAGCTTCTTCTCGTGAAGGAGAATGAAAGCGTCGTCGAGGTCGGCGATCATCTTTTCCGGGTTGGTCACGAAGTAGGGCGACAGGTAGCCGCGGTCGAACTGCATGCCTTCGACGACTTCGAGTTCGGTTTCGGCGGTCTTGGCTTCTTCAACCGTGATGACGCCTTCGTTGCCGACCTTCTGCATGGCTTCAGCAATATCGAGACCGATCTGCTTCTCGCCGTTTGCGGAGATCGTGCCGACCTGTGCGACTTCTTCCGAAGTGTTGATCTTCTTGGCCTTGGCCTGGAGATCCTTGACGACTTCGGCAACGGCGAGATCGATGCCGCGCTTCAGGTCCATCGGGTTCATGCCGGCTGCAACGGCCTTGCCGCCTTCGCGGACGATCGCCTGGGCAAGAACGGTAGCGGTGGTGGTGCCGTCGCCGGCGATGTCGTTGGTCTTCGAAGCAACTTCGCGGACCATCTGGGCGCCCATGTTTTCGAACTTGTCGTCAAGTTCGATTTCCTTGGCGACCGATACGCCGTCCTTGGTGATGCGCGGAGCGCCGAAGGACTTGTCGATGATGACGTTGCGGCCCTTCGGGCCGAGCGTTACCTTGACTGCGTCAGCGAGAACATCGACGCCGCGCAGCATCTTTTCGCGCGCGGTGCGGCCGAACTTGATTTCTTTGGCTGCCATTTTGATAACTCCTGAAAAGGGGTGTCAGCGATTTCGAATGAAGAGCAACCGGCTGGAAATCAGCCGATGATGCCCATGATGTCGGATTCCTTCATGATCAGAAGGTCTTCGCCATCGAGCTTGACTTCGGTGCCCGACCACTTGCCGAACAGGACGCGATCGCCGGCCTTGACGTCGAGAGCGGTGATGTTGCCCTTGTCGTCGCGGGTGCCGGTGCCGACGGCGACGATTTCGCCTTCCTGCGGCTTTTCCTTGGCGGTATCAGGAATGATGATGCCGCCCTTGGTCTTGGCTTCGGATTCGACGCGACGAACAACGACGCGGTCGTGAAGGGGGCGGAAATTGGTGCTTGCCATTGTCTAATCCCTCGATCAAATGACATGGACGGGTGGAACCCGTATCTCGGTGCTGTTAGCACTCCCGGGTAGAGAGTGCCAGCCGCGTCGAGATAAGGGTGGCAGGCGGATGAGTCAAGAACGGCCGTAAAATTTTCGAGACGGCTCGGGACCTCATACGAAATACGCTTAACGATACGGATGCTGATAAACGCCTGCGCTTGGCGAACGGACCGCCGTCTTTGGCACATCGGGCTTTCAGTTCCGGCCACCCCGCCGGGCAGGTCGGCATGTTGCACTGGACTTTGGTGGAAGAAAGGCGCGGATCGAAAGAGCACGGCCGGCAAGCGTGTTTTCACCGCTGTCGCCGAGCCGTCGCGGCTGTCGGGGCGCATTCCGGCCTGTCTGGAAATCAAAATGCTGCCTTGACTCGATTTCCAGTATCCCGTTTAACGTAATCATGGGGTTTGCGAATGCCCCACGAGGCGCCATGCCGAAGTTCGCGTCCTTCATATGGTTTTCACATATGGCTCTTAGAGGGGACGTAACATGGCGAATTTTAACACGATTTCCTGTGAAAAGCTGGCCCGTCTCATCGGCACGCCCAAGGCGCCCGTCATCATAGACGTTCGCACGCCCGAAGATTTCGCCGAAAACCCTTTCCTGCTGCCGGCTTCGCTGAGGCGCGACTATTCGGATGTCGCCGATTGGGCGGGGTCGTTTCGCGGCCGCTGGGTCGTTGTCGTCTGTCAGAAGGGCCGCAAGCTGAGCGAGGGTGTTGCCGCTTTTCTGCGCCTGGCCGGCGCCGAGGCCGAAAATCTCGAAGATGGCTTCGAAGGCTGGCGTGACCTTGGCTTGCCGCTCCTGCCGGCCGAGAAACTGCCTCCGCGCAATACCAATGGCGCGACGCTTTGGGTCACGCGTACCAGACCGAAGATAGACCGGATCGCCTGTCCCTGGCTCATCCGCCGTTTCGTGGATCCGGCCGCCGCATTTCTCTTCGTCGCGGCCCCTGAGGTCGAGGCGGTGGCCGAGCGGTTCGGCGCCACCCCGTTCGATGTCGACGGCGTGTTCTGGAGCCATCGCGGAGAACTCTGCAGCTTCGATGTCATGGTCGAGGAATTCGGCCTGTTGCTGCCGGCCCTGGGCCAGATGGCGAGGATCGTTCGCGGCGCCGATACCGACCGGCTCGACCTCGAACCGCAGGCGGCCGGACTTCTGGCCATATCGCTCGGCCTGTCGCGCATGTATGCCAGCGATCTGGAACAGCTTGATCAGGGCATGCTGATCTATGACGCGCTCTATCGGTGGGCGCGCGACGCGATGGACGAAAAGCACGACTGGGTGGTCCGGGGTGGAAAAGGGTGAGGCGGTGATGGATCGCGCGGTGAAGGACAGGATCGCGGCCAACCCCTCGCTCGGCGAGCTGACTGCGGTGTTCGCGCGGATCGGGGTCTTGAGTTTCGGCGGGCCTGCCGGGCAGATCGGCTTGATGCACCGGATGCTGGTGGAAGAACGGCGCTGGCTTTCGGAAGGACGTTTTCTGCATGCCCTGAACTATTGCATGCTGCTGCCCGGACCGGAGGCGCAGCAGCTCGCCACCTATATCGGCTGGCTGATGTTCGGCGTGCGCGGCGGCATGATCGCAGGCCTTCTCTTCGTGCTGCCGGGGCTTGCCGTCATCATCGCCCTTTCGGCGGCCTACGCTCTCTATCAGGACACGAGCTGGCTGACCGGCCTGTTCTTCGGGCTGAAGGCGGCCGTGCTGGCGATCGTCGTCGAGGCGGTCATCCGCCTGAGCCGCAAGACGCTGAAGAGCCGTTTTCTGGTCGGCATCGCGGCGGCTGCCTTCATCGCGCTGTTCTTTTTCAGCCTGCCGTTTCCGCTGGTCGTGCTTGCGGCCGGGCTTGCCGGTTTTATCGCGGCCCGCAGGGGAGGCCAGTCGGCAAATACCGATTCCGCGGCGATGGAGCTGCCGAAGCGGCCGACGCCGTTGGGGGCTGTCGCCACGCTGGTCCTGTGGATCGCCGTCTGGCAGTTTCCGCTTCTCTTGCTCTGGGTTTTCTCCGCGCCGGAAGGCCTAACGGTCATGTTCACCTTCTTCTCCAAGATGGCGATGGTGACCTTTGGCGGCGCCTATGCGGTGCTTGCCTATGTGGCGCAGGTGGCAGTCGAGAATTACGGCTGGCTGAAACCCGGCGAGATGCTGGACGGGCTGGCGCTGGCCGAAACGACACCGGGACCGCTCGTCCTGGTGCTTTCATTCGTCGGTTTCCTGGTCGGTTTCCGCGAGGCGGCCGGTCTTGGCCCCGTCACCGGCGGTGTGATCGGCGCGCTGCTGGTCGCCTGGGCGACCTTCGTGCCGAGCTTCATCTGGATCTTCGCCGGAGCGCCCTATATCGAGCGGCTGCGCGGCAATCCGGTCCTTTCGGCGGCGCTCTCGGCGATCACCGCCGCGGTCGTCGGCGTCATCCTCAACCTCGCCATCTGGTTCGGCCTGCATGTCCTTTTCCGTGAGGTTGAGCAGATCTCGATCTGGCCGGCGGTCGGCCTGAAGCTTTTCTGGCCGGTCTGGACCACTCTCGATCCGTTCGCCTTTCTGCTCTTCGCGGTCTCGGCTTTCCTGCTGTTCCGCATGAAGATCGGCATGGTGCCCGTGCTCCTTGTCAGCGCGGTCGTTGGCCTTGCCGTCCGCTTTCTGGTTGCGGCCTAGGGACGAGGCGCTGAAAGCCGGCTCCTGCCGGCCCGGCGATGCCGCCGCGGGTTTTCCCTCGAATATCTCTTGTAATCTTTCCGGGGGTTTGCCATGTGACCCGGGACTTGCGAGACGGGAAGAAGACATGGCGAAGCGCATCGGCAATCTGAACGAAGTGATCGGCGACTACGACGTCGTGCTTTCGGACGTCTGGGGCGTCGTACATAATGGCGTCGAAGCCTTCCAGCAATCGTGCAAGGCGCTGGCCGCGGCCCGCGAAGCCGGTGCGACGGTCGTGCTGATCACCAATTCCCCGCGCACCGCGCCTGGCGTCATTCAGCAGATGAAACTGCTTGGCGTTCCGGACGGCACCTACGACCGGATCGTCACGTCAGGCGACGTCACCCAGCACCTGATCGTCGATGGCCCGAAAAAGGTCTTTCTGATCGGCCCTGACCGCGATCTCAACCTGTTCGACGGGCTTGGCGTCGAGGTGGTCCCGGCTGACGAGGCCGAATGCATCGTCTGCACCGGTTTCTTCGACGACGAGAAGGAAGTGCCGGAAGATTATACCGACATGCTGACCGCGTTTGCCCGGCGCGACGTGCCCTTCATCTGCGCCAACCCGGATCTCGTCGTCGAGCGCGGCCACAAGATCATCCCCTGTGCCGGCGCGGTTGCGGCCTATTACGAAGATCTGGGCGGCAAGACCCGCGTCGCCGGCAAGCCGCATCGGCCGATCTACGAGGCGGCGATCGCAGCCGCCCGCGAAGCGCACGGCGATTTCCCGATGAGCCGGGTTCTGGCGATCGGCGACGGCATGCCGACCGACGTGCGCGGCGCACTCGCATACGGCCTCGACCTGCTTTATATCAGCGCGGGCATCCATGTCGCGGAATACACGATCAACGGCCAGACCGACGAGGCGATCCTCAACGCCTGGCTGAAGCGGGAAAACGCGACGCCGAAATACTGGATGCCGCGCCTCGCATAGCCCTGGGCCTGAATGGGCCGGAACCGGAATCCGCCGCATGACTGTCTTCCACCGCAACGAGAAGAAGGAACCGCTGCCTGACGGGTTGAAGGGCGGCGTCATCGCCATCGGCAATTTCGACGGCGTGCATCGCGGCCATCGCAGCGTTCTGGAACGGGCGCTGACGCTTGCCGAAGAGCGCGGCGTGCCGGCCCTGGTACTGACCTTCGAACCCCATCCGCGCACCGTTTTCCGCCCGGAGGAACCGGTGTTCCGGCTGACGCCCGCGCCGCTCAAGGCCCGGCTGCTCGAAGCCATGGGTTTCCGCTCGGTGATCGAATATCCCTTCACCCCGGACTTTGCGACCCGCTCGGCGGAAGAATTCATCCAGACCATCCTGGTCGACTGGCTCTCCGCCAGCGCCGTCGTGACCGGCTTCGATTTCCATTTCGGCAAGGGCAGGGAAGGCGGCCCGGCGTTCCTGATGGCGTCGGGCGCCAAGCATGGCTTCAACGTCCAGCTCGTCGACGCCTTCCGCGATGAGAATGCCGAGGTGATCTCGTCGAGCCGCATCCGAGACCTGCTGGCGCAAGGCGATGTATCGGCAGCGGCCGGCCTGCTCGGTTACCGCTATACGCTCGAGGCGGAAGTGATCGGCGGCGAAAAACTCGGCCGCCAGCTCGGCTTCCCGACCGCCAACATGCAGCTTCCCCCGGAGGCCGAATTGAAGGCCGGCATCTACGCCGTGCGTTTCCGCCGCCCCGACGGCACGCTGTTCGACGGCGTCGCCAGCTACGGCCGCCGCCCGACGGTGATCGAGAACGGGGCGCCGCTGCTCGAAACTTACCTGTTCGATTTTTCCGGCAGCCTTTACGGCGAGACCTGTTCCGTCTCCTTCTTCGGCCACCTGCGCGACGAACTGAAATTCGACGGGCTCGATCCGCTGGTTGCCCAGATCAGACGCGACGAGGAGGAGGCGCGGGGGCTGCTGTCCGGTGTGCGGCCGCTTGGAGAGCTGGACGCCAAGATCGCGTTTTGAGGGGTTAGCGGCGGCTCAGCGGAAACCGTCCTGGATCGTCCTGCCAGGGATCGAAGATTGCCGCGCCGGATGCGTGGGTATCCTTCACGTTGCGGGTGGCGAGATAGAGATTGTGCTCTATCGCCGTTGCGGCAAGGATTGTGTCGATCACCGGCGGCGCATGGCCGGTCGCCAGCTTCACCCTTCCGGATATGGCGCCCCACCGCCTGACGATCGGATCGCTGACGGAAAGGGTCCGTCCACCGAACCTGTCTTCGAGCGCGTCACGGGCGGCAGCGTATCGGTATCGGTTTTCGTCTTCCGCCGGCAGGTTTTCGATACCCTTGTCATATTCGCCCAAGGTCAGGATGCTGATGAAGAAACGATCTTCATCCTGTCCGGCCGCCCAGCGCTTGACCGAAGGCGCACCGTTCGGATTGATCAGGGCGGCGATGACATTGGTATCCAGCAGCCAGCCGATCACAGGTCAATGTCCCGGCCGCGATCCGCTTCCCGTTCCAGCTCCAACGTGTCCAGCCCCAGGCCCTCCATGAATTCCACGAAAGGTTTCCTGGGCGCGGCTCTGGTCAGCCTCTCCAGCTCTTCCGTGCTGATCACCACGACGCTGTCGCGCCCCCGCACTGTCACGCGCTGGGGGCCTTCGTTGCGCGCGCGCCTCACCACTTCGCTGAAGCGCGCCTTGGCATCCTCCAGCTTCCAGCTGCTATCCCGAATGGTAGGCCTGCCCGCCATGAAAATCTCCTACTGGTCAGCTAGTCAGATATAGCCCTTGCATCTCCGTCAGTCCAGAACAACATCTTGGTTTTGCCCCTTCCTTTCCGCCGCAAAAACCCTTAAGGAACCGCATTATGAAAGAATTCCGGCTGGCTCAGATCATTCGAATTATCGGCCCGGCCTTCCGCGCGGCTTGAGAGCGAGCGGGAAGGTCCGGGTTTTCGGCGTTTTTCAAAGCGCCTTCCGCCAGCCAATTTTCATCGAGATGCGCCCCGTCGCGGCGCCAGGACGATTGCTCAATCCATGACAGATACCGCCGAAAAGCTCGACTATTCGAAGACCCTCTACCTGCCCGAAACCGATTTCCCGATGCGCGCCGGCCTGCCGCAGAAGGAGCCGGAACTGGTTGCCCGCTGGCAGCAGATGGACCTCTACAAACAACTTCGCGCCTCCGCCGCCGGCCGCGAAAAATTCGTGCTGCACGACGGCCCGCCCTATGCCAACGGCAATATCCATATCGGCCACGCGCTGAACAAGATCCTGAAGGACGTCATCACCCGCTCGTTCCAGATGCGCGGTTACGACTCGAACTATGTTCCGGGCTGGGATTGCCACGGCCTGCCGATCGAATGGAAGATCGAGGAAAAATACCGCGAGAAGGGCAAGAATAAGGACGAGGTCCCGGTCAACGAGTTCCGTAAGGAATGCCGCGAATTCGCCGCCGGCTGGATCAAGGTCCAGGCCGAGGAATTCAAGCGCCTCGGCATCGTCGGCGATTTCGAGAACCCCTACCTGACGATGAATTTTCACGCGGAATCGCGCATCGCCGGTGAACTCCTAAAGATCGCCCAGAGCGGCCAGCTTTATCGTGGCTCGAAGCCGATCATGTGGTCGGTGGTCGAGCGCACCGCGCTGGCGGAAGCGGAAGTCGAATACCACGACTATGAGAGCGACACGATCTGGGTGAAGTTCCCAGTTTGGTTAGTCGTGCGCGACGGCGCCAAGATGACGGATCTTCTGGATGCTCACGTCGTCATCTGGACGACGACGCCCTGGACGATCCCCGGCAACCGCGCGATCTCCTATTCGCCAAAGATCTCGTACGGCCTTTACGAAGTGACCGAGGCCGCCAACGACTTCGGCCCGCGTCCCGGCGAAAAGCTGATCTTCGCTGATAAGCTGGCCGAAGAAAGCTTCGCCAAGGCCAAGCTCCAGTACAAGCGCCTGCGCGACATCGCGGCTGACGAGATGGCGGCGATCACCTGCGCGCACCCCTTGAAGGGCCTTGGCGGCGGCTACGATTTCGCCGTTCCGCTCCTCGCCGGCGACCACGTCACCGACGACGCCGGCACCGGCTTCGTCCACACCGCCCCCTCCCACGGCCGCGAGGACTTCGAGGCCTGGATGCATCACGTGCGTGATCTCGAAGCCCGCGGCATCGACACGAAAATCCCGTTCCCGGTCGACGATGCCGGCGCCTATACTGCCGATGCCCCCGGTTTCGAGGGCGCGCGCGTCATGGACGACAACGGCAAGAAGGGCGATGCCAACGACCGTGTCATCAAGGCGCTGATCGAGCGCAACGCGCTGTTTGCGCGCGGCCGCCTCAAGCATCAGTATCCACATTCCTGGCGTTCGAAGAAGCCGATCATCTTCCGCAACACGCCGCAGTGGTTCGTCTATATGGACAAGACGCTCGCCGACGGCACGACGCTGCGCTCGCGGGCGCTGAACGCCATCGACGACACGCGTTTCGTGCCCGCCGCCGGCCAGAACCGTCTGCGCGCCATGATCGAGCAGCGCCCGGACTGGGTGCTGTCCCGTCAGCGCGCCTGGGGCGTGCCGATCTGCGTCTTCGTCGATGAGGAAGGCGAGATCCTCCAGGACGAGGCGGTCAACAAGCGCATCCTCGAAGCCTTCGATCTCGAAGGGGCCGATGCCTGGTTCGCGGAAGGCGCGCGCGAGCGCTTCCTCGGCTCCCGCGCCAACGAAGGCTGGACCCAGGTCAGGGATATCCTCGATGTCTGGTTCGACAGTGGTTCCAGCCATACCTTCACGCTCGAAGACCGTCCGGATCTGAAATGGCCGGCCGACGTCTATCTGGAAGGTTCCGACCAGCATCGCGGCTGGTTCCATTCCTCGCTGCTGGAATCCGCCGCCACGCGTGGCCGGGCGCCCTATGACACGGTCGTCACCCATGGCTTCACCATGGACGAGAAGGGCCAGAAGATGTCGAAATCGCTCGGCAATGTCGTGGCGCCGCAGGATGTCATGAAGGATGCCGGTGCCGATATCCTGCGTCTCTGGGTGATGACCACCGATTATTGGGAAGACCAGCGCCTCGGCAAGACCATCATCCAGACCAATGTCGATGCCTATCGCAAGCTGCGCAACACCATCCGCTGGATGCTTGGCACGCTCGCCCATGACGAGGGCGAGGAGATCGCCTATGCCGATCTGCCGGAACTCGAAAAGCTGATGCTGCACCGCTTGTCCGAACTCGATAAGCTCGTGCGCGAGGGTTATGACGCCTTCGAGTTCAAGAAGATCGCCCGGGCGCTGATCGATTTCTCCAATATCGAGCTGTCGGCTTTCTATTTCGATATCCGCAAGGACGCGCTTTATTGCGACGCGCCGTCCTCGCTGCGCCGTCGCGCGGCTCTCGCCGTCATCCGCAAGATCTTCGATTGCACGGTCACCTGGCTTGCGCCCATGCTGCCGTTCACCACCGAAGAATCGTGGCTGTCGCGTAACCCCAACGCGGTTTCGGTCCATCTCGAACAGTTCCCGACGGTTCCCGCCGAGTGGAAAAACGAGGCGGTTGCCGAGAAGTGGGCGCAGATCCGCAAGGTGCGCTCGGTTGTCACAGGCGCGCTCGAAATCGAGCGCAAGGACAAGCGGATCGGCTCTTCGCTGGAAGCGGCACCTGTCGTTTATGTCAACGACCCGGAGCTCATGAAGGCGCTGGAAGGCCAGGATTTCGAAGAGACCTGCATCACCTCGGGCATCGCCATCGTTTCGGGCGAAGGGCCGGAGACTGCCTTCCGCTTGGCCGAAGTGCAGGGCGTCGCCGTCGATCCCAAGCTCGCCGAAGGCACCAAATGTGCCCGCTCGTGGCGGGTGACGACCGATGTCGGCTCCGATCAAGCCTATCCGGATGTGTCGGCGCGTGATGCCGCCGCATTGCGCGAACTGGCCGCTCTCGGCCGGCTTTGATCGCTTGAAATCGCCGGATGATTGCGCTTTGGGCAATCATCCGGTAAAACTGCCTGAAATTGGCCGGATTTTCCGGCCATCAGGCGTTTGAGTGTGTCTGAGGCGTCAGGACGGGCGCCGCTGGAAGGGTTTTGATGAAAGCGACATCTGCGTTTCGTGTCAGCCTGGGCGTGGCTGGCATCCTCGCCTCGACATTGACCCTTTCGGGCTGCATCGGTGGTCCGACCTACGGCACCGACAAGACGGCCATGGAACAGCTGACCGACGATCTCGGCCAGTCTGTATCGCTCGGTGGCAAGAATACCGAGGCGAAAGCCGGCCTGAAGTACAACCCGCGTCCTTCGCTGGTGGTCGCCAAGGGGCAGGACCAGACGTTGCCGGCGCCCCAGCAGTCGCTGGCGAGCCGCGAGAACAACCCCAACTGGGTCGAATCTCCGGAAGAAACCCGCAAGCGCCTGCGCGACGAGGCCGCCGCGAACGAAAAGGACCCCAACTATCGTTCGCCGCTTCTTGCAGGCAGCGGCCAAGCCGGTCAGATGACCGAGACCGAGAAATGGGAAGCCTTCCGCAAGGCCAAGGCAGATGCCGAAACCGTCAGCGTCACCGGGCGCCGTCGTTCGCTCTCCGAGCCGCCTGCGGAATTCCGTTCGGCGGATGCGGCTGCCCTGACGGATGTCGGCGAGCCCGAGAGCCAGAAGGAAAAGCGTCGCAAGGCGCAGGCCGCCGACGCCAGGAAGGGCGGCGACTGGTGGAAGCTCTTCTGAGCCGGCGCCTCAATCCTCTCTTTTCGATCTGAAGAAATCGGTGAGCAGCACCGCGGCCTCGCTTTCTCCGAGGCCGGAATAGACTTCCGGCGCATGATGGCAGGTCGGCTGGGCGAAGAAACGCACGCCGTTATCCACCGCTCCGCCCTTGGGATCCTCGGCGCCGTAATAGAGCCGCCGGATGCGGGCGAACGAGATCGCCCCCGCGCACATCGTGCAGGGTTCGAGTGTCACGTAGAGATCGGCACCCGACAGCCGTTCCTGCCCAAGCGCTGCCGAAGCATCGCGGATGACGGCGATTTCGGCATGAGCGGTGACGTCGTTTTCGGCGCGGGTCCGGTTTCCGGACCGGGCGACGATCGCGCCATCGAGCACCAGCACGGCGCCGATCGGAACCTCGCCGCGGGTGGCGGCGTCCCTGGCTTCTGCAAGTGCTGCGTCCATGAACCCATCGGTATTAGGCATTTCGGCGATTTCCTCTTAACCCGGATCGCGTGAACTGGTAGGAAGCATCCAACCGGAAGCCCGGGTGCGGGCACGAATCCATCTCAGTCAACACGAACAAGAATGTCCGGATCGCTCCGTTAGACATCACGCTTCAGGCAAACAACAAATGAATTCCAAAGACAAGCCGAAGCGCGGCGAAGGCAGGACCTTCGTTCGCGAAACCAAACCCCGCTCCGAGGCGAAGGCCGGTGCCGGCGGCAAGGCGGGTTTTTCCGCCAAGGAGGGGCTCGGCCCGAAGAAGAGTTTCGCGGCCAAGGCCGGCGCTGAAAAGGCGGCAAAGCCGGTCCGCAAGCTGCCGCCCGCGCCGGAAACCATGGAGGCGGAAGGCAAGCCCGAGCGCATTTCCAAGATCCTTGCCCGCGTCGGCGTGGCATCGCGCCGCGATGTCGAGCGGATGATCATGGAAGGCCGGGTCAGCCTGAACGGCAAGGTTCTCGATACCCCGGTCGTCAATGTCACGCTGGCCGACAGAATAGAAGTGGACGGCGCGCCGATCCGCGGCATCGAGCGCACCCGCCTCTGGCTCTACCACAAGCCGGCCGGCCTGGTGACCACCAATTCCGATCCGGAAGGCCGTCCCACCGTCTTCGACAACCTGCCGGAAGGCCTGCCGCGGGTTCTCTCCGTCGGCCGCCTCGACATCAATACCGAAGGCCTGCTGCTGCTCACCAACGACGGCGGCCTGTCGCGCGTCCTCGAATTGCCGACTACCGGCTGGCTGCGCCGCTACCGCGTGCGCGCCCATGGCGAAATCGATCAGGAAGCGCTCGACAAGCTGAAGGAAGGCATCGCCGTCGAAGGCGTGCTTTATGGCTCGATCGACGCCACGCTCGACCGCACCCAGGGCCACAATTCGTGGATCACCATGGGCCTCCGCGAAGGCAAGAACCGCGAGATCAAGAACGTGCTCGGCGCGCTCGGGCTGGAAGTCAACCGCCTGATCCGCATTTCCTATGGGCCGTTCCAGCTCGGCGACCTGCCGGAAGGCGAGGTGGTCGAAGTGCGCGGCCGCATGCTGCGCGACCAGCTCGGTCCGCGACTGATCGAGGAATCCAAGGCCAATTTCGACGCGCCGATCTATACCGAGACCGCTGCGGAAGAGGACGAAAAGCCCGCTCGCGCGGAACGGTCCGCCCGCACCGAGCATTCGGAATGGGCGGCAAGGCCTGAAAAGACCGAGCGTCCGCGTGCCGGCAAGCCCGAGGACCGGCGCGAAAAGGCGCTCGGCCGTCTCGACACCAGGCGCGACGATCGCAAGTTTGCCGACAAGCCACGTGGTGCAAAGCCGTTCGGCGGCCGCGTCGAGGACGAGGACGACCGGCCGAAGAAGCGTCCTCCGCTGGGCACCAGCCGCACCGCCAATGTCTGGATGGCGCCGGGCGCGCGTCCGACCACCGAAAGCAAGACCCGCAAATCTTCCGCCCGCGCCGAGGCCGAGCAGCTTTTCAAGAAGCCGGCACCCCAGAACGACCGCCCGGTCCTCGTCAACCGCGCGGAAGAAGACAGCGACTGGATCCGCGCCGACGGCCCCGACAAACAGGACAAGGGCGATTTCGGACGCAAGAAGTCCTTTGGCGATCGGCCGGACCGCGGCGAGCGTTCCTTCGATGACAAGCCGCGCGAAGGCGGCGACCGCCCCCGGACGAAATCCTTCTCGGGCGATGCACGCGCAGAGCGCCCGCGTGGCGAGCGTGCTTTCGGCGATCGCCCGTCCCGCGGCGACCGGCCGTTCGGCGACAAACCCCGCGGTGACCGCAAGCCGCGCGAGGACGGTGATCGTCCCGCACGGTCCTTCTCCGGCGAAGGTCGTTCCGAGCGCCCGCGCAGCGATCGCCCGTTCGGTGATAAGCCGAGGGGCGAGCGCTCTTTCGGCGACAAACCCCGCGGTGATCGCAAGCCGCGCGAGGATGGCGAGCGCCCCGCGCGCTCCTTCTCGGCAGGCGAGGGCCGTTCGGAACGTCCGCGCAGCGACCGGCCGTTCTCGGATCGGCCGCCTCGCGGAGATCGTCCCGCAGGCGACCGGCCCTTTGGCGACAAGCCCCGTGGCGGAAAACCCGGCGGCAAGCCGTTTGGCGGCAAGCCGGGGGGTGGCAAGAGCTTTGGCGGAAAACCTTCCGGCGGTCGTGGAAAGCCGGCGGGTGCGGGTGGCAAGCCCGGTAGCCGGCCCGCTTCGGGCGGACGCCCGGCCGGCGGCAAGCCGCGCACGCCGAGAGGGTGATGCGCGGTGCGGATCGTCGGTGGTGAATTTCGCGGCCGGTCTCTGGCCACGCCCAAAACGAACGACATCCGGCCGACCATCGACCGGACGCGCGAAAGCCTGTTCAACATTATCGGCCACGTCTATCCCCAGGCGCTGGACGGAGGCCGGGTGATCGACCTGTTCGCCGGCACCGGCGCCGTCGGGCTGGAGGCGCTGTCGCGCGGCTGCAAGAGCGCGCTCTTCGTCGAAAACGGCGTCGAGGGCCGGGGGCTGCTGTGGGAGAATATCGACAGCCTCGGCCTGCATGGCCGGGCGCGGATTCTCCGCCGCGACGCCACCAAGCTCGGCACGGCCAACAATATCGAGCCGTTCCATTTCCTGTTCGCCGATCCGCCCTATGGCCAGGGGCTCGGCGAGGGCGCCATGCTTTCGGCCCATGCGGGCGGCTGGCTGGCACCCGGAGCCCTTGCCATTCTGGAGGAGCGGGCCGACATAAACCCTGCCGTCGATGCCGTCTACAAGCTTTTGGAAAGCCGGACCTTCGGCGATACCCGCATGGATTTTTTCCGCTACCAGCCGGCCTGAGGTCAGAGGAATGAATACGAGGCTCGCAATTCCCGATCTCGAAGCGGTCAGCGCCAAGGGCGGCCTGACGTTTGCCGTGGCCCTCGGTGGCGGCGGCGCGCGCGGCCTTTCGCACATCCAGGTCATCGAGGCCCTGGATGAGCTCGGGATAAGGCCGGTGGCGATTTCCGGCTCGTCGATCGGTGCGATCATCGGCGCCGGCATGGCGTCGGGCATGACCGGCCGCGAGATCCGCCAATATGCGCTCGAAACGGTCGGCCACCGCGGCACCCTCTTGAACAAGCTCTGGGGCCTCGGTCCCGCGACCATGCGCGACAAGCTCGGGGGCTTCCGTTTCGGCCAGTTCAATCTCGAACTGATCCTCGATGCCTTCCTGCCGCCGCAGGTGCCGGAGGATTTCGATGAACTCGTGATCCCGATGAAGATTTCTGCCACCGATTATTACGGCCAGGCGGAAGTGATCCTGGAACAGGGCGAGCTGCGCACCGCGATCGCGGCCTCCGCCGCCATTCCCGGCCTGTTCATGCCGGTCCGGGTCAACGGCCGGGTGATGATCGACGGCGGCGTCTTTAATCCGGTGCCCTACGAACAGCTGATGGACGTTGCCGACGTGGTGATCGGCGTCGACGTGGTCGGTGCGCCGGAAGGCGATGGCACCCATGCGCCCAATCGCATCGACAGCCTGTTCGGCGCCAGCCAGCTCACCATGCAGGCGAGCATTGCGCTCAAGCTGAAGCTCAATCCGCCGCAGATTTTCCTCCGGCCCTCGGTCAACCGTTTCCGGGTCCTGGATTTCCTGAAGGCCCGCGACATCCTCGACGAGTCCGAACATGTCAAGGACGAGCTGAAGCGCGCCATCGACGCGCTTCACGCGGCAGCGGCAGCGAACGGCTAACCGTTCTCCGCCGTCATCGGCTCGGCGCTCAGCTCGTCGTCGACCACCAGTGCCCGTTTCGGCTTGATCAGAGGTTCCGGTCGGACCGGGCTGTTGAACAGCATCTCGCGGCCGGCGCCGAGCCCCTGGACGGCCTGGATCTGCAGCCGTTCCTCGTCGCGCTGGCGGATGTCGTCGCCGATTTCCTCGGCGTCGATTTCGCTCATCCCGAGCGCTTCCAGCGTCTTTCTTCCGAACAGCAGGCCGGATTCCAGGGTCTCGCGCAGCTCGTATTCGACGTTCCGGTCCCGCAGCGACAGGGAGTGGATGCGGTCGTAGGAGCGCACATAGAGGCGCACGTCGGGGAATTGCGAGCGGATGAGATCCACGATCTGGTCGGTCGTCTCGCGTTTCTGCGTCGTGACGGCAACGATTTTCGCCTTTTCGATGCCCGACGCGATCAGCACGTCCCGTCTTGTCCCATCGCCGAAATAGATACGGAAACCGAACGAAGCCGCCTGGCGGATACGATCGGCGGAATCGTCGATGACGGTCACCTCGCGGCCGCCGGCAAGCAGGATCTGTGCGGCGATCTGGCCGAAACGGGAAAACCCGATCATCAGCACGTCTGCCCCGGCGCCGTCGAAATCCTCCTCCAGTTCCTCGCGGCTTTCGCCATTGAGCAGCCGCTTGGAAAGGGCCGCTCCAAAGGGAGTGAGCGCCATCGAAAGCGTCACGCCAGCGATCAGCAGCGAAGCGGTGGCAGACGAGAAGAGGCCGGCGGCGGTCGCGGTGGTGAACAGCACGAAACCGAATTCGCCGCCCTGCGGCAGCAGGAAGGCGATGCGCACGGCGTCATTGTGCGGCGAACCCCAGAGCCGGCAGAGCCCGTAGACGATCAGCGCCTTGAGCGCCATGAAGATCGGCACGGCCGGCAGGATGAAGAAGAGGTTGTCGAGGATGACGTGGACTTCCAGCGACAGGCCGACCGCCATGAAGAACAGCGCCAGAAGCAACCCGCGGAACGGCTCGATATCCGCCTCCAGCTCGTGCCGGTAGGAGGATTCGGCAAGCATCACACCCGACAGGAAGGCGCCCATTGCCATCGACAGGCCGACCGCCTGCATGGCCGCTGCCGATCCCAGCACCACCAGCAGGGCGGCCGCGATCATCACCTCGCGCGCGCCGGTTCGGGCGATGATCTGGAACATCGGCGTCAGGAGATAGCGGCCGGCGATCACCATGGCACCGACGGCGCCGACGGCAATCGCGAAGTCGACGAGCGGCGCTGCTTCCGCCTCCTTGGTCCCCGGCGCCAGGATGGTGATCAGCGCCAGGAGCGGCACGATGGCGAGATCCTGGAAAAGCAGCACCGAGAACGAGCGCTGGCCGTAATGGCTGTTCATGTCGCCGTCGTCATTGAGGATCTGCAGCGCAAACGCCGTCGAGGACAGCGCAAGGCCGAAGCCGACGATCAGGCTGCCGCGCCAGTCCGCCATGTTCGTCACATGCGCAAGTCCGCTCAGCGCCAGTCCGGAAATCACCACCTGCGCCGGGCCGAGGCCGAACACGTCGCCGCGCATCTGCCAAAGACGCGAGGGCTTCAGTTCGAGTCCGATGATGAACAGCAGGAAGACGACGCCGAATTCCGCGAAATGCAGCACTTCTTCCGTCTCGACGATCTGCTGCATGATCGGGCCGATCACCACGCCGGCGGCGAGATAACCGAGCACCGTGCCGAGCCCGAGCTTCCTGAACAGGGGGGCGGCGATCACCGCGCCGGCAAGCAGAAGAAGCATTTGCGAGAAAAGCGAGCCGGGAGCGGTCATGCGGGATACTTTCAGTCTAGGGCCAGGACCTGGTAAATTCATCCAATCTGCGTGACGGATTTTGTGCCTGGCTAGGAGGGAAGATGCAGGAAATGCTCGCACATTTTCAAATCTTTCCGACGCAGTCCAGGCGCGAAATCCGTCTCGCCCTTCGGGTTCGGGTGCATGGGCCGTCTGATCGCAAACAATGCTCGACAAGGCTTCAAGCCTTGCCTTGCGCTTGTTTGCTTCCATCCAATCCCATGCACCCGAACAGATTGGATGAATTTACCAGGTCCTGGCCCTAAGGTGGGTCATCAAGAATCGGCGAGCCGCCCTTGATGCTTCTGACAGTGCACAATAAATGGGACGAGAATGAAAGGCTTGCAATCATGACCTCTGAAATCGATTCCGCCGACCTGCTTTCCCGCGCCAGCCAACTGATCGATCTTGCCAAGGCCGCGGGAGCGGATCAGGCGGATGCGGTCGTGGTTCGCTCCCGGTCCCGCTCCGTCAGCGTCCGCCTCGGCAAGGTCGAGGGCACGGAAGCCTCCGAGAGCGACGATTTCTCGCTGCGCGTCTTCGTCGGCAAACAGGTCGCCAGCGTCTCGGCCAATCCCGGCTTCGACATGAAGGTGCTGGCCGAGCGAGCCGTCGCCATGGCCAGGGTCTCTCCCGAGGATCCGTTCGCCTGCCTGGCGGACGAGGCGGATCTGGCGAAATCCTATCCCGACCTCGAACTCTACGACCCGACCGATGTGCCGACCGACGCGCTGCGCGAAGCGGCGCTCGAAATGGAACAGGCGGCGCTCGACGTTCAGGGCGTCACCAACTCCTCCGGCGCCGGCGCGTCGTCGGGCATGGGCGGCCTCGTGCTCGTCACCTCCCACGGTTTTTCCGGCAGCTACATGGCCAGCCGTTTCGGCCGCTCCGTCAGCGTCATTGCCGGCGAAGGCACCAAAATGGAGCGCGACTACGATTTCGACAGCCGTCTTTATGCCGCCGAACTCGATGATCCGAAGCTGATCGGCCGCCGTGCCGGCGAGCGCACCGTCAAGCGCATCAATCCCCGCCAGGTGGATACCGGCAGCAACGTCACCGTTGTGTTCGATCCGCGTATCGCCCGCGGTTTCGTCGGCCATATCGCAGGCGCCATCAACGGTGCGTCGGTCGCCCGCAAGACCAGCTTCCTGCGCGACAAGATGGGCCAGCAGGTGCTGAAGGCCGGTCTCAACATCACCGATGATCCGCTGATCGTGCGCGGCTCCTCCTCGCGTCCGTTCGACGGCGAGGGCGTGTCCGGCGAACGCATGGTGATGATCGAGGACGGCGTCCTGAACCACTGGTTCCTGTCGACTTCGACGGCCCGCGAACTCGGGCTTGCCACCAACGGCCGCGGCGTGCGCGGCGGCACGGCGGTATCGCCTGCCTCCACCAACCTGGCGCTGGAGCCCGGCGACATCTCGCCCGAGGACCTGATCAGGTCGATCGGCAACGGCTTCTACATCACCGAGCTGATCGGGCAGGGCGTCAACATGATCACCGGCGAATATTCGCGCGGCGCGACCGGTTTCTGGATCGAGAACGGCGAACTCGCCTACCCCGTTTCGGAAGTGACGATCGCTTCCAACCTCAAGGACATGTTCATGCGGCTGACGCCGGCCAACGACATCGACCGCAAGTTCGGCGTCGCCTCTCCGACCATCGCCATCGAGGGCATGACGCTGGCGGGACGCTGATCCCGATGCCGGTAGCGCAGGACTGGGGGCAGGACCTCGAACTCATTCTCGACGCGGCGCGCCAAGCCGGCGAGATCGCGCACGGCTTTTTCGGCCGCTCGCCGGAGGTCTGGTGGAAGAACGAGGGCAAGTCGCCGGTCAGCGCCGCGGATTTTGCCGCCAACGACCGGCTGCAGACCCTGCTCCTGAAAGCCCGGCCCGACTACGGCTGGCTTTCCGAGGAAACCGACGACGATGTTGTCCGGCTTGGCCGCGAAACGCTTTTCGTCGTCGATCCGATCGATGGCACGCGCGCCTTCATCAACGGCGAGAAGACCTGGTGCGTTTCGGTCGCCGTCGTGCATCGCGGTCAGCCGGTGGCCGGCGTCCTCGTCGCGCCCGCGCTCGACGAGGAATTCCGTGCGGCGAAGGATGGGCCGGCGCTGAAGAACGGGCGGCCGCTTTCGGTCACCGGCGAGCGCGCCGACGGCCAACTGGTCATTGCGGCCGACGAGGCCCTCGTCAGGAAATTCGAGCCCGGTTTTCGCGACGAAGTCCGCCGGGTGCGGCATGTGCCGTCGCTCGCCTACAGGCTGGCCATGATCGCCGACGGCAGCATAGACGGCACGGTCGTCAAGCGCGCCTCCCACGATTGGGATCTCGCCGCCGCCGACCTCATCCTCGAGCGGGCAGGTGGGCGCCTCATCGATCTTGCGGGCAACCGGCTCGTCTATAACCGCGAGAGCGTCAGCCACGAAATGTTGGCGGCCGGGGCCGAACATGCGCTCCGCAGCCTTTTGCCCCAGCTTGCCGGCCTCGCTCCGGGTTGACCTTTCCCGAAGAATGCAGCACAGGAAGAGCCGGGGGAGCTGGAACGGACGGATATCGGACAATGACGGAAACGGGCGAAAAGAAACAACTTCTGCACCTGGTCTTCGGCGGCGAACTGCAGAGCCTGGAAGGCCTCCAATTCAAGGACCTTTCGGCTCTCGATATCGTCGGAATCTACCCCGATTATGCCAGCGCCCTGATCGCCTGGCGTGGCAAGGCGCAGCAGACAGTCGACAACGCCCACATGCGTTATTTCATCGTGCATATGCACCGTTTGCTCGATCCTGATACTAAGTCGGCTTGAGATAAGCCTCGCGTTTTACAATCTGCTCGCAATGCTGGTCTCTCGTCTGGTATCGATCCCGGGGACCCTTTTTTGACGCATTTGTAAAACACAAAAAACTGGGCTACGGATGAGCAATCGGAGGGTCTATCATATTGATGGCGGCCATCATGCATCGGGGGCAAATGCGGTGAGCAAGGTTTCTGCGCGCATGGCTCTTGCTGGTTACCGGGTGGCCGGTATCGCGCTCTATCCGTTAGTAAGCCCTTACCTTGCCTATCGCGCCATGAAGGGCAAGGAAGACCGGACCCGCAAGCTCGAGCGGTTGGGTTATGCAAGCCTTGCCCGCCCTCGCGGCCCGCTTATCTGGGTGCACGCGGCAAGCGTCGGCGAGACCATTGCGATCATGCCGATGATCCGCGAACTGCGCCGCCGCGAAGTCCACATTCTCCTGACGACCGGCACGGTGACTTCCGCAAATCTCGTCCGGTCGCGGCTGGCCGATGAGGTGATCCATCAATATGTGCCGCTCGACCTGAAATTCCCGATCAAGCGTTTCATCGCCTATTGGAAGCCGGATGCCTGCATCACCGCGGAATCCGAAATCTGGCCGACGACGATCGCCGAACTTGCCCGCCGCCGCATTCCGCAGATCCGGGTCAATGCGCGCATCTCCGACCGCTCCTTTGACCGCTGGCGCAACCGCAGTTCGATCGCCGAGGCGATTTTCGGCAAGATGGCCCTCGTCATCGCCCAGTCGGATCTGGACGCCGAGCGTTTCCGCGATCTCGGCGCCTGGCCGGTCATCGTGTCGGGCAACCTGAAGAGCGATACCGATCCGCCGCCCTGCGACGAGGCGATATTGACAAGTTACCGCAAGCAGATCGGCAACCGCCGGACCTGGGCGGCTATCTCGACCTTCGATGGCGAGGAAAAGGCGGCGGCGAACGTCCACAAGGCGTTGAAACCGAAGAACGGCCAGCTGACCATTCTGGTGCCGCGCCACCCCGATCGCGCCGACGCGGTCGAGGAGATGCTGAAGGAAGCGGGCCTGACCGTGGCGCGCCGCTCGCGCAACGATATCGTGACGCCCGAGACCGATGTCTTCCTCGGCGACTCCATCGGCGAAATGGGCCTTTACCTGCGCCTCACCGAGATCGCCTTCGTCGGCAGGTCGCTGACCAACGAGGGCGGGCAGAACCCGCTAGAGCCGGCCATGCTCGGCTGCGCCGTGCTGTCCGGCCCGCATGTCCAGAATTTCCGCGACGCCTACCAGCATCTGGTGCGCAAGGGCGCTGCCCGCATCGTCAAGGATGTCGAGATGCTGGCGAAAGCCGTGCACTACCTGATGATCAACGATCTCGCCCGCGTGAAGATGATCGATTCCGGCCATGATGCGATGGAAGAGATGCGCGGAGCGCTGTCGAAGACCGTCAAAGCCCTGGAGCCCTACGTCAATCCGCTGACGGTCAGTGCCAGGCTGCAGCCGAAAGCCGCCGCTGTCCGATGAACCCGGAAAAGCTCGCCCGAATAGCCGGAATCCTGTTCGACAAGGACGGCACGCTTTTGCTTTATGACGAAAGCTGGGGACCGGTGAACCGCGAGGCCGCCCGCATCGCGTCCGCCGGCAATGCCGAGCTCGAACCGCAGCTCCTGTTTTCCGCCGGCATGGATCCGGTCTCCGGCCACACCCGGCCGGACAGCCTGCTGGCCGCCGGCAATGCCGCCGAGATCGCCGCCGGCTTCGTCGCCGCCGGTTCGCCTGTCGAGGTCGCCGAACTCACCCGGCTGCTCGACGAACTCTTCATCCGCTCGGCGGAATTTTCCGTGGCCGTCACCGATCTGGCGGCGCTGTTCGCCAGGCTCAAGGCGCGGGGCCTCAAGCTCGGCATCGCGTCGAGCGACAACGAAGAGGCGATCCGCCAGACCGCCATCCGTTTCGGCATCATCGATCATGTGGATTTCATCGCCGGCTACGACAGTGGTCACGGGGTCAAGCCCGAGCCGGGCATGGTGTTCGGCTTCTGCCGCGCCACCGGGCTTGATCCGGCGGAAGTCGCCATGGTCGGCGACAACAATCACGACATGCATATGGGCGCCAAGGCAGGCGTCGGCCTGAAGGTCGCGGTGCTGACCGGCACCGGTTCGCGCGAAACGCTGTCGGCCTCGGCGGATATCTGCCTCGACGACATCACTGCGCTGATCGACCTCTTGCCGGAAAAGCTCCTTGCCTGAACCGCGCTTTGGTTTCAAGGACTTGCCTTTTCGGAAAAACTCCCATTTTCTTCGCGGGCTGTTCCAGAACGGATCAGCCGGAGTTTAGGTATGGTATCGGAAGCACCGCCATTCTGGTGGACGAAAGCGGATTGGCGTGCCTGGGGCCTTGCGCCCATTTCGTTTCTCTATGGCCGGATCGCCGGCCGCCGTATGGCGAAAGCCAGGCGTGCCAGCGTCTCCGTGCCGGTCATCTGCATCGGCAATTTCACCGTGGGCGGAGCAGGCAAGACGCCGACCGCCATCACGCTCGCCCGCGCCGCCAGGGAAAAAGGCCTGAAGCCCGGGTTCCTCAGCCGCGGTTACGGCGGCTCGCTTGACGTCACGACCGTGGTCGATCCCGAACATCACCGGGCCGAGGCGGTGGGCGACGAGGCGCTGCTGCTCTGCCGGGAGACGTTGACGGTGATTTCCCGCACCCGCGTCGATGGCGCCCACAGGCTGGTCGCGGAGGGCGCCGACCTGATCATCATGGACGACGGTTTCCAGAGCGCCCGCCTGACGCTCGATTTCGCGCTCGTGGTCATCGATACGGTGCGCGGCATCGGCAACGGCCATCTCGTTCCCGGCGGGCCGGTCAGGGCGCCAATATCCGAGCAGATGCGCCAGCTTTCGGCGATCCTCAAGGTCGGAAACGGCGAGGCGGCCGACAGGCTGGTGCGTCAGGCTGCGCGCGCCGGCAAGCAGGTCTATGTCGCCGCGCTGAAGCCGCGCGAAAACCGTGAGGTGGCGGGCAGGGCGCTGTTCGCCTTCGCCGGCATCGCCGATCCGGAAAAATTCTACCGCACCGTCCGAGAGGTCGGCGGCCTGATCATGGAAAAACGCGCCTTCCCAGATCATCACTATTTCAGCGAGGACGAGATCTCCGACCTGCTGGACGACGCCGCCAGGGACAATCTGCTGCTCGTCACCTCCGCCAAGGATGCGGTGCGGCTGCAGGGTCATCACGGGCGCATGGAGGAACTGGCGGAAAAGGTAAGCGTGGTCGAGGTCGACATGGCATTCGACGATCCGCAGGCGCCGGGCAAGATCATCGACACGGCGATCGCCAATTTCCGGCAGCGGCGCATCCGGGAAGGAAATGTCGCGAAGGCTTAGCCGCGGCTCTGGTTCGGCAGCATGCCGGCGCGCTTGTCGGCTTCCAGCGAGGAGGCGCAATCGACATAGGGTTCCTGGCGGGCGACGCTCCAGTAGCGCAGCTCGTCGATCGGGATCTGCACGCCCGTCATCGCGCACACGACATAGGAACCGGCGGTCAGGATCTGGTAGTCGCCGTCGAGATAACGGATCTTCGCTTCGCGGAATCCGCTTCCCTCGAACCGGTTCATCTGTCGTCTCCTGCGGAAAAACATGGCGCCTGCTCTAACCCGATTGTGCCTGAATTGCCAGCTTTTTCAGCTTCGGCCGAAGAGTCGTTCGATATCGGAAAGCTTGAGCTCGATATAGGTCGGGCGCCCGTGATTGCAGGTGCCGGAGCCGGGCGTGGCTTCCATTTCCCGCAGAAGTGCGTTCATCTCCTCCGGTTTCAGCCGTCGGCCGGACCGCACCGAACCGTGGCAGGCCATGGTGGCGGCGACATATTCCAGCTTGCCGCGCAGGCCGCCTGCGGTGTTCCATTCGGCGATCTCGTCGGCCAGGTCGCGCACCATCGAGGCCGCATCGACTTCGCCGAGCATCGCGGGCGTCTCGCGCACGGCGACTGCGCCGGGCCCGAAACGTTCGATCGAAAGCCCCAGCCGGTCGAGTTCGGCCGCGTTCGCCATCAGCCGGTCGCAATCCTCTTCCGGCAGGTCGATGATTTCCGGGATCAGCAGCACCTGGCTCGCCAGCCGCTTGTTGTCGAGCGCCTTGCGCATCGCCTCGAACACCAGCCGTTCATGGGCGGCGTGCTGATCGACGATGACCAGTCCGTCCTCGGTCTGCGCCACGATATAGTTCTCGTGAACCTGGGCGCGGGCGGCACCGAGCCGGTAACGCGGTGCCTCCTCGGCGGCAGTTCTCTGCACGGGTTCGGCGATCACCGCATCGGCACGCGCGGCCGGCATGGTCAGCACGTCGAAGCCGGATTGCACCTGTTCGGCAAAGTCGTTGGCGGGCTGCGGATGGAGCGGCCGAAAAGGCGAGGCTGCCGCCGCCCAGGGCGTCCGGGGTGCCGCCTGGGCCGGCTGGAAGCCGGTACGGAAGGCGCGCATCATGCCTGAGGCGCCGGTCGTTGCCGCCCGGTCCCCCTCGCGATGCAATGCCTCGCGGATCGCCCCGACGATCAGGCCGCGCACCAGGCCCGGATCGCGGAAACGCACGTCCGACTTGGCCGGATGCACGTTGACATCAACCAGTGCCGGATCGAGCCGGATCGACAGGACCGCCACCGGATAGCGGCCGGAAGGCACGCTTTCCGCATAGGCGCCGCGCAGCGCCGAAAGGATCAGCTTGTCCTGCACCGGCCGGCCGTTCACGAAGGCATATTGATGCGCCGAGTTGCCGCGATGGAAGGTCGGCACGCCGACAAAACCGGAAAGCCCGACATCCTCTCGCATTGCCTCGATCTCGATCGCATTGTCACGGAATTCGGCACCGAGGATCTGGGCCATGCGGGCGAGATGGTCGTCGCCGGTCGCGGGGAATTCGAGCGTCGTGCGGTCGGAGCCCGACAGCACGAAGCGGATCTGCGGAAAGGCGATCGCCATGCGCTTGACCACCTCGGTGATCGCGCCGGCTTCGGCCTTCTCGGTCTTGAGGAACTTCAGGCGCGCCGGCGTCGCGAAGAAGATGTCGCGCACCTCGACCACCGTGCCGGTATTGGCCGGCGCCGGTTTCACGCCGGACATCCTGCCGCCGATCACCGCCACCTGCGACCCTTCCGAATGGCCGTTGCGACGGCTGGTGATGGTGAGTTTCGCCACCGATCCGATCGAGGGCAGGGCCTCGCCGCGGAAGCCGAGCGTGCGGATGTCGTCGAGCGTCTCGGAAATCTTCGAGGTGCAATGCCGCCGCACCGCCAGATCGAGATCCGCCGCATCCATGCCGGAACCGTTGTCGGTGATGCGGATCAGGCTTTTGCCGCCGCCCGCGGTGGCGATCTCGATGCGGGTCGCTCCGGCGTCGATGGCATTCTCGATCAGTTCCTTCGCGGCACTGGCGGGCCTTTCGATGACCTCTCCGGCGGCGATCTGGTTGATCAGGGTTTCAGGCAGCTGTTTGACGGGCATGCGTCATTTTCTCGGATTCGGCGCCGGAAGGAAAGCCCGGAGAGAGACCTTTCCTAAACGATTGAAAGGACATCTAGGGTTGATGCACGGCCGTTCATTAATCCGACTTTAAGATAAGGGCGATAATTTGTCCGGTATTGAACTTGGATGAAACCGGGGAAGCGCCAGCTTCCCGCGAGTGATCGGGATGGCGGCCGGCTGGGCACCGTCATGCGAGCCCCGATCGCCCGTTGAGGACTTGGAGCCAGCATGTTCCCGCGCCGACCAGACGAAAACTAGAAGGAATAACGCCGAGAGGCGAATATCGGCATTACGGTCCGCTCTTCATCCGGGCCGAAAAAGCATACAGGGAGTTTCATCCTATGAATGATTTGGCGTCGGCGGACGCAAACATTCAAGCTGTCATGCTCGAAGTGATCTCCGAGGGCATTTCGGGCGGCGTCTTTGTCTATGACAAGAATGACCTCATCGTCTTTGCGAGCCAGCAGTTGCTGACCCTCCTGCCGGTGCCTAAGAGCTTTCTCGCGCCCGGCACGCGTCTTCGGGATTTTCTTGGTGCCATTTATGATGGCGGCGGACGTTTCCTGACCGATGCCTCCGGCCCGCGCCGCATGCTGAGCCGCGAGGATTGGGTTGCCGAACAGATCGCCTCGCTCTGGAAGGAGCGGGCCGAGTCGCAGGAGCGCCGCGGCACCGACCGCTGGGTGAGTTTTGCCAAGCGTCGCCTGTCTTCCGGTTATGGCGTCTGCGTCGTCCGTGACATATCGGACCACAAGAAGCGCGAGGAACAGTGGCGGGCCGATATGGAGCGGGTGCAGATCACCGAAGAGGTGCTCGACAACCTGCCGTTCCCGATCACCGTCAAGGACAGCAATCTGACCTTCGTCGCCGTCAACAGGACGGCGGCGCGTTTCCTCGACCTCCCGCCCGAAGCGATTCTCGGTCGAAAGGGATCCGACATCCATCCGCCCCAGGTGGAGCAACGCCTCGACCGCATCAATCGAGGGGTCCTCGATCTTGGCGAGCCGGAACAGATGGCCGAACTGGTGACGCGGCCGGACGGCTCCCAGGCCGTCATCATCGCCAACAAATACCGGATCGGAAAACCGGGCCGTTATTACCTGGTGACCGCCATGGAGGACATTACCAATCTTGTTGAAACCGGGGACGGCGGGCAGGTCGCGCCACGTATGAGCCGGGGCGGATTGATCGAAACCTCGCTGACCCGGCATGATCGCGCGGTGTCGGTGAAGACCGAGGCCGTGCCCCACAAGGCCGACCTTTGCGACCGCAAGGTCCTGGTCGCTTCCTCCGATCCAAGGACAACCTCCGAGGCACTGGAGATCCTGGCAGATCTCGGATTGGATACGTCATCGGTTTCAGGCGACGAGGAGCTGGAACTCTTCCTGCAGCTTGCAAAAGACGCCGGGATTGCAGTCGATCTCGTCGTCGTCGATACGCTGGCGGACAAGCATTGCCTTGAAATCGTCGGGCGGCACGGCATCGCGGCGCTGGCGATCGACGGCTTCCGGGTCAAGCGGGAACTGGCGGCGAGCGTCGTTCGCCAGTTCGAACAGCGCGATACCGCTGAAACTGCGGGCGACAAGGACTGGCGGGGCGCCTCTCCGGCCAGGGAAAGCGCTGGCATCGACATCCTGGTCGCCGAGGACAACGAGGTCAACCAGATCGTCTTTTCGCAGATCCTCGAGGGCTTGGGGTATCGTTACGCGATCGCCGCTGACGGCGAAGAAGCGGTCCGGCTGTGGCAGGAACAGTCACCGCGGCTGATCCTCATGGACATCACCCTTCCAAAGCTCAGCGGGTTCGAGGCGAGCGTGCGCATCCGGGGCCTGGAGACGGTCGACAACTCCATCCCGATCATCGGCGTCCTTCCACAGGCCTTCGACAGCGATCGGGATCAATGTTTCGCCGCGGGCATGAACGAAGTAATTCTGAAACCGATCAGCCCCGAGGCGATCGAAGCCGTCTTCCACACCTATCTCGGCGAGGTCGCGAAGCAGTCGTATGCTTAACCGATTAATCAATCTGTTCATTTAAGTTAAGCCCAGGCCATCATTTTTTAATCTTTTTCCCGCATCCTTCGCCCGTCTGTGAAGCGCAACGGGATTATTCATGAAGTCGGCGGGAAACCCATTGCCGCAGGTCAGCCAGAATGAACTGCAGGCAATGGCCTATAGCGACGCCCTGACGGGTCTCGGAAATCGATACCGTCTGCGTGACAAGGTTCGCCTGCTGGCGGCCGAACGAGCCCAGGATCCCGCGCCCTTTACCATCTGCATTGCCAATCTCGATGGTTTCAAGCCGATCAACGATCTGTTCGGCGCCGAGGCGGGCGACGAGATCCTTTGCCAGGTCGCCCATCGCCTGAAAGCCTGCATTCCGGACGGCGCGACCGTTACCCGCCATGACGGCGACGAATTCGCCTTCATCCTGCCTCTGGTCTTCGAGCGTGTCGGTGCCGAACGCATCGGCCAGATGATCAAGGACGTGCTGTCGGCACCCTACGATCTCGGCGACCGCAATGTTCGCCTTTCGGCCTCTTTCGGCTTCGCGATCTATCCGTTCGCCGGCGAGGATTTCGAGGAACTGCTGAAAAGCGCGGAAACCGCGCTCTACCGCTCGAAACGCCGCGGCCGCGGACAGATCACCGTCTATTCACGCGAAATCGCCCAGGAGATGAAGCGGGCGACCCAGCTGGAACAGGCGCTCCGCAACGCCATCATCGCCGATGCCGTGGATGTCCACTTTCAGCCGATCGTGCGCATCAGCGATGGCGGGGTGGTCGGTTTCGAGGCGCTCGCCCGCTGGATCGACGCGGATCTCGGCTTCGTTTCGCCCGCGGTTTTTGTGCCCCTTGCCGAGGAGCGCGGTTTTATTGACGCGCTTTCTGAAACGTTACTGCGGAAGGCTGCGGAGGCTGCGCTCTCCTGGCCGCGCGAACTTTTCCTCTCCTTCAACCTGTCTTCCGCCCAGCTGATGGACCCCGGCACGACCGAGACCATCCTCGCGACGCTCGCGCGCGTCGGGCTCGATCCCTATCGTCTGGAACTGGAAATTACCGAAACGGCGGTGATGACCTCGGCCGATACCGCCCAGCGCATCATCACCGATCTGCGCCAGCAGGGCGTGCGCATCTCGCTCGACGACTTCGGCACCGGCCAGTCGAGCCTGGGGCGCCTGCGCGACTTTACCTTCGACAAGGTCAAGATCGACCGCGCCTTCGTTTCGCGCATCACCACGGACCGAGCCTCGGAACACATCGTCAAGGCGATCATCGCCATGTGCGACGGCCTCAATCTGGCCGTGGTGGCGGAAGGCATCGAGGAAAAGGCCGATGCCGACAAGCTCAGCGAACTCGGCTGCGCGATGGGGCAGGGCTATTATTACGGCCGGCCCGTCGACAGCAATGCGACGCTCCGTTACCTCCAGGAACACTACCGCGATTTCATGACGATCGAACGGGCCTGATCCCGGGCGGGTTCTGCAGTCAGATCCCAAAACGAAGGGCGGCACCTGCGGTACCGCCCCTCTGATGGTGACGACGTGTCGCCCGTTCCGGACACGCCGGCTGGCCGGGCGCTTATTTGCTCGGGGCAGCCGGGGTCGTCGACGGGGTAGTGGCGCCGCCAGCAGCAGGCATCGTGCCCGTGGACGACGTCGTCGTCCGGTCGGTTTCAGCCTGCTTGTCAGCCAGGGTCTTGAATTCCGGAGCGGCCTGAAGGGCTTCGGCCGTTTCGGTGGTGGTCAGACGAATTTCGTTGTTCTTGTTCGCATCGCGGGTCATGGTGATCTTGTCCATCGGCAGGGCGACTTCCTTTTCGCCGATGCCGAGGAACCCGCCGACGCCGATCACGGCTGCAACGATGCCGCCGTTTTCTTCGAGAATGAGGTCGTTGACCTTACCGATGCTCTTGTCTTCGGCGTTATAGATCGACTTGCCGATATAATCGTTGGCGCTGATCTGGTTTTCACCCTGTTCGGTGAGATAGCTGCCGGAAGCGGCGGCCGTGTCGGTGCCAGTCTTCGGAGCCGGCGTTGCAGCGCTGTCAGCCGGTTTTGCCGCCGGAGCCATCGGGGCGGCAGGGGTTGCCGGAGCCGGGGAGGCCGGCGGCGCCGGCTGGGTCTGGGCGAATGCCGGTGCAATGGCGGTCGACGCCAAAAGAACCACGGCTGCCATCGTGCTAAGGGTCTTCTTCATAACAAACCTACCTTCCTCTGCTCAATTTATTTATCTCTCTGAACACGCGGCTCTCCGTTACGGAGCTCTCCGACCGCGCCGGTTCGAGAGGAAAATGTTATGAAGGAGGAATTGGTTCCGGATAGTATTGCTGAAATTTTAGGCTTCTTGCCCGGAACCTTTTTGTGTTTTGCCAGTTCGGAATGACTTTTGCATTTTTTATAGGCGATAGGCTGCTTCAGGATCGCATTGTACCGAAACCGCGATCTCGAAAAGCGCCCCGGCGAGCGGATCCTCGGCGCGGGCCGCCTCGTCCAGTCCCTCCCAGGAAGAGCTCACCGCCAGGCGGTCCTTGCCGATGAAGACAGGGCAGGTGGTGCGGCGTGCCGGCACCAGATGACGCGACAGATGGCGCCCGTCCGCCGAATAATGATCGACTGCGCCCTGGCCCCAGCGGGCGTTCCAGATCGTTCCGTCGCTGGCACAGATCGAGCCGTCGATGCCGCCCGGCTTGCCGTTCTCGTCGATCAGAACCTCGGCTCCCCCGTTCGGCAGGCCCGTCGCCGGGTCGAGCGATACGCGCATCAGCCGGTTGGCGCGGGTATCGGTATAGTAGCCGATCGCACCGTCCGGCGAGAAGCAGATCGAATTGGGGATGCTGATTTTGTCGAAGAGCTTGGTCACCTCGCCCTGGCGGACATGATAGATCGCGCCGGCGCCGTCCTCCGCCTTCCTGCCCATCGTGCCGATCCAGAAGCTGCCGGAGGGGTGTATTCTTCCGTCGTTCGAGCGGTTGCCCGGCTTTTCCGGCTCCAGTTCGCGATAGGGGGAAAACTCCCCGGTGGCGCGATCGCGGATGAAGAGGCCTTTGTCCGTCGCCACCAGCTGTCGGGCCGCGTCGATCGATGCGAGCGCGCTGCCCATGGCCGGCAAGGTGTGAACGATTTCGCGGCCCGTGGGCAGGTGCAGTTCGTGCAATCGCTTGCCCAGAATGTCGAACCACCAGAGCGTTTCCGTCTCCGACTCGAAGGAGGGGCCTTCTCCCAGTTCGCAGAGAGAGGAGGAAAGCACGCTGCCTTCGAAAGTGTATGTGGGCGCCATGTGAAATCTCCAATTGCATGCCAGGGCGATCGATTAGTATCATCGACGAGAGAGTCGGCAAACTCCCGCCATAGGTGATTTGATCCCCAACAATTATCTCCTGACAAGAGGTTGGAAGCATGCAAAAGGTTTGCAAATGCGAGTGGATGTCATCATTATCCGAACTTGATAGTCACGGTCATCATTGTCCGGAATTGATATTTGATATGAAGTCAGCAGCTAATTAAATCTGGAATGGCGGCCTTCACCGCGCAGACACGTTCGGCGGGAATATATGTGGGCAAATCCACAGAGCCCTCTATGTCTCACGCGTCGGGAGCGGGTACTGCGAATACGAAAGGCCGATTGGGCGGATGTATGGGAAATGCCAGGAATCGCTCGACACGACCGGGCGGACAGAGAAGCAAATGATGGGCAATACGGAGAAAGCAGAAGAGCCCAGGATTTTTGGGTGGAGCGTCGGAGAAATTGCCGAGCTCAAGACGCAGTTCGACGTATTTCGATTCATGAAGCGGATAACCGAACACTACGGTTGCCGCGCGTTCATGGTCCTCAATCTGCCTCACGCCACGTCGCTCGAATTGTCCAACAACACGGTGATTACCAACTGGCCGGCGGAGCTGATGTCCCTTTTCGACCGTGAAGGGATGATGCAGACCAGCCCCGTGCTTCGGCGGCTGCGTGCGTCGACCGTCCCCTTCACTTTCGATCTGGATGCGGTAACGGCCGAACGGCAAGGGCCGGCGCGCGGTCTTTTCGGGAGATTCGGCGTCGTCCGGGGCGCTTATTTCCCGGTCCACGACATGTCGGGCAGCCGAGGCGCGGTTTCCCTCGCCGGAGACGGCCTGCCGTTCACGCACCAGCAGATGATGGAGTTGATGTATATCTCCGTCCACGTCTTCGAGCGGCTGGCGGAAATCCGCAACCTCGATGTCCGTACCACCGACACGCTCACGGATCGCGAGGTCGACTGTCTTAACTGGACGGCGGCCGGCAAGACCAGTGCCGAGATCGCCGAAATCCTCGGCCTCTCGGAGCATACGGTCAATCACTATCTGAACCGCGCGGCGAAGAAGCTCGATACGGTGAACCGCACCCAGGCGGTCGCAAAAGCGCTCCGGATCGGTTTGATCAAGTAACTAATTTATATGCTGCGATGCACAACGTTTAGTCAGTGCTCAAGCCTTGAGCGCCGCGGATTGCGGCTGGCGCCAAGGAATGCTGCGCCGCAGCAGGACTTTTGACCGGAAGTGATTGAAAAGGCTCATCAACTGGAAGTATCTTCCCGTCTGGCATGTTTCGTGCTTCTCTAGGAGCAGGTCCAGAGGGGACTGGAAGCGCCCCAAGAGGCGTGACAAGAAAAGCCGCCGTTCGATCAGTGCGCCATATGGCTGCCGATCGAACGGCGGTTTATCTTGCTTGCTCCCGGCAATGCCGAACTCCTATATATCTGCGAACGCGGCGCCCCTCTTCCTGAGGGATCGTTACCGCATCAGGCATTCGGGAGTTTTGAAATCATGGCCGACGTGACGAAAGAGGAAGTGCTGGCGGTTCTCGCGAAGGTGCGCGGGCCGGACCTCGAAGGCGATATCGTCTCGCGCGGCATGGTCTCGGACGTCTTCATCTCCGACAACAAGGTCTATTTCTCGATCACCGTTCCGGCCGCACGGGCGACCGAACTGGAACCGCTGCGCATGGCGGCCGAGCGCACGGTCAAGGCGATGCCGGGCGTCAAGGGCGCTCTGGTGACGCTGACGGCGGACCGCAAGGCGGGCTCGGCCCCCCCGCCGCGCCCGCAGCCCGCCGCTCCGGCCGCCCATTCGCATGCGCATGGTCACGCCCATGGCCACAGCCATCCGCCCCAGGGTCAGCCGGCCCAGCCGCCTCAGCGGGAGAAGTCCGGAGTACCCGGGGTCGGCGCCATCATCGCTGTGGCATCCGGCAAGGGCGGCGTCGGCAAGTCGACGACAGCCGTCAATCTCGCACTCGGACTTCAGGCCAACGGTCTGCGCGTCGGCATTCTCGATGCCGATATCTACGGACCTTCCGTGCCGCGCCTCCTGAAGATCGCCGGCCGGCCGCAGCAGATCGAGAACCGCATCATCAAGCCGATGGAGAATTATGGGCTGAAGGCCATGTCGATGGGCTTCCTCGTCGACGAGGAGACCGCGATGATCTGGCGCGGGCCGATGGTCCAGTCGGCGCTTCTGCAGATGCTGCGCGAAGTCGCCTGGGGGGATCTCGACGTGCTCGTCGTCGACATGCCGCCCGGCACCGGCGACGTGCAGCTCACCATGGCCCAGCAGGTGCCGCTTGCCGGCGCGGTGATCGTTTCGACGCCACAGGATCTGGCACTTCTCGATGCGCGCAAGGGCATCGCCATGTTCCGCAAGGTCGAGGTGCCGCTGCTCGGCATCGTCGAGAACATGAGCTATTTCCTCGCTCCCGATACCGGCAAACGTTACGACATCTTCGGTCATGGCGGTGCCAGAAGCGAGGCGGAGCGCATCGGCGTGCCGTTCCTCGGCGAGGTGCCGCTGACGATCGACATCCGCGAACGCTCCGATGCGGGCACTCCGGTCGTCGCCTCCGATCCCGAGGGAGCCTCGGCCAAGATCTATCGGGAAATTGCCGCCAGGGTCTGGGCCGAGCTCGGTGGCCTCACCCCGCGGCAGGCGCCGGCAATCGTTTTCGAATAAAAATTCGAATAAATGTGCCAAGGCGTTTTGGAATACCTCCCTGCCGGCGATGGAGAGTCACTTTGGCCGGTACTTTCGGCCAAGGCTTTGATGCAGGTAGAGAATCGTCTTGTTGCCGAAGGCCCCTTGAACATATTCGGCGCCGGAGTCATGTTGCGGCGCCCGCTGCGGGATTTATACGCCTCTTGATTTTGACTATGGCTGTCTCTATACGCCCGTCCCGCCGAGGGCCGGCTGGCGGTCCCGGAACCAGGGAACCGGCAAGCTCGCTTCTCTTTCAAGGCCGACGAACTCGGCCGGAGACCACGATTGATCAATGCCTATAGCGCCACTGGCTCGATGAAGACGCTTGCGCCGGCCGAGGCGCTGCGACAGCTTCCCGACAACATCGCCTGGATCGATCTGATCGATCCGACGCCGCAGGAAGACGCCTATGTCGAAGGCCTCGTCGGCATTCAGGTCCCGACGCGCGATGATCTGAAGGACATCGAACCTTCGAGCCGCCTTTATATCGAGAAGGATTCGGTCTTCATGACCGCGTCGCTGGTCTGGCGCGCCGACGGCAAGGATCCGCAGCTCACCGACGTCGCCTTCATCCTCTCCGGCGGCCGGCTGATCACCGTGCGTTACGCGGAGCCGAAAAGCTTCCAGCTCTTCATCGCCGGGCTCGGACGCTTCCCGGAAAGCGCCTGGGACGGTGCGACCCTGCTGGCCAGGCTGCTGGAAACCATTGCCGATCGCACCGCCGAAATTCTCGAACAGACCGTCGATCGCGTCGATACGCTGTCGACGGACATCTTCCGCGACCGCGGCAAGCGTCGCCCGCCGCAATTCCTGGAAGGCAAGCTGGCCGACATCGCCGAATACCACCGGCTGATCAGCAAGGTGCGCGACAGCCTGGGCTCTCTCGCCAGGCTGTTGACCTTTCTGATGAACGTGCCATTGATCAACCAGGACAGGAGCGACGACAACCTCTGTCGCACTGTGGCGCGGGATGTCGATTCACTTTCGGAACATGCCTCCTACATTGCCGGCAATATCGCGTTTCTGCTCGATGCTTCTCTCGGTCTCATCAATGTCGAGCAAAACGCCATCATCAAGATATTCTCGATCGCGTCGGTCGTGTTCCTGCCGCCGACGCTCGTCGCCTCGATCTACGGCATGAACTTCCAGTTCATGCCTGAACTCGGCTTGCATCTCGGATATCCGCTTGCGCTTCTCGCGATGCTGACGTCCGCCATCCTCCCCTTTTTCTTCTTTCGCTGGAAAGGCTGGCTTTAGGCCGGACATCCCATGGGTCACCCCGCTGAACATCATGCTGCCGAGAAAACCAAGGTCCAGGGGCTTTTTGCGCTGGCCATCGGCTCCATCGGCGTCGTCTACGGCGACATCGGCACAAGCCCGCTTTACGCGTTTCGCGAGGCGCTGAAGCCGATCGCCCACGACGGCGTCACCGAACTGGAGATCATCGGCCTCATCTCGCTGATGATCTGGACGCTGACGATCATCGTCACGTTCAAATACGTGCTCTTCCTGCTGCGCGCCGACAACGACGGCGAAGGCGGCACGCTTTCCCTCCTGGCACTATTGACCAAGTCCGCCAACGGCCATAGGGCGCTGCTGATGCTGCTCGGCCTGATTGGCGCCGCACTTTTCCTCGGCGACGCCATGATCACGCCGGCGCTGTCGGTTCTATCGGCGGTCGAAGGCCTGAAGCTGGTGGCGCCATCGCTGAGCAGCGCCGTGCTGCCGATCTCGGTCGGCATCCTGATCGGTCTTTTCGCCATACAGTCGAAGGGAACCGGTCTGGTATCGCAGTTCTTCGGACCGATTACCGCCGTATGGTTCGTCGTCATGGGTGCGGGCGGCATTGCCCATATCTCGGACGACTACAGCATCCTGGCATCCTTCAATCCGATATATGCGGTCGAATTCATGCTGAACGAGAGCTTCGTCGGCATCGTCGTTCTTGGCGCCGTCTTCCTGACTGTCACCGGCGCCGAAGCGTTGTACGCGGACCTCGGCCATTTCGGCCGCCGGCCGATCCAGTGGGCCTGGTTCACGCTCGTCTTCCCGGCCCTGACGCTCAACTATCTGGGCCAGGGCGCTCTGGTGCTGAAACACCCGGAAGCGATGTCCGATCCGTTCTACCTGATGTTCCCGCAATGGGCGCTGCTGCCGGTCGTCATTCTGGCAACGGCGGCCACCATCATTGCCAGCCAGGCGGTGATCACCGGTGCCTTCTCGCTGGTCCGCCAGGGGATCCACCTCGGTTACCTGCCGCGCATGCAGATCCAGTTCACCTCCGAGACCAATACCGGACAGATCTTCCTGCCCTCGGTCAATACGCTGCTTCTGGTCGGCGTCATCGCCCTGGTTCTCGGCTTCGAAAGTTCCGAATCGCTTGCCACCGCCTACGGCATCTCGGTCACCGGCGCCATGGTCGTCACCACGCTGATGGCGTTCGAGTTCGTGCGGGTGAAGTGGAAATGGCCGCAAACCTTTGCGATCTGCGTCCTGGCTCCGCTGCTCGCCCTGGAACTGGTCTTCCTCGGTGCCAACCTTTTGAAGATCCATGACGGCGGCTGGGTGCCGGTAATGATGGCGATCATCTTCACCATCGTCATGTGGACCTGGAAACGCGGCACCGCGATCCTGTTCGAAAAGACCCGCCGCATCGACGTGCCGCTCGAGACTTTCATTCCGATGGTCGAGAAGAAGAGCGATCACGCGCCGGTCTCCGTCCCCGGCGTCGCGATCTTCCTGACCAGCGACCCGGAAACCGCGCCGGCCGCCCTGCTGCACAACATCAAGCACAACCACGTCCTGCACGAAAAGAACGTCGTCCTGACCATCATCACGGTCAACAAGCCGCGTGTTTCGCTGGAGGAGCGGTTCAAGATCGAAAAGCTGTCGGATCGCTTCACGCTGATCGAACTGCGCTTCGGCTTCATGCAGTCGCACAATGTCTCCCAGGCGCTCGCTTATCTGCGCAAGACGGGCTTCAAGTTCGACATCATGTCGACCTCCTTCTATCTTGGCCGTCGCAAGCTGGTGCCGGATGCCGAATCCGGCATGCCCATGTGGCAGGACCGGCTGTTCATCGCCATGGCCAATACGGCGACAGACCCGTCCGACTACTTCCACCTGCCGGCCAACCGCGTCGTCGAACTCGGCTCTCATGTCATTATCTGACGCGTGCCGGCGCTGACATTCATGTGAATGTGCTAAATCAGGCCGGTTGCCGGGCGTTTCGGCAGCCGGCGTTAACCGCTCATCAAGGTTAATGATTGATCTTCATCGGGTTCCTGTTGCCCTGTGGAGTTAAGGTTTTGCGTTCGAAGAGTGTATTGCGTCGCAAGTCCTCGTCCGGACTGAATGGATGGACTTCCCCTGCCGTCTTCGGCCTCGCCTGCTGGCTGGTTTTTCCGTCCGCCCCCGCCCATGGCGATCTCGCCGATCTTCTGACCGGTTTTGACGGTGCCGAGCAATGGCGCATGGTGCTGACGGATTCTCCGGCCGGGTCGATCCACCAGGCCTCGCTTGCATTTCCGGGCCTCAAGGCCGCGATTGCCGGGAATGCCGGCCTGGAACTGCCGGACGGCCGCAAGATCGCCCTCGTCGACGAAAAGAAATCCGAAGACCCGCGCCCCGATGAAGACCGCGTCAACCGTGCAGCCAAGAAGGGCCGCATCGTCACGGTCGAACCCATGCTGCCGCCGAAGGCGTTTTCCGCCGGCTCCGTGCTGCAGCGTTCGAGCGCGCTCACGTCGCCTGCCGAAGAGAAGGATGCGATGACGGCCTTCCTGAAGCCCGGCAAGAACGACGCTCCGGTAGAGCTCGCATCCTTCTATTTCCGCAAGGACGAACCGAAGCGGGCGGAGGACGAGCTCATGCCGATGATCGCCAGCCTCATCAACAATCCGAATGCCGATGTGCTGGCCGCCGCCTATGCGCCGCCGGAACCCGATTTTGCCAAGCAGTCGCCGTTCGACGCCATTCTGACCGAAAAGAAGAAGCCCGGCCGGTTCATCCCGCCGATCAGTGCCGATGACCATGCCTGGGCAGCCACACCGCTGCCGCCCGATTCCTTCTCCCCCAAGCAGCAGCAATGCCTCTCGTCCGGCATCTATTTCGAGTCGCGCGGCGAATCCGCCCGCGGCCAGGCCGCGGTCGCCCAGGTCATTCTCAACCGGGTGCGCAATCCGGCCTATCCGAAGACGATCTGCGACGTCGTCTACCAGAATGAGGACTGGCGCAACCGCTGCCAGTTCTCGTTCGCCTGCGACAACATCAAGGACCGCATCCGCTCCGAATACCATTGGCAGATGGCCCGCGAAGTGGCGATGGCGGTGACCGCCGGCAAGATCTGGCTTCCGGAAGTCGGCTCCGCCACCCATTACCACGCCGTCTACGTCCACCCCGACTGGGCGCGCACCATGAAGAAGGTCGGCCGCATCGGCCTGCACGTCTTCTACCGGACCTATGGCGGCGGCTGGAGCTGACCGGGTCATTATCGCCGCAACAGGCGGCGATTCCCGCGACAGTTTTACCCGGCTTTGGTTGTGTCCGCTTTAAGCAATTGAATTTGCTTGGTTAATTTACCAAGAACGAAGAGCCTTGGACGCCTTGACTATGGGGGCGGGCAAAACTATGTTGCGCGCGACTTGAAAACGGGCCCGACGGCGCGAAATCCCTCGCTAATCGCATTTTTTGCGGTTGGAAAGCATAAAACCGGTTGTGCCGGAAGCAGAAATAGGGGAGGACGCACATGACGGATCACCGCGACGATGGTCTGGAAGAGCGCCGGAAGCGCTTGTCTGCGGAACTTGCGGACAGGAAGGCTGACGACGTGGCAGAGGCGAAGAGGGACGCGCAATCCGAGGAAAGCCGAAAAGGCATGGCCTTGGGCTTCAAGCTCTCCTCCGAGTTCATCTCCGCAGTCGCGGTTGGGGCTGTTCTGGGCTATATGCTCGACCGTTTTGCCGGCACTGCGCCGTGGGGGATGATCGTTCTCCTCCTCCTCGGGTTCTGTGCCGGTGTGCTGAATGTGCTTCGCTCCGTGGGAATGGTGGCTCCGTCACCGACCATGAGCCAGCAAAACGGCAAAGATGAGAAGGGAAGCGGCGGCCGCTAGGTCCTGCTTCGAAATAATGAAACTGGGCCGACCTGCGCGGCTAAGGACAAGAGGTAGACGGTGGCAAACGATCCGATCCATCAGTTCCAGATCAGCAAGATCGTTCCGATCGAGATCGGCGGCATCGATTTCTCCTTTACCAACGCGTCCCTGTTCATGGTGGCAACGGTGGCCTGTGCCGCCGGCTTCCTGTATTTCGCCACGTCGCAGCGCGGGCTCATCCCGGGCCGGGCGCAGTCGGTTGCCGAAATGTCCTATGAGTTCATCGCCGGCATGCTGCGCGAAGGTGCCGGCAGCAGCGGCATGAAGTTCTTCCCGCTGGTCTTCTCCCTGTTCATGTTCGTGCTGACCGCCAACCTGCTCGGCATGTTCCCCTACTTCTATACGATCACCAGCCAGATCATCGTCACCTTCGCGCTGGCGCTTCTCGTCATCGGCACGGTCCTGGTTTACGGCTTCTACAAGCACGGCCTGCATTTCCTGCAGCTCTTCGTGCCGAGCGGTGTTCCGGGCGCGCTTCTGCCGCTCGTCGTCGCGATCGAAGTCATCTCCTTCCTGTCCCGCCCGGTTTCGCTGTCTGTTCGTCTTTTTGCGAACATGCTCGCCGGCCACATCACGCTCAAAGTGTTCGCAGGCTTCGTCGCCTCGCTCGGAACCATGGGCGCGCTCGGCATCGGCGGCGCAGTCCTGCCTCTCATCATGACGGTCGCCCTGACCGGTCTCGAATTCCTCGTCGCCTTCCTCCAGGCTTACGTCTTCGCGGTGCTGACTTGCATGTACCTCAACGACGCGATCCATCCCGGCGGGCACTAAGGATAACCGACATTGGCGTCCTGAGGCGTCAGTCATCAGCCGCAACAACCATTTCGAAGGAGTTTCTCATGGAAGCGGAAGCAGCAAAGTTCATCGGTGCAGGCCTGGCTTGCTTTGGCATGGCCGGCACGGCTCTTGGCCTTGGCAACATCTTCGGCAGCTACCTCTCGGGCGCTCTGCGCAACCCGTCCGCCGCTGACAGCCAGTTCGGCCGTCTGGTGTTCGGTTTCGCCGTTACGGAAGCTCTGGGCATCTTCTCGCTGCTCATCGCTCTCCTGCTCCTGTACGCAGTCTAAGATCTGTCCAGGAATTCGGATCGCGGCCGCTTGCAAAAGGCGCGCCGTGATCCTTCGCATTTGGAATACACCTGCCCGCATTGGAATATTGGAGGTGATGATGTTCGTGACCTCGGCATATGCGCAGACCGCGCCGGCCGCTACTGATCCGCATGCCGCGCCTGCTGGCGAAGTGCATACCGAAACCGGCGCTGCCCATGGCGGCGAACACGGTGGCGGCACATTTCCGCCATTCGATGCGACCCATTTCTCGTCGCAGCTGCTTTGGCTCGTCATCACCTTCGGCCTCTTCTATCTCCTGATGAAGAAGGTCATCGTTCCACGCGTCGGCGGCATTCTGGAACACCGCCACGACCGGATCGCCCAGGACCTCGACGAAGCCGCCCGCCTGAAGGCGGAAGCGGACGCCGCTGTCGAGACCTATGAAAAGGAACTGGCTGCCGCCCGTTCCAAGGGCCACAAGATTGCCGAAACTGCCCGCGAGGCCGCCAAGACCAAGGCTGCCGCCGATCGCACCGCAATCGAAGCCGAACTTGCCGACAAGCTCGCCGCTGCTGAAACCCGCATCGGCGAAATCAAGGCGAAGGCCTTTGCCGAAGTCGGCCAGATCGCCGAAGACACCGCCACCGCCATCGTCGATCAGCTGATCGGCGCCAAGGCGACCGGCGACGACATCAAGGCTGCGGTCGCAGCCGCGAAGACGGAGGCCTGATCCCTATGGCATTCGATGCAACATTTTTCGCATTCGTCGGCCTCGTCCTCTTTCTGGCGCTGGTCGTTTACCTGAAGGTGCCGGGCATGATGGCGAAGTCGCTCGACGAGCGCGCCGCCAACATCAGCAAGGAACTCGACGAAGCCAAGCGCCTGCGCGAAGAAGCGCAGACCCTGCTCGCCGAATACCAGCGCAAGCGCAAGGAAGCCGAAGCGGAAGCCGCCCAGATCGTGGCTGTCGCCGAGCGTGAAGCTGCGGCGCTGACCGAGGAAGCGCGCCAGAAGACCGAGGAATTCGTTGCCCGCCGCAACGCGCTTTCCGAACAGAAGATCCGCCAGGCCGAAGCCGAAGCGATCGGCGCCGTCCGTTCCGCCGCAGTCGACCTCGCCATCGCCGCCGCCCAGAGCGTCATCGCCCGCAAGGCCGATGCCTCCACCCAGGACACGCTCTTCAAGGACGCCGTCGGCAAGGTGCAGTCGCGATTGAACTGATTTCAGTTACATGAGACTTCCGAAAGGCCGGGCGAAAACCCGGCCTTTTTTTGTACATTCTGCTGCCGCCTTCATCGCTTATCCATTGGAGAACTCATGACGAGCTTTGATGCTGCGTGGCGGCACTTTTATCCAGCTGTGCCGCCATTATCCTTCGTTATGAGACAAGCAGCACTGCCCTTTGTTCGGTTTCATTATTTGCCCGGTTCCAAGCGATATGCCGAAACCGATGCAGAATACGAATGCATAATCCAGAGGTTATCAGCGCTCGGTAGGATTGTTTTTGACGCCGGCGAAGATTGCTGGATTGTGCGCTGTGAGAGCCCGTTTGGTGGCGGATCGAAGCAAAGAACGGCGGCAAGGTCCAGGTTCATGGAATTGCATCCCTGCAAGCCATCAACCCGGATTGGAGAAATCAGGCTCGAGGATGAAAAGGCAATATGGTCCGCACACGCAGCCAAATGCAGCTGGGATTTTAGCAGTTCCCGGCAGCTACTGTCGGCCATTGCTGACGATATGACAGATGGAAACGACTGGACGCTTTGGTTCTCCGCTGGAAGCGGTCGGGTTTACGCGCCCTATGACGGAGGGATAGACATCTTCTCAAATTCCGCCGACTGGATAGAAAGCCTCCGGGACGGCTTTCCGGATTGGCTTTCCGAGGATGTGAGCGGGCTTTAGCACCGACATACATCACTCCTCCGGCAGGTCATCCTTGCGCAGCGGCCGAAAGCTCATCCGGTGCAGCGAGCAGGGACCATGAGCCTCGATGCCGGCGCGGTGCTGTGCTGTGCCGTAACCCACATGGTTGGCAAAGCCATAAGCCGGGAAGACCAGATGCGCGCGGGTCATCATCCGGTCGCGCGTGACCTTGGCGATGATCGAGGCGGCAGCGATCGAAACCGAGCGGGCGTCGCCCTTGATGACGGCCTTTCCGGGGCAGCAGAGGCCCTGCGGCACGTCGCGGCCGTCGGCGAGCACGTAAGCCGGAGCAACCGCCAACCCGGCGACGGCACGGCGCATGGCGTCGAGACTTGCGCGCAGGATGTTGCGTTCGTCGATATGGCGCGGGCCCGAAGCGGCGATCGAGACTTCCGCCGTCGCCATGATCGCCTCGAACAGAACTTCTCGCTGATTGAGAGTCAGCTGCTTGGAATCGTTGAGGCCGTCGGGGATATTGTTGGGGTCGAGGATCACGGCCGCCGCGACAACCGGGCCTGCCAGCGGCCCGCGTCCGGCCTCGTCGGTGCCCGCGACCGGCCAGTGGCCGGCCCCACGTGCCACAAGCTCCAGACTGAAATCCGGGACGAGCGGGACGTCTTCGCAAAGCATCGGAGAATCGGGCGACGTGCGAGGTAACATGGCGGCAACCTCGCACGTCGTCCCGACCTCCTGCAACCCCCGGCGGGCGATTGCGGCGTCGCTATCCACCGAGGGGCGGCGGTGGAACCGGGGTATTTTCCGACGTGGGGACAGGGCGGGTCGCGTCGGAAATTGGAATTCCTGATCGGGCCTGAGCGGACCGGTCAGAGCAGCGAGAGCTGGATGCCGCCGCCGTCGGGCCGCAGGAAGATATCGTCACGCAGCGGCAGGCCGCGGCGGACCATGCCGAGACGCTTGGTCGCCATCTCGAAACGGCGGCCGATCTGCCAGGCATAGGGACCGGCACCCTTCATACGCTTGCCCCATTCGGCATCGTAATCCTTGCCGCCGCGCATCGAGCGCACCAGCGACATCACATGCCGATAGCGGTCCGGATAGTTCTGCAGCAGCCAGTCGCGGAAGAGGGGGCTCACTTCCAGTGGCAGGCGCAGTAGCACATAGCTCGCTTCCGTCGCCCCCGCCGCATGGCCCGCGTCGAGGATGCGCTCGATCTCGTGGTCGTTGAGCGCCGGGATGACGGGTGCCACCATGACCGCCGTCGGAATGCCGGCATCGGTCAACGCCTTGATGGCGGTCAGGCGCTTGGGAGGGGTCGAGGCGCGCGGCTCCATGGTGCGGGCAAGCTTGCGGTCGAGCGTCGTCACGGAAATCCCGACCTTCGCGAGCCCCTTGGATGCCATGTCGGCGAGAATGTCGATATCGCGGGTGATCAGCGCCGACTTCGTGACGATCGCCACAGGATGGTTGGCTTTCTGCAGCACCTCGAGGATCTGCCGCATGATCCGCCATTCCCGTTCGATCGGCTGGTAGGGATCGGTATTGGTGCCGATCGCGATCGCCCGCACCTTGTAGTCGGGGCGGCTCAATTCCCGCTCGAGCAGTTTCGGTACGTCCGGCTTGGCAAACAGCTTCGATTCGAAATCGAGGCCGGGGGAAAGGCCCATGAAACTGTGCGTCGGCCGGGCGAAGCAATAGATGCAGCCATGCTCGCAGCCGCGATAGGGGTTGATCGAGCGGTCGAAGGAAAGATCGGGCGATTCGTTGCGGGTGATCGCGGTGCGTGGCTTTTCCACCTGCACTTCGGTCCTGAACGGTTCGAGCTCCTCCAGCGTCTGCCAGCCGTCGTCGAATGCTTCACGGCGCTCCTCCTCGAAACGGCCGCTCGGGTTGAGCCCCGCGCCGCGCCCGCGACGCCGGTCGATCTCCACCCGAAGACCGGAGGATTTGACCAACGCATCGGCAATATCAGCCGTATGAGCAGGCGCAAAAGCGTCCTGCCGCAATTGATGCAGCTCGTTCATGGATTGCTCCTGAAGGGGAAATTCCCCGTTCCTGATGATTAAATTCCTAGCGGCAAAACCAGAACATTGCAAGAACAAAATTCGGAGCCCGTGTTTATGGCGTTCCGTGCTGCAATGCGTTACATGTCAGGGATGCTGACTGTCATCATGGAATGCCGCGACCAGGAATCCGAGCTGGCGCAGACCCTTTCGGTGCTCGTTTCCGCCGCGGTGGAGGGGCTGGTAAGCGATGTCGTGGTGCTCGACCACGGTTCGAAGGACGGTTCCTCCCGTGTCGCCGATGCCGCCGGCTGCCGTTTTTACGGCCATTGGGATATCAAGGATATTCTGCGCGGCGCGCGCGGCGAGTGGGTGTTGCTCATCGAGGCGGGCGCTCGCCCGCAGGCCGGCTGGATCGACGAGGTGATGGAATATATCGCGCTGAGCAAGCAGCCGGCCCGCTTCGCACCGGCGCGGAATTACCGGCGGCCGTTCTTCAGGCGCATCGGCCGCGCGGTGCCGCCGCTGGAATACGGCATGCTGCTTTCGAAGCGTCAGGCGATCGCGCTTGCGAAATCGGGCATGGATCTGGAAACCCTGGCGCGCGGCCAGAAGGCTTCGAAGCTGGCGAGCGAGATGATCCCGGCCTGGGTGGCGGCGGCCGTCCGCTGAGGCCTATTTAGCGGGGCCTATTTGCCGCCGCGCTTCAGGTGCTCGTCGAGCCGCGGCATGATCTCGATGAAATTGCAGGGCATGTGGCGGTAGTCGAGCTGCGCCTTCAGAATGCCGTCCCAGGCATCCTTGCAGGCGCCGGGCGAGCCGGGCAGCACGAAGATGAACGTGGTGTTCGCCACCCCGCCGGTCGCCCGGGACTGGATCGTCGAAGTGCCGATCTTGTCATAGGAAATCCGGTGGAAGACTTCCGAAAAGCCGTCCATGCGTTTTTCGAACAGCGGCTCCAGTGCTTCGGGCGTCACGTCCCGGCCGGTAAAGCCGGTCCCGCCTGTCGTGATCACCACGTCGATATCCGGATCAAGCGTCCATTCCCGCACCTGGCCGGCAATCCGGTCCTTGTCGTCGGGCACGATCGCGCGCGCCTTCAGCACATGGCCGGCTTCCGCGATCCGCGCCACCAGCGTGTCGCCGGACTTGTCGTCGGCAGGCGTGCGCGTGTCGGAGACGGTCAGCACGGCGATGCCGACGGGAATGAAGGCGCGGGTTTCGTCGATCCGGTTCATGGGGTTCTCCCGGGCGTCTGGCCAACGGTTCTCACGGCCTGAAAATACCATTCCGGCTTCTGGTCGTTAAGGTTTTCCACGGCCTTTTCCGCCGCCTCGAAGGAAGGAAATATCCCGAAACAGGTGGCGCCCGAACCGGACATGCGCGTCAGCATCGTGCCTTCGGCACCGATCAGGTTGGAAATCTGATCGATTTCCCGCACCAGCGAGCGAGCCGGCGGCTCGAGATCGTTGCGCAGCGTTTTCAGAAAGCCGATCCAGTCGGCATCGGGCGCGCCGATCGGCGGATTGTCCTTTTGCGTCAGGCGGCGAAAAATATCCGGCGTCGAGACCCCGACCAGAGGATTGCCGAGCACCAGTGCCAGCGCCGGCAGGCTGGTAAGCGCGGTCAACTCCTCGCCGATCCCCCTGGCGATCAGGGGCTCGCCTTTGAGGCACATCGGCACGTCGGCGCCGAGCGTCAGCCCGAGCGCTGCCAGTTCCGCATCCGGCAGGCTGGCATCCCAGAGGCGGATCAGGCCGCGCAGCGTCGCCGCCGCGTCCGCCGAACCGCCGCCGATGCCGGCTGCGACCGGCAGGTTCTTCTCCAGATGGATGGCCACCGGCGGGGCCGGGACCCCTTTCTCTTCCAGCGCCTTGCGCAGGAGGTCGCGTGCCTTCAACACCAGATTGCCATGCCTCCCCTCCGCCGAAGTCGGCAGCAGCGAGGCGAACCGGCCGGAAACGGAAAACGCGTCGGCTTCCGCATCGGCAAAGCCTAACCGATCACCCGTGTCGGCGAAGGTCACGATGCTGTCGAGCAGGTGATATCCGTCGGCCCGCTGGCCGGTCACATGCAGGGCGAGGTTGATCTTGGCGGGTGCCAGTTCAAAATGGCCCGCCTTGTCGGCGAGCCAATTGTCGGACGACACGGTGTCGAGAAACATGTGGCGTCAGGATTTCTTGTCGGGATTGGCCGGCGCCGGCGGGGCGGGAGCCACGGGTTCGCTGGGGCTGCGGTCGGCAGTCGTCGAATTGGGATCGAGCGGCGCCAGGCCCTTCTCGATCTTTTCCTTGATCTGCTCGCGGTTGATGTCCTCGCCTTCCGAGATCAGCGCCCGGTTCCACTGGTAGACGGCTTCGAGCTTGCGCCCGACGCGCCAGTAGGAGTCGCCGAGATGGTCGTTGATCGTCGAATCGCCGGCGCGCAGCTGCACCGCCCGTTCGAGCTCGGTCACCGCATCGTCGAACTTGCCCATCCGGAAATAGGCCCAGCCGAGCGAATCGACGATATAGCCGTCATCCGGGCGCGCATCGACGGCCCGCTTGATCATGTTGAGGCCCTCGTCGAGGTTCTTGTTCATGTCGACCAGCGAATAGCCGAGATAGTTCAGGACCTGGGGCTGTTCCGGGTTGAGCTCCAGCGCCTTGCGGAAGCTCGGCTCGGCCTTTTCCCAGTTCTTCAGCCGCTCGTAGGCGATGCCGCGCTGGAAAAAGATCGTCCAGTCGCCCGGCTTCGGCACCGGCCCGATGACGTCGGCGGCCTTGTCGTAGGTTTCCGCCATGGTCTTGTAGTCCTTGGCGTCGGAAAGCACGCTGCCATAGGCGATATAGCTGCGGATGTCGGACGGGTCGGAATCGATCAGCGACTTCAGGTGCTGCTTGGCTTCGTCCACCTTGCCGGTATCGGAAAGCGTCACGCCGAGCTGCAGTTCGGAAATGCGGCGCATCGGCGAATCGGCCGGCACGCTCGCGTAGAACTTGATGGCGCGATCGGGCTGCTTGAGCTTTTCGGCAATGCCGCCGAGCAGGATCAGCGTATCGGCGCTCTTGGGATCGAGCGCGTGGGAGATCTGCAGGTAGAGCGAGACCATGTCCTCGGCGCCCTGGCGGTTCAGCGCGCCGCCGATCGAAAACAGCACGCCGGCCGCACCTTCGGCGGCATTGCTCACCTGCTGCTGGGGCTTCTCGCCCTTTTCGATGCTCTGGCGCAGGGCCTTCAGCGGCGCATAGTTGGAGACCATGCCGTCCCCGACGGAGATCGCATCGAGCGCCTTCTGCTTGTTGCCGGCAGCCGCCTCAAGACGTGCCAGTGCCATCACGGCACGCATGAACGTGTCCGGAGCGGTGGCGACGGCTTCCTTGTTGGTGACGGCGGTGTTGAGGTGCTGCCGCGCCGTGCCGATATCGCCCGTCACCAGCGCCATGGCGCCGAGGTGATAGTCGGTGAAAACCTTGTACCAGGCCGGTCCCTTGAGGTTGGAGATGCTGGCCATCGCCTGCTTGCCCTTGCCGGCGCCGACATCCGACCAGGCGGAGAGAAGCTGGTGGGTCAGCCGGTCGAGGTCGTTCGGGCCGTCATAGGCAAGCACCTTCTTGGCGGTGTCGAATTTCTTGTCGCGCAGGGCATCGAGGCCGCGGACGATCTTGGTGATCCGCTCTACCGCGTTGTCGTCTTTCAGCGCATTGGCTTCCGCGAGACCCTGGTCGAAATCGCCGTTGAGCAGCAGCGAGATCATCAGCCTTTCGCGGATTTCCAGGTTGGCGGGATCGAAAGCCAGTGCCTTGCGGTAAAGCGCGATCGCGGTGTCGTAGTCATGATCGACGTCGGCGGTGCGGGCCGCCAGGAAGGCGCCGGAAAACGTCTTCACGTTGCCGGGACCGAACGTCACCGTGTCTTTCACCGCTGGCTTCGCGTCTGCCGTCGCGGCATTGGCCACCGTTCCGAACAGGAGGACGGTTGCAAGCGCCGCGCCGGAGAGCAGAAGAAGGCTGGATTTCTGCCGCATAAAGATGCCTTTCGTAAGAGCATGGCAGAACGGTGAGATACCGCCGCCAATTCCGCCCTATTGATTCACGATAGAATGGCTTTTTTGAAGCACGTCCGCAAGGAAATCCCCAGCGCCGCGCGAGGGCGGCGCCGGTCACACCTTCGTCAACGAACGCCGCGCGTCAGTTGACGCGCTGGATCGAGAAGTCGATGACTTCGAGGAGAGCGGCCTTGAGCGGCGAGGCGGGAAGCGGCGCCAGCGCATCGCGGGCGATCGTGCCGTAATGCAGCGCCCGGCCGATCGTGTCGTTCAAGGCGCCGTATTTGTTGATCAGCCCGAGTGCCTTTTCGAGGTTTTCGTCGCTGCTTTCGCCCTTTTCGATCGCCTGCCGCCAGAAGGCGCGCTCGGTCTCGGTGCCGCGGCGATAGGAGAGGATGACGGGCAGCGTGATCTTGCCCTCGCGGAAATCGTCGCCGACATTCTTGCCGAGATCGGCGGCCTTGCCGCCGTAGTCGAGCGCGTCGTCGACGAGCTGGAAGGCAAGGCCGAGATTCATGCCGTAGGATTTGAGAGCGCCGCGGCCGGCCTTGTCGGCATTGGCGATGATCGGGCCGACCTCGGCCGCGGCCGCAAACAGCGCGGCCGTCTTGGCGCGGATGACCGACAGATAGTCGTCCTCGGTCGTTTCCATGTTCTTGGCGACGGAAAGCTGCAGCACCTCGCCTTCGGCGATGACAGACGCTGCGGCCGACAACACGTCGAGCGCTTCGAGCGAGCCGACATCGACCATCATCCGGAAGGCCTGGCCGAGCAGGAAGTCGCCGACCAACACGCTTGCCTGGTTGCCCCAGATCATGCGGGCGGTGGAACGTCCGCGGCGCAGGTCGCTTTCGTCGACTACGTCGTCATGGAGAAGCGTTGCCGTGTGCATGAACTCGACGCTGGTCGCCAGCTTTACATGGGCATCGCCCTGGTAGCCGAACAGCGCTGCGGAGGCGAGCGTCAGCATCGGCCGCAGCCGCTTGCCGCCGGACGAGATCAGGTGGTTGGCGACTTCCGGGATCATCTGCACGTCGGAGCCGGCCTTGGACAGGATCAGCTGGTTGACCCGCTCCATGTCCGCCTTGGTCAGATCCACCAGCGGTTTGACGGATGCGAGTTTGTTTTTGCCTTCTTCAAGCGGTATGACGACGCCCAATGATCAGGCCTCCCTATCGAAATCTTTCAAACGACAATAGAAAGAGGCTGTTAGTGCGGCAAGCGCAAAACGCATCCCGCCGGAGATAATGGGGTAACAAACAAGCCATGCTGGAGATCATCCGCACCAACGATGTCGTGATCCTGTCGCTGGCTCAGAGCCTGATGAAGGACGCGGGCATCCACTGCATGGTCGCCGACCAGTCGATGAGCGTGCTGGAGGGCTCACTCGGCCTCTTGCAGCGCCGGTTGATGGTGGATGCCGACCGGGCGGACGAGGCGCGGCGGATATTGAAGGACGCGGGGCTGGAAGCGGAGCTGCGGCCTTGAGGTTGGGGGAGCTGCTGCTGAGTTTTTCCAAAACCTTGGCTTTGGGCGTCTCTAGGGCTTCGGCGTTGGATGTTTTTGGAGTTCCAACATTGGGCCTGTTCGCGGATCGCCCCCCTCTGCCCTGCCGGGCATCTCCCCCTCGGGTGGGGAGATCGGCTGGGGGCTTGCCCGCCACTCCTGATCCACCGTCGTCTCCTGCGCATTCCAACGCGACGTTTCTCGCCGCATACTTCGATCCGATCTCTCTTCCGCCACGCCGTTTCGGTGGGAGCATGGAGCTTGCCTCTTGTGATCTCCCCACCCGAGGGGGAGATGCCCGGCAGGGCAGAGGGGGGCTGCCAACCGCCGACGTTCAACGTGGGCCGGGGATCGACTGCATTCGATGGCGCCAACCAGCATGACCACCCCGACCCACACCATCGACGCCTTCCATCGAGGCCGTTTCCACGTCATGCAGCCGAAGGGGGGCGGGCATCGCTCGGGGGTCGATGCCATGCTGCTCGCCTCGCTGGTCGCCGCCGACAAGCCGGTCAGCGTCGCCGACTTGGGTTCGGGCGCCGGTGCTGCGGGCCTTGCCGTTGCCTCGCGGCTGAGCCAGGCAAACGTCCTGCTGATCGAAAAATCGCCGCTGATGGCCGACTATGCTCGCAAAACCCTGGAACTTCCGGAAAACGCCTTCCTCGCAGCCCGCGTCGAGGTGCTCGAAGCCGACGTAACGCTCACCGGCAAACCCCGTGTTGCCGCCGGCCTCGTCGACGAAATCCACGACCATGTGATCATGAACCCGCCCTTCAACGACGCGGCGGATCGCAAGACGCCCGATGCCCTGAAGGCCGAGGCGCATGCGATGACGGACGATCTGTTCGAAGCCTGGATCCGCACCGCCGGCGCGATCATGAAGCCCGGCGGGCAATTGTCGCTGATCGCCCGGCCGCAATCGATCGCCGAGATCATCGAGGCCTGCGGCAGGCGTTTCGGCGGGCTGGAAATCACCGCCCTTCATCCCCGGCCGGACGAAAGCGCTACCCGCATCCTCGTCACCGCCATCAAGGGATCGCGCGCCCGGCTGACATTCCGGGCGCCGCTTTTCGTGCACGGCGCCGATGGCCATGCCTTCTCGGCTTTCGTGGACGACCTGAACAATGGCCGGGCCGCCTATGCCCGCCTCAGCCCGAAACGAAATCCGCCAAGCAATTCCAGGAAAAGTGCGTAGCGGTTTTCCGTCTGGAATTGCGTCAGAAAGCTAGCCGGCGACGAAGTCGACGAGCAGCTTGACGTTCAGGCCGGCGATGACGACGGCGATCAGCCAGGCGATGGCCGAGAGCCAGATCGGTGCCACGAGTTCGCCCATCTTGGCCTTGCTGGCGGTGAACATAACGAGCGGGAAGACCGCGAATGAAAGCTGCAGGCTGAGCACGACCTGGGTTAGGATCAGCAAGTGCGCCGTACCCGCATCGCCGTACCAGATGGTGACGCCGGCGGCCGGAATGATGGCGATGGCCCGGGTGATCAGCCGGCGGACCCATGGCTGCAGCTTCATCTTGAGGAAGCCTTCCATGACGATCTGGCCGGCAAGCGTTGCCGTCACCGTCGAATTCAGGCCGCAGCAGAGCAGCGCGATGCCGAACAGCGTCGGTGCGATGGCCAAGCCGAGTAGCGGTGCCAGTAGCGAATGCGCCTCGCCCAGTTCAGCCACTTCCGTCCGCCCTGTGCTGTTGAACGCCGCTGCCGCGAGTATCAGGATCGAGGCATTGATCAGCAGCGCGAAGCAGAGCGCGACGGTGGAGTCGATCGTCGCATAGGTGAGCGCCTCCTTCTTCTCCGGCAGGGTGTGGCCGTAGTTTCGGGTCTGCACGATGCCGGAATGAAGGTAGAGATTGTGAGGCATCACGGTCGCGCCGAGAATGCCGAGCGCCAGATAGAGCATTTCCGGATTGGTGACGATCTCGGTCGTCGGGAAGAAGCCGCGGATGACGCCGCCCCATTGCGGATCGGCGAGGAAGATCTGGATCGCGAAGCAGACCGCGATGACGCCGAGCAGGGTGATGATCAGGGCTTCGATCCAGCGGAAGCCCATCTTCTGCAGGTAAAGGATGATGAAGACGTCGAGTGCCGTGATCAGCACGCCGAGCTCCAGCGGAATGCCGAAGATCAGGTTGAGGCCGATCGCCGTGCCGATCACCTCGGCGATGTCGGTGGCGATGATGGCGATTTCGGCAAGCGCCCAGAGGGGGATGGAAACCCATTTCGGAAACGCGTCGCGGCAGGCCTGCGCCAGATCCCGCCCGGAGGCGATGGCAAGGCGTGCGCAGAGCGACTGCAGCACGATTGCCATCAGGTTGGACAGAAGCGCCACCGCCAGCAGCGCATAACCGAATTTCGAACCGCCGGCGAGCGAGGTCGCCCAGTTGCCGGGATCCATATAACCGACGGCCACCAGATAACCCGGACCCGCGAAGGCGGCAAGCCGCCGCCAACGTGATCCGGAATGCGAAATGCTGATGCTGCGATGGACGTCGGAAAGCGACGCCTCTCCCCGCTTGTGCCGCCAGCCGCTGTCCTGCTTTGAACTCAAAACGTCCATCTTCACCTTATCTCCGTTCGTAACGGGATAATGCCTCATTGGAATGATAATGCAAGTCATTCGCAACTAGAAAATCAAAATCGGGCTTTCGGGGCTGCAGCCATTGCGTTTGAAAATCCGTCACATACATGCTTTGGCAGCGCCGAACGCCACAGAAGGAAAAGAAATGGCCGGGTTTTTGAAGAGGTTGATGCCGAAGCGGTTCCGCAAGAAGGGGCTGACGATACCGGTTGTCCGGCTCCATGGTGCGATCATGGCCGGCGGCAGCCAGTTCAAGCAGAGCCTCAACCTCGCCGGCGTCGCCCCGATGCTGGACAAGGCCTTCGCCAAAAAGGATGCGCCGGTCGTCGCGATCTCGATCAATTCGCCGGGCGGCTCGCCGGTCCAGTCGCGGTTGATCTTCCAGCGCATCCGTTCGCTCGCGGAAGAGAAGAACAAGAAGGTTCTGGTCTTCGTCGAGGACGTCGCAGCCTCGGGCGGCTACATGATCGCGCTTGCCGGCGACGAGATCTTCGCCGACCCTACCTCGATCGTCGGCTCGATCGGCGTCGTTTCCGGCGGGTTCGGTTTTCCGGAACTGTTGCGCAAGATCGGCGTCGAGCGCCGCGTCTATACCGCCGGCGAGAACAAGGTGATCCTCGATCCCTTCCAGCCGGAAAAGGAAGGCGACATCGAATATCTCAAGGCCCTGCAGCTCGAGATCCACAAGGTCTTCATCGACATGGTCAAGATGCGCCGCGGCGAACGGCTCGCCGACGATGCGACGATCTTTTCGGGTCTGTTCTGGAGCGGGATGCGCGGTCTCGACCTCGGCCTGATCGACAGTCTCGGCGACATGCGCGAAGTTCTCAAGCGCCGCTACGGCAAGGACACGAAGCTGGAACTGATCGGCAGCGCCCGCACCCTGTTCGGCCGCCGCGTGCCCGGCGTCGTTTTCGGTGAGGGCAAGGCCGGAGAAATCGCCGCAGGCGCGGTGACGGGACTTGCCGCAAGCCTGGAAGAAAAGGCAATGTGGAGCCGATACGGCCTTTGAGGTCGCAAGAATAGCGCGAGGGGGACATGGCGCAGCTTTTATTTCTGATCATCGTCATCGGCGGCGGCTGGATGCTCTACAAGAAATTCATCAAGGACGCCGAAAGACTGTCGTCCCGTAGCCGCCGGGAGGAAAAGGAACGCCAGACCGGCGCGATCGGCACCCTGGAGCGGGATCCCGTGACGGGGGAGTACCGGGTGAAGCGGGACGAGGAATGAGCGTCATGCCCGAGGAAAAGAAGCCTGCTGTTGCGGAGACCGGTGCCGACCAACGGCGGGCGGCACTGGAAAGGATTCGTGCTTTCAAATGGAAGCTGCCGCCCGATTGGAAATTCGATCGTGAGGAGGCCAACAGCCGGGGGGACGAGGCCGTTAAAGCCTCTCCTTGACGCGCGAGGTCCAGTCCGAGCCGGCGTAGCTTACGCACAGGATAAAGACCGTCAGTGTTGCATCGTCGACCGTAAAACAGATGACGGCCTTGTCCGCAGCCGGGACGGCACGCAGGCCCGAAACAAGCTCATCCCGAACGGAGCCGAGCTTTGGAAAGTCTGCCAGCCGATATGTTGCCGCTTCGATCTCCGCGAGCTTCCGGTCCGCGGTGATGCGGCCAGAATAGTCTTCGATGAAATTATGGATATCGACGAGATCCTGTTCGGCCGCGGCATGATATTGCAGCCGGTAGGTTTGCATCACTTCGCCTTGTATTTTGCATCGATGCGGGCGCGGACGCGATCAAAGAGATTATCCTGATCCATGGGAATGAACTCCTCCCGCGGAGTTTCCATCCGGCGGCGGATTTCGTCCTTCATTGCAAGCAGCGGGTCGCTCTCGCCGGTCGGCGCCGGATCGGCCTGCATCAGGCTGTCTATGCCCGCCTCGATAACTTTCTCGACCGAGGGGAACTGGCCGTCTTCGACCATGCGTTCCGCATAGCGCAGATAACGGTCCGACAAGGTGAAGCTGTTCTTGACGTTCATGGTCTTTCTCCGGAAGAACGGATGAACCTTAACACGGATCGCACCCGGCACGCATAGCACAAGCGCCGCAAACGCATAAAACCTTGACCCGCGCCCCTGATGCGTGGCACTCGTCCGCATCCTCGAACCGATACAGATATGGCCATGACCGAGCTGCCCGACCACATGTCTCCGACCCGCTCCTTCCAGGGGCTGATCCTCGCGCTCCAGAACTACTGGGCGGACAAGGGCTGCGCGATCCTGCAGCCTTACGACATGGAAGTCGGTGCCGGTACCTTCCATCCGGCCACAACCCTGCGCGCACTCGGCCCCAAGCCGTGGAAGGCCGCCTATGTCCAGCCGTCGCGCCGCCCGTCCGACGGCCGTTATGGCGAGAACCCCAACCGCCTGCAGCACTATTACCAGTTCCAGGTCATCCTGAAGCCGAACCCGCCGAACCTGCAGGAGCTTTACCTGGGTTCGCTGAAGGCGATCGGTCTCGATCCGCTTCTGCACGATGTGCGTTTCGTCGAGGACGACTGGGAAAGCCCGACGCTCGGCGCCTGGGGCCTCGGCTGGGAATGCTGGTGCGACGGCATGGAAGTCTCGCAGTTTACCTACTTCCAGCAGGTCTGCGGCATCGAATGCTCGCCGGTCGCCGGCGAGCTGACCTACGGTCTCGAACGTCTCGCCACCTATCTGCAGGGCGTCGACAGCATCTACGAACTCAATTTCAACGGCCGCGAGGGCGAGGAAAAGATCTCCTATGGCGATGTCTTCCTGCAGGCCGAGCAGGAATATTCCCGCCACAATTTCGAATTTGCCGATACCGCCATGCTGCACCGGCACTTCATCGATGCGGAAAAGGAATGCCAGGCGCTGCTCGCTGCCGGCGCTCCGGGTGCAAACGCCAACCAGATGCTGCACAAATGCGTTTTCCCCGCCTATGACCAATGCATCAAGGCGTCCCACGTCTTCAATCTTCTGGATGCGCGCGGGGTGATCTCGGTCACCGAGCGCCAGAGCTATATCCTGCGCGTCCGCACGCTCGCGAAAGCCTGTGGGGAAGCTTTCCTGCTGACCGACGCAGGCGGTGCGAATTTCGGCCAGGCCGCCTGAATACGGAACGTCCTGAGGCCCATCCCGGTCGGACGCGGCAAGCCGTTCAAACCGCCGCCGCCCATTGCGTACCTAGCTGCCAGACAGGTTTGAGGGTCGGATAGGCGCCGGTCGGAAGCTGCCCTGCATAGATCTGCAGAAACCGTCGTGTGCCGGCCGGCTGCGGCGGTTTCATCATTACCCCGTACTGAAAAAACAGCAGGGCAAACGCCAGCACATTGGCGGTTCGCACAAGGGACGCCATGGCAGTTCCATCCAGATTGTTTTGGGGTCGGGACCGAATCCTTGGATTCGCCCATCTCATGCAGGAGAATCTAGAGCATCGGAGCGATCAAAACTTTGCTATAAATCAAAATGGCTACCTCGAAAAATAATCGATGACTTCAACCACTTTTTTATACCAGGCCTCTACTGTCCCATCGCAAGGCCAAGTCGGGAGACGCAGATGTACATTTTGATCGGCATAATTGTTCTCGTCGCACTCTACGTCATCATGATCTACAACGGCCTCGTCAAATCCCGCCAGATGGCGGAGGAGGCCTGGTCCGGCATCGACGTTCAGCTGAAGCGCCGCGCCGATCTGATCCCGAACCTGATCGAGACGGTGAAGGGATACGCGGCCCACGAAAAGGGCACGTTCGAGGAAGTCGTGAAGCTGCGCAACCAGGCGCAGGCCGTACCCGCAGGCGATGTCGCCGGCCGCGCCCAGGCGGAAGGCCTGCTCGGCCAGGCGCTCGGAAAAATCATGGCGCTTGCCGAGGCCTATCCGGACCTCAAGGCGAACCAGAACTTTTCCGAACTGCAGGGCTCGCTCGAAACCATCGAAAGCGAGATCCAGATGTCGCGGCGTTACTATAACGGGGCCGCCCGGGACCTGAACGTCCGGGTCGAGAGCTTCCCCAACAACCTGATCGCCGGCCAGTTCGGTTTCTCGAAGCGCGAGTATTTCGAGATCGAGAATGCAGCCGACCGGGCGGTCCCGACCGTCAAGTTCTGAAATCCGTCATTGGACCTTCGTGCCGCAACGGTTTAAGAGCGCGGTCGGCCGCCTCGTTGCGGCATTCCGTTGGCGTTGAGAGACGAATATCATGGGCAGAGCCAAACTCACCATCCTGCCGCCGGGCAAGCCGCTTTCCGGGCGCGCCGTGCCGCCGGGCTCGAAATCGATCACCAATCGCGCGCTGCTTCTGGCGGGCCTCGCCGAAGGCACCAGCCGGCTGACCGGTGCGCTGCGAAGCGACGATACACGCTATATGGCCGAAGCGCTACGGGCCATGGGCGTGGCCGTCGAGCAGCCGGACGAAACCACCTTCGTCGTCACCGGCAGCGGCAAGCTTCTGCCCCCTTCCGCCCCGCTGTTCCTCGGCAATGCCGGCACCGCGACCCGCTTCCTGACGGCGGCAGTCGCTTCTGTCGATGGCACCGTCGTCGTCGATGGTGACGAGCATATGCGCAAGCGGCCGATCGGCCCGCTGGTCGCCGCCCTTAAATCGCTCGGTATCGATGCCGAGGCGCCGACCGGCTGCCCGCCGGTGACCGTGCGCGGCAACGGCCATTTCGCCTCCGGCCGCGTCGAGATCGATGCCGGCCTGTCGAGCCAGTACGTCTCGGCGCTGCTGATGGCCGGGCCGCTCGTCAAGCAGGGCGCCAACGCGCCCCTGACGGTGGCGCTCGCCGGCGCGGAAATCGGCGCCCGTGGTTATGTCGACCTGACGCTGGCCGCCATGCAGGCCTTCGGCGCCAAGGTCGAGCAACTCGATGCGGCGACGTGGAAGATAGAGCCGACCGGCTACAGGGCCGCGGATTTCGTGATCGAGCCGGATGCCTCGGCCGCCACCTATCTCTGGGCCGCCGAAGTGCTGACCGGCGGCAGGATCGATCTCGGCGTGCCGAACGACGCCTTCACCCAGCCCGATGCCAAGGCCCTCGAGGTCATCTCGAAATTCCCGCACCTGCCGGCCGAGATCGACGGCTCGCAGATGCAGGACGCGATCCCGACGATTGCCGTACTTGCCGCTTTCAACGAAACGCCGGTGCGGTTCACCGGCATCGCCAACCTGCGCGTCAAGGAATGCGACCGGGTGAGGGCGCTCTCGCTCGGCCTCAATGCCATTCGCGAAGGCCTTGCGACGGAGGAGGGCGACGACCTGGTCGTCGCCTCCGATCCCTCGCTCGCCGGCCAGACCTTATCCGCCGAGATCAACACCTTTGCCGACCACCGCATCGCCATGAGCTTTGCACTGGCGGGGCTGAAGATCGGCGGCATCACCATTCTCGACCCTGATTGCGTCGCCAAGACCTTCCCGACCTATTGGGACGTGCTCGCCTCGCTCGGCGTCGAGTACACGGATATCGAATAACGGAAAGCAAGGATCGGCCCGTGCCGAAGAGCGCGCCGAAGAGGAGGAATGTCGTGATGCGGTGGTTCTCCGGCTTTGGCCTGGTCCTGTTCTTATGCCTGGCAACGGTGCTGCCCGCCGCGGCGGAGGAATATATCCGCTCCTATCATTCCGACATCCAGGTCGCCGAGAACGGCGACCTGACGGTGACCGAAACGATCATCGCCAATGCGGAAGGCGACAGGATCAAGCGCGGCCTGTTTCGCGATTTTCCGCTCACCATGCAGGATGCGGGCGGCCGCACGGTGCGGGTCGGCTTCGAGGTCGTTTCCGTCACCCGCGACGGCCGGCCCGAGCCCTTCCACACGGAAAGCGTCACCGGCGGCATCCGCATCTATTCCGGCGACAAGGACGTGTTCCTGCGCAACGGCGAACACACCTTCGTCTTCACCTACAGGACCGATCGGCAGATCCGTTATTTCGACGACCACGACGAACTTTACTGGAACGCCACCGGCAACGGCTGGGAATTCCGTATCGCCCAGGCCTCGGCGCGGCTGACCTTGCCGGGCGGCGCGCGGATAAACCAGACTGCCGCCTATACCGGCCCTTTCGGCTCCACCGCCCGCAATGCCCGCATGCAGGCGAACGGCAATCAGGCGGTATTTACGACCACTCGGCCGCTCGGCGCGCAGGAGGGCCTGACGATCGTCGCCGGCTTTCCCAAAGGGGTCGTAGCGGCTCCTTCGAAGGATCAGCAAAGCGACTGGTGGTGGCGCGACAATATCGGCACGATCATCGCGATCGTCGGCCTTGTCCTCGTCGTCGGTTATTACGCGCTTTTCTGGACCCGTGTCGGCCGCGATCCGGACCGTGGTGTCGTCGTGCCGCGCTGGGATGCGCCGGACGGCCTGTCGCCGGCGCTCGTCAACTATATCGACAACAAGGGCTTTTCCGGCGGCGGCTGGACGGCGTTTTCGGCAAGTGCGCTCGACCTGGCGGTCAAGGGCTACGTGACGCTCGAAGACCTCAAGGAAAAGATCGTCATCCGGCGCACCGACAAGCCCGTGCCACGCGACGTGCCGACCGGCCAGGCCTCCATCCTTAGTTCGGTCGGCGGCGCCGGGCAGTCGCTGGTGATCGACGAGGCGCACGGCACGTCGGTCCAATCGGTCGGCACGAGCTTCCGCCAGGCGATCGAGAAGGAACATCGCGGCAAATATTACAAGGCGAATTGGGGTTATGTCGCAGGCGGCGTGGCCCTCAGCATCCTTATGCTTCTGGGCGTTCTGATATTCGGCAATCTCGAACCTGAGCTGATGGCGATATTGATTGTCCCGGCCTTTCTTGCGGTGGTCTTCGGTTTCTTCGCAGCCGCCCTCGGAAAGGGTCTAAGGCGCGGTTCCTCGCTGTTTTCCAAGATCATGGCGGTCGTCATTCTTGGCTTTATCGGCTTCGTCGCGATATCGGTCGGTTCGGCGCTGCTGATCGCGCTCATGTCCGAGCTGACCGGCAGCGAACATTGGCCGATCCTGGTCTCGGTCGGTGGCATCGTGCTCGCCAACGTCATCTTCTTTTTCCTGATGGGCGCACCGACACCACTCGGCCGCAAGCTGATGGACGGTATCGAGGGCCTGCGCATCTACCTGACGCTTGCCGAAAAGGATCGCATGAACACGGCCGGCGCGCCGACCATGTCGCCGCAGCATTTCGAAAAGCTGCTGCCCTATGCGGTGGCGCTCGGCGTCGAAAAGCCGTGGAGCAACACGTTCGAGACCTGGCTCGCGAGTGCCGCGGCGGGCGCTGCCGCCGGCGCCTATGCGCCCGGCTGGTACAGCGGCAATTACGGCTCCAACATCGGCGATCGCATCGGCGGTTTCTCTTCCTCGATGGCCTCGACCATCGCCTCGACCATCCCCGCGCCAAAATCCTCCTCGTCCTCCTCCGGTTTCTCAGGCGGTTCGTCCGGCGGTGGGGGAGGCGGTGGAGGCGGAGGCGGTTGGTAAACGCCTCCGGTTGAAAAATGTATCATGATATGATACATGAGGGGAGACGACGTGATCCGTTCCTATGCGAATGCGATGACGCAAGCTGTTGCAAGCGGCAAGGTGCCGAAAGGGTTTCCTGCCGACCTTGCCAGGCGGGCTGTTCGGAAGCTGACGATGATCGAAAATGCGTTGGAGCTCTCCGACCTGCGCTCGCCGCCGGGGAACCATCTGGAAGCCCTGAAGGGAGACCGCCGAGGTCAGCACTCCATTCGCGTCAACGACCAGTGGCGGGTTTGCTTCATCTGGACCGAGGCCGGCGCCGAGCAGGTCGAGATCGTCGATTACCATTGAAGGAGACAGAAAATGGCGAGCGTGCTTCCCCCGGTTCATCCAGGTGAAATCCTTCGGGAAGAATATCTGCTTCCCTTGCAGATGACCGCCGGTGCTCTGGCAAGAAAGCTCAACGTGCCCCGGACGCGCATCGAGCGGCTGGTTGCAGAACAAACGTCCGTAACCACTGATACGGCTTTGCGGCTTGCCCGCTTCTTCAACACCACGCCCGAGTTCTGGATGAATCTACAGACGAGTTATGATCTGAAGGTAGAGAGCGTTGCCAAGCATGATGAGATTGCTGCCATTCCGGTGATGAGCGCAGCGTAGTCTCAGACTTTCACGAATCCGGCTGGTGACTTTTGGTAGCGGGCTTGCTAAGTCCGCCGCGACGTTATTTTCAGCGCAAAGACATCACCATGCCCGATCTGCTTCTCGAACTCCGCTCGGAGGAAATTCCCGCCCGCATGCAGCGCAAGGCGGCGGGAGACCTGAAAAAGCTCGTCACCGACGCGCTGGTGGAAGCGGGCCTGACTTATGAGGGTGCGCGCGAATACTGGACGCCGCGCCGCCTGACGCTCGATATCCGCGGTCTGACGGCCCGCTCGGCCGACCAGCGTGAGGAGCGCAAGGGTCCCCGCACGGATGCGCCGGAAGGCGCCATTGCCGGCTTCCTGCGCGGCGCCGGCCTGTCGTCGGTTTCGGAAGCGCAGGTGGTCAGCGACCCCAAGAAGGGCGATTTCTACGTCGCGGTGATTTCAAAGCCCGGCCGCCCGGCGGAAGAAATCATCGCCGATGTCATGCCCGGCATCATCCGCAACTTCCCATGGCCGAAATCGATGCGCTGGGGCGCCGCCTCGATGCCGAAGGGCGCCCGTTTCGCCGGTATCGACGGCAAGGGGCCGGAAAGCCTGCGCTGGGTGCGCCCGCTGCAGTCGATCGTCTGCGTCTTCGGCCCCGAACATGAAGAAACCCAGGTCATCCCCTTCGAGATCGACGGGCTGGTGGCGAGCAACGTGACCTACGGCCACCGTTTCCACGCACCCGACGCCATCACTGTGCGCCGCTTCGACGACTATGTGACCAGCCTCGAAAAGGCGAAGGTCATGCTCGATGCCGACCGCCGCAAGGATGTCATCCTGCACGATGCGCGCGACCTCGCCTTCGCCAACGGTCTCGAACTGGTCGAGGACGAGGGCTTGCTGGAAGAGGTCTCCGGCCTCGTCGAATGGCCGCATGTGCTGATGGGCGAGTTCGAGGCGGACTATCTCGAAATCCCCTCCGAAATCATCCGCCTGACCATCAAGACGAACCAGAAATGTTTCGTCACCCGTCCGCAATCTGGCGGCGAGGGCCTCTCCAACCGCTTCATCCTGGTCTCGAATATCGAGGCGAAGGATGGCGGCAAGGAGATCATGCACGGCAACGGCAAGGTCGTGCGCGCCCGTCTCTCCGACGCCAAGCATTTCTGGACCCGCGACCAGGGCGACATGCCGGATCTGGATACGCTGAAGGAATCCGCTGCGAAGTTCGACCTCGACCTCAACAAGCCGCTCGACCAGCGCATGGCCAAGCTCGACGCGCTGAACGTGACGTTCCACGCCAAGCTCGGCACCCAAGGGGAGCGCGTCCGCCGCATCCGTGATCTTGCGGCTGAATTGGCGCCGATCGTCGGGGCCGACCCGGCACTGGTGGACCGCGCCGCGGTTCTCGCCAAGGCCGACCTTCGCACCGAAGCCGTCGGCGAATTCCCCGAACTTCAAGGCCTGATGGGCCGCAAATATGCGATGCTGCAGGGCGAGGACGTAAAGGTCGCTGCCGCTATCGAGGATCACTGGAAGCCGAACGGCCCGTCGGATCGCCTGCCCGAGGACAAGGTCGGCCTCACTGTCGCGCTTGCCGACAAGCTCGATACGCTCGTCGGCTTCTGGGCGATCGACGAGAAGCCGACGGGTTCGAAGGACCCGTTCGCGCTCCGTCGTGCGGCTCTGGGCGTGGTGCGGATCCTTCTTGAACGCAAGGTTCGCCTGCCGCTCTACAAGACGCTGGTCGCCGCAAATATCGAGGCCGCGCTCGTCGGAAAGGCCGATGTCAAGATCAACGAGGCGGTCCTGTTCGACCTCCTCTCCTTCTTCCACGACCGCCTCAAAGTCTACCTGCGCGACCAGGGCGCCCGCCACGACCTCATCGACGCCGTCCTGACCCCGGACGCCGACGACCTCCTGCTGGTCGCCCGCCGCGTCGAGGCTCTGACGGCGTTCATCACCTCGGAAGACGGCAAGAACCTGCTCGCCGGCACCAAGCGCGCCGTCCAGCTGCTGGCCGCCGAGGAGAAGAAGGGCACTGTCGTCGCCGATGGCGTGTCGGAACAGCTTCTGAAGCTCGACGCTGAAAAGGCGCTCTGGGCGGCCGTCGTCGTTGCTTCGAAGGAAGCGTCCGATGCCGTCGCCAAGGAAGATTTCCGCTCGGCCATGGAAGCCCTGTCGAAACTCCGTGTCCCCGTCGACAAATTCTTCGAGGACGTGCTGGTCAATGACGAGGACACCGCGATCCGCGCCAACCGCCTGGCCCTCCTGAAGGCCATCCGCGAAGCGACCGCGACCGTCGCGGACTTCTCGAAGATCTCGGGCTGAGGCAAACAAAAAAACCGCCGGATCTTTCGATCCGGCGGTTCCCCGTCCCCCGACTAACTTTGGTCAGCTGGCGCGGCGCATCTTCTGCGCCATGCGGTTGAGATTGCGGCTCTCGTTGCCCATGTTGCTGATGCGGAAGCTGCTGATCAGGTTGAGCAGCTCGTCGGTATCGGCAGCAAGCGCCTCGGCCGATGCGGTTGTCTCTTCGGCCATGGCGGCATTGTGCTGGGTCGCGGCGTCGAGCTGGTTGAGCGAAGACGAGATCGAGCGCAGCGTCGTATCCTGTTCGGAGGCCGAATGGGCGATCTTGCCGACGATGTCGCTCGCCGCCTTCACCTGGTCGGAAATCCGCTTCAATGCTTCGCCGGCCTCGCCGACGAGGCGCACGCCGTTCTGTACCTGGCCGGACGAGCGGGAAATCTGGTCCTTGATTTCCTTGGCGGCCGCTGCGGAGCGCTGGGCGAGTTCGCGGACTTCCTGGGCGACGACCGCGAAACCCTTGCCGGATTCACCGGCGCGGGCGGCTTCGACGCCGGCGTTGAGGGCGAGAAGGTTGGTCTGGAAGGCGATGTCGTCGATCACGCCGATGATCTTGGAGATCTCTTCCGACGAATGCTCGATGCCGCCCATCGCCTCGATCGCCTGGGCGACGATCTGGTCGGAACGGCTCGCTTCGTTGCTGACGGAACTTACGCGCTGGGCCGCGTCATGGGCGCCTTCGGCGGTCTGGCGGACGGTGACGGCGAGTTCGTCGATGGCAGCCGATGTTTCCTCCAGGTTGGCGGCCTGGCGTTCGGTGCGCTGGGAGAGCTCGTTCGAGGCACGGCGGATCTCTTCCTTAGAGCCGCCGATATCGATCCCCTTGGAATTGACCTTGGCCATCGCCGCTTCGAGATGCGTAAGCGCATCGTTGAAGTTGTGACGCAAGGTTTCGTAGCGCGGGCCGAGATCGGCGCAGCGGACGGTGAGATCGCCTTGGGCGAGTGATTCCAGCGCTTCGCCGATGGTGGAGACGACGCGGGTCTGGCTTGCGGCTTCCTGCTGCTGCATGTCGGCGTTCTGCTGGCGCTCGCGGTCGAGCTCCTGGCGCTGGTCCTCCTGGCGCGCGGCCATGGCATGGCGTTCGCGGATTTTTTCCTGCAGCGCCTGGGTGGCCTTCGCCATCATGCCCACTTCGTTCGACATGTCCGTGTGCGGGATGGCGATCGTGACATTTTCGTCGGCGACGGCTTCCAGCGCGCCATGCACGGAGGCAAGCGGCTTGGTAATCCCGCGGATCACCACATAGGCGCCGGCAAGCGCGATGATCAAAGCGACCGCGCCGATCATGATTGCGTCCAGCACCATCCCGCGGATCTGGGCCTGCAGGTCATCGGTATAGACGCCGGTCGCAAGAACCATCTGCCAGGGTTCGAATGCCTTTGCATAGGAGCTCTTCGAAAAGTCCCCATCGGGCTGGCCGGGCTTGCTCGTGCTCATGTAATCGACAATGCCGCCGCCGGACCTGCCGACGGAGACCATTTCGTCGCGGAACAGTTTCCCGGCGGAATCCGGCTTGCCCTTGCCGTTTTCTCCAATCTTCTTCGCATCGGGATGCATCAGCATCTTCACGTCGTAGTCATAGGAGAAAAGATAACCGTCAGGCTGGAAGCTCATGGCGGAGACTGCGGCGAATGCCTGCTTCTGGGCTTCCGCGCGCGTCAGCTCGCCGGCTGCCTCACGCTGCTGAAACTTCTTGAGGATGCCGATACCGGACTCCACCTGGGTCCGCAACATTCCATACCGCTCGGCATAGATAGCCTGCGTCGAGGCCCGGAGTTCGAAATAGGTCACGACGGCGAAGCCGCCGATCAGGGCCAGAACCAGCAGGACGAGCTGCTTTGAAATCCTCAGGTTTTTCATATTCGTTCCATAGGTGATTGAGCTCGCCTTGAGCGACCGGAAAGGGTGATTTCTGAGTGGAGAGGCGCATCCTGCGCAGGAAGTCGTGCTGCATTGCACATTCATGAGAATATGACGGGATATTTGAATAAAAATTTAACAATAGCGAATTTGAGGGAATAATATTCGATGCCTGGAAACACTATGAAGTTGTTTCCATGTTTAGTTGTGCATTCAGGGTTGGGATAAATAAAGCAAAGATAGAATAACTGAATATGCCGGCTTAAAGAGATTCAGGAACCATATTGATGATTTCAGGAATATATACTCGTATTATCTAATATTATGATATTCGATCGCCAATATAGAAAAAGCCGCCGAACCTTTCGACCCGGCGGCTTTCTGTCCTGCGACTAATTTTGGTCAGCTGGCGCGGCGCATCTTCTGCGCCATGCGGTTGAGGTTTCCGGTACCGGCATTGTGGCCGATGTCATGGCCGGCATTGATCCGGAAGCTGCTGATGAGGTTGAGCAGCTCGTCGGTATCGGCGGCAAGCGCCTCGGCCGATGCGGTTGTCTCTTCGGCCATGGCGGCATTGTGCTGGGTCGCGGCGTCGAGCTGGTTGAGCGAAGACGAGATCGAGCGCAGCGTCGTATCCTGCTCGGAGGCCGAATGGGCGATCTTGCCGACGATGTCGCTCGCCGCCTTCACCTGGTCGGAAATCCGCTTCAATGCTTCGCCTGCCTCACCGACGAGGCGAACCCCGTTCTGCACCTGGCCGGAAGACCGGGAGATCTGGTCCTTGATCTCCTTGGCGGCTGCTGCGGAGCGCTGGGCAAGTTCGCGGACTTCCTGGGCGACGACTGCGAAACCCTTGCCGGATTCACCGGCGCGGGCGGCTTCGACGCCGGCGTTGAGGGCAAGAAGGTTGGTCTGGAAGGCGATGTCGTCTATCACGCCGATGATCTTGGAGATCTCTTCCGACGAATGCTCGATGCCACCCATCGCATCGATCGCCTGGGCGACGATCTGGTCGGAGCGGTTGGCTTCCGCGCTGACCGAGGTCACGCGCTGGGCTGCCTCGTGTGCGCCTTCGGCGGTCTGGCGAACGGCGACGGCAAGTTCGTCGAGTGCCGCGGACGTTTCTTCGAGGTTGGCGGCCTGGCGTTCGGTGCGCTGGGAGAGCTCGTTCGAGGCACGGCGGATCTCTTCCTTGGAGCCGCCGATATCGATCCCCTTGGAATTGACCTTGCTCATCGCCGCCTCGAGATGGGCGAGCGCCTCGTTGAAGTTGTGACGCAAGGTGTCGTAACGCGAGCCGAGATCGGCGCAGCGGACGGTGAGATCGCCATGGGCGAGTGATTCCAGCGCTTCGCCGATGGTGGAGACGACGCGGGTCTGCAACGCAGCTTCCTGCTGTTGCATGTCGATGTTCTGCTGGCGCTCGCGGTCGAGCTCAGTCTTCTGCTTCTCTTCGCGTTCGGCCATGGCATGGCGTTCGCGGATCTTCTCCTGCAACGCCTGGGTGGCCTTCGCCATCATGCCCACTTCGTTCGACATGTCCGTATGCGGGATCTGGGTTTTGACGTCTTCGTCAGCCACGGCCTGCAGGGCGGTGTGCACGGCGGCGAGCGGCTTGGTAATGTTGCGGATGACGATGAAGGCGACACCGAGCGCAAGCAGGAAGGCGATGAAACCGATGCCGACCACTTCCATGATCGTCTTGTTGATCTTCACGTCGAGGTCGTCGGTGTAAACGCCGGTCGCGACAATGATCTGCCACGGCTCGAAGGCGCGGGAATAGGCAGCCTTCTGGAAAACCTGATCGGCAGGCATGCCGGGCTTTTCCCAGTAATAGGTGGTGACGCCGCCGCCGGCACGACCCTTCGCGACCAGCTCCTCGCGGAACAGGTTGCCCATCTTGTCCGGCTGGCCCTTCTGGTTCACGCCGATCAGCTTTGGATTGTAGTGGAATTGCGTGACCGTATCGTAGTTCAGGCCGAATATGTAGCCGGCCGGCTCATACTTGATCCCGGCCACGGCCGCGTAGGCCAATTTCTGCGCGTCCTCGCGCTTCAGCTCTCCCGATTTTTCCCGGTCGTAATAAGACTGCAGAATGGAGATGCCGGACTCGACTTGGGTGCGCAGCATCTCGTATCGCTCGGCATAGATCGAGGCGATCGAAGCGCGGACCTGATAGTAGGTGACGGCAGCGAAAGCCACCATCAGCACCGCCACCATGGCTAATAGCTGGTGGGAGATTTTGAGGTTCTTCATATTTCGACTCACTTTCAGGCAGCCGAATTCTCCCGGAGGAGCCGGAGCGGGACGAGGTTTTTGGGGGAGCGCTTCCTGCGCCGGTCACGTGCTTCCATCGCACTGTGATGGGAGAGTGATCTCGAATATTTGAATAAAAATTTAATTATGGCGGCCTTGACAGAGATCAAAGCGAATATTTTAGGCAAGTTTGATTTGGCAATGCGCAATTTACGCGCATGCCGTGAAAGAGCGCCGGCGGGGCACTTTTTGCTATGTAAATATAATGATATTCTAAATCTAGAACTGCTTGGTGCGTAGCTCGAACGTGTCGAGCGCCAGCGGCTTCGCGAGGGAAGCTTCCGTCATTCCGACCTCCGCATCGCGGATGGTCTTGACCGCGCTGGTCGTGGCGTCGATGTCGATACCGTCGTCGGAGGCCTCGGCGGTGGCGATCTGCGTCTCGGTCGAGCCGTTGGTGGTCGGGTGAAGTTCGGCAACGGCCTCTTCATCGGCCATCCATGTCGGCACCTTGCTGACATGGATCACCGGAGAGCCGCCGAGCCAGGCTTCGGTACGCGCCAGCTTCTTCTCGCCGTTGATCTCGATGATTTCCGTCTTCTGGGTGCCGGCCGGCAGCTCGGGAACCTTGTAGGTCGCTTCGTCCGATTTCGGCGCTGCGGCGGCCGGGCATCCTGCGCAGCTCTTGGTAAGGATGCTGGCGCCCGATGGATGCGTGCTGTTGATCACCGTGATCGACGACGCGAAAGCGGAACCGCTTACCAACACCAGAGCTGTAGCCAGAACGAGACGCATACCGGGAATCCTTCTTGAGGTCCCCGATCATTACCGCGGCTTCGTTTCGATCCCGTCTGGAGATTCAGTAAATTTTGAATGAACCGGCGCTTTCGGCACTCAATTCCTTTCGCGCGCCACCGCCTGCCAGCCGATATCGCGGCGGCAGAAGCCGTTTTCCCATTCAACCCGATCGACCAGCCCGTAGGCACGGGCCTGAGCGTCTGCGACGGTCCTTGCGGTTGCCGTGGCGTTCAGCACGCGGCCGCCGGTTGCCACGAGTGCGCCATCCTTGAGCGCCGTACCGGCGTGGAAGATCTTCTCGCCGTCGGCGCTCTCAGGCAGATGGGCGATCGGCGTGTTCTTGTCATAGGCGCCCGGATAACCCTTGGAAGCCATGACCACGGTCAGCGCCACGTCGTCGCTCCATTCTGCGGAGACCTGGTCGAGCGTCTCGGTCGCGGCCGCATGGAGAAGGTCGAGCAGGTCGCTTTTCAGCCGCATCATCAGCACCTGGCATTCCGGATCGCCGAAACGGACATTGTATTCGATCAGCTCCGGACCCTTGGCCGTGATCATCAGGCCTGCGAAGAACACGCCGGTGAACGGATGCCCGCTTTCAGCCATGCCGCGGATCGTCGGCTCGATGATCTCCTTCATGGTGCGCGCGACCATGCCGGGCGTCATGACCGGGGCAGGCGAATAGGCGCCCATGCCGCCGGTATTCGGTCCGGTATCGCCGTCGCCGACCCGCTTGTGGTCCTGGGCGGTAGCGAGCGCCAGCGCCGTCCGGCCGTCGGACAGGCAGAAGAAGCTCGCTTCCTCGCCGTCGAGATAGGCCTCCACCACCACTTCCGTGCCGGCCGAGCCGAAGGCGCCGTCGAAACAGTCGTCGATCGCGGCAATCGCTTCGTCGAGCTGCATGGCGACAGTGACGCCCTTGCCGGCGGCAAGCCCGTCCGCCTTCACGACGATCGGCGCGCCCTGTTCGCGCGCATAAGCCTTGGCTTCGGCCGCATCGGTGAAGCGGCGATAGGCGCCGGTCGGAATCTCGTAGCGGGCGCAAAGATCCTTGGTGAAACCCTTGGAGCCCTCGAGCTGGGCTGCGGCGGCCGAAGGACCGAAGGTTGCGATCCCGCTGGCCCGGAGACGGTCCGCAAGACCGGCGACGAGCGGCGCTTCCGGCCCCACGACGACGAGATCGATCGCCTTTTCGAGGCAGAAGGTGGCGACGGCGGCATGGTCGTCGATATCGAGCGGCAGGAGTTCGGCGTGATCGGCAATCCCGGGATTGCCGGGTGCGGCATAAAGCTTGCTAAGTTTCGGGGACTGGGCGAGTTTCCAGGCGAGCGCATGCTCGCGTCCACCCGAACCGATCAAGAGAACCTTCATGTCCTGCCCTCGCCTGTGCTGAAAACCATGGCCTTGCGCGGCGGTTAAGGGGAGGGGAGGCAAAGGTCAAGGGCCAAGGCTCAGGTGGCCTCCCATCTTGCCGCCTTCATGGCGCTTCAATGGGAGGCAAGGCGTTCGAAAGAGGTCAGGACTCGCCGTGCCGGTTTTTCGTCCCGTGTCGGATGTCCAGCGTGGTGCGGAAGATCATCCTGTTTCGGTACGCCAGGAATGGTACCGGTTCGTTGCGCATGGATGCGCTGTCCAGTTTCTGCTCCAGATAGGAAATGGCGGCCTCAAGCTCTTCGCTGGCAACCGCCGTGTCAAATGCCAGGATTCTGGCGGCTTTCTTGGGCATGATTCCCTCCGTTCGGCCGCATCATGCGGCGGGCTGCTTTTAATGGCCTCTCGGCGGAGGTGAGAGAGTGTCGTTTCTTTTCCACAGGGCCTTGGTTAGCGACCCGTCACTCCCTGTCCCGTTTTGGTTCATCCGGCGCCAAGCAAATTGTGGAACCGGCATTCGCCACGTTGCCTTGCCACAAACTTCGACTATGGTCGCGCCTCCCATTTGAACGAGGACGCCCATGGCCGCCGATCTCCGTTTCCTTGCCGCCGCGATTGCCGCGGAAATCAATGCCCGTCCCGAACAGGCCGCCGCCGCGATCGGGCTGATCGACGAAGGCGCGACCGTGCCGTTCATCGCCCGCTACCGCAAGGAAGTGACCGGCGGGCTCGACGACACGCAGCTCCGCAACCTGTCGGAACGCCTGGTCTATCTGCGCGAGCTCGAAGCGCGCCGCTCGACCATCGTCGATTCGATCAATTCGCAGGGCAAGATGACCGACGAGCTTGCCGCAAAGATCGGCAGGGCGACGACCAAGGCCGAACTCGAAGACCTCTATCTTCCCTATAAGCCCAAGCGCCGCACCCGTGCCGAGATCGCCCGTGAACGCGGCCTCGGCCCCTTGGCGGAAGCGATCTGGGCCGACCGCGGCGCCGATCCGGCAAAGCTCGCCGAAGCCTATATCAAGGACGAGGTCGCCGACGTGAAGGTGGCGCTCGAAGGCGCCCGCGATATCGTCGCCGAGACCTTCTCCGAAAATGCCGACCTGCTCGGCAAGCTGCGCCAACACATGCGGACAGGCGCGACGCTGAAGGCCAGGGTGGTCGATGGCAAGCAGGAGGCCGGCGCGAAGTTCTCCGACTATTTCGATCATTCCGAACGCTGGTCGACGGCCCCCGGCCACCGCGCGCTCGCCATGCTGCGTGGCTGGAACGAGGAATTCCTGACGCTGACCATCGAAGTCGACCAGGACGATCCGTCGCCGGTCAAGCCTGCCCAGCGGATCATCGCGCTTGCCTTCGATATTCGGGATCGGGGTGCGGCCGACCGCTGGCTGCTGGAAGCCGCCGGCTGGACCTGGCGGGTGAAACTTTCCGTATCGCTGTCGCTCGACCTGATGCGGGAGCTGCGCGAGCGCGCCGAGGAGGAGGCGATCCACGTTTTTGCACGCAACCTCAAGGACCTGCTCTTGGCTGCGCCTGCCGGTTCGCGCGCCACGATGGGCCTCGATCCGGGCATCCGCACCGGCGTCAAGGTCGCGATCGTCGATGCCACCGGCAAGCTCCTGGAAACCACCACCGTCTATCCGTTCCCGCCGAAGAACGACATCCGCGGAACCCAGGCCGAACTCGCCGCGCTGATCCGCAAGCATGGCGTCGAGCTGATCGCCATCGGCAACGGCACCGGTAGCCGCGAGACGGAAAAGCTGGTGGCCGACATGCTGGCGAACCTGCCGGCGTCTCCCTCGGGAGCCAAGCCGACCAAGGTCATCGTCTCGGAAGCCGGCGCCTCGGTCTATTCGGCATCGGAAACCGCCGCCGCCGAGTTCCCGCAGCTGGACGTCTCGCTGCGTGGCGCCGTCTCCATCGCCCGCCGCCTGCAGGATCCGCTGGCGGAATTGGTCAAGATCGAGCCGAAATCGATCGGCGTTGGCCAGTATCAGCACGATGTCGATCAGGGAAAACTCTCCCGCTCGCTGGACGCGGTTGTGGAAGACGCGGTGAACGCCGTCGGTGTCGATCTCAACATGGCGTCTGCGCCGCTGCTCGCCCGCGTCTCCGGCCTCAGCCGCTCGATCGCCGAGGCGATCGTCGCTCATCGCGACCAAAATGGGGCTTTCTCGAGCCGCCGGGACCTGCTGAAGGTCGCGCGCCTCGGCAACCGTACCTTCGAACAGGCGGCCGGCTTTCTGCGCATCCCGAACGGCAAGGAGCCGCTCGATGCCTCCGCCGTCCATCCGGAAGCCTACGGCGTCGCCAAGAAGATCGTCGCCGCCTGCGGCCGCGACCTGCGCTCGCTGATGGGCGATAGCGCGGCCTTGAAGGCGCTCGACCCGAAGCGGTTCATCGACGAGACCTTCGGCCTGCCGACCGTCAAGGACATCATCGCCGAGCTGGAAAAGCCGGGCCGCGACCCGCGCCCGAGCTTCAAGACCGCTACCTTCGCCGAAGGCATCGACGAGATTACCGACCTGAAGCCCGGCATGCTGCTTGAAGGCACGGTCACCAATGTCGCCGCCTTCGGCGCTTTCGTCGATATCGGCGTTCACCAGGACGGGCTGGTCCACGTTTCCCAGCTCGCCGACCGCTTCGTCAAGGACCCGCATGAAGTGGTGAAGGCCGGCGACGTGGTCAAAGTCCGTGTCGTCGAGGTCGATGTGAAGCGCAAGAGGATAGCGCTGACCATGCGCAAGGATGGCGGCGAGGCGGCGCCTGCTCCCCGCGGCCCGGATCGCGACACCAGGCCGGTCAATCCGAAAATGATGAAAACTGAAAAACCCTCATCTCAGGGTGCTTTCGGTGCGGCACTCGCGGAAGCTTTAAAACGTAAGTGATTTTTGCGGGCGTTCGCAAAATCTCAATCACAGGATGCAGGCCGTCTCTTAAGGATTTGACGGCCTGTTTTTTTATGTCATTTTCAAGGCGGCAATGTGCTTGAAAGTCGCTCAAAAGCGACTAGATTTTGGATTAGTAAGGCATCCTTAGTATCCTGGAGGTGGGTCCGTGGCCTCGTCCCTTCATAGTCTTCTCAACAAAATCATAAAGACCGGAACTTTGACCGTACGCGGCTCGGGAGGCGAGCAGCGTTATGGTGGCGGCGGTGGCCGCATCGTTTCGATACGGTTTGCCGACGAAGCCGCGGAGCGCGAACTGGTCGCGGATCCGCCCCTCAAGCTCGGCGAACTTTACATGGATGGCCGCATTCTCATCGAGGAAGGCGACATCTACGAGTTCCTGGCGCTGATCAAGGACAACACCCTCAGCGAAGGCCTGACCTTCGGCATGATCTGGCGCGGTGTCGCCCGCATCCTGGTTTCCCAGTTCCGCAACCGCGTGCCGATCAACCACAATCAGCGCAACGTCGCCCATCATTACGATCTCGACGAAAAGCTGTTCTCGCTCTTCCTCGACGAGGACTGGCAATATTCCTGCGCCTATTTCAACCCGCCGGGCATCTCGCTCGACGAGGCCCAGATCGCCAAGAAGCGCCATATCGTCGCCAAGCTGCTGGCCGAGCCCGGCCAGAAGGCGCTGGAGATCGGCTCCGGCTGGGGCGGCATGGCCATGTATCTGTCGGAATCCTCCGGCGTCGACGTCACCGGCATCACGCTCTCGACCCAGCAGCTCAAGATTTCAAGCCAGCGCGCCGCCAAGCGCGGGCTCGCCAACAGCGTCCGCTTCGAACTGCAGGACTATTATTACCTACCTCCGGACAAGCGTTTCGACCGCATCGTTTCGGTCGGCATGTTCGAACATGTCGGCCGGCTGAATTATCCAAAATTCTTCGGCAAGGTGAACGACGTGCTCGCCGATGACGGCGTCATGGTGCTGCATTCGATCGGCCAGCCCTATCCGGCGCTGATCAACAACCCGTGGATCGAGAAATACATTTTCCCGGGCGGCTATATCCCGGCGATCTCGGAAGTGATGCCGTCGATCGAGAAGGCGGGGCTGCTGGTGTCAGACATCGAGATCCTGCCGATGCACTACGCCCACACGCTGCGCCACTGGCGCGAGCGTTTCATCGCCAACAAGGACAAGGCGATAGCGCTTTACGACGAGCGGTTCGTGCGGATGTGGGAATTCTATCTTGCCGGCTCCGAAATGGCCTTCACGCATGAAAGCTTCTTCATCTTCCAGATGCAGATCGTCAAGAAGCGCACGGCCGTTCCGGACAATCGCGACTATATCTACGAGCGCGAGGCGGAACTGAGGGCCTTCGAACAGAGCCGCATCCCGCTCGACAAGGTCGCCGTCTGATCTTTCGCGTGGTTAACAAGCTGGCAACGGAAATGCGATAATAGGACAGAAATCCCCCTCGGGATCTCTGTTCTGTTTTGCGTTTTCGGGATCCGCTGCCATGTCTTTGCCTCTCCGGGCTGCTCTTTTCATTTCCGCATTTTCGATTGTTTCTTCCGGCAGCGCCAGTGCCCAGGACGGGTTCTGGTCCGGCGACTGGTATCTGACGCTCGGCGGCGCCGGTTTCGTCGCGCCGAAATTCGAAGGCGACAACGGCCGCAGCCTGCAGTTTTCGCCGATCATCTCGCTCGGCCGCCAGAACAGCAAGCAGGCCCGCTTCTCCTCGCGCAACGACAGCGCCTCCTTCGCGGTGATCGACCAGGGTTCGGTCCGCGCCGGCGTCGCGGCCAAGCTGATCATGCCGCGCGACGGCGATACGTCCGACGACCTGAAGGGCCTGAAGAAGGTGAAGCTCGGCGGCGAACTCGGCGGCTTCATCGATATCTATCCGACCGACTGGATCCGCGCCCGCGCCGAAATCCGCCAGGGCATCCGTAGCCACGACGGCGTCGTCGCCGACGTTTCGGTCGACGCTTTCACCGATCTCCAGCCGGACCTCAGATTGTCCGGCGGCCCGCGCGCGACCTGGGCCAGCAACGGTTACAACGATGCCTATTACAAGGTCACGCCGGACCAGTCGGCGGCGTCTGGCCTCTCCGCCTACGACCCGGGCGGCGGACTGCATTCGGTCGGCGTCGGCGCCGCGCTGACCTGGAAGGCGACCGAACAGCTCGAACTCTCCTCGTTCGCCGAATACAAGCGGCTGACCGGCGATGTCGCCGACAGCAGCCTGGTGCGCGAGCGCGGTTCGAAAAACCAGCTGATGCTCGGCGTTTCGGCGAGCTACAAGTTCGGCTTCTCGCTGCCCTAAGGCGTGGTCTTCCACGCCTGAGACGTGAGCGTGCTCACGATGGAAGGCGCGGCTCTTCCTCGCCCTGAGACGTGGATTAGTCCGCGTCGCCGGGCGGCGCGGCGGCTCCCGGCTTCGCGGCCCTGATCAGGCCGGAAGGCGACAATGCGTCCGCTTGACCGCGGCGTTCGGCCGGCGCTAGAACCGGCCATGACGAACGCCGACGATTTCAGCGGCCGCGTGGCCGACGCTCCATCCGACAACTGGGTCTATCGCGTCCTGCCGCGGCCGGCATGGCCCTATGCGCAGCTGGCAAGATGGGACCGGCCGATCGGCTGGCAGCTGCTGATGTGGCCCTGCTTCTGGTCGGCCGCGCTGGCGGCGAATGCCGCCAGGGATCATGGCGGGTTTTCCCTCGGCCTCCTGCTTTTCCATCTCCTGCTGTTTTTCTTAGGGTCGGTCGCCATGCGCGGCGCCGGCTGCACCTATAACGATCTGATCGACCACGATATCGACATGGAAGTGGCGCGCACCCGTTCGCGGCCGCTGCCGTCCGGGCGCGTATCCCGCTTCGAGGCGAAGGTCTTCATCGCCGTGCAGGCGCTGGTCGGCCTGCTCGTCCTCGTCCAGTTCAACGCCTTTACGATCCTGCTCGGCATCCTGTCGCTGGCAGTGGTGGCGATCTATCCCTTCGCCAAGCGTTTCACCGACTGGCCGCAATTTTTCCTCGGCCTTGCCTTTTCCTGGGGTGCGCTGATGGGCTGGGCCGCCACGTTCGGCAGCCTCTCCTTCGCCGCCCTCTGGCTCTACCTGGCGGCTATCGCCTGGACGATCGGATACGACACGATCTACGCCCACCAGGACAAGGAGGATGACGAACTGATCGGGGTCCGTTCGACCGCGCGTCTGTTCGGCGACAATACCAAGCCCTGGCTGATCGGCCTTTACGGCCTGACGCTGATCTTCCTGTTGCTGGCTTTCGGATCGGCAGGCGTCGAGTTTCTGGCCTATATCGGCCTTCTCGCCGCAGCGCTGATGTTCGGCTGGCAGGTTCTGGTCCTCGATATCGACAATGCCGACCAGTGCCTGCGGCTTTTCAAGTCCAACAACCGCGTCGGCGCGATCCTGTTTGCCGGCCTCGTTCTGTCGCTCGCCGTTTAATGGAAAAAGCCCGACCGGCTGAGGATCGGGCTCCCTCCCATGATATCGCGAGAGGCGGGGCAAAGGGACAAGCAAAGCCCTAGCGGCGCGCGATAATCTCCTTGCCTTCGATTTTCATCGTCACGCCCAGGGTGCCTGTCGTGCGGCGGACCAGGAAGCGCGGACGACGGGCCGCGAAATAGGAATGGCGGCGGCGCTGCCTGACGCTGTTGGTGCGCACGTCGCCGAGATGGTTTTCCAGCGGCCGGGCGATGCCGTCGGCTTCCACCATCAGCATCGGAATGCGGAAGGCGTCCGACCAGCTCCGCCAGTCGGCGGCGATGTCGCAGAGATCGTGGGCGACGAGCAGCGGAATGCACAGATCCGGGTCGTCGTGGTGAAGTTCGAGCGTGACCGTCACTTCGCCGTCGCCATGGTCGATGGCACGGGCTGCGACACCCTTGAAGGCGCGGGCGGGCAGGGCGAAGGAGAGCGGCAGGCCGCTTGCGGGAAGGATCTTACGCAGCACGGCGCCGCGTTCGTCGATGGTGATGGTGACATCTCCTGAGGTCTCGCGCAGCGCATAGGTAACCTGCTGCGGGAAACGAGACGGATCGAGCCTGAATGTCGACCCTGCCCAGACGGGCTTCAGAACGGTATTGGTCATCGATATGCTACCCTTGTTTTACCTGAGAGCCGTTGCCGGTTTCTCCACGGGACTTTTGTCCTCTGATAGCCAAAGCATAGGGCGGCCATGTTCGAGACTGCTTAAAAATAGCGGTTAAAGAAGCCTTGCCTGCCTGGATGGTTAGCAAAAGGGCTCGGTTTTGGGTTTCCGGAAGGTGAATCGGCGCGTTTCTGTGCAGGCGCGGGACATCTTGGGCGTGCGGCCGGAACTTGCAGAAAAGCCCCGGGCAAGGCTAAACTGCAATGATTGCGGGAGCATCATTCCGACTCGTGGGGCCTTCCATGGTATCGACCTATCTCACCTTCGATCTCGTCAATCGCGACATGCAGAAAAGCCTGAAGACGATTGCCGGGCAGACGATGGTGGTCAACGATACGAAGTACTACCAGGAGAACATCGGCAAGATCAAAACGGTCGATGAGTTTCTTGGCAACTACCGGCTCTATTCCTACGCGATGCAGGCGCACGGCCTGGAGGACATGATCTACGCCAAGGCGTTCATGAAGCAGGTGCTGGAAAGCGATCTCAGCGACGACAACAGCTTTGCGAACCGCCTGACCGACGACCGCTACAAGAACATCGCCTCCGCCTTCAATTTCGGCGTTTCCAACGGCGAGGGCGCCGCTGCCCAGTCCAACGGTCAGATGGAAGAACTCTTCGACACCTATGACCAGACGATCGCCGCCCAGAACGATACGATCGAGGAAGACACCCGTTATTTCAAGGTCATGCTGGGCACCACCGGCAATATCACCAATGTCGATCAGTTGCTCGCCAATCCGAGGCTGCGCGACTATATGTTCACGGCCTATGGCATCGATACGAAATACTACAATTACAACGCCATCCGCGGCGTCCTGACCAGCGATCCGGCCGATCCGACCAGTTTTTACAACACGGCCTATGGCAACAATCTCACCCAGTACAATGCCGCGAAAACAGAGGATACGGAACTTGCCGAGCGAATGAGCCTCAGCACCGGCATTCCCGCTCTCCAGGACTCGATCACGCTTGGCCAGCAGAAGAAAACCGATCTCGAAACGCAGATTGCCGCCAAGCAGGATGAGCTGAACAACGGCGGGCCTGCAACCCTCCAGGCTGAGATCGACGCGATGCAGGTGGAATTGACCAAAACGGTGGATGCGATCCAGAAGGATCAGACGACCCTCACCACGTCGCAAGCGCGCTACACCGAGCTGGATGGCAGGCTGGTGCCGATCGCCCAGACGGACGCGCGCCGCGCAGAATTGGCAACGATCATCAGCGCCGGAGCGTCCGATGCGCCTTATCTCGGCTTGATGAAATCCCTCGCCGAGGATTTCAACTTCAACGCGGACGGCTCGGTGCCGGCGGGCGGCGCGGTCACTCCGGAAAAGCTGCTGGAGATCGTCGGCGGCTTCTTCAACAAGCAGACCCGCATCACCCATGGCGAGGCGATGTTCAATCAGGAGCTCTTCGAGCAGGAGCTCAAGACGGCGACCAACGTCAAGGATTTCATCGATGACCCGCGGCTTCTGAAATATATCAAGGTCGCCTTCAATCTCGACAAGGTCACGGTCGTCAAGTCGACGATCGAGCAGATCCTGACCAGCGACCTCTCCGATCCGGACAGCTATGCGAACCGTTTCGGCCAGACCAATCCGGAATATCTTCAGCTCGCCAAGGCCTTCAACTTCAATACGGACGGTACCGTTGCGGCCGGCCAGGCCCAGGACGGGCTGCAGACCAGCTCAACCCGCAGCAACTACATGAGCCGCTGGGACGACAAGCAGGAAGACGATCTCGCCAAGACCATCAAGTTCTACAAGGTCAACCTTCCGGCCATAGATACGCTTGACAAATTCCTCAGCAAAGACGCCGAAAATTCCTACAACTTCGCCCTGGAGGCGGTGGGCATCGATCCGGCCACCGTTTCGAAACTGACGATCAAGAATGTCCTGAAAAGCGACCTTTCCGATCCGAACAGCTATATCTATCAGCTGAAGGACGAACGCTTCGTCTCGCTTGCCAAGTTTTTCAACTTCGACAGCAAGGGCGGCGTCACCCGCCAGGTGCTGCTTCAGTCCAACGCCACGATCACCAACGTCGCCAAGGACTACATTCTGCGCAAGACCCGCTTCCTGGAAGGCGATGAACTCAAGGCCGCCAAGACGAAAGCCCAGACCGAGGCGAAATATTACACCGATGCGATGCAGCGGATCGGAAGCCGCGACGAACTGCTCGCCGACCGCAAGACGCTCGATATCCTGCTGATCTCCAAGGGGATCGACCCTTCCACGGTCACCAACGACTTCCTCAAAAAGGCCTTCAACTCGGATCCCGCCGATCCCAAGAGCTTCGTCAATACCCAGACGGACAAGCGGTTCGCGCAGATCGTCGGCACCTTCAATTTCGACTCCAAGGGCGAGATCGACCGGAGCTCGGCGGGCCAGGCCCAGAACGGCGGCGAAGTTGTCGCGACCCAGGACCTTTACGTCCGCCAGCTTCTCGAAACCCAGCAGGGCGAGGAAAACCCGGGCGTTCGCCTGGCCCTCTATTTCGAGCGCATGGCCGACAATATCACCGACCCCTACGTGATCCTCGGCGACGAGGCGCTGATGGAATTTTTCCGCGTCACCTACAGCCTGCCCCAGGAAATCGGCAATATGGAAGTCGACCAGCAGGCCAAGCTGGTCGAGAAGAAGCTGGATCTCAAGGATCTGGCCGATCCGGAAAAGGTGAAGAAACTGGTTCAGCGCTTCACCATCATGTACGATCTGGAAAACAGCGTGAATACGGCTTCGTCGGTCAGCATCCTGAGCAGCGACGGCAGCTCGGTCGGCATCAGCTCGGATACGCTCTGGGCATTGTCCCAGATCAGGATGAGCTGAGGGCGGGCGACCCCGTCAGGTGTCGTCGCTCTTGCCTGCCGCCTCGAAGCGGGGATCGGCATTCGATTCCAGCCAGTCGAGATCCGCGTGCATCGCGTCGCGGCTCGCCTTTTCCATCCGCCGGTAGCGGGACAGCAGTTCCTGGCCGAACTCGGTCAGGCCCGCACCGCCGCCGCTCTTTCCGCCATGGCGGGTAAAGATCGACGGCTCCTTGAACATCCGGTTGATCTCGTCGCCGAGCAGCCATGCCCGCCGGTAGGACATGCCGATCGAGGCCCCCGCCGCCCGGATCGAGCCGTGTTCGGCGATCAGTTCCAGAAGCTGCGCCTTGCCCGGGCCGAGCCGCACGCCGTTGTCGAGGTCGATCCTGATCGTGGTTTTCGACGACCGGCTCATGGGATCGAGACCACCTTGCCGGGGTTCATGATGCCGGCCGGATCGAAAGCCTGCTTGATACGCCGCATCAGCTCCATCTCGATCGGCGAGCGGATATGCGCGAGCTCGTCGCGCTTCAGCTGGCCGATGCCGTGTTCGGCCGAGATCGAGCCGCCCGCGGCAAGCACGATGCCATGGACGATGGCGTTGATCTCCCGCCAGCGGCCGATGAAGGCCGCCTTGTCGCCCGCCATGTCGGCACTGATGGGCTGCGAGATGTTGTAGTGGATGTTGCCGTCGCCAAGATGGCCGAAGGCGCAGACCCGGGCTCCGGGCATGGCCGCCAGCACCGCCTGCTCGGCTTCTGCCATAAAGGCCGGGATTTTCGAGACCGGCACCGAAACGTCGTGCTTGATCGAGCCGCCCTCCGGCTTCTGGGCATCCGACATGCTTTCGCGCATGTGCCACAGCGCCTTCTGCTGGGCGACCGAAGACGCGATCACCGCGTCGCGTATCAGCCCGGCCTCAAAACCCTGTTCGAGCAGCGACTGCACCATGGATTCTGCCGTCTCGGCGGAATCGGAGGTCGAGATGTCGATCAGCGCGTACCACGGATGCGGCTGGGAGAGCGGATCGCGCACCCCTTCGATATGCCGGGTCACGAATTCGATGCCGATGCGCGGCATCAGCTCGAAACCGGTCAGCGCCGTGCCGCAGAGGTTCGAGGCCCGCTCGAAGAGTTTCAGCGCATCCGCGGGGGAAGCGAGACCGGCGAGCGCCACTTGGTGCCCGACAGGCTGCGGAAACAGTTTCAGCACCGCGCCGGTGATGATCCCGAGCGTGCCTTCCGCGCCGATGAACAGGTCGCGCAGGTCGTAGCCGGTATTGTCCTTCTTGAGCCGCCGCAGTCCGTCCCAGATCTCGCCGGTCGGCAGCACCACTTCGAGCCCGAGGCAAAGCTGGCGGGTGTTGCCGTAGGCGAGCACGGCGGTGCCCCCGGCATTGGTGGAAAGGTTGCCGCCGATCCGGCAGGAGCCTTCCGAGCCGAGCGACAGCGGAAACAGCCGGTCGACCGCTTCCGCCGCCTTCTGCACGTCGGCGAGGATGGCGCCGGCATCGCAGACCAGCACATTGGCGACCGGATCGACGTCGCGGATGCGGTTCATGCGTTCGAGCGAGACGATCAGGTCGTTGCCGCCACTGCGCGGCGTCTGCCCGCCGACAAGGCCGGTATTGCCGGTCTGCGGCACGATCGGCGTCCCGGTTTCGCTCGCAAGCTTCAGGATCGCGGCAACTTCCTCGACCGAGCCCGGCTTCAGCAGCATCGGCGAGGAGCCCTTGTAGAGCCCGCGGCCCTCGACCAGATGCGGCGCAAGGTCGCTCGCCTCGCGCAGGACGTGGTTCTCGCCGACGATCGCCGCGAAGCGGTCGAGAAGCTCTGGTTTCGGTCCCGGAATATCCATCAGCGTCTCTTCCTCTCTTGCTCCGGCCTATTCGCGCGGGGCGGCGGCGCGTGCCAGCCGGTCGTTGATCGCTTCGCCGAGCCCATGGTCGGGAATGGGCGTGACGGCGACGCGGGCAGCGCCGGTCGCGTCGGCCTGCTTCAGATAGTCGAACAGGTTTGCCGCGGCCTGCGCAAGATCGCCGGAGGGGCTCAGGTCGAAAACAGCTTTGGCAAGTTCGACGCCGGCGACTGGAGCCGAACCGAACCGGATCAGCGCTTCGCCCTCGTCGACGTGGTCGGCGTTGAGCCTGACCGCCGCTCCCGGCGCGTAGTGGGACGCGAGCATGCCGGGGGCCTCGATGATCGCCGCTGGTCCTTCAGACCGGATCACCTGGAGGCCAGTCGCCTTTTCGATCTCTTCCGCGGCAACTCCGCCGGGTCTCAGGAGCCGGATCACGCCGTCTTCGACGCGAACGATGGTCGACTCCACCCCGACCGGAGCCGCCCCACCGTCGATGATAAGAACGAGCTTGTCGCCCAGATCGTCGGCGACATGGGCAGCGCTGGTTGGGCTTACCTTGCCGGACGTATTGGCGCTCGGCGCCGCGAGCGGCCTGCCGAAGGCGCGGATGAGCTCGGAGGCGAAGCCCTTGGGAAGCCGGATGCCGACCGTGTCGAGCCCCGCCGTCGCCAGCGCATGGATGCCGCTTTCGGGCTTCAGGGGAAGGATCAGGGTGAGGGGACCCGGCCAGAAAGCTTCCGCAAGTTTTCGCGAAATGGGATCGAACTCCGCATAACGCTCGGCCATGTCGAGGTCCGACATGTGGCAGATCAGCGGGTTGAAGCGCGGCCGGCCCTTCGTTTCATAGATCCGGGTGATGGCGGCGGGATTGGTGGCATCGGCCGCAAGCCCGTAGACCGTTTCGGTGGGGATTGCCACCGGCAGGCCGTCGCCAAGCACGGCGCAGGCTTTGGCGAGCGCGCCGTCATGCTCCCGGGTGATGTCGATGATCTGAGCCGTCATGTCCGCCCGTCAATAACGCGGACCAGTCCGGCTTCAAAGCTTTTTGATGATCTCGCGAAGCATTTCATTGGAAGTGCCGAGCATCAGCACGTTCTTGATCGCTTCCGTCGGATCGTTGGTCTGGAACAGCAGGCCGTTCTTGCGGATCGAGCGGTTGATCTGCAGCGGCTGGCCGGCCTCGCGTTCGACCGCGACGGCAAAATACATGCGCGAATAGGCCGTGCTGATCCGCTCGAAGAACGTTTCCTTGTCGCCGATCTCGGAGAAGAAGTTGGCGATGTAGAAGGACCAGCTGACCGGCACGCCGCGTGCAAGCAGAGTTCTTGCCGCGGTGACGTGGCAGTAGCCGAGATGCGGCCGTTCATCGAGCGTGTGATGAAAGACGATCTTCGGGAACTTGATCGAGCGGTGGAAGGAGTTGATCCGGTTGTGGCTGGCTTCTCCGGCTGCCTCGAGCCTCTTGCCGGTGCGCTCGGCGACTTCGTCATGGGTGAGATAGCGGCGCTCGGCCGGCAGCCAGATCGGATTGTAGCGGGCAATGCGCCCCGTCCGCAGGAATTCCGAATGGGCAGCCGTTTTCACGACCACCGGCGCCGGAGGCTTTGGTGGAGGGGCGTCGTAGTAGCGGATCTTTCCCTTTGCCTGCACGGTGGCGTCGCTCCCATTCGAGCCGGGATTTTATGGCCTATCTGTTAATGACAGGTTTCGCTTTCGCGGAGCTGGAGTGTTGCATTTTGACCCGTTTTGCCGCTGTCGCCAACGCGGTTGCCGATGTCGCAATGTCGCCTATGCGACACGCATGCTCGATGATTATATCCGCTTCGATCTCAGGGTGCCGCCGAACTAGGGAGGCGGAGAATTGGGAAGCCGGCAGGGGCCTTGAAAACCTCGATCCGGCGCTGCCCCCGCAACGGTGGTGGAGCAACAAAGCCTGGCATGAGCCACTGGGAAAGAGCCGAAAAGGCCGCCCGGGAAGGCGCTGGGCCCGTCCCCTCAAGGGACAGCTCCTGAGCCCGGAAACCAGCCTCGGGACAAAAGACGACGACCGGACGCGGCGGGCGTTCGGGACAGGGTTTGGGGTGGGCCTTGAGGCCGGCCGGCATTTCCATGTCCTTCCGCTGTCCATTTTTGACGAGGAAGGTTATATGGAAATTCGCAATCAGGCCCTGCGGCAGCTCAAGAACCGTCGCGAAGGTTTCAGCCTCGAGCAGGCCTTCTATACCGATCCCAGTTACTACAAGCTCGATCTGGAAATGATCTGGTATCGCGACTGGCTGTTCGTCGGCCATGATTGCGAGTTGCCCAAGGCTGGAGCCTATTTCACCCTGCAGATCGGCGATTATCCGGTCGTCGTCGTGCGTGGCCGTGACAACCAGATCCGCGCCCTGCACAACACATGCCGTCATCGTGGCAGCCGCGTCTGCACCAAGGAGCATGGCTCGGCGGTCCGGCTTGTCTGTCCCTACCATCAATGGACCTACGAGCTGGACGGCTCGCTTCTGGTCGGCCGCCAGATGGGCCAGGACTTCGACAAGACCCAGTTCGCCATGAAGAAGGTCCATTGCGAGAGCGTCGCCGGCTATATCTTCATCTGCCTTGCCAATGAAGCGCCGGATTTCGCGCCGGTCCGGGCCTCGATCGAACCTTATCTGGCACCGCATCGCCTGTGGGAAGCCAAGGTCGCCCACCAGTCGACGATCATCGAGAAGGGCAACTGGAAGCTTGTCTGGGAAAACAACCGCGAGTGCTACCACTGCGCCGCGAACCATCCGGAACTCTGCCGCACCTATCCGGAATCGCCGACCGCGACCGGCGTCCAGGGCGCCAAGGACGATCCGGTCATCGCCGCCCATTGGCAGCGCTGCGAGGAGGCCGGGTTGCCGAGCGAATTCCGCATGGACGAGACCGGCCAGTTCCGCGTTGCGCGCATGCCGCTGATCGAGGATGCCGAGAGCTACACGATGACCGGCCGCAACGCCGTCCAGCGCAGGCTTTCCGACGACGTGACGATCAACTCGATCGGCACCATGCTGCTCTTCCACTATCCGAGCAGCTGGAACCACATTCTCGGCGACCACGCGATCTCGTTCCGGGTCACCCCGCTTGGGCCCGAGGAGACGGCGGTCACCACCAAATGGCTGGTTCACAAGGATGCGGTCGAGGGCGTCGACTACAATCTCGAAGAGCTGACGCATGTCTGGAACATGACCAACGACCAGGACCGCCAGATCGTCGAGGAAAATGCCTTCGGCATCCGCTCGCCGGCTTATGAACCTGGTCCCTATTCGCCGCTGCACGAAGGCGGCGTCATGCAGTTCGTCGAATGGTATTCGAACTTCATGGTCAACCGGCTGCAGGGCGACCAGGCGAAGCTTTCGATCGTCGCCTGATCTATTGCTGCTTATCGCCAATTCGTGATCGGCCGTTCGTTGCGAAGCGGCCGGTCATAGGAACGAAGTCCTGTGGCCTGCGTTAGGTTTTCAATCGAAAACCATGAGAGGAAACCCAGGATGAGTGCTTTTCGTTTGCGCCTGACCGCGGCGGCGGTCGCCGTCGCGACCACATTTGCCGGCCTTGTGCCCGCGCAGGCCATCCAGATGCCCGCTCCCCCGGCCGGCATTTCCGACACCGGCAATATCACCAATGTCCAGCTGCTGCGGCGCGACTACGGCCGGCGTGACCGCTACGGCTGGTATGGCGGCCACCGCGGTTACCGCGAACGCCGCCCCGGTTATCGCTACCACAACGGTTTCTGGTTCCCGTTGGCAGCCTTCGGTGCCGGCGCGCTTATCGGCGGTGCCATCCAGGCGGACCGGGGTTACGGCAGCCGCCACGTCGCCTGGTGCGAAAGCCGCTACCGGACCTATCGAGCCTTCGACAACACTTACGTAGCGAGCGCCGGTATCCGCCGATCCTGCGTTTCGCCCTACAGGTAATCAGGCATTGGTCGTCTCAAGACGAAAACCCGGCCGCTGCAGACGCGCGGCCGGGTTTCCTTCGTCGGAACGACGTTAATCACGCATTCAGGATGAATTTCCTAAAGTCGCGCCGAAATTGAACTCGCGGGATATCCAGCATAATCTACCGGCGAAGTTGAAATAGCCAAGGGTTTGGGGGCTTAACATGACGTTTTTCAAGACGCTTGCGGTCGCGGGGATCGCCGCTGCCGTTCTCGCCGGCTCGTTGATGCCGGCTCAGGCCATGCCGCGTATGGCCGCTCCGGCGGCCGGGATGGAAACGAACGCCGGTCCAGACGTGGCCCTCGTGCAGTACCGCCGTCATGGCGGCGGCTGGTATGGCGGATATCGCGGCCACCGCGACTACCGTCCCGGTTATCGCCGCCACAACGGCTATTGGTTCCCGCTTGCCGCATTCGGCGCAGGCGCATTGATCGGCGGCGCCATCGCCGCACAGCCGCGTTACGTCGAACCGGCCCCCGCCTATGACGGCGGCGACGACATCAATCCGCGTCACTACGAATGGTGCGCCGAGCGTTATCGCTCCTACGACGCCTATTCGAACTCCTTCCAGCCGAACTACGGCCCGCGCCAGACCTGCTATTCGCCTTATTTCTAGGAACGCATGGCCAGACTGTCGAGCTCGTCCGGCATCGAAGCCGGACGCGTATTCGTTCGTCCGCGGTTCAGAGAATTCCGGTGCGTTTCAGCAGCCACCAGGCGGCAAGCACCGAGATGACGATCAGGCTGAAGGCATAGGCCGTGCCGTTGCCGTTTCCCGCGAAGGGGAGCGACGAGGTATTCATGCCGAAAAAGCCGGTGACCAAGGTCGGCGGCAGCAGGAAGGCGGTCATCAGCGACAGGATGTAGAGGTGCCGGTTGGTCTCGGAGGAAAGCTTCGAGTCGATTTCCTCGTGCAGCAGCCGGGCCCGTTCCTGCAGTGCATAGACGTCGTGGTCCGCAGCCTCCAGCCGGCCGATCAGCCGCGAAGCGGCATCGTCGAAACCGGGCGGCATCTCATCGTCATCGCTTGCCGCAGCGCGCCGCAGCAGCGTCAGCACGGTCCTTAAGTGCCGATGCAGCCGGACCACGGTCCGCCTGATCGGCGCCAGCCTGCGCCTCTCGTCGCGCGGCGTGTTGTCGTAGACGAAATCCTCGATGATGTTCATCTCTTCGGTGAGTTCCATCACCAGCGCGATCAGCGTGCGCTGGAATTCGGCCACCAGCGTCTCGAACACGTCGATCGGCTTTTTGTAGCGCGAGGCGTTCTTTTCGATCGCTGCCCGCACCCGGTCGATCGAGCGCAGGGGCTGCAGGCGGGTGGTGATGATCACCCGGTCCGAGACGAAGAAATGCAGCCAGCCGATATCGCGCGTCTCGCTGTCGAACTCCCGCTGGAAATCGACCAATGTTCCATAAACGAGCTGCTCGTCGAGCGTCACGGCTGCGTGCGTGTCATGGGTGGTGAGCGCCGCGATCGCCGGTGGCGTCAGGCCCGGGAAATTCTCCAGGAAGGCGTTGACCCGGCTGTCGGCGAGATTGAGATGCAGCCAGAGGAACCCGTCCCCGGCCTCCAGATCGCTGCGCGCCGCATCGAGCGGCAACCGGGTACAGGGCGCTGAACCCGGATGGAAACGATAGGCCCAGACGAGGCCTGGAACAGCAGGGTTCATGAGGGACATGGGCGAGGGTTCCGGAAGCATAGGCATCACTCCATAGACCTCTTGTGTAACGGTGGTTTCAACAAGATTCTCTAAAGCAGAAGGAGTAGCATCAACGTGTCATCCAGCCCGCACCGCTGCCGGCAGCTCGACTGCGAGATTTCTATGCCGACCGAAGACGAATGCCGCAAGCAATCCCAGGCTGTCGCCGCCGCCGAGCGCGCCGATCCGGAGCTTCCGGCATGACTGGACGCGAGGCTCCTGCATTTGCCTAACGATGAGTACGAACTCATCGACGAGCCGGCCTCGATGAACCGACATTGACAAGTATATTTACGTTTACGTAAAAAGCAGGTGAGGAATGCCGGCAGCACAGAATCGGCTAGACTAGCACAGTCGCGGCTGCAACCCGTGAGGAGGAGGAACACCATGTACAAGGCACCGGTCGAGGAGATCGCCTTCACCCTGAACCACGTGGCCGGCCTTTCGGACGCCCTGGAGATCGGCAGGTTCGGGGACCTGAGCGCCGATCTGGTCGAGGCGATCCTGGAAGAGGCTGGACGGTTCGCCGGCAATGAAATGGCGCCGCTCGGCGAGATCGGCGACAAACAGGGCGCTCGTCTCAGCGACGGCAAGGTGAAGACACCGGACGGCTGGCCGGAACTCTACCGCCACTGGCGGGAAGGCGGCTGGAATGGACTGACAGCGCCGGAAGCGTTCGGCGGCCAGAACCTGCCGCATATGCTCAACGTCGCGGCGCTGGAAATGTGGAATTCCGCCTCCATGGCCTTCGCGTTGGCCCCGACGCTCACCATGGGCGCGATCGAGGCGCTGGTCGCCCATGGCAGCGATGCGTTGAAGGAAAAATACCTTGCAAAGATGGTGTCGGGAGAATGGACCGGCACCATGAACCTGACCGAGCCGCATGCCGGCTCCGACCTCGGCGTCCTGAAGACCCGTGCCGAGCGCAGCGACGATGGCAGCTACCGCATTTTCGGCCAGAAGATCTTCATCACCTGGGGCGAACACGATGCCGCCGACAACATCATCCATCTGGTGCTGGCGCGGCTTCCCGATGCCCCCGCCGGCACCCGCGGCATCTCGCTGTTCCTGGTGCCGAAATTCCTGGTGGGCGAGGACGGATCGCTCGAAGCCCGCAACGACGTCTTCTGCCATTCGATCGAACACAAGCTCGGCATCCACGGCTCCCCGACCTGCACGATGATCTATGGCGACGGCAAATATTCTCCCGGAAACGAGGAGGACAAGGGTGCGGTCGGCTGGCTGATCGGCGAGGAGAACAAGGGCCTCGCCTGCATGTTCACGATGATGAACAACGCCCGGCTCGCGGTCGGCATGCAGGGCGTGGCGATCGCCGAGGCAGCCACCCAGAAGGCGATTGCCTATGCGAGCGAGCGCACCCAGGGCAAGGCGCCCGGCTGGTCTGGCTCAGGCCAAAGGGAAGGCATGAGCCCGATCATCGAGCACCCGGATATTGCCCGCACGCTGGTCACCATGAAGGCGCTGACGCAAGGCGCACGCGCCATCTGCTATGCCTGCGCCCACGCGATCGACATGTCGCACCACACCGAAGGCGATGAGGCCCGCCACTGGACCGAACGCGCAGCGCTGCTGACGCCGATCGCAAAATCCTTCGCCACCGATGCCGGCGTCGACGTCGCGTCGCTCGGCATCCAGGTGCATGGCGGCATGGGCTTTATCGAGGAGACGGGCGCTGCCCGTTACCTGCGCGACGCGCGTATCGCGCCGATCTACGAGGGCACCAACGGCATCCAGGCGATCGACCTCGTGACCCGCAAACTGCCGCTCTCCTCCGGCGACCAGGTGCGCGGTTTCATCGGTGAGCTCAAGGAGATCGCCGACAAGGTCACAGCCTCCAACAATACGGCATTCGGCGAGACGGGAGACCGCCTGCGCGCCGCCATCGCGGCGCTCGAGACCGCAACCAACTGGCTCCTCGACACCCAGGCCGCCGGCAAAGCCGCCGACGCGCTCGCCGGCGCGACGCCCTACCAGCGTCTTTTCGGCCTGGTGCTGACCGGCAGTTACCTTGCCAAGGGGGCGCTCGTCGCTACCGATAGCGGCGGACCGGAAAAGCGCGTCGCGCTCTGCCGTTTCATGGCCGAGAACCTGCTCGCCGAAACCTCGGCCCTGAAGGACCGGGTCATTTCGGGCGCAGCAAGCCTTGAAGCCGCCCGCGCCATCCTCGCCTGAAGGAGATATCCGTGAGCGACAACCACATCCTCGTCGAGCGCCCGGAAGCCCAGCCGGGCGTCATGGTGATCCGCTTCAACCGGCCGGAAAAGAAGAACGCCTTCACGTCGGCCATGTACAACCGCATGACGGCGGCGCTCGAGGAGGCAAACGGGGACGATGCCGTGCGCGCCGTCGCCTTCCTCGGCACCGAGGGCTGCTTCTCCGCCGGCAACGACATGGGCGATTTTCTCACCTATGCCATGTCCGGTTCCAAGGAGGCGCCTGCTGCTGCCGTCTTCATCAAGGCGCTGGCGCTGGCCGAAAAGCCGCTGGTCTCGGGCGTCGATGGCCTGGCGATCGGCATCGGCACCACCCTGAACATGCATTGCGACATGACGGTCGCGTCCGCCCGCAGCCTGTTCAAGACGCCGTTCGTCGATCTGGCGCTGGTGCCGGAGGCCGCCTCCAGCCTGCTCGCACCGAAGGTCATCGGCCACCAGCGTGCCTTCGCGATGCTGGTGGCGGGGGAAGGGTTTTCAGCCGAGGCGGCGCTCGATGCGGGGCTGATCTGGAAGATCGTCGAGGCGGACGCGGTCGAAGCCGAGACGCTGGCGCTTGCCGGAAGCCTCGCCAGGAAACCGCCCCAGGCCCTGAAAATCGCCCGCGATCTGGTACGTGACCCGCGTGACGCGGTGCTTGCCCGCATAGACGAGGAACTGGTGCATTTCTCCGCCCAGCTCAGAAGCGCCGAGGCGCGTGCCGCTTTCGAGGCCTTCATGCGACGTTAACGGTGCCGCGCGGGAAATTTTTGTTCCCGTCTTCTTTCGACGCAACTTCGGCGCTAGATTGCCCCCACCAATCGGGAGGAAAAGATGGCGCATCGTATTTCATCGGGCTTGCTTGCATTGTTTCTGGGAATAGTCCCGGCCCAGGCCGAGACGTTTGTGTTCCCCGCGCAGAGCCAGCCGGTGCAGCTCGCCCAGAGCCCTTCCGTCACCATCGGCCCGAACGGCGTCATCATCCGTCGCGGCGATGACCGGGACCGCGACAGAGACAGAGATCGTGACCGGGATAGAGATCGTGATCGCGACCGGGATCGCCCCCGCCCGCAGCGTTACGTCTGCGTCGTCTCCCCGCCGCCGAGCATGGACCGCCGCCGTCCCTATGTCTGCAACGCCGAGCCGGGCCGCGTCGGTAGCCGCTGCCGCTGCTCGGGCGTTGTTGGCAACGGCACGCTCGACCTGGATCGGTGACTATTTCTGCAGCAGAGCCACGGCTTCCACATGCGGCGACCAGAGGAACTGGTCGATCGGCGTGACCGCCTTGATGCGATATCCGCCGTCGACCAGCAGGCGCAGGTCGCGGGCGAGCGTTAGCGGGTTGCAGCTGACCGCCACGACCGTCTTGACGTTCGAACGGGCAAGCTCCTTCATCTGGACTTCGGCGCCGGCACGCGGCGGATCGAATACGACGGCGTCGTAGTTCTTCAGCTCCGACAGCATCATCGGCCGGCGGAAAAGATCGCGCTTCTCCGCCGACACGGGTTTCAGCCCCTGCGTATTGCGGGCGGCGTGATCGAGTGCCTTGACCGATTTCTCGTCGCCTTCGACCGCGTGCACCTTGGCGATGCGGGCAAGCCGAAGCGAAAACGTGCCGGAACCGGCAAACAGGTCGAGCACCCGCTTGGCCTTGCCGACATGCGACAGCACAAGGTCCGCCATCGCATCTTCCGCCGGCTTGGTGGCCTGGGTGAAGGCGCCGGGCGGGGGCGAGACCTTGACGCCGCCGAAATCAACCAGCGGCTTCTGCAATTCGATGACGATCTCGCCGTTGACCGAAACCCGCGCGATGCTTTTCAGCGAGAGCACGGTCTCGGTCACTGCGCGCCGCTGCTTGTCGTCGAGCGGTTTCAGCCCTTCCGCCGCAAGATCGAGGCCGGCGAGGGTTTCGAGAACCCCGATCCGGAACGTCTCCGAGCCGGTCGCCAGCGCCTTGCCCACCGAGCGGATTGCCTCGAGCCGGGAAACGATGCCCGGCGAGGCGATGGGACATTCCGCGATCGAAACGATGTGGTTGGTCTCGGCGCGGTTGAAGCCGAGCAGGAATTCCTTTTCGGTCCTGCGGGCGGAAAACACCACCCTCCGCCGCTCGCCGGGATGGGCGATCACCAGTTCCCCCACCTCGGGCGTCAGGCCCTTGGATTTCAGCGCGTCGACGACGAGGTTGCGCTTGAAGGCATGGTAAGGGACATCCGCCAGATGCTGGAGCGAACAGCCGCCGCAGGCGTCGCTGTCCGGTCCGAAGTGGCGACAGGGCGGCGTGACCCGGTCCGGCGACGGATTGGAGGTCGACATGACCGTCCCGTGATCGCCGTTGCGGGCGATCGCCAGCGTCTCGCCGGGCAGCGCATAAGGCACATAGACCGGGCCGTCTTCGCCATCGGCGATGCCGTGGCCCTGGGCGCCGAGCCGGGCGATCGTCACCGTCACCGTGCTCATGGAGTTTCACCGGGCTTGCGGCCTGCGAGCAGGTATTCCTGATTGCCGTCGCCGCCGGCGATCGGGGAGGGGATCAGCCCGAGGCTCTCCCAGCCCATCTCCTCGACGAGCCAGCGTTCCAGTTCCGCCGCGACCTGGGGCGCCGTCTCTGGCTCCTTCAACAACCCCGCCTTGCTGATCGCCTCCCGTCCGGCCTCGAATTGCGGCTTCACCAGCAGCACGCAGAGCGCGTCGGGTTCGGCAAGCTCGAGGGCAGGTGCCAGCGCCAGTTTCAGCGAAATGAAGGAAACGTCCGAGACGATGAAGGTGATCTCGCGATCGTCGTAGTCCTCGGAGGTCAGATAACGGGCGTTGAGGCCTTCGATATTGGTGACCCGCGGATCGGCGATCAGCCGCGGATGCATCTGCCCGTGGCCGACGTCGATCGAGGTCACGTGCTCCGCCCCGCGCATGATCAGCACTTCCGTGAAGCCGCCGGTCGAGGCGCCGATGTCGAGACAGTCGTGGCCGGCCGGATCGAGCTGGAAATGATCGAGCGCCGCAACGAGCTTCAACGCTGCACGCGATACGTAATCCTGCGCCGGATCGTCGATGGTCAGTGTCGCGTCGAGCGGGAAGGTGAGGCTCGGTTTGGTGACGACGCGGCCGTTGACCGTGACGGTGCCGCGGGCGATCGCATCGCGCGCCCGCGCCCGGCTCGCGACGAGATTGAGCGAGACGAGAAGCTGGTCGAGGCGTTGGTTTTCGGAGCTTGAGGACATGATCGCAGTCAATGCCTGCCTATCGCCTGGCTTGCAAGGCCCTTGTCCGATGAAAACTCGCGGCTGCGTTCAATCAAATTTTAATCATGTTGGGATTCTCTCGCCTCCGGAGGAACACACAGTTTCATTTCACCGGAGAGCGGAAGCCCCTTATGTCACTTAAAAACCTTTCCTTGAACAAGAAGCTGATTATCACCTTCGCGGCGTTGATGTCGGTCTGCCTGCTGGCATCTGCCGGAGTTTACTGGCAGGCGCTGAAATCGAGCAGCTCGTCGGCCCGGCAGGCGGCCTCCCAGACGATCCTGATGAATGTGGACGCGGCGCTCGAGGCGATGCTGGAACAGGCCGTCAACCAGCGCGGCTTCCTGCTCTTCAAGAGCGACAGCACCTATAACGACGTCTTCAACAACCGCGAGAAGATGATCGTTGCGATCGACGCCGCCAAGAAGGCGGCGGTCGGCATGCCGGACATGCTTGCTTCGCTCGAAGCGATGCGGACCGCGGCCGACGTGTTCCACACCCAGCTCACCGTTCCGCAGCTCGATGCGCGCAAGAATACCAGCAAGCCGATCGAGGAAGTCATCGAGATCGGCCGCAACCAGTCGAAGGGCCAGCTCGACGTTTTCCGCGAGGCTGCCGCCAAGATCAAGAAACAGGCTTTCGACCTCTCGACCGCGATGGTCAATGCGCAGACCAGCGCCCATAACGACCTCCTGCTGACGCTTCTCATCGGCGGTGGCGTAGCCGGCCTGATCGCGGCCGTCCTCGTGTTCGCCCTGTCGGGCGCCATCGTCAAGCCGATTGTCGGCATGACGGAAGCCATGACCAGCCTTGCCGGCGGCAATCACAACATCGAGGTTCCGGCCCTCGAACGCGGCGACGAAGTCGGCCGCATGGCCAAGGCCGTCACTGTCTTCAAGGACGCGGCGATCGAGAAACAGGCCCTTGCCCGCGATGCGGATGCCCTGCGCGAGACCAGCGAGCGCGAACGTCGCAACAACGATGCCCAGAAGGCACGTGAGGCCGCCGATATCGAGTTCGCGATCGATGCGCTTGCGACCGGCCTCGCAAGCCTTGCCGATGGCGACGTCGCCTATCGTCTCGAAAAGCCCTTCTCCGGCAATCTCGATCGGTTGCGCACCGACTTCAACCAGGCGCTCGGCCGGCTGCAGGCCGCCCTCCAGGCGGTCGGCGAGAACGCATCGGCGATCAGCTCCGGTGCCGGCGAAATTCGCGCCGCGGCCGACGATCTCGGCCGCCGCACCGAGCAGCAGGCCGCCGCCGTAGAAGAGACCGCCGCCGCCCTCGAACAGGTGACGACCACGGTCAAGGAATCGGCCCGCCGTGCCGAGGATGTCGGCCAGCGTGTCGAGCGCACCCGCATCGGCGCGGAAAAATCCGGCGAAGTCGTCCGCCGTGCGGTCTCCGCCATGGAGGAAATCTCCAAGTCCTCGGGCGAAATCAGCAACATCATCAGCGTCATCGATGACATTGCCTTCCAGACCAACCTTCTGGCGCTCAATGCCGGCGTCGAGGCGGCTCGCGCCGGCGAAGCCGGCAAGGGTTTTGCGGTCGTCGCACAGGAAGTCCGCGAACTCGCCCAGCGCTCCGCCAACGCGGCAAAGGAGATCAAGGCGCTGATCACCACTTCCAGCCAGCAGGTGGATGCGGGCGTCGCTCTGGTCGGCGAGACGGGTCAGGCATTGGAAGCGATCGTTGGCGACGTGCAGCAGATCAACCAGCACCTCTCCGCCATCGTCATCTCCACCCGCGAACAATCGACCGGCCTCCAGGAGATCAACACCTCGGTGAACGCCATGGACCAGGGCACGCAGCAGAACGCCGCCATGGTCGAGGAGCAGAATGCGGCGAGCCACAAGCTCGCCCAGGAGGCTCAGGCGCTGGACGCGCTTCTGAGGCAGTTCAACTTCGGCGGAGCGGTGGCCCGCTCCTCCCGACCGGTTGCCGCCGCTGCGGAAGCTCGCCCGGTCGCCGCCACGGCGGAAGCCCGCCCGGTGGCGTCGCCTGCAAACGCCCTTCGCTCCAGTCTTGCCCGGGCCTTCCCCGGCAAGGCGGCGAGTGCTGCGGTCGTGAAGGAAGAGTGGTCGGAATTCTGACGCTCCCGATCAACCATCGATAGATGCAGAAAGGCCCCGTTCCGGGGCCTTTTTCGTGTTGCGAAGGCTTGAACAAGATCCCGGGAATACTGCTGCTATTGATGGCAGATACGGATCTATCAATCCTGAGTGGTAAATATCGGTATATTTTAAATTAGACAATTTTAAATTCAGGGAGATCATTTTTACGCCCATAGCGCGCATCGTTGTGCGCATCGCGTACGGCTCGCCGCAGCGAGCTTCCGTCCAGCTGGAAGCCATGACGATCGTCTGGATTGTCCGAATAGAGGAAACGACAGCGCATGTCCCGCCCCAGCATCAAGACCGTCCTGATAACCCTCTTTGCCGTCATCGGCGTGATATTCGCCGGCGCGGCCTGGCTCTCGGCACGCGCGGTAAACGACATGAATAACGAGACCGGAGAAATCGCCAGCAACCGTCTCCCCAAGCTCCTGGCGACGGAGGAAATCGGCAAGGCCTATTTCCGGGTGAATTTCGCCTATGCACGCCACATTCTGGCGCAGACGCCGGAAGACAGGAATGCGGCGGAAGCGTTTTACATCGAACGGCGGAAAGAGCTGAACGATCAGATCGAAGCGGTCAGGCCGAAGATCGTCAATCCGAAGGGCAAGGAACTGCTCGCAAACCTCGACAAGGCGATCGCAGCCTATACGCAGGTTGGCGAAACCCTTCTGGCTCTTTCCCGCTCAGACCGGAAAAGCGAAGCTGCCCGCGTCCTGAACGACAAGCTGGTGCCGCAGATCGAGACGGTGAAGGCGGCGCTGAGTGCGCAGCTCAAGTATAACCAGGACGCGGCCGATCAGGCTTACAAGGACACCCAGGCACTCTACGCGTCGACGCTGACGGCCAGCTACCTGATCACGGGTGTCTGCTTCCTGATCCTTCTCGGCGCCGGATTTTATTCGATCACCAATATCGCGCGGCCGGTACGCAGGATCACCTCGTCCATGCAGGAGCTCGCGGCCGGCAATTGCGACGACACCATTCCTTTTGCCGGACGCGGCGACGAGGTCGGCGCCATGGCCGCTTCCGTCGAAGTCTTCCGGCAGGCGGCGATCGAAAACCGCCGTTTGACGGCGGAAGCCGAGGAGCAGCGCAGCAGCTACGAGCGGCAGCGCGTCGCGCTCGGCAAGGCGGCCGCGGAAGAGGCCCGCCGCCAGTTGCTGCAGGCCACGGGCGCATTCGCGAGCGCCCTGAAACATCTCGCTTCCGGCGACCTCAGCTACCGGATCACCGAAACCGTCTCCGAGGACTTCACGGCCCTCTGCAGCGATTTCAACACCGCCGCCCTGCAGCTTTCGCAGACCCTTTCCTCTGTCGCCGAAGCGGCCGGCGCGATCGACAACGGCACGCAGGAAATCGCCTCGAGCGCCAACGATCTTTCCAAGCGCACCGAACAGCAGGCGGCTTCGCTCGAAGAGACGGCGGCCGCGCTGGACCAGATCACCGCCAATGTCGGCAATTCGACGAAACGCGCAGAAGAGGCGCGCCAGGCGGCAACGCTGGCCAATGACAGCGCCCGCAGGTCTGGGGAGGTGATGGCGCAGGCGATGCAGGCCATGAGCCGGATCGAGGAATCGTCCAGGCAGATTTCCAGCATCATCGGCGTCATCGACGAGATCGCCTTCCAGACCAACCTGCTGGCGCTGAATGCCGGCGTCGAGGCGGCGCGTGCCGGCGAGGCGGGCAAGGGTTTCGCCGTGGTTGCCCAGGAAGTCCGGGAACTGGCGCAACGCTCCGCCACGGCCGCCAAGGAGATCAAGGGCCTTATCCAGAATTCCGCCGGCGAGGTGGAAAGCGGCGTGAGACTGGTCGGCGGGACCGGCGAGGCGTTGAGGGCGATCGAGAACCACATCGTCACCATCAACACCCATATGAATGCCATCGCCATATCCGCCAGGGAACAGTCGACAGGGCTTGCGGAGGTCAATACCGCCGTCAACCAGATGGACCAGGTGACGCAGCGCAATGCCGCCATGGTCGAGGAATCGAATGCCGCAAGCACCAGGCTTGCGTCGGAAAGTGTCAGGCTTCGCGATCTGATCGGGCAGTTCAAGCTGGCCGGATCCGCGCCGCATGGCGCCGACCAGGGGTGGCGGGCACCCCGGCAGGTGTCGGACAACCGGTGGGCCGGATCGCTCCATGAAACGCCGCGCGTCAAGGCGGCCCATGCCGCAGGCGGCCGGACGGCCCTGGCGACGGCGGCCAAGGAAGACTGGTCGGAATTCTGATCGTCCCGACGAGGCCGCTGCCGGTGGCTTTTCCGCCGCGCCGATCCGGTCTATCCTCGCGCCGCGATGGGTAGGGGGCTGACATGCGGTGCAAAATGCTGATCGGTGGATTGCTGGCCTTTGCGCCTCCCGCATTCGCCAACGATTCCATGGCGGAGCTGAAGACCGGCGGGCTGATCTACGTCCAGACTTCCGATGTCGCGATGGCCGAGGAACAGCTCTACATTTCCCGCGAGGAAGTGCTGGTCGACTACGTGTTCAAGAACACCAGCGACAAGGATGTCGAAAGCGTCATCGCCTTCCCGATGCCCGATATCACCGGCAGCATGGACAGCAATATCGCGCTCGACGATACCGACAGCGACAACTTTCTCGGCTTCTCGGTCGTGCAGGACAGCCGGCAGATCAAGCCGGAGCTGCAGCAGCGGGTGCTGGCCGCCGGCATCGACCGCACCGACGAACTCGTGGCACGCAACATTCCGCTTCTGCCCTATAGCGACAGGACGCTCGCCGCGCTCAAGGCCCTGCCTGAAGACGTGAAGACGGCCTGGATCGCCGAGGGCCTCGTGTTCATCGACCGCTACGATGCCGGCAAGGGCTGGCAGGAGGACCTGCGGCCTCTCTGGGCGCTCCGCTCCGTCTATTGGTGGAAGACGAAATTCCCGGCCGGCAAGCCTGTCCGCGTCAGCCACCGCTATAAGCCGAGCGTCGGCGGCACGGTCGCCATGACTTTCATCGACCAGGGCAAGCCGGGAGGAAACTACAAGGACTATGCTGACCGCTACTGCATCGACGCCGCCTTCATGAAGACCGCCGCAAAACTCGAAGCGGCGGCCGGAAAAAGCGGCCCGAACTATACGGAGCAATGGGTCTCTTACGTCCTCACCACCGGCGCCAACTGGGGCGGCACGATCGGCAAGTTCAAGCTTACGATCGACAAGGGCAAGGCGCAGGACTATGTCAGTTTCTGCGGCGATGGCGTGAAAAAGGTCGGCCCGACGACCTTCGAGATGACGGCCGACGATTTCTATCCCCAGAAGGACCTGAACATCCTGTTCTTGACCGCCGCCGACCAGTAACCGCGGCTCAAATCCCAATTCAATGATATTGAATGAAACGTGATCGTACCGGTGCTTGCCGGGCGGGCCGAAAAGCAGGATGCTTCCCGTTGTGGTGAAGAGTTCCGGAATGTTCCATGCTGCGCCGCCCTGCCGATGGCTATGATCCCATCGCGATCGTTCTGCACTGGCTGATCGCGACGTTGATTCTCGGCCTGCTGGTCCTCGGTTTCGCCATGACCCGGCAATCCATCGATCCCGCCCTGCAGTTCGCACTCTTCCAGTGGCACAAGTCCTTCGGCATGCTGGCGCTGCTTCTGGCCGTGGTGAGGCTTGTTCATTCACTGACCGTCGTGCGGGTGAAGCCTGTGGAAGGCCTTACTGCCCTGGAACATCGCGCAGCACATGCGATGCACCATCTGCTGCTGGTCCTGGCGGTGGTGGTGCCCGCGGCCGGCTGGATGATCGCCTCCGTCTCGCCGCTCGAAATCCCCACCTTCGCCTTCAACCTCGTCGTCATCCCGCATCTTCCGGTGCCGAAATCGGATGCCGCCGAGGCCCTCTGGACCACCGCTCACGCGGTTCTCGCCTATTCCACGCTCGCGCTCGTCTTTCTGCATTCGGGCGCTGCCCTCTACCACCACTATGTCAGGCACGACGACGCGCTCACCCGCATGCTCGGCAACCGGCACCGCGCGGTGAAAACGTCCATCGAGGAGCACGGACCATGACCCGCAAGACAACCGTCATAGCAGCGATGCTGCTCACCATGTCGCTTCCCCAGGCCGGCTTTTCGGCGGTGAACGTTCCGAGCCTCACCGAGGCGGCAGGGCGTTATGCCATCTCATCCAGTTCCCGCATCGCCTTTGCCGTGGACCAGGTCGGCGGGGGCGGCATCAAGGGCAGGTTCGGCAAGTTTTCCGGCACGTTCAACCTGAAGGCCGGCGATCTCGCCCATTCCATGGTGAACTTCGACCTGAAGCCGGAAAGCGTCAGCACCGGCCAGGATCGTATCGATGCTTTCCTGCGCTCCGGTGCCGTTTTCGATTCCGGTCATTTCGAGACGATCTCGTTCCGCTCGGAACGGGTCGAGCAGACCGGGCCGGACAGCGCCCGCATCACCGGCACGCTGACCGCCAAGGGGCACAGTTCGCCGGAGGTCTTCGAGGTGAAGCTGACCTCCTGGAACGGCCGCACGATCGGCTTCAATGTCAGCGGCAAGATCTTCCGCTCGCGTTATGCCATGGATGTCGGGACCCCGATCTATTCCAATGTCGTGCAGTTCGACATGATGATCGAGGGCGAGCGGAACTAGAGTGCTCCGCTTCCCGCAGATGTAATTCAATGGTTGTAAGTATTACCGCTTCGGGCTGTCGAGGCGAAGCCGCGCTTGCGGGCCGGCTTTGCGACATAGAGCCAACCCATTGAGTTAAAATCAAAAATTCTGTGGGGCGGAGCAGTTTGGAATCTGTCTAGAAAATACTGCTTTTGAAGTATATCCCCATATCCGGCTTGCGTGCCGGCAAAATTATGACACTGTCATCAAGAATATAAAAGGGGGAAGCGTTTATGGATAATACAGTATATCCAATCACCACAGTATATCCAATCGATGTGGAAACTCTTCTTACGGACGTCGATGGTGCCCGTTCGATGGCCCGGCAATATGCAGGGGCCTACCAGTCGGCGTCGCCCTATCCGCATATCTGCATCGATAACTTTCTGCCCGATGCGGTCCTGGAAAGGGTTCTGGCCGACCTGCGCAACCGTCCGGAACAAGAGACGAGCTTTGCGCGAGCACAGGAAAACAAGAAGGTCTCATACGTACCGGAGCGCCTTCCGGCCTATACCAAAAACCTCTTCTACGCGCTGAACTCGCGCCCGTTCCTGCTTTTCCTCGAAGAGATGACCGGCATCGAAGGGTTGATTCCCGATCCGTTCTTCTTCGGCGCCGGCGTTCATGAAGTCGCCAATGGCGGGCATCTCGACATCCATGCGGATTTCAACCTGCATTCCAAGATGAAGGTCGAGCGCCGGCTCAACACGCTGATCTATCTCAACAAGGGCTGGCGGGAAGAGTGGGGCGGCTCGTTCGAGATCTGGGACAAGGAGATGAAGGGCAAGGTGCACAGCTTCACCCCCCTGTTCAACCGCATGGTCACCTTCTCGACCACCTCGGATTCCTTCCACGGCAATCCTGCGGTCGTGAACCATCCGGAGGGCAAGTCGAGAGACTCGATCGCGCTCTATTATTACACCGCGACATGGGACGATTCCCGCAAGTCGCATTCGACGCTCTTCAAGCCGCGGCCGAACTCCGTCGACAAGAAGGATTATGCGGAAATCCGCCGCGACGTCCTGCGGGATTTTACCCCGCCGATGCTCTATCGCAAGATCATCGGCCCCCTGAGCCGCCTCGGCTTTTAGTTCGGGAGAGCCAGAAGGCCAGGCTCAGCCGGCAAAACCGATGCCGATCTGGGTCTGGCCGAGCGTCTTGAACACGGTCGAGACGATGCCGGCGCGGTCCAGGCCTGCCTTGGCGTACATCGCATCCGGGCTGGCCTGTTGCATCCAGATGTCCGGCAACACCAGCGAGCGGATCTTCAACCCGTTGTCGAGCAGGCCCTCGCTCGAGAGGAACTGCAGCACGTGGCTGCCGAAGCCGCCGACCGCGCCTTCCTCGATGGTGACGAGCACTTCGTGATGGCGGGCGAGCTGGCGGATCAGGTCGTGGTCCAGCGGCTTCGCGAAGCGGGCATCCGCAACGGTTGTCGAAAGGCCGGCGGCGTCGAGATCTTCCGCCGCAAGCAGACATTCCTGGAGGCGGGTGCCGAAGGAGAGCAGCGCCACCTTGGCGCCCTGCTTGACGACCCGGCCCTTGCCGATTTCGAGGATCTGGCCACGTTCCGGCAGCTCGACGCCGACACCTTCGCCGCGCGGGTAGCGGAACGAGATGGGGCCATCGTCATAGGCCACGGCGGTGCGCACCATGTGCTTCAGCTCCGCCTCGTCGGCGGCGGCCATGACGACCATGCCCGGCAGGGTCGCGAGAAAAGTCGTGTCGAACGAGCCCGCATGGGTCGGCCCGTCGGCGCCGACGAAGCCGGCGCGGTCGATCGGAAAGCGCACCGGCAGGCCCTGGATCGCCACGTCGTGGACGACCTGGTCGTAACCGCGCTGCAGGAAGGTCGAATAGAGGGCGCAGAAAGGCTTGTAACCCTCGGCAGCCAGGCCCGCCGCAAACGTCACCGCATGCTGTTCGGCGATGCCGACGTCGAAGGTGCGGGCGGGGAAGACATCCGCCAGCTTGTCGATGCCCGTGCCGTTCGGCATCGCAGCAGTGACACCGACGATCTTCTCGTCGAATGCGGCTTCCTGCACCAGCGCTTCGCCGAAGACGCTCGTATAGCTCGGCGCGTTCGGTTTCGATTTCGCCTGGGCTCCGGTGATGACGTCGAACTTGTTGACGCCGTGATATTTGTCGGCGGCGGCTTCGGCCGGTGCGTAACCCTTGCCCTTCTGCGTCACCACATGGATCAGCACCGGGCCGCGGGCATTGTCGCGCACATTGCGCAGCACCGGCAGGAGATGGTCGAAGGAATGGCCGTCGATCGGACCGATATGGTAGAAGCCCATTTCCTCGAACATCGTGCCGCCGGTGACGTAACCGCGCGCATGTTCGACGGCGCGGGTGATCGCCCGATCGACATTCTTGCCGAGATAGGCGGTCAGTTTTTTGCCGAGATCGCGAAAGCCCATATAGGTGCGGCCGGAGGCGAGCCGCGCCAGGTAGGCGCTCATCGCGCCGGTCGGCGGGGCGATCGACATGTCGTTGTCGTTGAGGATGACGATCAGCCGGGCATCGAGCGCGCCGGCATTGTTGAGCGCCTCATAGGCCATGCCGGCCGACATCGCGCCGTCGCCGATCACGGCGATTACGTTGCGCTTCGAGCCGGAAAGATCGGCGGCGACAGCCATGCCGAGGCCCGCGGAGATCGAGGTGGAAGAGTGTGCGGCGCCAAAAGGATCGTATTCGCTTTCGGCCCGGCGGGTGAAGCCGGAAAGCCCGTCCTCCTGACGCAGCGTGCGGATGCGGTCGCGCCGGCCGGTCAGGATCTTGTGCGGATAACACTGGTGCCCGACATCGAAGATCAGCCGGTCGTCGGGCGTGTTGAACACCTTGTGGATGGCGATCGTCAGCTCCACGACGCCCAGGCCGGCGCCGAGATGCCCACCGGTGCGTGACACCGCATCGATCATCTCGTCACGCAATTCGCGGGCAAGCTGCGGCATGTCGCGATCTTCGATCTCGCGAAGATCAGCAGGAAGCTTGACCTTGTCGAGCAAGGGCGTGGCGGGCGTTGATGTCACGGATGGTGGCCTTTTCTGCTCTTTTCCGGAAGCGTCTTCCTCCCCAACATGAGAAGAAAACAGGCTTTTTCAAGTTGCATGACCCCGGGTTCTACCCGATTTCAGGCGGCGGGCAAGGGGACAAACTCCTCCTCGTCGCCGGGCACGATGTCGAAACGGCCGGTGCGCCACTCCTCTTTCGCCTTTTCGATACGCTCCCTGGAGGAGGAAACGAAGTTCCACCAGATATAGCGCTTGGAATTCAGCGCCGCCCCGCCGAACAGCATCAGATGACAGCCCATCGCGCCGGCTTCGAGCGTGATATTGTCACCCGGCCGGAAGACGAGAAGCTGATCGGCAGCAAACCGGTCGCCCGAAACCACGAGTTCGCCCGAAAGAATGTAGATCGCCCGCTCCTCATGCGCCGCGGCGAACGGGAAGCGTCTGCCTGCCTCAAGGCGGAGATCGACGTAGAGCGTGTCGGTAAAGGTCGAGACCGGCGAGCCAAGACCTTCGAAAGCGCCAATCACAATCCGGCCTTTCGCGCCGTCGGCGTCGATGAGCGGCATGTTTTCCTTGCCCGTATGCGCGAATGTGGGATCGATCTCTTCCTTGTCGTCCGGCAACGCCAGCCAGGTCTGCAGGCCGGAAACCGACATCGGATGGCCACGCAGGTTTTCCGGCGTGCGTTCCGAATGCACGATGCCGCGGCCGGCGGTCATCAGGTTGATGTCGCCCGGCCGGATGACCAGTTCGGTGCCGAGACTGTCGCGATGCTTGATCTCGCCGTCGAACAGATAGGTCACGGTGGAGAGCCCGATATGCGGATGCGGCTTGACGTCGAGCGCTTCGTCGGCGCGCAAGAGCGCCGGCCCCATCCGGTCAAAAAAGATGAACGGTCCCACCAGCCGCCGCTGCCGGCTGGGCAAAGCGCGCCGCACGGAAAATCCGCCGATATCGCTGGTGCGCGGGATGATCAGGTTCTCGATCGCGTCGCAGGCAAAGGCGTCGCCCGCGGCCGGGTCGGTTCCGGGGAAAAAGGACATGGGATGCTCGCTACAGTGTTTCCTGGTCTTCGGGATATCGGGCGAGGAATGTTTCGAGTTCAAGGAGAAGGGGAGGAAGACGCTCGACAATGGTCGTCCAAATCACGGAGTCCAGAACGCCGTTATAATCATGACGCAAAACATTGCCTAGATTCCGAATGGCGAGCCAGTCATGCGCGGGGAACAGTTCTTCAGCCAACGAGCTGAGTTTGACCGACGCTTCGGAAACACGCGAAAAACATCGCTCGACTGCGTCCCGGACCAGTCTGTTTTTCGCATATGCGTGAAAATCCATGCCCTGGGTATACTCAAGGATTGCAGCACCATTTTCGACGATATCGCGCATCCGCGTCAGAGGGCGTTTAGAAGGCAATGGCGCGGTCCCGTTCTATGGAGCGCCGCACGTTCTCCTTTTGAATTGGTTCGGCGATCACATCGACGTTTTCGTACCCTGTAATTTCGGTAATGCGCTCCTGCAGGATCGCCAAAGCACTGAAGTATCCGAGGCCGGATTTGATTACGGGCTCGGAAAATTTGACAAGAATATCGAGATCGGACTCCGTCGTTGCTTCGCCCCTGGCCACAGAGCCAAAGATCGACACATGCTCCGCACCCGCGGCGCGCAGCTCGTCCTCGTGCTCCCTCAGCTTGGCAATGACCAGATCCTTGTCCATGCGGGTAATATAGTGGACCCGCCGGATTTGGTCGAGAGCTTCAAGGGCACCTGCTCAGCACGACCTCATCCCCCGCGGTCGTTCCAAGCTCCACGCACCCGCCGTCATGGCAAAGCCTCCACCCGCTCGGTGTCATGCCTGAAGCCGCCAGCGAAACGCGTTCCTGTGGCGGCAGGACCGGGTGCCACACCCACCAGCCGTCCTTCAGCACCGCATCCGCTCCGGGCTCCATGCCCGCACCGGAACCCTTGACCTCGGCCTGCCGAAGCTCCAGGCCGGCCGGCGTTATCGCCCAGGTTTCGCGCCATTCCGTTTTCTGCACCGAATGGGTCCAGGAGAGCGTGAACATCGAGAGCGCGATGGCCGTCGTCTTTCCGCCCGCCAGGATACAGAGGCTCATCGGCCGGCGCTCAGTTAAGTGCCGGAGCGGCCGGGGCGTTGCGGTTGCGCCACCAGTGCTGCGCGACGACGGCAACCCCGAGCACCCAGCCCAGTTCGTCGGTCCATGGGAGGGCTATCACGAGGCTTGCGCCGGCGATGAAGGCGAGCAGCCGCTCCCAGGTCGCCATGCGCGCGAACAGGAAGCCGACCACCGCCGTGCCCCAGAGCGCGATGCCGAAACATGCCTTGAGGACGACATAGGCGACCTCCACCGGGTAACCCCATGCCGCGGCGATCGCACCCGGATCCTGCAGCATCAGTGCCGGCGTATAGACGGCCATGAAAGGCACGACGAAACCGGCCGTGGCGAGCTTGGTCGCTTCCACCCCGATCTTCAGCCCGGATGTCTTGGCCATCGGAGCGGCGGCGAAGGCGGCCAGCGCCACCGGTGGCGTCAGGTCCGCCATGATGCCGAAATAGAAGACGAACATGTGGCTGACGATCAGCGGCACGCCGAGTTCGAGCAGCGCCGGCCCCGCAAGCGACGAGGTGATGATATAGTTCGGGATGGTCGGGATGCCCATGCCGAGGATCAGGCAGGTGATCATCGTCAGCACCAGCGACAGGAACAGGTTGTGTTCGCCGACCCGGATGATCGCGCCGACAAAGGTCGAGGCGATGCCGGTCAAGGTCAGCGTGCCGATGACGATGCCGACGATGGCGCAGGCGATGCCGACCGGCAGCGCGTTCTTGGCGCCTTCGGCCATGGCATCGCGGCAGATCGCCAGCGTCTGGTGGCCGCCCTTGACGAAGAAGCAGCCGGCGATCAGGGCAAGGATGACGATCGCCAGGAAGCTCACGCCATAGCGCAGGAAGGAGGCCGCGGCGACGCCGAGCAGAACCCAGAAGACGAGGCGAAAGGCGATCGGGCCGATGCTTGCGGCAAGCGGCATGCCGAGGATCAGCACGATCACCAAAGCAAGGCCCATCGTACCGGCGAAGATCGGCGTATAACCGGCAAACAGCAGGTAAACGAGGGCCGCGAGCGGTAGGATCAGCGGCCAGTGCTCCCGGACGGCCGCCCAGGGGTTCGGCAGTTCGGCCTTGCTCATGCCCTTGAGGCCGGCCTTGCCGGCTTCCAGGAACACCATCCAGAAACAGACGCCGAAATAGAGGACCGCCGGGATGATCGCCGCCTTGACGATCTCCGCATAGGAGACGTTGAGCGTCTCGGCCATGATGAAGGCGACCGCACCCATGACCGGCGGCATGATCTGCCCGCCCATCGACGACGTCGCCTCGACGCCGCCCGCAAAGGCGGAGCGGAAGCCGAAGCGCTTCATCAGCGGAATGGTGAACTGGCCCGACGCCACGACATTGGCGACGCCCGAGCCGGAAATGGTGCCCATCAGCGCCGAGGACATCACGCAGACCTGTGCCGGTCCGCCGCGCCAGGTGCCGACGAGGCCGAGCGCAAAGTCGTTGAACAGCGCCAGCATGCCGGCGCGTTCCAGAAAGGCCGCAAACACTACGAAGATGAAGATATAGGCCGCCGAGACATAGATCGGCGTGCCGTAGATGCCTTCGGTTCCGTAGGCGAAATTCTCGATGATCTGCTCGAAATCGTAGCCGCGATGCACGAATGGGCCGGGCGCATATTGTCCGAGAAAGCAGTAGGCCAGGAATAAACCGGCGATGATCGTCAGCGGCAGGCCCATCAGGCGCCGTGCGGCTTCGAAAACGAGCACGATCAGCAGCGCTCCGACGATGAGGTCCGGCGTCGTCAGGAACCCGCTTCTGACGATGAGGTCGTGATAGAACACCCAGTTGTAGATGCCGGTCAGGAAACCGACGATGCCGAGCGCCCAGAACCAGATCTTGCCGGCCTTCGTCCTGGCGACGAGATTGCCGATCAGCACGAAGCCAAGCAGCAGCAGGAAGCCCACATGCATGGCGCGGACGATCTGGCTCGCAAGCGTGCCATAGGCCGCGGTCCAGATCTGGAAGAGGGTGAAGGTGAACGCGATCCAGAAGGCGATACGCCCGGTGGTCCCTTCACCGAAACCGGCCGGCAGGCCCTCGATCGGCTCTTCGGCGCTTTGCGGTCCTGTCGGATGGTGCATTGTGGATTCGGACATGTTTGCTCCGGAGATCGCTTGCCCCTCACCCTAACCCTGTCCCCGCTTGCGGGGAGAGGGGACGTGCCCCGAGCACGGCCGAGAGAGGGGAAGACGGTGCGGCATATGTCCTTCTCCCCGTCCTGACGGGGAGAAGGTGCCCGGCAGGGCGGATGAGGGGCAATCGCTCCCTTTACTTGATCAACCCGACTTCCTTGTAATACCGCTCGGCGCCCGGATGCAGCGGCACCGGCATGCCCTCCAGCGCCTTCTTCACGTCGATCGCCTTGGCGGCCGCGTGGGCTGCGGAAAGCTTCGGCAGGTTGGAGAACAGCAGCTTGGTCATCTGGTAGACCGTCTCGTCCGAGACGCCCGAATGGGTGATCAGGAAGTTGCCGACGGCGGCGGTCTCGACATCCGCGGTCTGGCCTTCATAGGTGCCGGCCGGGATCTTCACCGAGACATAGGGCGCGCCGATCTTGGCGACTTCGGCGGCCGGGATCGCCACGACGTTGATCTTCAGCGAGGTGGCAAGGTCGCGGATCGAGGCAACGCCGAGGCCGGCCGATTGCAGCGTCGCATCAAGCTGGCGGTTCTTGATCAGTTCGACCGATTCGGCGAACGGCAGATATTCGGTCTTGCCCAGATCCTTGTAGGACATGCCGGCGGCGGTGAAGATCGCCCGGGCGTTGAGCTCGGTGCCGGAGGCAGGGGCGCCGACCGACAGGCTCTTGCCCTTGAGGTCGGCAAGCGTCTTCACGCCGGATTCGGCGCTCGCCACCACCTGGATATAGTTCGGATATATGGCGGCGATGCCGCGCAGCTTGTCGAGCTTGGCGGGGAAGCCCGCTTCCTTGTTGCCCTTCCAGCCCTCCTGCACGGAATCTCCGAGCGAGAAGGCGATTTCGCCGCGTCCTGCCTGCAGCAGGTTGAGGTTTTCGACGGAGGCCTTCGTCGCTTGCACCTGGGTGCGGCTGTCCTTGATCCCCTGTCCGTAGATTTCCGCAAGCGCGACGCCGAGCGGATAATAGACGCCCGATGTGCCGCCGGTCAGCACGTTGATAAATTCCGCAGCCTTCGCGCCGGCTGCGGAAAACGCCGTCGAAACGGCAAGCGTCGCCGCGAACATGAGATTGATTTTGCTGGCCTTCACGCCGAAATTCATAATGGTCTCCTCCCAAAACAACCATAAGATGGAGGCCATCATGGGGAGGCACTTCCGGTGCGTCAATCGGTTTATGACGCATTCCGTGCGAAGGTCGTAAGACTTTGGTTTAGGCGGGGAAGCTCACTCGCCGTCGAGCGGCTCGACGCCCTGCGGCTTGCCGGCGCGGTCGAGGCGGATCTTTTCGATGCGGTTTTCGGCGGCCGTCAGCAGTTTCTCGCAGTGTTTCTTCAGCGCTTCGCCGCGCTCGTAGATGGCGATCGACTCGTCGAGCGCCACGTCGCCGCGCTCCAGCCGCGCCACGATGCTTTCGAGTTCGGCGACGGCTTTTTCGAAGGAATAGCCGCTCACATCGAGGCTCTCGGTGTTTTCGGTCATCGTCTATCCCTTCATCAGTCTGCAGATGTGCATGCCCGCCGATTCGGCGAGCCCTTCGAGATCATATCCGCCCTCGAGCAGGCTGACGACCCGGTTGTTGGCATACTTCCCCGCCATTTCCATCAGCCGCCCGGTCGCCCAGTCGAAATCGTCGCCGACAAGGTTGATCTGCGCCAGCGGATCGCGATGATGCGCGTCGAAGCCGGCCGAAATGATGATGAAATCCGGCCGGAAATTGTCGAGCGCCGGCAGCACGCGGCTCTTGAAGGCTTCGCGAAAATGTTCGCTGCCGGTATCGGGCGAAAGCGGGGCGTTGACGACGTTATTCCTGGTGCCGGTCTCGTCCTTGGCGCCGGTGCCGGGATAAAGCGGCATCTGGTGGGTCGAGCAGAACAGAACCGACGGATCGTCCCAGAAGATGTCCTGGGTGCCGTTGCCGTGATGCACGTCCCAGTCGACGATCGCGACGCGCTCGATGCCGTATTTCCTCTGTGCATGCCGGGCTGCGATCGCGGCGTTGTTGAACAGGCAGAAACCCATCGCCTTGTCTTTTTCGGCGTGATGGCCGGGCGGTCTTGCCGCCACGAAAGCATTGTCCACCTTGCCGGTCGCCACGTCGTCGATGGCCGCCATCGCGCCGCCGATCCCGGTCAGCGCCGCCTGCAGGCTTTTCGGCCCCACATAGGTGTCGGCCTCGATCTGGCGGATCGTGTCCTCCTCGGGAATTTCACGCATCACGGCCCGCAGGTGCTCTTCCGGATGGGCAAGCAGAACGGCGTCCTCGTTCGCCTGTGGCGCGTCCTTGCGGTCGAGCCGGGCGAAATTCGGATGCTCCAGCGCGATCGCCAGCGATCGAAGCCGGTCCGCCCTTTCGGGATGTCCTTCGGGCGTACGGTGTTCGAGGAAGATCTTGTGTTCGTAAAGGCGCGTGGTCATGCGGCGGCCTCGTGAGGGTCAGTCCGGTCTGGACCATTCCGACATGGCGCAGAAAGCGGACTTTTTCAAGCTGCAACCCCTTGCTCTCGCACTTGTTTAGCTTGAAAGAATGGTCTTACATGAGTGGGTGCAACCCAGAGGGCATCGTGGCGAAAGAGTCAGTCAAGTCTCAGGAATTCCGGGTTCCCTTCCGGGATGTCGACATGAACGGAGAGATGTTCCGGTCATCCTATGTCGTGCGGGCGGAAGAAGCCGTCACGGAATTCTGGCGTCGCCGCAAGCCGCAGAAGGACGATCCGTTCTTCAGCATCGGCAAGATCACCTGCACGTTCCATTCGGCCCTGAAACTCGGCGATATCGTCCACACCCATATCGGGGTCAGCAAGATCGGCGGAAAGTCCGCCGGTTTTCTGGTGCATATGCTGCGGGGCAACGAGGCCGTCGCGGAGGCCGAGATCGTCTGGATAACCTGCGATCCCGAGAGCAAGGAGCCGATCCCGCTTCCAGAAGACCTGCGCGACTGGCTCTACCAGTTCCTGGATTGATAAGAGTCTGTGATCAGGCCCGTTGCGGCAGCAACGGGTACCCGACCATCACGGCGCGCCCCGCAAGTGCCGCGATCATCGCCTTCAGCACATCGCCCGGAATGAAGGAGAGATCGCCGATGAAGGCCGTCGAAAGCCCGGTTCCGGTGACATAGGCGAGGTAGATGACCCCGAGCGCATGGTCGATGACCACGCCGCCGAGCAGCGCCGCGAGGAAAAATCCCGTGATCTGCACGATCCCGGTCTGTGACCGATCGACGAAACGCTCGGAACAATAACCGGTGACGACGGCCGCGAAGAACCAGCCGACGAGATAACCGGCCGTCGGCGAGGCGAAGGTGGCAAGGCCGCCGCGTCCGCCCGACAGCACCGGCAGGCCGATTGCGACGAGCAGCAGGACCAGAAGCACCGCGAAACCGCCGCGCTTGGCGCCGAGGATCACGCCCGCCAGCATGACGCCCAGCGACTGCGCCGTGATCGGCACCGGAATGAACCCGAGCATGATCGGCGGCACGAGACCGAGCGCCACGATAATGGCGGCGAAAAGGGCGGCCAGAACGAGATCACGGGTGGTCATGCGATGCGAATCCTCAGGTCTTTACGTGCCGTTATTTCTGCGCCCGGATGCCGCGTGCGTCAATGGCAGCGGCAATCTCGTCGGCATTTTTGAGCGTCAGGATGATGAGTGGCACGGCAAGCGTCAGCGGTTTCGGCTTGAGACCTCGGGCGCGATGGGCGTCGCGGATGGCCTGGTAGCGGCTGAGGATTTCCGGCACGAAACGGATGACGAGACCGATCGAAAGCCCGATATCGGCGGCCTTGACGACCCCCAGACGTTCGAGCGGCATGGCAAGACGTGTGATCTCGTCGATGAAATCGCCGGTGCTGGTGGTCGCCGTCACGACCGCGGCGAAGAAGGCAAGCGCCGTCAGCCGGGTCGCCGCAACCAGCGCGTCATGAGGGCCGTTGAAAGCGAGCGTGAACAGCGCAACGATCGCGATGGTCATGAGGATCGGCCGCAGCCGCAGCCAGGATTGGCGCCATCCGAGCCGGAGCGAGGCATAGACGAAACCGCCGAGAATGGCCGCGCCTGACAGAACGGCCGGCGAATGGATCAGAAAGAGGACGAGGCTGACAGCCGCGAGGCCGAGAAGTTTCGGGCGCGGCGAAAGCCGGTGCAGAAACGTGTCGCCCTCCACATAGAGCGTTTTCATGCCGCAAGCTCATGGTAGCGGGCGATGACCTTCGCCGGCGCACCGTCATCGGCAAGGCGGCCTTCATGGAAAAGCAGGACCCGGTCGAAGCCGGCGATCAAGCCGAGATCATGGCTGATGACGATGACGTTTTCCTCGAGCCCGTGGATCGTCCGCTCCACGAGGCCCCGGTTCCTGAGGTCGAGCTGGTTGGTCGGCTCGTCCATGATCAGGATATCCGGCCGGGTGACCAGAACCGAGGCGAGCGCCGCCAGCTGCAATTCGCCGCCGGAAAGCTCATGTGCCCGCCGTTCGCCGAGATCGGCGATGCCGAAACGGGCCAGCACGGCCTCCACCGCCTTTTCCGTATCCGCCTTCGGGAGTTTGCGGCTTTTCAGCCCGAGCGCGATATCCTCCTTCAGGATCGGCAGGATGATCTGGTTCTGCGGGTTCTGGAAGATGAACCCTGCCTGGCCGCGCACCTTGTCGCCGTCCTTCACCGTATCGAAACCGTTGACGCTCACCCGGCCCGCGGCGGGCAGGACCAGCCCGTTGATCATCCGCGCGAACGTGGTCTTGCCGGAGCCGTTGAGGCCGATCACGCCGATCCGCCGCTCGGTCAACGACAGCGTCAGCGGATGGACGACGGTGCGTCCCTCGAAACGCGCTTCTGCCTGTTCGAAACGGATATCCAAGCCTGTCCCTCGCTGTTCAGCGGTCTATAGACCGGAAGAAGGGGAAGGGGAATGTAGAACCGAACGTGAACATTGAATCCGGCGCGGCGACATCCTAGTCTACATCCCATGGCGATTCTCATTCCGAACGATCAGGCCCGCAGAATATTCCTCGAACGGCAGCGGCTCTGCGAGCCGCCCGGCCGGGCGCTGAGCAAGGCCGGCCTGCTGCAACTCATAGACGATCTCGGCTTTGTCCAGGTGGATAGTATAGCCACCGTCGAGCGCGCCCATCACATGATCCTGTTTTCGCGCAACCAGACCTACCGGCGCGAGCACCTGACAGCACTTCTGGAAAAGGACGGGGAGCTGTTCGAACACTGGACGCATGACGCCTCGATCATTCCGGCCAGTTTCTTCCGCTACTGGAAACACCGTTTTCGCCGCCGCGAGCCGGTTCTGGCTGAACGCTGGAGGAAATGGCACGGCGAGGGGTTCGACGCCGCCTTCGAGGACACCTTCCGGCACATCGCCGAAAACGGCGCGATCATGTCCCGCGACATGAAGCAGGAGGATCACAAGTCCGGCGGCTGGTGGAACTGGCACCCCAACAAGACGGCGCTCGAATATTACTGGCACACCGGCAAGCTGGCGATCGCCGGGCGCGTCAACTTCCAGAAGATCTACGACCTGATGGAGCGGGTCATTCCGCTGCATCATCACGAGCCGGAAGTCAGCCACGAAGAATTCGTCGACTGGGCCTGCCGCGGCGCCATGTCTCGCCTCGGTTTCGCGACCTCCGGCGAGCTTGCCGCCTTCTTCGATCTGGTTACGCCCGACGAGGCGAAGGACTGGGTGAAGTCCCATCGCGATGAACTCACGGAAGTGCTGATCGAGACCGCCGACGGCAGCCGTCCGCGCCCATCCTTCGCCTTTGACGGTTTTCCGGAAAACCTTGGGCCGATCCTCGAACCGCCCGCCCGGGTGCGCGTCCTCAGCCCCTTCGATCCGTTGCTGCGCAACCGCGACCGCGCCGAGCGGCTGTTCGACTTCTTCTACCGCATCGAGGTTTTCGTGCCGGAGCCGAAGCGGCAATACGGCTATTACGTCTTCCCGCTGCTTGAAGGCGACCGGATGATCGGCCGCATCGACATGAAGGCGGACCGCAAGTCGGGTACGCTGGACGTGAAGAAGCTCTGGCTTGAAAAGGGCGTTCGGGCTTCAGCCGGGCGGTTGGAGAAGCTGGAGGCGGAACTGGTGCGGGTCGGGCGGTTCGCGGGGGTGGACAAGGTGGCCTATCAGGAGGGCTGGCGGGGGGAATAGGTTGTTTGCCTTTGCTTTAAGGCCATCTTTGTGCCCGCGATACCCCCCTCTACCCTGCCGGGCATCTCCCCCTCAAGGGGGGAGATCGGCTAGGGGCGGGCTCACCGTCCTCCGTTGAAGCTCGAAGTTTGCTTCAGGCGAGGCAACGTCCCTTACTCCGTCCTTGGACGATCGTGATGGAGTCGAAAGGGCTGCTCCATCCGATCTCCCCCCTTGAGGGGGAGATGCCCGTCAGGGCAGAGGGGGGTGCCTACGGCACGCCCTCAATTTTGGAATATCCGTGGTAACTCGCGCCCACCTACTGTTTCCACCTGAGGAACACCGTCGCAAGCGGCGGAATGATCAGGGAGATGGAAAATTCCCTGCCATGCGCCGGCTGGCGTTCCGTCCAGGCTTCCGTCTGGCCGAGATTGGCGCCGCCATAAACCCCGGCGTCGGTATTGAGCACCACGTCCCAGCGGCCTTCCCTGGGCACGCCGATCCGATAGCTTTGGCGCGGTACCGGGGTCATGTTGGACAGGACGAGCATGTACGACGAACGGTCCGGCGACGAGCGCAGCATGCCGTAGACCGAGTTCTCAGCATCGTCGGCGACCGCCCATTCGAAGCCTTCATGGTGCAGATCGCCGTATTGCAGCGCGGGTTCCTGCGCATAGAGCGCATTGAGATCGCGGATCAGCCGCTGGACGCCGGCGTGGTCGGGCCTGTCCAGCAGGTCCCAGACGACCGAGCCGTCGTGGTTCCATTCACTCTCCTGCGCCAGTTCGCCACCCATGAACATGAGCTTCTTGCCGGGATGACCCCACATGAAGCCGTAATAGGCGCGCAGGTTGGCAAGCTTCTGCCAATGGTCGCCCGGCATCTTGGCCAGCAGCGAGCCCTTCCCGTGCACCACCTCGTCATGGGAGAGCGGCAGGATGAAGCGTTCGGAATAGGCATAGATCATCCCGAAGCTCATGGCGCCATGGTGGTATTTCCGGTAGACCGGGTCGTCCTGCATGTAATGCAGCGTGTCGTGCATCCAGCCCATGTTCCATTTGAAATCGAAGCCGAGGCCGCCCTCTTCGGTCTTCCTGGTGACCCCCGGCCAGGCGGTCGATTCCTCCGCCGCCGTGAACGCGTGCGGGCAGCGGTCATGGATGATGCTGTTCAGGTGCTTGAAGAATTCGACGGCCTCCAGATTTTCTCGGCCGCCATACTGGTTGGGGATCCATTCGCCCTCGTTGCGGCTGTAGTCGCGATAGAGCATCGAGGCAACGGCATCGACCCGCAGCGCATCGACATGATAGTGCTCCAGCCATTCCAGCGCAGACGCGATCAGGAACCCCTTCACCTCGTTGCGGCCGAGATTGTAGATCAGCGTGTTCCAGTCCTTGTGAAACCCTTCGCGCGGATCGGCATGTTCGTAGAGCGGCGTCCCGTCGAACCTCGCAAGCCCCCAGACGTCGGTCGGAAAATGCGCCGGCACCCAGTCGAGGATGACGCCGATGCCGGCCTGATGGCAGCGATCGATGAAATAGGCGAAATCCTCCGGCGTGCCGTGGCGCCCGGTCGGCGCGAACAGCCCGAGCGGTTGGTAACCCCAGGAACCGCCGAACGGATGCTCCATGATCGGCAGCATCTCGATATGGGTGAAGCCGAGGTTCTGCACATAGGGGATCAGCCGCTGGCTGAGCTCGACCCAGTCGAGATGGCGGTTGCCCTCTTCGGCGATCCGCAGCCACGAGCCGAGATGCACCTCGTAGATCGACATCGCGCCTTCGCGATCCCGCTCGGTGCGTTGCCTGCGCATCCACTCCTCGTCGTTCCAGCGGAACGGTTTCGATGAAGCGACAATCGAGGCCGTGGATGGTGCCGCCTCGCTGGCGCGGGCCACCGGATCGGCCTTCTGCGGCAGCAGGTTGCCGTTGCCGTCGAGCAGTTCGAACTTGTAGCGCTCGCCGTGGGTGAGGCGGGGGATGAAGATTTCCCAGATGCCCGCCTGCGGACGAAGCCGCATCGGATACCGCCGCCCGTCCCAGGAATTGAAATCGCCGACGACGGAGACGCGCCGGGCATTCGGCGCCCAGACGGAAAAGCGTACGCCCTCGATGCCTTCGACCTCCATCGGGATAGCGCCGAGCGTCCGGCCGAGGTCGTAATGGGTGCCCTGACCGATCAGATGCAGGTCGAGATCGCCGAGCAGGAGCGGGAAGCCGTAGGGATCTTCCATTTCCTGTACGGCATCCGGCCAGCGGATCCGGAAGAAATAGGGCGCCGTGCTGCCGGTCACGCCGGCAAAAACCCCGCCTTCATGGATGGTTTCGAGCTCGGCCAGCACCTTGCCGGTATAGGCCTCCACCACTTCGACCGCCAGCGCGCCGGGCAGAAGCGCCCGTACCACCGTGAGATCGCCGTATTGATGTCGTCCGAGGATCGAGAACGGGTCTCCGTGCCGTCCTTCGACAAGGGCAGCGAGGCCCTCGCGGGCGGTGCCGATCATCAGGTCTGCGCGCTCGTATCTCATGAGACATTCTCCAGAAGTCGGGATGCGATCGCCGAGAAGCCGGCAAGCGGCAGGGGGAGCCAATGGGGGCGGCTGCGCACCTCGTAGGCGATCTCGTAGGCAGCTTTTTCAAGAAGGAAGAGATCAAGGATGCGTTCCCGGTCGTCCTCATGGATGCGCAACGCTTCCGAACTCCCGGTGGCCTCGAAATAGGCTTCGAGGAAGGCGGGTTCCGCCATCTCCATGAACCGGCCGACCAGCGCCTTGTGGCGGGCGCCCTCCACCTCGCTGACGATCTCCCGGTCGAGATCGGCAGAGGCTGCAAGATAGCTGAGCGAGCGCAAGAGCCCTGCGACGTCGCGTAATGGGTTTGTCTTTGCCCGCCGCTCGGCAAGGTCGCGGGTCGGTTCGCCTTCGAAGTCGATGATGTATGCATCGCCTTCCGCGACCAGGATCTGGCCGAGATGGAAGTCGCCGTGGTTGCGGGTCATCAGCGTGCCTTCCACCGCTCCGGCGAAATGCGTGGCGAGGCCAAGAAGGTCGTCGCGGCGTTCCAGAAGCCCCTGCACTTCGCGCGCTATATCCGAGTCGAGACCCTCTACCGTCTTTTCGAGGATTCCCAGGCTCTGCGAAATCTGTCCCCTGACAGCCTCTCGCCATTTTTCCGCATCGGCTGCCGTGGCCTGGACCGGCTGGAAGTCCGGGTCTTCGGTCGGCTGGGCAAGCGCCACGTGCAGTTCGCCGAGCCGTTTGCCGATGGCCATGACGAAATTGACGAGCGGCTTGAAATGCTCGTCCACGACGTCGCCCTCGAGCCCGGTCACGACGATCTCGTCGATGGCGCGGCGCAGGTTGCTGAGCATCCAGTTCCAGGCGTCGCCCTGATTGCGGATCGCGCTCTGCACGATGATCAGCGTATAGCGGCTTCCGTCCGGGGCCGTGCGGGCGACCTCACCGAGCAGTTGCGCCGTGTTCTGGTAGCCGACATTGGTCAGGTACCGGGTCATCTCGACTTCGGGATGCATGCCGGGGAAGACGTGACGGATGAGCTTCACCATCGCCATGTCGCCCAAGATCAGCGAACTGTTGGATTGCTCGGCCGACAGCCAGTGGATGGCCATGTCCTCGTTGATCGTCAGGCAGTCGAGCTTGTCGGTGCCGATGAATTCCAGCGTGCCGGCACGGCCGGAAATCACCGAACGTTCGCAAAGGCCGCGGATCACGCCGCGCGCCAGTCCCTCCATGGCGAACCCGTCCGTCAGGAAGCCGACGCGGCGGCCCTGCCGGATGCGCGCGAGCGCCAGCTGCTGGGCAAGCGCGGTCGGCTGGGCATCGTCCCAGGAGACGGCAAGCGGCAGCAGGTAGGTGTCCTTGCGGCCGTTCACCTCCGCTTCGAGTTCGCCGAGCAGGATGTTGTTGGCGAAGGGGATCGGCGTTGCGGCGACCAGCGAGGCTCCGGTCAGGATTTCGCCCTTGGAGCCGAACCAGCGGCGCTTGCCGAGATAGGCGGGCAGGACCTCGTTGGACAGCGTGCCGGCAAGCCGCGGCTGGTCGACCAGTTCCTGCAGGTCGCGGCGGGTGACCATGGTCACCATGTCCTGCATCTGCTCCGGCGGCTCCTTGCGCCAGACCGGGCCGTCCGCTTCCGCCACCAGCTGGAACCAGAAGAAGCCGAAAGGCTGCAGGGTGAGCAGATAGGTGAGCTGGCCGATCGGCGGGAACGGCGACATGCCCGACAGTTCGATCGGCACGCGTCCGGCGAACTGCGCCAGGTCAAGCTCCACCGCCTGCGGCAGGCGCGACAGATTGGCGACGCAGAGGATCGTGTCGCCATTGTATTCCCGCAGATAGGCAAGGATCTTGCGGTTGCCCGGCGCCAGGAACCTGAGCGAACCGCGCCCGAAGGCGGAATGCTTGTTGCGCAGGGCCAGCATCCGCCGCGTCCAGTTGAGCAGCGAATGGGCGTCGGCGCCCTGCGCCTCGACATTCACCGCCTCGTATCCGTAGAGCGGGTCCATCACCGGCGGCAGCACCAGCCTTGCCGGGTCGGCCTTGGAGAAACCGCCATTGCGGTCCGGCGACCATTGCATCGGCGTGCGCACCCCGTCGCGGTCGCCGAGATAGATGTTGTCGCCCATGCCGATCTCGTCACCGTAATAGAGGACCGGCGTTCCGGGCATGGAGAGAAGCAGCGCGTTCATCAGCTCGATGCGCCGGCGGTCGCGCTCCATCAAGGGAGCAAGGCGGCGGCGGATGCCGAGATTGATGCGGGCGCGGCGGTCGGCGGCATAGATGTTCCAGAGGTAGTCGCGTTCCTCGTCGGTCACCATTTCGAGCGTCAGCTCGTCGTGGTTCCGAAGGAAGATCGCCCATTGGCAGTTTTCCGGGATTTCCGGCGTCTGCCGCATGATGTCAGTGATCGGGAAACGGTCTTCCTTGGCGATCGCCATGTACATGCGCGGCATCAGCGGAAAATGGAACGCCATGTTACATTCGTCGCCATTGCCGAAATATTCGTTGGTGTCTTCCGGCCATTGATTGGCCTCTGCGAGCAGCATCTTGCCGGGGTGCGTGGCATCGAGCGAGGCGCGGATCTTCTTCAGGATCTCGTGCGTCTCGGGCAGGTTCTCGTTGTTGGTTCCCTCGCGCTCGACGAGATAGGGGATGGCGTCCAGCCGGAACCCGTCGATGCCGGTATCCGCCCAGAAGCGCATGACGCCGAGCAGTTCTTCCAGCACCTGCGGATTGTCGAAGTTGAGGTCCGGCTGGTGGGAATAAAAACGATGCCAGTAATAGGCGCCGGCGACCGGGTCCCAGGTCCAGTTCGATTTTTCCGTGTCGAGGAAGATGATCCGGGTTTCGGGAAATTTCTGGTCCGTATCCGACCAGACGTAGAAATCCCGCTCCGGCGTGCCGGCTGGGGCATGCCGCGCCCGCTGGAACCACGGATGCTGGTCGGACGTGTGGTTGATGACGAGCTCGATGATCACCCTTATGCCGCGCTGGTGCGCCGCTTCGACGAAAGCCTTGAACTCGTCCACCGTGCCGTAATCGGGGCTGACGCTGCCGTAATCGGCAATGTCATAGCCGTCGTCTCGTCGCGGCGAGGGGAAGAAGGGCAGCAGCCAGATCGCGTTGGCCCCGAGCGAGGCGATATGGTCGAGCTTCTCGTGCAGGCCCTGGAAATCGCCGATCCCGTCGCCATTGGCATCGAAGAACGACTTGATGTGGAGCTGGTAGATGATCGCGTCCTTGTACCACAAGGGATCGCTCTCTTGGCCTTGCGCCTGGTTCTGAGTCTGACCGCGGCTGCCCGTCATGTCCATTTTGTTTTCCTCCCTTATCGCACGCGCCAGATCGCAAACGGCAGGCCTTGATGCGGATCGAGCCGGATGCGTTGGACCTTGCCGGCCAGCGTGAAACGGTTGCCGCCGATCAGGTCTTCGAGGTCAAGCGCGCCATGGTCCGGGAGGTTCCATGACCAGAGCGGAATTTCGACATCCGCCTCCTGTGCATTGTAGGGGTCGAGGTTGATGGCGATCAGCAAAACGTTCTCGCGGCCGGCGCTCGCCTTCTCGAAGAACATGATGTTGTCGTTCCAGGCGGTGAGAAGCTGGAGGCCGAGATGGGAGTGCAGCGCCGGGTTCTCGCGGCGGAGCCGGTTGAGAAGGGTGATCTCGCCCTTGATGTTGCCGGGGCGGTCGTAATCCCAGGCACGGATCTCGTACTTTTCCGAGTCGGCATATTCCTTGCGCTTGGCGTCCGGTCGGCCTTCGCAGAGCTCGAAACCGTTATAGACGCCCCAGAGACCGGACAGCGTCGCCGCGAGCGCAGCGCGGATCAGGTAGGCCGGTCGCGGCGCGTTCTGCAGGAAGTCCGGATTGATGTCGTGGGTGTTGACGAAGAAATGCGGCCGGAAGAAATCCTTCGGCTCCTCCGTGGTGATCTCGCGCATATATTGCTCGAGTTCCCACTTGGCATTGCGCCAGGTGAAATAGGTATAGGACTGCGAAAACCCGACCTTGGCGAGCCGGTACATCACCTTCGGCTTGGTGAAGGCCTCCGACAGGAAGACCACCTCGGGATGCCGGGCTCGAATATCGGCGATCAGCCATTCCCAGAACGGGAAGGGTTTGGTGTGCGGATTGTCGACGCGGAACAACTTGACGCCGTTGTCGACCCATTTCTGCACGACGTCGCGCAGCTCGACCCACAGTGAAGGGATCGCGTCATGGGCGTAGAAATCGACATTGACGATGTCCTCGTATTTCTTCGGCGGGTTCTCCGCATAACGGATCGTCCCGTCCGGCCGCCAGTCGAACCAGCCGGGATGTGATTTCAGCCACGGATGGTCGGGCGACGCCTGGATCGCCAGATCGAGCGCGATTTCAAGACCCTCGTCCCTGGCGGCATCCACCAGCCGGCGGAAATCGTCGAATGTGCCGAGCGCCGGGTGGATCGCGTCATGACCGCCGTCCTCGGAGCCGATCGCATAGGGACTGCCGGGATCCTCCGCCGCCGCGTTCAGCGTATTGTTGCGACCCTTGCGGTTGGTCTTGCCGATAGGATGGACCGGCGGGAAATAAAGCACGTCAAAACCCATGTCGCGGATTTCAGGCAGCCGCTTGATGACGTCGTCGAACGTGCCGTGCCGGTTGGGGTCGCCGCTCTGCGAGCGCGGAAATATCTGGTACCAGCTGGCGAAACCCGCAGCGATCCGCTCGGCATCGACCGGGATCGCCTGTGATTGCACCTTGAACGGCCGGCGGTCGGCCTCCGTCATCAGATCGGCGGTTGCGGGCGCCAGCAGGATTTCCGTGCGCTGCGGGTCCTGCAACTCGGTCAGCTTGTCGAACAGGGCTTTCAGCCGTGTCTTGATCCTGCCGGACGCATTGTCCAGCGCATCGAGGACGAGGTTGATGCCCTCCTGGATCTCCAGCCTGAGATCGAGCCGGGCCTCGTGTTTCTTGGCGAATTCATAACGGAAGATCGCGAACGGATTGCGCCAGGCTTCGATCAGGAATTCATGGCGCCCCATGCGCTTCAGCGTGAACTCCGCGCTCCAGCGGTCGTTCAGGATGAGCTGCATGGGCTCCTCGTTCCATTCGGCCTCGTCGGCCGCCCGCCATTTGAGCGCCGCCGCCAACGGATCATGGCCGTCGCCAAAAATGTCCGCCTCGACCCTCACAGTTTCGCCGACGATGCGTTTGACCACGAAACGGCCGTCATCCACCGCGGGGGTGATCTTCTCGATTGCCAGTCGCGGCGAGGCGGTGGCCTTGTCGACGGCCGGCACCGGCGCCGCATCGACGATCGGCACCGACGACCGGCCTTCGAATATCCTGATTTCGCCCGGTTTCAGCTTGAGCTGGGCGGCGAAGGCCTCTCCGTCCGTCTCCGGCGCTTCGAGCGGCAGGAAGGGCGAGGCGGCCTCGCGAAGCGCGTTGAAGGGAGCGGCAACGGAGCGGCGCAGATCCCGATTCAGAACCACGACGCGCACCTTCTGTGCCGAACGGACGTCTTCCCTGTCGGTCTGCATCAATGCGACGGCCGGCGTCTGGCTGGTGGAGATGAGGCGCAGCGGTTGCCGGGCGAACCCGGCCGCCGTCTTGTTGGTGCCGGCGTTCACGCCGCGGATATCCCCGGAGAGATCGAACGAACCCTGTTCGCGCAGGCCCCTGAGCCCCAATCCGTCGCCAAACAGCGGGTCGAGCGGCGTCGAGGCCCCGAACTCGAAACCCATCGGGATCATCAGCCCGCTGGCGAAGGTCGAGGCGAGTTTCAGCGAGCGGATCGCCTTTCTCTGCAGCACTTCGCAACTGTCGGTGCCATGAGCGATGCGTTTGCCGAAAGGCGCCTCCGGGAATGTGATCTGGTAACCGAGCTGGCGCTGGATCTGGTACTCGTCGAGGATCCAGCGTTCCTCGAGGTTCCACCAGGCGAGCGACGAGAAGCTGCCGTCGAAGCCGGCACCCTCGAGCGCCCGGCGGTCCTCGAAGGAAGTGCCCGGCGTCCAGGCCAGAAAGGTGGTTTCCGGCGCGGTCTTGCGGGTCGAGATGATCAGGTCGTACCAGGCTTCCGGGGCTAGGCGGCCGATGCCGAGGCAGCGGAAACCGGCAATCCCGAGGCCAGCTAGCCGCGCCATCCGTTCGCGCCAGTCCTCGATATGGCGGGCTTCGCTCATGAAATCGATGCCGCGGCTGCAGCTGTCGCGCGGTGCGACGCGCGGATCGGCAAGGATTGGCCCGGCATGGTGCGAATCCACCGCGACCCGGTCGACCACGAGGTCGAGCATCAGCTTGATCTTGGCTTCCCCCGCCGCCTGGATCAGGGCCTTGATCCCGTCTTCGACGGAGGCGCCGATCTGGAGTTCAGGCTCCAGCCGGTCGAAATCCCTCGTCACGAAGACGCTGGCATTGGGGCCCCGTGCGAAAAGCGGCGCCGTCAGAACGGTGTCGAAACCGAGATCCCTGGCATGCGCGAAAACCTCCCGCCATGCATCGATCCCCTTCAGCATCAGGGGGTGAACGTAGTAGATCTGCGGTGGGAGTTGCGCGAGGGATGTCCCGGCGATGAATTGGGGGCGCGTGTTCATCGGTTTTGCCTCGCCGTCGATTAGAGCCGTCGAATTCTGCGGTCTAACTGTCGAGCGGCGGCGCTGGTTCCGATAAAATTGCCGGGTTTCGCCGGTTTTCGCATTCAACGGCCCTACATCTCAGGCGAAGCTCTTGATGAGGATGATCAATCCCGAGTTGCCGCTTTGAGGAGGCCTCCCGGGGTTTTCTTTGCCGGGCAAGCTGAAACGAAAAAGGCCGGAGAACGCTCCGGCCTTCCTGATGGTGATGCGTCCGGAACGCTCACTGTTTCTCCAGCTTGCCGATCCTCGCCCACTCTTCCCAGCGCTTGGTATCCATCGTCGCATAGTCGAGCGTCGCCTGCGGGCTCTCCAGCGTCATCGGCTCGCCGCCATTGGTGCCGACGAACTTGCGGGCGTCGTCGCTGGTGGTGACCTCGGTCATTGCCTTGTACATCGTGTCGATGATCGCTTTCGGCGTGCCCTTCGGCGCTGCGAGAACCCACCAGATGCGCACGTCGACATTCGGGACGCCTTCTTCAGCAAAGGTCGGGATATCCGGTACCGAAGAAATGCGCTTTGCCGTGCTGACGGCCAGCACCCGCAACGTCCCATCCCGCGAGCGGGCAAGGCCGAAGACCGGGTCGCCGATCGTGTAATCGATCGAGCCGCTGGCAAAGTCGTTGAGTGCGTCGGCGGCGGTCTTGTAACGGACCTGCTGGGTCTGCAGACCACCGGCATTGACCTTGTACATCTCGCCGAGGATCGTCGATGGGAAGTTGGATGTGGAATAGGACGCCTTGTCGCCCTTTTCCTTCATCGCCGCCGTCAGCTCGGAAATGTGTTTATATGGCGACTTGGCATTGACCAGCATCATGAACGCCTGGCTGAACACCGGTGCGATATATTCGAAGTCCTTGATCGGATCGTAGGGCGGGTTGTTGAAGATGTAGGGCGCGGCCGTTAACTGGTCGGCGGACGCGATCAGCAACGTATAGCCGTCCGGTTTGGCATTCTTCAGCGCAACGACCGAAAGGCTGCCGAGGCCGCCCGGCTTGTTGTCGACAAGGAAGGTCTGCTTCATCTTTTCTTCCAACTTCTTGGCGAAGAAGCGGGCATAGACATCCGCGCCGCTGCCGGCAGGGAAGCCTGCGATCAACGTAACGGGCCGGTTCGGATAATCGTCGGCGGCCATTGCGCCGCCCGGTATATAGGCTGAAAACGCCAGCGCCAGGGCGCCTGCTAGAAATTTCTTCACTGTACTCTCCTCCTAGAGTCAGTCCGGGACATCGCGGGCGAGGCCGGAATGTGATGACGCGAACAGTCTCCTCCCGCTCGCGCTAAAATATAAGGTAGCCATACAATTTGGGGGTCGTCAAATGCCGCGCGGGCGTCCGGCGCAAATCTAATGGCCTCGACGCCCGCGCTTATGGAGCGGTATTCCAATGCCCGATTTATGAGCGATTTCCGGACCGGAAACAGCGCGTTTCGCCCCTCGGAAAACCGGGGTGAATAAAGGGTCGCCGGCCATTCAGAAGGTGCAGGCCGGCATGCGATGTCTAGGCACGGCGTCGCGACCAGGCGCGAAGAAGGGGGCCATCGGCCCCTTCCACGGGGTCGGTCTTTGGAAGCGGCAGGTTCGCGATGGTGTCGATCTGCGCCTGGTTTGCCGGCCCTGTCCGGATGTCGGCGTCCTGTCCGGGGGGATAGGCGCCGACCACCAGGAAGTCCCGGCTGGCGTCGATGCGCTTGTGACCGGTGCCGGCCGGCAGGATCAGGCAGTCGCCGGCGTTGACGCTGAGTTCCGTGCCGTCGGGCCCGCCGATCAGCAGCCGCGCCCGTCCGCCGACGATCCCCAGCACCTCGTGGGCGCCGGTGTGATAGTGCTGGTAGTCGAACACGCCGTTGCGCCAGATGCCCTGCCAGCCATTCTGCCGGAACCGGGTTTCGAATTTCGGCGCCATCTCGCCCTCGGCCAAAATGGCGCGGCGATAGACCAGCACCGGCAGATCGCGATTGTTCGGCACCCAGTCACTCGGTTCGAAGAAGATGGTTTCGACGGTGGTGTCGGCAACGGGAGCCAGCGGATCGAGGCTCGGCGGCGTGATCTTGATGCTTCGGTTCACGGCCGCAATCCTTCCGGTCCAGGGCGTCGCTGCTCGATCGCGTGCTTCTTGTTGGTCATGAAAACCTTCCGTGGGAGATAGGATATCCTTCCCAACCCGCATTCCCGGACGAGGTTCCGCCTTCAGCGTGAGGCGGCGGTCGTTTTGGTGGAAGCGTCGTCGTCCATGGGATATCAAGGCCCGAACTGACCGTTGGCCGGGGCTGCCCGACAACTAAAGGGCCTCGATCCGCGCGATCGCCCAAGCCGGCATCAGGACAGTCTGTTACGATTTCATGGGGCTCACCGATCGGACGCCCGACCACGGCCACGCGATTGTCGACGACATAGGCAAGAAGGTCAATTCCGGCTATTCCTGCATGGAGCGGCTGAAGGTCTGGCGGAGCTGCGCGGCATCATGCGCACGCTCGACATTCTCGGCTGACAACGCAGATCTTGAGGGGGAGGGAGCGATGACGAAACTGAAGGTGGCGATGGTCGGGCTCGGCATGGCTGCGGGGCATCATGCCCGCGCCCTGCTCGACCTTCCAGATCGGATCGAATGCGTCGCGGCCTTCAGCCCGACCGCCGCCCGGCGGGAGGCATTCGCCGCCGCATACCCGATCCCCGTGACCGGCGATCTCGACGCGACCCTGGCCGACGAGACGATCGAGGCCGTGCTGATCCTTACCCCGCCGAGCAGTCATCTGGAGCTGGTCCGGCAATGCGCAGCGGCGAAAAAGCATATCCTCCTGGAAAAGCCGCTCGACATTTCGTTCGCGCGCTCGGAAGCGATCGTCCGCGCCGCGAGCGACGCCGGCGTGCTGCTGGGCATGGTGCTGCAGAACCGTTTTCGCTCGGCGGCGCTCAGGCTCGACGAGATCGTCAGATCCGGCCGGCTGGGCCAACTGATCGAGGCATCGGCCGCGATCCGCAACTGGCGCCCGCAGAGCTATTATGACGTGGAAGGCCGCGGCACGATGGCACGCGATGGCGGCGGCGTGCTGCTCACCCAGGGCATCCACACGATCGATCTGCTCCTGAGCTTCGCCGGCACGCCGAAAGACGTTTCCTCCTTCGTCCGCACCAGCCCGATTCATTCGATGGAGACGGAGGATCTCGTCACGGCAACCTTCGCCTACGAAAACGGCGCGATCGGCACGCTGAATGCCACCACCTGCGCTTATCCCGGCCTGCCGGAGCGCATCGAGCTGCTCGGTACCAAAGGCACAGCCGTCTTTAGCGGCGACACGCTCAATGCAGCCTTCACGGATGGAACCAGCATTGTCGAGGCCGGCGAAAAAACCGGCAGCGGGGCAGGGGCCAATCCGATGGCGTTCGGCCATGAAATGCACCGCGCTTTGATCGAGAATTTCATCGATGCGATCCGCAACGGCACGCCGCTGCGCGTCACCGGCGAAGATGCGCTCAAGGCTCACCGCTTCATCGCGGAAATCCTCGCCGCCGGCCGGTAAGCCGTCTCAGAGCCCGGCCGCCTTGCGCAGTTCCTCGGCCATCCTGGCTCGCCAGTCCTTGCCGGCCGCCTTGAATTTTTCGAGCACGTTGGGATCGAGCCGCAGCGTGACGGCCACCTTGGGCGCCTCGAGCTTTGGCCGGCCGCGGGCGGCAATCGCCTGTTCCATCTTCGCGGCCATCTCGGGAAAGACTTCCCTGAAAGGCCGCGCACTCCTCAGCTCTTCCTCCGTCCAGGGAGGATTGTTCGAGACTTCATCCCAGTCTTCCTTGGTATAACCACGGCCGGGCTGGAATTCCTTCTGTTTCTGGACCTTGATATTCATTCGACCAGGCTCCTCTCATCTTTTCGGGCGGGGCGCATCGAAATGACCGAGAGCGCTTCAGAGCCGAGTCTTACAAAGATTGCCGCGACTACGCCGTCTTTCATTCGACCGATGGCTTTCATCCGCCCATGTCGCGCAGGCACGATGGCCGAGGTCAAAAAGAACTCGAAATATAGATCGGCGAAATCGAGACCGTGCTTCTCGATATTCGCAATCCGCTTCGTCTCATCCCAGATGATCTTCAATTAATATCCGTACACGAAAAATCGCCGCCCGACAACGAGCGACGATGGAACGGTCCGAAACCTTTTGCAACCCTAAGGATTGAGGGCGGTCAGCAGATCACCGTTTCGGCGATCTCGATGCCGAAACCTTCGAGGCCGACATAGTGGCGCTCGCTGCGGGTCAGAAGCTTGATCGAGGTGACGCCGAGGTCCTTCAGGATCTGCGCGCCGAGGCCGATTTCCAGCCATTCGCTCTCGCGCGCCTTGGCTTCGGCATGTGCCTCTTCGCCCTGGCGCAGCTTGCGCCCGTGATCTTTCTGGCCAACCCCGACCGAACCTTCGCGCAGGTAGATGATGACGCCGCGGCCCTCTTCCTCGATCTTTCTCATGTAGCGATCGACGGAGCGCTGGGAGCCGAACACGTCCTGCGTGACGTTTTCCAGATGCAGGCGAACGGGAATGTCGACGCCATCGCGAATGTCGCCGAAGATCACCGCCACATGCTGCATCGGGTCCCAGGGCAGCGAATAGGCATGTGCCTTCGCCTTGCCATGCGGTGTCTCGACATCGAATTTCGACTGCAGTTCGATCAGGGTTTCCTTGCGCTGGCGATAGGCGATCAGGTCGGCGACCGAAACCAGCTTCAGCTGATGCTGAGCAGCAAAATCGGCGACCTGCGGACCGCGCATGACGGTGCCGTTGTCGTTCACCAGTTCGGAAATGACGCCGATCGGCGGCAGGTTTGCAAGCTTGCAGAGGTCGATGGCCGCTTCGGTATGACCCGAGCGCATCAGCACGCCGCCTTCGCGGGCGATCAGCGGGAAGATGTGGCCCGGCCGCACGAAATCCGAAGCGCCGGCATTCGGGTTGGCAAGGTTGCGAACGGTCAGCGTCCGGTCGTCGGCGGAGATGCCCGTCGTGGTGCCGTGCTTGAAGTCGACGCTGACGGTAAAGGCCGTCGTATGCGCGCTGTCGTTTTCCGCGACCATGGCGTTGAGGTTCAGGCGCTTGGCTTCCTCGCGCGGCATGGGGGCGCAGACGATGCCCGATGTGTGGCGCACGATGAAGGCCATCTTGTCCGGCGTGCAATGGACGGCGGCGACGATCAGGTCGCCTTCGTTCTCGCGGTCGTCGTCATCGGTGACGACGACGATTTCGCCGGCTTCGAAGGCACGGATGGCGTCGACGACGCGCTTCTGATCAAAGGCCATGAATGTCGCTCCCTAGAGATGTCGTCCGGTTTGGGCCCGGTCGCGGAGATAGTGGTCGGCAATCGCGCATGCAACCATCGCCTCGCCGATCGGCACGGCGCGGATGCCGACGCAGGGGTCGTGGCGGCCCTTGGTGCGTACCTCGACATTGTTGCCGTCGGCATCGATCGAGCGCTGCTCGGTGAGAATGGAGGACGTCGGCTTGATCGCGAACCGGGCGACGACCGCCTCACCGGTGGAGATGCCGCCCAGGATACCGCCCGCATGGTTGGAAAGGAAGATGCGCTTGCCGTCATTGCCCATGCGCATTTCGTCGGCATCTTCCTCGCCGGAAAGTTCCGCGACGCCGAATCCGTCGCCGATCTCGACGCCCTTGACGGCGTTGATCGACATCAGCAGGCTCGCAATGTCCTGGTCGAGCTTGCCGTAGACCGGTGCGCCGAGGCCGGCGGGAACGCCTTCGGCGATCACTTCCACCACGGCGCCGATCGAGGATCCGGCCTTGCGGATGCCGTCCAGATAGTCTTCCCAGACCGGCACCATGGCCGCATCCGGGCAGAAGAACGGGTTCTGGCCGACCTGATCCCAATCCCAGTTGGCGCGGTTGATCTTGTGCTTGCCGATCTGGATCAGTGCAGCACGGACATTCAACCCCGGCACGACCTTGCGGGCCAGGGCACCGGCGGCGACGCGGGCGGCCGTCTCGCGGGCCGAGGAACGGCCGCCACCGCGATAGTCGCGAATTCCGTATTTGACGTCATAGGTATAATCGGCATGGCCGGGCCGGTAGCGGCGGGCGATCTCGCCGTAATCCTTGGAGCGCTGGTCGGTATTCTCGATCAGCATGGAGATCGGCGTGCCGGTCGAGATCATCGTCTCGCCGTCGGTTTCCATCATCACGCCGGAGAGCACCTTGACGACGTCGTCCTCGCGCCGCTGCGTCACGAAGCGGGACTGGCCGGGCTTGCGCTTGTCCATCCAGGCCTGGATTTCCGCGAGCGTGAAACGGATTCCGGGCGGGCAACCGTCGACCACGCAGCCGAGTGCCGGGCCATGGCTTTCACCCCAGGTGGTGACGCGGAAAAGATGACCGAACGTGTTGTGCGACATGACGTGACAAGACCAGCTGTGGCGGAGTTGGCCTTCCGCCAACTTCTGACGCGGCTGTCATATGGAAAAGGTTGCCGGGCGACAAGTCTTTCTTGGGAGAACGGTCACGTCCGCAAGGATGAACAATGCGGGGTTCAGGCCGCCTTGCGCCACTCCGCATGCGCGGCTGCGGTGAAATCGTTGAAGGAAAGCGGCCGCGAGAAGGCATAACCCTGCAACAGATCGCAGCCGAGTTCACGCAGCAGGCTTGCATGCTGCATGGTCTCGACCCCTTCCGCCACCGTTTCGACCCCGAGGGAACGGGCGATATCGATGATCGAGCGCACCAGCGCCCGCTCCTGCGGCGAGGTCACGATCGGCATCACCAGCTGGCGGTCGATCTTCAGCCGCTTGGGCTTCAATTTCAGAAGGCTGACGATCGACGTATGGCCGGTGCCGAAATCGTCGATCTCGATATCGATGCCGAGTTCCTTGATCCGTTCGAGATTGCCGGCTGCCGAGGCTTCGCTTTCATCGAGAAAGATCGATTCCACCAGTTCGAAGGAAATCTCGCCGGGCGTTATCGCCAGCGATTGCAGGGTATCGATCAGCGTTTCGTCATGCAGCCTTTTCGAGGAGACGTTGACGGAGACCTTCGGCACCCGGATGCCGAGTGCGGCCCAGCGCATCTTGTCCTTCAGCACGGTCTCGAGCACGATGTGGTCGAGTGTGGCGGATACGTTGAGGTCCTCGGCGATCTTCAGGAACCGGTCCGGCGCAAGAATTCCGTGATGCGGATGGTTCCAGCGGATCAGCGCCTCGACGCCCGTGAACTGGTTGGTGCGGGCATCGAACTGCGGCTGGTAGAAGGTGATGAATTCGTCGTTGTCGATGCCGGCCAGCACCTCGTCGGCGGTGCGCTTGTGGCTGACGATCTCGGCCTGCAGGTTCTGGGTGAAGAATTCGTAGCGGTTGCGGCCCATGCCCTTCGCCCGATAGAGCGCGATATCGGCATTGACGAGCGTGCGGCGCGCATCGACATTCGTGCCGCTTGCCTGGGCGATGCCGATGGAGACGCCGCAGCGGCAGGCAAAACCTTCGAAATCGATCGGCTGGTGAAATTCCGCGATGATACGCTGGGCGAGCTGAGCGATCTGTTCGGCGCCGGAATTGCTGGTGGCAAGGATGACGAATTCGTCGCCGCCGATGCGCGCGACGATGTCGCTGCTGCGGACGTTGCGCGACAGGATGCGCGAGGCGTGCACAAGCATCGCGTCGCCCGCCGCATGGCCGAGCGTGTCGTTGATCTGCTTGAAGCGGTCGAGATCGAGATGCAGGATCGAGAACTTCTGTCGCTCGTTATGGCTGGAGCGCGACAGCCGGTCGAGCTCCATGTCGAGCTTGCGGCGGTTGGCGAGCAGGGTCAGCGGGTCGTGCAGCGAATTGTGCTCGATGCGGCTCTTGGCGAGCTCGAGCTCGGCATTTTTCGCGTCGGCCTCGTCCTTGGCGCTCTTGAGCTGTTCGGCAAGCAGCACGTCGGCGGTGATGTCGAAGGCGATGCCGACGATCTTGGCGATGCCGTTGCGCGCCATATGGACTTGGCCGACCGAGCGGATATAGCGGATCTGGCCGTTTTCCAGCACGATCCGATGGACGGAATTGAGCTTTTCTCCGACAGCGACCGATTTGTCCGCGGCGCTCACGGCGGCTTCGCGGTCGTCAGGATGCAGACAGTGCAACCAGTCTTCCCGGCTCGTGCGGCGGCCATTGTAGGCGAGCCCGTAGAGCTGGTGCATCCGTTCGTCCCAGAATGCGCTGTTGTCGCGCAGGTCTGCCTCCCAGATGCCGCAGTTGTAGGAGTCAAGCGCCAGGTCGAGGCGCTGCGACAGTTCTTCCAGGTCCTGCTCGCGGTTCGACAACTCATCGAGAGCCAGCTCCAGCTCGGCATTCTTGATGTCGGTGTTTTCCTTGGCGTTGCGCAGCGTCTGCGTCATCACCACGTCGCTGGTCACGTCCCAGACGATGCCGGTGGTGCGCAGGGTGCCGTCGGCGTTGCGATAGTTCGCGCCCGCCGACCTCAGGTATCGCAGCGTGCCATCCGGCAACTGCACGCGATAGGTCTCGCTGCAGGGCGTGTTGCTGGAGGCGCAGTTGACGAAATGCGCCTCCGCCGCCGTCCGGTCCGGGGGATAGATCGAACCCAGCCAGTCGTAGAGACGATTGCCTTCGCTTGCCGCGGGCTTGTCGTGCAGCCCGGCGGCCCGGCTGTCCCAGAACAGGCTGTTGCTGCTGCCCGTGACCTCCCAGATGCCGATATTGGACGCTTCCATGGCGAGGTTGAAACGCTGCGACAGCTCGATGAGATTGAGTTCGCGCGCCTTCAACGCATCGATATTGCGGTTGCGCTCGGAAATCAGCGAGGTGGCGACGAAGATCGGCACGATGATCGCGAGCGCGGCGAACATGATGGCGAGGCGAAATCCGAGTTGGTTCGGCGGCACGATATCCCAGCCGGAACGAGGGGCGGCAAGCAGCGTCCAATGGGCGCCGTTGACCGGCACCGTCCATTTCATCGGAGACTGGTCCTCGATGGCATCGTTGCCGAAGAAGGCGAAATATTCCGGCCTGTCCACGTCCCGGAACACGACGTTCAGCCAGTCGAGATTGATCAGGTTCGGTTTTTTGGCAGTCGCGGGGGAAAAGGTGACGCCGGATGCCTCCATCAGGCCCTGCTTGTCGATCAGCACGGCCATCGCTCCCCACAGCTCGGTGCCGTCCTCTTCCTCCGTCACCGGCACGACCAGGGTCAGATCGCCTTCCTGGCTGCCGCTCAGCAGGGAGACGCGGTTGCGGCCGCTGACGGATTTCAGGTCGTTTGCGAGGCGCGACAGATCGATCTTGCCGACCTTGCCGGACGCACCATCGGCAATGCCGTTGCGCGTAATGAGCTGGGCAAGCTCGAAATTGGGGGCAACCGCCACGCCGGAAAAATGCGTTGCCTCGGCAAGTTCCTTGCTGACATAGTGTTCGAACACGTCCGCCGAGCCTTCGGAATCTTCTCTCAACGCGTGAACCAGATGGCTCGCGACGGCGATATCGGTTTCGACGCGTGTAACCACGCGTCGAGCCAAGAGACCGCCAACTTTTTCCGTTGTCGCCCGCAGGTCGCTGCGGAAGCTTTCGGTATACCGGTGGTCGACCATCACGGCGACTGCGATCACCGTCAGGGTTATCACGAATGCGATTGCCGTCGGAGCCTTGGTGCTTCGCACGAGGCCCAGTGATTTGGAACCGGACGACGGCCAGAATTTCACGCGCGCGAACCTTTTCATTAACCCTTGTGGCATGACGAAACAGCCTATGGGACGGGGGTTAATTTACGCTTTCCCCGCACCCTACAAACTTTGGCGCCATTTATTGTGGGGGGTGTGCTTCAAATGGTTCATCGGCGGCGGCCCGCCTCGATCGCGAGGCGGCGCCCGGCTCTTGAAAAGCGTTAACAATCAGGTCATTACTTGTACGGAAAATGTCATGGTGAGGGGCGATTTTCGCCACAATCAGGAGGCTATCTGTGCGTCGAAACGAGACATTATCGACCTCATCAAGGCTTCCGACCATGCGCATTCTGATTGCTGCACTGCTTGCCACGGCCAGCATCTTTTCGCCCCTCAACAGCTGGGCCCAAAGTGCCGACGTCGAAGCCACGATCAAGGTCGTGGATGCAAAGGCGCTGAGCTTCACGCTCGATGACGGAAAGATCTACAAGGTGCCCGAGGAGTTCAATTTCGAAGGCCTCAAGGCCGGCGTGAAAGTGCTCGTCTTCTATACCGTCGTCGACGGCAACCGGGTGGTCGACGATCTCGAGATCGTTCAGTAATACCGTAAGATCAGCGAAGTATATTCTGGAATTCCGGGCGCCCCTATATGTCCGGTCAGAGCCATTCCATCCGGTTCTTGTCGGTTTCGACTTTGAGGATGCGGTCCTGCGGGGTCGGAACGGTGGCCGCTTCGTCCTCGTCGAGATTGCCGATCAGCCGGAACAGCGAGCGGATCACCCCGCCATGGCTGATGCAGACGGTCGGGCCGTCGAGGGATTGCAGCCAGGCGCCGATCCGCCAGCAGAGGATTTCGTAGCTCTCGGCAGACGAGCCCGGCGGGATGAAACTCCACTTCTGCTCGCCCCGCGCGATCAGGCGGTCCGGGGAAATTTGGCGGATCTCGTCGAGCGTATGGCCTTCCCAGTCACCGAAGGACACCTCGACCAGCCGTTCGTCGGTGCAGTAGGCGAGGGGATCGAGGCCCATGGCGGTCCGCATCCGTTCCATGGTTTCGCGCGTGCGCGACAGGGGGCTGGCGATGAAGCGGAAACCGTCGGCCGCGCCGATCATCTCGCGCAGCCGCTCGCCGTTGCGCGTCGCCTGGGAGCGGCCGAGCGCATTGAGCGGGATATCCTGCTGGCCCTGGAGCCGGCCTTCGGCATTCCAGTCCGTCTGCCCGTGGCGGATCATGTAGATGAGCACGGCAGACGTCCCTGGAAGAGCATCAGTCCTTGATGACCGAGATGTCAGGCGCGTCGACGGCCTTCATGCCGACGACATGGTAGCCGCTGTCGGCGTGATGGGTTTCGCCGGTCACCGAACGCGACAGGTCGGACAGCATGTAGAGGCCGACATCGCCCACTTCCTCGATGGTGACGGTACGACGCAGCGGCGCGTTGTATTCGTTCCATTTGAGAATGTAGCGGAAGTCGCCTATGCCCGACGCTGCGAGCGTCTTGATCGGGCCGGCCGAGATCGCGTTGACGCGGATGTTCTTCGGGCCGAGGTCGACGGCGAGATATTTGACGCTCGCTTCGAGTGCCGCCTTGGCGACGCCCATGACGTTGTAGTTCGGCATGACCTTTTCGGCGCCGTAATAGGTCAGCGTCAGCATCGAGCCGCCGTCGGTCATCAGCTTTTCCGCCCGCCGCGCGACCGACGTGAAGGAATAGACCGAGATTTGCATCGTCTTGGCGAAATTGTCCGCCGAGGTGTCGACGTAACGGCCGGTCAGCTCGTCCTTGTCGGAAAAGCCGATCGCATGCACCAGGAAGTCGATCTTGCCCCAGTGTTTTTCGAGGTTGCCGAAGACCTCGTCGATGGTCGATTCGTCGCCGACGTCGCAATGGCCGGCCATATAGGCGCCGAGTTCAGCCGCCAGCGGCTCGACGCGCTTCTTGAGCGCATCGCCCTGGTAGGTGAACGCCACTTCCCCGCCTTGGCTGTGGATGGCCTTGGCAATGCCCCACGCGATCGAACGGTTGTTGGCCACGCCCATGATGAGACCGCGTTTGCCTGCCATGAGGCCGGAAGCCTGAACCATACATAGTCCCCTGATACCTTAGATGAACGCTGCCTATGACATAGGCAGCTCTAGGGTTCAAGCTGGCTTGGATCATCTCGTGTTAGTGGCCGTAACAAAGGGTGCGCAGCGGTGAATACCGACGCAAAACTGTCATATTCGGCGGTGTTTGTCAGACATAGAGCCCGTGGCGCATGTGCCGCATCAGGTCAGTGACCTTTTCGTTCGGCTTTTCCCACAGGACGACGCGCAGTTCGACGACTAGATCGCCACGCCCGCCGGCATCGTTATAAAGGCCGAGACCGTCCAGCCGCACCGTCTGGTCGGAGCCGGACCAGGCCGGAATGCTGATGCTGCGGCTCCCGTCCGGCGTTTCTACCGATGCGTCGCCGCCAAGCACGGCATCTTCCAGCGAAATCGACAGGGTCGTGTGGAGGTCGAAACCTTCGACGCGGAAACGGCTGTCGCGGGCGATCTTGAGAGAGGCGAGGAGGTCGCCGGATTTCATGCCGGTGAGCTTGAGGCCCTGGCCCTTCAGCCGCGCCACGTGACCTTCCGTCATGCCTTTTTCCAGCGCCAGCCGCACTTCACGGTCATCGGCCGCCTTCAGCGTGATCGTGTTGAGCTTCAGGAGATCTTCGACGGTGACCGTCGCTTCGACGGAAATATCCGGAGCCTTTTCCGGGGTGGGCGTCGTGCCGCGGAAGCGGCGCACGATAGAGGCGATCAGGTCGATGGCGAGTGCCGGCAGCGGCGGTCTTTCGCCGGCCGCGTCGCTTCTGACCGGTTCGGCATGTTCGTCGGCGGCCTGCGCCTGACCGGCCGCCTGGGCCTTGACGTGGTCGGCGGCCGCGGCGCCGAATATGCGCTCGATCATGTCCTCCGGCGTTTCGCCTGCGGGGCCTGACTGATTCTGGGGCTGCGCCTGGGATTGGGCCTGCGACTGGCCGCGCGCCTGTGCCTGCGCCTTGGCGTTCTGCGCATTGGCCTTGGCGAGTTCTTCCATGACCTTTTCCGCGTTGGCCTTTGCGGCCTTGGCACGCTCGGCGGCTTCGCGGGCGGCGTTTCGCTGCTGCATGATGGTCTGGTGCATCTCGGCGGCCCTGTCGTATCGCTTGCGGCGCTCGGGGTCCTTCAGGACCTCGTAGGCCTGGCCGATTTCCGCGAAACGGCTGGTCGCAGACGGATCGTCCTGATTCTGGTCGGGGTGAACTGTCTTTGCCTTGGCGCGCCAGGCTGCCTTAATTTCTTCGGGCTCGGCATTGCGCTTCACGCCGAGGAGAGAATAGGGATCACGCATTGTGGGACCACCGGTTACCTGAAACGGCGAGCCCCCGCTTGATCCTTGGCCCCCCGATACTCGTCACAACTCCGACAGCCAGCCGCCGGTTCCTCATGTTCCGGGCAGACTGCTGTTTGTTCCACCAGAGCCTATGTTAGGACTTGTGAATCAGTGGTTACGCAGCCGTCAGTCGCGCGGGTTAAGGTAAACGAATCGTTTCCGGCTCGGTTTTGCGCGACGGCCCGACGCGATTCCCGCGCAGCCGCGCCGGGCGGAGGAGGGGTGACCGCGACTACTGGCGGTCGAAGGCGGTCAGCATCCAGTCGCCGCTGCCGGTGAGGCAGGTCTGGCCGGAGAACATCGCGATGCCCTCGTAGGAATGGCGTGTGGTGGTAAAGGCGCGGCAGATCTGCTCGCCGTTGCGGGCTTCGCGAATCTGCGACACGACCCCGGCGCTGCCGGTTGCCGTATTGGCCCACGGCACAGAAGCCATGCCGACCTTGGCAAGATCGGCCGAGGAGACGGCGTTGCGCACCGTCGCCTCGTCGGAAAGCGCGGCGCCCGTGTGCTGCGGCGTGCCCGGCACGGTCCCGGTCGAGATCGTGCGGTCGACCTTTTGCGAACTCCCGAAGAGATCGAGACTGCTGGTGCAACCGGCAAGCGAAAGCCCGGTCAGGCAGAGGGCTGCTGCCCGCCTTCCGAGGAGAAACGACCTCTTTGTGCAGCTCTTCGACTTTGCTATCACTACCACCGTGCGTCCTGTCCGACGGAAAAACTCGGGCATTTTTCATAAGATTGGGAGTATTTTAGTCAATATGTCTGAAAGCGGGTTAACAACTGGTGACTTCACCGCGCAGAACGAGCCTTTCGCGCTTTTTGGCTCCTGGCTGAAGGATGCCGAGAGCTCGGAACCCAACGATCCGAATGCCGTGGCGGTTGCAACCGTCGACGAAAACGGCATGCCGAACGTCCGCATGGTCCTGCTGAAGGGTTATGACGAGAAGGGTTTCGTCTTCTACACGAATTTCGAAAGCCAGAAGGGCCGCGAGATCCTCGGCCAGAAAAAGGCGGCCATGTGTTTCCACTGGAAGTCGCTGCGCCGCCAGGTTCGCCTGCGCGGCGAGGTGGAAGTGGTAAGTGATGCGGAGGCGGACGCCTACTACGCGTCGCGCGCCCGCGGCAGCCGCATCGGCGCCTGGGCCTCGAAACAGTCGCGCCCGCTCGAGACCCGTTTCGCGCTCGAAAAGTCGGTGGCCGAATATACCGCGAGATACGCGATCGGCGACATTCCGCGCCCGCCTTACTGGTCCGGCTTCCGGATCAGGCCGCTGTCGATCGAATTCTGGCACGACCGCCAGTTCCGCCTGCACGACCGCATCGAATTCCGCCGCACCGTTGCCGACGGCCCCTGGGAAAAGGTGCGGATGTATCCGTAAAGGGAGAAGGGGCTCACCGTCCGATAGCGAACGGGATTCCCGATGCGAGCGCCGAGACGTAGCGCGGCTGCTGGTAATAGCCGTTGAGCGAGATGCGCGGCAGGCCGGTGAGCCTGTTCATGTATTTGGCGCAGAGCGTGCCCGGCTGCGTCGTCACCGCAACCGTAAAGCCGATCTCCCTGGCGATGGCCTGATCGCGCTCGGAAACCGCGGTGCGGCTGCCATAGGGATAGGCGATCGTGCGCGGCCGTTCGCCGGTCAGCGCCTCGATCCAGTCGGCCGACTTTTGCATTTCCGCGCGGGCATCCTCCGCCGAAAGGCGGGCGACGGCGCGGTGGCTGATCGTATGGGCGCCGAGCGTGGCCAGGGGATGGGCGGCGACCGAGCGGAGCTCCTCGGCGTTCATGGTAAGGTCGGCGGTGATCTGCAGCGGATCGACCCCGTGTTTCCTCGCCAGCGCATCGAGCCGTGAGACGGCGGTCGATTCCTCGACCTCCAGCACATAGGCGGAAAACCGGTCGAAGGCGTCGAACTTGCGTGCCTCGGAGGTAAGGTCGAGGACTTCGGAGCCGCCGCCGAAATCGAAGATCACTTCCCGTTCGCGTCCGAGCAGTTCGGCAATCGTCTCCCACCAGAGAGAATGGGTGCGTTCGGCAAACCCTCGGGTTACGAAAATGGTGAAGGGCACGTTGTGGCGGGCAAAGACGGGCAGGGCATGTTCGGCATTGTTGCGGTAGCCGTCATCGAGCGTGAAGGCCGCGAAAGGCTGTTTGGTCGGCGCGGCGAGCCGGGCCGGCACGTCGCTCAGGGGAACGAACTCGTAGCCTTCCGCTGAAAGCCGTTCGATCGCTTCGCCGAGGAAATTCGGCGTCACTTCCAGATGGCCGCTCGGCTGCAGCGGGCGGCTCTGTTTCGGTCGCACATGATGAAGCGTGAAGATGGCGCCGTGGCCGCGGGCATTGGGCATCATCCCGGCGCGCGCAAGGGCTGCGGCCATGTCGAGCCCGCCGGCGACCAGCCGTCGTTTGACATCCCGGCGCCAAAGCGCCTGAAACCTGTCCCTCGTGTTCCCCACCGCGATCACGCCCACGTTACTTCGGTGAGCGCGACCCTACTCCCGCCCGGTTAAGCCTTGCTGAAGAAAGAGAGGCCTGATCTTGATCAGGGCCGGAGCGCATCGAAAAGCGGCAGGCCGACGATCGCCGCCATGGCGATCAGCATGAAGCAGATCCGCCGGAACGTGCCCTCGGAGGCAAAACCGAACAATCGCGAACCGGCGATAAGGCCGAGGCCGTAACCCGGTCCGGCGATCAGCGCGAGTGTCAGGACGTCGAAGGTCAGGAGACCGCCGACAATATAGGCGGTCGCGGAAATCACCGTCGAAAGCGCGAAATAGAGGATGAGGTTGGCGCGCACGGTGAGCGGTGGAATGGCGCCGCCGAGCCAGTAGGCGACGACCGGCGGACCGGAAAGCTGCGCCGCGCCGCCGAACAGCCCGGCCAGCGCCCCGACGCCGATGGTCAGCGTCGGCTTCGGCTTGCCATGGTAACGCCAGCCGGAAATCAGGAAGATCAGCAGGCAGAGCACCACGACCGAGATCAGCCACCTGAGCGCCGTCGGATCGATCAGCGCCAGGAGTGTCGTGCCTGCCGGCACGCCGACCAGGGTGCCGATCAGCATCGTGCCCACCTCGCGCCGGTTCGCCCGCCTCCAGCCGTCCGGCAGCATGCCGAGCGTCGTCACCCCGTCGATCACGAGCAGCAGGGCAGGGGCGATCTTCGGACCGACGGCGGCGCCTGCGAGCGGAACGAAGATCAACGCGCCGCCGAAACCGGAAAACCCGCGCGCCAGCCCGGCAATCAGCGCCGAGAGGAAAAGAAAGCCGAGCTGCACCGGCCCATGGCCCGGAACCCATGCGTCCAGAAAGGCGGAAATCGGATTGGCGGGGTCCATGGAAAATGCCGTGACGCGGATGGGATCGGATGGCCCGCACCTGCCGGGGTTTGGGTGACCGTGTCAAGCAGGTGTCAGGCAAACCCTCTGGACACGGGGCGAGAATCGGCATTCTCCTGTGGATACAAAAGGAGAACATCATGCTGGAGAAACTTGTCGCCCAATTCGAGGCCGCGTCCGCGGACTACGCACGGAACCACGGGATGGTGCGCGATCCGGACTGGTTTGTCCTGAAGCTGCAGGAGGAGATGGGCGAGCTGACCCAGGCCTGGAACCGCGCTACCGGACGCGGCCGCAGGAAGGGCAGGACCGACGAGGATCTGAATCGCGACCTTGCTGACGAAACGGCCGATCTCCTCGGCCATATCCTGCTGTTTGCGCACAAGAACCGGATCGATCTGGCATCGGCGATCGAGCGGAAATGGCTGTTCAGGCCGGATGAAGAGTAAGTTTCAGGCCATAGGCCGGCAGGCCGGCGCCGGCGGTCGATATGTACGTTTCCATCGCCAGGCAACCGCTCAGATCACGCCTTCGTCCCGCCCACCGTCACCTGATCCATCCGCAGATGCGGCTGGCCGACGCCGACGGGGACCCATTGGCCGCCTTTGCCGCAATTGCCGATGCCGGTGTCGAGTTTCATGTCGTTGCCGACCATCGAAACGCGCTTCATCGCATCCGGGCCGTTGCCGATCAGCATTGCGCCCTTGATGGCCGGGCCGATCCTGCCGTCCTCGATCATGTAGGCCTCGGTGCAGCCGAACACGAACTTGCCCGAGGTGATGTCTACCTGGCCACCGCCGAAGGAGACGGCGTAGATACCCTTCTTCACCGAGGCGATGATCTCTTCCGGGCTTTTGTCGCCGCCGAGCATGTAGGTATTGGTCATCCGCGGCATCGGCGTATAGGCGTAACCCTGCCTGCGGCCGTTGCCGGTGGGGTTGACGCCCATCAGCCGGGCGTTCTGGCGGTCCTGCATGTAGCCGACCAGTTTGCCGTTCTCGATCAGCACGTTGTAGGCGGACGGCGTGCCTTCGTCGTCGATGGTGAGCGAGCCGCGGCGGTTGTCGATCGTGCCGTCGTCGACGACGGTGACGCCGGGGGCTGCGACCATTTCACCCAGAAGACCGGCGAAGGCCGAGGTCTTCTTGCGGTTGAAATCGCCTTCCAGCCCGTGGCCGACCGCTTCGTGCAGCATTACGCCCGGCCAGCCGGAGCCGAGCACCACGTCCATCGTGCCGGCCGGGGCGTCGATGGCGGTGAGGTTGACAAGCGCCTGGCGAAGCGCCTCGTCGGCGCCGGTCTGCCAGTTGCCTTCGGTGACGAAATCGCCGAACCCGATGCGGCCGCCGGTGCCGAACGAACCGCTTTCCTGCCGGTCGCCGTCACCCACGACGACGGAAATGTTGATGCGCGTCATCGGCCGGATGTCCTGCACCCGGTGGCCGTCGGCGCGCAGGATGTCGACCACCTGCCAGCTTGCCGAGACGGTTGCCGTCACCTGCCGCACCTTGTCGTCCTTGTTGCGCAGATAGGCGTCGATGTCGGTGAGCAGCTTCACCTTCTCTTCGAAGCTGGGGCTGCCGATCGGGTTCTCGTCGCCGTAATATTTCTTGTTGGTGCGCTGGGGCGCTGCGGCATAGGAGCCGGAGTAACCCGCGGTCACGGCCCGCACCGCATCCGAGGCGCGCGAAAGGGCGGCCGCCGAAAGTTCGCCCGCATGCGCGTAGCCGACCGCCTCGCCGGCGACCGAGCGCAGCCCGAACCCCTGGTCGGTATTGAAGGAGCCGCCTTTCAGGCGGCCGTTGTCGAAGGTCAGCGATTCCGCCTGGGCATGCTCCACGAAAAGCTCGCCGTCGTCGGCGCCGGCAAGCGCCTCGGAAAGGATCGAGCGCAGCTTGGTCTCGTCGCAGTCGAAAAGATTGAGAAGATCGGTGTTCATGGGATGCTCCTTCGGCGCGGCCCCGTCAGGACATGCGCTCTGTTCCAACCGATGTAGGACCGGGGAGGGGCCGAAGCAAGCCTCTCCTCAGATCGCTTTTGTGCTGAGGAAGGCCTGCACCTCCTGCGGCATGGTCCGTCTCGGTACGATGTTGAAGGCCGACGCGCCGCTGAACAGCATGAACGAAAGCGGCCTCTCCCAGATTTCCGTGACATTGGGCCAGTTCAGCCGGCCGTCGCCGAGATCGGAGTTGATGCCGAACCCTTCCGCATCGATGGTGATCTCGGCTCGGCGATCGGCCATGCGATTGTAGCGGCGGAAGGCGTTGGCGGAATGGGCGCGCCAGACCACGGCGCTGAAAAGCGCCGGAAAGCAGGCGACGACGAAAGCAAGCAGCGCGAGGGTGAAATTGCCCTGGAAGAGGAGGACCACGCCGGCGACGACGACCAGTCCCGCCGCTGCCCACTTCAGCTTCTGCTCCCGCATGGTGCGCTCTATGACGAAGACGCGGACCGCATCTCGCACCACCTCGTCGTCGAAGCGGACGGTAAAGGTATGGCTGCCGTGAAGCTCCATGACGGATCGTCTCTCTATTATAGAGTGATCACGGAAGCGCGTCGTAGCCAGGGCCGAAGCCGGTCAGCTCGATCGGAATGCCGACCCGGTCCTGATCGGCGGATTCGCGCAGCGCAAAGACGGCGGCCTTGCCGGCGCGCAGGATGCGCATCAGTTCCTCGTCGATCTCCACTTCCACATAGCAGCCCTCGGAGAAGCAGCGGGTGAAATAGGCGCGGCCGATATTGTTGTTGTCGACATAGAGTTCCATGCCGTCCTTGAGGAGCACGCCGAGCGGCGCGAGGATGCGCAGGATGCGCGCCTTGCGGTCCGCGGTCTTCAGCACCACCACCGACAGGCCGACTTCCGGCCGGTCCTCGGCGATCACGTTCTGCATCAGCGCGCATTGTTCGGCGGACGCGCCAGCCGGCCGGTCGCAGATGATCGACCATGCACCGTGGTTCTCGCGCACATTGCCCGGCGGCTGCGCCTGCTGTCCCGGCTGCTGGGCCTGTCCGCCGTTCGGGGCCGGCCGGGGCGGCTGCGGAGCGGGTTTGGCGCCCTGTGTCGGCTGTTGGGCCGGCTGGGGTGCCGCGGGCCGCGGGCCGGGCTGTGGCTGCTGCGCCAACGCGGGAAGCGAAACGGCGGCTGCAAGCATCACGGCTAGACCGGCGCAGATCAGGGAGGGACGACCCATGGAAACCTCTGGAAGACGAATCAGTGCGGCTATTCTTGTCGTTCGCTGGACGAAATGAAAAGCCCTGACCTCTTTCCAGTGGAGTACGGCGAAAGTGGGACCCGCCAGGGCGCGTGGCGCAGCCGACACTATCGCCAAGAAAACACCGGATTTTGGCGGAAGTCCGGTCTATAGTATCGCTGCAAAGAGTGTGAAAGGCCTGTGGAATATGGCCTCGGCCCGGCAAAAGGCCGATATGTAGCCGGTGATTATGGCACGATTCCGGGCTTCTCCGGGAGGCGCAAAAATGCCGCACGGGCTTTTCCCGCCAGATATTGCGGCGGCAGGCAAACTGTGATTGAAGCAGACCATATAGCTTGGATTCTGCGTTCGGTTTGATCGAGATCAGACGCATGGGGAGATATTTAGTGATGAACAGGGCTTTTGCAGTGATGACGGCGCTCATCTGTCTGCTCTTTGCTTCCGCAGGTTTTGCGGACCAGCCGCATCCGTGGCAGATTGATTTCCAGGCGGCCGCGACGCCGATCATGCACCAGATCCGCTGGTTCAACCATTATACCCTGTGGTTCATCGTGCCGGTCACGCTGCTGGTTCTGGCCCTTCTGGTCGTCGTGGTGGTGAAGTTCCGCGCCAGCGCCAATCCGGTGCCGTCGCGGACGAGCCACAATACGGCGATCGAGATCATCTGGACGCTTGGTCCGGTCCTCATCCTCTTCTTCCTCGCCATCCCCTCCTTCAACCTGCTGAATGCCCAGCTCGAAATTCCGGACTCGGACATGACCGTCAAGGCCACCGCCACCCAGTGGCAGTGGAACTATGAGTACGAAGGCACGCCGGCGCCGGTCGCCTTCGACAGTTTCATGCTGAAGGATCAGGACCGCGCTGCTGCCGGCAAGACCGATCCTGCCGTCTATCCCCGTCTTCTCGCCGTCGACAACGAAATGATCATCCCGGTCAACAAGACCGTGCGCATGCTGGTGACTGCTGCTCCGTCCGACGTCATCCATGCCTTCGCAATGCCGGCTTTCGGGGTCAAGATCGACGCCGTTCCGGGCCGCTTGAACGAAACCTGGTTCAAGGCTGAAAAGGAAGGTCTCTATTACGGCCAGTGCTCCGAGCTGTGCGGCAAGGACCATGCGTTCATGCCGATCGCCATCCGGGTCGTTTCGGAAGACAAGTACAAGACGTGGCTCGCAGCTGCCGCGACCGACCTGCCGGGTGCCTACAAGGCTCTCGTGGCTGCGGTCGACAAGCCGGCCGGCAACTTCGCCGTTGCCGCAAACGAATCCAAGTAATCAAGAGGAGTGAGGACAATGGCTGGACATTCCGCTCACGACGATCACGCTCATGCTCGCACCTCTCACGATGACGCGCATGCTCACGACGATCATCACGATCATTCGCACACGCCGACTTTTGCTCAGCGTTGGCTGTTTTCGACCAACCACAAGGACATCGGCACGCTCTATCTGATCTTCGCGATCTTCGCGGGCATCGTCGGCGGCCTTCTGTCGGTCGCCATGCGCATGGAGCTGCAGGAGCCGGGCATCCAGATCTTCCACGGTCTGGCTTCCATGGTCTACGGCTTCGAGGGTGATGCTGCCATCGACGGCGGCAAGCACATGTTCAACGTGTTCACCACCGGCCATGCGCTGATCATGATCTTCTTCATGGTCATGCCGGCGATGATCGGCGGTTTCGCCAACTGGATGGTGCCGATCATGATCGGCGCGCCGGACATGGCCTTCCCGCGTCTGAACAACATTTCCTTCTGGCTGATCGTGCCGGCATTCCTGTTGCTGCTGCTGTCGATGTTCGTCGAAGGCCCGGCAGGCGCCTACGGCGTCGGCGGCGGTTGGACGATGTATCCGCCGCTTGCGACCATGGGTCACCCGGGTCCGGCTGTCGATCTTGCGATCTTCTCGCTGCACGTTGCCGGCGCGTCCTCGATCCTCGGCGCGATCAACTTCATCACCACGATCCTCAACATGCGCGCTCCGGGCATGACGCTGCACAAGATGCCGCTGTTCGCCTGGGCCGTTCTGGTCACCGCCTTCCTGCTGCTGCTGTCGCTGCCGGTTCTGGCGGGCGCCATCACCATGCTTCTGACCGACCGCAACTTCGGCACGACCTTCTTCGCGCCGGAAGGCGGCGGCGACCCGATCCTCTACCAGCATCTGTTCTGGTTCTTCGGCCACCCGGAAGTGTACATCCTGATCCTGCCCGGCTTCGGCATCATCAGCCACATCGTCTCGACCTTCTCGAAAAAGCCGGTCTTCGGTTATCTCGGCATGGCCTACGCCATGGTCGCGATCGGCGCCGTCGGCTTCATCGTCTGGGCCCATCACATGTACACGGTCGGCATGTCGCTCGACGCACAGCGCTACTTCGTCTTCGCGACGATGGTCATCGCGGTTCCGACCGGCATCAAGATCTTCTCCTGGATCGCGACGATGTGGGGCGGCTCGCTGACCTTCTCGACACCGATGATCTGGGCGATCGGCTTCATCTTCCTGTTCACCGTCGGTGGCGTCACGGGTGTCCAGCTCGCCAATGCCGGCCTCGACCGCTCGCTGCATGACACCTATTACGTGGTGGCCCACTTCCACTACGTTCTGTCGCTCGGCGCCGTTTTCGCCATCTTCGCGGCCTGGTACTACTGGTTCCCGAAAATGTTCGGCTACATGTACAGCCAGCGGATCGGCAACCTGCATTTCTGGGTCATGTTCATCGGCGTCAACCTGGTGTTCTTCCCGCAGCACTTCCTCGGCCTCGCCGGCATGCCGCGCCGCTACATCGACTATCCGGATGCCTTCGCCGGCTGGAACTACGTTTCTTCCGTTGGCTCCTACATCTCCTTCGTCGGTGTGCTGATCTTCCTCTTCGGCGTCTGGGAAGCCTTCGCCAAGAAGCGCGTTGCCGGCGACAATCCGTGGGGCGAAGGTGCGACCACGCTGGAATGGCAGCTGTCTTCGCCGCCGCCGTACCACCAGTGGGAACAGCTGCCGCGCATCAAGTAAGCGGATCTTTCGAAAAGGGGCATCGCGTCGATCGCGATGCCCTGGAATACCAGGCAGGACGGTTCAATGACGGTTATCGACAATCACGACGCTCTTGGCACCGATGGAGGCTTGCGCCTCTCGGAAGCGGGTGCGCGCGATTTCTTCGAACTGCTGAAGCCGCGGGTGATGTCGCTCGTGGTCTTCACCGCATTCGCCGGCCTCATCCTCGCGCCCGGCCAGATCAATCCGGTCCTCGGCGTGATTTCCATTCTCTGCATTGCCGTCGGCGCCGGCGCCTCCGGGGCGCTGAACATGTGGTATGACGCCGATATCGACGCGGTCATGACCCGCACCGCCGGGCGCCCGATCCCGGCAGGCCGCATCCTGCCCCAGGAAGCGCTCGCCTTCGGCCTGACGCTCTCGGTCTTCTCGGTCGTCATCCTCGGCCTCGCGGTCAACTGGTTTGCCGCCGGCCTGCTCGCCTTCACCATCTTCTTCTACGCGGTCGTCTATACGATGTGGCTGAAGCGTTCGACGCCGCAGAACATCGTCATCGGCGGTGCCTCCGGCGCTTTCCCGCCGATGATCGGCTGGGCCTGCGTGACGGGCGGCGTTTCGCTGGACAGCATTCTCCTGTTCCTGATCATCTTCCTGTGGACGCCGGCGCATTTCTGGGCTCTCGCGCTGTTCAAGATGCGGGACTACGGCTCGGTCGGCGTGCCGATGATGCCGAATGTCGCGGGCGAATCCTCCACCAAGAACCAGATCGTCGCCTATGCGGTGCTGACTGCGGCAATTGCCGTCGCTCCGACCTTCACCGGTCTTGCCGGCCTCGGTTACGGCATCTTCGCGGCCGTGCTCGGTGCGATCTTCGTCATCTGTTCCATCGCCGTCCGGCGCATGCCCGACGGCGACGAGAAGATGATGCCGGCGAAGAAGATGTTCGCCTATTCGATCTTTTATCTGTTCGCGATCTTCTCTGGCCTGCTGGCCGACCGGCTGCTGGCGGGACTGCCGCAGCTCCTCGGAGGTTTGCTGTGATGGAAACCGTCAAGCTCAGCGAAGCCCAGAGGAAGTCGCGCCGCAACCGCAATATCGCGCTCGGCGTGGTTCTCGCCGGGCTCGTGGTGCTCTTCTACATCATGACGCTGGTGAAGATCGGCGGAGTCGGGAACTAGGGTGGAAGCGATGACGGACGTCAATCAGAACGGTCAGGCAAAGCGGGTCAGCAACAGCGCGATCTTCGCCGGCTGCGCCGTTTTCGTCGCCGGCATGGTCGGCGCCGCCTATGCGTCCGTGCCGCTCTACCGGCTTTTCTGCCAGGTCACCGGCTACAACGGCACGACCCAGCGCGTCGAGCAGTATTCCGACAAGATCCTGAACAAGCCGATCCAGGTGACGTTCGACGCCAATATCTCGCCGGGCCTGAACTGGGAGTTCAAGCCGGCCAAGGCCGTGAACCCGAAGATCGGCGAGACCGTGCAGATCGAATATACCGCGACCAACCGCTCGTCGAAGCCGACGACGGGAAGCGCCGTGTTCAACGTGACGCCGATGGAAGCGGGCGCCTATTTCAACAAGGTCGAGTGCTTCTGCTTCACCGAGCAGACGCTGCAGCCCGGCCAGTCGGTTCAGATGCCGGTGGTGTTCTTCGTTGACCCGGAGCTCGCCACGGCACCAGAGACCAAGAACATCAAAACGATCACCCTGTCCTACACCTTCTATCCGAGCGAGCCGTCGAAACCGGTCGCCGCTCTGCCGGAAGGCCAGAAGGCAGGCGCCCCGAAGACGGGCGCCCAGAACACAGGCGTGGGGAAACTTTAAGAGGGTTCGCCTTAACTGGCGAAGCAGGCATTCATCCGGGGATTCTGACATGGCCGACGCGCATCAGAAAAATCACGACTACCACATCATCGATCCGAGCCCGTGGCCGATCCTGGCCTCGATCGGCGCCTTCGTCCTGACCTTCGGCGGGGTGGGCTACATGCGCTATCTGCATGGCGGCCAGTTCCATATCTTCGGTCTCGACCTTGCGACCCCGTGGATATTCTTCATCGGCCTCGCCATCATCCTCTATACGATGATCGGCTGGTGGTCGGACACCATCAAGGAAGGCAATTCGGGCGCCCATACCCGCGTGGTCTCCCTGCACCTGCGCTACGGCATGATCATGTTCATCGCTTCCGAAGTGATGTTCTTCGTCGCCTGGTTCTGGGCCTTCTTCGATGCGAGCCTCTATGCCAACGAGGCGATCCAGGCGACCCGCGTTGAATTCCTCGGCGGTCAGTGGCCGCCGAAGGGCGTCGAAGTGCTCGATCCCTGGCACCTGCCGATCTACAACACGGTCATCCTGCTGCTGTCGGGCACCTGCGTCACCTGGGCTCACCACGCGCTGCTGCACGGCGACCGCAAGGGCCTGGTCACCGGTCTCGCGCTGACCGTCGCACTCGGCATCTTGTTCTCCTGCGTCCAGGCTTACGAATACGTCCACGCGCCGTTCGCGTTCTCCAACTCGATCTACGGCGCGACCTTCTTCATGGCGACCGGCTTCCACGGTTTCCACGTGCTGATCGGCACCATCTTCCTGCTGGTCTGCCTGCTGCGCGCCGCCAACGGAGGCTTCACGCCCACCAAGCACTTCGGCTTCGAAGCCGCCGCCTGGTACTGGCACTTCGTCGACGTGGTCTGGCTGTTCCTCTTCTTCGCCATCTACATCTGGGGCGGCTGGGGCGCACCGGTTCACGGCTGATCCCGGGGACAGGAATTCAAGGAAGGGCGGCGATGAGCCGCCCTTCTGCTTTTCGAGGACTGGAATGAATGGCAATCAAGCTTCCCACCCCAACCGGATCGGATGAAACGCCCGCCCGCGGCCGTGGCCGGATGATCGCGACGGCCGTCGCGGTTCTGGCGGCGCTCGTCATCCTTCTGTCGCTCGGCACCTGGCAGGTGGAGCGATTGCACTGGAAGGAGGGCCTGCTTGCCGATATCGCCGAGCGGCGGGCAGCGGCACCCGTCCAGCTCTCCGATATCGAGGCGGTCCGGAAAACCGGCGGTGATATCGAATATCGGCGGGTATCGGTTGCCGGCACGTTCGACCATTCCAGGGAACGGCATTTCTTCGCGACCTTCGGGGGCCAGACCGGGTTCTATGTCTATACGCCGATGACGCTTGCCGATGGCCGCATCCTGTTCGTCAACCGCGGCTTCGTGCCCTATGAGATGAAGGATCCGAAGACCCGCACCGGCGGGGAATTGGCCGGCCAGCAGACCGTCACCGGTTATGCCCGGGTGCGGCTCGGCAAAAAACCGTCCTCCATCGTGCCGGACAACGATCTGGCGAAGAACATCTTTTATTGGAAGGATCTTGATGCGATGGCCTCCACCACCGGCATCGATGCCTCCAGGGTCGTGCAGTTCTTCGTGGATGCCGACGCGTCCGCCGCCAATCCGGGCGGTTGGCCGAAGGGTGGGGTCACCCAGTTCGACCTGCCGAACAGCCACCTGCAATATGCCGTCACCTGGTACGGTCTGGCGGCCGCTCTAGTCGCCGTCGTCATCGGCATGTTTTTCCGGCGCAAGCGCGCCTGAACCCGCATGGCCTGAAACCCGCAATTGCGATAGCCTTGTCGAAGGGTTGAGGGAATCGGGGCAACGTTATGGCACTTCTGGCAAACATTTTCGTCGCGCTGACCGCGCTTCTGCATGTCGGGTTTCTGGTCCTGGAAATGTTCCTCTGGACCGGCCCGACCGGCCGAAAGGTGTTCCGCATGTCGCCGGAACAGGCCGAGACCACCAGGGTTCTCGCCGCCAACCAGGGCCTCTACAACGGCTTCCTGGCCGCCGGCCTGTTCTGGTCGCTGCTTGAGGCCGATCCGGGCTTCGCCTTTCAATTGAAGCTCTTCTTTCTTGTGTGCGTCATCATTGCCGCTATATATGGCGCGTGGTCGGTCAAGCCGCGCATCCTGCTCATCCAGGGCGGTCCGGCCATTCTCGCTCTCGTGCTGACAGTCCTGGCGTCCTGATTTGATGGCATCATCCATATCCGAAAAAAGCCCGCTCAAGATTCGCCTCTGCGGCCCGCGCGGTTTCTGCGCCGGCGTCGACAGGGCGATCCAGATCGTCGTGCTGGCGCTGAAGGCCTATGGCGCGCCGGTCTATGTCCGCCACGAGATCGTCCATAACCGTTATGTGGTCGAGGGGCTGGAAGCCAAGGGCGCCGTCTTCGTCGAGGAACTGGACGAGATCCCAGCCGAGCACCGGGAGCAGCCGGTGGTTTTCTCCGCCCACGGCGTGCCGAAATCGGTGCCCGAGGATGCGCAGGCCCGCAATCTCTTTTATCTCGACGCGACCTGTCCGCTGGTTTCCAAGGTCCACAAGCAGGCGATGCGCCACCAGCGCCTCGGCCGCCATGTGGTGCTGATCGGCCATGCCGGCCACCCGGAAGTGATCGGCACGATGGGCCAGCTGCCGCCAGGCACCGTGTCGCTTATCGATACGATCGCCGATGCGGAAGCCTATATTCCCGAGGATCCCGACAATCTCGGCTACGTCACCCAGACGACGCTTTCGGTCGACGATACGGCCGGCGTGATCGCCAAGCTGCAGGAGCGGTTCCCGAACCTCACGGCGCCGGCCGCCGACTCGATCTGCTACGCCACCACCAACCGCCAGGAAGCGGTGAAGGAAGCCGCCCCCGGCTGCGACCTGTTCATCGTCGTTGGCGCTCCGAATTCGTCGAACTCCAAGCGGCTGGTCGAAGTGGCGCTGAGGGCAGGGGCAAAGCGCTCGATGCTGGTGCAGCGCGCCTCCGAACTGAACTGGGACGAAATCGGCCGCATCGGCACGCTCGGCCTGTCGGCCGGCGCGTCGGCCCCGGAAGTCATCGTCGACGAGATCATCGCCGCCTTCAAGGAACGGTTCGACGCCGAGATCGAGCTTGCGATCACGGCGGAGGAAACCGAGAATTTCCTCGTCAATCGGGAGCTGCGCAGCGTGCCGCTGACTGTGGAGGACATGGCCTGGGTGAACGGGGTTCCGGCGTGAACGGATGCGGCCTGCAGCAACCCCGTTTGCCCCGCCCACAAACCACTCTGATTTTCCACGGACTGTGAGACCACCTTGGCCGTTTACACCGATATCACCGAAGACGACCTGAAGCGGTTCCTGGCGGAATACGACGTCGGCGAGCTGACCTCCTACAAGGGGATCGCCGAAGGCGTCGAGAACTCGAATTTCCTGCTGCACACGACCCGCGATCCGCTGATCCTGACGCTCTACGAAAAGCGCACGGACGAGCGCGACCTGCCGTTCTTCCTCGGCCTGATGCAGCATCTGGCCGCCGCCGGCCTGTCATGCCCGCTGCCTTTGCCGCGTAACGACGGACGCCTCTACGGCGCCCTGTCGGGCCGGCCGGCCGCGCTTATCTCCTTCCTCGAGGGCATGTGGCTGCGCAAACCCGAGGCGAAGCATTGCCGTGAGGTCGGCAAGGCGCTGGCCCGGCTGCATCTCTCCGGTCAGGGTTTCGAGCTGAAACGCCCGAACGCGCTGTCGTGCGAAGGGTGGATCGGGCTGTGGGAAAAATCGGCGGCCCGTGCCGACGAGGTCGAAACCGGCCTGCAGGACGAGATTTCCGCCGAGCTCGATTTCCTGAGCGCCAACTGGCCGAAGGATCTGCCGGCCGGCGTCATCCATGCCGATCTCTTCCAGGACAATGTCTTCTTCCTCGGCGATGAGCTCTCCGGCCTGATCGACTTCTATTTCGCCTGCAATGACCTGCTCGCCTATGACGTCTCGATCTGCCTGAACGCCTGGTGTTTCGAAAAGGACGGCGCCTACAATCTCACCAAGGGCCAGGCGCTGCTCGAAGGTTACCAGAGCGTCCGCCCGCTCGACGGTGAGGAGATCGCGGCCCTGCCGATCCTCGCGCGCGGCTCGGCGTTGCGCTTCTTCTTGACCAGGCTCTACGACTGGCTGACGACGCCGGCCGGTGCCCTGGTCGTCAAGAAGGATCCGCTCGAATATCTGCGCAAGCTGCGCTTCCACCGCCAGATCATATCGGCCAGCGAATACGGGCTTGCCGAGGAAAGACCGTCCGCATCATGAAGCAGGTAGAGATTTTCACCGACGGTGCCTGTTCCGGCAATCCCGGTCCGGGCGGCTGGGGCGCCATCCTGCGGTATGGCGAGACGGAAAAGGAAATGTTCGGCGGCGAAGCCGAAACGACCAACAATCGCATGGAGCTGATGGCGGCGATCACGGCCTTGAACGCGCTGAAGACCCCGTGCGAGGTCAACCTTCACACCGACAGCAAATATGTGATGGACGGCATTTCCAAGTGGATTTTCGGCTGGAAAAAGAACGGCTGGAAGACAGCCGACAAGAAACCGGTCAAGAATGCCGAACTCTGGCAGCAGCTGGAAGAAGCGCGCAACAAGCACAAGGTGACGCTGCACTGGGTGAAGGGCCATGCCGGCCATCCTGAAAACGAGCGCGCCGACGAGCTTGCCCGCCTCGGCATGGCGCCGTTCAAGAAGAAATAGCCGCTTGGGGCCGGGGAGGGACCGATGGCGCAGAACGTCTACGACACGCCGGACTTCTTCGAAGGCTACAGCCGGCTCGGCCGTTCGGTCCATGGCCTCGCCGGCGCCGCCGAATGGCCGGTGATCCGGACCCTGCTTCCTAAGATGAAGGGCCTGCGCGTCGTCGATCTCGGCTGCGGTTTCGGCTGGTTCTCGCGCTTTGCGGCGGAAGAGGGCGCTGCCTCCGTGCTCGGCCTCGATCTCTCGGAAAACATGATCTCCAGGGCGCGGGCCGAAAACGCCGGTCCGGCCATCACTTATGAAATCGCCGATCTGGAGCGTATCGAGCTGTCGCCGGCCGCTTTCGATCTCGCCTACAGTTCGCTTGCTTTCCATTACCTGGAAGATTTCGGCCGGCTGGCGGCCGAGGTCCACGCGGCTCTCTTGCCCGGTGGAAAATTCGTCTTCACCATCGAGCACCCGATCTACATGGCCTCCGCCCGACCCGGCTGGCGGATGGACGAGGCAGGCCAGAAATTCTGGCCTGTGGATGGGTATTCGGTCGAGGGCCGGCGCATGACGGACTGGCTCGCCAGGGGCGTCGTCAAATACCACCGCACCATCGGCACCACGTTGAACACATTGATCGACTGCGGATTTGCCGTCCGCCGCCTCATTGAATGGCACCCGTCGGCGGATGAGATTGCCGCCAATCCGGCCCTTGCCGAAGAAATGGACCGCCCGATGATCCTGATGATTTCCGCGGAGCGCTGAGCGATGACCCTGCGCCTGATCTGCCTCAACGCCTGGGGCGGCCGTGTCCATGAACCGCTGATGCGGTATCTGAAGGACGCCGATGCGGATGTGCTTTGCCTGCAGGAGGTCACCCATGTCGCGGGATATGGCGGCGGCTGGCTGACCTTTCGCGAGGGCGATTTCGAACTGCCGCAGCGGGCAAGCCTGCTGGAGGATGTCGAGGCCGTTCTTCCGGGGCACCGTGCCTTTTTCGCGCCGGCTGCCTGCGGTCCGCTTTATGACGGCAATCGCGAGGTGATGTCGGAATGGGGGATCGCGACCTTCGTCCGGCAGGGCCTGCCGGTGATCGGTCAGACGCAGGGTTTCATCCACGGTGATTTCCCGCTCGCCGGTTTTGGCGAACATCCGCGCCCCCGCAATGGCCATGGTGTGCGCGTCTTCCGCCACGGGGCGGGCTCGGCGGTGACGATCGTGCAGATGCACGGTCTTCGCGATCTCGCCGGCAAGGGCGATACGCCGGCCAGGCTGGCGCAGGCGCATGCGCTTGTGGCGCTGATCGAAAAGGTACGGCAGGCCGGCGAGCCGTTGGTCGTCTGCGGCGACTTCAATCTGCTGCCCGGCAGCGAAACTTTCGCGATCCTCGGCCGGCTTGGCCTCACCGATCTCGTCACCACGCGCGGTTTCACCGACACCCGCACCTCCTGGTACCCGAAGGACGGCCGGTATGCGGACTTTCTGCTGGTGACGCCGGATGTGAAGGTGGGACGTTTCGATGTGGTCGCGCAGCCGGAGGTCTCCGACCACCGCGCCCTGCTTCTGGAAATTGCCTGAACCGCTGTTGCGCTCCGAGCATCAGTCACTATTCTGCCGCAAACAACTCGGGAGGCCGGTTCATGATCCTGCATTGCGTATTCGTTCGGTTCAAGGCGGCCATCCAGCAGGCCGAAAAGCAGTCGATCTATGATGCCGTCGTGGCGCTGAAGGATGTCACGCCCGGCATACTCGATGTAAAGTTCGGCCAGAACGTTTCCCCCGAGGGCCTGAACGGCGGTTTCCTCGACGGTTTCGTGGTGACCTTCGAAAGCCCGGAAGCGCGTGACGCCTATCTCGTTCACCCCGACCACATCACCGTCGGCGACCGGATCATCGGCTCCGCCGACGGCGGCCTTTCGGGGCTGCTGGTCTTCGACATGGCGGTATGAGGAAAGGCCGCCGGCATTCGGCCAGCGGCCCTCTTTTTCTCAGCTCGACTTCGCCATTGCCGCGGCGATCTGGTCGACATTGTAGCGGAACATCTTCTCATAGGTCGGCGCCGGCCCCTTGGCGTCCGAGAGCGATTCCACATAGAGCTCGCCGCCCGGCTGGGCCGCCGTCGCCCTTGCGATCTGCTTCACCAGCCGTGGATCGTTGGAATTCTCCAGGAAATAGGTTTTTACGCCCTCCGCCTTGATCTGCTCGATCAGCTTGGCGACGTCGGCAGCGGAGGCCTCCGTCTCGGTCGAAAGCCCGAGCGGCGCCAGGAAGCTCACATTGTATTCGCGGCCGAAATAACCGAAGGCGTCGTGGCTGGTCAGCACCTTGCGGCGGTCGGCCGGAATATTGTCGAACTTGGAATGCGCATAGGCATTCATCGCGTCGAGCTTCTGGAGATAGGCCTCGGCATTCGCCTTGAAGGCACCCGCATCGCCCGGATCGGCCTCCGACAGCGCCTTCTCGATATTGGAGACCCAGATCTTGACGTTGACCGGGCTGTTCCAGACATGCGGATCGGTCACCGTCTTGCCGTCTTCATCCATGCTGCGCGTGCTGATGCCTTCCGAGACCACGACCGGCTTGCCCTTGTAGCCCGAGGCGGTGATCAGCCGGTCCATCCAGCCTTCCAGGCCTTCGCCGCTGACAAAAGCCACCTGCGCCGCCTTGAGGTTTTTGGCGTCGCTCGGCGACGGCTCGAATTCGTGGGGATCTCCGTTCGGGCCGACGAGACTGGTCACCTTCACATGTTTGCCGCCCACCTGGGAAACGACGTCGCCCAGCACGGTGAAGGAGGCGACGACTTTCAGTGTGTCCGCGAAGGCCGGCACGGTGGAAAAGGCCATGAGAGCGGGAATAGCGGCGGAGAGAAGCAGTCTGCGGGATATCATCGAAGTCTCCTTAAAATCAGCCCGCGAGATGCGGACGGGGAAAGAGCCGCCGGGCAAAGCCGGAGGGCGAAAAGAGGATGGAAAAGGCGTAGATCACCGCCGCCGTCATGATGATCGTCGGGCCGGAGGCGAGTTCGAGATGGTAGGAGGCAATCAGCCCGACATAACCGGAGACGGCGGCCGCGGCGGCGGCAAGCGCCATCATCGCCGTCAGGCTGCGCGCCCAGAGCTGCGCGATCGCCGCCGGCAGCATCATCAGCCCGACCGCCATCAGCGTGCCGAGCGCCTGGAAGCTCGCCACCATGTTGAGCACCACGAGCAGCAGGAACAGCGCATGATAGACCGGCCCGCGCCCGCCGACGGCGCGCAGGAAGCCCGGATCGAAACACTCGGCGACCAGCGGCCGGTAGACGATCGCGAGCGTCAGCAGCGTCACCGAGGTGATGCCGCCAATCAGGGCGAGCGCCGGGCCGTCTATGGCGAGAATGGTGCCGAACAGTACGTGGAGAAGATCGATGTTGGAGCCGCGCAGCGAGACGATCAGCACGCCGAGAGCAAGCGAGGCGAGGTAGAAGCTCGCAAAGCTCGCATCTTCCTGCAGCACGGTGGAACGGCTGACGACGCCGGAAAGCAGCGCCACGGAAAGCCCGGCGATCAACCCGCCGATCCCCATCGCCGTCAGCGACAGCGAGCCGGCGACCAGATAGCCGATCGCCGCACCCGGCAGCACCGCATGGCTCATCGCGTCGCCCATGAGGCTCATGCGCCGCAGCATCAGGAAGACGCCGATCGGCCCGGAACCGAGCGCCAGGCACAGGCACGCCACCAGCGCCCGGCGCATGAAGCCGTAATCGGCAAACGGCGCGATCAGGAGGTCGTAGGCGCTCATGCGGCCGGCCCGCCGATCGAGGGTTCCGGCGAGCGCGACGCGCCAGGCAAGGTGCTGCCGGCCTGCGGTTCGCAGACCCCCGCGCCATCGTCCCAGCGCTCGGCCATCATCCGCGCCTTGAGGAGATTGTCCGCCGACATCACCACCGCCGTCGGCCCCCAGGCGATACATTCGCGGGCGAGAAGCAGGGTTTCGGGAAAATGCGTTCGCACCTGCTCGAGATCGTGGAGCACGGCGATCACCGTGCGGCCTTCGCCATGCCAGTGCGCGACGATGCCGAGCAGGTCTTCCGTCGTGCGTGCGTCGATTGCGGTGAACGGCTCGTCGAGCAGGATGACCTTTGCATCCTGGAGCAGGAGCCGCGCAAACAGCACCCGCTGGAACTGTCCGGCCGACAGCGACCCGATCGGCCGCCGCTCGAAACCGCCGAGGCCGACGGCGGCGAGTGCCTCGTCTGCTCGACGGTGCTCGCGGGCACCATTCGCCTTGAAGGCGCCCGTATGCCGCCATGCGCCGAGCAGCACGGTATCGAGGACGGAGATCGGGAAACGCCGGTTGATATCCGCCGCCTGTGGCAGGTAACCGAAATCGCTGCGGGTGAGCCGATGCTGCAGCCGACCTTCCGCCGGCCGCAATTCGCCCATGATCGCTTTCATCAGCGTCGACTTGCCGGCCCCGTTCGGCCCGGCGATCGCGGTCAGGCTGCCGGCCCGGAAGAAGCCCGATACGTGATGGACGGCGGGATGACGGTCGTAGGTAACCGTCAGGTTGTCGAGCGTCAGGAGGGCGCTCACGGCAGCATCACCGCCCAACGGATCGCCAGCCAGAGCAGGCCGAGAAGCAACGCGACATAGAGGAGCCGGCTGGCAGCCGAGCGGCCGAGGAGGCCGGAAGAAGGACGTGGATATAACATTCGGGTCGCCATAAAATGTAATAACATTACGGTTATGTTATAACAAAAATGGCAAAAACAAGGCGGCTCGTGATTTTGAAGATCGTAGATTGCCCGGTCGGCTGACGGAACCTTTGTCGGTTCAGGTCACCACGTCGGCAGGCGCGATGACGCCTATGGCCGAGATGTCAGCGGTTCGGCTGGTTCAGGCCCCGCAGCGCGTTCTGATCGGAAGGTCGAGCGGGAGTGTCGTATTGGCTGCCCTGTACATCCGGCGATTTGGTCGGTGCGGTGTCCGTCTGGCTGGAAACCAGATATCCGAGCCCGACGGCTCCGATCGCGACGATGAAAGCTCCGGCGATGGCACCGACGCCTCTTGCCGGGTTCTGCCTGATGATTCCGAAGGCGAGGGCGAGCCCCAGAATGGCCGCGCCACCCGCAACGACGAATAACCATAGGGCGTTTTCCATTGCGCTCTCCCTTCAACTGACCTGACAGCGTAACCGGAAGGGCCGCCGGAAGTTCCCGAACGCGGGCGCAAACAAAAAAGGACGCCCGCAGGCGTCCTTCGAAAGCAAACTGGGGACCGTTCAGAGCTGTTCCAGCATCGCCGCCGCGCCGGAGACAGTGGCCTGCCCGGGGCTTTCCTCGACGTTGAGCGATTTTACGACGCCGTTTTCGACGAGCATCGAATAACGCTTGGAGCGCACCCCGAGACCGCCGGCGGAAAGGTCGGCGTCGAGGCCGAGCGCCTTGGTGAAGGCGCCGTCCCAGTCGGCGAGGAAATGGATCTTGCCGAGGCCGCCCGTCTGGGTCGCCCAGGCGCCCATCACGTGCCAGTCGTTGACGGCGAGAACGGCGATGTCGTCGACGCCTCTCGCAAGGATCGCGTCGCGGTTTTCGAGATAACCCGGCAGGTGGTTCAGCGTGCAGGTGGGCGTGAATGCGCCGGGCACCGCGAAAAGCACGACCTTCTTGCCGTCGAAAAGCTGTCCGGTGGTGATCTCGACCGGACCGTCCGCGGTCTTTTCCTTGAACGTGGCTGCGGGAAGTTTATCGCCGATGGCAATCGTCATGGAGCTCTCCTCGTTTGGGCGAGCGCCTGTCTCAGCCCCGCCGTTCCGGGCGACTATAGAGCGGACTTGACGCAAGACAAGTGAGAGACGCCGCAATGCGGACGCCGGCAAGGGGCCGTTCAATCGAGGGTCAGCGGCTTACTCGAAGGCGAGCGAGGTTTCCATCGCCCGGTTGCCGGCAATGACCAGGATGCCCCAGCGTTTGCCCTTGATGTCGTAGTTTTTCGGCAGCTTGCCGACCGGCATGTCGAGCGCGTAGGCCTCGCCGTCGCGGCGGCCGTTGACGCCGTCGAAGAGCACATGGCCCTGCGGACCCGTGACGATCACCTGTGGCGGCGCCGAGGTTCCCGCCGGCAGCTTCAGCTTCAGGCTCAGCTTGTCGCGCCCGTGCGTCATCGCATAGTGGGTGACGGCAAAATCTCCCGATGGCGCTTCCGGCAGTTTCGAGGCGGCGGCATTGAGGATCATCGCCTCCTCGACCGGCGTGCCCTTGGTCGCCCCGAGCTGCAGCGAGAAATCCGCCTGGAAGGGAATGCAGATGTTGCGGCAGAGACCGACAAAGGCCGACGCGCCGAGGTTCAGGGGCTTGCTCGGATCTTCCATCTTGAGCTCGAAAGGCAGGGCGACCGCATGGTCGTAGCCGATATCGCGCAAATTGCCGTTGTCGATCCGCTTCGGCACCGGATAGGCCATGCTGCTCAGCGTCACGCCGCTTGCCTTGGAAAACACCATCTGCGGAGGAATGCCGGCATCGCCCGGCTCCTTCCAATAGGTGATCCAGCCGGCCTTCGGCTCGATCTGCAGCGCGCCGCGCACCGTGCCGTCCGGCTCCGGCGGCATCGCCACGATCCGCATCCGGCCGCCTTCGTTGCTGGCCCAGGGGGAGGTCTCTGCACGGCCTGCCGAGGCAGCACCGAGCGCCGCGCCCGCGGCGATGCAGGCGGCGAGCACGGTCGGTACCCTCGAAGGGATGTTACGCATCGAAATTCTCTTCATTGCCCAGGCATTTAACCGATCGGACGTGTCCAAACCAGTCACGAGCCGGCGCATGCCGATCATTTTCGGTTGATTGATCGGGCAGACTGCCCCATCTTGATGGAATGGCAATCGACGCTGTCCTGCCCATGGTTGGGCCGGAAGGCAGGCTGGAGGCATCATGGCTTTCTCGACCCTGGGGGACAAGAGCGAACGGGGCTTTCTGGACGGGCAGTTCCTGATTGCCATGCCGGGCATGCAGGACAGCAATTTCACCCGCGCCGTCGTTTATATCTGCGCCCATTCCCAGGCCGGCGCCATGGGTTTCATCATCAACCGCCCGCAGCAGATCTCGTTCACGGACGTTCTCCTGCATTTGAAGCTCATGGATCAGGCCGATGCGATCATGCTGCCGGTCCAGACCCGCGACTTCCCGATCCTCTCGGGCGGCCCGGTGGAGACGGGGCGCGGCTTCGTGCTGCATTCGGACGATTTTGTCAGCGAATCCTCCATTCCGGTCAGCGACGACATCTCGCTCACCGCCACGCTCGATATCGTCCGCGCCATCTGTGACGGACGCGGGCCGGCGCGGGCCACGATGCTGCTCGGTTATGCCGGCTGGGGTCCCGGCCAGCTGGAAATCGAGATCGGCAACAACGGCTGGCTGAACTGCGCAGCCAGCGAGGAATTGATCTTCGACCGGGCGCTGGAAGGCAAATACGAACGTGCCCTGGCCCTGCTCGGCGTCAGCCCGGAAATGCTCTCCAGCGAAGCCGGCCACGCCTGATTTCTAAATTTTGGAAAACCCCGGAACGAAGCCCCCGGCCCGGAGTTCTTCTTCCCGCAGGACGATGGACGTCCGCGAGAAGGAGAAGCATGATGGGCAGCACCAGTGACAAGATGGCCGGCAAGGCCAACGAAGTGGCCGGTAAGGTCAAGCAGGCCGCCGGCGATATGACCGACAATCCGAAGCTCAAGGCAAAGGGTGCGGGCCAGGAAGCCAAGGGCCATGCGCAGCAGGCCAAGGGCAAGGTGAAGGATGCCGCAAAGAGCGTTGTCGACCGTATGTAACGGTCACGTTCCAAGCCTAGAATTCAAACCTGTTCCGGCTCCGGCTGGAGCAGGTTTTCTGTATCCGCCTCGTTCCCATCCGCCTTTACTCGATCCGACGGAACCTCCATGCGTCTCTACGACTGCGATCATTGCGGCCAACCCATCCATTTCGACAACCGCTCCTGCGTGAACTGCGGCCACCGGCTGGCTTTCGTGCCGGAAATGCTCGCCATGCATGCGCTGGAGGAGGATTCGACAGACGGTACCTGGCATCTGATCGCAAGACCGGAGCACAGGGTCAGGCTCTGCGCCAATGCCGGCCCGGATATCTGCAACTGGACGGTGATCGCCGATGATCCGCACCCCTTCTGCCCGGCCTGCCGTCATAACCGGCTGGTGCCGGATGCCGCGACCGAGGTCGGCCTCAACCAGTGGCGGCGCATCAGCCAGGCCCAGCGGCATCTCTTCTATTCGCTGCTGCGGTTGAACCTGCCGCGCACCAATCGCGAAGAGGATCCGCAGGGCGGTCTCGTCTTCGACTTCCTCATCGACGAGGTACAGCCCGACGGCACCGTCGTGCCGGCCATGACCGGTCATGAGGAAGGCCTGATCGCCATCCGCGCCGCCGAGGCCGACGATGTCACCCGCGAACAGGTGCGGGTCTCGATGAACGAGCCCTATCGCACCATGCTCGGTCATTTTCGGCACGAAACCGGCCACTACGTCTGGGACAAGCTGGTGCGCGACGGCGGCCGGCTGGCCGAGTTCCGCGCCGTCTTCGGCGACGAGACCGCCGACTACGGCGCGGCGCTGCAGAGGAATTACGAGCAGGGCCCGCCGCCCAACTGGCAGGACTTCTACATCAGCACCTATGCGAGCTCCCACCCGTGGGAAGACTTTGCCGAATGCTTCGCCCATTATCTGCATATCGTCGACACGCTGGAGACCGCCCGCGCCTATGGCATGGTGATCGAACCGCGCGGCCATGCGGAAATGGCGGCGGAGGTGGCGTTCAATCCCTATGCGGCGCGGGATGCGGAACAGCTCGTCGCAGCGTGGGTCCCGTTCAGCATGGCGCTCAACAGCATCCATCGCTCGATGGGCCAGCCGGATCTCTATCCCTTCGTCCTGTCGCAGGCCGTCATGGTCAAGCTGGAATATATTCACCGGCTGATCCACGCCCACCGCGGATAGAAAACCTCCGCCGGAAAAAGAAAACCCGCCTTTCGGTGGATCGAAAGGCGGGAAGCAGTTTGTGGGGCGCATTCAGAAACCCCTGGGAATTAGGAGGTAAGATCACGATTTCGTCAACTCGAAATATGCGTTTTCATATTTTCGGAAGTGCTGTTTTGCGATGAAATCGCTGCTTTCGCCTTCTTCCCATGACAAACGGCGGATTTTACAGGTTTTTACCCGTGATTACTTCTAGTTTTGGCCTCAGTAGATCCTGAGCGTGTTAAGACCCAGCGCCGTGCGGCCGGCAAACTCGACCTGAGGGCCGGTCCTCATCGGGTGGTAGCGGGCGCCCTGGATGTCGCGGAACCGGCGTTCGAGGCCGTTATTGCGATAGAACGCCGCGCCGCCCGCCGTTTCCATGGCCAGTTCGGTGGCAGCAATCGCGTGGCGGGCGACCAGCGAACGGCCGATCATGATCTCGTTGGTCGTATCAGGCGAGGGTTCGCCGCGCTCGGCCGCCGCGATCATGGCGGCATGGGCATATTGCGCCGCCCGAAGCTCGGTCTCCATCCGTCCGGCGAGCTCGATCACATGCGCATCCGGCTCCTTCCGCTTGGCCAGCTCGATGGCGATGTCGCGGGCACTTTCCGCAACCCCGAGATAGGCCGAGTAGATCAGCGGGAAGGCGATCATCGAAATGATGTGGAAGAGCATGTGCCATTCGCCCTGGTTGCGCTTCAGCGCCACCGCCTCCTCCGGCACCACATGGCCCTCGATCATCACGTCATTGGATCCCGTGCCGCGCATTCCCATCACCTTCCAGGTGTCGAGAATTTTGACATGCGGCGATTTCATCGGCAGGCCGAAATGCAAGACCTTCGGTCCGTCCGGTTCATCGAGGACGGCGCCGGTCATCAGGAGATCGCCCATCGGCGAACCGGAGGTGAAGATCTTGCGGCCGGTGATCCGGTAGCCGCCGTCGACCTTCTCGGCCTTGCCGGACCCCTCGATCCAGTCCGAGCCGCCGCTCGACAGAAGGATGATCCGCTCTGCCGCCACGCGTTTGAGAAGCGGCATGACCGGCGCCGCCTTCTGATGCGTCCAGCGCCAGGCGGGGATCGCCACCTGATGGGTGTGCATCGAAAAGGCGAGCGCGGTCGATCCGCAATGATGCGCGAGCTCCCTGATCATCTCGCAGAGTTCGCGAACCTCCGCGCCGCCGCCGCCCAGATCGGCCGGAACGCCGGCCTCGACCAGGCCGGACTGGCGCAGGTCGCGGTAGTTCTCGGCGACAAATGCATCGCCGTCACCGCCCTCCACGGCGCGTGCCGCAAACACCGGTCCGAGCGATCTGGCGATGCCGATCGCATTGGAATGGACCGTGTGAGCGGGCTTGAATTCGGTTGCTGCCGTCATGGTTTTCTCCTCCCATCTGTTGAGAATGGGCGGATTGTTGGCCGCTGGACGCATAGCCGCAAGTACAGGAAATGGACTAGGTCTGGCCTGCGGCCCGGATCGTCAATGGTGTCGGCCCTGCAGTGCCAGGCGTGCCAGGCAGCCCGCGAGCCATGGAAAGGAGCCCGGAAAAGCCGGTACTCCGTCTCCGTAACCAGATGTTCAAGCGCTTTTCGGCTTCTTCTTCGAACCTGCAGGCCGGGTGGAATTTAATGCTGCGGCGGCGCGAATGAGTGCCTTGAATGCCTCTTCATCGATCTTGTCGCCCTCGTGAAAATCGATGGCGCGCCTTGTGTTGCCCTCGAGGCTGGAGTTGAAGAGACCGGCAGGGTCTTCAAGGGAGGCGCCCTTGGCAAAGGTCAGCTTCACGGCCGCCTTGTAGGTTTCTCCGGTGCAGATGATGCCGGCAAGCTCCCAGACGGGAACCCCACGCCATTTCCACTCCTCGATCACGTCGGGCTCGGCCTGCCGGATGAGCGCGCGCACCCGCGAGAGCGTCTCGCCCCGCCAGTCGCCGAGCTCCCTGATCCGCGCGTCGATCAGCTGCGAGGGAGAGGTTTCTCCGTCCTTCGAAGCGCTTTTCGTCGTCTCCATGGCAGATGTCGCTTTCTTCATGATGATGGTCGCCGTTTACATTTTCTCGCCGGGCAATTGGCTCGCCTGCCTTATCCAGTCGGCAAGCTGGGCTTCGTCGAATTCGTCGCCCTCGTGGATATGGAAATAGCGCGTCTGCGGCGTCTTGGACGCGCCGGGAGGGACGGGGTCGAGCGAAGCGCCGCGAAAGAAGGCGAGCTTGATGTATCTGGCAAAGCAGTGGACGCCGAGGAACCAGCCGTCGCCTTCGATGCCGTAGAGCGGCGAGTTCCATTTGACCGCCTTGTAGACGTCAGGAACGGTGCGCGTGACGAGCGCGTCGAGACGGCGCCCGACATCGCTTTTCCAGCCCGGCATGGCTGCGATATAGGCCTGCACGGGCGCATTGCCATAACCCTTGGCGATCTGCGGATTGCCGCCCGACAGGAGCACCGGTTCCGCTTCGGCATGGCCTGCGGCTGCCCTCTGCACAACCTTTCCCGAGGTTCTGGATGTCCTGCCGGCCATTCGCTTCACTCCTATCCGCGGACGCCTTGCCCGCTGCGGCGGGCGTAAGGCAGCGCAAACAGATATAGGCCGCTGAACAATAGCAGGAAGAGCGGCGGCAGGGGAGAATAGACCACCCACGGGGGTGGCTCGCCGAAGCCCATGGCGACGAAATTGGCAATCACGGTCAAGGTGAAGGCGATCGACAGCCAGCGGTGGAGCTGCCGGATCAACATGTTCCAGGTCAACGATAATTCCTCCTCTAGAACGAATTTGCGATGTGTCCGCCCCTCCTCGCGGGGAGGGGCGGATAAACCATTCCGGCCGCCCGTTGGCCCGCCGGTACGCCAACGGGCGATGATCGAACCGGTTTTCGGCTGCGGCGTCCTGAATTCGCCGCCGGTGCCGCCTCGCGTCAGCCCTGACGTGCCAAAACCGTTTCCAGCGCGCCGAGGAAGCCCTGCCATCCGTGGCGGGCGCCGTTGAAGGCGAGCTTCTGATCCGGCCGGAAGCCCGACTGCTCCATGCGCAGATGGGTGCCCGCGCTCGTCGGGGTCAGCGTCAGCGTGACGACGCTCCTCAGATCATAGGCCGGATCGTCATGCGCATGGTTCCAGCTGTAGGAGAGCCTTTCGTGGAGATCCACCGCCAGCACCTCGCAATCCAGCACGCCGCCCCATTCGCCGCGCAGATTGAAGCGGTGGCCGACGACAGGCTGAAAATCGTTCTTCATCAGCCATCCTCGACAAGGTGCTGCTGCGTCAGCGCCCGCCACACCTTTTCCGGCGGATGGGGGAACTCGCGTTCGACGACGACGGTGCGGATTTCGGTCGAGCTATCGTTCATTGGTCCATCCTCTTGAGCAGGTCCTCGAGCTGGTCGAAGCGGCTTTGCCAGAACCCGGCCATCTCGCGCGTCCAGTCGACCAGGGGGGCAAGCGCGCCGAGCTGGGCGCTGTAATGGGTCTGTCGGCCCTCGTGGCGGTCGCGCACCAGCCCGGCTTGCTTCAGCAGCCCGAGATGTTTTGAGACGACCGGTTGCGAAACGCCGGCCTGAGCCGTCAGGGCACCGACCGTCTTTTCCCCTTCGCGGCACAATCGCTCAAAGAGCGCCCGGCGGGTTGGGTCGGCGAGTGTTCTGAAGAGCACGTCGTGAGCGTCCGGCACTTGGAGATCCATACCTCGTTGACTATGGATTTACGTATAGCTACGGAGCTATGAATAAGTCAAGCGAGAAGTGGAATTGGCTTGATTGACTTGGCCAAGGCGCCGAGCTGCGGATTTATGATAGTTACATGGCTATGTATTCGACGGGACGTGCCGGTCACGCAGGGGCGCCGGTGATGGCGCGATACTTTCAGTCCCGACCGGCGCTGCGGCATGCAATCGGTAGTCCATAAAGCGGACTTGGTTCGCTTCCGGAACGGGATTATCCTGACCTGGGGCATACTGAGGAGGTTGGCGATGTTGGAGGTCACCGCGAGCTATGGCCAGTTCTGCCCGGTTGCAATGGCGGCGGAGATTTTCTGCACCCGCTGGACGCCGCTCATCCTGCGGGAACTCCTTTGCGGCAGTTGCCGCTTCAACGACTTGAGGCGCGGTGTGCCGCGCATGTCGCCGACCCTGCTCTCGAAACGGCTGAAGGAACTGGTCCAGGCGGGCATCGTCGAAAACCGAAGGGGAGAGGACGGCGCGACCGAATACCACCTGACGCCTGCCGGCGAGGATCTGCGCGAGGTGGTGATGACGCTCGGCTTCTGGGGCCAGCACTGGGTCGAGACCCAGCATTCGCTTCAGAAGCTCGATCCCTCGCTGCTGATGTGGGACATGCGCCGCCATCTCGATCCGACCCCGATGCCGTCCCGGCGCTGCACAGTGCTGTTCCAGTATCCCGAACGGCCGGCGGCCCAGCAACGCTACTGGCTGGTCGTCGACGGCGGCGAGGTCGATATCTGCTCGACCGATCCGGGCTTCGAGATCGACCTCTACGTGACCTCGTCGCTCAGGACGATGACGGCGATCTGGATGGGTCTCGCAACCGTGCGGGCCGAGATGGCAAGCGGCCGGCTTGAACTCGACGGCGATCCGGAAATGGCAAGCTCGATGCAGCAATGGCTGGGTTTGAGCCCGTTTGCGCGGGAACGTCCGAGAACGGGGAAGGCGGCGTGACCTCGTCTTCGTGATCGAAAAGCTCCTGGAGAGTGCGGCTGTCTCCCAACGATCTCCCCCCTTGAGGGGAGATGTCACGAAAGTGACAGAGGGGGTAGCGACGGAGCGGCAAAGTCCAAGGTTGATGTGGTGCGGATACACCCCCCTCTGCCCTGCCGGGCATCTCCCCCTCAAGGGGGGAGATCGGCTGGAGCGGCCGTCCCACCATACATCGTCGGTAGAGGCTTACGCCCGCTTGGTCAGCGGAAACCGCTCCTTCAACAGCCGCAGCACCGCGTCTGCCGGCGCGGGCGGGCCGAACAGGTAGCTCTGGCCGAAATGGCAGCCCATCTTGGCGAGTTCGGCCGCATCCTCGTCGGTCTCCACGCCTTCGGCCACCACCGTCATTTCGAGCGCCCGGGCCATGGCGATCACCGATCTGAGCAGCACGGCACGCTTTTCCGTCGCGTTGCGGACCAGCGCCTTGTCGAGCTTGATCGTGTCGAACGGGAACTGCGTGAGGTAGGCGAGCGACGAATAACCGGTGCCGAAATCGTCGAGCGCGAGGCTGAGGCCGGTTTCTTTGAGCTTGGCGAGCACCAGGCGCGCCTGTTCCGGGTTCTCCATCATCAGCGACTCGGTGAGTTCGAGCTTCAGCTGACCCGGATTGACCTGGGTCTTCTGCAACAGCGCGCGCACGTCGTTATAGAGGTCGGCATTGAGCAATTGCGCGCTCGACAGGTTGACCGACACGAAGACCGGCAGGTCGCCCGTCTGCTGCTGCCAGATCATCAGGTCGGTCGCGGCGCGGTCCATGGCGAACAGGCCGAGCGGGCCGATCAGGTCCGACATCTCCGCGATCGGGATGAATTCCGAAGGGGGAATGCTGCCGCGCTTGGGGTGGTCCCAGCGCATCAGCGCCTCGAAACCGGCGATCTCGCCATCCTTCAGGCTGATGATCGGCTGATAGGCGAGGAACAGTTCCTTGCGCTCGATGGCGCGGCGCAGATCGGTCTCGATCTGCAGCTTGTCGGCGCCGGCGGCCCGGAAGGCGGGGCGGAAAGGCTCGACGCGGTTGCCGCTGGCGCGTTTCGCCCGGTACATGGCAAGTTCCGCGTCGGCCAGCATGCCGGAGGCACTTTCCTGCTGGTCGACCCAGGAGGACAGGCCGATCGAGGCCGTCAGGATGATCTCGCGATTGGCGAAATTGATCGGCACCATGATCGCCTTGGAGACCGCGTCGGCGAAATCCGCCACCTTGGCCGGATCGCGTTCCGAAACCAGGATCAGGCCGAACTGGTCGCCGGCAAGCCGGGCCAGCGTATCCTGCGGCTTCAAGAGACGGCGCAGGCGCCGGGTCAGCGCGATCAGGATATTGTCGCCGGCCGCAATGCCGAGTGAATCGTTGACCTGCTTGTAGCGGTCGATGTCGATTGCCATCACCGTCGGCCGCAGGGTGTCGCCGCCAGGCGCGAGCGTCAGCACCGATTGCAGCCGGTCGAGGAAGACCTGGCGGTTCGGCAGGCCCGTCAGGTTGTCGTGCAGCGCGTCCTGCAGCAACCGTTCGACGGAATTCTTCTGCTCGGTCACATCCACGATCGTCCCGACGCAGCGGATGATTTCGCCGTTCGAGCCGAGCACCGGCCGGGCGCGGATCTGCAGCCAGTGGAAATGCCCGTCCTCGGCGCGGATGCGGAATTCGTGGTTCAGCCGGCCGCGGCGGTGTTCGAGAAGCACGTCCAGCGTGGCGCGAAAGCGGTCCCGGTCGTCGGGGTGGAGGCGTGGCACCCAGTTGCGCACCGGCCCGTGCATGGCGCCGGAATCAAGCCCGAGGCGGGCCGAGATGTCGGGCGTGGTGACGACGCGGTCGCGCGCCACGTCCCAGTCCCAGACTGTATCGCCGCTGCCCGTCAGTGCCAGCGACTGGCGTTCGAGGTCCGAAAACAGGCCCTGCTGATAGGCCCCGCCGGCAAAGGCGTGCTGCATGACCGTGAAGCCGATCAGAAGCACGATCAGCACCAGCCCGCCGCCCAGCGCCGGCTGGATGATGTCGTTGTCGAGTTTGCCGGTCACCGTCAGCCAGCCGCCGAACAGCCAGACCAGGATCAGCGCCCAGGTCGGCACCAGCAGGATCGCCCGGTCGTAGCGGTTGAAACCGAGATAGATGATCAGAAGGATGCCGACCGTGCCGGTCAGCGCAAACGAGATACGGGCGATGCCGGACGCGACCGACGGGTCGTAGATCGCCACGCCGCCCAGCAGCACAAGGCCGACCACCCAGGCAAGCGTCGCGTAACCCAGATGCACATGCCAGCGGTTGAGGTTGAGATAGGTGAACAGGAAGATGACGAGCGAGGAGGCGAGCGCCACTTCCGCCGCCGCGCGCCAGATGCGCTGGTCGCCCGAGGTGATGGTGATCAGCTTGTCGAGGAAGCCGAAATCCACGCAGATATAGGCGAGCACCGCCCAGGCGAGTGCCGCCGCCGCCGGCAGCATGGAGGTACCCTTGACGACGAAGAGAATGGTCAGGAACACCGCCAGCAGACCGGCAATGCCGAGCACGATGCCGCGATAGAGGGTGAACGAGTTGACCGTGTCCTTGTAGGCGTCCGGCTGCCAGAGATAGATCTGCGGCAGCGAGGGCGTCGCCAGTTCCGCCACGAAGGTGATGGTCGAGCCGGGGTTCAGCGTGATCCGGAAAACATCGGCATCTGCGCTCGGGATGCGGTCGAGCGCAAACCCTTCCGACGGCGTGATCGAGATGATGCGCTGCGAGCCGAGATCCGGCCAGAACATTTTCGAGTTGGCGAGCCGGAAATGCGGTGCGACTATCACCCGTTCGAGCTGTTCTTCCGAGACGTTGGAGAGTGCGAAGACCGCCCAGTCGCCCTGGTGGCCGGGCGAGCTGGCGCGCACCTCGATGCGACGACGGATGCCGTCCGCGGCGGCGGCGGTCGAGACCTGGAAGGCTTCGCCCTGGTTGACGTAGATATCCGTGGTTCTCGTCAGGTCGAGCGCGGTGTCGTCCCGCGAGATCTTGACCGGTTCTGCGGCGTGCGCACCCGGCGCCGCCGTCAGGAACATGGCGGCAACAAGGAGGGCGATGATCGCCGGAACGAGGCGGATCAACGGCGCAGGACGCAAGGAACGGGCGCTCATGGCTTCAGCATCTTCCCGAACTCACCGTCTTCCGGCAGCCGGGAAAACATCAGGTGGTCGCGCCATTCGCCATTGATTTTGAGATACTTGCGCAAAAGACCTTCCTGCTCGAAGCCGGCCTTTTCCAGAAGCCGTACACTTTTCCAGTTCTCCGGAATACAGGCTGCCTCGATCCGGTGCAACTGAAGTCCGCTGTAGATGTACGGGATAGCCACCTTCAATGCGGCCAACATATGGCCTTGGCCGGAATGTTTTTCCCCCATCCAGTAGCCGATCATGCAGCTCTGCGCCGCCCCCCGGCGGATATAGCCGATGGTCAGGCCGCCGAGCAGGACCTGATCGTCCCGGCGAAAGAGAAGCAGCGGTACGGCAAGCCCGGACGCATATTCCTGGCCGCTCCTGACGACGCGCGAGCGGAACGATCCCTCGGTCAGTTCGTCCGGCCGCCAGATCGGCTCCCAGGGCTGCAGGAACGGGCGGCTTTCCGAGCGCAGCCGCTGCCACTGCTTGTAATCGGAATAGCGGGGAAGCCGGAGCAGGTGGCTTTCGCCATAAAGCTCTGGTGTGTCCGGCTGTCGCGACAGAAACCGAAACACCGACTTGGTCATGCGAGTGCTGCTCCGGGCAGGGCGGCCGGTTTAACCGGCCTTCTTCGACTGGATCCCCGGCGAGGCGAGCGCCGCGGTGATGTCGCCGAGCGGCGCGAGCTGTTCGATCGGGCCGACCGCCGACAATGTTGGAACTGTATCGAAAAACAGCCGTCCGGCAAGATCGGTGAGCCGCTCGGTGGTGATCCCTTCCAGCCGTTCCATCATTTCCGGGTTCGGGATCGGGCGTCCGTAGAGCATCATCTGGCGGGCGATCTGGCCGGCGCGCGCCGCCGGGCTTTCCTGGCCCATCAGCAGCTGGGCGCGGATCTGGGCGCGGGCGCGGTCGATTTCCTGCTGGTGAATGGTTTCCGAAGACTTGCGCAGCTCGTCGAGGATGACGGGCACCAGCGTCGGCAGCTCGTTGCCGCCGGTCGCCGCATGGATGCCGAAGATGCCGGTATCGGAAAAACCCCAGTGGAAGGCATAGACCGAATAGCAGAGACCGCGATGTTCGCGCACTTCCTGGAACAGGCGCGACGACATGCCGCCGCCGAGAATGTTGGCAAGGATCTGCGAACAGTAGAAGTCGCGCATGTGATAGGCCTTGCCCTCGAAACCGAGCAGGACCTGCGCGTCCATCAGGTCGCGGGTTTCGCGCACGTCGCCGCCGATATAGCGGGCGGTTTCGAGCACGGGAGGCGCGCTCGGCGTCATCGGCAGGCTGGCGAAACGCTCTTCCACCTGTTTGGCGAAGGTCGCATGATCGACGGCGCCGGCCGCGACCACGAACATCCTGTCCGTCGTGTAATTGCGCGAAAGATAGTTGCGGATCTGGCCCGGCGAGAAGCTCTTGACCGTTTCCGGCGTGCCGAGGATCGGCCGGCCGAGCGTCTGGCCGAGATAGGCGACCTCGGAAAACTTGTCGAACACCACGTCGTCGGGCGTGTCGTTGGCGGCGCCGATCTCCTGCAGGATGACGTGCTTTTCGCGGCGCAGCTCTTCCTCGTCGAAGGCCGATTCCGTCAGGATGTCGGCGAGGATATCGACCGCGAGCGGCACATGGTCCTTGAGCACGCGGGCGTAATAGGAGGTGGTTTCGGTCGAGGTTGCAGCATTCAGCTCGCCGCCGACATTCTCGATTTCCTCGGCGATGTCGCGAGCGCTGCGGCGGGCGGTGCCCTTGAAGGCCATGTGCTCGAGGAGGTGGGCGATCCCGTGTTCGTCCTCGGTCTCGTTGCGTGATCCGGACTTGATCCAGACACCCAGCGCGACGCTCTCCAGATGCGGCATGGTTTCGGTGACGACCGTCAACCCGGAGGCGAGCCGGGTGATTTCTACATTCATCTTTACGTCTTTCCGGCGCCGCCGATACTTGTATTACTTAGCGCGGGCATGCTCGCCGATGAAAGTTTCGACGGACTTAAGCTCAGGCTCCAAGATATCGAAGCGCTCCTCCCTTTGCATAAGATCAGCAAGCCATGATGGAAGCGCCGGATCAATTCCGCAAGCGGATTTTACCGAGGCCGGAAATTTGGCCGGGTGGGCGGTGGCAAGCGTCACCATCGGGCTCGCCGGCTTTGCATTCTTTTTCGCGACGAAAACGCCGGTCGCCGTATGCGGGTCGAGCAGGTATCCGGTTTCGGCAAGCGTCTCGCGGATCGTCGCGGCAACCTGCCGCTCGGTCGCCCGGCCGGCGCGGAATTCGCGGCGGATCGCTTTCAGCGCGTCCGGCTTGATCTCGAAACTGCCGGACTGTTTCAGCCCGGCCATGGCGGCGCGAACCGAGCCGGCATCGCGGCCATAGGCCTCGAACAGCAGCCGCTCGAAATTCGACGAGATCTGGATGTCCATCGATGGCGAGGTGGTCGCCTTGACGTCGCGCATCTCGTAGCGCCCGGTCTTCAGCGTCCGGGCTAGGATGTCGTTGTCATTGGTGGCGATCACCAGCCGGTCGATCGGCAGGCCCATTTTCTTGGCCACGTAGCCCGCGAAGATATCGCCGAAATTGCCGGTCGGTACCGTAAACGAGATCTTCCGGTCCGGGCCGCCGAGCGAAACGGCGGCGGTGAAATAATAGACCACCTGCGCCATGATCCGCGCCCAGTTGATCGAGTTGACGCCGGAAAGCCTGACCCGGTCGCGGAAGGCGACGTCGTTGAACATCTCTTTCACGAGGTTCTGGCAGTCGTCGAAATTGCCCTTCACGGCAAGCGCATGCACATTGGCGGCAGTGGACGTCGTCATCTGCCGCTGCTGTACGGACGAGACCTTGCCATGCGGGAAGAGGATGAAGATGTCGGTGCGCTGGCGCCCCGCAAAGGCGTCGATCGCCGCCCCGCCGGTATCGCCCGAAGTCGCGCCGACGATCGTCGCGCGTTCGCCGCGCTCGGCGAGCACATAGTCCATCAGCCGGGCGAGCAGCTGCATCGCCACGTCCTTGAAGGCGAGCGTGGTGCCGTGGAAGAGTTCGAGCACAAAGTCATTGGGCCCTGTCTGCACCAGCGGCACGACGGCCGGATGCCGGAAGGTGGCATAGGCGTCCGCGATCATGCCCTTCAGCTTGTCGGCGGGGATTTCGTCGCCGACGAAGTGCTTGAGGATCTCGAAGGCGACTTCCTGATAGGTCTTGCCGCGCAGCGCGCGAATTTCCTTTTTGGAGAGCGAGGGCCATTGGCGCGGCACATAAAGGCCGCCGTCGCGGGCAAGCCCCGCCATCAGCGCATCCCGAAATCCGAGCGGAGCGGCTTCGCCCCGGGTAGAAATGTAGTCCACGACCGTCAATCCCCAATCGATTTTTATTCGCGCCGCTGATATAGACCAGGAAAATGGGCGGTGAAAGACCGGAAAACAACAGTCCGGTTCGCTTCGGTGTCTGCCCGGAAATTGCGATGGAAGAGGGTTGAGTACGGTGTTTGCAAAGATTTCGCGTAGTTTGCTGGCGGTATCGGTCGTTGCGGTTCTCGCAGGCTGCAATTCCTCGGCGCCGACCGAAGGACTGACCCCAACCGCCAATGCGGCCCCCGCAGGTCAGGCCGTAACCCCGGTCGTGCAGGCCTTCTGCCCGCCGGTCGTGATGCTGGAGCAGACCGCGATCCATCGCGCCTATGCGCGCGGCGGGGAGAACAAGCCGGAAAAGCTGCTCTACCAGGCTTCGCTCGCCGACGCGACGCGCCAGTGCACCGCCAATGAAACGACGCTGACCATCAATGTCGTCGCACAGGGCCGCGTCGTGCAGGGCCCGGCCGGCGTTCCCGGCAAGGTCACCCTGCCGATCCTCGTCGAAGTGGTCGATGGCGACAGCGTCATCTATTCGCAGAAGGTGGCCTTCCCGGTCGACATGCCGGCCGGCGGCACCCAGTTCATCTTCAACAAGGCGGATGTGCAGATCCCGAACGCCCAGGGCGGCGCGTCGCGCTTCACCCGCGTCCGCCTCGGCTTCGACACCGGCCCCGCAAAGAAGCCGGTCCGCCGGAAGTGATCTAGAAAGAAACGGTCGGGGTTCTCAGAACGCGCCGGCCCATTCGCCCAGCGCGGCGATGACGGCCGGCAGGTCCATCATCCGCGAGATCACGGTTTCGGCGCCCGCATCCGTCAGCCGGTCGGCATGGCTCGGATAGGTGTGGGATGCGCCGGTAAAGCCGACGACGCGCATGCCCGCGGCCTTGGCGCCATGGACGCCGTGGGTGGAGTCCTCGATCACCAGGCATTTCTCCGGCGGGACTTTGAACTGCTGGGCGGCGTGCAGGAAGATGTCCGGCTTCGGCTTCACCCGATCCGGCCCGAGGTCCTTGGCCGAATAGATGTGCGGCGCGAAATACGGCTTGAGGCCGACCTTTTCGAGCATCATGTCGATCCGGTGGCTGCTCGAATTGGAGCAGATGCAGCGCTGCGTCGTCAGCCTTGCGAGTGCGAATTTCACCCCGTCGATGATCTTAACGTCGCGCCCGAGCCGCGCGTCGAGCAGCGTCTCGGACTTGTCGATCAGCGAGGCCGACAGCGGAATGTTAGCTTCCTTCTCGACCTCCAGAAGAATGTTCTTCCAGGTCATGCCGGCGAATCGCTCGCCCATTTCCTCGACGCTGATCGGGTAACCCGCCTCCGTCAGCAGCCGGGATTCCACCTGTGCTGCGATGATTTCTGAATCGACGAGAACGCCGTCGCAATCGAAAATGATGAGGTCGAAGCTGCTCATGAGGAAATGCCTTCTATGGGCCTGTATGGAAGGTGAGGCGGCCTTTTATACGATGGTACCGCAAACCTCAACCAACCGCCATGCATGGCGGGAACAAGCGTAGCGGGCGGCTCTCGACAAGCCGGGGGTGGCGTTCTAAGGAACGCTGATGAGCAAGGAGCCGGAAGACACAATCGCCAGTCGAATCAGCCGGGTGCTTGCCGATCGCATCGTGCGCGGCGAGCTCGCTCCCGGTGCCCGTCTTCGCCAGGATCACATCGCCGAGGAATTCCAGACCAGTCACGTGCCGGTGCGCGAGGCCTTCCGCCGGCTGGAGGCGCAGGGCCTGGCGATCAGCGAGCCGCGCCGCGGCGTGCGCGTCGCGTCCTTCGATCTCGCCGAAGTCCGCGAGGTGGCGGAAATGCGCGCCGTGCTGGAAGTGCTGGCGCTCCGCCACGCCGCCCGGCACCTGACCCCCGCCATCCTCGATGCGGCGGAGGAGGCGACGCGGGAAGGCGATGCCGCCGCCGACGTGCATGCCTGGGAAGACGCGAACCGCCGTTTCCACCGGCTGATCCTGGCGCCCTGCGGCATGAGGCGCCTGCTCGCCTCGATCGACGACCTGCATGCCGCAAGCGCCCGCTTCCTGTTCTCGGCCTGGCAATCCGGCTGGGAAAAGCGCACCGACCACGACCACCGCGCCATCCTCGCCGCCCTCCGGCAGGGCAGGACGGACGAGGCCGCCGCCATCCTGCAGAAGCATGTGCAATGGATCGGCCGCGGCCCGCAGCCGGCGAAAAACGGTACGCCACGCGAAACTTTCGCAATCGTCGGCTGATCATTTTCCAAAATTATAGATAATTTTTATCACTAAGAATTCCGTGCTTTCCGGCCTATTTTGGCCGCCGGCATGGCTTTTCCTGCTCGCCGTCCGTCGGATGTGTGATGCGAGGCCCTTGCGTTCAACAAAAATCCGCCTCATAAAATAGATGGGAGTCAAAATTATCTATAATTTGAAAAGGAGAGGCCAATGACCCTGATAAGTTCCCAGCAGACGCTCGTTTTCGATCCCTTTCGGCTTGCCGCCCGGTCCGTTCCCGCCAAGCTCCTGTTCGTGCTTGCGGGCACGCTGGTGCTGGCGGTCGCGTCCCGGATCGCCGTGCCGATGGTTCCGGTACCGATCACCATGCAGACCTTCGCCGTGACCATGATCGGTGCGCTTTACGGCTGGCGGCTCGGCGCCTTGACGGTACTTGCCTGGCTTGGAGAGGCCGCGCTTGGAGCGCCGGTGCTGGCGGGTGGGGCAGGCGGTATTGCCGCCTTCGCGGGGCCGACCGCCGGTTATCTCTTTTCCTTTCCGGTGATTGCCGCCGTTGTCGGCTGGCTTGCCGAACGCGGCTGGACCGGGCGGCGCATCCTCGCCAGTTTCTCTGCACATCTGATCGCAAACCTACTATGCCTTGCGCTCGGCTGGGCCTGGCTTGCGGCGCTGATCGGCGCTGAAAAGGCGTTCTGGGCCGGTGTTGCTCCGTTCGTGCTGGGTGCTGCGCTGAAATCGGGCCTGGCGGCGGCTGTCCTAGCAGCAGTCGCCTCCCGCAACCGCGCTGCCGCAGAATGACGGTGAGGCTTAGGCCGCATCATCTTCTCTGCATGCTGACCTTTGTCGGCGAGGGCTATAGCCCGGCCTTCGTCGTGAACTATCGTCGTCTCGCCGGCCGGCTTTCTGCCGGCGAGACGATCGAGATCGTCTCCGGCCCCGACGATATCTGCGCCCCGCTTCTGGCGGATGAAGCCGCGCATTGTTTTGGTGTGTCGGTTGCCGGTCGTGATGCCGCGGCGCTTGCGGATATTGCCGGCCTGCTTGGCCGGGAGGTTGAGATCGGTACGGCGATCGCCTCCGATCCGGCGCTGTTCGAGAAAATGCGCCAAGCCTTCTCTGCCGGCGTGACGCGCCGCGCCTGCACGGGCTGCGAATGGAGCAGCCTTTGCGATCGTATCGCGGGAGAGGATTATGCAGACGCGCTGGTCATGAAGATCAGCCGGCCGGAAAAAGAGCCAGAAACTTCCGCTCGCCTTCGGGCGTGAACAGCACGGCGCGGCTTTCCCCGCTGCGCCGTGCCCAGCCCTTTTCGAGGAAATGGGCAAGCAGCGCCTTGCCGAGCGTGCCGGCCAGATGCGAACGCCGTTCGCTCCAGTCGAGGCAGGATTTGCAGAGCGGCCTGCGGTTGGATGCCAGTGAAGCCACATCGATACCGAGCGTGCCGAGTTCCGCGCGGCCGTCCTCGGTCATCGCCAGGTTCTCGCCGTCGCTCTCGATCGCGCCACGGGCGACGAAACTGTCGAGCATCCTGACCCCGTAATCGCCGGCCAGATGATCGTAGCAAACGCGCGCCTTGCGCAGCGCCGGATCCTTCGGTCCCGGCCGGTGGCGCAGATGGCCCCGGCTCGCCGCAAACCCCATGATGTTTTCGAGCAGCGTGCCGGCGGCCGCATCGGCAAGCGTGAAATAGCGGTGCCGTCCCTGCTTGCGCTGGGCAAGAATGCCGCCTTCCTCGAGCTTGGAGAGATGCGAACTCGCCGTCTGCAGCGTCACCCCGGCTGCCTGCGCCAGTTCGGTCGCCGTCAGCGCCTGGCCGCCCATAAGCGCCGTCAGCATGTTGGCGCGGGCGGGATCGCCGAACAGCATTCCGATGCGGGCAATGTCGGGACCTTCTTTCATACTTCGACCGTAACCGAAGCATCTCCGTCTGGCAACATGGCAAAACGTCCCCACACCACAAGGAGAGAAAGCCATGATCACCTGCTTCATCCGCTACGAGATCGACCCGTTCAAGAAGGACGAGTTTGCTGAATATGCCCGCAACTGGGGCCAGGCGATCCCGCGTTGCGGCGCCGACCTGATCGGCTATTTCGGCCCGCACGAGGGCTCGGCGACAACCGCCTACGGCGTCTACAACATCGACAGCCTCGCCGCCTACGAGGCCTATCGCGCCCGGCTGACGGCCGATCCGCTCGGCCGGGAGAATTACGCATTTTCCAAGCGCGAACGCTTCATCCTCAAGGAGGACCGCATCTTCCTCAAGAACGTATCCATGCCGCACGGAGCTTTGGTAAAGCCATGATCGCCGTCATTTTTGAAGTCATCCCCTATATGGGCGAGCGCCACAAATATCTCGACCTTGCCGGCGAGCTGCGGTCGGAGCTGGAAACCATCGACGGCTTCATCTCGATCGAGCGTTTCGAAAGCCTGACATTGCGCGGAAAGATCCTCTCCCTGTCGTTCTGGCGGGACGAGGAGGCCGTCAAGACCTGGCGCAATCTCGAAAGCCACCGCGCCGCCCAGAAAGCCGGCCGCGGCGGAGTTTTTGCCGACTACCGCCTGCGCATCGGCCATGTCGTCAGGGATTACGGCATGTTCGAGCGGGACGAGGCGCCGAAGGACAGCCGCGAGGTACATGCGGCTTAGCATATAGATCCACGCCTTGGGACAACTTAAAGCTGCTTTTAACGACCTTCTCTTATATTGTGTGGAGGAGGGTGCTCGATGGTCTTCAGGTCCAAACGCGATATTGCTGTAAACAACGAGGTCAACAAGCATCATGCGGGTTGGTGCAATCAACTCGCGACCGCAGTTGGGGCTGCCGGAGCAATTGTGCCGCTGACCGCCGCAGCCTTGAGCTTTCAGGTCACCGTCACCACCTTTGTCGGTGCGGCTTTTTGGATTTTTCTGGCAATCATGCTACATAGCTTGGGCGCTATTCTTTTGCGGAGGATCAGAACTGATGACGACATCAATTCAGACGTTTGATCTCCTTTATGTGACGATGCCCCTCGTCGGTTGCATCATCGTCGGCGCCCTTATCGCCTACAATCTCTATCAGCAGCGTCATAGAGGCTCCTAAGCTGCTGGGAGTGTTCCCCGTCAGAAAACCTGCAACGCGGAGCTTTCGATCCTGTCTTTCAGCATCGGATGAAGACTGTCGCGGGTCGTGACATCCACTTCTGTCGCAAGTTCATCTTCGAGGAAGAGCTTGATGCCGGTGAGGTCAACCAGGGAGAACTTCTTGTCGGGATCATAATCGATAAACAGATCAAGATCACTCGATGGTCCAGCTTCATCACGGGCGACGGAGCCGAAAAGATAAAGATAAAGCGACGTTGCGCCGAGCGCCCGGATGGCGTCGGCCTGCTGCTTCAGCTTTTCGATCGCTTCGCTTCTTTTCATGGCGTGATTGTAGCGCAACCCGGCCCATCTTTCCACGTTCCGAAATTTTTCCCGAATTCTTCCACCGCTTCAGGCTTTGGTAACCAAAATGGGTAACCATAACAGTCAGTAAATTGGTATCGAGTAGAGCGTAGCGAGTAGCACATGGCAGCAGTTCTTCCGCTGGCCGACCTGAAGCGTCAGGTCCGTCCGGACACTTGGCTAAACTCCATCATCAAGGGCGATTGCGTCGCTGCCCTGGAAGCCCTGCCGGATCATTCCGTCGATGCGATCTTCGCCGATCCGCCCTACAATCTCCAGCTCGGCGGCACGCTGCACCGTCCCGATCAGTCGCTGGTCGATGCCGTCGACGACGAGTGGGACCAGTTCGCCTCCTTCGAAATGTATGATGTGTTTACCCGCGCCTGGCTGCTCGCCTGCCGCCGCGTCTTGAAGCCGCACGGCACGATCTGGGTCATCGGCTCCTATCACAATATCTTCCGTGTCGGCGCGATCATGCAGGACCTGAATTTCTGGCTGCTGAACGACATCGTCTGGCGCAAGGTCAACCCGATGCCGAACTTCAAGGGCCGCCGGTTCCAGAACGCCCACGAGACGATGATCTGGGCAAGCCGCGACGCCAAGGCCAAGAGCTATACGTTCAACTACGATGCGCTGAAGGCGTCCAATGACGACGTGCAGATGCGCTCCGACTGGCTGTTCCCGATCTGCTCCGGCGGCGAACGCCTGAAGGGCGAAGACGGCAAGAAGGTGCATCCGACCCAGAAGCCGGAAGCGCTGCTCGCCCGTGTGATCATGGCCTCGACCAAGCCGGGCGATGTCATCCTCGATCCCTTCTTCGGCTCAGGCACGACCGGCGCGGTTGCAAAACGCCTTGGCCGCAATTTTGTCGGCATCGAGCGCGAGCAGGATTATATCGATGCGGCTTCCGCCCGCATCGCCTCCGTCGAGCCGCTCGGCAAGGCGGAACTGACGGTCATGACCGGCAAGAAGGCCGAACCTCGCGTCGCCTTCAACACGCTGGTCGAAAGCGGTCTCGTCAAGCCCGGCCAGGTCCTGACCGACGCGAAGCGCCGCCACAGCGCGATCATCCGCGCCGACGGCACGCTCGCGGCAGGTGGCGAGGCTGGTTCCATTCATCGCCTTGGCGCGAAAGTGCAGGGCCTTGATGCATGCAACGGATGGACTTTCTGGCATTTCGACGATGGGCAATCTCTCAGGCCCATCGATGAACTGCGATCCGTGATCCGCAACGATATGGCGAAATTGGACTGATCCACCGGTCCCCGCCACATCGACAGAATGCCTCGTCCGGTTTCGTACCTCTAGTCCCGGACGAGGATAATTGGCGCCCGGGAAGGCTGATCCCGGGCGCCATTTCTTTTTTCGCTCCCTATGCAGGCGGCCAAAACCGAAACCCTTGCGAAATTTAGCTATTCCCGCCGTCGCCTGCGCTTGTTATCGTAGGTTGCACAGGGTTGAGTAAATTTCCAATTTTGCGTTTTGACAAATGTCCCTGCCTGTCAATGGCGAGTTGCGCCACCGGATCGAGCGTGCGCTGGCGCGGTTCTCTCCAAGCTGGGAGGGCAGGGATGCCGCGCGCCGTGCCGTGGCGCTGAAGATGCTGATCCTCTGCGAGCTGGCCGGCGGCCGCCTGCGTGTCGTCGATGCGCTCGGCCTCAAGGACAACACGCTCGACAACTACCGCCACGGCAAGACCGAACCGCGCCACAGCACGCTCAACATGCTGGCGGAACTCGCCGACGTGCCGATCGAATATCTCGGCAACGACTGGTCGGTGGAGGAAGGGGTCATCTATTTTTCACCCCGGGAGGTTTTGCCGCCCGGGTTTTCCGAGCCGAGCCCGCTTTGGAATGACGCCGACCGCGTTGTGATCCCGGCTTATTCCGACGAGGAGGACGGACAGCCTTCGCTCGACCGGCCGGATACCACATGGGCGGCCATGCCTCGGAGCTTGTGGGCGAAGCTTTCGGTCGATCCGGAAAACCTGCGCATCGTGTCCGCAAGGGGTGACAGCATGTCGCCGACGATCGTCGACGGAGCCCCGATGTTTGTCGATATCAGCGACCGCAAACTGGAGGACGGTCGCGTCTACCTGTTCGATGTCGGCGAGGAACTGATCGTCCGGCGGGTGCAGAGGCTCCCGCATGGCAGCCTCGAACTGCTGCCGGACAATCTGGAACGTTATCGCCCGCAGCACGTGCTGAAGGATGGTCAGGCGGATCTCAAGGTCGTCGGGCGCGTCCGCGTCGCGAGCCGGATCCTGTAGGCCCGGCCCGCCAATGCCCGGCTGTTATGGTTCGATCCCGTGGGCGATCAGATCCCGCCGCAGCGTTTCCGGGTCCTTGAAATGCACGGCCTGCCAGCCGGCGGCGCGGGCACCTTCGACATTCGCGTAGCTGTCGTCGATGAAGATCGAGGCCTCGGGCGTAAGCCCGAAGTCGCGGGCATGCCTTTCGTAGATCGCCACGTCGGGCTTGATCAGGCCGATCTCGCCCGACACGGTGACGCCGCGCGGCTTGTTGAGAAACGGAAAGATCCTTCTGGCCTCGACGAACGTGTCGGCGGCGAAATTGGTCAGCATCGTCACGTCGCGGCCCTTGTCGATCAGGCCTTCCATGATCGCGACCGAACCGTCATAGGCGTGCGGCACCATTTCGTGCCAGTATTTGCGGAAGGCGCGGATCTGCTCCTCGCGCTGCGGGAACCGTTCGATCAGCAACGCCTCGGCGTCTTCCCACTTGCGCCCGCGGTCCTGTTCCAGGTTCCATTCATGGGTGCAGACGTTCTCGAAGAACCATTTGCGCTCCTCTTCGTCGGGAATGATGCGGGCAAAGGGAAGGTTCGGATCGTAGTGGATCAGCACTTTGCCGATGTCGAAGACGATGTGGTCGATCTTGGCTGCCATGGATATGTCCCGGAAATAAAAGCGGCTCTATCAGTTCGGCGTTTTTTCAAAGGCCAGCGGAAGAGCCTGGGTGATGGCTTTTTTCATCACCGTCGGCAAGGCCTGGGCTTCCAGATTCGCGACCGGCTCCCACCATCCGTCGGCAATGGCGATCTTTGCCGTCTTCGCCCGGAAGACCGAAAGCCTGAGTTCGAAATGGGTGAAGACGTGGGCAACGGTGCCTGCCGCTTCCCAGGCTGCCGGGAAGGGGGCATGCTCCGTCGTGGTTCCGCCGTCGATGCGCGAGGTCCAGGCGGTGGTCGGCACTTCGGTCATGCCGCCGAGCAGGCCGCTCTCGACCCGCCGCCTCAAGAGCACTTCGCCCTCGGGCGTCACGGCAACGAACACAGCGCCCAATCGCACCGGCTTCTCCTTCTTCGCCGCCTTCATCGGAAACCGCTCCGGGTCGTGTTCGGCAAAGGCGAGACAGTCATCGCGAAAAGGACAGAGCGCGCAGGTCGGCCGTTTCGGGGTGCAGATCGTCGCGCCCAGATCCATCATCGCCTGCGCGAAATCTCCGGGCCGGTTGGCCGGCGTCAGTTCCGCCACCTTCGCCTTCATGGCCGGTTTCGAGCCCGGAAGCGGCGCGTCGATGGCGTAAAGCCGAGAAATCACCCGCTCGACGTTGCCGTCCATGACGGCCGACTGGCGATTGAAGGCGATCGCCGAGACGGCCGCGGATGTATAGTCCCCGATGCCGGGAAGCGCCCGAAGACCTTCCTCAGTATCGGGAAACACCCCGCCATGCTCGGCGGCCACCGCCTCGGCGCATTTCTTCAGGTTGCGGGCGCGGGCGTAATAACCGAGGCCCGCCCAGGCGGCCATCACGTCCTCGACGGGTGCTGCGGCAAGGTCGGTCACCTTCGGCCAGAGCGTCAGGAACTTGGCGAAATAGGGCTTCACCGCCTGCACCGTGGTCTGCTGCAGCATCACTTCCGACAGCCACACATGATAGGGATCGGCCCGTTTCCCGGCCCTCGCCGCAGCCGGGCTCACCCGCCACGGAAGCTCCCTGTGGTGCCGGTCGTACCAGGTCAGCAGCTTCTGGGCATGGGTGGTGTGGATCGTCTGGAGCATTGTTTGCCGTTATGGGAAGAGATGGCGTATAGTTGTGGGAAGAGTGCGCCGGCATCAAGGCCTGCCGGCGCTTGAATGGCAGGCGTCATGAGTTATCCCAAGAAACGCGAGTTCCAGATCTCGGAAGTGGCGAACGGCATCATCGATCCGGTGCTTGCCCGCCGCGCCGGCATATCGACGGCGCTGCTCGGCTCGTGGGACGAGATCGCCGGCGAGGATTTTGCCGATTGCACGCGGCCGGAAAAGATCGCTTGGCCGCGCCGCGACGAAGGCACCGGTTCCGGCGGCGGCCACCAGGCCGGCGTGCTGACCATTGCCTGCGAGGGTGCGCGCGCGCTTTTCCTGACCCACGCCCAGGGAGAGCTGATCGCCCGTATCAACGGCTTTTTTGGTTTTCCCGCCGTGCGCCAGATCCGCATCGTCCAGAAACCGGTCTCCCAGACCTTCAAGCACCCCCGCAAGCCGCCGCCATTGAAGGGCGAGGCCGCAAAACGGCTGGAAACCATGATGGAAGGCATCGAAAGCGAGGCGCTGAAGAAAGCCGTGACAAGGCTCGGCACCGCCGTCCTGCAGCAGAAGCGCAAGGTCTGAGGAATAAACCCGCCGATCCTCCTGATAGACCTCCGATTTGTCACAATTCTTTGAAGAGATTTGCATATCGACAGCTTGTTCGCGTTGGGGCGCCGCGATACGGAATGTCACCTTTATTGAAGATCTCTCGCACACGGGTGTTCCATGCAGATGAACGAAATGACCATGACCAGGCGCGCGCTTCTCGGCGGAGTGGCTGTCACCGCCCTTTGCCTGGCGCTGCCGCTCGGCGCTTCCGAAGCTTTCGCGCAGGAAATGCCGGAATCGCAGGGCAACGTGGACATGGCGGCTGCGGTGAAGCCGGGTCCGCTGCCGGAAATGGCGCTGGGTGACGAAAATGCCAAGGTCACGATCATCGAATACATGTCGATGACCTGCCCGCATTGCGCCAACTTCCACAACAAGACTTTCGACACGATCAAGACCAAGTATATCGACACCGGCAAGGTGCGCTTCATCATCCGCGAATTCCCGTTCGATCCGGTCGCGACCGCCGCTTTCATGCTTGCCCGCTGCAGCCCGCAGAACGCCGCCGAGCTTGCAACGCCCGCCCAGTATTTCCCGATGGTCTCGATGCTGTTCAAGCAGCAGCGCGGCTGGGCGTCGCCTGCGGACGGAAACGTGCGCAACGCGCTGCTCCAGACGGTCAAAGTCGCAGGTTACTCACAGCAGACTTTCGAGGCCTGCTTGACGAACCAGAAGCTTCTGGATCAAGTGAATGCCGTGGTTAAGAGGGGTGCGGATGAATTTGGCGTCAACTCCACGCCGACCTTCCTGATCAACGGCAAGAAGTATTCGGGAGATATGTCGGTTGAATCCATGTCGAAGCTCATCGACAGCCTGTCGTGAGTGCGCCTTCCCTGACGGGAAGGTGAGGGCCGCGGCATGAAGTTCAACAAGCTGCGGGTTCTCGGATTCAAGTCTTTCGTCGAACCGACGGAATTCGTCATCGAGCGCGGGCTGACCGGTGTGGTCGGCCCGAACGGCTGCGGCAAGTCCAACCTTGTCGAGGCGCTGCGCTGGGTGATGGGGGAAAATTCCTACAAGAACATGCGCGCGTCCGGCATGGACGACGTGATCTTCTCGGGCTCCGGCAACCGCCCGGCCCGCAATACCGCCGAAGTCGGCCTCTATCTCGATAATGCCGACCGCACGGCGCCCGCCGCCTTCAACGATTCCGATGAGATCCAGGTGACGCGCCGCATCGAGCGCGAGTCCGGCTCGGTCTACCGCATCAACGGCAAGGAAGCCCGCGCCAAGGACGTGCAGCTCCTGTTCGCCGATGCCTCGACCGGCGCCCGCTCGCCCTCCATGGTCGGGCAGGGACGTATCGGCGAGCTGATCCAGGCAAAACCCCAGGCCCGCCGCCAGCTTCTCGAAGAAGCGGCCGGCATTTCCGGTCTGCATTCCCGCCGCCACGAGGCGGAACTGCGGCTGCGCGCCGCCGAAGGCAATCTCGAACGTCTCGACGACGTGCTCTCCCAGCTCGAAAGCCAGATCGAGAGCCTGAAACGCCAGGCCCGCCAGGCCAACCGCTTCAAGACCCTGTCCGCCGATATCCGCGCCCGCGAGGCGATGCTCCTGCATATCCGCTGGGTGCAGGCCAAGGAGGCGGAAGGCGAGGCGGAAAGCGCGCTCAATCAGATCACCAGCGTCGTCGCCGAAAAGGCGCAAGCGCAGATGGAGGCCGCCAAGAACCAGGCGGTCGCCAGCCTGAAACTGCCGGAGCTGCGCGAGGAGGAAGCGAAGGCCGGTGCCGCCTTGCAGCGCCTGCAGATCGCCCGCGGCCAGCTGGAGGAGGAGGCGAACCGCCTCCTGAAGCGCCGCGATGAACTGACCCGCAGGCTCGCCCAGCTTGGCGAGGATATCCGCCGCGAGGAACGGCTCGCCGCCGACAATACCGCTTTCCTCGAGAAGCTTGCCGAGGAAGAGGCCGAGCTCAACGACATGCTCGCCGATTCCGGCTCCGAGGCTGAAGAGATGCGCGAGGCCTTCGAGGCCGCCGCGGCGTCGCTGGCGACGAGCGAAGCGCTGTTTTCGGCGATCACCGCCGAACGCGCCGAGGCCGCCGCCGGCCGCAACCAGCTGGAACGGCTGATCCGCGATCTAACCGAGCGCCGCCAGCGCCTCGACCGCCAGCTTGCCGACGCGACGGGCGAGCTCGATGCGATCAACGAGCGGCTGTCCGGCCTCGACGACCCGGCCGAAAAGCGTGAGGCAGTCGAGGCGGCGGAAATCGCCGTCGAGGATGCGACGATCGCCGTCGAGGACGTGGAGGCGGCGCTTTCCGCCGCGCGTTCCGCCGAGCTGACGGCCCGCGGCCCGGTGGAGGCCGCCCGCTCGGCGCTCAATGCGCTGGAGACCGAGGCGCGCACCATCTCGAAAATGCTGGCGGCCGGCGCAACGTCGGGAGATTTCGTCGCGGTTGCCGACATGATCCGCGTCGACCGCGGTTTCGAGGCCGCCCTCGGTGCCGCCCTCGGCGACGATCTCGAAAGCCCGGTCGATGCGTCGGCCCCCACCTACTGGTCGGTGAACGGCGACGGATCCGGCGACCCCGGCCTGCCGCAGGGTGCCCAGCCGCTGATCGCCCATGTCACCGCGCCGCCGGAACTGTCCCGCAGCCTTGCCCAGATCGGCGTGATCGCGCCTGGCGATGCGCATCGCCTCATGCGCCTGTTGCGGCCCGGCCAGCGGCTGGTGACCAGGGAAGGTGCCGTCTATCGCTGGGACGGGCACGTCACCGGCTCCGAGGCTCCGGGTGCCGCTGCGCTCAGGCTTTCCCAGAAGAACCGGCTGTCGGAACTGGAAGCGGAGATTGACGAAGCGCGCATCGTGCTGTCGGAAACCGAAGTGGCGCTCGCCGCCGCCGCGTCCGAAATCACCGCGACGGAACGGCGCCTCGCGGATGCCCGCGACCGCGCCCGAATTGCCGCCCGTCAGCTTTCCGAAGCCCGCGATGCGCTGGCCGCCGCCGAACGTGCCGCCGGCGACCTGATGCGCCGCCGCGACGTCGCCGGCGAAGCGGTGAACCAAGTGACCGCCCAGATCGAGGATCTCGGCGTCCAGGAAGAAAATGCCCGCATCGAGCTCGAAGACGCGCCGGACATTTCCCACCTCGACAACCGGCTGCGCGACCAGCAGGCGGTGGTCGCGACCGATCGCGGCTTGCTGGCCGAAGCGCGTGCCCGTTACGAGGGACTGAGCCGCGAAACCGAGGCCCGCAAGCGGCGGCTTGCGGCGATCGCCCAGGAGCGGGCTTCCTGGTCCGCCCGCGCCGCCAGTGCCGCCCATCAGATCGAGAGCCTGCGCGAGCGCGAGGAAGAGGCCCGCGAGGAGATCGCCGATCTCGAAGCCGCGCCCGAGGAGTTCGACGACAAACGCCGCGCGCTGCTTTCCGAGTTGCAGAAGGCCGAAGAGGCCCGCCGCGCCGCCGCAGACCGGCTGGCGGAAGCCGAAACCTATCAGCGCGACGCCGACCGGATCGCCACCGTCGCCCTGTCCGAACTCGCCGAGTCGCGTGAAAAGCGCGGCCGTGCCGAGGAGCGTCTGGTTTCTGCCGCCGAAAAGCGCCACGAGAGCGAGGTCCGCATCCGCGAGACCCTCAATGTCGCGCCCCATGAAGTGCTGCGGCTCGCGGGCCTCAAGCCCGACGCGCCGATGCCCGATATCCGCGAGATCGAGCGCGAGGTCGATCGCCTGCGCATGGAGCGGGAACGGCTCGGTGCCGTCAACCTGCGCGCAGACGAGGAACAGACGGAGCTCTCCAACAAGCTCGACACCCTGATGCGCGAGCGCGCCGACGTGATCGATGCGATCCGCAAGCTGCGCGGTGCCATCCAGAGCCTCAACCGCGAAGGCCGCGAACGGTTGCTGGCCGCCTTCGACGTGGTCAACGAGCAGTTCAAGCGGCTTTTCACCCATCTCTTCGGCGGCGGCACGGCGGAACTGCAGCTGATCGAATCGGACGACCCGCTCGAAGCCGGCCTCGAAATCCTCGCCCGCCCGCCCGGCAAGAAGCCGCAGACCATGACGCTACTCTCCGGCGGCGAGCAGGCGCTGACGGCGATGGCGCTGATCTTTGCCGTCTTCCTCACCAATCCGGCGCCGATCTGCGTGCTGGACGAAGTGGATGCGCCGCTTGATGACCACAATGTGGAGCGCTATTGCAACCTGATGGACGAGATGGCGGCTTCCACCGAAACCCGCTTCATCATCATCACTCACAATCCCATCACCATGGCGCGCATGAACCGGCTTTTTGGGGTGACGATGGCCGAACAGGGCGTTTCCCAGCTGGTTTCCGTCGACCTTCAGACCGCAGAACTTCTGCGCGAGGCGAGTTGAGCATAGGGGGTTCGGCCGGGGGCTAAGGCCCCGCCGGCAGCATTCCAGGCAATTATTTGACAAATATCAATTTTTAGCCGCGTATCCTGTATATAAAATTCCCTGTCATCTACGTAGAATCACCCATATGGGGGATGTAATTTTCCAGCTATTGTTATCTTCTTGATGCAGAATTGGAACGCGCGTAGCGTCCACACGCTTCGCAGCCAACAGTTGATGTTTCCCACCCCCCGTTCGGGTTTCCTGTCCCGGGCGGAAAGCTTTGCGGGGCCGCCTGTGATCCGGCCCCGCAAAGCTTTGTTTTTTAAGCACCCTCCAGCCCGTTTCTTAACTGCTTGAGGCTGTTTCTGTTGCGGCGCAACATAATCCTGCCCAGATCCGTTTCCAAACCGTCATAAAGCTTGTACTTATGGCGTAAAAGACTGCGACGGGTGGAGAGCAGCAATGTCGAAATGGGTCTATCGCTTCGGCGGCGGCGAGGCGGAGGGCCGCGCCGCAGATGTCGAGCGGCTGGGCGGCAAGGGCGCCAATCTCGCCGAGATGGCAAGCCTCGGCCTGCCTGTTCCTCCGGGACTGACCATCGTCGCCGATGCCTGCGTTTTCTATTTCAAGAACGGCAGAACGCTTCCCGACGACCTGAAGGATCAGGTCCTTGAAGGCATTGCCGTCATGGAGGGCCAGACCGGCCGCGTCTTCGGCGGCAAGGTGAAGCCGCTCCTGCTGTCGGTGCGCTCCGGCGCCCGCGCTTCGATGCCGGGCATGATGGACACGGTGCTGAACCTCGGCCTCAACGACGAGACCGTGCAGGCGCTCGGCCACGACGCCGGCGACGCGCGCTTTGCCTGGGACAGTTATCGCCGTTTCATCCAGATGTATGCCGATGTGGTCATGGGGCTCGACAACGAGGTCTTCGAGGAGATCCTCGAAGACGAGAAGGCCCGCCTCGGGCACGACTACGATACGGACCTTTCCGCCGTCGAATGGCAGCATGTCGTCGGACTCTACAAGAAGATGATCGAGGAGGAGCTTGGCAGCAGCTTCCCGCAGGATCCGCATGTGCAGCTCTGGGGTGCCATTCGCGCCGTCTTCTCGAGCTGGATGAACCCGCGCGCCATGACCTACCGCACGCTTCACCGCATCCCCGAGGAATGGGGTACGGCGGTCAACGTCCAGACCATGGTGTTCGGCAATCTCGGCTCGTCCTCCGCAACCGGCGTCGCCTTCACCCGCAATCCCTCGACCGGCGAAAAGGCACTCTACGGCGAGTTCCTGGTCAATGCGCAAGGGGAGGATGTCGTTGCCGGCATCCGCACCCCGCAATCGATCACCGAGGAAGGGCGCATCGCCTCGGGCTCCGACAAGCCGTCGATGGAAAAGCTGATGCCCGAGGCGTTTGCCGAGTTCAAGGTGATCTGCGACCGGCTGGAAGCGCATTATCGCGATATGCAGGACCTCGAATTCACCATCGAGCGCGGCAAGCTGTGGATGCTGCAGACCCGTTCGGGCAAGCGCACCACCCGCGCGGCGATGAAGATCGCCGTCGATATGGTGGAGGAGGGCGTGATCACCGAGGAGGAGGCCGTCTGCCGCATCGAGCCGCCCTCGCTCGACCAGCTTCTCCACCCGACCATCGATCCGCGCGTCGAACGCCATGTGGTCGGTTCCGGCCTGCCGGCCTCCCCGGGAGCTGCGACCGGCGAGATCGTCTTTACCGCCGAGGAGGCGGTCGAGGCGGAGCATGAAGGCCGCAAGGTCATCCTGGTGCGCATCGAAACGAGCCCCGAGGATATCCACGGCATGCATGCCGCAGAGGGCATCCTGACCACCCGCGGCGGCATGACCAGCCATGCGGCAGTTGTCGCCCGCGGCATGGGCATACCTTGCGTCGTCGGCGCCGGTTCCATGCGCGTCGACATGCGCAACGAACTCCTGATCGGAAGCGGTGGCGTGACGCTGAAGCGCGGCGACACGATCACCATCGACGGTTCCTCCGGCCAGGTGCTGAAGGGCGCCGTGCCGATGATCCAGCCGGCGCTGTCGGGAGATTTCGGCAAGCTGATGGCCTGGGCCGACAAGACCCGCCGCATGACGGTGCGCACCAATGCCGACACCCCGCAGGACGCCCGCGCCGCGCGCTCCTTCGGGGCCGAAGGCATCGGGCTTTGCCGCACCGAGCACATGTTCTTCGAGGGCGACCGCATCCATGTGATGCGCGAGATGATCCTTGCCGAGGACGAGAAGGGCCGCCGCGCCGCGCTGGCTAAACTCCTGCCGATGCAGCGTTCCGACTTCATCGAGCTGTTTTCGATCATGCACGGCCTGCCGGTGACCATCCGCCTGCTCGACCCGCCGCTGCACGAATTCCTGCCGAAGACCGAAGGCGAGATCGCCGAGGTCGCCAAGGCGATGGCGATGCCGCCGGCCTTCCTCGCCCGGCGCATCGATGCAATCCACGAATTCAACCCGATGCTTGGCCATCGCGGCTGCCGGCTGGCGATTTCCTATCCGGAGATCGCCGAAATGCAGACGCGCGCCATTTTCGAGGCGGCGGTCGAGGCCGGCAAGCAGACAGGCGAACCAGTCGAGCTGGAAATCATGGTTCCGCTCGTCAGCCTGCGCAAGGAACTCGACTATGTGAAGGGCGTCATCGACCGTGTCGCCGAGGATGTCGCCAAGGAAACCGGCGTGCCGATCGCCTATCTCGCCGGCACGATGATCGAGCTGCCGCGCGCCGCGATCCGCGCCCATGTGATCGCGGAGACGGCCGAATTTTTCTCCTTCGGCACCAACGACCTCACCCAGACGACCTTCGGCATGTCGCGCGACGATGCCGCCGCCTTCATCCCGACTTACCAGAAGAAGGGCATACTCGAGCACGATCCGTTCATCTCGCTCGATTTCGACGGCGTCGGCGAACTGATCCAGATGGCGGCGGAACGCGGCCGCCGCACCCGCAACGACCTGAAGCTCGGCATCTGCGGCGAACACGGCGGCGACCCGACTTCGATCCGCTTCTGCGAACACGCCGATCTCGACTACGTCTCCTGCTCGCCCTTCCGCGTGCCCATCGCCCGCCTTGCGGCAGCCCAGGCGGCGATCGAAAGGAGGAATTCATGAGCAATCCGGTCACCGTTCTCGCCGTCCCCGTTTTCAGCACGCTCTGCAACGAAGGGTTCCGCCTGCGCCGGGAGGTCTTCATCGTCGAGCAGAACGTTCCGGCCGACATGGAATTCGATGCCGACGATCTGACCGCCTTCCACTTCGTGGCCGTCGTCGCCGGCGAGGTCTGCGGCACGCTGCGGGTCATCCATGCGAAAGATTGCGCTAAGATCGGCCGTGTCGCGGTCACCAGGCCCTGGCGCGGCAAGGGCGTTGCCAGCGCCATGATCCGCGCCGCCATGGAGGCGCATGCGCAAGCCCGCGAGAACCGCTTCCATCTCGCCGCCCAGAGCGACAAGATCTCCATGTACGAACGCTTCGGTTTCAAGGCTTATGGCGATGAGTATTTCGATGTCGGCATCCCCCATTACGACATGAAGAATTTCTGAGCCTCCATTCTTTCCTCACGCACCTGCGCCGTCGTGTTATGCTCGCCACAGACGTGAGACAAAGGGGAGGGGCAGATGCCGCGCTTGGACCACGTGACGATCCGCACCCGCGATGCGGTGCCGATGATGGCGTTCCTCGAGAAGGTGCTGGGCGCAAAGGAAGGGTTTCGGCCGCCATTCCCTTTCCCGGGCCACTGGCTTTATATCGACGGCCATTCCTGCATTCACCTGCTGGTCACCCGGCGGGAAGACGATCCTCCGGTCGGCATCTACGACCACGTGGCTTTCGCCTTTTACGACCACGATATCGCCGTCAGGGACATCGAAGCGACCGGTTATCGCTTCGAACACGACGCCATACCCGGCACCGATATCGGTCAGATCTTCGTCTACGGTCCGGAAGGCGTGAAGATCGAGCTGCAATACCGCCGGTAACCGCACAAGCCTTCGTCTTCGGACCTTGATATGCCTTACGGCTGTTCGAGGGCCGCCCCCGTCTTCGGGATGCCGTCCTTTGGCGTCGCGCCGTGTCAGCGCCGCTCGACGATCACCCGGCGTTCCACCACCATCGGCCGCCACATCATCGCATCGGTACGAGATTGCAAGGAGCGGGATTCGGCGCGGCGGTCGAGTTCGATGTCGAGCATGCAGCGCGCCATGGCATCCGTGCCGCGCCGGAAGCCGTAGCTGGCGCAGGTGGTCTCGTCCGCCACGCGGCGCTCCTCCGGCGTCATGGTCTGGCAACCGGCCAGCAGGGCGAAAAGCGGGGCGATGAGGAGTAGACTGTGAGGGCGCATGGGCATGAACTCCTTTTCATTCGGCCGGCCTGCAAGCTTGGGATTCCATTCCCGGTGAAGCTGTTTTACACAGGAGCAAGCGCTTTTGCCATGGAGCCTTTACCGATCCGATGCCCGTCCGTTTTGTCCGGCCCGTTTCCCATTCGGCCTATACGGCCCGCAGGCTGGCCTTCTCGGCGCTGGCGCTGTTCGTCATCGCCGCGCTCGCGCATCGTTTCGGACCCCTGGCAACGCCGGATTTCCTGGCCCTGCTGTTTCTCTCGGCGGCGATCGCCGCCGTTTCCGTGCCCCTGTCGCTGATCGGCCTGATGCGGCTCTGGCAGGTCGGTGCAAGCGGCGGCGTCGCGGCGACCAAGGGGCTGATCTATGCGGCGGTCCCGCTCGCCGTGGTGGCGACCGGCGCCTTCTATTATTACACCCTGCCGGCCCTTCACGACATTTCAACCGATATCGCCGATCCGCCTTCCTGGGTCGCGGCGCCGAAGGCCAACCAGAAATGGCTGCCCCGCCCGGCGGCGATCACGGCTGCCGATCGGCGGGTCCAGTTCGGCGCCTATCCAGGCCTCACCGGCAGGCGTTACGAAGGCGCCCTCGACCGCGTCTATCAGGGCGTGCAGAAGGCGGTGCTTTCGGCCCGTATCTCGATCACCAGGAAGGAAGGCGTCGAGCTGATCGCCCCGGATATCTCGCAGCGACCCGCGCCGCAGGATGAACAGGCGCCGGTGCCGGACGTGGCGCCGATCCCGCTGCCGCGACCGGAACCCTCGCTTGCGCCTGTTTTCGCCAATGCCGGCGATGTCCTCTTGCAGGGCGAGACCCGCACCCTGATCCTCGGCTTGCGTTTCGACCTCGTCATCCGGCTGCGCGAAGATGCTGAGACGACCTCGGTCGATATCCGCGTCGCCTCGCGTTACGGGCCGCATGATCTCGGAATGGGTGAGGCGATCGCCGAGGACTTTCTCGACCGGCTGGATACCGAATTGCTGGGGATTGCGGGGAATTAGGGCATGTCGCGCAAAAGTGTGCAGCCGTTTTGCGACAGCGACATGCGGAGAAACCGAAGACCTGAAACGGGTCATGCGAATCCGAAGGATCGCGGCACGCTTCAGGCCGCCCAATAAACGCCGGCCAGCGAAGGCGGGCCTTCGGTCAGCACGCGGCCCTTTTCGACTAGGTCTTCGAGATGCGCGAGCACCGAAAGGGCTGCCGCCCCGTGCAGGCGCGGATCGGTGCTGGCATAGATCACCTTGACCATCTCCGGGATCAGCCGGTCGCCGGCCTTGATCCGCTCCAGCACGGCGCGTTCGCGCATGCGGCGATGGGTGCGAAGCCCCCGCAGGAACGAGCCCGGCTCCCTCACCGGCCCGCCATGTCCGGGCAGGAAGATCCGGTCCTCGCGCGGCAGCAGCTTGTCGATCGAGGTCATGAAATCGGCCATCGATCCGTCCGGCGGTGCGACGATCGTCGTCGCCCAGGCCATCACGTGATCGGCGGAGAAGAGGATGCCGGTCCCCTCGAGCCCGAAGGCCGAATGGTTGGCGGTATGGCCGGGCGTATGGATGGCCGACAGCGCCCAGCCGTCGCCCTCGATCACCTGGCCGTCGGCGACCGCGATATCGGGGACGAAACCGGTGTCGGCGCTTTCGGCGAACGGATTGACTTCGCCGGCATGCAGCGGCCGCGAAGCCCGGTGCGGCCCTTCGGCGACGGTGGTCGCGCCGGTCTCCTGCTTCAGCCGCCGGGCGAGCGGGGAATGGTCGCGATGCGTGTGGCTGACGAAGATATGGGTGACCTCGCGGCCCTTGAGCGCCGCCATCAGCGCCTGGAAATGCGCCTCGTCCTCTGGGCCGGGATCGATGACCGCGACCGACGAGCCGCCGACGATATAGGTATTGGTGCCGTGAAAGGTAAACGGCGAGGGGTTGTTGACGGTCAGGCGCTGAACGCCTTCGGCCACGCCGACCGGCACGCCATAGGAGGGGGTGAATTCCATGTCGAAGGTAATGTCTTCTGCCATGCCGGACCTCCGCGCCTGATGCGATCTCGATGGACGACGCTCGCGGCAGTGCCGGTTTTGCGCCAGGCGCCCGATCGCATCGATACGCCTTTCAGGGCGCCGCAGAGATCTAGCACCGCTTTCGCTGCGCTGCATTCAAAAACGGCTGCCGGCCGTCGCCCGGTCGGGCGGCAGCCGGCGGCTTTGATGATCTGGGTCCGCGTCTGCGGGCTCGGTCGGGCTCAGCCGGCGGTCAGCAGTTCCGTGCAGTAGCTCGGGCCGGTGGCGCCCGGACGGTCGGAGACGATGGTGATGTCGCGGATCACGTAGCTCGAGGAGACGGTGATCTTCGCCGTGCAGCTGACGCTGGCGGTGCGGCCGTCCTGCAGCTTGATGCGCTTGTAGCCGCCGCGCCAGTTGTAGATGGTCGTCGAGCCGTCGTCGGTGTCGCTGATCGGCGGGCTGAATTTCGCGAAGAACTCGCCGGCCGAGTGACCTACCCAGCGGCTCTCGATCGGATTGCTGGCAACGCTGACGGTGGTGCAGGCCGAAAGGGCGAGCGCGAAAAGGGCGGTCGATGCGATGGCGCGGCGGCTCATGATCCTGAAAAATCCTTCATGTCTTCTGTTGTGCCCCGCAGGCAAAGCTTCGAGGCAAGGTTTTCGAGACTGCACGTAACAGATTTTTGTCACGCTTCGCGAGACGATAGGCGGCCATCGACATCAAATTTCTTCTGCGCCGCTTTTTTGCAACGCCCTGATTTTCCGGCTTTTCGACGGGAGCGCGTCGATGATCGCAACGCTGTCGCATATTTTTCATGAGCGGTGCTTGTGCAATGAAAAATGCTGGTCTATAGAGGCGCCGCTGGTCACGGAGTGTAGCGCAGTCTGGTAGCGCACCACGTTCGGGACGTGGGGGTCGAGTGTTCGAATCACTCCACTCCGACCAGTCGATCCTTGGTTTCCCAAGCGATTTCTTTTCCCGAAAAGCTTTCACCGCGAAACCATAGTCCAGCGGACACGCTGAACGGCCGATTACTTCGGGATGGCCGCTTTGGGTCGGTCTTATCCACAACCTGCACTTTGACGGGACGAGAATATACTAGGTCCGGCCATGCCGTTGCGGCATCATGGCGGCAGGAACGTGAAACTTGTCGAAAGACCTCCCGGCTCGGAAACCGCCTCCCGCGGTAGCCCGTGCCGGCAGTGGGAGGAGGCCGCAGAACGGATGCCGCCCAGACGCGCCAGATCGGAACGGGTGACCCTGCTCGACGTCGCCAACGTCCTCGGGATCAGCGCGATCACCGTTTCCCGCGCCCTGCGCGAGCCGGAAAAGGTGTCCGAGCCGCTCCGCATGAAGATCCTCTGCCAGGTTGAGCAGATGGGTTATGTGCCCGATCTTGCGGCGCGGGCGCTCGCAAGCCGCCACAACGGCATTATCGGGGTGCTGGCGCCGGCGCTGACCAACCATGCCTATCTGGCCATCATGAACGGTATCGAGGAGCGGGTGCGCGATACGGATCTGCGCATCCAATATGCCAATACCAATCACGATCCCGATGAGGAATACCGCCAGGTCAAGCTTTTCCTGTCGCAGCATCCGGCCGGCATTCTCCTGACGGGATTGCAGGACCAGCGGGTCAGCGATCTGCTTGCGCTTGCGCCGTGCGCGGTGGTCCAGATCGTCGATGTCAACCTGACGTTTTCGGGTATCGCCGTCGGCATCAATCATCGCGAGGCGGCGGTGGCGGCAACCCGCCATCTGCTGGCCTGCGGCTATCGCCGCGTCGGGCTGATCGGCGGCAGCCGCGATCTTCGTGCCCAGCGGCGGCACGAGGGTTATGCGCTGGTGATGCGGGAGGCCGGCCTCTACGATCCGGGCCTGGTCATGAGCGAACACAGGCAGACGAGCGTGCAGCTCGGCTGCGATCTCATGAAGCGGCTGCTGGAGGTCGCGCCGGATGTCGACGGTGTATTCTGCCAGAACGACGATCTGGCGCTCGGTGCCCTGTTCGAGGCCCGCAGAGCCGGCCTGCGGGTGCCGGAGGATTTCGGGATCTGCGGTTATAACGACCTGGAATTCGCGCTCTGCGCCGAGCCGAGGCTGACGACCATTCGTGTGCCCCGTTTCGAAATGGGCTATCGCGCCGCCGATCTCATCATCCGGGCCGTCAATGACGAATGCCTGCCCGGCCGCGTCGTCCAGCTGCCGTTCGATCTCATCCAGCGCGGCTCGACCCGGTCGCTGGCCTGAAACGCGGATCCCGCGACGAAAAAAGGGCCTTTCGGCCCTTTTTCCATGCCCTGTCGATCAAAACGATCAGATATCGCCGCCGGCATTGGAGAACAGCTCCGCCGCCTGCTTGGCCGTCATCCGCTTGACCTCGGTCTCGTCGCGCCGGTTGGCGAACAGCTCGCTCGCCATCAGCTGTTCGGCAAGATCGGCCGGCAGCGACAGCACGACGCGCTGATCTTCGCGATGAATGCCGCCGATTTCGGCGCGCTTTGCGGTGATCATGCCGCCCGCCACCGTGTTCAGCGTATCCGGGTCTATCAGGATGAAGGCGCCGGTCGAGCGGTTCTGGTCGTAGGCGTCGAACACCGCCAGCTCCTCGAAGGAGAGGCGCACTTTGCCGATCGCGTTCATCGCAAGCGTCGAGGCATGCGGCTGCCATTTGCCGGTCGCAAGCTCGAGCTGGCTGATCGGCTCGACGGCGACGCGCTGGCGGCGCGAACCGCTCTTCAGCCAGTAGCGCTTTCCGGGCTCGATGCCGCCCGGCTGCAGCGACACGAGCTGGGCGTCGAAATGGTGGCCGGTCATCGGCTGGCCGTCGAGCGAGACGATCAGGTCGCCGCGCGCCACATCGACCTGCCGGTCGAGGACGAGCGTGATCGCGTCGCCCGCAACGGCGGCATTACGCACGAGGTCGAAAGTGACGATCTGTTTGACATTGGCGACCGTGCCGGAGGGCAGGATGACGACCGAGTCGCCCGGCTTCACCGAGCCGCCGGCAACCGTCCCCTGATAGCCGCGAAAACTCTCGCCCGGACGGACGACGCGCTGCACCGGCAGGCGGAAGCCGCCGGCCTGGGTGGAGCGCACCGTCGCAAGCTCCAGCGCTTCGACCAGCGTCGGGCCGTCATACCAGGGCATCGAGGTTTCGCCGGGATAAACGACGTTCTCGCCCTTCAAGGCCGACACCGGGATCGCGGTGATCTGGCGCACGCCGAGCGACAGGGCGAATTCGCGGAAATCGTGGGAGATCCGGTCGAACACGGCCTTGTCGTAGTGGACGAGGTCGATCTTGTTGACGGCCAGCACGAACTGGCGGATGCCCATCAGCGCCGCGATCGTCGCATGCCGGCGGGTCTGTTCCAGCAGGCCGGCGCGGGCGTCGGCCAGCAGGATGGCGAGATCGGCGGTCGAGGCGCCGGTCGCCATGTTGCGGGTATACTGTTCATGGCCGGGCGTGTCGGCGACGATGAACGAGCGCCGGTCCGTCGAGAAATAGCGATAGGCGACGTCGATCGTGATGCCCTGCTCGCGCTCGGCCTGCAGGCCGTCGAGCAGAAGGGCGAAGTCCGGCAGGCCGAGGTCGTTCTGCTGGCCCGAGTCGCGGGCAAGCGTCGCCGCCTGGTCTTCCTTGACCGCCTTGGTGTCCCAGAGCAGGCGGCCGATCAGCGTCGACTTGCCGTCGTCGACCGAGCCGCAGGTGATGAGGCGCAGCGGACGGGTGTCGCGCACGGCCTTCAGGGGCTCTGCGAAGGGCAGGATGGTCGCCGAGGCGGCCTGTGCGGAGGATTGTGCGGGAGCGGTCATCTCAGAAATATCCTTCGCGCTTCTTCTTTTCCATCGAGCCGGACTGGTCGCGGTCGATGGCGCGGCCTTGGCGTTCGGAGACGGTGGCGATTTCGAGCTCGGCGATCACCTCTTCGAGGTTGGAGGCCGTCGAGCGGATGGCGCCGGTCAGCGGGAAGCAGCCGAGCGTGCGGAAACGGATCATGCCCTGCTGCACGGTTTCGCCGGGCTTGAGTTCGAGCCGCGGGTCCTCGGCGAGGATCATCATCCCGTCGCGCTCCACATAGGGGCGTTCGGCGGCGTAATAGAGCGGCACGAGCGGGATGTCCTCCGCCTGGATATAGCGCCAGATATCGACCTCGGTCCAGTTGGAGAGCGGGAAGGCGCGCACGCTTTCGCCCTTGCGGATCATGCCGTTATAGACGTTCCAGAGTTCCGGGCGCTGGTTGCGCGGGTCCCATTTGTGGTCCGGCGTGCGGAAGGAATAGATGCGTTCCTTGGCGCGCGAGGCCTCCTCGTCGCGCCGCGCGCCGCCGAAGGCCGCGTCGTAGCCGCCGGCATCGAGCGCCTGGCGCAACGCCTCGGTCTTCATGATGTCGGTATAGAGCGCCGAACCGTGGCTGAAGGGGGTGATGCCTTCCTCGGCGCCGCGCGGATTGGTGTGGACCACCAGGTCGAGATCGTATTTCTCGGCGATCTCGTCGCGGAACTCGATCATCTCCTTGAACTTCCACGTCGTATCCACGTGCAGAAGCGGGAAGGGGACGCGGCCGGGATAAAAGGCCTTGCGGGCGAGATGCAGCAGGACGGATGAATCCTTGCCGATCGAATAAAGCATGACCGGCTTTTCGAATTCCGCCGCCACCTCGCGGAAAATATGGATCGCTTCGTTTTCGAGAGCCTTCAGATGCGGATCGAGCGGCGGTCTGGAAACGGGCGGGTTCTTCACTTCCGTTTCCTGTACTGACAAGGGCATTTCGGTCTCCGGGTAGTCAAACAAACATAAAGGGCTTAGCTGGCCTGGGGGACAGGTTCTGCGGCGGGCTGAGCGGCGTTTTCCGGCACATGCAGGCCGCATTCACGCTTCTCGTCGTTTTCCCACCACCAGCGGCCGGCGCGCTCGGGCTCGCCGGGCTTGATGGCGCGGGTACAGGGCTCGCAGCCGATCGACGGGTAGCCGCGCTTGTGCAGCGGATTGACCGGAATCGCTTGCCGCTCGACATGCGCGTTGATCGTGTCGATGTCCCAGTCCGCCAGCGGGTTGATCTTGATCAGGTTGCGCTCGGCGTCGTATTCGGCAAACGGCGTCGTGGCGCGATTGCCCGACTGGCCGCGACGAAGACCGGTGACCCACACGTCGGCGCCCGCCAGAGCCTTGGCAAGAGGCTTCAGCTTGCGCACATGACAGCAGGCATGGCGGGCTTCGACGCTGTCGTAGAAGCCGTTGAGGCCGTATTGCGCGGCATATGCGTCCACGTCGTCCTGTTCCGGCCGGAAGCGGCGGATATCGATGCCGTAGCGCTCCTCGGTTTCTCCGATCAGATCGACGGTTTCCTGGAACAGCCGGCCTGTTTCGAGCGTCGAGACTTCGATGGGCAGGCGGTGGGTGCCGATCGCCGCTGATATCACCTGGTCCTCGATGCCAAGCGAGGTGGTGAACACGGCGTGGCCGAGTTCGGCGGCAAGCGCCAGACGGCCGGCAAGATCGAGGCTTTCGAGTTTCGCGTCGAGAGTGGCGGCCAGTTCCAGACGGTCCCGGCCGGCGGCGTCGTGCAGTGTCATGGGTCTTCTTCCGTGAGCGATTGCTTGATTATTCAGATTTCGCGCGCGCAAGAACAGGAAAACCCGTTTCTTCCCATGGTGATGCGGAGCAAATATCTCTCCAAAGCGGCGTTCACACAGAAAACCTGCCGCCTTAACCAAAAGTGACCGATTTAATCCCCGGAAACCCCTGCATTGGTTTGTATTTTTTCGTGATTTGAGCTATTGCGGGAACATGTCTCCGGGGCGCTGTTTCCCCTGGCGGGCATGCACCCTTTGAGCGCCCTCCCGGCGCCCTTCTGGATGCCCCAACGAAGCTGAAGTGAGCGGCGCCGTGAGGACCATTTGCCTTGCGGCGGCGCTATTGTCGATGGTTGCGTGATGATATCCCAGAAAGCGAAATACGCCCTTCGGGCCCTGGCCGCCCTTGCGCAGGCCGATCCCGAGGCGCCGATGCTGATTTCCGAGATTGCCCTTCAGCAGAGCATTCCGAAGAAATTCCTGGAACAGATTCTGCTCGACCTGAAACGCTCCGGCATCGTCGTTTCCCGGCGCGGCAAGCAGGGCGGTTATCTCCTCCTGAAACCCGCCGATGCCATCACCTTCGGCGAAGTCCTGCGCCTGGTCGACGGCCCGATCGCGCCGCTGCCCTGCCTGTCGCAGACCGCCTACCGCAAATGCGAGGATTGCGACGGCGAGCACCTGTGCGAGATCCGCCACGTCTTCGCCCGCGTCGCCGACGCGACCCGCGACGTGCTGTTCAACACCACCATCGCCGATGCGGTCGAAGGTGCCGGCGACACCAAGGCGCCGGTCAGGGAATTGCTGACGGCGTGACGGATCGGGGCGGGCATTCGCATGCCTCCCCCATGCCGGACCCGGCCAGCGGGATATCGAAGACCAGCAGGCCTGTTTTTTCCAGCGGCAGCTGCGCAGCAACCTCGCCCTCGGGATCGAGGACTGCCGTTGGCCCCCATGCGATACGCCCGTCGCGTTCACCGGTTATGTCGGACGACACCAGCCAGAGACCGGTCTCCCGGCATCTTTGAGCTCTCACCGCATTGTGCACCTCCCTGAAAAGCTCGGCTTTCGGCCGTGCCATCATGTTGTTGGCTGCACAGACAAGAAGCGAAGCTCCAAGCTCGGATACCTTTCGCGCCGCCTCGGGAAAGTTGGTATCGTAGCAGATGTTGATCCCGAAGCGCAGGCCGTCGACCTCGAAGATAGGGGTCTCGGTTCCTGCGGCGAAAGCCGCCTCTGCGTCCAGCAGATGGGCCTTTCGATAGCGCCCGATGACGTCGCCGTGCCTGATCACCAGCGCGGTGTTGAACAGTCGCCCCGCTTCCGCCTCGATCATGCCGACAACGATCGTCACCGCGGTCTTCGGCAGCCGGCGCAGGATGGCCTCGAATTCTTGCGAGGAAAGGTCAAGTGCAACTCGGCGCGCAGATGTTTCGTCGATCAGATATCCCTGCAGGAAGCCTTCAGGAAAGCAGAGCAGGCGGGCGTCCTGGGCCGCGGCCTGTGCGGCGACGTCAACGATGCAAGCCAGCGCTGCGTCGATATCCTCTCGGTATTCGCAGGTTTGGGCCGCGGCGATCCGAACGGTCTTCATCGGCAAGCTCCGGATGCTGGGTGTTGATGGCCGGCTCAATTGACCGGGATTCGCGGCGGATGTCAGTTGGTTTTTGGAGGTCAGCATCGGGGTGTCCGAAGAAAAAGACCTCATAACCCGTACCGAAAGACCGATTGCGGCCGGATTGTGATTTTGCAAACCGGCGATTTGCCGACGTGGCCATTCTGCCCATCCGGCGAGGGTTAATGCTTTCTTTGTCGCCTCGACCGGCCAAAGGGAAACAGTTTTGCCTTCTTCCTGCCCTCGATTGACTAAGACGACCCAACCGATAGAGTTTCGGCAGAACCACAGGAGGGAACTTGATGTTCAATTTTGCCCCGGGATTGGGCCGGCGACTGGGTACCCGTTTGGGCGCCGTCGCACTCGGTCTGTCCCTGACGGTCGGGATCGTCGCGCCGGCTTTTGCCGAAAGCCAGCTTCTCAACGTCTCCTACGATCCGACCCGCGAGCTCTACAAGGATTTCAACGTCGCCTTCGCCAAATACTGGAAGGCCCAAGGGGGAGAGGACGTGACGATCCGCCAGTCGCATGGCGGTTCCGGCGCGCAGGCCCGCTCCGTCATCGATGGTCTTGAGGCCGATGTCGTGACGCTGGCGCTCGAAAGCGACATCAACGCGATCGAGAAGGCCGGCAAGATCAAGGCCGGCTGGCGCGACCGCCTGCCGAACCATGCATCGCCCTATACGTCGACGATCGTCTTCCTCGTCCGCAAGGGCAATCCGAAAGGGATCAAGAACTGGGGCGACCTGGTGAAGGGCGACGTGTCGATCGTCACGCCGAACCCGAAGACCTCGGGCGGCGCCCGCTGGAACTATCTTGCCGCCTGGGCCTGGGCGAACGAGGAATACAAGGGCGATCAGGCCAAGATCAAGGCTTACGTCGGCGAACTCTACAAGCGCGCCCCCGTCCTCGACACCGGCGCCCGCGGCTCGACGGTCACCTTCGCGCAGCGCCAGATCGGCGACGTGCTGCTCGCCTGGGAAAACGAGGCCTATCTCGCCGGTGAGGAATTCGGCAAGAACGCCTTCGACATCGTCGTGCCGCCGATCTCGATCCTTGCCGAGCCGCCGGTCGCGGTGGTCGATGCGACCGTCGATGCCAAGGGCACCCGCAAGCAGGCCGAGGCCTACCTGCAATATCTTTATTCCGATGAAGGCCAGAACATCGCGGCGAAGCACTTCTATCGTCCTTCGAAGCCGGATGTGGTAAAGCCGGAACTCCTGAAGGCGCTGCCGAATATCAAGCTCGTCACCATCGACGATCCGATCTTCGGCGGCTGGAAGAAGGCGCAGCCCGAACATTTCGGTGACGGCGGCATTTTCGACCAGATCTACAAGCCCGGTAAGTAAGTCGGAATATTAGATGATCCATAACGCCACAGCCGCACCGGCAAAGTGGCGACTGAAGCAGCCGAGCATCATCCCGGGTTTCGGGTTGACGCTCGGCTTTTCGCTCGCCTACCTGTCGCTGATTATCCTGATCCCCGTTGCCGGCCTGCTTTGGCGCACCGCCGGGCTTGGTTGGAGCGGGTTTTTTGCCGTTCTGACCGACAAGCGGACGCTCGACGCACTATATATATCCTTCGGCACGGCCTTCGTGGCCGCGCTGGTCAATGTCGTGTTCGGCGTGGTCGTCGCCTGGGTGCTGACGCGCTACAATTTCCCCGGCCGCCGGCTGATCGATGCGATCGTAGACCTGCCGTTCGCGCTGCCGACGGCGGTTGCCGGCATCGCGCTCGCAGCGCTTTATGCGCCGAACGGCTGGGTCGGTTCGTTGTTCATGCCGTTCCGCATCGCGTTTACGCCGCTCGGCATCGTCGTGGCGCTGGTCTTCATCGGCCTTCCCTTCGTGGTGCGCACCGTGCAGCCGGTCATGGAGGAGCTGGACCGGGAGGTGGAGGAAGCCGCAGCCACCCTCGGCGCCAATCGCTTCCAGACGATCTCGCAGGTGATCCTGCCGGGATTGACGCCGGCAATCCTTACCGGGTTCGCGCTGGCCTTCGCCAGGGGCGTCGGCGAATACGGCTCTGTCATCTTCATCGCCGGCAACATCCCTTACGTCTCCGAAATCGCCCCGCTCTTGATCGTCATCCGGCTGGAGGAGTTCAATTATGCGGGTGCGACGGCGATCGCCACCATCATGCTGATCATCTCCTTCGCGATGCTCTTCGTCATCAACCTCATCCAGGCCTGGAACCGAAGGAGATACGGCAATGTCTGAAGACACCCGTTCCGCGCTCGGCGGGCCGCCGGCCTTCCGCAATCCCGCCGACGAGCGGCCGCTCGCAAAGATCCTGCTGATCGCGCTGGCGTTGGTTTTCCTCGCCTTCTTCCTGCTCCTGCCGCTGGTATCCGTTTTCGTCGAGGCCTTCCGCAAGGGCGGCGAGGCCTATTACGAGGCGCTGATCGAGCCCGACGCGGCCGCGGCGATCCGCCTGACGTTGCTGGTGGCGGCGATTTCCGTTCCGCTCAACCTCGTCTTCGGGCTCTGCGCCTCCTGGGCGATCGCCAAGTTCGAGTTCAAGGGCAAGGCCTTCCTGATCACCCTGATCGATCTGCCGTTCTCGATCTCGCCGGTCATTTCCGGCCTTGTCTACGTGCTGCTGTTCGGGTCCAACAGCCTGCTCGGCCCCCTGTTGAAAAGCCAGGGGATCACCATCCTGTTTGCCGTGCCGGGCATCGTGCTCGCCACCGTCTTCGTCACCTTTCCCTTCGTCGCGCGCGAGCTGATCCCGCTGATGGAGGACCAGGGCACCGGCGACGAGGAGGCGGCCCTGTCGCTCGGCGCATCCGGCTGGCAGACCTTCTGGTACGTGACGCTGCCGAACATCAAATGGGGCCTGCTTTACGGCGTGCTCCTCTGCAATGCCCGCGCCATGGGCGAGTTCGGCGCCGTTTCGGTGGTTTCGGGCCATATCCGCGGGCTCACCAACACCATGCCGCTGCATGTGGAGATACTCTATAATGAGTATAACTTCGTCGCGGCCTTCGCGGTGGCCTCGCTGCTGGCCTTGCTGGCGCTTGTCACCCTTGCATTGAAAACCCTTCTCGAACTTCGGTTCGGTGCCGGCGCTGCCGGCGGCAGGCATTGAAAGGTCTGAGAATAGATGGAAGTCACCATCAACAATATCCGCAAGGAATTCGAACGTTTCCCGGCGCTGAACGACGTGTCGCTGAAGATCGCGTCCGGCGAGCTGATCGCGCTGCTCGGCCCTTCCGGCTCCGGCAAGACGACGCTGCTGCGGCTGATTGCCGGCCTCGATTTCCCGACCTCGGGCAAGATCTTCTTCGGCGATCAGGACGCCTCGCATCATTCGGTGCAGGAGCGCAATGTCGGTTTCGTCTTCCAGCATTATGCGCTGTTCCGGCATATGACGGTCGCCGAGAATATCGGCTTCGGCCTCAAGGTCCGGCCGGCCGGCAGCCGCCCGCCCAAGGCGGAAATCCGCCGCCGTGTCTCCGACCTCCTGGAAATGGTTCAGCTCGGCGGGCTCGACAAGCGTTATCCGAACCAGCTGTCCGGCGGCCAGCGCCAGCGCGTGGCGCTCGCCCGCGCCATGGCGATCGAGCCGCGTATCCTGCTGCTCGACGAACCGTTCGGCGCTCTCGACGCCAAGGTGCGCAAGGAACTGCGCCGCTGGCTGCGCGAATTTCACGACCGCACCGGCCACACCACCATCTTCGTCACCCACGATCAGGAAGAGGCGCTTGAGCTTGCCGACCGGGTGGTGGTCATGAGCCAGGGCAGGATCGAGCAGGTCGGCTCGGCCGACGATGTTTATGACCGGCCGGGCTCCCCCTTCGTGTTCTCCTTCATCGGCGAGTCATCGCAGCTTCCGGTTGAGGTGAAGGGCGGCAACACGCTTTTCCAGGGCCAGCCGATCGGCATTGCGGAGACGGGCGACGGCGCAGGCGAGCTGTTCTTCCGGCCGGAGGACGTGACGCTCATCGACGCGCCGGACGCGCTGTTCGGCAAGGTCACCGCCTGCCGCCGCCTGGCCGGCACCCGCATCGCCGAAATCGACATCGCCAATCAAGGCCATGCGCCCTACCATGTCGAGATCGAGGTGCCGTTGCATACGCCGATCGAGCTCGGCAGCGAAGCGCGTTTCCGTCCGACCCGCTGGAAGGTCTTCCGCCGCTAGGATTCTCGCATCCTGAAGCTGAGATGGGCCGCCCGCGCACGCGCGGGTCTGCGTCGGAACGCAAAAAAACGCCTTGCGGGGCTTTTGTGCGTGACGTTTTTACCCTAATCACGGAAAGTTTTTCAAAATTGATATGCGTCAATTTTTGATTTGCAATGAACGGGTAAGAACCTCACGGGCGCAGGCCCTGACGGACGCTTGCGTAACGTTCTTTCTGTGACGGGTAACCAATGGCAGACTTTGCCCACCTCGACGACACCTCCGAGCCGGTATCCGGCTCGCCGGCAAAGCATTCGGCCATGGAGGCCGTGTCGATGGGGAGGGTGCTGGTCGATCGCCTGACACCCGACACCGGCATTCTGCTGTTTTTCGGTCTTTTCCTGTTCGTGATCGCCCTCGGCGTCAATCTTTTCCTGGAAGAAAGCCTGGCGAGGCTGGGCTGGAGCCTGCTTCTGTCGAACAGCGACATCCACGCGCCGACCGGCCTGGCGCTGACGCTGCTGATCGGCACGCTCGCCACCAACCGGCTGCGGCGGCCGCGCCGCTGCCGCAAGCCGCCGGCGGGCGACGAAATGAACCGCGCCATCGAAATCCTTGCCACGCAGCCAAATGCGAGTGCCGGCCTCGTGCGCATCGGCGACAAGAAGATCCTGTTCTCCGACTGCGGCAAGGCTTTCATCATGTACGCCCAGCAGGGTCGTTCCTGGATTGCCCTGTTCGATCCGGTCGGTGACCGCAAGGCCTGGTCCGGGCTGACGCTGAATTTCATGGAACAGGCCCGCAAGGCCGGGTGCCGCGCGGTTTTCTATCAGGTCTCGCCGGATTTCCTGCCGCTCACCGTCGAAGCCGGACTGAAACCCTACAAGCTCGGCGAGCAGGCGGTCGTCGATCTGACCAGGTTCGATCTCAAGGGCGGCGCCTGGCTGAAGCTGCGCCGGTCCATCAACCGCGCGGAACGCGACGGCCTGCAATTCTCCATGCTGAAACCAGAGGACGTGCCGGAGGTTCTCGATGAACTGCTCTCGGTTTCCAGTACCTGGCTCGATGCCCAGAACGCCGCCGAAAAGGGCTTCTCGCTCGGCACTTTCCAGCCGCATTATGTCGCGGCCGGCCCGGTTGCCATCATCCGCCTCGAAGGCCGCATCGTCGCTTTCGCCAATATTCTGTCGGTCGCGTCCGACGGAGACGCTTTCATCGACCTGATGCGGCATATTCCCGATACCCATCGCGGCATGATGGACCTGCTCTTCGTGCGCATCATGGAACATATGAAGGCGCAGGGTTTTCGCACCCTCAATCTCGGCATGGCGCCGCTTGCCGGCCTCTCGACCCACAACAAGGCTCCGCTCTGGAACCATGTGGGCGAACGGATCTTCCGCAACGGCGAGCGCTTCTACAATTTCCGGGGCGTGCTGGCGTTCAAGTCCAAGTTCGATCCGGAATGGCAGCCGCGTTATCTCGTCGTCTCCGGCCGCGGCATGCCGGTCATTTCGATGCTCGACATTACCATGTTGATCGGCGGCGGGCTGAAGGGCATCCTTCGCAGATGAAGCTTCTGCCGATCATTTTTGCCGGCATCACGCTGGTCGCTGCCATTGTCAACATTGTCTCGGATCCGCCGCTCAAGACCAAAAGCCTGCCGACCGACCGGATTTCCTTTCCCGACGGCAAGCCGACCGGCATCGTGGTGCTGCTTTCGGGCGGAGAGGGCTGGACGGACCGCGAGGAGCAGACCTCCGACGCCCTGACCAGCAACGGCGCGCTGGTGGTCGGCGTGGATATCCGCGACTATTATCAGGCGCTCGAAAAAGAGCGGGACGACTGTCTCTATCTGGTTTCCGATATCGAGACCGTGTCGCATCAGCTGCACCGCTCCGCCGGTATCGTCAACTACCACCCGCCGGTCGTGGCGGGCATCGGCGATGGAGCGACGCTGGCGCTCGCGATCGCCGCCCAGACGCCGGATTCGACGATCGCCGAAACGCTCGCCATCGATCCCCAGACCACCATTCCGCTTTCGACCATTCTCTGCACTCCGGCCCCCAAAACGCCCGTCCCCGGCGGCACGGTCTATGGCCTGACGGAGGGCGACCTGCCCAATCCGGTCCGGGTCGTTTTCAGCCCGGCGGCCGACGCGGCAGGCCGCCTCCATGCCGAGGACCTGAAGGCCGTCCATCCGGCAATCGAATTCCGGCAGACCGCCCAGGGCGCAGACGTAGCCCTGCTGGAAAATGCATCCGGCATCGTCCGGCGCTTGTCCCATTCCGCTTCGCCGCTCAACCTGCCGATCGTGCCGATCCACGCGACGCCCAAGCACGACACGATGGCGATCATCTATTCCGGCGACGGCGGCTGGCGCGACATCGACCAGCAGCTCGGGGCCTATCTGAAGGAAGAGGGCATTCCGGTCGTCGGCGTCGATGCGCTGCGCTATTTCTGGAGCGAACGGACGCCCGAACAGACCGCCGTCGACCTTTCCCATATCATCAAGTCCTACCGAAAGCGGTGGAACGTCGATAACGTTCTGCTGATCGGTTATTCCTTCGGCGCCAACGTCCTGCCGGCCACCTACCGGCTTCTGCCGGAAGCCGACAAGCAGGCGATTTCGCTCGTCTCGCTTCTGGCGCCGTCGCATCATGCGGATTTCGAGATCGACGTCAGCGGCTGGCTCGGTTTTACCGGAACTGGCAAATACGGCGATCCGGTCGATGATCTGCGCGAGGTCGAGCCGTCCAAGATCCAGTGCATCTATGGCCTCAAGGAAAAGGACAGCGCCTGTCCGGCCATCCAGGAGATCCGCGGCGCTCAGGTCCTGGCCCGCGAAGGCGGCCATCATTTCGACGGCGACTACCGCGCCCTCAACCGCCTGATCGTGGATCGGGCCGTGGCGCTGATGGCGACGAACTGACAGAGGCTGCCTGACCGCGTTTGGTGGGTTTGCTTGATCAACGCCTATATTCCATGCATATTGCATCGCAAATGCAACGCATGGAGCGATAACATGAAAACCGCGACCATTCCTTCCCTTCGCGTCGATCCTGAACTGCGTGCGGCTGCCGAGAGCGTGTTGAAAAAAGGCGAAACGCTTTCGGCTTTCGTCGAGAACTCGTTGCGGGCTCAGATCAACTTTCGGCAGACGCAGGCCGAGTTCATCGCGCGGGGACTGGCCTCCCTGGCTGAGGCGGAACGAACAGGCGTCTACTATTCCTCCGAAGAGGTTCTGGGCGAACTGAAGGGTATGCTCGAAGCCAAACGAGCAGAAAACCGCTCTAAATGACATATGCGGTCAAGCTAACCGAAAGGGCGCGTGGAGATCTAAAACGCCTTTATGCGTTTATGCTCGATCGCGATGAGGCGGCGGCTGCACGTGCGCTCGACGCCATCACACAGTCAATGGAATTGCTTCAGGAGTTTCCGTTCAGCTGTCGCAAGGCTCCCGGCGAAAACTCGCTTCTCAGGGAGCTCCTCGTCCCCTTCGGCTCATTCGGTTATATCGTCCTCTTCAGGATCGACGATAACAAGACGGTCACGATTGCCGCCGTCCGCCATCAGCGAGAAGACGACTACCACTGATCACCGGTCGCTCACCATCGCCCTCGGATTGACCCAGGGCTCCTGGTTGCTGCGGGGAAGGGGCGTCCTGCCGAGAATATGATCGGCCGCCTTTTCGCCGGTCATGATCGAGGGGCCGTTCAGGTTGCCGTAGGTCACATGCGGGAAGATCGACGAGTCCGCGACACGCAGGCCCTCGATGCCGATCACCCGGCATTCCGGATCGACAACGGCCGTGGGGTCGTCGGCGCGGCCCATGCGGCAGGTCCCGCAGGGATGATAGGCGCTCTCCAGGTGTTCGCGCAGGAAGGCGTCGATCTGGTCGTCGGTCTCGACCTGCTCGCCCGGCTGGATTTCCGGACCGCGATACTGGTCGAATGCCTTTTGGGAAAAGATCTCCCGGGTCAGGCGCACGCAGTGGCGGAATTTCTCCCAGTCCTCGGGATGGCTCATGTAGTTGAAGCGGATCACCGGATCGGCCTTCGGATCGGGTGATCGCAACGTCACGTTCCCGCGCGATTTCGACAGGTTGTAGCCGACATGCACCTGGAATCCGTGGCTTTTCGCCGCCGCACGGCCATCGTAGGAAATCGCCACCGGCAGAAAATGATACTGGATATCCGGCTGGCTGAGGCCGGCGCTCGAGCGCAGGAAAGCGCAGGCCTCGAACTGGTTCGACGCGCCGAGACCGCCCTTCGAAAGCAGCCATTGCGCTCCCACGACGCCCTGCCAGAACCACGGCAGCCAGGAATAGAGCGACACCGGCTTGGTCGAAACCTGCTGGAAATAGAATTCCATATGGTCCTGCAGGTTGGCGCCGACGCCCGGCCGGTCCGCCTTCACTTCGATCCCCATCTCTTTCAGGTGGTCCGCCGGCCCGATGCCCGACAGCATCAGCAGTTTCGGCGAGTTGAACGAGGAGGCCGCGACGATCACCTCGCGATTGGCGCGGATCACCTCGCCGACGCCGCGACGAAAAACCTCGACGCCGGTGGCACGGCCGTTCTCGATGACGATCTTTTGCGCGAAACCATAGACGATCTCGACATTTTTGCGCTTCAATGCCGGCTTCAGATAGGCGTTGGCGGCGGACCAGCGGCGGCCGTTGTGGATCGTCTGTTCCATCAGCCCGAAACCCTCCTGTTTCGAGCCGTTATAGTCCTGCGTCATTTCGAACCCGGCCTGGGAGCCCGCCTGGATGAAGGCGTGGAAGAGCGGGTTGGTCACCGGTCCGCGCTTTACATGCAGCGGCCCGTCCGTGCCGCGCCAGCCTTCCTCGCCGCCATGGGAATGCTCCATGCGCTTGAAATAGGGCAGCACATCCGCATAGGCCCAGCCCTGCGCGCCAAGCTCCTCCCAACGGTTGTAATCCTCGGCATGACCCCGGACGTAAACCAGCCCGTTGATCGACGACGACCCGCCGATCACCTTGCCCCGTGGCGCGGTGATGCGGCGATTGTTGAGGTTCGGCTCGGGCTCGGAAAGATAACCCCAGTTGTAGCGTTTCATGCTCATCGGCCAGGCGAGCGCCGCCGGCATCTGGATGAACGGCCCGAAATCCGAGCCGCCCGCCTCGATGACGATCACCGAATTTTTGCCGTCTTCCGACAGGCGGTAAGCCATGGCGGAACCCGCCGAGCCGGAACCGATGATGACGTAATCTGCCTGCATGGCTTCAATCCCTGATTGCGTTAATTATAGCTATTAGCTATATTGATGCGATGAAGCCGGTGGATTATTCTAAGGTCGCGCTGAAAAGCCTGAGCCGGATGCAGCCGAAACGTCAGGCTGCGATCAAGGCAAAGGTCGACGCGTTTGCCCGTGGTGAAAAGGTCGATCTCAAGAAGCTGGTCGGCAGTCCACTCGTTCGTATCCGCGTCGGCGACGACCGTGTCATCATTGATGAGCAGGTGAACCTCGTCCTGGTCATCGATGTCGGACCCAGGGGCGGCATCTACAAGGAGTAATTCATGGGTGTTTTCAACAGGACGGTCATCGACGGCAAACCTTTCGTCCTGGTGCCGGAGGAAGAGTTCGAGGACATGATGGATATCATCGCCGCCAAAGATATCATGGCACGGGTCGCGGCCGGCGAAGAGACCTGGCCGGCCGAACTTGTCTACGCACTGCTCGAAACCGATAGCCGTATCCGAACCTTCCGTACCTACAGAAAGATGACCGTTTCGGAACTTGCCGAGGCGGCAGGTATCTCTCAACCTTATCTTTCCGAGATCGAGGCCGGCAAGAAGAACGGTTCCATCGATGTTCTGAAGCGCATAGCCGCTGCTCTCAGCGTCGATCTCGACGATCTGGTGGTCGACTGAAGCCATTTCAATACGGCGCCTCGACCTTGCCCATGCCCACATAGACCGTCTTCAACTCGGAATAATGCTCCAGCGCGGCCAATGAATTCTCCCGCCCAAACCCCGACTGTTTCGAGCCGCCGAAGGGGATTTCTACCGGGCAGAGATTGTAGGTATTGATCCACAGCGTGCCTGCCTCGAGCTGGTCGACGACCCGATGGCCGCGCGTCAGGTCCGAGGTGAACACACCGCCCGACAGACCGAATTCCGTGCCGTTGGCCCGCGCGATCACCTCGGCTTCGTCGTCGAAATCGAGCACGCACATGACCGGACCGAAAATCTCCTCGCGCGCGATCGTCATCTCGTCGGTCACGTCCGCGAAGACGGTCGGCTGAACGTAGTATCCTTCGCCGGTCACATGGTTCGGAATGCCGCCGCCGGTGATAAGCGTCGCGCCCTCGGCCTTGCCCTTGTCGATATAGGACAGCACCTTCTGGCGCTGGTCGAACGAAACCATCGGGCCCAGCTGCGTCGCCTCGTCCATCGGATCGCCGATCACCATGTTTTCGGTGCGGGTCTTGAGGCGGGCCAGGAAGGTCTCCTTGATACTCCGCTGTACGAAGACGCGGGTGCCGTTGGAGCAGACCTGGCCGGTCGAATAGAAATTGCCGAGCATGGCCCCGCCGATCGCCGAGTCGATGTCGGCATCGTCGAAAACGATCAGCGGCGATTTGCCCCCGAGCTCCATCGTCACATGCTTCAAGCTGCCGGCCGCCGCTGCCGCCACCTTGCGGCCGGTCGGCACCGAGCCGGTCAGCGACACCTTGGCGACGTCGGGATGGTTGACCAGCAGCGGCCCGGTCGTCCGGTCGCCCTGGATGACGTTGTAGAGCCCCTTCGGCAATCCCGCTTCGATGAGGATTTCGGCGATCTTCAGCGCCCCTAGCGGCGTGTTTTCCGACGGCTTGAAGACCATGGCATTGCCGCAGATCAGCGCCGGCGCGCCCTTCCAGCAGGCGATCTGCTGCGGATAGTTCCAGGCGCCGATACCGACGCAGACCCCGAGCGGCACCCGCTTCGTATAGGCAAAGTCCTGCCCCAGCGGAATGTAACTTCCGTTGAGTCCAGCCGCTGCGATACCCCCGAAGAACTCGAAACTGTCGGCGCCCGAAGCCGGGTCGGCGACGATCGTCTCCTGGATCGGCTTGCCGGTATCGAGCGTTTCCAGCTCGGAAAGTTCGCGATTGCGCTCACGCATAATGTCGGCGGCGCGTTTGAGGATGCGGCCGCGGGCGGTCGGGCTCATCGCGGCCCATTCCGGCTGCGCGCGCTTGGCCGCCGCGATCGCCTGCTCGACGATCGCGGGCGTTGCCGCATGCAGCCGGGCGATCACCTCGCCGGTCGCCGGATAGAGGCTTTCGATGACGGTGCCGTCGGTATCCTCGACATATTCGCCGTCGATGAAATGGCTGGCGATCGGCTGGGCTTTCATCTCATTCTCCGCGCGGATAGCGTTTGGATTCCTCGAGATTGTCGAGGTTCATGTGGTTGCGCATGTAGCGCTCGGATGCTTTCTGCAAGGGCTGGTGGTCCCAGGGGTAATAGGCGCCGTTGCGCAGCGCCTCATAGACCACCCAGCGCCGGGCCTGGCTTTCGCGCACGGCGGCGTCGAAAGCGCCCATGTCCCACCGCTCCTCGCGCTGACGCCGGAAGAGAGCGACCACTTCGGCAAAATCGGGATCGCCGGCGAGATTGTTGAGCTCCTTCGGATCGCTGTCCAGATCGAACAACTGGTCCGGATCGAGCAGGCAATGGATATATTTCCACTTGCCCTCGCGGATGGCGACGAGCGGCGCATAGGAACCTTCGGCCGCATATTCCATCAGCACCGGGCTGGTGCGGGCAGCACCCTCCATCATCGGCTTCAGGCTCTCGCCGTCCGTCCAGGGCTTGATCTCATCCATCGAAATGCCGGCCAGATCGCAAAGTGTCGGCGTTACGTCGAGGTTGGAAACCGGCGCCAGATGCAGACCGGCGGGAACGCCGGGGCCTGCGATCATCAGCGGTACGCGCGCCGAACCTTCGAAGAAGTTCATCTTGAACCACAGCCCGCGCTCGCCGAGCATATCGCCATGATCGGAGCAGAACAGGACGATCGTGTCGTCCAGCATCCGTGTCCGCGTCAGCGTATCGATCAGCTCTCCGACCTTCTCGTCGATATAGGAAATGTTGGCGAAATAGGCCCGCCGCGAACGGCGCACATTCTCTTCCGTCACGTCGAAATTCTTGTAGTCGCAGGAAAAGATGATCCGTTTCGAATGCGGATCCTGCTCGTCGAGCGGGATCGTCCCCACTTCGGGCAGCAGGTGCTCGCAATCCTCGTAGAGATCCCAGAACTTCTTCCGCGCCACGTAGGGGTCGTGCGGATGGGTGAAGGAGACCGTCAGGGCCCATGGGCGCCGCTCGTCGTCGTCTCTTTCGCGGGCAAGGTGATAGAGTTTCTGGTTGGCGAGGAAGGCGACCTCGTCGTCATATTCGATCTGGTTGGTGATTTCCGCGACGCCGGCGCCGGTCACCGAACCGAGATTGTGATACCACCAGTCGATCCGTTCGCCCGGCTTGCGATAATCCGGCGTCCAGCCGAAATCGGCCGGATAGATATCGGTCGTCAGCCGTTCCTCGAACCCGTGCATCTGGTCCGGCCCGACGAAATGCATCTTGCCCGAAAGCGCCGTGTAATAACCGGCGCGGCGCAGGTGGTGCGCGAAGGTCGGGATCGACGAAACATATTCGGCGGCATTGTCATAGACCCGCGTCCGGCTCGGCAATTGCCCGGCCATGAACGAGGCGCGCGCCGGCGCGCAGAGCGGCGAGGAGGTGTAGTTGTTGACGAACCGCGCGCCGCGCGCCGCGAGCGCCTTGAGATTGGGCGCATGCAGGAACGAAGCCGGCCCATCCGGAAACAGCGTGCCGTTCAGTTGGTCGACCATGACGATAAGGATGTTGGGCTTGGTCATGGCAGGTGTCTTCCTCACAGGCGGTATGGTCTCCAGAGTGAGTTATTTTTGATCGTCATGGCAATCAAGAAGCGATTGCGAACCTTCCTGTCCCAAAAGCGCGCCATTGGACTTTTGTACCAAGGTGTGGTACATAGGGACAATCAGGGGGCGTCATGATCACGAGTTTTCGAGATGGGTGGCTGCACGCCTTCTACGTCGAAGACGTTCACTCCAGAAGGATTTCGCCGGATATCGAAAATCGGCTGTTTCGTAAACTCCAGATGATCGATGATGCGGTAACCGACCAAGATTTGCGAGTTCCGCCAAGCAACCATTTCGAAAAACTGCGTGGTAACCTCGAAGGATACGGCTCGATACGGATCAATAAGCAGTGGCGTCTAATATTCCGATGGAATGGCGCTAGCGGCGAGGCTAGTGATCTCTATCTCGACGATCATGGCTATAGGTGAGGCACAATGCTGACGACCAAGCGTAAACCGGTAACGGTCGGCGAAATCCTCGTCGAAGAATTCATGGAACCTATGCGCCTCACCCAGGCAGCATTGGCGGAAGCTATGGGAGTGCAGCGCAAGCATGTCAACGAACTCTGCAACGATCGTCGGAGCGTGACCGCCCCGACCGCGCTCATCCTGGCGCGGGTGTTTGGCAACAGTCCGGATTTTTGGCTGAATATCCAGCGGCGCAACGATCTGTGGGCAGCGATGCACGACCCCAGGGAGCTTGAGCGGATCGAGCGCGCCCGCCCACTCCATGATGCCGCGTGATCAACCTGCTAGGCCATTGACCCGGATCAAGCCCGCTCCACATCCTATCCGCTAGGTTCGGGTGAGGCTTTGGCAAAAAGGGGCTTGGCCATGACGTTCGGTCTGGATGCACCGTCGGTCTCGACGGTCCGCGACAAGTGGGGCTGGTTTCTCGCTCTCGGCATTCTGCTGCTGCTCTTCGGTTTTATCGCGCTCGCCAATCTCTTCGTGGCGACCGTCGCCTCAGTCTTCTACATCGGCATGATGATGCTGGTCGGCGGCATCGCCTATCTCGTCCACGCCTTCCAGGTGAAGGGCTGGGACCATATCCTGTTCTGGGCGGCAAGCGGCATCCTTTACATGATTGCCGGCCTGCTTGCCTTTTGGAATCCGGCGCTGACCGCTGTCATCGTCACCTTCTTCATGGCGGCGGCGCTGATCGTCGCGGGCATCTTCCGCACCTGGGTCGGGTTCAAGATGCAGCCGATGCGCGGGTCCGGCTGGGTGATTTTCGGCGGCGTCATAACCGCACTTGCGGGCCTGGTCATCGCGCTCGGCTGGCCGGTCAACAGCCTCTGGATCCTAGGCTTGTTCTTGGCAATCGACCTTGCGATGCAGGGCTGGGCCTTGATCGCGGTAGCGCTTGCGGCCAAGGGCTGAAGCACGCCAAAGTTGCCGCTAAGTCTCTCAAATATTGTATAAAAATGGCATTTCTCGTCATAAAACTTTCATCCAACCTTCACGTTCGCGAAAGGTATTTTTGACCAATTTCCGGGAACCTGACAGTCGTGTTTTAGGCGTGTTTTAGGCCATTGCGCAGTGGAGTAATGAGTAATGTCGTCTGCGGCCATCTTGGAACCGGGCGTTTTTCGTCGGTACGCGAGTGACCAGCTTGTCACCCTCGCGAAGCTGGTTCTCGAAAATGCCTTTCAGCCGATCGTCGAAGTCGGCACCGGTTCGGTCTTCGGTTACGAATCTCTGCTGCGCGGCCAGGAGCGGATCGGCTTCTCGTCGCCGATCGCGCTGCTCGACGAAGCCCAGGACACCGGTCAGCTTCTGGCGCTCGAACAGATGATGTCGACCCGGGCACTTGCGAAATTCGCGAGCCTACCGGATTTCTCCTCCCAGACGCTGTTCCTCAATCTCGATGTGCGGCTCATCCGCCACGGCCACTATTTCCTCGAAAAGGTCGTACAGCACCTACGCAAGGCCAATATCGCCCCATCTTCCGTCTGTTTCGAGTTCTCCGAGCGTTTCGACAATACCAGCGTGCCGGAATTCGCCGATCTGGTCACCCAGATGCGCAAGGAAGGCTTCAAGCTGGCGATCGACGATTTCGGCGTCGGCCATGGCGAGATGAAGCTGCTCTGCGACTATCCGGTCGACTATCTGAAGATCGACCGCCATTTCGTCGCCGGCATGGACGAGAACCCGCGCAAGCGCCACCTGGTCAAGAACATCGTCGGCATGGCTCACGTGCTCGGCATCCGCGTCATCGCCGAGGGCATCGAGACGGAAGCGGAATTCCTCGCCTGCCGCGAATATGGCGTCGATCTCGTCCAGGGCTGGTTCATCGCCCGGCCGACCACCTTCATCTCCGAGCTGCAGCCGTCCTTTCCCTATCTCGCCGATATCGGCCGCACCCGCCGCTCCAGCCAGTCGCTCGACGAAATCCTCATCCGCAAGCAGATCGAGAACCTGCCGACGGTCTACGAGAACCAGAGCATAGACAGCATCTTCGAGCTGTTCCGCCGCAATCCGCGCCAGGCCTTCTTCCCGGTGCTGAACGCCAATGGCGAGCCGCGCGGCGTCATCAACGAGTATCATCTGAAGGAATATATCTATCAGCCCTTCGGCCGCGATCTCCTGAAGAACAAGGTCTATGAACGCTCGATCTCGCATTTCGTCGATCGCGCCCCGATCGTCGGCCTGGATGCGGAAGCCGAGGAACTGATGAGCCTGTTTGCCAATATGGAAAACAGCGCCTGCGTCATCCTCACCGAAAACATGCGTTATGCCGGCGTGGTGTCCGCGGCCTCGCTGATCAAGGTCATCAACGAAAAGCAGCTGAAGATCGCCCAGGACCAGAACCCGCTGACCGGCCTGCCGGGCAACCGCGCCATCCGCGACTTCATGCAGGAAACCGGCCGCGACGACGACGAGACCCGCTTCTTCTGCTATTGCGACTTCGACAACTTCAAGCCGTTCAACGACCATTACGGCTTCCAGATGGGCGATCACGCGATCTCGCTGTTTGCCGCCCTGATGAAGCGGTATTTCTTCTCCGACGGCGATTTCCTCGGCCATGTCGGCGGCGACGATTTCTTCATCGGCGTGCGCGACTGGACCCGCGACGAGCTGAACGAGATCCTCGAACGCCTGCTTTCCGATTTCCACGACGACGTGGTCGAGCTCTATTCCCCGGAAGAGCGGGCCGCCGGCAAGATCCGGGGCCACGACCGCTCCGGCGCCGAGCGGGATTTCCCGCTGCTGCGCTGCTCGATCGGCGTGCTCGAACTGCCCCAGGGCCTGCTGCTCGACGATGTCGGCCGCATCGGCTCGGAAATCGCCGCCGTCAAGGCGGAAGCCAAGGAAAATGAGCGCGGTCTGGTTTTCGCGAGTTTCGGCGAGACAAAATGACCTAGGCGGCGGAACGCCGCCTTCCTATCGGCAAGGGACTGTCCTAAGTCAGTGGCCTATCACCGATCCCGTCGGTGCACTGAGAGGAGACCCGCCATGCCGCTTCCCCCCGAAATGCGTTTCGTCGATCTGCCGTCCTTCGGAGAGCCGGAGGTGATGACCATCGCCAAGGGTCCGCTGCCGGCGGTGCGGGCGGGCGAGATACTGGTCAGGGTGGAGGCGGCGGGCATCAATCGCCCGGACGTGCAGCAGCGCAAGGGCGCCTATCCGCCGCCCAAGGACGCAAGCCCGGTCCTCGGCCTGGAAATTGCGGGCGAAGTGGTGGCGCTCGGCGAGGGCGTCAGCGAATTCAGGCCCGGCGACAAGGTCTGCGCGCTCGCAAACGGCGGCGGTTATGCGCAATATTGCGCCGTGCCGGCAGGGCAGGCGCTGCCCTGGCCCAAGGGTTTTGATGCGGTGAAGGCCGCGGCCATTCCTGAAACCTTCTTCACCGTCTGGGCCAATCTTTTCCAGATGGCGGGCCTCACCGAAGGCGAAAGCGTGCTGATCCACGGCGGCACCAGCGGCATCGGCACCACCGCCATCCAGCTCGCCAAGGCCTTTGGCGCGACGATCTACGCGACGGCGGGCTCCCGGGAAAAATGCGAGGCCTGCGAAAAGCTCGGCGCCAGGAGAGGTATCGACTACAGGACCGAGGATTTTGCCGAGGTCATCAAGGCGGAAACGGGAGGCAGGGGTGTCGATGTGGTGCTCGACATGATCGGCGCCGCCTATCTCGAAAAGAACCTCTCCGTCCTCGCGAAGGACGGCTGCCTGTCGATCATCGCCTTCCTCGGCGGCAACATCGCCGAAAAGGTCAACCTCTCGCCGATCATGGTGAAACGCCTGACGGTGACCGGCTCGACCATGCGGCCGCGCACGGCGGACGAAAAACGCGCCATCCGCGACGATCTCATAAGCCAGGTCTGGCCGCTCCTTGAAGACGGCACGGTCGCCCCGGTCATCCACTCGGTCCTGCCCTTTGCGGAGGTCGTCGAGGCCCACAGGCTGATGGAAACCAGCAGCCATATCGGCAAGATCGTGGTGACGGTTGCCTAGTCCTGTTATTCGACTATACTGGTTTTGATATAAATCTTGGATCGATATGAAGCGGTTGGAGTTTCTCGGAGATGCGTTGGATCGCCTGCGGGATTTTCCGGAGCCCGCCCGTAAAGAGGCGGGCGTCCAGTTGCACAAGATCCAGCTTGGTCTTGAGCCGAGCGACTGGAAGACGATGACGACGATCGGAGCGGGTGTGCGGGAGATTCGCATCCGCGACGAAACGGGCGCATTTCGCATCATCTACGTGACCAGGATAGAGGATGCCGTATACGTCCTGCATGCATTCCAGAAGAAGACGCAGCAGACGGCAAAGCGGGATCTGGATATCGCAACCGCACGTCTGCGGCAGATCTGATCGGATTGGACCAATGGAACGCCAGAGCTTTGCAAATGTCTGGGATGCGCTGGAAAATACCCCGGCGGAAGCGGCCAATATGTCGATGCGCTCGGCCCTGCTGATTGCGATCGAGCAGAAGGTTCGGAACTGGAAGGTGACCCAGACGGAGGCGGCCTCTCGCCTCGGCATCACCCAGCCGCGGCTGAACGACCTGCTTAGGGGAAGGATTGCCAATTTCAGCCTGGACGCACTGGTCGAACTGGCTGGAAAGGTTGGGCTTTCCGTCCGGCTGGAGATCGCGGACGCAGCCTGATCCTCGATCGCCCGATGGATGGAAACCAGCAGCCATATCGGCAAGATCGTGGTGACGTTGGGCTGAGGGAGGGAATCTGCCTCGATCGAAGCTGGCGAATTCTAGGGGCGGGAGGCTGCTTTCGCAACTCAATTAAATACGCGATCGTTTATATAACGTGGCTTGCAGAACAGGGTTTTGGCGCCTACCTTTTGATCATCGTCAACGTAATGAAAGGAAGGTGATCCAATGTCTAGTGAGATTTCGGTCTGTGTAACGGGCAATGGAAAGGTGGCGGTCTTGACGGGGCAACCCTCGGCCTGAACTTCATCTTCCTTCGGGCCGCTGTGAAGCGCCCCGGGTTCGTTCAACCGGACCAAACTCATGGAAGGGTCGCCTGGAGCGGCCCTTTTCCATTTCTGGCTTCCACTTTCCCGCCCGACCTCTCTTCATTTTTCATTATATCTAATATGAGAAGACCCATGCGCCCTTTGCATGGGTGGCCTGCCAAGAGGGCGCTTTCAGTGCACGTTTGATGAGCTTATATAAGTCCCATCGAAGCAAACGAAAGCGCCAAGGACTGGCAGCTGGGCTTCGAAAATCCCAGGAAAGGGGAACCATCATGAACGTCGCACGCACTCTCAACAATTGGCGCAAGTACCGTCAGACGGTTGCCGAACTGGGCCGTATGACACCGCGCGAACTCAACGATCTCGGCATTGCCCAGGGCGATATCCGCCGCGTCGCGCGCCAGGCCGTCGGCTTCTGATCGTCATCTGACATGAATTTATGTCGAACGCCCGCATCCGCGGGCGTTTTGCATTTTGTGCATAGCTGCCATCTCAAATCCCGATCCGTCCCAGCGCCGGCACCTTGATGCCGGGATTGGCGAAATCGAGGCCTGCCACCAGGCCCAGGAAATGCACCTCGAACCCGCTGCGCAGGCCGGCCGAAATGCCGAAGAGACCGCGCAGCGTCACATGCACGTCCCGCCAGTCGTCGTCCACATGGATGAATTCGCCGTTGGGCAGGTAGTCGCGCCCGACCGCGTGCGGCGGCAGCACGGCGTCGAGCTGCGGCACGGTGCGCAGCACATAGGCGACGAACGTGTTCGAATTCGGCCCCGGCCAGATCGTGTAGCCGCCCGGCTCCGCGTAGGGGTAGGCGGCGATCGCGCCTTCCACCTTGGGGATCAGCAGTTCCGCCTTTGAACCGGTGACGGAGGTAACGATCTGCGGCGTGTTGGAATACCAGTAGGCGTCGGGCGAATAGCCGTTGCGGCGGATCGGCGAACCCCACCCCACCTTGTCGAAGCGCGTATAGGTTTTCGCGCCTTTTTCCTTGAAGACAATCCACGCATGGCTTGCCACGGCGCCCTTCAGGCCTCCGGTCATTGCCGAGAAGACGTAGATCGCCGCTTCGTTACTCGTCTCTGGCTTCGGTAGGATGCCCGCCGACGACCAGCGTGCCTCGCGCCAGCCCGACGGACGCTCCTTCATCGCCCAGAGACCGGCGGACGCGAAGGTCGGAACCAGGTAGACAATGAAGATAGCCAGAAACAACCGCTTAACCGATTTCATACGGTCCCCCATGAAAATCCCGCCGGACTCGTTTAAGAGCCTGTGATATGCGCCCAGTGATAGGCACCAATGAAACCGGCAATTTCAGGACAGACCATGCAAAACCCAGTCACCGTCGAAGTCACCAGAGGCAACCTGGTCGAAAGCCGTCACCGCGGGCTCGGAGCGGTCGTCGATGGCGACGGCAAGGTGCTGTTTTCGTTCGGGGAGGCGGAAGCACATGTTTTCCCGCGCTCCGCCAGCAAGGCCATGCAGGCGCTGCCGCTTGTCGAAAGCGGCGCGGCGGATGCCTATGGCTTCGGCAACGAGGAACTCGCATTCGCCTGCGCCTCCCATTCCGGCGAGGACGCGCATGTGGCGATGGCCGCTTCGATGCTGAGCAAGGCAGGACGTGACGACAGCGCGCTCGAATGCGGCGCCCATTGGTCGTCCGAGCAGGCGGTGCTGATCCACCAGGCCCGCACGATCGAGGCGCCGACAGCACTTCACAACAATTGCTCCGGCAAGCATTCCGGCTTCATCTGCACCTGCGTCCACACCGGCATGGATGTGAAGGGGTATGTCGGTTACGACCATCCGCTGCAGGCAGAAATCCGCGGCACGATGGAAGTGCTGACCGGCTCCGTCATCGGCCACCAGAACTGCGGCACCGATGGTTGCTCCATTCCCACCTATGCGGTGCCGCTGAAGGGCCTCGCCCACGGTTTTGCCAAGATGGTGACCGGCAATACCTTGTCCGCCGAGCGCGCCAAAGCCTCGCGCCGGCTGATGGATGCCTGCATGGCCGAGCCCTTTTACGTCGCCGGCACCAACCGCGCCTGCACCAGGCTGATGGAAGTCGCACCCGGCAAGATCTTTGCCAAGACCGGCGCCGAAGGCGTGTTCGTCGCCGCGCTGCCGGACCAGGGCATTGCCATGGCAGTGAAATGCGAGGACGGCACCACCCGCGCCGCCGAAGCGATGATCTTCGCCCTGATCGCCCGCTATTTCGAAAAGGGCGGCGAGGTGCACACCAAGCTGATGGCCATGGCCAACAAGCCGATGAAGAACTGGAACGGCATCCATGTGGGCGATGTCAGGGTGACCGACGCGCTGTTTGCGTGAGATCGGTCAGATCGCTCCAATCGGGATGCGATGCGCCGGACGAGATTGGCGCGACCATTTCCCCACACTCCGTCATCCTCGGGCTTGACCCGAGGATCCATCCACGCGAAGTCCTTCGCGTGAGCCGTCCTTAAGCGCCGCAGACGCGGCGGTGGATCCTCGGGTCAAGCCCGAGGATGACGGCGGGGAGGGTGGGGCCCTGCACATACGGCGATGAAGAGGCGTTATTTGCGCCTAGCAGCGTCTGGTTTCAAGCGCCCGATCTAAACCTCGATCACACGAATCCCCATCCCCCTGTAAGACGCCAGCCGTTCCTCCTCGATCCCCTCCTGCACGATCATCCCCGAGAGCGCCGAAACCGGCATGATCACATGCGGTGAAACCGCGTCCAGCTTTTCCGCCGTGACCAGCGTGATCGTCTCGGCAGAACATGCCGCGATATGCCGCTTGATCGCCGCCTCCTCGAAATCGCCGGTCGAGAGCCCCCGCACCGGATGGGCGGCGGTGATGCCGAGGAAGAAGATGTCCGGCCGCATCAGCGCGATCTGCGCCGTCGCGGCGGCCCCCGTCGCCACCATCGAGTGTTTGTAGAGCCTGCCGCCGATCAGGATCACATCTGCCGTCGGATGGTGCTCAAGTTCCGCCGCGATCGTCGGGCTGTGGGTGACGATGGTGAAGGCGAAATCCCGGGGCAGGGCGCGGGCGATCTCGGCGGTCGATGTGCCGCCATCGAGAAAGATCGTCTGCCCCTCGCGCACCATGCCGGCCGCCTTGGCGCCGAGCCGCTGTTTCACGTCCGACGACACCGCCCGCCGGGAGGAAAAATCCGGCAGGTCGGGGGCGACCGGCATCGCCCCGCCATGCACCCGCCGCAGCAGCCCCTCCGCCGCCATTTCCCGAAGATCCCGCCGGATCGTGTCTTCCGACAGCGAAAATTCTTCCGCCGCCCGCTTGGCGACGACCTGCCCCTCACGGCGCAGCATGTCGAGGATGAGGTTCTTGCGTTGGCTTGTCAGCATTGGTCTTGACTCTGCACGAAATTGCATGAATAAGCACAATTATGCCTGAAGTTGCCGACAATGTAAAGTATTTCAGGTAAATTCGTGCAGTTCCGCGATGATGTGGACAAGTTTGGAGAAACGAAGATGTTGATCTTGATCGCAGGCCCATACCGCTCGGGCACCGGAGACGACCCCCGGAAGATGGCGGAAAACCTGAAAGTGCTCGAAGCGCCGTCGCATGCGCTGTTCAAGGCCGGCCATGTGCCGATGATCGGCGAATGGGTGGCGCTGCCGGTCTGGCATGCCGCCGGCGGCAAGCATGTGGGCGACGATCTCTACGAAGAGATCTTTCACCCGGTCGCCGGCCGACTGCTTGAGATCTGCGAAGGCGTGCTGCGCCTGCCGGGCGCTTCCAAGGGCGCCGACAACGATGTGCGGATCGCCAACGAGCGCGGCATTCCGGTCTGGCATCGGCTGGAGGATGTGCCGGGCGTCAGCTGACGGGCGGTTTGAGGCTTCCGGCTTCGGAAAACCGTGTTAGAACCACGCCGCCCAACGGAGGATTTTCATGTATACGCTGTTCTTTTCGCCCAATGCCTGCTCGCTGGCCAGCCATATCGCGCTTGCCGAATCCGGTCTGCCCTACGAGATCAGGTGGGTGAAATTCGCCGACAAGGAGCAGCAGTCGGAAGCCTATCTGAAGATCAATCCCAAGGGCCGCGTGCCGGCACTCGCCACGGACAGGGGCGTGATCACCGAATCCGTCGCGATCCTCGCCTTCATCGCCCAATCGGCACCCGAGGCGAAGCTCGCGCCGCTCGACGATCCGTTCCTGTTCTCCAGGATGCAGGCCTTCAACGCCTATATCGCCTCGACGGTACACGTCGCCTATGCCCATTGGCGCCGCGGTTACCGTTGGGCGGACAACCAGTCCTCCTTCGACGACATGGTCGCCAAGGCTCCGAAAGTCTTTCACGACTGCTTTCAGGTGATCGAGGACTCCTTGCTGGAAGGTCCCTATGTGCTGGGCGAAACCTATTCGGTCGCCGATGCCTATCTTTACCTGATGACCGACTGGCTCGCCAACATGAAGCTCGACCGCGCGGATTTCCCGAAGGTCGCCGCCCATTACGAGCGGATGAAACAGCGTCCGGCGGTGCAGCGCGCGATCGCGGAACAGGCTGCGGCAACCGCCGTCTAATTCTGGCCCCTAACTCTTGTAGGTGGCGGCAAGCTTCCTCGGCGCCCGAAAGCGCCATGCCGCCACCAGCCGCATCGTCAACTCGTCGTCGCCGATTACGTCGATCCTGACCGGCAGCGACGGCCAGCCGCGATAATGGTCGGTCTGGAAATAGATGTCCGGCGCCATCTCGATCAGCCGTTCCTTCTCGTCGATCGGAATGGCAAGCACGATGGTCTCGCTGTTCCTGATTGAGACGAAGGCCTTGCCGCCCACCTTCAATGCCGGCGTGCCGTAGTGGGTCGCTTCTTCGACCTCCGGCAACCCCGCCTGTGCCGCGAGGCGTTTCAGCCGCTCGAATATGGAGTTCACGTCAAGCATCCGATCCGCCCTTTCGGGAGACGGATCATAGAGCTGTCAGGCGCATTTCGCGAGAGGCGCGTCGTTGCGGTTCGTGTCGGTGTGAGCCAGGCGCGGGAAGGGCAGATCGGCGAGCTGCCGCAAATTCATCGAGCGGATCTCGGGATGGTGGAACGGGTCGTTCGACTGGATGTCCACCAATGTTTCGGTCGTTTCCAACCAGGTCTTCAGGTTCAAGAAAATCTTCAGCGGTCTCATGACCGTCACCTCGCAAATCTGTTACATTTGCAGAGGCACTATCGGCTTCAGCGCCGTCGTTTTCAATTGAGTTCTTGAGCGGTTGACTATAGAAAATCTATATGAGTAATCTCAATCTCGTGCATCTCAACGGCCTGCGGGCGCTGGAAGCGGTCGGTCGGCTCGGTTCCCTGCAGGCGGCGGCGGATGAGCTTGGCGTATCGGTCGGCGCCGTCAGCCAGCAGGTCATCAAGGCGGAAGCCCAGCTCGGCCAGCCGGTCTTTCAGCGTCTGCCGAAGGGCATGATGCCGGTCGATGCGGCGCGGCCGATGCTGGCGCGATTGACCGAAGGTTTTCACGCGCTTTCCGAAGCGGTTTCGATCGGCCGGCGCCAGGACGATGCGCTCTTGACCATTTCCGTGGCGCCTGTCTTTGCGGCGCGGTTCCTGGTCCACCGGCTCGACCGGTTCTCGAGGCTCCATCCGGAAATCCGCCTGCGCATGGACGCGACGACCAGGCTCGCCGATCTCGGCGTCGACGATATCGATCTCGGCATCCGCGTCGGGCCGGGCGCGTGGCCGGGCGTCGACGCCGAATTGCTCATCGAGCAGACGGTGTTTCCGGTCTGCTCCCCGGCGCTTGCAGAAAAACTGAAGGAGCCGAGGGACATCCTGAAGCTGCCGGCGATCATCGACGGTCCCTCGATGTTTTCCTGGGAGATCTGGCTGAACGAGGCAGGCCTGTCCGGCGCCGGCATGGCGACCCGCCATGTGTTCAACGACGCCTCGCTCTGCCTCGATGCGACGATCGCGGGGCAGGGCGTCATGCTCGCCTGGCATACGCTTGCCACCTACGCGCTGGAACAGGGGCGGCTGGTCGAGCCGTTTTCGGTCCGGGCGCATACCGGCATGGGGCATTATCTCGTCACCCGCGCCGGCGCACGGCTGCCGGCGAAGGTGAGGGCTTTCCGGGATTGGCTGAAGACGGAGCTGCCGCCGCTCACGGAAAGCCGGGTTTAAGGCATCACGCCGGTTCGGCGGTCCGCTTGTCCCACATCGCCTTGAAGCCGGGGCGGGCCTGGGCGGCTTCGATCCAGGCCTTCAGGGCCGGCCGGCTGTCGAACAGCGGCGCGTAGCCCTGGGCGTAACGCACGACTTCCGCGACATTGATGTCCGCGACCGTGAACCGGCCGCCGACCATGTGGCTGTTATTGGAAAGGTGCTTTTCGAGCGCATCGAAAGGCCGCTTGAGCAGGCGGGCGGAAACCTCGATATCCGTCTTGCCTTCCTCGCTATCCTGCTTGCCGCCCGCGATCGTCGAGGAGATCTTGAGCGCCGGGGTCTCGATGCTGGTCGCGCCGAACAGCGACCACTGCACCATCTGCGCTTCCTCGGCGATGTCCCTCGGGCTGATGTCGCCGCCGTACTTGCGGGCGAGATAGAGCGTGATCGCAAGCGATTCATGCAGCACGAAGCCGTCGTCGTCCATCGAGGGCACGGAACCCATCGGATTGACCGCCAGGAATTCCGCAGACAGCGTATTGACCGGCGCGCCTGGTGCCATCGGCTCCTTGAGGCGGTAGGCCTGAATAACCGGAACAAGTTCAAAAGGAATACCCAGTTCCTCGATGAGCCAGAGCGGGCGCGTGGCGCGCGAGCGGTAAACACCATAAATTTTCAGCATCAAAGTCCCTCCAGAAATGCGAGCGCAAGCTAGTGGCAGGTCGCGCAAAACGGAAGATCAATCCGCGTTGGACGATGATGAAAGTTTTCGATAGGATTTAATCGTGTCCGATTTGTTGGAAAGAGGCCCGATCATGCGCACCACCCAGTCGCTCAGCATCACCCTGCCGCTCGAAATGGCACAGATGGTCAAGGCCAAGGTCGCCTCCGGCGAATACGCCACGGAAAGCGAAGTCATCCGCGACGGCCTGCGCACGCTGCTCGCCCGCGACGCGGCGATCGAGAAATGGCTGGTGGAGGAGGTGGTGCCGACCTTGGATGAGATCGAGGCGAACCCCTCCAAAGTCATGCCCCTTGAGGAAGCACGCAGGAGGCTGCATGCCCGCATCGACAAGCTGGTCGATCCGAAGTCATGAAATACACGGTCCTGTTCTCGGATGATGCCGAAGAGGATGTCGCGGAACTTCTGCAATATCTTGTTCCAGTTGCAGGAGAAAGGATTGCCAGGCGCTATGTCGATCGGTTGATCGACTACTGCTATTCCTTTGAAACCTTTCCCGAACGCGGGGTATTTTCCGACAAGAGGCCTGGCCTGCGCCTGGTGGGATATCGGCGAAAAGCGACCGTCGCGTTCCAAATAAAGGGTGACGTTGTCTTCATCGTCCGCATCTTCCATCGCGGCCGCAACGTCGATTTGGATGAAACCGAAGATTTCGACTAAACGATCCGGTTGTTCTCGATCGTCAGATGCTTGAACCCCTGGGCCTGACTGTCACCCCGACCGAGTTCCGCCGTGGAAGGCGTCTTCCAGCGATGACCGATCACCGCGCCGTCTCTCACCGCCTCGAACAGGTTGCCGGAAATGAGCGCGCTGCCGGCGCCTTCCACCACGGTCACCGCGCAGCCGATCTTCGCTTGCCGGACGATGTTGTTGCTGGCGAGCACGTTGCGCAGGTAGGGCCCGAAACCGAGCGCCATGCCCCAGAGCGGCACCGTCTCGATGACATTGCCGGTCACCGCCGTATCCGCCTCGACGCTGATGCCGACGCCGAAGATGGCTTCGTCGAGCACATAGGGGCCGGTGGGCGCCAGGTTGCGGACGATATTGTTGGCGACGGTCGCAAGCCGGCCGCCCTCGTTGAAGTTGACGACCGAAATGCCGTTTGCCGCTCCGTCGACGATATTGCCGAGGACCATGGCGCCTTCGAAGGCGAATTCCGCATAGATCGCCGTCTCGCCGGACGCGAGGCAGGTATTGTTGGCGATCTGGGCGTTCGAAGCGCTGTTGGCGCGGATCGCCGAAAAGGCCGATTGCGAGATCTGGTTGCCGGTCACGATGACGTTGCCGGCCCGAAACAGGTTGATCGCATTGCCATACTGGCCGGTACCGCCATTGGTGGCGCCGATCCGGGAGATGCGGTTGCCGGAAACGATCGTGCCGTCGGCGCCCTTGCTCCGGCGATGGACGAGAATGCCGCCATTGCCGCAATCGAAAACGGTATTGCCTGTGATGGAAAGTCCCGTGCTGTCAACGGCATAGAGGCCATATTCCGCGGCGCCTGAAATGCGGCTCCGCTCGATGCGCCCGCCCGAACGTTCGAGCCGCACGGCCGTCTGGTCCGCGCCAACGACCTCGCAGTTGTCGATGACGATCTCACCCACGCCACGTATCTGGACCAGCGCCGGGCTCTGTTCGTCGAGCCGTCGGCCCGCGCCGTCGATGACGATATTGGAAAGCTCGATGCGGCGCGCGCCGTCGGCCCGCAGCATCCGCCCCCCGCCGGAATAGACGAGCCGGGAGGCCCCCGGCACGCCGGTGATGCGGGTGCCTTCGGGCAGGTCGAGATTGGACACCGGATAGTTTCCCGGCGGCAGGAAGACCGGCATGTTCTGGCGGGCGGCCTTGGCGATGACCTCGGCGAGCTTGCGGTTCTGCTTGTCGCCACCGTCAGGGGTGACGCCGTGCGCACCGGCATCGATCGAACCGCGCAGGTCGATCGCAGGAAACCCCTGGGAGGCCGGGAGGGCGCGGCCAGGCATGGCGCCGGCGGCCGCCGCGCCCGCGATCATCGTCAATGCCGTACGTCTCGAAATCATCCACTTCGTCTCCCCGGCGTCAATAAAGCATTTTCCATGCCGGCCCTTTATATTGTTACTACTCTGAAAGATTTGGATTACCGAGTAAAAAAGGCTTCTTTCGAAGCTTCACTCATGGCAATTTCACGATGATTTTAAGCAACGATAAGGAATTCTGCCCCATCCTGTATGGCAATCGGGTGGTGGGTTCCCGCGCATTTTCTTGAAATGAAAAGGAGGCACTCGGATGGCGGGGCCCATGTCGCATAGCATGCCCTTGGGGTTTGCCCCCGATCCGCTTGACGAGCTCTGCAGCCGCCTCCTGCGCGTTTCCGCCGACAGTGACATCGATCTCGACATTGCGCTCGTCACCCGCGAACTCGAAACCCGGACCCTTCTCGATCAGCTGCCGGATTTTATCTACGTAAAGGACCGTCTCGGCCGCTTCGTCTTCGCCAATGCCGCAGCCGGCCGCAGCAGCAAGCTGCATAAGGGCTTCGACCTGATCGGCAAGACGGACTTCGACATTCTCGATCATGAAACCGCCCGCCAATTGTTTCTCGTCGAACAGGAAATCATGTCGACCGGCATAGCCGTCGACGGTCGCGAGGAGCGCGTCAAGCTCGGCGACGGGCGTGTGCTCTGGCTCACCACCTCGAAAATGCCGCTGCGCGACATTCACGGGCAGGTCGTCGGCCTGGTCGGTATTTCGCGCGACATCACCGAGCGCAAACGCCAGGACGATCGCCGGCACGGCCATGCGCGTCTTCTCGAGATGATCGCCCGCGGCCAGCCTTTGACGGCGGTCCTCGATGCGCTCGTCAAGACGGTGGAGGAGGAGCTGGACGATGTCACGGCTTCGGTCCTGCTTCTCGAAGAAGGTACGGACCGGCTGCGCCACGGTGCGGCGACCCGGCTTCCGCCGGCCTATGTGAAACTGATCGACGGCATCGAGATCGGCCCTAAGGTCGGCTCCTGCGGCACGGCCGCCTGGCGGCGCGAACCCGTCTTCGTCAAGGATGTGCTTACCGATCCGCTCTGGGACAATTACCGCGAGCTGGCGCTGATGTTCGGCTTCCGCTCGTGCTGGTCGACGCCGATCATGGGTGCCGACGGGCGGGTGCTCGGCACGTTCGGGCTTTATTCCGACGCGCCGCGCGAACCGACAGAGCTCGAGCTCGAGCTGACCGCGATGGCGACCGACATTGCCGGTATCGCCATCGATCGCGCCCTTGCGGAAGAGCGCATCCAGCACATGGCGCATCACGATCCGCTGACCGGCCTGCCGAACCGGACATTGTTCTGGGCGCAGTTCAGCCGTGCCCTGCATGAGGCCCGCCGCGAGAACCGCAAGATCACCGTCGCCTATCTCGATCTCGACAATTTCAAGCAGATCAACGATACGCTCGGACACGCGGCCGGCGACGAAGTGTTGAAGACGCTGTCGTCGCGCATGGTCAGCTGCGTCCGCGTGACCGATCTTCTGGTCCGTCTTGGCGGCGACGAGTTCGCGATCGTCTTCAGCAATGTCAGCCAGGACGAACTTGGCCTCGTTCGCCGGCTTCAGGAACTGCGCGCCGCGATTTCGCAGCCGATCGTCATCGACGGCAGGAGCGTCACCGCCACCTGCAGCATGGGCGTCGCCTTCTTCCCGCAGGACGGCGCTACGCCGGAGGAACTGCTCGCCCGCGCCGACCGGGCCATGTACGAGGCCAAGGATCTGGGCCGCGACCGCCTGCGGGTTTCGGGAGGCGAGGGAATCTAACCGTCGTCCCCTGTTTCGGCATCCATGCCGAAAAGCTTCTCCGCATCCCGATGGCCTTCGAGGATGTTGACGACCTGGAAGCGGTCATTGACGTACCGGAAATAGATAATATAGCCGCGGTAGGCGACGCTTCTCAGGTCCGGACCAAGTTCCGAACGAAGCCGTCCCATGGCACCAGGTAAAGTCGCCAGATCACGGCACTTCTGACGCAGGGTTTTTACAAATTGCCTTGCGACAGCGGCGCTGCCGCTTTGCTTCGAGATGTAACGGGCGATTTCCCCGAAATCGGCCTGCGCGCTCTCCAGATATTGGATGCGCGGCACTCAATAACCTTCTTTCTCAAGCTTCCCGAACTCAGCTTCCAGAAAAACGTCGAGCTCTTCTTCGCTGACGTCTCCGCCTCTTTCGATAGACCGCTGCAGTGTCTCCCTCAGCGCCGAGAGCTTCGCCTCACGCTCTTCCACCAGCCGCAGCCCTTCGCGTACGACTTCGCTGGCCGAGCTGTAGCGGCCGTCTTCCACGGCTTCCTCGATGAATTTTTCCCAGCGGGGACCGATCGAAACGTTCATGCGCGTGCCTCCAGCTTCTGCTCGAAATTATACTGGAGTAACATTTTATGCGCAATCTATGGCATCGGCTAAGACGCTTCGGGAAGCTCGCTCTCGGAGGGTTTCTCCGCCGTCACGAAGACCTCTTCGTAACTGGACACGAATTTTTCGAACAGCTTCGAAAATGTGTGAAGGTCATCTTCCGGCCAGCCCTCCAGGACGCGGGCCAGCAGCGACCGTTTGACCGACCGGATCTCGGCCAGCAGGCTGTCGCCGAATTCCGTCCTGACCACCAGCGAACGCCGCCCGTCCGCCTGCGAAGCGTCGCGGCGCAACACGCCGCGGGCGACGAGATCGGCCACCAGCCGGCTGCCGCGCGAAGGGTCGATGCGCATCGCCTCGGCGATCGCGCCGACCGTCACCTCGCCCTCGATGCGGCGCATCACGTCCAACACGTCGAGATGCGAAATCTCCAGGCCCGGGGCGATATTGGCGATCGCCGTGCGGCCGATGATCCGCCGGCCGATCAGGATCCGCATTCGCCCGAGCATTTCGCTCACGCGTGCCACGTCCTCCGGAGAAGGGGAGGCGGCAGCGGGTTCCTGTTTCAGAAGGCTCTTGGTCGTCATGACGGAAACATATCAAAGCGCATGAGGCTTTCCAACCGTTCTTTGCGCGGTGCATCAAAGTGTCGTTGACAATTATATGCTGGAGACACATAAATTTCGGACGCTTGGATTGATCTCATGGATATGACCCGCCCGGCCCATGTGCCGCTCGTCGCCAACCACCGCCAGCGGTTGGTGATCTTCTGCTTTTTGCTGACGGCGCTGTTCATGGCGACGCTGGACAACCAGATCGTCTCGACCGCACTGCCGACGATCATCGGCGAATTCGGCGAACTGGAGCGTTTCGGCTGGGTCGGCTCCGCTTATCTTCTTGCCAGCAGCGCCTCGATGCCGATCTACGGCAAGCTCGGCGATCTGTTCGGCCGCAAATACGTGATGCTGGCGGCGATCGTCATCTTCACGGTCGGCTCGCTCACCTGCGGGCTTGCCTGGTCGATGGATTCTCTGATCGCTTCGCGCGTCCTGCAGGGGCTTGGCGGCGGCGGCATCATGGTATCGATCTTCTCCATCAATGCCGACCTGTTCGAGCCGCGCGAGCGGGCGAAATACCAGAGCTATTCGAGCCTGGTGATCATGGCGTCGGGCAGCCTCGGCCCGCTGCTCGGCGGCACGATGAGCGAGCTGTTCGGCTGGCGGTCGATCTTCCTGATCAACCTGCCTGTCGGCATCGTCGCCGTCACCGGCATTTCGCTTCTGCTTCCCTATCGCCGCCCGATCCGCAAGCCGAAGATCGATTATCTCGGCGCCGTCCTCCTGGCCGGAACCGTGGCCAGCATCGTCGTCTGGGCCGACAGCGTCACCCTGTTCGGCTCGCTGGTTGCCTGGCAGTCGATGGTGGTCGTGGCGGTCGGCGCCCTCTGCGCCGCTCTCTGGGTCTTCGTCGAAGGCCGCGTGCCCGAACCGATCGTGCCGCTGAAGCTCTTCCGCGACTCGACCTTTTCGCTGTTCCTGATCGTCTCCTTCTGCACCGGCGCGGTGGCGATCGGGATGGCGAACTATTTCGCGCTCTTCCTGCAGACGACGACGGGCCTCTCGCCCACGACCGCGAGCTTCTGCTTCGTCGCCACGACGCTCGGCATCGTCATCGGCTCGCTGTCGACCGGGCGGCTGATCTCGATGACCGGCCGCTACAAGCCGTTCACGCTGATCGGCCTGTCGCTGAACATCGCCGCGCTGTTCATCTTCTCGCAGCTCCCGGTCGGAACCCCGATCTACATCATCCTTGGTTTCATGCTGATGCAGGGCCTGGCGATCGGTTTCGGCCAGCAGGCGCCGATCATCGGCGTGCAGAATTCCGCGCCCCGCGAGGATGTCGGCGCGGCGACCGGTGCCGTGACGCTGATGCGCATGGCCGGTGCCTCGATCGCCATCTCGGTCTATGGCGCGATCGTCGCCGCCGGAATCCGGGGCGTCGGCACCAGCATTCCGGGGGTGGAGGATATCGGCTCGCTGACGCCGGTGATGATGCTCGCCTTGCCCGAGCCGTCACGCATCGCGGTCCACACGCTCTATACCCAGGCCTTCACGCCGGTGTTCATGGCCGGCAGCGCCATGGCGGTGATCGGCCTCATCGCCGCCTTGATGCTGAAACCGGTCCGCCTGCCATTGGCGGCCGTCGCCGAAAAGAAGCCGGTGACCGCCTCGGAGTGATCTGGCGTAACGGCGTTTTTACCCTATCTTCAAGGACATGAAACCCGAGGCGCTGCTCCACCCCACCCCGGCCGGGCTGTTCTGTCCCATCGGCCGCTTCCATGTCGATCCGGTCCGTCCCGTTGAGCGGGCGCTGATCACGCACGGCCATTCCGACCATGCCCGCGCCGGCCATGCGAAGGTCCTGGCGACGCGCCAGACGCTGGATATCATGCGCCTGCGCTACGGCGAGGATTTCTGCGGTGAGGAACAGGCCGCCGCTTTCGGCGAGGAGATCGATGTCGATGGCGTGCGGGTGAGCTTTCATCCGGCCGGCCACGTGCTCGGCTCGGCCCAGATCGCCATCGAGAAGGACGGGCTGCGCATCGTCGTTTCCGGGGATTACAAGCGCGGCGTGGATCCGACCTGCGCTCCCTTCGTGCCGGTCGCCTGCGATGTCTTCATCACCGAGGCCACCTTCGGCCTGCCGGTTTTTCATCATCCGGATCCGAAGGAGGAAATCGGCAAGCTGCTGACCTCACTCAAGCAGTTTCCCGAGCGCAGCCATCTCGTCGGGGCCTATGCGCTCGGCAAGGCCCAAAGGGTCATACGGCTGATCCGCGATTGCGGTTATCAGGAGCCGATCTACATCCATGGCGCGCTGGCCAAGCTCTGCGACTACTACGTCGGCCAGGGCATCGATCTCGGCGAGATCAGGCCGGCGACCATCGAAAAGAGCAGTCCCGATGCCTTCAAAGGCGCCGTCATCGTCGGCCCGCCCTCGGCCTTTCAGGATCGCTGGGCGCGGCGTTTCAACGAACCGCTGATCGCTTTTGCGTCGGGCTGGATGATGGTCCGCCAGCGCGCCAAGCAGGGCGGCGTCGAACTGCCGCTGGTCATCTCCGACCATTGCGACTGGCCGGAACTGCTCTCGACCATCGAGGAGATCGGGCCATCGGAAGTCTGGGTCACCCACGGCCGCGAGGAGGCGCTGGTACGCTGGTGCGAGCTGAAGAATATTCCGGCAAGGCCGCTGCATCTGGTGGGCTATGAGGATGAGGGGGATTGATGGGGATGATCTTTTCGCGCCGTGCCGCCGATACCCCCCTCTGGCCTGCCGGCCATCTCCCCCTCAAGGGGGGAGATCGGCAAGATGTGCCGGCTCTCTTCCACAATCGGCACCTGAGGGATGCGAGACGCCGCAGCGATTCGATCTCCCCCCTTGAGGGGGAGATGCCCGGCAGGGCAGAGGGGGGTAAGCCACACGCTGCGCCCTCAAAAAGGTGGCGCCCATGAAAGCCTTCGCCACCCTCCTGGACCGCCTCGTCCTCACCCCGTCGCGCAACGGCAAGCTCACCCTTCTCGCCGACTATTTTCGCGACACGCCCGATCCCGACCGTGGTTACGGCCTTGCCGCACTCGCCGGCGGGTTGGATCTGAAGAGCGTCAAGCCGGCCATGCTGCGCGATCTCGTGCTGGAACGCATGGACCCCATCCTGTTCCAGTATTCCTACGATTATGTCGGCGACCTCGCCGAAACCATCTCGCTGGTCTGGGACGGCACCCGCAAGGACGACATTGACGACGATCACCAGCCGCGTCTCGGCGAGGTCGTCACCAGGATGAATTCGCTCGGCCGCACCGAAGTGCGCTCCGCCGTGCGAGACCTGCTCGACAAGCTCGATACGTCGAGCCGTTTCGCCTTCCTGAAACTCGTCACAGGCGCGCTCCGCATCGGCGTTTCCGCCCGCCTCGCCAAACAGGCTCTGTCTGACATGAGCGGCCCCGGAGAAAACAAAAGGGACGTCACCGAGATCGAGACGCTCTGGCACGGGCTGACCCCGCCATACGAGCCGCTTTTCGCCTGGCTGGAGGGCCGGGCGGAGAAGCCGGTTCTCGCCACCCCGGCGATCTTCCATTCGGTCATGCTCGCCAATCCGGTGGAGACCGGCGATCTCGAAAAGCTCGATCCGGCCGATTACGCCGCCGAATGGAAATGGGATGGCATCCGCGTCCAGATGTCGAGCTATGGCGGCACGAAAAAGCTCTATTCCCGCTCCGGCGACGATATTACCGGCGCCTTTCCCGATATCGTCGGGTCGATCAATTTCGAGGGCGTCATCGACGGCGAACTCCTGGTCGGCGGCACCGCCCGCTCCAACAATCCGACCCGCACCTTCTCCGACCTGCAGCAGCGGCTGAACCGCAAGACGGTGACGGGCAAGATGCTCGACGAATACCCCGCCTTCGTGCGCGCCTACGACCTCCTGTTCGAAAGCGACCTCGATATCCGCGCGGAAACCTTCTTCGAGCGCCGCAGGCGCCTCGGGGAGGTCATCGAGCGGGCGCCGCACAACCGTTTCGATCTCTCCGAACTCGTGCCGTTCGCCACCTGGGACGAGCTCGACCGTATCCGCATCGCCCCGCCCGATCCGGTCATCGAAGGGGTGATGATCAAGCGCAAGGACAGCCCGTATCAGGCCGGCCGCCTGAAGGGGCCGTGGTTCAAATGGAAGCGCGACCCCTACAATATCGATGCCGTCATGCTCTATGCCCAGCGCGGCCACGGCAAGCGGTCGAGCTATTATTCCGACTTCACCTTCGGCGTCTGGGCCGAGACGCCGGATGGCGAGGAACTGGTGCCGGTCGGGAAAGCCTATTTCGGCTTCACCGATGCCGAGCTCGAAGTGCTCGATAAGTTCGTGCGCGACAACACGATCGACCGCTTCGGGCCGGTCAGGGCCGTGCGCGCCGAGCGGGATTTCGGTTTCGTGCTGGAGGTTGCCTTCGAGGGCATCAACCGCTCGACCCGCCACAAATCGGGGGTCGCCATGCGCTTCCCGCGCATCGCCCGGCTTCGTTACGACAAGCTGCCGCGCGATGCCGACCGGCTGTCGACCCTGACGGCGATGGTCGAGGCGCGCGAGGCTTGATTGTCTGCAAACGCGCCTATCTTAAAGCCGGACATTGGCCGGGCTTGAGATCGGAAAGGGTAGCGGGATGACGAAGCAGGCATTCATCATCAAGGGCATCATTGCATTGATCGGCTGTTTCGCAGCCGCTTATGTCGGTCAGGAACTTCTGGGCGGCGAGCTTCTGGGTTTCGTGGTCGGCGGCGCGATCCTCGGCGTTACCGCAGGTCCCTTTCTGATGGCCCTCGTTCGCTGGCGCAAGGAAAGGGATGCGATGGCGGCGAAAAAGCCGTGAGGCGCGGCCTTTCATTAAATTTTGTCCATGCCGTTCGCGAATGATTGAATGGACAGCATTTCCACCCGATGCTGAAATCGGAATCGCACACAATCTACTTCAGGTTAGGCAGACATGGCGGCAGACCGCATCTTTTCTTCGAACTTCATATCGAAAGAGGGCGGTTTGAGCCGCCGGACGTTGCTGGCCGCTGTCGCAGGGCTCTCCGCCGCGGCGCTTCTGCCGGCTTCCGCGCACGCAGACTTCGACATTCCGGAGGTTCCGCCGCTGGAGAAGGAGGATTACGGCGAAGCGCGCAAGCGGTTCCACACCAATCTGTTGAGGAAAGGCCCGTCGCCGGAACAGTCTCCGCCGCTCGGCACGCCGGCCGGTGCCAAGCGCGTCACCTATCCCGGCGGCCCCGACGGGTCGATCGAACTGGTCGCCTGGCTGTCGCATTATGAACCGACCGGCAAGCCGAAGCCCGCAGTGCTTTTCCTGCATGGCGGCAACGCCACGGGTGACGGCCACTGGGAGCTGATGAAGGCCTATTGGGAGGCGGGCTATGTCGTCATGCTGCCTTCGTTCCGCGGCGAGAACGGCCAGGCCGGCAACTATTCGGGCTTCTACGACGAGACCTCGGATGCGCTGGCCGCCGCCAGCTATCTGGAGGAACTGCCGGGGATCGACAAGAACCGCTTTTTCCTCGCAGGCCACTCGAACGGCGGCACGCTGGCGCTGCTCGCGTCGATGACGCGAAAATTCCGCGCCTCGGCGCCGATTTCGGCGGGCGTCAATTCCTGGCGTTATTTCGGCAGGTTCGAACGCGAGGTCCGTTTCGACGAGAACGACCCGAAGGAATTCATCATGCGTTCCTCGGTCTGCTTCGGCCACAGCCTCAAATGCCCGACGCTCCTCTTGCGCGGCACCGAGGAAAGGCCTTTCGATGCGGACCATCAGTTGCTGATGGACCGGGCGAAATCCGCCGGCGTCTCGATCGAGGCAAAACTCCTGCCCGGCAACCACAACGGCGTCGTCCCCGGCGCGGTCGTGGAAAGCATCCGCTTCTTCAGCCAGTTTTCGTGAGCCAGGGTCAGGGCGCGCCGAACATCAGGTAACGGTGCGCCGCTGCGCCTGCCATCGCGCCGTCGCCGACTGAAATCGCGACCGAGCCGGCGGCGCGGGCAGCATCTCCGCAGGCCAGTATCCCTGGAATGCTGGTCTGTTTCATCGCATCCGTCCCGATGAAGGCGCCCATAGGTCCATCCTCCAGCGCGCAGCCCAGCTGCTCGGCGATCGGACTTGCGATCTCGGTGCGCGGCATGGTGAAGAGCCCGGCGAAGGAAAGCCGGCGGCCATCGCCAAGCACGACATCCGCGTGGTTCTCGATAGTGCGGATCGGGTTTGCCTCGATCGCAGCGCCCCGGCGGGAAAGCTCACGCATCGCGTTCTCGTCCGGCTCGAACGCTCCGTTCAGCAGAAACGTGGTCGGTCCCCAGTCGGGCAGCATCAGTGCATGATGCAGAGAGAGGGAGGACACGGCGATCACGCCGACCGGCCCCCGATCGAGTTCGTAGCCGTGGCAATAGGGGCAATGGAAAACGCTTCTGCCCCATCGCTCCCCGAGGCCCGGGATATCCGGCAGGTGATCCTTTACGCCCGTCGCCAGAACCAGTGCCTTTCCAGTGAACGACCGGTCCGCGACCGAAACCGTAAACCCGCCTTCGTCCTTTGCCGCAGCGTCCGCGCGAGCATCGAGCCATTCGACGGTCGGATAGACCATTACCTGCGCACGGGCCTTGGCCGCAATCGCGGTCGGGTTTTCGCCATCCCTCGTCAGGAACCCGTGCGAATGTTCGGCGAACCGGTTGCGGCGCAGGCCTTCGTCGATAACGAGGACGCGCCGCCTGGCGCGCGCCAGCTGCAGGGTGGCGGAGAGGCCGGCATAGCTGCCGCCGATGACGATCGCTTCGTAATCCATGAGAAACCCTCTTCGTAAGTCTCGAAACAACATAAGTTACATGATCGCGCCAGGTCAATAAGTTTGTAACTTCTGTTGTTGCGAATAAACGCGTGTTAGGAATAAGTGGCCGATAACCGACAAGGAGCGCCACGATGAGGCATGACAGCCGCCTGTCCCGCATGCTGCATGTACTGATCCACATGGATCGCCACGAAGGCACGGCCACGTCGGAGACCATTGCAGCCATGCTCAACACCAATCCGGTCGTGGTCCGCCGCACCATGGCCGGACTTCGGGAAAAGGGTTATGTGCGCTCGGAAAAAGGCCATGGCGGTGGCTGGACCCTGGGTCGGCCCCTGTCGGAAATGACGTTGCTCGACATTTACGAAGCCGTCGGCGAGCCCGCGGTGTTTGCTGTCGGGCCTGCCTGCGAGCAGCCCTCATGCCTGGTGGAACAGGCGGTCAACGCGGCCCTTGCCGAGGCTTTCGAAGAGGCCGAGAAGCTGCTTCTCAGCCGTTTTGGAAAGGTTACGCTCGCCGATATCGCCCGCGACTTCGATGCGCGCATGGCGCGCCATCCGGCATTGGCTACCGCTGCCGGGGCGGATTGGCATTCGTAAACGGTTCCACCAGCTTCGCGCCAGCCGCATCTGCGATTGTCGGCTTAGACGTCATCTGCCGGAAGCGGGTTCCCATGCCATTCTCTTTTCGACTTTTCCGCCGAAATCTCGGGCTTTCGTTCACGCTTGCCGCAACCGCGGCCCTTAGCGGCTGTCAGATCCCTTTGGTCACCGATACCAGCCGCATGAATCCGGATGTCTTCGTCCAGGAGACCGCGCCGGTCTTCAACGTCGCGCCCTACGCCGATCCGCCGTCGAATCAGCCGCCTCCGATGCCCGGCGCCATTCCGCACAAGCGTCAGCTCTATCCGTCGAACTTCCATCAGACCTATGGTCTGCCTGTCTCCAATCCCGTCCACCGGACCATGTATGGTGTGATCCGCGACGACGGCCACACGCTTCCGGCCATTCCCTATTCGCGGATCGATCCCCGTTATCTGCGCCAGGAGGTCGATTACCGCTCCAACGAGGCGCCGGGCACGATCGTCGTCGATACCAGGGAGCGCTTCCTCTATCTCGTGCAGCCGGGCGGCAAGGCGATCCGCTATGGCGTCGGCCTCGGCAAGGCCGGTTTTGCCTGGCAGGGCCGCGGCGTGATCCAGCGCAAGGCGGAATGGCCGCGCTGGACGCCGCCCGACGAGATGGTCGCCCGCCAGCCGGAGCTGCGCAAGTTCGCCGCCGCCGAAGGCGGTGCCAACCCGGGCCTCAACAATCCGCTCGGCGCCCGCGCGCTCTATATCTTCAAGGATGGCCAGGACACGCTCTACCGGGTGCACGGCACCCCGGACTGGCAGTCCGTCGGCAAGCAGACCTCGTCCGGCTGCGTGCGCATGTTCAACCAGGATGTCATCGATCTTTTCGACCGAGTGCCTTCGGGCACGCCGATCGTGGTCCTCTGATCGCGAAAACACGGCCGGCCATCGATGGAAAGAGCGGCATTGCCGCTCTTTTTTCGTTTCATCCCGTTCCTCATTTATCTCACGGGTTTGAACCGCCGTGTCGAGGTCGTGAATGGTTGGTTAAGGAACGCCGACCTATCCTGCCCGCTTGAGGAGCGAGTCGGAACCTTTCGGCCGCCCTGCCGTTAAAGAGCGATTTTGCTGTTCCCTGCGTTTCCTATCGAGCGGTCCTGCCTCAGATGATCCTGACCCCTTCCTTTTCCCGCCGGAGTTTTTTGTCTCTTCTCGGCGCGGGCGCGGCCTCTACGCTTGCCGGCTGCGCCTCTTCCGTCCCGCGCCCGTTGGCGACGACGGTCGCCTTCCGCCCGGAGCCGATTGAAGGCCCCTCGTCGGAACTGGATGTCATGTACGGTTCGGTGGTCGACGGCGGCTTCGTCATTCCGGCCATCCCCTATCGCCAGATCAATCCGCGCTATTATCGCCAGCAGGTCGTCGATCCGACCGGCGAACGCCCCGGCACGGTGGTGGTCGATACCGCCTCGCGTTTCCTCTACCTGATCGAACCGGGCGGCACGGCGATGCGCTACGGTGTCGGCATCGGACGCGAAGGTTTCGCCTGGCAGGGCGAAGGCGTCATCCAGTGGCGGCAGAGATGGCCGAAATGGACCCCGCCGGACGAGATGGTCGCGCGCCAGCCGGAACTCACCAAATATTCGGCCAAGAACGGCGGCATGCCGCCCGGCCTGCTCAATCCGCTCGGCGCCCGCGCGCTCTATATCTTCAAGAACGGCCAGGACACGCTCTACCGCCTGCACGGCTCGCCGGAATGGAACTCGATCGGCAAAGCCGTGTCCTCCGGCTGCGTGCGCCTGATGAACCAGGACATCATCGACCTCTACGACCGCGTGCCGGAAAAGGCGCGCATCGTGGTGTGGCAGTAAGGGCAACGATCGATCCTGAAGAGCCGATTGGGCCGGCGAGCAGGCCGGGCCAGGACACAAACCTGCGGCTCCCATACGCATTTGTCACATGAACCTGCTATCGGCTTCGCGTGCAGCCGGGCAGGGAGTTCTTCATGGTCCAGATCGACCCCGCTCTCGTGAAAAATCTGATCGCCGCCCAGTTTCCCGATTGGGCGGATTTGCCCGTGCGACCGGTCGCGACCAGCGGCTGGGATAACCGCACCTTCCATCTCGGCGGTGAAATGTCGGTGCGCCTGCCGAGCGCCGAACGGTATGTCGCGCAGGTCGAGAAGGAACACCGCTTCCTGCCGCTACTCGCCCCGCAACTGCCGCTTTCCATTCCCGTGCCCCTCGGACTCGGAAGGCCGGGCGAGGGTTATCCCTGGCCGTGGTCGGTCTATCAATGGATCGAGGGCGAGCGCCCCGGCCCCCGGACGATCGCCGACCTGACCGTTTTTGCGGAAGACCTCGCCGATTTCCTCTTGGCTCTCTGGAGGATCGACGCAACCGACGGTCGGCCGGCGGGCCAGCACAATTTCTACCGCGGTGGCGCCTTGCAGGTCTATGACGACGAAACCCGCCGCTCCATTAAAACCCTCTCGGACCAGATCGATGTGGCGCTGATCACTGAAATCTGGGAGAGGGCGCTTCGCTCCCGCTGGACGGAAAAGCCGGTCTGGGTGCATGGCGACATCGCCGAGGGCAATCTGCTCGTCCGCGACGGACGGCTTGCCGCTGTGATCGATTTCGGCAGTTCCGGCACGGGCGATCCCGCCTGCGACCTTGTCATCGCCTGGACGTTCCTCGACGAAGCGGCGGCCCGCGTTTTCCGCGATCGGGTCGATCTCGATGCGCAGACCTGGGAACGGGCACGCGGCTGGGGCCTCTGGAAGGCGCTGATCACGGTTGCCGGCGAGCCCGGTACCAATCCGCTCGTCAAGGAACAGCATCGCTGCTGGCTCGGCCGGATCGTCGCGGATCACCTCGCTGCGGCCTGATCCCGGCGGGAACCACCTTGGAACTTTCCCGTTAATTTGCGGGGGATGTTCTGGAGGACATCATGCAGAATTCGCTATGGCGGGCTTATAGTTACGCCTGGATAACGCTGGCTTTCTTTGCCTTCAGCCTTGTCGGCCACTGGCTGTTCGGCTGGTTCGCCTTCGTCCAGGAACAGGCCGAGCACGGGCAGCCGGTGGAGTTTTCGCCCTACCTGATGGAAATGCTGCGCGACACGTTCGAGAACTGGCAGTCTGAATTCCTGCAGCTGCTCTGGCAGGTCGGCGGCCTTGCCTTTTTCCTGTTTCTGGGCTCGCCGCAATCCAAGGAGGGCTCGGACCGGCTGGAGGCCAAGATCGACGTGATCCTCCGCAAGGTGGACCCGGCCGACGGCGAAGGCGTGATCCGGGAACTGGACGAACGTTATTCAGGCCGCCATACGGACGAGCCGGAAGCCCACAAGAGTTGAGCTCGACGAATTCTGTCCGACCTCGCGTGGAACAGGGCGCCTAATCAGATGGCCTTGTCAAACAGATGACAGCGTCTCTTTTTCTCCTGCCGCCTGTGTCAGCCGCTGTTTCAGCGCGATCAGTTCGTCGCGCAGCGCCACCGCTTCCTCCTTGCTGCAGCCGACGGCCCTGCCGATCGCACCGGCGACGCCCGCTGCCTTGTGCCGCAGGTCGTCGCCTTTGGCCGTCAGCGAAATCCTGACCTGCCGCTCGTCGTCGCGGTCGCGCGTGCGGGCGACGAGGCCGGATTGTTCAAGCCGCTTGAGGAGAGGGGAGAGCGTGCCGGAATCGAGCCCCAGCCGGTCGCCGATCGCCTTGACGGGCTGGTCGTCCTCTTCCCACAGCGCGATCATCACCAGATATTGCGGGTAGGTGAGGCCGAGCGGTTCGAGCAACGGCTTGTAGGTGCGCGTGAAGGCATGCGCCGCGCCGTAAATGGCGAAACAGAGCTGCGCATCGAGTTCGATCTGGAAATTATCCGGGTCGCGCGCTTTTTTCCGCATGCCGGTCCTGCCTTCACGTTTCTGTGCTCTATCTTTTTCCCGAAGCGTATTTTCGCAGGCTTGACGGCAAAATGCAATGCGCGTAATTAGATTGTGCGCAATTGAATTGCGGACAAGATTTTTACCGGAACCAGACCCCAAGGGAGTTAGACCCATGCCCATTCTCTACACCACCAAGGCTTCCGCCACCGGCGGCCGCGCCGGCCATGGCGCCTCCGAAGACGGCGTTCTCGACGTGACGCTCACCGTTCCGAAGGAACTCGGCGGCGACGGCGCCCGCGGCACCAACCCGGAACAGCTTTTCGCCACCGGTTATTCCGCCTGCTTCCTCGGCGCGCTGAAGTTCGTCGCGGCCAAGGAAAAGGTAAAGATCCCGGAAGACGCCAGGGTGACGGCAACCGTCGGCATCGGCCCGCGCGAGGACGGTGGCGGCTTCGGCATCGAAGTCTCGCTCCTGGTCGATATCCCGGGCGTCGAAAAGTCGGTCGCCGAAGATCTCGCTGCCAAGGCCCACATCGTCTGCCCCTATAGCCACGCCATGCGCACCTCGACCGAAGTGCCGGTCAGGGTCGCCTGATCGGCGGTTAGTCCCGGCCGCCGAGAGCCGACTTCACAACGCTGAAAACCGTCCGCTGCGCATCGCACGGGCGGTTTTCTGTTTGTGCGCGGGATCTGCAGGGTTGGATGATCGCTGCTGGGTGGATGCGGCGGCGGCTTTCGGCCCAAACCGGTCATTTAGGACCGATCACTCCATGCCTGAGATGGGGTGGTTCTTGGACAGTCTGGTTTGAAGGATCGTCAACCGATAATCTGCCGTCCGTCTCACCCTCGAAGCTCGTCGCAGGCATATCGGTACGTCTTCAGACGCCACCTTGCCGATATCTCGGCGGGAGTTCTGCGATGGGCAGATCGTCGGCCTTGAACGGCTTACCGCTGGACCAGGGAAGCATGTTCAGCACTACACCAAAACTCATGCTGATTGCTCCAAACACGAGTTTGCCAAGCGGCTTTTTCCAGCCAGCAACAAGAGCACCGAGCGGTTTGAAGATCAAAAGTGGGATAAACACGAACGGTAGGATCAAGAAGGTCAGCACCATCGGGGCCGCCGCCTCCATCATAGGGTCGCCGCCGTATCGAAGGCGGAGACGCGGGTTACGGGCGACTGCAAACGGAATCAGTTCTTCCATGAACCGAACGTAGTCGGCGGATCGATCGAGGCCTGTCTCTCCCTGCCAATCCAGCGAGGATAGCTCCCTTGATGCGAAGAGCGTCCGCAACCGCGCGCTGTGGACTGGAAACCCAGTGGTGCCGACCCCACTCGTAACGTGAAGGTGCAGGAAACGAAACGAAGTCCATGGGACGAGTCTGACTGACCGTCCTTGCGTCACCGAAAGGCCTTGGGCGTCGATGACGTAGGCCATCGTGATCCCTGGCGAGCTTTTATGATGCATCTCGACTTTCGCGGTAAAGCGGTAGGTCGGAGAGTGGTCCGTCTGCAATTGAGCTCTCCAATACGGTCTGCCAATGGAAGTGCCGGGTGTCCCGCGGATGACTGCTTACGGGAGACTATAGATCAGCCGCTACCGTCTCCTACGGGTCGAAACATGACCATAATCGACGGGTGGCGCCATGTCTCCTATTGGCGCAAAGCGGCCGTGGCATCTCGACTGCAAGGGACCGGGTCGCGCTCGACCGCTTATGACGCCTCGTCTCTTTGAAATCCGGCGCAGGGTTCCGATCCACGGCCCTCCGTTGACGAGGGCATTTTTCGCCACGACAGGCCGAAGAATGTGGTAATCGCCAGACGGATAACAACCGGAGTGCAATAGTGAGCGAAACGACCGTAGCAGATGCAACAACCCGCATTTATGAATCGCTTCAGGCGGATAATGCAGACATCGACGCGCATATCGCCACTCTCAAGGCAGCGTTGACACGGGCTGGCTTGAAAGAGGCCGTATTCGACCCGGCCAGGCTCGTGCAGAACAATCGTTCCGGCAGGAAGCTGATGCAGGCCTACTTTCGACAGCGCGGTGTGACGGTGAAATTTTCGGCTTCGTGAAGCCTTCCAGTCACGTCACGCGGACCGCCGTATGACGGCGGTTCCGGCCGCCCTCGACAAGGCCTGACCCCGGGCTTTGACCTTCGGGCACGACTCAAGGATCTCGCTGTTGGGGACATCGATACGGTGAAACCCGTATTGTCGTCGATATGCCGCGACATGACAGTTGATCGGCGCAGCCGTTGGCCGGCTGGCCGACGATAACGTCCGCTCTACCTGATCCCGCCCAGCATCACCCGCAGCGCTGCGGGTCCGCCCTCGCCGAGCTCGGCGTCGATTTCGGCATGCATGCGTACCCAGATCGGCAGTGCCGCAGACAGCATGGCCATTCCGTCCTTCGTCAGCCGCAGCAGCCGGCCGCGCCGGTCTTTCGGGTCGATGCCGGTTTCCACCAGGCCGCGTCGTTCGAGCACCTTGAGCGCCGCCGTCAGCGTCGTGCGGTCCATCGCAAGCAGCGTGGAAACCTGAGCCATCGTCGCCGGCTGCGGCCGGTTGAGCGACATCATCAGCGAGAACTGCCCGTTATTGAGGCCGATCGGCTTCATCGCGTTGTCGAACCGGCGGGCAAGCGCCCGTGCCGCCCGCTGCACATGAAGGCACAGGCAGGTATCGCGCACATGCAGCGTGGCGGAGAAGGGGATCACGTCCGATTCGGCAATGTTTGACAGCATGGGAAGAGTATGTTGATATCAACCTATCCTGTCAAGCAAAGGAGGAGGCCTGCCATGGATGTCACCGCAACACCGAAAAACCCTGTCGTGAGCCGCGAGGAGTGGCTGGAAGCGCGGCGAAAGTTGCTGGCTCTCGAAAAGGAGGAAACCCGTCTGCGCGACAGGGTGCGCGCCGAACGCCAGGCCATGCCCTGGGTCAAGATCGACAAGGATTATGCGTTCGACACCCCGAAGGGCAGAAGGACGCTTGCCGAACTGTTCGACGGCCGCAGCCAGCTGATCGTCTATCATTTCATGCTCGGCCCCGACTGGGAGGCCGGCTGCCCCGGCTGTTCCTTCCTTTCCGACCATGTCGACGGGGCGCTGCCGCATCTCAACAACCACGACGTCACCTATGTCGCGGTCGCCCGTGCGCCGCTCGACAGGATCGAGGCCTACAAGAGGCGCATGGGTTGGAAATTCCCCTGGGTCTCGTCCTTCGGCAGCGATTTCAACTTCGATTTCCACGTCTCCTTCACCGGGGAAGACCTTGCCGGGGAGAAGGTGTACTATAACTTCCGCGAGGTCCCGCCGTCGGAGGCGCATGATGAACTGCCGGGCCTTTCCGCCTTCTACAGGAACGAGGCGGGCGAGGTCTTCCACACCTATTCCAGCTATGCCCGCGGCGGCGAAGAGCTGATCGGCACGCTGATGATCCTCGACCGGGCGCCGCTTGGCCGCAACGAGAGTTCGACGATGAATTTCGTCAAGCGTCACGACGAATACGAACAGAAACCGCAAGAGACGGCTTCATCCTGCTGCCATTAACGGGGTTCATTCTGGCCTTTGAAAAGGAGGAGGACATGAGCAAGATGGAAATGCCCAGACCGCGGGCCGAACACGGCTTTCTGGAAAGAATGGTCGGCCTCTGGGAGGTGACGTCCACCGGCATGGGGCACGACGAAAAATGGATCGAGGTCTGCCGGTCGCTGAACGGCATCTGGTTCGTTGCCGAAGGCAGCGGCGAGATGCCGGGCGGCGGCGGCCCCGCCACCACCATCCTCACCCTCGGCTACGATCCCGAAAAGGGGAAATATATCGGCAGCTGGATTGGTTCGATGATGACCTACATGTGGGTCTATGAAGGCGATGTTTCCGCCGACGGCACGACGCTCAGCCTCTATACGACCGGCCCGGATTATTCCGAGCCGGGCAGGATGGGCGACTACCGCGAACAGATCATCTTCGCCGACGATGATCACCGCACCTTCAATTCCAGCGCAAGACAGCCGGACGGCTCCTGGAAACAGTTCATGGAAGCGCAGTACACCCGCAAGCGCTGAGCCTTGCGAGTGCTTGTCCAACGCGTCGGTCGACGCAGTCATTCGTAGAGGAGACGACCATGTTGCAGACCGTTACCGGGTCTCGATCCGAGACCCATGGCAAATTCATCTGGGTCGAGCTGATGACGCCCGATACCGATGCCGGCGGAAAATTCTATTCCTCCGTGGTCGGCTGGAAGGTCAAGGCGATGAGCATGCCTGACCTGCCCGCCTATTACCTGTTCGAAATGGGCGAAGGCGACAATTGCCCGGGCATCGGCGGCATGATGAACTTCCCGCCGGAACTCGAAGGCAAGATCCCGCCGAACTGGACCGGCTATGTCGCGGTCGACGACGTCGACCAGATGGCCAAGGATTTCGTCGCCCATGGCGGCCGCGTCCAGCGCGAGCCGGAGGATATTCCCGGCATCGGCCGTTTCGCCGTCGTCGCCGATCCGCATGGCGCGGTCATCTGCATCATGACGCCGCTGCCGATGGAAAATCCACCGGTCGAGCTCGCCTGGGATGCGGTCGGCAATGTCGGCTGGCGCGAGCTTTATGCCGGCAACGGCAGGCAAGCGCTCGATTTCTACGGCAAGATGTTCGGCTGGACGCTGGACCATGATTTCGACATGGGGCCGATGGGCACCTACCACATCTTCTCCCATAACGGCCGGCCGATCGGCGGCATGATGACCAAGCCGGCGGAAGTGCCGGTGCCGTGCTGGTGCTACTATTTCATCGTCGATTCAATCGACGCCGCGATCGCCCGGCTGACATCAGGCGGCGGCAAGGTCGTCCACGGGCCGATGGAAGTGCCCGGCGGTTCCTGGATCGTCCAGGCGCTCGATCCGCAAGGCGCCTTCTTCGCGCTGACCGGGAAGAAGTAACCGGAACAATCCGTTTGGCGGGTATGGGTCCTCACTCCGAAGCGCATGCGAGGCGTCGAAAGACGCCAGGCGTGTCCCGACAGGGTGGGGGCCTGCCCGTTTCCGCGCGCCGATAAACTGATTGCAAAACGAGATCGGTTTGCTAGATTGATCCAATTGCAATCAGCAACCGGTTGAGGGAAGGTGCGACCTCGCGATCGAGATGCCGGAGGAATTGACCGCGCTGCTGGTCGAGGCTGCTTGAGGAGGCGTGATGGCGAAGCTTGTTTTTGGAATGAACCTGTCGCTCGACGGTTATGTCGACCACGAGAAAATGCAGACAGGTCCCGAACTCTTCCGTCACTGGACGGAGCATGTGCGCGACCTGACGGGCAGTGTCTACGGGCGCCGCATGTACGAGACCATGCGTTACTGGGACGAGGACCGTCCCGAGTGGAGTGCGGAACACCGCGCGTTCGCGGCGGCTTGGCGGCGCCAGCCGAAATGGGTGGTGTCGCGCTCGCTGACATCCGTCGGCCCCAACGCCACGCTTGTCGGGGATGACCTCGAGACGGTGATCCGCGACCTGAAGGCCCGGCTTGCCGGGGAGCTTTCCGTGTCCGGGCCGCATCTTGCGCAAAGCCTGACGGACCTCGGTCTCATCGATGAATATCGGCTCTATTTCCACCCGGCCGTGCTCGGCCGCGGAAAGCCGTTTTTTGCCGGTCCCCGACCGCCGCTCCGCCTTGTGTCCACCGATCGCGTCGGCGAGGACGTGATCAGGCTGACCTACGTCCCCGCCTGACCGCGTCCATCAGTTCGCCTGCGAGCGCCTCCTGCCCGTCGATGTCGGGATGGTTGGTCGGTTCGCACGACATCGCGGCCGGACCTGGCGTCGCCCAGCTTGCCCGGAACGGTCCGGCTGCTATAAGCGGCCAACGCCGACCGGCGATTGTTGATATCAGGAGAGACGCCGATGGCAGGCGATGACGACGAATACGTCTATGACGAAGCGACGGGTGAATGGCGCCCGGCTTCGGAAATGGCCGCTGCGGCCGGCGCAGGCATCATCGAGGTGCGCGACGCGTCCGGCAACGTGTTGAAGGACGGCGATTCCGTCACGCTCATCAAGGACCTGAAGGTCAAGGGCGCCGGTCAGACCCTGAAGCAGGGCACGGTGATCAGGTCGATCAGGCTGACCGACAACCCGGAAGAAATCGACTGCCGGCATGACGCGATCAAGGGCCTGGTGCTCAGGACGGAGTTTGTGCGGAAAAGGTGATGATGGGGGCGACGGGTTTCGTTGCGCCCTGGGGCACCCCCCTCTGCCCTGCCGGGCATCTCCCCCTCAAGGGGGGAGATCGGCCAGAGGCCAGCTCTCCGTTCCCTCTTGAGCCCGGAGGCAAGCCCGGCTGCACCATATCTGCCTTGGCCAAAGCGTCAGCCTTTGGCGACAGCATGTACAAACGCTAGGTCTTGACCGTGATCGGGGCAGAGACCGCGCCCCGTCCGATCTCCCCCCTTGAGGGGGAGATGCCCGGCAGGGCAGAGGGGGGTACGGCGACCACAACGGCCAATCGTCAGCGACCGGATGAGGTGACGGCCTTCACCATCCGGTCCCTCTCAAACCCTACCGCTTCAAGCTACCCAAAATCCCCCGCACGATCGCCCGGCCCACCTGCGTCGCAACCGTCCGCGTCACGCTCTTCATCGCAGCCTCGATGATCGTCTCGCGCTGGTAGCCGGAGCGGCGCGGCTGCGCACGGTCGCGGTCGTCGTCCTTGTCGCCGAAGCCGGGCAGGGTCCAGCCGGTGGTTTCGCCGGAGCCGGCCGGCGGGGCGGCCTGCAGCTCGTCCTGCGCCTTTTTCGCGGCGGCCGCATCGGCGGCCTGCTTGGCGCGGCCGGCGAGGATTTCGAAGGCCGATTCCCGGTCCAGGTCCTCGTCATAGACGCCGAGCACCGGGCTCTTGTCCATGATCGTCTGGCGTTCCTGATCGCTGAGCGGGCCGATGCGGCCCGACGGCGGGCGCACCAGCGTGCGTTCCACGATGGACGGCGCACCCTTGCCTTCGAGCGTCGAGACCAGCGCCTCGCCGGTGCCGAGATTGGTGATCGCGGTGGCGCAGTCGAAATCCGGGTTGGGACGGAACGTGTCGGCCGCTGTCTTCACCGCCTTCTGCTCGCGCGGCGTATAGGCGCGCAGCGCGTGCTGCACCCGGTTGCCGAGCTGGGCGAGCACGGTTTCCGGCACGTCGAGCGGGTTCTGGGTGACGAAATAGACGCCGACGCCCTTGGAGCGGATCAGCCGCACGACCTGTTCGACGCGCTCGGTCAGCACCTTCGGCGCGTCGTTGAAGAGCAGATGCGCCTCGTCGAAGAAGAACACCAGTTTCGGCTGTTCCGGATCGCCCACTTCCGGCAGTTCCTCGAACAGTTCCGAGAGCAGCCACAGCAGGAAGGTCGCATAGAGCCGCGGGTTCATCATCAGCTTGTCGGCGGCGAGCACCGAGATCTGCCCATAACCACTGTTCGGGTTGGTGCGCATGATATCGGTGATCTTCAGTGCCGGTTCGCCGAAGAAATGCTCGGCGCCCTGCTGTTCGAGCACCAGCAGCGCCCGCTGGATCGAACCGACCGAGGCCTTCGAGATCAGCCCGAACTGGCTGGACAGCTCGCTGGCATTCTCGCCCATGTAGTTCAGCAGCGAGGCGAAATCCTTGAGGTCGAGCAGCGGCAGGTTCGCCTTGTCGGCGATCTTGAAGGCGATGTTGATGACGCCTTCCTGCGGCTCGGATGCATCCATCAGGCGCGACAGCAGCAGCGGCCCCATCTCGGCGATAGTGGTGCGCACCCTATGGCCCTTTTCGCCGAACAGATCCCAGAAGATCACCGGGAACTGTTCGAAATCATAGTCCTGGAAACCGATCTGCTCGGCGCGCTTGAGGAGAAAATCCTTCGCTTCGCCCTTCATGGCAATGCCGGACAGGTCACCCTTGATATCGGCGGCGAAAACCGGCACGCCGGCCTTCGAAAAACCTTCGGCGAGCACCTGCAGGGTCACCGTCTTGCCGGTGCCGGTGGCGCCGGTGACGAGGCCGTGGCGGTTGCCGAACTTCAGTTCCAGATATTCAGCCTTGTTGAGCGAATCGTCCGGCTTGCGGCTGCCGCCGATGAAGAGCTTTCCCGTATCGTCCATGCAACTATGCGCTCCCTGACCGCGTTCTCTGGCAATTGCTTATAGGATGTGCGGAGGCGCCGGGCAACGGCAACGAGATCGATGCGCCCCGCCCGCAACGGGAGGCTGGGCAGGAATGGCGATCGGCGAAACGAGGGCCGGATTGGAAAAGAACAGGGGCCGCGAGGCGGAGGCCCCGCAGGAAATCCCGGCTCCCGGCCTGAAGGATGTCTTCTGGCGGGTTTATGGAAGCCTCGCGCAGGACCGCATCACGCTGATCGCCGCCGGCGTCACCTATTATCTTCTGCTGGCGCTGTTTCCGGCAGCAAGCGCCCTGGTATCGATCTACGGTTTCGTCTCGGACCCGGCATCGATCGTCGACCGGATAGCTTTCCTGAGTTCGGTCATGCCGGCGGATGCGCTGAACATCTTTCTCGACCAGCTGCGGGCGCTGACCGCGGAGCGCAATGCGACGCTGTCGATCGCCCTGATCGGCGGCCTGGCGCTGGCGCTGTGGAGCGCCAACAACGGCATGAAGGCGCTGTTCGAGGCTATGAACGTCGCTTATGCGGAAGAGGAAAAGCGCGGCATCGTGCGCCTCAACCTCATCTCGCTTCTGTTCACCCTCGGCGCCCTGCTTCTGGCGATCGTCATCCTGTTTGCGATGGGCGTGGTGCCGGCCGTCCTCAAATATCTCTGGCTCGACCGGTGGACCGAAATCATCATCCGCCTGGTGCGCTGGCCGGTCATGATGCTGTTCGTCGCGGGCGGCATCATGATGCTCTACCGCTTCGGCCCGAGCCGCGAGCCGGCGAAACTCAAATGGCTCACCTGGGGTGCGGCATTCTCGACCGTCGCCTGGCTCGCCGCCTCGATTGCAGTTTCTTTCTATCTGGGGAATATTGCCGATTACAACGCCACTTACGGCACGCTCGGCGCGCTGATCGGTTTCATGGTCTGGACATGGATATCGGTCATCATCGTCATCGTCGGTGCGGAGATCAACGCCGAGCTCGAACACCAGACGGCCCGCGATTCGACCACAGGCAGGCCGAAGCCGCTCGGCGCCCGCGGCGCCTACATGGCCGACACGGTGGGTGAGGCGTCGGGCGAAGCCTGAAGCCGGAGATGCTCTACGCTCCCTGTTGGCTTCGGCAAAGACTATGTGTATTACCTTGACGTGAACGTCAAAACCTTCAGGAGAGATTGATGAACGAACTGGTTTCCCGCGTTGCCGAAAATGTCGGCATTGCCCCTGACGTCGCCGAAAAGGCGATCGGCATGATGCTCGGTTTCCTGCAGCGCGAAGCCGATGACGGCGCGGTTGCCAGGATGATCGAGGCGATCCCCGGCGCTGCCGAACTGGTTGCCAAGTTCAACGGCGAAGGTTCAGGCGGCGGCGGTCTGCTCGGCGGCCTGATGGCGAGCTTCGGCGGCGGCGTCATGGCGCTCGGCCAGCAGCTGATGTCCCAGGGCCTCGGCATGGGCGAGATCACCGGGCTTGCCAAGGAAACCATGGCGGTCGCCCGCGAACATGCCGGCGACGAAGTGGTCGACGCGGTGATCGCGTCTGTTCCCGGCCTGTCGCAGTTCGTCTGATCGGCACCTTCGGACACATCAAGCCGCTGGCCGTGAGGCCGGCGGTTTTTTTGTTGGATCCAAAACCGACGAGACCGGTCTACGGGCCAATTGACACCTTGCGGGCTTGTCCAGCGTTTCGCACTCTCCATGTCAGTGTCGTTGCTGATGGGAGGTTACCATGTCCTCTGATGACGAGGCCGCCATGGTGCGGATAACGGGAAGGGTACAAGGCGTCGGTTTCCGTGCCTGGACGCGGGAAGAGGCAGAACGGCTGGGTTTGACCGGTTGGGTCCGCAATGAGCCGGATGGATCCGTCCTTGCCTTGATTGCGGGACCAGCCGCCGGCCTATCGCAAATGCTGGAGCGTTTCCGGCACGGCCCGCCCGGCGCTTCGGTTTCCGGCGTGGAGCGAGGGCCGGCAGCACTCGCGGAAAAGCCGGTCGATTTCCGTGTCACGAGATGACCGGGTCGATCGTGTGGTTTGTTGTAGGCTGGCCAACCTTCCGCCCCATCATCCGGTCTCTTCGGGCTGAAGCCAACCTTTCCAATTGTTAATCTGCCAAGCCAGTGACCGCGACAGAAAAGCCATTGACTTTTCGGCATTTAGGGCACATCTGAACACCCGAGTGACGCCTGTCCGGGCGTCCTTCTTTCAAAGGACAATTGAGATGAACCCCGACAGTCGAAGTTCGACGTCATCATACCGACCCGTCTCTGCGGGGCTCTAGTCCTTCTCGATAAGGATGCGCGCTCCGAAGGGACCGATGGTCCGAAAAGGAGCCGTCATGCTGCGCATCCATGCCTACGACCTTGATCGCCTTGTTTCCGTCGCTTCCGATGTGCCGGCGCTTGCCGCGGCGCAGCCGGTGTCCGACGTCCCGGATGCGGCAATGCCCGTTCCCGCCACGCCGGCCGTCGTCTGGTACGACCTCCTCAGCCCCACGCCGGAGGAAGAGCGCGCCGTCGGCGAGCGTCTCGGCATCACCGTGCCGACCATGGACGAGATGGAGGATATCGAGCTTTCCGCCCGCCTCTACCAGGAGGACGGCGCCGAGTTCATGACCATGACGGTGCTGACCCGGCCGGATGCCGGCACGCCGCGCAAGGTGCCGGTCACCTTCATCGTCAAGGGCCAGGTGCTGGTGACCGTGCGTTATGCCGAGCCGCGTCCGTTCGACGCATTCATGGCGCGCGCCCGCAAGCCGAACGGTACCGGCCTGCATTGCGGTAACGGCGAGCTGATCATGACCGGGATTATCGAGGCGATCATCGACCGCATGGCCGACACGTTGGAACGGCTCGGCACCGAGATCGACCAGATTTCCCAGGAAGTGTTTTCCGCCAAGGCAGCCAAGGCCAACAAGAAGACCCGCGACCTGCAGGACCTCATCCGCGAGGTCGGCCAGAAGGGTGAGTTCATCACCGTCGTCCGCGAAAGCCTCGTCAGCGTTTCCCGGGTGGTTGCCTATTACGCAGCGCTCGACGGTGTCGACCGCAAGCTGACCAAGGAACTGCGCCAGCGCCTGAAACTGCTGCAGCGGGACGCCACCTCGCTCGGCGACCACTCGGCCTTCCTGTCCGGCAAGATCAATTTCCTGCTGGATGCGACGCTCGGGCTGATCAACCTTGAACAGAACCAGATCATCAAGATCTTCTCGGTCGCCTCGGTCGTGTTCCTGCCGCCGACCCTGGTCGCCTCGATCTATGGCATGAACTTCGCCAACCAGCCGGAACTGCAATGGACCTACGGCTACCACATGGCGATCGCCATGATGATCGTCTCGATGGCCCTGCCGTATCTCTACTTCAAGCGCAAGGGCTGGCTTTGAACAAGGGAGGCCTCCGGATGCTTCCGGCGGCCTTCCTCACCTCTTTGCGAGCGACGCCCGCAAGACGTCGTTGACGGCCTTCCCCTCAAACGAAAAATGCGCCGAAGATCTTCGGCGCATCGCGTCGGCTTTGTCGAAAACGTCAAACATCCCATTCCGGGGCCAGATGCCCCGGGTTGACGATGCGGCCGGTCGGCCTGGCGAGCTTGTGGATCGCCAACATCTCGTCTTCCGACAGGGCGAAATCGAAAACGTCGAAATTTTCCGGCAGGCGGGTGACGGTTGCGGTCTTGGAGAGCGCGATGACGTCCTTCTGCTGGATCGCCCAGCGCAATGCCACCTGCGCGGCGGTCTTGCCATGCCTGGAGCCGATATCCTTCAGCACCGGGTCGCCCGGCACCGCGCCGTTCGCCATCAGGTAATAGGAGGTCAGCGACATACCATGTTTGCGCACCTCGCCGAGAACCTTGGTCTGGTCGAGATAGGGGTGGTATTCGACCTGATTGGTGGCGAGCGGCGCGTCGGAGAGTTTGACCGCCTCGGCGATCAGCGCGGTGGAGAAGTTCGAGACACCGATATTCCTGACCTTGCCGGCCTTCTTGAGCGCGTTCAGTGCGCCCATGCGGTCGGCGAGCGGCATTTCGCTCTGCGGCCAGTGGAGGAGGAGGAGATCGACATAATCGGTCTTCAGCTTGGCCAGGCTCTCGTCGACCGAGGCGATGAAGGCATCATGACCGACGCGGTCCACCCACACCTTGGTGGTCAGAAAGATGTCGGCGCGCGGGATGCCGGACTTGGACAGCACCTCGCCGACCGCCGCCTCGTTCTTGTAGATCTGCGCGGTATCGACATGGCGGAAGCCGAGCTTCAGGGCCTCCGGCAACACGCGGGCGACGTCCTCGTCGGGCATGCGGAACGTGCCGAAACCGAGGGCAGGGATGTTGGCGCCGTTGGCGCTGACTGTGAACATTTTGAACTCCTTCGGAAAAGCCCGGGCCAAATTGCTTAAAATGGCGCCGGGCAAAATGGGGCCCCTATTACATGGACCGATTCTGTGACGGATCAACCACCCGAGTTTTCGGGGGTATCAGCCGGCGATGGGCGGGTTGAGGCGGGCAAAACCCTCCTGCCGCCGATAGGGAAAATGCGGGTAGGGCGCGGTCACCGCGCTTGCCGCATCGAGTCTTGCGACCTGCTCCTTCGTCAGCGACCAGCCGACGGCCCCGAGGTTCTGGCGAAGCTGCTCCTCGTTGCGGGCGCCTATGATCACCGAGGAAACGGTCGGCCGGCCGATAAGCCAGTTGATCGCCACCTGCGGCACGGTTCTGCCGGTCTCCTCCGCCACGCCTTCCAGCGCATCGACCACCCGGTAGAGCAGTTCGTCTTCGACCGGCGGGCCGAAATCGGCCGTCTGATGAAGGCGGCTGCCCGCCGGAAGCGGCTTGCCGCGGCTGATCTTGCCGGTAAGCCGGCCCCAGCCGAGCGGGCTCCAGACCAGCGCGCCGAGCCCCTGGTCCTTGCCGAGCGGCATCAGGTCCCATTCGTAATCGCGGCCGACCAGCGAATAATAGACCTGGTTTGCCACGTAGCGGGTCATTCCGTGCTTTTCGGCGGCCGCCAGCGACTTCATGATCTGCCAGCCGGAGAAATTCGAGACGCCGACATAACGCAGCTTGCCGTCCTGCACGAGCCGGTCGAGCGTCGAGACGACCTCCTCCACCGGCGTCGAGGCGTCGAAGGCATGCAGCTGGAAAATGTCGATATGGTCGGTACCGAGCCGCTTGAGAGCTGCCTCCACGGAGCCGATCAGCCGGGAACGGGACGAGCCCCAGTCGTTCGGCCCGTCGCCGGTCGGCAGGCTGGCCTTGGTGGAAATCAGCACGTCGTTGCGCCGGCCCTTGATCGCCTCGCCCAGCACCTCTTCCGAGGCGCCGGCCGAATAGACATCGGCCGTGTCGAACAGGGTGACACCGGCGTCGAGGCAGATGTCAACGAGGCGGCGGGCCTCCTCCACATCGGTCGTGCCCCAGTGGCTGAACAACGGGCCGGAGCCGCCGAACGTGCCGGCTCCGAAGCTGAGCACCGGCACCTTGAGGCCGGATGCGCCGAGATTGCGATATTCCATGATCGTGATCCTTGGTTGGACGGTTATTCGGCGGGGCAGGAGAGGGCGGAAGCGTCGCCTGCGACAGCCTCGCGCCCGTCCAGCCGGATGGCGAAGAGGGCGACGGCAAGTGCGGCAAGCGGCACCAGGCCGGCGACCAGCGTGACCGAGCCGAGACCCGGACCATGGTCGATGACCATGCCGCCCAGCCACGCGCCGATCGCATTGCCGAGGTTGAAGGCGGCGATGTTGAAGGAGGAGGCGAGACCCTGGCCCGCCCCTTCCGCCTTCTGCAGCACCCATATCTGCAGCGGCGAGACGGTGGCGAAGGCGGCTGCGCCGAACAGGCCGATGGCGATCACGGCAAGCACCGGCTGGTGGATCGCCGCCGTCATTGCCAGCAGCGCCACCGACAGGGCGACGAGGGATGCCACGATGGTCGGCACCAGATGGCGGTCGGCCAGCCAGCCGCCGGCCAGGTTGCCGATCACCAGACCGCCGCCGAAGACGAGCAGGATCGGCGAGACGGCGGCTTCCGAAAAGCCGGTGATCTCGGTGAGAATAGGGGCGATATAGGTGAAGCCCGCAAACACGCCGACCCAGCTGAGCACGGTGATCAGCAGCCCGAGCAGGACCGACCGGCGGCCGAGCACCGCAAGCGCGCCCTGAGAGCTTTCCTCCTGATTGTCGGCCGCCTTGTCTTTCGGAACGAGGAGCGCGATCACGGCGAGAGCGACGAGGCCGATCAGGGTGACGGCAAGGAAAGTCGAGCGCCAGCCATAGGCCTGGCCGAGCCAGGTGCCGAAGGGCACGCCGAGAATGTTGGCGACGGTGAGACCCGTGAACATGATGGCGATCGCCGAGGCCTTTTTGTTCGGCGCGACGAGACTGGTGGCGACCACCGAGCCGACGCCGAAGAACGATGCATGCGCGAAAGCGGTCAGCACCCGGGCGGCCATCAGCGTCCAGTAATCGGGCGCCAGCGCACAGGCCAGATTGCCGACGGTGAACACCACCATCAGCGCCATGAGAAGCGTCTTGCGCGACCATTTGCCGGCGATCGCGCCGAGAATGGGGGCGCCGACGACGACGCCGAGCGCGTAACCGGAAATGAGCAGGCCGGCCGCCGAGATCGACACGCCGAGATCGGCGCTGACATCGATCAGGAGACCCATGATGACGAATTCGGTAACCCCGATGCCGAAGGCACCGGCCGTCAGGGCGTAGAGAGCGAGAGGCATTGTTGTGTTCCTGATCCTTGGGAGGAAGGGGATTGCATTTGATGCAACGCAATATCGTCGCCTCGGACTTGCGTGTGTAGTCGCATAAGCGGATAATCATTTGTGAATTGAAGTCACAGGTAATATTGAAGGCTGTGGCTCCCGCCCCCCTCTGGCCTGCCGGCCATCTCCCCCTCAAGGGGGGAGATCACAAGCGGCGCGACCTTCGTGCCCCGTCATAGGACCTGACCGCAGCAGGTCATCTATTGCGACGGAGGCCCATTGTTTGGGGAAGCCGGTCCGCCCAGCCGATCTCCCCCCTTGAGGGGGAGATGGCCGGCAGGCCAGAGGGGGGTGCCCTGAGCACGACGTTGATGATCGGACTTCGAAAGTGAGACCCTCCAATGGACAACCGCGCCGGAGAAATGGAAGTTTTCGCCCTCGCCGCCGAGCTCAAGAGCTTTTCGGCCGCGGGCCGCAAGCTCAAACTCTCGCCCTCGGCGGTGAGCAAGCTCGTCACCCGCCTGGAAGACCGGCTCGGAACCCGCCTCGTGGTTCGCTCCACCCGCATGCTGCAGCTGACGCCGGAGGGCGAGACCTATCTCGCCCGGGCCCGGCGCATTCTCGCCGAGATCGCCGATACCGAGGAGATGGTCGCCGGCGGCGGGCGGACGCGGCCGCGCGGACCGCTGTCGATCAACGCTTCGGTCGGTTTCGGCGAGCGCTATATCCTGCCGCTGACCTGCGAGTTCCAGCAGCTTTTCCCGGATGTGCAGCTCGATATCACGCTGACCGACGATACCGTCGATCTCATCCGCGAACGGGTCGATATCGCCATCCGTCACGGGCCGATGCGCAACTCGTCGCTGATGGCGCGAAAACTCGGCGAGAGCCGCCAGGTGGTGATCGCCTCGCCGGGCTACCTGGAGCGTCACGGCGTGCCGAACAGCCCGGCCGAGCTCATTCACCACAACTGCATCAATTTCAATTTCCGGCGGTCGGTCGAAGGCTGGCCTTTTCGCGATCCGCAAACCGGCAGGCGAGAACTGCTGCCGGTGTCCGGAAGCCTGAAGGCGAGCAGCGGCTCGATCATCCGGCAGTTCTGCCTGGACCATCTCGGCATCGGCCGGGTCGGGCGTTTCCATGTGGAGCCGGATATCGTCGCCGGCCGGCTCTTGCCCGTGCTCGAGGATTTCAATCCCGAGGACATTGAGGAAATCCACGCCGTTTATGCCGGTCACGAACACCTGGCGGTGCGCATCCGCACCTATATCGATTTCCTTGCGGCCCGGCTCTAGCACGTTTTCCTGATCAAGTTGATCGTGAAACGTGTCTTCACGGCCACAGTTTTGCCTTGCATTGGTCAAGTTTGCCACCCACATCGGCGGGATTAGGAGAATCTATTCCCATGAGTGACCAGCTGAATGAAATCATCGCCCGCATTCGGGCGGAGGTGACTGCCGGTTCGGCCGAACGCGCGCATGTCGTCATGTCGATGGAAGACCTGCGGCTGCTTGTCCAGAGCTTCGAAATCCTCAATTCCGAAAAGGCGGAGCTGCGCCGCAGGGCAGAACTTCATGCCGACGTCATCGAGGCGGTGACGGTCTTCATGGAGGCCTATCGCGACAAGTACAAGAACTACGGCAGCGGCGGCATACGTCCGAGTGCGGTCCTGCGCCATGAAGTGTGGCGGGTCTATGCTGCCATGCGCGGCCTGCCGATCGCCAATGACAGCATGTTCTGAGGGCCTGCGGCCCCTCCGGTAACCGGCCTCAGTCCCGGTCCGGTGCGCCGAGCGGAAAGAGCGGCCGATAGGGCCTGGCCTCGTCCACCGCACGCGCAAACGACGGCCGGGCGAGCAGCCGGCTGCGATAGGCCCGCACATGCGCGAACTGTTCGCCGATCGGATGCGTCCAGTCCGCAAAAAAGAGGGCAGGCGCCGCGGCGCAGTCCGCAAGGCTGAACGTGGTACCCGCCGCCCATTGCCGCTCCGCCATCCGCTCGTTCAGCCATCCATAGGCCGCGTCCAGCATGCCGCATGCTTCCTCAACGCCGTAGGGGTCGCGGTTCTCTTCCGGCCGGATGGCGTTGAACACCACCTTCTGCTGCGGGGTGGAAATATAGTTGTCGAAGAACCGGTCCATCATCCTGACGTCGAGCGCCGCATCGGCCTCGTCGGGGACCAGCTTCATCGGGCCGGGATAATGGACGCCCAGATATTCGATGATGATCGACGCTTCGAAAACCCGCTTCTCCCCGTCGATCAGGATCGGAAAACGCTTCACCGGCCACATGCTGCAAAGATCCTGATAGGCCGAAGGATCCTCCGGCCCGAGCATGCGGGTGTCGAAGGGGGTGTCGTTTTCGTAAAGCGCGGTCAGCACTTTCTGGCAGTAGGACGAGAACGGATGTGAATAAAGCACCGGACGCATAGCGGCCTCCCATAACCGATTGCAAATCGAAACTGGTTTATGGATAGTCTATCTGATTGCTTTTTGCAATCGGTTTTGTGGTGCAATTCGAGTCTATCGAGGTTGCGGTCGTAACTCGGTTTCTGCCGAGATCGCAGCACCCTCTCTGCCCTGCCGGGCATCTCCCCCTCAAGGGGGGAGATCACAAGCGGCAGTCGCTTCCCCCAAGCTGACGATGCGGTTGGCAGCAAGGTCCGTTGTTTGGGGAAGGCGGTGCGCCCATCCGATCTCCCCCCTTTGAGGGGGAGATGCCCGGCAGGGCAGAGGGGGGTGGACACGGCACAGCGTCTCTTAACTTTATGCCAGGGCCGCACTTTCGCCTCACGCCTCCGTGCCGACCTTCTCCCGCACATGCATCGCCCGGATCTCGTTTGCCACCATTTCCTGCAGCCGCCAGAGGTTGCGGTCGTGGATGCCGAATTCGGCGAGATGCACGACGGTGTTGTAGAGATATTCGGCGCAGGATCCCCGATGCCCGCAGGCGCGCGCCAAAACTTTCGCCACCTCGTCGAGCGGCAGCAGCGGCCGGACGATGCGCTTGCTGGTGCCCCCGACCCAGAAGGTCAGCGCCCGGATGGTTTCGCCGCCCTGGGTGCGCACCGGCAGCCAGCGGAACGAGGTCAGGCTGTCGCGATGGCTGACCTCGCGGCGCAGCGCCTTTTCGATCTGGACGCGTTTTTCCTCGTCGGCCACCTGGTAGATCACACCGTCGCAGCGGCCCCCGCGCGACAGCATCATCATCAGCCCCGGCTGTGCCGGCGAGCCGCGCCCGCGCTCGATCCGCAGCGAGAAGGAACGATGCCAGCCGAAGGCCGCCGCCCGCTGGCAGGCGATCGAATCGAAGCCCGGTTTCCAGATCAGCGAGCCATAGGCGAAGATCCACAGCGGCTCCTCGCTGATTTCCGCAAACAGCCGGTCGGCGATCCGGATATAGTCGTCGTCGGTCAGCGGCTCCCAGGTGGCCGGCGGGCCGGGGTCGATCTCCTCGCGGAAACAGAGGTCGACCAGGTCCTGCGTCAGCGACAATGTGGAAGGTTTCGGCATAGCTTCGGGCGGCTTTTCGGGCGGACGACGAAAATAGCAAAGGGAAGAGTGCAGACGCATTGGAGCCGAGTCAACCCGTTTTCCCGCCGTTTCCGGGCGGTGTCCCGGTCGAGGATCGGCCGTTTTGCTGCCCCTCGACCACCGATTTGCTGCATTGCCGCACGGGTGCCCAGATGTTTTGCTCGAAGGGATCACGGAATGTTTCCGGCTGGAAAGATTCTCGATGAGTGAAAAGTGGAGTTTCTCGACTGATGCGTTGGCTTTTTATCGCAGTGCTGGTGATCCTGGTTGGTTGTATCCTGAGCATCATCTGGATGAACGATTCCGGTCTTGGCCGGATAGAGGTCACGCAGCCTCAGCCGCAAAACCCGCTGGCTCCGCCCCCGGGCACGCCCTGAGGCCGCCCGACACGCACTCGAGACGTCAGGCCCTCACGGCGACGATGAAGAGCCGGGGGAAACGCAACAGCACCCGTCCGTCCGCCATCGGCCGATAGGCCCCGGCGATGCGGGCCGTGTAATCCGCAGTGAACGCCGCCGCATGTTCCGGGCCGGCGGCGTCGAGATAGGGCCGCAGCCCGGTGGCCTTGACCCATTCGACGATCGCGGGGGCATCCGCCAGCGGATGGTAATAGACCGTGTGCCAGACCTCGACGCGCGCCGATTTCGGCATCAGCCGGTCAAAATAGCCGGCCGGCGGCGGCAGCACCGGGCGGCGCACCCTGCCGCCCGCAAAGGCGGCCTTCCACGGCCCCGCGGCGCCCGTCTCCTCCATCAGGGTGTGGCTCGGCTCCGCAAGGTTGTCCGGCATCTGCACCGCCAGCACCCCGCCGGGCTTGAGGTGGTCCATCAGCCGGGCAAGCACCGAAATATGGTCCGGCACCCATTGGAAGACCGCATTGGCATAAAGCAGGTCGGCCCGCTGTTCCGGCGCCCAGCTGTTGAGATCAGCCTTGACGAATTTCATTCCGGGCAGGCGCCTGGCCGCCGCTGCCAGCATGTTGTCGTCGCTGTCGAGGCCGCAGACATTGGCCGCCCCGAAACGTTCGGCGATCAGTTCGGTGGAATTGCCCGGACCGCAGCCGAGGTCATAGGCGCGCTCCGCCGAGCCGAGCGGTACCTGTGCCAGAAGATCGCGCGCCGGCCGCGTCCGCTCGTCCTCGAATTTCACATATTGCTCCGCCGACCATGCCATTATTGCTGTCCCCAACTGTTGCCTCGCCAGAACATGGCACTCTCCCGTGACGGTCTCCATGGTCAAAAATATCAATTTTTGTGATGATCCATTTCATATTATCGCTTGACCTCGGCGCGGGGGCCGGCCTTCACTCACCCTGCAATTTTGAAGCGTTAAGGAGATCGCCATGCCCGTCAACACAGCCCCTCGCAGCACCACCTGGACATTTGTGGATGGCGAATGGCTCGAGGGCAATCCGAAGCTGATCGGCCCGACCTCGCATGCCATGTGGCTCGGCTCCACCGTGTTCGACGGAGCCCGCTGGTTCGACGGCATCGCGCCGGACATCGACCTGCATTGCCAGCGCGTCAACCGTTCCGCGACGAACATGGGCATGCAGCCGGTGATGCAGGCGGAAGAGATCGAGGCGCTCGCCTGGGAAGGAGTGAAGAAGTTCGACGGCAAGACCGCGATCTACATCAAGCCGATGTACTGGTCCGAACACGGCATGCCCTACAGCGTCGTCACCGCCGATCCGGAATCGACCCGGTTCGCGCTCTGCCTGTTCGAGGCGCCGATGCATACCGCAAAACCCTCGTCGCTGACCGTTTCGCCATTCCGCCGCCCCAACCCCGAAGTGGCGATGACCGGCGCCAAGACCGGCAGCCTTTATCCCAATAGCGGCCGCATGATCATGGAGGCGCGTGGCCGCGGCTTCGACAATGCGCTCGCCCGCGACATGAATGGCAATGTCGCCGAGACCGCCTCCTCCAACATCTTCATGGTCAAGGACGGCGTGATCATGACGCCGATCGCCAACGGCACGTTCCTTGCCGGCATCACCCGCTCGCGCGTCATCGGCTTGCTTCGCCGCGGTGGTTTCGACGTGCGCGAGACGACGCTGACCGTCGACGACTTCATGGACGCCGACGAGATCTTCACCTCCGGCAACTATTCCAAGATCGTGCCGGTCAACCGCTTCGAGGAACGCCAGCTCCAGGAAGGCCCGGTCGCCCGCAAGGCGCTGGAACTCTACATGGACTGGGCGCGCTCGCCGGGCGACGAGGCCTGAGGTTTTAGGGCGCCGGCGTGCGACGCAAGGGGTGAGTTAGCGCTCGTCGTCATCGAGATCATCCGCGCCACCAAGGCTTTTACCCCGATGTAGAATGCGCATGATGGTCACGAGGTCAGCATCGATGTGAAAGACGATGCTGGCTTTCCGCTTGAAGCCGACGATACGGATGCCGACCCCGAGTTCGTCATGTCTCTTGCCGCGGGTGGGGAAGGTTTCAAAGGCCGCGCAGTGGCCGACGAGTTGGTTGATATATCTCCGGCAATGGCGCGGCCGGCTTTCGGAGCAATATAGTCATAGAGTTCCGCCAAGTCGGCATCGGCCGCCGGATCGAAAACAACCCGGTATCTCATCTAGGAAGGCGGGTGTCTTTGTCGCGCGCATCCATATCCGCATTGATACGCCTGCGGACTTCGCTGATCGGAATTGCCTTGGAAGGATCATGCGCGGTGACGGTCGGAACGACCTCATCCCGCAGCCAGCTCTCTATTCCCGCATCATGGTCCGCCAGATACCGCAATCCTTCAGCGATCACCTCGCTCTCGTCGGCGAACTCGCCGGATGCGACCTTTTTCTCGACAAGTTCGGCCATCTCTTCCGGGATGGAAACGGTAATGGATCGGTTCGGGCGCATCAGTCGGGTCCTGTTCGCAGGTAGTCCTACCATATCGAGGCCAACGGAGCCATCCTCGACTCCTCACACGAACCGTACCGCGGCCGTGCCGATGATGACCATCGAGACGGCGATCATCAGGGGTTTGACCGGCAGGTGCCGGACGATGAAGGCGCCGATCGGGGCGGCCAGGATGCCGCCGAGGATGAGGCCGAGGGCGGAGGAGAGTTCGGACCAGCCGAGCGCCACGATGAAGGTCGCCGATATCACCGTGGTGACGGCGAATTCGGTGAGGTTGGTGGAACCGATCACCTTCTTCGGATCGTGACCGCGCCCGAGCAGAGAGCTGGTGACGATCGGCCCCCACCCGCCGCCGCCCATCGCATCCAGCAGCCCGCCCGCACCGCCGACATAGGGCACCACCCGGTCGCGCACGTCGCGCGGAAATTTCGGCTGGAAAGCCTTGTAGAGAATGAACAGGCCGACGGCGATCAGATAGACCGAGACGAAGGGTTCGACCGCCTTGCCGTCGATATTCGACAGGAGATAGGCGCCTATCGCCCCGCCGATCATGCCGGCCGGCGCAAGCCTTGCCACCAGCCGCCAGTCGACATTGCGGTTGTAGAGATGCGAGGCGCCCGAGGCGGCGGTGGTGAAACATTCCGTCACATGGGTCATGGCGCTGGCGGCGGCCGGCGCGACCCCGACGGCAAGCAGGCTGGTGGTCGTCAGCACCCCGAAAGCCATGCCGAGCGCCCCGTCGATGATCTGTGCGAAGAAGCCTATGGCGACGAAGATCAGGAATTCGGGCGTCACGAAATCGAGCGACATTGAACCTCCTCTTTGCCAGCGGCCTTCGCCTTCAATTCGCCGGCGCGAAAAAAGGTTCCCGTTTTGCTTGTGCGGGAGGGCCGGTAAGCGCGCGGGAAAAATATCCCGCGGCAGAGGGGAGGGGCGGTCCGGGCAGGAAAACTGCGGGCCGGCCGGCGTGCCCGCCTGCCGGCGCCGCCTGATCCGGCGGTTATTTCACCGTCAGCTTGTCGGCGGAAATCTCGCCGCCGATTTCGGCCTTGCGGGTCTTCTTGTCGAAGGCGCAGATGGTGCTGACGGTGACGTTGGCGCCGACCGCCTTGCCGGAGACGATGGCAAGCCCGTAGCTCTGGCTGCCGAAGGGATCGACCAGCGCCTTGCCGTTCTCGATCAGCCCCTTTGCGGCGGTCACGCAGGCCTTGGATACTTCGGCCCGGAAATTGGACCAGGCGTCGTCGGAGGCGGCATTGGCGGTGCCGCTTCCGGATGCGATCAGGGCGACGGCAAGTGCGAGGGCGGTCTTCATCAAACGGGCTCCGAATCGGTGATCTGGCCCGTTTCTTGTATCTTGAAAATTCAGCAAGTTCTTGATGCGATCGGCTTGATTTTTGGCAAAGTTACCGTTGCCTCTTGGAGCTTGCGCTCCTATGTTCCCGCACGACGCTTTACCCACGGTGTGTGCCGAACAAGGAGTAGACCAATGGCTTTCGAACTTCCCGAACTCCCCTACGATTACGAAGCCCTTTCGCCCTTCATGTCGAAAGAGACGCTCGAATTCCATCACGACAAGCACCACAAGGCCTATGTCGATAACGGCAACAAGCTCGCTGCCGAAGCCGGCCTGGCCGATCTGTCGCTCGAGGAAGTCGTCAAGAAGTCCTTCGGCACCAACCAGGGCCTCTTCAACAATGCCGCCCAGCACTACAACCACGTCCATTTCTGGAAGTGGATGAAGAAGGGCGGCGGCGGCAACAAGCTGCCGGGCAAGCTCGAAGCAGCCGTTGCCTCCGATCTCGGCGGCTACGACAAGTTCAAGGCCGATTTCATCGCCGCCGGCACCACGCAGTTCGGCTCCGGCTGGGCCTGGCTCTCCGTCAAGGACGGCAAGCTCGCCATCTCCAAGACCCCGAACGGCGAAAACCCGCTGGTCCACGGTGCCGAGCCGATCCTCGGCGTCGACGTCTGGGAACATTCCTATTACATCGACTACCGCAACGCCCGTCCGAAATATCTCGAAGCCTTCGTCGACAGCCTGATCAACTGGGACTACGTCCTCGAGCGCTACGAAGCCGCCACGAAGTAATCGAACGGCTTTACAGCGGTTCTATCGAGAACACCCGGTGTCGCAAGGCGCCGGGTGTTTTTTGTTTTTGAACCCCGTTCATCGGGGAAGGCAGGAGGAAAGCGGGTCATGGACGGACAATCGATTGAGACGGTCCTGGCGGAGCTTTCCGCCCGCGAACCGATCTTTCATCGCCGCGAATTCGGCACCAGCCGGGAGGCCCTGGAGGCGATGACCGAGGAGACATTCTGGGAGATCGGCGCCAGCGGCAGAATTTACCGGCGCGACGTCGTCATAGCCGATCTCCTCGAGCGGTACCGCGAGCCGGAGCCGCATGACTGGCCCTGCCGGGATTTCACCATCAGCCGCCTCGCCGACGACCTCTACCATCTGTCCTATATTCTGGAGGAGCCGGATCGCCGCAGCCGGCGGTCCACGTTCTGGAGGAGCACCTCGACCGGCTGGAAGATCGCCTTTCATCAGGGGACGGTGATTTCCTGAGTGGCGCCGGCTTCCGGCCCCCGCGCCTTATCCGGCAGACCGCGCAAACCGAGCGGCCAGCGCCACCCAGAGGATGACGAAAACCGGCAGCGGCAATATCGACCGCATCGCCAGCCAGAGGTCCGTCGGCAGGATGGGAGCCGTCATGATCGCGATGACCACCATCAAAGCCGCGCCGGCGAAAAACGTCAGATAGGCTTGGCCCCACCGTTCACCGGAGAGGGGCGATCTCGCTTCGAGGAGCAGGTTTCCGGCCGTTTCCCGATAGAGGGCAAGCAGCAGAAAGAGAATGGCGGCTGGCAGGAAAGTCAGGGAAAGCCGCGCCTTGACGGCAATATGCGACTGTTCGGACACCGCGTGCGCCAGATCCGCCAGGCCGTAGGTGATAATGGCGTTGATGATCAGCACGAGCATGGAGCGCCAGAACAACGCCCAGAGGGTTTGAAAGAAAGCAGCCAGCAGTCCATTCCTCCCGTCATCGTCGGCATGCTGCCGGTCGCCGTGTTATGTCACAAAAGCATGATTTTGTTGCAATCATTGCACCGCCTCGGTCCTCGACCCACGAACGATGCAATATCCGGACGCAGCCGCGGTTGTTTTCAAGCGGCTCCTTCTGCCGGTCGGCTTGATTTTCCCTGGGAATGCTCCAAAGTAGTCACTAATGACCACTTTGGAGGTTGAATTGTCGGAAGTCAGTTTGAAGAATGCCAAAGCGGGTTTTTCCCTTTTCGTCGATCAGGCTGCCGCCGGTGAGTTCGTGACGATCACCCGGCACGGCAGGCCGGCGGCCGTGATTGTCAGCGTCGAGGCCGCGGAGGCCGCAAGGAAGGCGCTGCAGAAGGATCGCGCCAGCCTGGTCCGGTATCTGCGGAATTTTCCGGCCGACATCGACCTTGATGAGGATGTCTTCGCTCGAAATCCCGCACCGAGCCGCGAGGTCGATCTGTGACGGGATTTCTTCTCGATACCAATGCCGTTTCGATGTTTTCACCCTCGAAGGCCGGCACGTCTCCGGCTTTTGCCAGTTGGGTCGACGAGCAGGAAAAGCTTGAGACGATCTATCTTTCTGCCGTGACTGTCCATGAGATCGAAAAGGGCGTCCGATTGTTGGAAGCGAGGGGCGCGACCTCGAAGGTCGCGCTCATAGGGCTCTTCCTCGAAGGGCTGATTGCCGGATATGGCGACCGTATCCTGCCGCTCGATGCAGCAACGGCGCGGGAATCCGGCAAGCTGGAAGCCGGCGCCCTGTCCGCCGGGCACAACCCCGGCATGGCGGATGCGATGATCGCCGGAACGGCAAGCCTTCACGGGTTGACGATCATCACCCGTAACCTCAGGCATTTCCTGCCGTTCGGTGTGCCGGTGAGGTCGCCCGAAGACTTGTCTCTCTGACGCAAATGCTAGCCCGCTGCCGCCATCGCGACATCGTCACACGCCTGTCACAACCACGGACTACCTCCGCGAAATGCCTCACGAAAAACCTCTCCTCCGCTTCGGCGTGATCGCCGATCCGCAATATGCCGACCTGCCGCCATGGCTGGAGATGAACCGTCATTACGCCAACAGTCTCGACAAGCTGGGCCGGGCGATCGGGGTGCTGAACGGCGAGGATCTTTCCTTCGTGGTGACGCTCGGCGACCTCATCGATCGCGGCTGGGAGAGTTTCGAGCCGGTCCTCTCGGTATACGAGGGCCTGCGCCACGAGAGCGTCCTGATGCCGGGCAATCACGATTTCCTGGTTGCGCCGGAGCATCTGGCCGATGTCCACACACGGCTCGGCATGCCGGCCGCCTGGCACGATTTTTCCCGCGGCGGTTTCCGCTTCGTGGTGATCGACGGCAATGAGATCAGCCTGTTTTCGACCCCGGAAGGCCACCCGCGCCACACGCTGGCGCGGCAGCGGCTGGAAGCGCTGCTGGCCGAAGGCGCGATCAACGCCAAGGAGTGGAACGGCGGCATCAGCGACGAGCAGTTCGCCTGGCTCGAAGCCGTGCTGGAGCGCGCCCGTGCCGCGGGCGAAAAAGTCATCGTCCTTGGCCATTATCCGCTCTGCCCCGAAAACGAGCACAATCTGTGGAGCGGCGAGCGGCTGACCGGTCTCTTCGCTCGCTCCGGCAACGTGATCGCCTATCTGAACGGCCATAACCATGTCGGCAATCTCGGCCGCGCCGGCAACACCTGGTATGTGAACTTCAAGGGCATGGTCGACACCGAGACGGAAAGCACCTTCGCGGTGGTGGAAATCTTCGCCGACCGTATCGAGATCACCGGCCACGGCCGCGAGCAAAGCCGCACGCTTGCTCTCTAAACGGCGAGCGCCTCAGCCACGCGCCGCCCAGGTCAGCCCGCGCTGCAGGATGCTGCGCATATGCGGATGTTCGAACTCTGCCGCCACATGGCCGAGCGCCGAATAGAAGATCCGTCCCTGGCCGAAATGGCGCTTGAAGACGACCGGCATCACCACGTCGCGCACCGCCTCGTCATATTCACCGGTAAAGGTCGTCGTCGCCAGGATTTCGACGGACGGGTCGTAATGCAGGTAATACTGCTCCGACCTGTAGTCGAAATCCGCAATGCCGCGCATCACCGGGTCGTCGGGGCGGGTGACGTTGACGCGGAAGTCGATGATATTGCCGGGATGCGCCACCCAGGTGACGCCGCAGAGATAACGGAAGGCGGCACTTTCCTTGAAGGAGGTCGCAAGCGCCCCGTGATGGCCGCCAAGCCCCAGCCCGCCCCGCACGGCCGCGACAAGCGCCTGGGCATGCGCCTTTTCCAGCGTTTCGCCGGTAATGATCGGCACCAGCAGATCGGCGGCCTCGATGTTGCGGGACCCGAATATGCTCAGATCGCCGGTAATCTCGACCGAAAACCCGTCCTCGCGAAGGATGTCGCCGGTAATGCCGGCGCACTCCTCCGGCTCATGGATTTTCGATCCGCCCCAGACGATGATTGCCTTGCGCATTCATCCACTCCCATGCCCTGCTGATTCCCGAGGATGCGCGCGCACCATAGGGGCAAAGCCGCGGGCTGTCAGGCGCAGGCTTCGCGACCCCGGCATGACGGTCACGTTGGCGGGTTGTTCCAGCCCTGGACCCAGAGCTGCCGCAGCATCTCGCCTTCACCGCGAAAGAAGCCGTCCGCCAGTTCGCAATGCTCCACCCGGTCGGCGCGAAAATTGCGGATCGCCTGGCGCAGTTCGCACCAGGCGACGATATTGGCCGTCTGCGAATAATAGATGAGTGCGAGGGGCCGGATCGTCCGCTCCGTGGCGCGGGCATATTCGTCGCGGTAGTCGAGCGCCAGTTTCTGCTCGTCGCGGATCGCCCGGCGCACCATGGCAAGGTCGAGCGCGTCCGGCACTGGGGCGACCGAACCCCAGGCATGCAGCGCATTGGCGGAAAACGTGCCGGCGAGCGGCGCAGGCACCACGGCGGCGATCTTGCGGTTCACCTGCTTGGCGGCCTGCCTGAGTTCCGTGTCGCCGGTGCGCTCCAAGAGTGCCAGCGCCAGCACGATCGCCTCCGTCTCCTCGATCGACAGCATCAAGGGCGGCAGCGTGAAGCCGGGGCGCAGGATATAGCCGATGCCGCGCCCGCCCTCGATCGGCACCCGCATCGTCTGCAGCGCCGCGATATCCCGGTAGATGGAGCGCACCGTCACTTCGAGCTGCGCGGCGATCTCGGCCGCCGTCACCGGCTTTCTGGCAAGCCGGAGGATCTGGATGATCTCGAACAGGCGCGAGGCCTTGCGCATGCCGGCATTCCTTAAGCAGGGACGATCGCTACTGACAACACGCTGTCAGTTGGCCTACCGTATAGGACCGCATATCCGATTGAAAAACAAGGCTTCATCATCCGAAGCCGGATATTGCGAGGATCAGAAACTGACATGACCTATACCGAAAATCTCTGGCTCTTCTTCACGCTCCTGTTCGGCATCATCGTCGTGCCGGGCATGGATATGATCTTCGTGCTCGCCAATTCTTTGACCCGCGGCCGCACGGCGGGGCTGGCCGCCACTGCCGGCATCATCGCCGGCGGGCTGGTGCACTCGCTCTACGGCGCGGTCGGCGTCGGCCTGCTCGCCAGTCTCATGCCGGTTCTGTTCAGGCCGCTGCTGATCGTCGGGGCGCTCTACATGGCCTGGATCGGCGTCAGCCTGATCAGGAGCTCGATCACCGTCGACCATGTCGGCCCGGCGGACACGCGATCGAACTGGGAGGCCTTCCGGCGCGGCGCCGTCACCTGCCTGATCAACCCGAAGGCCTATCTGTTCATGCTCGCGGTCTATCCGCAATTCCTGCGGCCGGATTTCGGACCGCTCGCTCCGCAGGCGGCGGCCATGGCGGCGATGACGGCGGCGACCCAGCTCGGGATCTACGGCGGCCTTGCCGTGGCGGCCGGCCGGGCGCGGAAATTGCTGGTCGGCAATGGCAATGCGACGATCTGGGTCGGGCGGATTGCAGGCCTTCTGCTGCTTGCCGTTTCCGCGCTGACGCTCTGGGAAGGGCTGACGGCCTGAAGGACGGGATGCGGCGGTCGCGGCAAGCCATATATCCGTCACATTCGTGCCTGCCCGGCAACAGGCGGGGCCGCTCGCGGTGTCATGACAGAAAAGTTACTTTTTTCAAACGCATAAGCCGGCAATCATGATCCCCGCAAAACACTGCCGGCGCGACCGGCTCAATGAGGACAGGATTGATGAAGTTTAAACTGATTGCCGCCGCCGCGGCCGTACTCTGTCTTGGCTTGACGGCTGTGACTGCCCAGGAAACCCCGATCGCCAAGCGCCAGGCGCTGATGAAGGGTATCGGCGGCGCAACCGGCGCTCTGGCCGCCATCGCCAAGGGCGAAAAGCCTTATGACCAGGCTGTGGTCCGCACCGCGTTGACCACGATGAGCACCAATATCAAGGCTTTCCCCGACCAGTTCCCGGCAGGCTCGGAGACCGGCGACAAGACCAAGGCGGCACCGGCCATCTGGGAAAAGAATGCCGAGTTCCGCGCGGATGCGCAGAAGCTCGGTTCCGATGCCGAGGTGCTTCTGGCGTCCCTGCCGGCAGACCAGGCCGCTGTCGGCAAGGCAATGCAGACGCTCGGCGGCAACTGCAGCACCTGCCACCAGAATTTTCGTCTGAAGTAATCGCGGTCCTGTCAAAAGACAGAAAGACGGCCGCAGCTTCTGCGGCCGTCCCCGCATCTTAGAATGACGCTGGAGGACGAAGGCGATGGCCTCGATATGGTCCAAAATCCTGGTGGCGGGCGTTGTGGTGGTCGCGGCCGGTGCCGCCACGGCCTGGGCGTTGACCAAGCCAGATCCCTATCCCGATTCCCGTTGGGCGGGTCTCGGCGCACCGGATCTCGCCAACGGGGAACAGCTTTTCTGGACGGGCGGCTGTGCGAGCTGTCATGCCGCGGCGGGCGCCACCGGCGATGCGCTGAAGGTCTTGTCCGGCGGAAGGGCGCTGCCGAGCCCGTTCGGCACGTTCCATATCCCCAACATCTCGCCCGACCCCAAGGCCGGCATCGGCAGCTGGACGCTGGCTCAGTTCGGCAATGCCACCACCCGCGGCGTCGGCCCGGACGGCGAACACCTGTTTCCGTCCTTCCCCTACGGCTCCTATTCGAGGCTCTCGGCCAAGGATGTCAACGATCTCTTCGGCTACCTGAAGACCCTGCCGGCAAGCACCAATGTCGCGCCACCGCACGAGCTGCCATTCCCCTACAATATCCGCCTGGCGGTCGGCGGCTGGAAGTTCCTCTATTTCAACGACCGGCCGCGGGTAGAGCTCGCATCGGCCGACGACAAGCTCAAACGCGGCCAGTTTCTGGTCGAAGGCCCCGGCCATTGCGGCGAATGTCACACCCCGCGCGACGCGACAGGCGGTTTCCTCCCCGACCGCTGGCTCGCCGGCGGCCCCAATCCGGAAGGCAAGGGCACCATCCCCAACATCACGCCGGGTTCGAAGGATATCGGCTCCTGGAGCGAAAGCGACATTGCCGGATATCTCGAAACCGGCTTCACCCCGGATTTCGACACGGTCGGCGGCTCGATGGTCGAGGTCCAGCAGAACCTCGCGCATCTGCCGAAGAGCGATCTTGAGGCAATTGCGGCTTACCTGAAGGCGGTGCCGGCACGGTAGACGGGTTGCTTGCAAAATCTGCTAGCATGGATTAAAGTGCTATCATGAACAGCAAGCAGCGCAGGACACTTGTTGCGATATTTCGGGATCCGGTGTCGCCGTCCATCGAATGGAGCGACGTCGAAAATCTTCTGATCGCCGTTGGATGCCGTGTCCTAGAGGGCAGCGGATCGAGAGTTCGTTTTGAAAAAGACGGATTGATCGCGTTTTTCCATCGACCCCACCCGGATAAGGAAGCGAAGCGATATCAGATCAAGGATGCGCGGCTTTTTCTGTCTCAGTTAGGAATAGAGCCATGAATGTCTTGGAATATAAGGGATACTCGGCCCGCATCGAGTTCGATGCCGAAGACGAGATTTTTGTCGGACACATCGCCGGCATTGCCGATGTCGTGGGGTTTCACGCCGATTCCGTCGCCGATCTCAAGACCGCCTTCCACGAAGCGGTCGATGATTATCTGGAAACCTGCGAGCGGCTTGGAAGATCCCCGCATAGGCCTTATTCCGGTCGAGTGATGTTTCGTATCGATCCCGATGTCCATGCCCGTGCCGCAAAGGCAGCGGAGCTGGCTGGAAAGAGCCTCAACGAATGGGCAGGCGAAATCCTGGCCAAGGCCGCCGGATAGGCCTTGGCCGCTGATATCACGCCAGCGCCTGCATATAACGCATGCCGGTGACCGGGCGCGGCTTGAAATCCATCTGTTCGTAGAAGCGGTGGGCGGCGAAATTGCCGGTCGCGGCGCTGACCGAAAGATAGTCGCAGCCGGCGTTCCTGGCGATTTCCCGGGCGCGCGACACGAGGTGCTGGCCGATGCCGTGGCCGCGGTGGCCGTCGCGCACGAAGAGATGGTGCAGGTCCATGCCGCGCGTGCCTTCCTGGGCCCTGTAGAGCGGCACGAGAATGGCGTAGCCGATCAGGTCCGTACCGGTATCGGCGACCAGAGCGCTGATCCACGGCATGGCGCCGAACAGGTCGCGCTCGAGTTTTTCAGGCGTGATGGCGGCGGGGTCGTTGTGATGCGCGGCAAGCAGCGCGATCATCTCGTTGAGTTCCGGCAGGTCGCGCGATTTCGCATTGCGGATCGTCACGACCGGCGGGCGGGGCAGGGTGATATCGGTATCTTCAATCGTCTGGGTGGGCATTTCCGGCATCCTTGTTCGGTCTTCTTGCCGTCAGGTGCCGTTTGAAACAACAAAGCCGCCTGACGGCGGCTTGTTGACATGATGATCTGTCGAGCCGCCCCTTAGAGGAAGGCCCAAAAATACGAGCAGGCGGTGGTCGTGCGCGTGTTGATCATGGCGCCTAGATGCTCCCGATCTCAAACCTTGTCAAGCGTGATTTGCGAAACGGTTAGCAACCTCCATGATCGCCTCCGCCATGCCCCGGTCTAATAATTATAGGCGTGGCTGGGCTGACATTGATCGCAGTTCGCTACCATACCCTGACAATAAATCTGCCCTCAGTGCTCGCCCTCGCACAGCCCGTGATCCGAAAGCGCCCGGATCACATAACAGTCCTCGATCGAATGGCCGTCGCAATGGGAGATGATCCGTTCGAGTTCGTGCTCCAGCTTTTTCAGCTTTTCGATTTTTTCGCGCACGGCCGCCAGGTGGTCGGCGGCGATCCGGTCGGCATTGGCGCAAGGGAGGTCGGGATGCTGGCTGAGCGCGATCAGGTCGCGGATCGCCGGAATGTCGAGGCCGAGGTCGCGGGCGTGGCGGATGAAGGCGAGCCGCTCGAGATCTTGCCTCTCGTAGCGGCGCTGGTTGCCCTCGGAACGTTCCGCCGCTTCGATCAGCCCCATCTGTTCGTAGTAGCGGATCGTCGGCACTTTGACGCCGGTCCGTTTCGAAAGATCGCCGATCGACAGCATGGCTGAAATTTCCTCTTGTAGCTCTAGTCACTAGAGGAATTATCTAGTCAGTCACCGGCACGAAGACAAGCCGGTCCGCACGAAAGACACGCGGACGGAGCGATAAGGAAGGTGACGTGATGAACGGATGCTGCAGCCATTGCCATGCCAGGTTCGACGGGCGCGCGAGGGATATCCTCCGGCTTTTCTGGGCCTTGGTCGCCACTGTCGCTGGAATATGGCTGATCCTGGCGATGGAGATGCTGCGGCGGTCGCGATGGGATCATCAGCCGCATGCCGGGGAGGGGCCGCCGGCGATGATCGCCGATGACAACGGTTCCGGCCGCACAAGGTGAAAGCGCCGCGGCCCTGATGGACAAGGCCGCGGCCGCCGAAGGTTTTTTAGGTCGTCAGCTCACCCTACATGGAGAGCAGCGGATCGTCCTTGCCGTCCTGCTTTCCCGACATGCCCGGCGCCTGGGCGCCGGTGGCCGGGTTGTTTGCCGCCTGTTCCTCCGCAGCAGCGTTGCCGCCCATGTCCATCGCGGCTTGCTGCCTCTCGCCGTTGACGCCCATGGCTTCGAGGATCGCCTTGCGGATATCCGCCTCGACCGCCTCGCGGTCTTCCGCCGACATCGACTTGAGATCGTCTTCTGTAAGGTCGTGATCCTTGAGATATTGTTCGCGGATGCGCTCGGCGAAGGTCTTCTTGGCGAGGCCCATGAATTCGTCTTCGTATTTCGTCGAGGGCGCCTTGCCGAGCCAGGTGTCGCCGGCCTCCTGGTCGATCTCGACGCCCTGGCTTTCCATCGTCCAGAGCGCGTCGGCCAGTTTTGCGCCGAATACGGTGTCGGAGCCGGAAATGCCGCCCGATACTGACTGTCGCGGTGCGGCATAGTCGTTGGCGCTGCCGCCCGAAGCGTTCTTGTTGCCGCCGTTCTTGCCAGGGATGCTGTAAAGAGATGTGTAATAAGGATTGCTGCTGCCAATCGTCGTCATCGCGACTCTCCTCGTGAAGGACCACTAGCGGCTTAGGTCCCGAAACCTGCACGGAGCTTTCGGATTTTGACTTGCATCAAACCGGCAGTCCGGATATGGTTACATGTAACCGTAGGGGCGTTTCATGCCGGTCAACCCTAAGTCATCGCGGGAAAAGGTTAGGCAGCACCGAGAGCGACTGCGGGATCAAGGCTTGCGGCCTGTGCAAATCTGGGTTCCCGATGTGCGGTCTGCTGCCTTTAAGGCCGAGGCATATCGCCAATCGCTCGCGGCGGCTGCAAGTTCCGGTGCTGCCGAAGACCAGGCCTTTATCGATTCCATTACGGACTGGGCCGACGAGTGAGGCGCGGCGAGGTCTGGACTGTTTCCGGAGGCAATGACTATGCCGGTAAGCCGCGCCCCTGCGTCGTGCTGCAGGATGATAGTTTCGGTGGAACGGATTCGGTCACGATCTGCATCTTCACGACCTACGAAGTCGATGCTCCACTGTTTCGTATCCATGTCCGACCGGATGAAGGCAACGGCCTGCATCAGCCCTCATGGCTGATGGTCGACAAGATCGCCACGGTTCCTCGCAGCAAGATCGGAGAGCGTTTGGGGCGGTTGCGCGACGACGACATCTTGCGCCTCAATCGTTCCACGCTGGTTTTTCTCGGCCTCGCGTCCCCACGTTTGGCTTAGGCCTGTTTCAAACCTCACTAACCGGAAAGCTGGACCCAATTGCCGTTCGATCCCATGTAATATAGAGTACCCCCCTATATTACATGGGAGATCCTCGTGGCGCATACGATCCGGGAAAAGGCAAAGCTTCTGGCGCGGGTGCGCCGCTTGAAGGGGCAGATGGAGGCGGTCGAGCGGGCACTGGAGGCGGAAGCGCCCTGCGGCGAGGTGCTGCAATTGCTCGCCTCGATCCGTGGCGCGCTTTCCGGGCTGACCGGAGAGGTCATGGAGGATCACCTTCGCGAGCATGTGCTGCACGCAGAGGACGAGAAACAGAGGGCGCAGGCGGTGGACGAACTTGCCGAGGCGCTCCGCACCTATATCCGCTGATCGAGACGAAGGAGAAGACCATGGCCGATCCCATCGAGGCGCTGAAGCACGAGCACGTGTTTCTGGGCGCCGACCACGAGCGCAACGAGCGCAAGGTCTGGCTCGTGATCGCGCTGACCGCGACGATGATGGTGGCGGAAATCGTCGCCGGCTCGGTCTTCGGTTCGATGGCGCTGACCGCCGACGGCTGGCATATGTCCACCCATGCCGGCGCCATGCTGATCGCGGCGCTCGCCTATCTCTATGCCCGCCGCCAGGCCCGCAATCCGCGCTACACGTTCGGCACCGGCAAACTCGGCGACCTTGCCGGCTTTGCGAGCGCCATCGTGCTTGCCCTGATCGCGCTGCTGATCGCCTGGGAAAGTTTTGTCCGCCTTGCCGATCCGGTGGCGATCGATTTCGATCAGGCGATCCTCGTCGCAGCGGTCGGGCTTGCGGTCAATCTGCTCAGCGCCTGGCTGCTCAGGGAGGATCATCACCATTCCCATCATGGCGGCCATTCGCATGAGGGAGGCCATTCCCATGAGGGGGGCCATCATCATGGCGGCCACCATGGGCATCACGGCGGCCACGCGCGATCCGCAGCCAAGGACCACAATCTGCGCGCCGCCTACCTGCACGTCCTCGCCGATGCGCTGACTTCGGTCCTGGCGATCGCAGCACTCGTTCTCGGCCGTTCCTATGGCTGGGCCTGGCTGGACCCGGCCATGGGCGTGGTCGGCGGCCTGGTCATCGCCCGCTGGTCCTGGGGACTGATCCGGGCGACGGCGACCGTGCTCTTGGATGCGCAGCCGGATGACGAGGAACTGGCGGGCAGGATCCGCCGGAGCGTCGAGACGGAGGACGACAGGATTTCGGACCTGCATGTCTGGCAGGTGGGGCCGGGACATCATGCGGCGATCGTCGCCCTGGTCACGCCAAAACCCCAGGCGCCGTCCTTCTACAAGGATAAGCTCCGGGGCATCCGGGATCTGTCGCATGTGACGGTGGAGGTCACGCCGGCTCGAACGGCGTAGCCGGGGCTTTTAGAACTCGGCGAATTCCTGGTAGCGGCCTTCGACCCAGTCCTGCGGGATCGACCGCGCCTGCATGTCGATGTTTGCGGAGCCGGCGTCGTCGATTTCCATGACCCAGAGCGCATTGGCAAGCGAGGAAGAGAGCAGCGTGCTGCTTCCCGTCAACGCATTCGGGGAGCGCTGGGCAGCGGCAACCTCGCGCTGCGGCGCGTCTTCGATTTTCCGGTCCATCTCTTGTGTCCGGTTGGGATAATAATAGCCGTTGAGGCCGCTATCGATCTTCATGGCGAGACGCCCGTGTTCAGAATGGTTAACAAATGGTTAACGCACGAACCTTGCGCGAAGCTTGCGATCAATGTTTCGGTTTGACGACAGGGGCTTGACAAAAATGCGTCGGTGAACGGCTGTTCGGGCCGTTCCTTATCCGTTCCGGTTGCGAAGAAACCGGTCGAATATCGCCCGGGTAAGGCGCTGATTGTGCCGATACCAGCTGTCGTCGGTATAGAAGACCGGCTCGGCGGGATCCCAGCCGCTCAGGGTGAAATCGCTCTGTCGGGAGAAGAAGGCGACGAACTCCTCCTCGCTGGTCCAGGTAGCGATGGCCGGTCCCGGATGATGGCCATCCTGGATGTCGCAGAGCATGATGCCGTTTTCGGCGCGGATCAGGCCGTGGCCGCAGAAGTCGCGATGGAATTCGTGGATCAGCCCTTCGCCGATCCTAGCCTCCTGCAGCTTTTGCCACACCAGGCGCATCCGCTCGCCCCCAAGGGCCTCATGCGAAAGCCTGTCGCGCACCTCCGTCCGCCGCCGGTCCATCTCCTCCTCGCTGGCATCGATCAAAGGGTAGGGCGGCCAGGAGGGCGGCTTGCTCCTCCTCTGGCGCCAGACGGACCAGCCGGCCACGCCGAGCACAGAGACGATCACGGCATAACAGACGATCGGAATGACGATGCCCGCCATCGGCCGTTCAGCCTTCCATCGCCCGTGCCATCTCGGCGAGCTTGCGCACGGTGTTGAGATTGCGCGACGTGCCGGGTTTCAGGGCGGCAAGCTTCAGTTTCGATTTGCCCGAGCCGATCGGGTAGTGGACATAGATCTCGCGCCCGGCGACAACAGCCTCTTCGCCATCCGGGGCGACCATCGTGTCGAGCGCATCCCCGGCGGCCTTCCCGGGCAGGAAATGCACAAGCAGGAAATTCGGCTTGGCCTCGGGGAAAGGTGCGTTTTCGACGATCGTCTCCAGCTCTCCGGTGGAGCGCACCATCACGCCAGGCTTCCTGCCGAATTTTTGGCCAAGAGCCTCGTCGAGCCTGTCGGCCACCTTGGCCTCAGCCTCGTTGGAGCGGAACAGAACATTGCCGCTCTGGATATAGGTCTTGACGTCGGTGAAGCCGAGCTCTTCGCAGATGGACTTGAGCTCCGTCATCTGGAGCGTTGTGCCGGTGACGTTCACCGCGCGAAGCAGGGCAACATAGACGGTCATTCCTTACCTCCCCAAAGGCCACCCTATCTTGTGTTCCGTTGTCGCCGGACATGCATTGAAGGGCGTGCCACGGCACGCCCTTCACGAGTAGCTCACATCTTCCCCGCCACTTTGATCGCAAACGCATATTCGAACGCGATCTCCTCCAGCCGCTGGAAACGTCCCGACTTGCCGCCATGGCCGGCCGCCATGTTGGTCTTCAAGAGGATCGGCGCGGTGCCGGTCGAGAATTCGCGCAGCTTGGCGACCCACTTGGTCGGCTCCCAATAGGTGACGCGCGGGTCGGTGAGGCCGGAGATCGCGAGGATCGGCGGATAGGGTTTCGCCTCGATATTGTCGTAAGGGCTGTAGGCGGCGATCCACTGGTATTCTTCGAGACTGTCGATCGGATTGCCCCATTCCGGCCATTCCGGCGGGGTGAGCGGCAGCGTGTCGTCGAGCATGGTGTTCAAGACATCGACGAAGGGCACGGCGGCGATGATGCCGGCGAATTTTTCCGGCGCCATGTTGGCGATGCCGCCCATCAGCATGCCGCCGGCCGAACCGCCTTCGGCGATGATGTTCGCGTAAGACGTGAACTTCTCTTGATTCAGATAGTCAGCCGCGGCGATGAAGTCCTTGAACGTGTTCTGCTTGTGCTCCATCTTGCCGGTCTCGTACCAGGCAAAACCCTTGTCCTTGCCGCCGCGGATATGGGCAATCGCATAAACGAAGCCGCGATCGGCGAGCGACAGGTTGTTGGTCGAGAACCCGGCCGGAATGGTGATCCCGTAGGCGCCGTAGCCATAGAGCAGGCAGGGCGCCGACCCGTCGAGCGGAGTGTCCTTCCGGTAAAGCAGCGAGACCGGCACCAGTTCGCCGTCATGCGCCGGCGCCATCACCCGGCGGGTGACGTAGTCGTCCGGATTGTGACCCGACGGCACTTCCTGGGTCTTCAAGAGCACCCGCTCGCGGGTCACCATGTCGTAGTCGTAGAGCTGGCTCGGCGTCGTCATCGACGAATAGGAGAAGCGGATGACGTTGCTGTCGTATTCCGCCGCGCCCTGCAGGCCGAGCGAATAGGCTTCCTCGGCGAAGGCGATCGCGTGTTCCTCGCCGGTCTTGCGGTCGCGGATGATGATCTGCGGCAAGCCGTCCTTGCGCTGCAGCCACAGCAGATGACCGGCGAATGCCATGTGGCTGATGATCAGCCGGCCGGGCTCGTGCGGCACGACCTCGGTCCAGTTCTCCTTGCCCGGTGCGGTAACCGGCGTTTGGCAGATCTTGAAATCCTTGGCGCCGCCGTCATTGGTAAGGATGTAGAAGACGTCGCCGCCCTCGGTCATCGAATATTCGATGCCTTCCTCGCGTTCCGCGACCAGCGCAGGTTCGGCGGTGAGATCCTTGGTCGAAAGCAGCCGGTATTCCGAGGTCTCGTGGTCATGGATGTCGATATAGATGAAATCGTCGAGCAGCGAGCCGCCGACGCCCATGAAGAAGCCCGGATCCTCCTCCTCGTAGACAAGCCGGTCTTGCGACTGCGGGGTGCCGACGATGTGGTGGAAGACCTTGGACGGCCGGTGGTTCTCGTCCTGCAGCGTATAGAAGAAGCTCCGGCCGTCGGGCGCCCAGACACCGCCGCCGCCGGTATTCTCGACCACGTCGGCCAGGTCCTCGCCGGTCGCAAGGTCGCGGATGCGCAGCGTGAAATATTCCGAACCCTTGTCGTCGTAACCCCAGATGCCGTGGCTATGGTCGCTCGTGTGGTCGATGCCGGAAAGGCGGAAGTAATCCTTGGCCGCAGCTTCCCTGTCGCCGTCGAGCAGGAGCTGCTTTTCGCCGCCGTCGCGCGGAGTTCGGAAATAATGTGGCTGCTCGCCGCCGGTCACGAAGAGGGTGCCATAGGCGAACGGCCCGTCCTTCATCGGCACCGAACTGTCGTCTTCCTTGATACGGCCGCGCATCTCGGCAAACAGGGCCTTCTGCAGATCGGCGGTATCGCCCATCGCCGCTTCCATATAGGCGTTCTCGGCTTCGAGGTGGCTGCGGATTTCCGGATCGAGGATCGACGGATCCTTGAACATCGCCTGCCAGTTGTCGGCCCGGAACCAGGCATAGTCGTCGGTGCGGGTAATGCCGTGGCGGGTATCGGAAACCGGCTTCCTGGCCGCAACGGGGGCGGCGGGAAGATTGGCGAAAGGCGATCTGCGCGAGGTGGCCAAGGAAGCACTCCGGATTGGAAGAAAGGAGTGCCAGAGATAGGGGGCGCGCGTGCGCGAGGCAAGCGGTGCCTGAGTTACTTCCCCTTGCCTTTGCCGAACGGGAAGCCGGTGATCCTGTCGTGGATGCGCAATGCAAGCAACACAAGACCAATTCCTACCATCGGGGTGAGGAACAGGATCAGCTTTTCGATGTCCATCTGCTCAATTCCTCAAGCTGTCTTGTCGCCATGAAATGTAGTGTAACTCCCAAGACGAAAACAAGCCAATGGCGAGCCTACGAGCCACAGTATGCTAACCTGCGCGTTGATGTCGCCGTAAATGAGGCGCGTGACGGGCGTGAACACGCCGACCAGAATGATGCCGATCCCGATATTGTTCAGGAACGTCGCCCGCAGCTTGATCTGCTCCTTTTTCGCATCCGAGAGCGCGTCGTCCGTCATCTGGCCCCATTCATCCCACTCGATCACATCATCCTATTTCCCGTTCTGGTAGGTGGTCAATCGTGTAACCATCTCCTAGTGTCCGCGCCCTCCGAGTCATATTGGATAGGAAGTGACATGATGAAACCCTGGTCGCTTGCGGCACTTGCCCTTCTTTCCGCCCTGCCCGCGCATGCCCTCGATTCCCGTATCGTCAAGCAGCTCGACGCACTTTCTCTGGATGAACGGCGCGAACAGCGCTGCGATATCGAGGCGATGGACCGCATCAAGGAAGACAACAAGGGCGAGTTCAAACCCGACAAGGTGATCGCCTATACCTTTGCCGAGCCGATCGAGGCCGGCAATGCCATTCGCGCCCCGGGCGCCGTGTTCCGCAGCGCCGGCGACTGGTACAGGCTCAAGTACAAATGCGAGACCGGCGACAAAGGCCTCGAAATCCTGTCCTTCGACTACAAGATCGGCTCGAAGGTCCCCAGGGAACAGTGGGACCAGTATTACCTCTACGAGTGAACAGTCCTCCCAGGCCCGTCGCGGCCGTCAGCCCGGCAGGTTCGGCACCGTCTTGCGGTCCGGGAAGAGCTCGTTCAGCACCGTCATCATGATCAGCGAGAGGGGCAGGGCGAGCATGGCGCCGACCGCCCCCCACATCCAGGTCCAGAACAGGATGGCGATGAAGACGATGAAGGGATTGATCTCCCATTGCCGGCCCATGATCGCCGGAAATATCAGGTTTTCCATGATGAGATGCACGGTGAAGAAGATGACCGCCGGGATCAGGCCGAGCAGCAGCGCGTCATGGGTCAGAATGCCGGCGATCGCCACCGAGACGGTCATCAGCGTGATCCCGAGGAAGGGGATGAAGCTCGAGACGAAGGCGAACAGGCCCCAGAGCACCGGCATGGAAAGCCCGCCGAAATAGGCGATCGCCGCCATCACCACCCCGAGCCCCAGATAAAGCAGGCTGGCTGTCGCGAAATAGTAGCCGAGCACCTCGTCGATCGAGTTGAGCACCCGGATCGCCATCAGCCTCTGCCGCCGTGTCGGAAAGGCAAGGATGATGGTGCGCCGCAGCCGCACCCGCCCATAGAGGAAGAGCAGCAGCGCCGCAAAGAAGATCATTCCCTGGATGATCGCCGGCGTCAGGTTGGCGGTGATGACGCCGAGAATATTGCCGGAATTCTCGATCAGCGACTGCATCGACATCGGCCCGGTCTCGAAGGTCGCGGGCGAGACGTTGATCCAGTGCTGGCTTTCGAGGAAGGGTTTGATGCGGTTGATGGTCCGCTCGATGAAACTAGGGCCTTCCTGCACCAGCGTCGCGACCGGCTCGGCGAGCGAATTGGCGATCAGGAACAGGACGGCGAACACCAGCGTCGACAGGATGAAGGCGATGCCGAAGCGCGGCACGCCGGCTCTGCTCAGCCGGTCGGCGACCAGCCCGAGGATCAGGCCGACGACGACGGCAAGCGTGACCGGAATGAGGATCAGCGACATGTAATGGACGAGCGCGAGGAACACGATCGCGAAAATGCCGATCACGGCCCAGGCCATCGCCACGTCGAGAGCCTCGCGCCCGAGCGGCAGGTTCTCCGTGATGTCGATATCCTCGGCCCCCAGCGCCGTTTCCTTGCGCTGTTCGGACATGGCGATCAGGTGTTTCTTCAGCTTGCTGCTGCCGCGCGCGCTCATGTTGCCATATGTCCTGAGGTCCCCGTGATGCTCCACAACGCAAAAGCGGCGCTCCGGTTCCGGGGCGCCGCATCTGGGGAAAACGGGGGCAGGCAGGCTCAGGCGGCGAGCGTCAGGCCGATGCCCCAGGGGTCCTTCAGCGACCAGCCATCGGCGGTTTTGGCGGTGGCGATCTCCTGGACGTCGAGCGCCGCCAGCGCCTTGTCGAGCGCCGCCTTGTCGTTGAACCGGACCGTGTAGTCCGAAAGGCCCGTCATATTGCCTTCGCGGGCCCTGGCGCCGCGGCTGTTCCAGATATTGGCGGCGATATGGTGGTGGTAGTCGCCGGTCGCAAAGAAGCTGGCGCCCGGATACCGCGCCATGATCTTCAGGCCGAGCACGTCGCGGTAGAAGGCATCGGCCTGCGGGATGTCGCCGACCTGCAGGTGGATGTGGCCGACGGCCGTGCCGTCCGCCATTCCGCCGAAGGTCTCCTTCGGGGCGCTGTTATAGAGTTCCTGCAGGTTCAGGCGTTCGGTCGCCATCGCCACCGTGCCGTCCGGGTGATAATTCCATTCCTGCGGCGTGCGGTCGCGATAGATCTCGATGCCGTTGCCTTCGGGATCGGCGAGATAGATCGCCTCGCTGACCAGATGGTCGGATGCGCCGTCCAGCCGGACGTTGTTATGGGCGGAATGCGCCAGCCAGCGGGCGAGGTCCTGCCTGCTCGGAACCAGGAAGGCGGTGTGGAACAGGCCGGCTGCGTTGCGCGGCGCGCGGGCGACATTGTTGCCGGTCGAAAGCGTCAAAAGCGGCTGGCCGTCGACGCCCAGCACTTCGCCGCTCGGGGTCTTTTCGAGAACCTTGAGGCCGATGATCTTCTGGTAGAAGCCGGACACCAGGGGCAGGTCGCTGACGACCAGGTGCGCGCCGCGGACATGGGCCGGGCGGGTCAGGGCGAAGGGTTGCTTGATATCGGACATGTAAAAATCCTTTCGGGCGTCGGGCGATCGGAACGCCCTGTTGCAACCTATATGGCCCACGCACATCGTTCACGATAGAGCGCAAAATGGCGATTGATCGTCTCCGAATTGTAGACGATCCCAAAAGCGCTTGACCTTGGTCAAGGCGGTTCCGCACATGCGGATCCACAACGGGCGAAAAGCATGAAAGGAGATCGCATGTACAAGAAGATCATCGTCGCGGTGGATGTCTCCGCTCTGGAAAAGGGCGAGCGCATCCTCCGCACCGCATCCAACCTCCTGGACGGGGACGGCACGATCCTCGTCGTCAACGTGGTCGAGGACATGCCCGGTTACCTCGTCTCCGACCTGACGGTCGATCTGATCGTCGCGGCCCGCAAGGATGCGGAAACGCAACTCCTCGAGCTGCGCAAAAAGGTCGGGATCGAGGCCGATATCGAGATCCGCCAGGGCTCGCCGGCACGTGAGATCCTTGCGGCGTCCGAAGAGCAGGGCGCCGATCTCATCATCGTCGCCTCGCATATTCCGGACCTGTCGAACTATCTGATCGGCGCCACCGCCGACCGCGTCGTGCGTCACGCCACCTGTTCGGTCCTCGTCGACCGCTGAAAGGAACCGATCCATGGATACCGCAAGATATGACGGCATTCTGCGGGCGAGGAAGGCTGAGCTGGAAAACCGCCTGAACCGCATCGAACAGGATTTCGTCACGCCCCGTAACCCGGACGACGACGACCGTGCCGTCGAACGCAACAATGACGAAGTACTGGAGGAACTCGGCGAAACCGGCGAGCGGGAGCTTGCCGCGATCGATGCGGCACTCGGCCGCATCGCCGCCGGCACGTTCGGCATCTGCACCCGATGCGGCCAGCCGATCGCCGAAAAACGCCTGGATGCCGTGCCGCAGACGCCGCTTTGCCAGACCTGTGCCGGCGAGGTGTCGCGCGACGTGTCAGGCAAAGTTTAACGCGGGAAACGCAATGTGAATCCTGCCGCTCTTGCCTTCCGCCCCTCTCACGCTCATTCTTGGCGTGAGGGAGACGGAAAGGTCGGATGAGCGAGTTCTTCAACTTCGGGCGGAAATACGATTTTCACGAGATCGTCGCGGATGGCATCATCCACGGTATCGGTATCGTGTTCGCGCTGGTCGGCGCCACCGCGCTGATCTTCTATGCGACCGTCTGGTCGAGCCACGGGGCGATCGCCGCCGCCTGGATCTACGGCCTCGGCCTGATCATCTGTCTGTCGATCTCGTTCACCTACAATATCTGGCCGCGTTCGCGCACCAAATGGGTGCTGCGGCGGCTCGACCATTCGGCGATCTTCATCCTGATCGCGGCGACCTATACGCCCTTCCTGCAGCGCGGCGCGCACGATCCCTGGATCTTCGCCATGCTTCTGGCGATCTGGGCAACCGCCATCTTCGGCATCGTGCTGAAATGCCTGTTTCCCGGCCGTTACGACAAGCTGGCGATCCTGCTTTATCTCGCCATGGGCTGGAGCGGGGTGATGGTGGCCGGGCCGATCTCGGAATACCTGCCCGCCGTCACCGTCTGGCTGATCGTCATCGGCGGCTTCATCTATTCGCTGGGCGTGATCTTCCACGTCTGGGAAAGGCTGCGTTTCCAGAACGCCATCTGGCACGGTTTCGTGGTCGCCGCCGCCGCCGTCCATTACGGCGCGGTCATGACCTGCTTCAGCCTCTCCGGCGGCCTTTGACCGTCGCAGGCCACTCGGCCGCTTAGCGTGGGCAGCCGACCGGCTTCAGGCTGGCGACCATCCGCTTGACGATCGGGTCATAGGTCCTGAGGTCCCGGTTGCGGTATTCGAGCATCACGAACACCGCCGCCTCGTCGCAGAGCTGCACGCCGCGCACATAGAGAACGCGACTGCCTCTGGTTCCAGAATAGCTCGCCCAATCCGCCTCGACCCGCGAATAGGAAATCTGCCAGCCATCGTCCATCGCCTGCGCGATGCGGTTCGAAGCCTCGCCCTCGAAGGCGGCGTCGACGAGGTAGGTGCCGAAGACCAGGATGCGGTCGCCATTGGGACCGGTAAACGTCCTGCCGTCGTCATTGTCCGGCGCCCGCCCCACCTTGAAGCCGGGCGGCACTTCGACACGATAACCGAAGCGGGCATTGGCATAGGACTGCCAGTCGGCGGCGGAAACCGCGGGCATGGCGATCAGCCATGCCAGAAGCATCAGGACATACCGCATTGCGCCCCTCCCGCATCAGTCCCGGTGACGCTACCAGAAGAGCCGGAGGCCAACAATTCTGGACTCGCTGTCCTGTCGTCTGTTATAGTGGATGAAATAATATCATGATGGACGAAACAATGACCCAACCGCTAGTGCGCGACGCCACCGAAGCCGATCTCCCTGTCATCATGGAGATTTACAACGACGCGGTCGCCAACACGACGGCGATTTGGAACGAGGTTCTCGTCGACCTCCAGAACCGCAGGGAATGGTTCTCCGCCCGCATGGCGCGGGGCTTCCCGGTTCTGGTGGCGGATGTCGGCGGCGCGGTCGCCGGATACGCCTCCTACGGTGACTGGCGCGCCTTCGACGGTTTTCGCCATACCGTCGAGCATTCCGTCTACATTCATCGCGATTTCCGCGGCGGCGGCATCGGCCGGCTGCTGATGCAGGAGCTGATCGCCCGCGCCGCCTCCAATGGCATCCACGTCATGGTCGCCTGCATCGAGGCAGGGAATTCAGCCTCGATCGGCCTGCACGAGAAGCTGGGTTTCCGCACCGCCGGCACGTTTTCCGAAGTCGGCACCAAGTTCGGCCGCTGGCTGGACCTGACCTGCATGGAGCTGAGGGTCACGGGGTGACGTTGATAATAGTTATTGGTTTTGATATTCTCCTCTGAACGGAGAAAGACCATGGCCAGCAGCGCAAACCTCGGACAGTATCTCGAAAGCTACGTCGACGAACTGGTGAAATCCGGCCGCTACAATTCTCGCAGCGAAGTCCTTCGCGAAGGGGTGCGGCTTGTCGAAGAGCGTGAGAAGCGGCTTGCGGCGCTGGATGCGGCGCTCGCGGAAGGCATTGCGGATGCGGATGCCGGTAGAGTGATGTCCGGCGATGACGTACTTGCCTATTTCGAGGCCAAGTATGCAAAGATGACGGAAGACGCAGAGGCGTGATCGTCGTTTTTTCAGCAAGGTTTCGCGCGGACCTTGATCGCGTCTGGGCGTATATCGCAGAAGACAATCCTCGACGCGCCGTGAGCTTTGTTCGCGAAATTGTCGAGCGCTGTAACAAGCTCTCCGAAATGCCCTTGAGGTTTCCGCTGATTGCCCGCTATGAGCGTTCCGGTATCCGGCGCATGCCCTACGGGAATTACCTCATCCTCTACCGCGTCAGCGACAAGCGGATTGAAGTCTTGCATGTGTTGAACGGCGCCCAGGATTACGAAGCCATCCTTTTCCCGGACGGATGATCCTCAGCTCCGCTGCAGCGCCAGATGCGCGCCGAGCCCGACGAGCAGCGCTCCACCGGCCCGCTGCATCAGCCTTTGCGCCCCGCTCGAGCGCTTCAGCCGGGTGATGACCGCACCGGCCAGGAAAACGCAGAGGATATCGGCCGAGGAAAACATCAGGTTGACGATCGTGCCGAGGATGACGAACTGCAGCCAGATGGGGAAGGCGGCCGAGGCGTCGATGAACTGTGGCAGGAAGGCAAGAAAGAAGATTGCCGTCTTCGGGTTCAGTACTTCCACCGTGATGCTTTCGAAAAACGCCCGCCGGCCGGATTTCTGGGCGATCTCCGGAAGCTCGACATCCCCCGCCGCCTTGGCGCGGAAGAGCGAGATGCCGAGCCAGACGAGATAGGCCGCGCCCGCCAGCTTCACCGCCAGATAGAGCATCGGCACCGCATGGAAGAGCACCGAAAGCCCGGCTGCCGCGGCGAACACATGCGCATATCCGCCGATATGGATGCCGAGCGAGGCCATCAGCCCCGACCACCGCCCGCGCGCCAGCGTCTGGGCCGCGGCATAGAGCATGGCCGGGCCGGGGATATAGGCGAACACCGCCGTGGTGGCGAGGAAGGCGAGAAACAGCTCGGTCGATGGCATCGGCGGATCCTTTCTGAAGCCCCATCAATGCAGGAGCTTGGGCCTGACTGCAAGCGGCGGCGGCCATATGCGGGTAAAGCGCGCAGGATGGCTGGCGGCCCCGATCAGCCGGCAGCCGCCGAACACCTTTCGAGCCACGCATTTTCATCGCCATAGGCGGCGCGAATGGCATCGGCGAGCCATTCCGTCCGCCGTCCGCCGTTCGCCGAGCAGCGGCAGCGCGGCGGAAAAGTCCTGCTCGTCCTTCGGCCGCGGCGATTTCGCCTTGTAGAAAAGCTGGATCTCCGGTGCGAGGAATGGAATCCCGGCTGCATCCCGCCAGCCCATGTCCGCAATCGGCCGCCTGACGGAAGCGGACCGCCGCGAATGCCATGTCCCGCCATCGGCTTCGTCGAACATCAGCTGGAATCGCCACGGATCGCTAAAATTCCTGCGGCACCAGATATGGTCGACGGAGGCGGACAGCATCTCGTCCGCCGGCCAAGGCCGCAGCGTGCCGGGCGGATCGGCCGCCCAGCAATCCCAGTCCTTCAGAAGCATGCGCACCGCCATCCGGTCGCGGCGCAGCATCAGCACGTCGATATCGCCATGCGGCCTGAAGGTTCGGCCGACAAACGCCTCGATCGCGTAACCGCCGGCGATCCACCAGGGAAAGCCGGCATCGCCCAGCGCGTCCGCCATCTCCTGAGGCGAAAGCGGCTGCCAGGGCCTGTCCTGTTCGCGGGTCATGCTCGGGTCTCCGTTCGCCCTGTCTCCCATCGTCCTGTCTCCTGTCGCCTTGTCTCCTAGCCGATCCCGCGCGTCGTCCAAACAGTTCGATCCGCATCGAAGCATCCGTCCGCCGCCTCGGCCTAGAACACCCGCATCGAAAAACGCGAAACCCAGGCCGATATCATGCCGAATACACCGAACGTGACAAAAGAACTGGCGCTGCTTCTGGCGCTCTCCACGCTCTGGGGGGCTTCCTACACGTTCATCAAGATCGGTGTCGAAACCATCCCGCCGGTGACGCTGATCGCGCTCCGGACCCTCATCGCCGGATTGGTGCTGCTTGGCGTCCTCCGTTGGCGAGCGCTAAAACTGCCGCGCGGCGGGGCCGTCTGGGCGCGTTTCCTGTTCCAGGCCTGCTTGAACAGCGCCATTCCCTTCACGCTGATCGCCTGGGCGGAACAATCGACCGATGCCGGACTTGCTGCGATCCTCAATTCCACCACGCCGATCTTCGCCTTCCTGATGACGGCGCTGATCACCCGCCACGAACCGGTGACGGCGCGAAAACTGTTCGGCGTCGGCGCCGGGCTTGTCGGCATCTGCATGGTGATCGGCGTGGAAGCCCTGTCGGGCCTCGGCAAGGGGCTGGTGCCGCAGCTGGCGATCGTGCTGGCGACGGTGTGTTATGCCGGTGCCGCAATCTTCGGCAAGAATTTCAGGGGTCTCGACCCGATCATGCCCGCCGCGGGTTCGCTCGTCTGCGGCGCCGCGCTGCTGATCCCCGCAAGCCTGATCGTCGATCGGCCCTGGACGCTCGCGCCCTCGCTGGGTTCGGTCCTTGCGCTGGTCGCGCTCTCGGTCTTTTCCACTGCACTCGCCTTCGTCATCTATTTCCGGCTGATGCAGACGCTCGGCTCGGTCGGGGCGACGTCGCAGGCCTATCTGCGGGTGCCGGTCGGTGTGGCGATCGGCGTTGTTTTCCTCGGCGAAAACCTGCATCCGAGCGCCTGGATCGGCCTCGTCTGCGTCATCGCGGGGGTTGCCGCCATGACCCTGCCGACGCGGCGGAAACTTGCGGCCGCATAATCCCGCCGGGCGTCAGTCTTCCGTCGGCTCTGCGGCCTCCTGCCGGGAAAGATGGGCCTCGACGGCGAGGTTCAGGTCCCGCAGCAGGTCCGCGAGTTGCGCCTTCTTTTCGGGATCGAACCCGGCGATCGCCCCCGCTTCCTTCGCCATGTCCAGCCGGAACGCCGCCTCCGCCCGCCCCATGCCTTCGTCGGTCAGCTGCACCGCCAGGCTGCGGCCGTCATGGTCGGAAGGGACGCGCTTGATCAGGCCGGCCTTTTCCAGCCGGCCCAGCCGATGGGTGAGGCTGCCGGAGGCGATCATCAGCGACCGGTAGAGCTCCGTGGGCGTCAGCCGATGGGGCGGCCCGGAGCGCAGCAGCGTGCCGATCACGTCGAATTCTCCGCGGTCCAGATTGAACGATGCGAATGTCGCCTCGATCGACGGCGTTACCAGCCGCGACAGCCGGTAGATGCGGCCGAGGACAGCCATCGGCCCCGTATCGAGATCCGGCAATTGTTTCGCCCACTGGGCCCGGGCCCGGTCGATATGATCCTGCGATTGCCGCTCGTCTGCCATTCCGATTCTCCGCCTTGCAGAAACTATCTTGACATGAAGATAAATCAGGCGCAAATATCTTCACATGAAGATAAATTGGTGAGGAAACGACCATGCCTTCGATCGCTGCCAGGAAGTCCCTTGAAATTCCGCTGATCGTGCAGATGCTTGCCTGTTCCTTCCTCTGGGGAGGGGCCTTCATTCTCCTCAAAGTCGCCGGCACGGCGCTGTCGCCGCTCGCTTTGACGGCGGTCAGAGGCCTGATGGGCGGCAGCCTGATTGCCGTCTGGATGATCGCAAGCGGCCACAACATTCTCCCGCGCGGCCGGGAGATCCGCGACTGGATCGTGCTCGGCTTCCTGCAGGGCGTCGTCCCGAACAGCCTGACCGCCTATGCACTGACCGAGATTTCGGCCGGCCTGACGTCGATGATCCAGGCCTCTACGCCGCTCATCGTCGCCATCCTGGCGCAGGCGCTGTTTGCGAGCGAAAAGCTGACGCCGAAGGTGGCGCTCGGCTTGGCGACCGGTTTCGCCGGCATGGTCCTTCTGATCGGCCCGGCGGCATTCGGTGCCGACAACGTCAGCCTGCGCGGCGTCGGCGCCGTGGCCATCGTCGCCGTCAGTTATGCGCTCGGCAATCTTTATGTGCGCGGCATAAAGGGCGCGCAGCCGATCCGCCTGGCGCTCGGCCAGCAGCTGTTTTCCGGCCTGCCGACCTTCGCGCTGGTGGCCTGGATCGGCGGGTTTTCGGCCTTCTCCCCGGTGCTCGACAAGTTGCCGGTCCTTCTCGTGCTCGGCGTGTTCGGCACCGCCCTGCCGATCGTCCTCTACATGAGCATCCTCAAGAAGGCCGGTCCGACGGTCGGTTCGATGAACGGTTATTTCCTGCCGCCCTGGACGATCGTCCTCGGCTTCCTGCTGCTGGGCGAGCCGGTCAGCCTGCGGGAAATCGTTGCGACCGCGATCGTGCTGGCCGGCGTGGCGATCGTCTCCCTGAAGACCGAAACCCTGTTCAAGGCCTTTGGCAGGCTGGGTACCCTTCGCCAGCGGAGCGGGGCGGAAACCGCCTGCACCGGCACTCCTTGAGCGCCTCGTAAAGACGTTTTTCTGAAGATCCCGCGTAAAGGTCCGGCAGCGCCCGGGCCTTTACGGTTTCCGCACCACGGCCGCCACCAGTTCTTCCAGGCTTTTGCGCACATGCGCCTCGACCAGCCCTGTGGGATTGAACGCCCACCACAGAAGGCAGCCCTGCCACTGCGAGGCCATCAGCATACCGATATTCTCCGGCGCGCCGGGCGTCGCCGCAAAGCAGGCGGTGATCGCGGCCGACAGAACCTCGCCCCAGGCCGAACCTCGGGCGCGCAGGCGCGGATCGCGAAAATCCTCGCGCAGCATCAGCAAACCCTCGGCATAGGCCTCTATGCCGCCATAATCCCCGGACAGCGAAACGAGGATATCGACGGCGCCCTGAGGCGTCTTCGGCGCCGCCGCGATTGCCGTTCCGGTCCTGGCATCCAGGTCGTCCCACGCAAACAGCAGCGCGGCGCGGGCGAGCTCTTCCTTGTTCCTGAAACGCTGGACCAGCGTCGAGCCGGAAAGACCGCACGCCGCCGCCAGCGAAGCGAAGGTCAGCGCTTCGGGACCTTTCTCGTGCATCATCTTCAGCGCCGCCGTCAGCACCTCGCTGTCCGGCATGGTTTTCGGTCGCGCCATCTTGTCTCTCGAATTATAAACGAATAAACGTTTATATATTGCCTCGATTCGAGAGTTAGTTCTAACCATACCGAACCGGAAGGGAAGGAGCCGTCATGTCACACGTGTGCAAAAAGCCGCTGGAAGGAAAAATCGCCCTGGTGGCGGGGGCCACGCGCGGTGCCGGACGGGGTATCGCGGTGGAGCTCGGGGCCGCCGGCGCCGCGGTCTACGTCACCGGACGGACGACGCGGCAGAAACAGTCGGAATACCGGAGGCCGGAGACGATCGAGGACACCGCCGACCTGGTGACGGAGGCCGGCGGCACCGGCATCGCGGTACCGCTCGATCACCTCGTGCCGGAGGATGTCGCGGCGCTTATCGAGCGCATCCGCGGCGAGCAGGGCCGGCTCGATATTCTGGTCAACGATATCTGGGGCGGCGAACATCTGTTCGAATGGGACAAGCCGGTCTGGGAGCATAATCTGGAAAACGGGTTGCGCATGCTGCGGCTGGCGCTCGACACCCATCTCATCACCGCCCATCACGCGCTGAAGCTGATGATCGAAAAGCCGGGCGGCCTGCTGGTCGAAGTCACCGACGGAACCGCCGAATACAATGCCGAACATTATCGGCTCTCGCCCTTCTACGACCTGTGCAAGACCGCGGTCACCCGGCTCGCCTGGGCGCATGGCAAGGACCTGGAGAAGCTGGGCGGCACCGCCGTCTCGATCACCCCCGGCTGGCTGCGCTCCGAGATGATGCTGGACATCTACAAGGTGAGCGAGGAGAACTGGCGGGACGCCCTCGTTGCCCAGCCGCATTTCTGCATTTCGGAAAGCCCGCGCTTTATCGGCCGGGCGGTGGCCGCGCTTGCCGCGGATCCGGACCGCGCACGCTGGAACGGCCGGTCGCTGTCGAGCGCCGGCCTTGCCAAGGTCTATGAATTCGACGATGTCGACGGGTCGCGGCCGGATTGCTGGCGCTACCTGAAAGAGGTGCAGGAGCAAGGCAAGCCGGCCGACGCCACCGGTTATCGCTGATCAGCCGCCCATCGCCGCCCGCCCGATCACAAGCCGTTCGGCCTCGTCGCGCAGGTCGAGCGTGATTTGGGTGCCGTCGCGCATGCCGCGTTTCAGCGCGTCCTTCCGCTCCGGCGTGACCCGGATCTCGCCCGCCTCGAAAAGCACCTGCAGCCGGCTGCGCGACAGCGGCAGTTCCGCCGAAAGCAGCCGGTCGAGCCGCTGGCCGGCGGGGTGGGGGAGGGCGAGCGTGATCGCGATCCGCCGCCAGTCCGTATCGCAGCGCAGGACCTTTTTGCGGATGTCGATATCGTCGCTTTCCTCGATGCGGCTCGCCCGGGCTTTGAGCGCCTGCAGGTCGAATTCGATCCGGGAAACCGCATCCGGCGCGCTCGCCTGCATCGCTTCGAGCAAAGCCGGGTCGATCGCCCGGATGGCCTGCCGCTCGAAGACCGGCCGGTTCCAGGTGCCGTCGCAGTCGATGCATTTGTAGATGAGCCAGGCATCGAGCCTTTTGCCATTGGCATTGAGGCGGATGCGGCCGCTGGAGCGGAACGGTTTCGATATTCCGCAGCCGCTGCAGGCTAGGATCGGCCGGGGTGGAGTTTTAAGTGTTGCTGTCCATTCGAGATGGAGGATGTCGCACATGCCGTTTTGATCTTCCGGTCAGGAAGTTCATGCGGGAACGGCATTCAAGAAGCCCTTTTCGGGCGCGCACGGTGTGGCGAAGGTCCGGACTGTGGGAAGGAGCGTCGGAGGTCGTCGGACGGTTCAGGGCGGCCTAAGGCCGCACTGGCACGATCAATGCCAAACCGGTCTCAAGCCGCCACCCCGATGAACAGTGTTTCCCACGCGGGCAAGCGTCATCGCTCGTCCAGCATGGGAGGGTGAACCTGTCGAGACCGGGGATTACTTAGGCAAACTGAACCTCAAAGGCCGACGCTCTTCGACCGCAAGCCATAAACGTGCCGATGGGGAAGTCAAGATTTTTGGGCGCCGCGCCCGTTCCGGCCTATATAAGGACGCGAACAGTCGAACAGCGAGGATCAAACGATGGATATCAAACGCAGCGGATCGCAGCCTTCGCGCTCGCCGGACCAGTATTTCACCGGCACCGTCCGGCTGGATCCGTTGGTCGAGGCGCCGGAACCGGCCCGGGTCCGCGCCCTTGCCGTCACCTTCGAACCCGGCGCCCGCACCGACTGGCACACCCATCCGCTCGGCCAGACGCTGATCGTCACGGCCGGTTCCGGCCTGGCCCAGGTCTGGGGCGAGCCGGTCCGGGCGATCCGCCCCGGCGACGTGATCTGGTTCCCACCCGGCGAAAAACACTGGCACGGCGCGTCGGCGACCACCGCCATGACCCATATCGCCATCCAGGAAGCCCTGAACGGTACGACGGCGGAGTGGCTTGGGCCGGTGACGGATCAGCAATATTCGAGCGAAGTCGCGCAGGACTGAGGTCGGGCGGTTTAAATTTCCGGTATCGGGGACCTGGACCGCGCTTTGGTCATCGAATGGCAATCCTTGTGACGGAAGCTTGGGATCGTTCAGCCGCAAGGAGCCGCCATGCCCAGCCAGACCCGCATTTCCAACCAGTACCTGACCGTCGAGATTTCCTCGCTCGGTTCCGAGATGCAGGCGCTGACGGCGGCGGACGGCCGCTCGTATCTCTGGAACGGCGATGCCGCCTTCTGGAACGGCCGCTCGCCGGTTCTCTTCCCGATGGTCGGCAAGGCGCCCGACAACCGCATCAGCGTCGAAGGCAAACCCTATGAGATGGGCCAGCATGGTTTCGCTCGCCGCAGCGAATTCACGCTTGCCTCGTCGAGTGGGACCGCGTGCCGTTACGAGCTTGCCACCTCGGATGCGACGCGCGCCGTCTATCCGTTCGAATTCCTGCTGGCCGTGGAGCACTCGCTCGATGGCCGGACACTGACGGTCGCGGCGGAAGTCGAAAACCGCGACGAAAAACCGATGCCCTTCGGCCTCGGTTTCCACCCGGCCTTCCTCTGGCCGATCCCGGGCGCGGCTGCCACCGCAGCCCACACCGTCACCCTCGACAACGGCGCCGAACCGGCTTTGACGCGGCTCGAAGGCGGGCTGGTGAAACCGGAGAAATTGCCGTCCCCGTTCAAGGCGGGCAGCCTGACGCTCGATCATTCCATGTTCGAGGCCGATGCGATGATCTTCCCGGAAGGTGCCGGCGAGGGTTTGACCTATGCGGCCGAGGGCGGCCCCGCCCTGAAATTCTCCTTCGAGAACCTGCCCAACCTGGCGCTCTGGCAAAAGCCCGGCGCGCCCTTCATCTGCATCGAGCCCTGGCATGGTACCGCCGCCGAACTCGGCGGTTCGGACGATATCGCCAGGCGCCCCCATGGCGTCATGCTTCAGCCCGGCAAAACGGCCCGCTTCGCCTTCACGGCGGAACTGCCGGCGTAGCCAACCGAGGTGTTCCCATGTCGTCCCGCATAGCCACCTGTTCCTGCGGCCAGTTGTCGATCGAGGTCGAAGGGGAACCGCTCGGCGTCGGCGTCTGTCATTGTTTCGCCTGTCAGCGCCGCACCGGCAGCGTCTTTGCGGCACTTGCCGGTTTTGCTCCGGACTACAAGGTCTGTGGCAAGGCGAGCGAATATGTCCGCACCGGGGATCAGGGCGCGAAATTCAGGTTCCGCTTCTGCCCCGTCTGCGGCACCAATCTCTATCATACGGAAGAGGGCGCCGAGCGGCATTTCGTGGCCGTCGCGGTCGGCGCCTTCGCCGATCCGGGCTTCCCGGCCCCGCAGGATTCGGTCTATGATTGCCGCAGGCATTCGTGGGTGCAGCTGCCGCCCGGGATCATCGTCTACGAGAAGGACCCGCCGGGGGACCCGACCTGACCTTCAGGCGATCCCTGCGAGTGCCGTTGGAGGGAGACCATGGCCGCTTCGCTTCGCATAAACCACCTGTCGATCATGGTCCGCGACTTGCGCCGCAGCGCCGATTTCTACCGGCAGGTCCTGCGCCTGCCGGAAATCGAGTGCAAGGTCGGCAAACCGAACATCCGCTGGTTCGGCATCGGCGACGGCCAGTCCATCCACCTGATCGAGGGCGATTTCGGCGCCACCTACGTCACCATGTCGACGCATCTGTGCATCGCCGTCACCGATCTCGACGGCACCGTCGCCCATATCGCCGCAACCGGCACCAGATACAGCGATCTCGCGAGAAACGAGGGCAGGATCCATGTCCGCCGCGACGGCGTGCGCTCGATCTACCTGCAGGATCCGGACGGCTACCGGCTCGAGATCAGCGACGATTACTGAACCGCGTGACAAAAGCATCGACGCCTCAGGCATTCTCACCCCGGATCCGGCTTTCGAAGCTCTTCAGAAGTACGCGGCCTTCTCGCCACTCGCCCAAGCCGCTTTGACCGTTGATATGGCCCGCCGCGCCGATCACGGCCAGTTCGCTACCCCATTGCGCCGCCCGCCTTTCGACATATGACGTGGAACCGTAGGGATCGTCGGTGCTGGCGACGATCAACGAAGGGAAGCGAAGCCGCTTCTGCGGAACCATGCCGAAGCCCGCTGCCTGAACCGGAAATGCCGTCGACGAAGGGTCGGGAACGGCGACGAGAAACGCGCCCGCGACCGGCAGGGAGGTTGCCGCGCTCCAATGGGCGACGAGCAGGCAGGCAAGGCTATGGGCCACGAGAATGGGCGGCGCTTCCGCTTCCCGCACGCTTGCCTCCAGCGCGGCGATCCAATCGGCCAGATCGGGTTGGTCCCAGCTTGCGGGAGAGAAACGGCGGATGGCCGGATCGGCCGCCTCCCAGCGGCTTTGCCAGTGAGCGTCTCCCGAATTGCCGATGCCTGGCAGATGAATGAAACCGGTCATGCTTTATCCCTTCGTTGAAATCGCCCGACCATCGCGATTTACAATCCTGAAGGGAATTGGCATTCATCGGAAAGAGAGAGCAAATTCCGATAGATTGAAGGCCGATGGCAAAGAACTCCGATTTGCACCCCAATCTGGATCCGACCGACATCGCCATGATCGAGATTCTCCAGGACGACGGCCGCATCAGCGTTTCGGAACTGGGCAGGAAGGTCGGGCTTTCGCAGCCTGCCACCTCCGAACGGCTGAAACGGCTTGAGGACCGTGGCATCATCAAGGCCTATCAAGCCGTCGTCGATCCGGCCTCCGTCGGGCTTGGCATGATGGCGATCATCCGGCTGCGCACGACGCACGAGCACATAAAGGCCTGCCTGAAACTGTTTGCGGAGATGCCGCAGGTCATCGAGGCGCTGAGACTGACCGGAGAAGATTGCTTTCATCTGAAGGTTATCGTGCCCTCGCCAGCCCATCTGGAGGGCATCGTCGATGCGATCGCCCGCTACGGCTCCGTCACCACGGCAATTGTCTTGCGCAGCGAAGAGCCAAAACGCATCGGGCGTGAACTGATCGGCAGGAATTAGCGGGCAAAGCCGCGATTTTTTCGGCGCGACCGGGGTCATTGAAGAGCCGGTAAGGTCGGTCGCAGCCTGCCGATCGCAATCACGCGACCGGCCGGCTGCGACAGGACCATCCGCATTGCCAGCGGCGAGCTGGCGGGCGGCTCACCTTTATTTCATCGCCTCGAAATCCATCGCATGACCGTTGATGCAGTAGCGCAGGCCGGTCGGCGGCGGGCCATCGGGGAAGACGTGGCCAAGATGGCCGCCGCAATTGCTGCAGCGGACTTCGGTGCGCACCATGCCGTGCGAGGTGTCGCGGATTTCGGTGATTGCCTCCGGGTTGACCGCCTCGAAATAGCTCGGCCAGCCGCAGCCGGAATCGAACTTGGTGTCGGAGACAAAAAGCGGCTCGTGGCAGGCGGCGCAGCTGTAGAGCCCCTTTTCATGGCTGTTCCAGAAAGGCCCGGTAAAGGCGCGCTCGGTACCGGCCTGGCGCAGGATCCGGTATTGCTCGGGCGTCAAGAGCTCGCGCCATTCCTGATCGGTCTTCTGGATTTTCGGGGTGACGACATCGGACATCGCAAGGTTCCTTTCGTTTTCCCCATAGATAGGCATTGGGGCGGCGAAGGAAAAGTCTGCGACTGGCGAGCGGATGCGGCCATAACCGTTTCCGGCTCGAAGCGGTCATTCAGGCCAGGAACCCAAGCCTTCCGCGCCATGACGCGGAAGGCCGTTATTGGATTTACTACAATCCATATCACACCCGTTCGGTTGATTTGTGCTGTCGAGCGACGCCCGCCACTCGCGCCCCGTAGAGACGTGCGGTTTCAAGGTCACCGACAGACATTTCCTCTGGTGCCGCGTCGGCATCCGACTGTGCCATCGGGCCGATGTATGAACCCATTCGATTTGCATCATCTCGCAACGACGACTTCAGGTTCGCTGGCTTGATACCCAGACTTACCCATAGGCCACCGTGCTGCCCCGCAAGAAGAGCGAAATATTGCAGCGTGTTCAGTTTGTCGCCGTTCAGGCTGGCGCTGTTGGTAAAGCCGCCGAAAACCTTGTCCTGCCATTTTGCGGAAAACCAAGGCTTCGAGGATGCGTCGGCGAACTTCTTAAACTGCCAGCTCGGTCCGCCCATATAGGTCGGCGCGCCGAAGATGATGGCGTCAGCGGCATCGAGCGCCGCCCATCCGGCTTCGGAAAGGTTGCCCTCCGCATCGATAGCATGGAGCGTCGCTCCGGCTCCTTCGGCGACGGCCTCCGCCATGCGGTGAGTATGGCCGTAGCCGGAATGGTAAATGACGACGGTGTCTGAGGATGGATTGAATGTGGTCATAATAGGCTCCTTGTGCCGTGGTCTTGCGCCTCGCATCTGGAATGCGCGGTTCAAAGCAAAGCTCGGTGATTCTGGTGGGTGAGACTGGCCCGTGTCCCGTCGAAGCTACGAGAACTGGACGAATGCAGCGATCAGCAACAGCAGCAGGAATGCGGCTGGCGGCAGGATGTGGGGGAAGTCACGCGCTCGGACGACAGCGACGATCGCGGCCACCATGATGCACCCCCCGAGCGCCACGCCAACCGTGAATGTCGGGCGCAGGACAAGAAGGACGGCCGTTGTGAATTCAAGCAGCGCAGTGACCCAGCACCACCACCATGGAAATCCGTAACGGACGAATTCTTCGCGGATTGGCTTGCGAGCGGTAGCGTTGACGACGCTGCCGAAGAGAAACGCGGCAGCCACGGCAAGCGTCGCGGCATTGGCCAGCGAGAACGGTATCAGGTTCGACATTCAGAAACCTCAACGGTGCAATCGCCCCAATGACGATAGCATTGAACTTAAATCTAGCATCGCTAGATTGTCAACCGTTGCAATAAATAATCTTGGACGCTAGTGTTGCCCGATAGCAGACCGAAGGCGCAAGTATGGGTATCAACGAACGCAAAGAGCGGGAACGGGCTGAGCGGGAGCTGCGGATCATAGCTGCGGCAAGAATGCTTGCCGAACGGGATGGCTGGGCTTCGGTCACCGTCCGACGCCTTGCGCAGGAGATCGAGTACAGTCAGCCCGTCCTGTATGCCCATTTCGAAAATCGCGACGCGATCGTCGGGGCGGTCGCGCTTGAGGGGTTCGGAGAACTTGGGCCGATGTTGCGGGCGTCGGTCCGCCGAGATGCCAGTCCGGCAGAGGCTATCGAAGACGTTGCCACGGCTTACCTTGAATTCGCATTCGAAAGGCCGGCTCTTTACGAAGCCATGTTCGTTCTGCCGAGCGGCCTTCGGTTCGCGAAGTCCGACACGCCGCAGGTGCTGCGTGACACGTTCGGAGCTATGATGGCGGTCGTTGAGCCGTTTTGCGCCGACCCTGAAATCACGACCGAAACTTTTTGGGCTGCTTTACACGGATTGGCAGAGCTTGAGCGCCATGGCCGCATCAGAGCTGCGTTCCGAGGCGAGCGGGTAAGGCGTATCGTCGGGATGTTTGCGATTGCGAATTGATCCACCCGCACGGCGCCGGGGCGCAGAGGCCGACGCGAGAGATGTCAATTGCAGCAGCATCGCCAGTGTCAATGAATTCCGGGAAACTCGTGCCTCGTGCTCTGTCCGCTTACGGAGCGAAGCTGCCTCTCTAAGCATCGACGGCACTCGCTCCCAAATTTCCAAAAATTGGCGTTTCTGTGTGTTTCGTCCGGTTCTGCTTGAGGCGGGGGGATGTTTCCCATAAAAAGCCATTTCCTTCCGAACGGTCGGGCGGTTTGGGGCTTCTGGAGCAGGGAGATGACATGGCTGCCAATGCGCCGGCATTGACGTTCTTGGCGTTGTTCCTTCCCCTCGTCGCGGCGGTTTTCGCTCCCTTCGTCACCCGTCTTCTGGGCGACAGGGCAGCCTTCGTCCTGGCGCTCGCCCCTGCGCTCGCCTTCTTGCATTTCTGCACCTTCCTGCCCGAGATCGCCGCCGGCGAGGTGGTGACCGGCGGTTATGCCTGGGCGCCGAGCTTCAACCTCTCCTTCTCCTGGTTCCTCGACGGCCTGTCGCTGACCTTCGCATTGCTGATCACTGGCATCGGCACGCTGATCGTCGTCTATTCCGGCGGCTACATGAAGGGCCATGAGGGGCAGGGGCGGTTTCTCTCCTTCATGCTCGCCTTCATGGGCGCCATGCTCGGCCTCGTCGTGTCCGACAGCTTTCTGATGCTGTTCGTTTATTGGGAACTGACCTCGATCACCTCCTTCCTGCTGATCGGCTTCGATCACGAGCGGGAGGCGGCAAGGCGCGCTGCGCTGCAGGCGCTGGTGGTGACCGGCGGGGGAGGGCTGTGCCTGCTCGCCGGTCTGGTTTTTCTCTGGAACATCACCGGCGTCACCCAGCTTTCGCTGCTCGTGCATCTCGGCGACGGGCTGCGCCAGAGCCCGTTCTATCTCGCCACCCTTCTTCTGGTGCTCGGCGGCGCCTTCACCAAGTCGGCGCAGTTTCCGTTCCATTTCTGGCTGCCCAACGCCATGGAGGCGCCGACACCGGTCTCGGCCTACCTGCATTCGGCGACCATGGTGAAGGCCGGCATCTATCTCCTGATGCGGCTGAACCCGGTCATGGGCCATACCCCCGCCTGGGAAATCCTGCTGCCCTTCTTCGGCGGCATCACCCTGATTGCCGGCAGTTTTCTCGCCGTCCGCCAGACCGACCTGAAGCTGATGCTCGCCTATACGACCATGGCCTCGCTCGGCCTGCTCACCATGCTGACCGGCTTCGGCTCGGCCCATGCGGTCGAGGCGGCGGTGCTTTATCTCGTCGCCCATTCGCTGTTCAAGGGCGCGCTGTTCATGGTCGCCGGCACGGTGGACCATGAGGCGGGCACCCGCGACCTCACCAGGCTCGGGGGCCTGCGGGCCGCCATGCCGGTCACCTTCGGCGTTGCCCTTTTGGCGGCGCTCTCGATGGGCGGCCTGCCGCTGTTCTTCGGTTTCCTCGCCAAGGAAGAGATCTACGCAGCGCTCGCCGCCGGCAATCCCCGCGCCGTGTTCTTCACCGGCCTTGCGGTGATCGGCAACGCGCTGATGTTCGCAGCCGCCTTCGCCATCGCCCTGAAACCCTTCCTCGGTCCCCGTGTCGAGACGCCGAAACATGCCCATGAGGGGCCGGTGACGCTCTGGCTCGGTCCGGCGGTTCTTTCGGTGCTCGGCCTGCTCGCCGCGCTGTTTTCCGGCACCGCGCACCGCTACGTCTCCTCGCCGATGGCAAGCGCGATCACCGACCAGAAGATCGTCATCAACATTTCCACCGTACCGCATCTCGGATTGCCGCTGCTCCTGTCGCTCGTCACCGTCCTGTTCGGCGCGCTCGCCTTCTGGCGGTTGGACGGGCTTCGGGCGTTCATGGCGCGGGCGTTGGAAAGCCTCGGCCCCGGGCCGGATCGCGGCTTCGATCATTTCGTCTCGGGCCTGGTGCGGTTTTCCGCCGCCGTCACCCGCCTGGTCCAGCCCGGCCGGCTCGAGATCTACATCACCGCGACCTTCATCCTGCTCGCCGTGACGCTGCTGGTGCCGCCCTTCGCCTTCGGCGAACTGCCGGTCATGCCCGCCTGGCCCGAGCGTATCCTTGTCCAGGAGGCCGCGTTCTTCCTTATCGCGGTCATCGGCCTCGTCGCCGTGCTGCGCGCAAGGGACAGGCTGACGGCGATCGTCTCGCTCGGCATCCAGGGTTTTGCCGTCGCGGTCATCTTCCTGCTGTTCGGGGCGCCGGACCTGTCGTTCACGCAGTTCATGGTGGAAACGCTGTCGGTGGTCATCCTGGCGCTGGTGATGACGCGGCTGCGGCTCTCGCCCCGCGATCACCGGCCTCTGGGGCAGAAACTTTTCGACGGAACGATCGCGACCGCCTGCGGCCTCGGTTTCACGCTTCTGCTCCTGAAATCGACTGAAGCGCCGTTCGACACCCTGCTCACCGATTTCTTCAACACCTATTCGAAAACCGTCGCCCACGGCGCCAATGTGGTCAACGTCATCATCGTCGACTTCCGCGGCACCGATACGCTGGGCGAGATCGCGGTGGTGATGGTCACAGGGCTTGCGGTCCTGGCGCTGATCAGGGTGCGGGCGGGCAGACGCGCCGGTTCGGGGGAGGGGCAATGATGGCCTTCGCCCCGGTTTACCCCCCTCTGCCCTGCCGGGCATCTCCTCCTCAAGGGGAGAGATCGGCTGGGCGTCCGCTCATCGCTTCCAGTTCAATGTCGCCTTCCGCACGACATTTTTGGGTAAACGGGGATCGTGCCGCTTGTGATCTCCCCCGGGGGCTCGCGAGGTTCGGCCGGCAAGGGGAGCGGGCCTTGTTCAACCTACAAGAGGCGGTGGCAACCAACGTGCGAGGTGCTCACCCATGAACACCCTCATCCTGCGCACCGTCGCTCCCTTCCTCACCGCGCTGATGCTGCTGTTTTCCGTCTTCGTGCTGCTGCGCGGCCATAACGAGCCCGGCGGCGGGTTTATCGGCGGGCTGATCGCGGCCTCGGCGCTGGCGATCTACGGCATCGCCTTCGGTGTGCCCTCGGTGCGGCGGGCGATCCGCTTCCATCCGATGGCGATCGCCGGCTTCGGCCTGCTGCTCGCCACCCTCTCCGGCCTGATCTCGATTCTGTCAGGCGTGCCGTTCATGACCGGGCTCTGGGTCTATCCCGTCGTCTTCGAGGTCGAGGTGCCGCTCTCGACGGTGATGTCCTTCGATATCGGCGTCTATCTGGTCGTGGTCGGCGCTATCACCTCGATCGCGCTGGCGCTCGAGCAGGATGAGGGCCCCGGAACAGAGAGGGAAGGCTGATGGAGACGCTGTTTTCGATCCTGATCGGCCTGTTCTTCACGGCTGCGATCTATCTCCTTCTGTCGAAACACTCGGTGCGCATCCTGCTCGGCGTGGCGCTGCTCGGCAATGCGGTCAACCTGCTGCTGTTCACCACCGGCAGGCTCACCCGCGAAGTGCCGCCGATCATCCCGGCCGGCATGGATACGCTGCCGTCCGGCGCCGCCAATCCGCTGCCGCAGGCGCTGATCCTGACGGCGATCGTCATCTCGTTCTCCTTCTTCGCCTTCCTTCTGGTGCTGACCTACCGCGCCTATCAGGAACTCGGCACCGACGACACAGACGAGATGCGGCTGGCCGAACCGCGGGACGAACCGCGTCCGCCCGTGGGGTATTGAGGGGATGGTGTTGCATTTTCCGCCGGATACCCATGTCTGCCCTGTCCGCTATCGAGGCCGCGGCATCGCTGTGGGGTACGGAACCCGCGGCACCCCCCTCTGCCCTGCCGGGCATCTCCCCCTCAAGGGGGGAGATCGGCCAGAGGCCGGCTCACCGCTTCCTGTTGAGGAATTTGGGCCGCCGGGCGGTGCGACACCCCTAACCCTCCCCCTTCTGGGGAGGGTGGCCGGCAGGCGGGAGGGGTTTCCTGCGAAGCGAAGACCCCTCCCCAACCCCTCCCCACAAGGGGGAGGGGCTCCACGCACCGCCTCGCATTTCATTTGCGCTGCCTTGAAGGGCGCGATGAGTAGGGCGAGGCGAGTGGCTCGACCGGGGAAAGCCGCCAAGCCGGCAAGAGGCATCCACTGATGGCAACCCCAGCAAACGCCCCCGCCGACCTCTCGGCCGCTCTCGTCCTTTCGGCCCCGCCGCTGGCAGACTGGCTGGTCGTGCTCCCGGTCGCGCTGATGATCGGCCTCGGCGCCGTCCTGATGATGGTGCGCAAATCCGTCCGCCTGCACGGCGGCATCGCGATCGCCGGCCTTGTCATGCTTGTCCTGCTCGATGCCGGCCTGCTGTGGCGCGTTTCGGTCCACGGCCCGGTCACCATGGTCATGGGCCGCTGGCTGCCGCCGTTCGGCATCGCTTTCACCGCCGATCTGTTCGGCGCGGTCATGGCGCTTTCCGCTGCGATCGCGGCCCTTGCCGCGGGCGTATTCGCGCTCTGGGATATCGACGCGAGCGGCCGGCGGTACGGCTTCTATCCGTTCCTGATGCTGTTGATGGCGGGCGTCACGGGCGCCTTCCTGACCGGCGACATCTTCAACCTCTATGTCTGGTTCGAGGTGCTGCTGATCTCGTCCTTCGGCCTGTTGATCCTCGGTTCGCAGCCGGAGCAGATCGACGGCGCCTTGAAATACGCGATCCTCAACCTGATCGGCACGACGCTGTTCCTGATCGCGGTCGGCGCGCTCTATGCGATCTTCGGCACGCTCAACATGGCCGACATCGCCCGCAAGGCGGCGGGCCTGCGCGAGACCGCGCCGCTGACGGGGCTGACGGCGCTGTTCATCCTCGCCTTCGCCATGAAGGCCGCTGCCTTTCCGGTGAATTTCTGGCTGCCGGCCTCCTATCACACGCCGCGCGTCACCGTGTCGGCGCTGTTCGGCGGGCTGCTCACCAAGATCGGCATCTATGCGCTGATCCGCGTCGCCATCATGCTCTTCCCGGTCGAGCGCGAGGCGTTGAGCCTGGTCGTCGCCATATCCGCGGTGCTCACCATGCTGGTCGGCGCGTTCGGCGCGCTGGCCCAGAATGATATCCGCCGGCTCGTCGGTTACCTCGTCATCGCCGGCATCGGCAACATGCTGGCCGGCGTGGCGATCGGCACGCCGGCGGCCGTCAGCGGCGCGATCCTCTACGCGCTGCATTCGGTGGTGACCATGACCGCGCTCTATCTGGTGGCGGGGCAGGCCGGACGGCTCGGCAGCACCTGGTCGCTCACCGGCCTCGGCGGGCTTTATCGCAGGGCGCCGTGGTTTTCGGCCGCCGCCTTCCTGCTGTTCCTGGCCGCTTCCGGCCTGCCGCCGCTGTCGGGCCTCTGGCCCAAGGTGGCGCTCCTGAAAGCCTCGCTCGATATCGGCGCCTGGTGGCTGGCCGCCGCCATCCTGGTCTCCGCCTTCCTGATCACGCTGGCGCTTGCCCGCGTCTTCCTGCTCGCGTTCTGGCGGCCCGGGCCCGAAATCGGCACGGAGGTGGCGGATGCGGGCGAATCCCAGGCCGCCGACCCCGTGGATTGGCGCATCGCCCTGCCGCTCGGCGGCCTGACTGTGCTCACCGTGCTGTTCGGGCTGATGCCGGAACCGCTGCTCGACCTGAGCCAGACGGCGGCGGCCGGACTTGCCGAGCCGGCGGCCTATATCCACTCGGTGTTTGGGGGAGGGACGGCGCGATGATCACCTATATCCTGTCGCTGGTCTTTGCCGTGGTCTGGGTTGCCGTCACCGGCAGCGCGACGCTGCATAACCTGATCTTTGGTTTTGCGCTCTCGACGCTGGCGCTGTGGATCGTGCGCGGCGAGATGAATGCCCGCGGCTACTGGCGGCGGTTCGGCCGCATCCTGTCGCTGCTCGCGTTGTTCTTCAAGGAACTGGCGCTGTCGGCCTGGAAGGTGGCGGTGCTGGTGGTCAGTCCGCGCATGGACCTGAAACCCGGCATTTTCGCCTTTCCGCTGACCGTGACCCGCGATTTCGAGATCACCCTGCTTGCCAACCTCATCACGCTGACCCCCGGCACGCTGTCGGTCGATGTCTCCGCGGACCGCAGGACATTGTTCGTCCACGCCATCGATTGCTCCGATGTCGAAGCCACGAAACGGGATATCGCCGAAGGCTTCGAACGCAAGATCATCGAGGCCTTCCGATGACGGCGGCTCAGATGGTCCTTTCCTTTTCGATCTGGCTGGCGCTGGTGGTGCTCTGTGTTTCCTTCCTGATGACCGTCTGGCGGGTGATCAAGGGGCCGACGCTCCCCGACCGGGTGGTGGCGCTCGACATGCTGACGGGCATCGTCATCGGCTTCATCGCGCTGATCGCCATCCGCACCGGCTTCACGCTCTATATCGATATCGCCATATCGCTCGGCCTCGTCGGTTTTCTCGCAACCGTCGCCTTCGCCCGCTTCGTCCTGTCGCGCGGGGGGCGGGAGGGCCCGCCGGGGGAAACCGCCAAGGCGGAAATGATCAAGGCGCTTGCGGCCCCGGTGCCCGAAACGCGCCGGAGCCCCCGCAAGAAACCCGCCACCGGCACCGGCCCGGCCGTCAGACGGAAGGCAAAGAAATGATCGACGGCTTCCTTGCGCTCCTCACCGCTTTCCTCGTGCTTTCAGGCGCCGGCTTCGCGCTGGTGGCGGCGATCGGCCTCAACCGCCTGCCGGACCTCTATACCCGCATGCACGCGGCCTCCAAGGCCGGCACGGTCGGCTCCGGGCTGCTGCTGCTGGCCGTCGGCGTTCATGCAGGCGACCTGCCGACATTTGCAAGAGCGCTTGCGGGCTTCTTCTTCTTCGTTCTGACCGCGCCGATTTCCGCGCATCTGCTCGCTATGGCAGCGCACAGGGTCGGTTATCCACTTCACGCTGAGTCCGTACGGGATGAAATGAAGGATTACGATAAGCGAATATAATCCTTGGGGAACGAGTTATAACCCTGTCATGATTGAGCAAATGCCCGTCTATTCATCAGTAATGCTGATGTAGGGGCGATATAGGCTCCAGAAAGGCTGGTAACGGGTAAAATTCGCACTTGGAGATAAAGCGAAGCAGTGATACTTCATTACAAGTAGAGTGCAGATGTTGTTCTAGATTAGGCGTTCCCTCGTCAATTCGGTGAAGTCGACAAGTTCTTCAGATTGAGGAACGATAAGCGCCGACCGCAGGCAAGGGCAAGTTCTAATCGAACGCAATATCCGGCGCGAACCGTTTTCTTTTCCGCATGAAGCTTAGGGGTAGGCTTCGGTCGCAAGGCGGCGGATGGCAAGGGGTTTTCTCCGGGAGACTCTACGAGCGGGCAGGTGCTGCGAAGGTCGCGGTGCCGGCCAGTCACTTAAACAGGAGACAGGAAATGACAGACATCGCATTGGGCAAGAGCCCGGATCTGCTGGTGGAGTTGACCGCAGATATTGTGGCTGCCTATGTGAGCAACCATGTGGTGCCCGTCAGCGATCTTTCGAACTTGATCGCGGACGTGCATTCGGCGCTGAGCAACACCTCTTCGCCGGCACCGGTTGTAGCGGCCATCGAAAAGCCGAAGCCGCCGGTCCCGATCAAGAAATCGATCGAGGACGACTATCTCATCTGCTTGGAAGACGGGCAGAAGTTCAAGTCGCTGAAGCGGCATCTGATGACCCATTACAACATGACGCCGGAAGAATATCGCGAGAAGTGGGGCCTGCCGGCCGATTATCCGATGGTGGCGCCCGCCTATGCGGAAGCCCGCTCCAGGCTCGCCAAGGAAATGGGTCTCGGCCAGCGCCGCAAGCGCGGCAAGGCCTGAGCCGGGACCGGAGCCCGGCAAAGGCACCGGGAGGATTTGGGACCAGTCCGACGAGGACCGATCGCGCTGGCGGTCGGCGGACGGTCCCGGCATCGACCAACAGATGCGGATAAAGAACCGGGCCGATCAAACGCCCGGTTTTTTCTTTTCCGGCGTCCAGCCGGGATGACGGGTAGAGGAAAAAAATCCCATTATTTTTCCAATGCTTGTAAAAACCATCAGCAATTTCAGCGAATAATTGCAATCTTGCAGTTTCCAGCATCCCCGCTTTTGCTCTAGGATGTATGAATTAATTCCTATTTATTGAGGAGTTGTCATGCCTTTCGAGAGATATTTCGGGCCTTCCGCGCCGCTTTCCGCCCCACCTTTTTCAGCGCCCGTACCAGTGCCCGCGCCTGTGGATGCCATCGCCAGGCAGCCGCGGCTTCCGGCCAGCCTGCCGCTCAGGACGGCCTGCCGCATTGTTCGCCAGATGGTCTGCGAACTGGTCCAGCTTTTCGGTGATCGGGTGATGCTGCGCCGCGACCGGCGCCGGGTTTCCTGCCATGTGCGCCAGATCGCCATGTATGTCTGCCATGTCGCGCTCAGCATTCCGATGAGCGATATCGGCGAAGCCTTCGGGCGCGACCGCACCACCGTCGGCCATGCCTGCCACGTGGTGGAGGACCGCCGCGACGATCTCGCCTTCGACGAATTCGTCGCGGCGGTCGAGCGCATCGTCACCGCCGTCTTCGGCGTTTCGGAGGTGACGGTCCATGACTGAGACGATCCGCAAACCGGTGACGGACAAGGGAACCGACCCGAGCCTCCGGCGGCACCTGCTGCGGCTGATCCGCCAGCTCGCCCGCGGCGACTGCGCAATCGAGACGGGGCAGACGGGCGAAGCGCGGCTGACCGGTGGAGAGGAGCGGACCTATCCGCAGGCCGTCATCGCCGAAGCCCGCTCGCTCGGCCTGGCCGAACTCCGCGATGGCAGGATCGCCGCGAGTGCGCAGGCGTCGAGCTTCCTGCGTCGGGCGCTTGTGGCGGGCGAGGAGGCCTTCGTCGAACAGCATGGCGAGATCGTCATCGCCTCGGCCGAGATCGAAGGCGCCCGCCAGCCGGTGCGCCGCAACCTTGCCGAATCGCCGCTCGGCACGATCGCCCGGATGAAGGACCGCGACGGAAAACCCTTCCTGCCGGGCGAGGCGCTGGAGGCGGGCGAGCGGCTGGCTGCCGATTTCACCCGCGGCCAGCTCCAGCCCCGCGTCACCGCCTCCTGGGAGCCGCGGCTCGCGGCCCGCGCCAAGGGTGCGCCCGGCGGTCAGTCCGACATAGCCGACAGCGCAATGTCGGCCCGTGACCGCTTCTCGACGGCGATGGAGGCGATGGGGCCGGAGCTTTCCGGCGTCGCGGTGGATGTCTGCTGCTTTGCAAAGGGCCTCGAGACGGTGGAGCGCGAACGCCAATGGCCGGCGCGTTCCGCCAAGCTCATGCTGCGCACGGCGCTGCTGGCGCTCGCCCGCCACTACGCGCCGCCCGTGCCGGCCAAACGCCGCCAGAGCCATCACTGGGGCGCGGAGGATTACCGGCCGGTGTTGTGAACCGAAATCCCTGCTCACCTCCGGCGCCGATATCGAACTCACATCACGGCAGGCCGCCGGATCACTCCCCGAGAGCTGTGCGCGAGACGTAAACGGTGATGGTCGCCTCGGCAAATGGCGCAGGCTCTATGACTGCGGCGACCTTGAAAACCAACGTTCTCGGCGTTGCGCCAAACGGTGTCCGGGTGCCTTCGGGATCCGTGAGAAGCAGCTGATCCCCTGCCTTGACTAAAAGAGCATCGGCCACCTGCCGGCCGATAACGGCATGACGACCCGCGGCGAAATCTCGCCGCGTCACCTCGGTCCGGATGTTGAGGCTGGGAAGATCATCGGCTTCGATGCCGCGAACCATCACCCCGGTGCTGCGATCATTGGCCGTCGCCAAGGCGTTGAAGGACTGACCGGCGGTTTGTCCGGCAGCGTCCGTAAAATCAAAAACAGCCGTGATCGCGAGCAGAAAACCAAAAACACCCGTCTTGAGCGCCATCTGCAAAGCCTATTCCCAAGCGAAAATCCGCCGCCATGACGAACGTCAGGCCGCCGTCCGCCGACCCGTCATTCGATCTGCATGTCCAGTTGCTTGGCTATCGTTTCGTAATGGCGGGAGGAGGCCGCGTTCCCCTGGCCGGCATATCGCCCGCTCACCTCCCGGGCCGCCTTGGCCGCCGCGCGAAACGCGTCGAGCCTGACCTGCGGGTCCAGTTCCGCATCGCCGCCGATATCGCCTGCCTTGAACCGGCCGACCCTGTAGCCTTCGTCGTCGATCACGCCGATGACCGGCACGCCGGCCCGCATCTCGCCGTAGAAGGCGGGCCCGGCGCGGTCGCCGTCGCGGCGGCGCAGCATTCCCGGGCCGGACGCCTTGTTTCCCGGGCAGGCGCCGGTCCAATATGTGGGACCGGCCGTCAGGGATAGCGGGGCGACGAACTCGCAATGGCTGGTCGGATCCTTCGACCATGCCAGGCCGCCGGATCCCTCCTGCGCCTGCAGGGGAGGGGCGCACCAGAGCGATGCGGCGAAGGCGAGAACCGCTGCGACCTTGAGTGACTTTGGCTGCTGCACCTTGTGATCTCCCCTTCCGCGGCGGCATGCGCGGCGATCCGTCTGCACCCGGGCGTTCGGCTGCCGGCGCGCTGGCGCAGAGCTTTATAAGGAAAGGCCGCCGGCCGCAATCGAGGCCGCCGGCTGCATTCCCGAGGAAAGCTTGCCGCGGCGGGAGCGCGGCTTCCCGAACTTCGGCGAAATCCGCAAAGCCGCGCCGGTGGCCGGAGCCGGGTTGCGGCTCCAGGATCCAGGTTCTCTCCCTGGAGGTTCAGATGCCGAGACCGCCTGCGACGTTGATCTGCTCGCCGTTGATGTAGCCGGCATGCGGCCCGGCGAGGAAGCAGATGGTTTCCGCCACTTCCTCGAGGGTCGCGATACGGCGGATCGGATGCATGTCGAGGATGGCGTCGCGGTTGGGAAGCTCGCCGGCAACGTCGGCCGCCATGTCGGTCGGCATGATCCCCGGCTGGACCACGTTCACGGTGATATTGCGCCGGCCGAGATCGCGGGCGATACCCTTGGCGTAGCCGGCGAGCGCCCATTTCGTCCCGGTATAGTCGGCGACGCCGGGGAAGGGGACGTAGGAGCCGAGAAGCGAGCCGACGAAGATGATCCGGCCGCCGTCTGTCAGCTTTTGCGCCGCCGCGCGGGTGTTGGCGATCGTGCCGAGGACATTGACCTGCCACTGGCGATTATAGTTGTCCCCGTCGAGTTCCGGATCGTCGACCGTCTGACCCTGGATGGCGATGCCGGCATTGTTGACGAGGATATCGAGCCTGCCGAACTCGGCCATGACCCGGTCGACCAGCGGTTTTGCGGAGGAGAGATCCGCCTGGTCGCTCCGGACCGCGATGGCGCGGACACCCTTTGCCCGCAGTTTCTCGACGACCGCTTTCGCCTTGTCGGCCGAGGCCGCGTAGCTGATCGCAACGTCTGCTCCGTGAGCGGCGAACGCTTCCGCCGTGGCGGCGCCGAGGCCGCGCGAACCGCCGGTGATCAGGGCGACCTTTCCCTTGAATATGTTGGACATGAGTATCCTTTCTCCATGTGCGAGGGGAGCCGCCCGCTCCCGGCGAGGCGGGTCCGATTATCGTAACGTTCATTACAATAACGATCGGTATGTAATTTGACAGGCGCGGTCAAGCGGTTTAATAACGATCATTATGAAAATGACCGGACCGATCTGATGGGCCGCCATCGCGAATTTGACGTGGAAAAAGCGCTGGACGCCGTCCTGTGCGTCTTCTGGCGCAAGGGTTACGAAGGCGCGTCCTATGCGGACCTGACCGCGGCTGCCGGCGTCGAGCGGCCTGCACTCTATTCCGCCTTCGGCAACAAGGAGTCGCTCTTCCGACAGGCGCTGGCGCGCTACTACGAGCGGTATGTCGACTATCTTCCCGCCGCACTCCAGCGCCCGACGGCGCGCGAGGTTGCGGCGCATGCTCTGCGCGGCGCCATCGATCTCACCACCCGTTATCCCGAGCATACGGGATGCCTCGGCATCCAGGGCGTCCTGGCGGGATCGGATGAAGCGGAGCCTGTCCGGCAGGCGTTGATAGAGTCGCGCGCCGAAGGCGAGGCCCAGCTTCGCGAACGCTTCGAGCGGGCAAAGGCTGAAGGCGACCTGCCGGAGACGGCCAGGCCCGACACGCTTGCGGCCTATCTGATGGCCGTTCTTCACGGCATGGCGGTGCAGGCCAAGGCCGGCTTCAGCCGCGAGACGCTGGAAGCCGTTGCCGAGCAAGCGCTGTCCAACTGGCCCTCCGGGCGTGCGGCCCCGGAAACAGCCTGAACGCCGGTCCGCTCGCTATCCCGCCTCCCGGGCGAAGCCGGTCTGCCAGGCTTCTGCGCACCCGCGGATGGGCGCGCCTGAAATATCCGTGTCATTGACGACCGTTACACCGCACCCGCTCCGTGCCTCGCGCGGAAGGAAAGCCTGGGCGGGTTTTTCCGGGGCATATGGTTTATCGAGGGCAGCGGAATGGGCATCAGGAATTATCTGATCGAAGGCGTCTCCGGCACCGGCAAGACATCGGTCGCCACGGAACTGCAACGGCGCGGTCATCACGTTGTCCACGGCGACCGCGAACTGGCCTACCGGGGTGACCCCGAAACGGGCGAACCCCTGGATGGCCCGGCATATGATCAGAATGCTGCCGATGCCGCCTTCGCGCATCGGCACCACCTCTGGGATGTCGGCAAGGTAAGGTCCGTGGTGGCCGATAGAAGCCACCCGATTTCGTTCTTCTGCGGCGGCTCCAGGAATTTCCGTCATTTCATCGATCTGTTCGATGACGTCTTCGTCCTCGATGTCGATCCGGACACGCTGAAGAGGCGGCTTGCCGAACGGCCCGACGACGAGTTTGGCGCAAGGCCGGCCGAGCTGGAACTGATCATGCGGCTGCATTCCACGAAAGAGGACATTCCTGCAAACGCGACGATCATCGATACCGCCGCCCCGCTCGCTTGCGTGATCGACGATCTCCTGTCGAGATGTGGAGCCACCGGCTGAGGCCGGAGCGGAACCAGACGGGGTCTCTAAGCCGCGGCCCGGACCTTCGCCTCTTCGCGGATCCGCTTGACCATCGAGCGCAGCCCGTTGGCGCGCTGGGAGGAGAGGTGTTCGACGAGCCCGATGCGGTCGAAAATCTCGATCGCGTCGGTGGCGGCGATCTCGGAGGCGGTCTTGCCGGAATAGACGGCGAGCACGATGGCGACGAGGCCGCGCACGATATGGGCGTCCGAATCGCCGTCGAAGGTCATCACCGGGTCGGCGCCGCCATCGACGATATGGCTGACCAGCCAGACCTGGCTGGCGCAGCCCTGCACCTTGTTCGCCGCGGTCTTCTGGTCGTCGGGCAGGTCCGGCAGCGCCTTGCCGAGTTCGATCACATAACGGTAGCGGTCTTCCCACTCGTCGAGGAATTCGAAATCTTCGATGATCTGTTCGAGGCTGGCCATAGGCGCTCCGGTTCTTCTATCGTTCCATATAGGCACTGCCGGCCGGGATAAAAGCAAAAAAAAGCGCCGTGAGGGGGCAATCCTCACGGCGTCAGCACATGCTGAATACAGGGCAGGCAGTCCGGCGCCGGGAACCATGGCTATCAGAGCCCGGCGCAAGCTTTGGAATTCGAAATCGGGCGGCTCGTGCGCCAACCTAGTGAACGGGCCGTCTCTGCGGCACCGGCACCGTGCCGGTCAGGATCGTGTCGGTAACGGCAGCGGCTGCCGTTTGGGCCTGTTTGGCCGGGAATGGTGTCGGGTCGGGATCGGCAATCACCGCCGTCTGTTTGCCCTTGTCGCCGAACTGCTTGTCGAGCAGCTCGAAGGCGACCTGGGCGCCCTGTCTGGCCCTGGTGCCGAGCGCCGAGAAGGTCTCGGCACCCTTTTCACAGACCTCGGGTTTTTCGGTGCAGATGGCGCTCACATATTGATAGGCTTCGGTCGCGGCAGAAAAGGCATTGCTGACCTGAAGGGGCGAAAGCCCCTCGGCCTCGGTCGCCGGCTTGCTGCTGAAGTAGGAGAGCACCACCAGCACGGCTGCGAACCACATACTTCCCTTGATGAGAAACCACATCGTTTTGTCCACCTGTTTTTCCCGCTCTAGAGTGTTGAAGCGGGCCGCCGGGTCTGTGCCGGTCTTGAACATGGTTGTACCGCCGGGAAGCAAATATGGCTTTGACGGGACCGTTCGGGTTTTCGGCAAATTTGCTTAAAATGCCGGATATCCGCATTTGCAGCGCCTTTGCCGCGAGTTTTGCTCGAATTTTAGCGATCCATGTTAAGCATAATTGCGGCGGGCCGCCCGAAACCCTTGGCTTTCCCGCCCCTCCGCCTGCCACAGAGGTTAACGGTTTGGGAAAAATCAAAGTAAATCCGGCGCTTACGCCGCGTTAACCACAAACTCGGAAGGCTTGCCCCATCTGTCTCAAAGCCGGATTTTCGGCCATGACGAGGCTTTCCGCACCCCTTGTTTTTATCCTTTCCTTAAGCCACGGGGGCCTATTGTCGGCTTCGATAACCGAGTCTCTGCAGGGTTTTGCGTGCGCGTATTGAGTAACATTGCCGGAAAGGCGGTCATGCTGGTCGATGAGACCGCGACCCGCTGGCTCACGCGCCTTGGCGAGGGCGAGGCTGCGCGCGCCGGTGAAATTGCCCAGTTCCGCCGCCTTGCCTTCTGCGCGCTTGCCGCGCTCGTCTCGGTGCCGCCGGTGCTTTCGCTGCTCCTGCCGCCGGCGCTGGCTCTGCCCGTCGGCGTCGCGCTGGTCCTGTCGCTCTTCCTTCTGGCGGTCGCCGCCTCCTTCGCCTTTCCGCGCCATGCCGTGGCCGCGGTCGCCGCGCCGCAGCCGGAAGACGCAGCTTTCCATGCCATGCCGGGCCTCTCGCTCGTGCTCGATCCGCACGGCCTCCTGTTAAAGACCAGCGGCCGCGACCAGCATCTGTTCCCCGCAAGCCTGCGCGATGCGGCGGGCGAGCCGCTGGCCGAACGTGTCCACGTCTCCGACCGGATCGGCCTCGTCCAGGCTTTCGACATGCTGCGTCAGGGTGCGCCGAGCGCGATTGCCGATATCCGCATCGAGCGGCCGTTTTCGGCTGCCGGCCGGCAGTTCCTGCCCGTCCGCCTCGACATGACCGCCATTCGCGACGGCGAGGGGGAACTCCTCCATGTGCTGGCGCAGGCGCGCGACATGTCGGAAGAGGAGCATCTCCGCTCGGAAGCGGCGGCCCATATCGCCGATGCGCGCTCCGCCCATGAGGCGAAGTCGCGGTTCCTCGCCGCCGTCAGCCACGAGCTGCGCACGCCCCTCAATGCCATTCTCGGCTTCTCCGACGTTCTCGCCGGCGAATATTTCGGCAGGCTCGAAAACGACCGCCAGCGCGAATATGTCGGCCTGATCCGCCAGTCCGGCGGGCACCTGCTTTCGGTCGTCAACACCATGCTCGACATGTCGAAGATCGAGGCGGGCCGCTACGAACTGCTCGCCGAGCCTTTCGCGATCGCCGAAGCCGTGGAAACCTGCCGCGCCATGCTCGATCTCACCGCCCGCGAAAAGGGCGTGACGCTGACCAGCCGCGCCTCGCGCGGGCTGGGCGAAGTGATCGCCGACCGCCGCGCCGTGCAGCAGATCCTCATCAACCTTGCCGGCAACGCCATCAAGTTCACCGGCCCCGGCGGCGTGGTGTCGATCGATGCCGTGCTTGAGGGCGGCGACATCAAGATTTCCGTCAGCGATACCGGCATCGGCATCGCGCCTGAAAAGCTGCAATTCATCGGCCAGCCGTTCATGCAGGTGGAAAATGCCTATACCCGCTCCTACGAAGGTACCGGTCTCGGTCTTTCTCTGGTAAAGGGACTGGTGGCGCTGCACGGCGGTCGTTTCACGATCGCCAGCCGTCCGGGCGAGGGGACCGTGGTGACGATCTCGCTGCCGGCCGACGGCTCGGGCGTTGAAGGAAAACGGGATGATACCCGGGAGGAGAAAGTCGAATTCCCGCCGCGGCTGAAGGCAGCCCGGCATGCGGCCATGATGGACGAACAGGATTTTATCGATGACCGCGCGGAAGCGAAAATCGCCTGACAGGAAAAAACCTGTCAAGCAACCGGGCATGCTGTCGAGCCTGGCTCTGGCGGGAGCGCGGGCGGCTGCGCGCCGGCCGAAGACGCTGCTGGGCTGTGCGGCGTTCGGCGTCGTATTCTCCTTCGTCGCCGCCAACGCGCTCTGGTATCAGCCGGGCGGCCATCCGTCGCCCTTCCTCGCCACCCGCGACGCCAGGAACCCGAACGCGATCGCCGGTTATCGCCCGGCAAGGCGCACCGCGCCCGCCGACGTCACCACCTTCCGCATCGAACGCGCCAACCCGGATGCCGTAACGCCGGCTCCGGCCGCGGCCCCCACGGCCGCACCCGCCCAGACGGCGGCGCCCGCCCCGATGGCCGCGCCCGTGCAGCAGGCGGCGCCCTCCGTCGTCGCGCCGACCCCGCGCCCGCAGCCGCAACCGCAGCAGGCGGCCGTCCAGCCTTCGGTATCTCATGACCCGCCGCCCGCGGCGCCGAAGCCCGCCGAGGCCGCAAGGCCGGCACCGCCGCCCGCAAGGCCCGTTCAATCCGCCGCCCTGCCGCCCCGGCCCGTTTCCGCGGCCCGCCCGGCCGAGAGCGCCAATGCGCGCGGCGAAGACCCGGTGGCCGCCGCGATCCGCGCCTCCGAGCGCAAGCCCGGCATGACGCCGCCCGCCAGCATTCCGAACGCTGCCGCCAATTCTGCCCGGCCGGTTGCGACGCCCGTGTCGCAGAAGCCGAACGCGCCCGGCCAGCCGAGCGACCTCGTGCTGCAGATCCAGCGCGGCCTGTCGAACATCGCCTATGCGGATGTCGGGGTGGACGGCGTCGCCGGCGCCCAGACCAAGGCCGCTATCCGCCGCTTCCAGCGCCACTACCGCCTGCCAGAAACCGGCGAACCGGACGAACTGGTGCTGAAGAAGCTGAAGTCGATCGGCGCGCTGTAGGGCGCCGTCACTCTCAAGCTCCCGAATTTTGGTATTGCGGCGAGGCCAACAGCGGCTGCCCCGTTGCGGACAGGCATGATGGCATTTTCACCGGCCTGCGTTATGCGACGTTGTTTCGACGATCTTGCCCTGCGAGGAGTGCTTCATTCCACACGGCCGGTTCACTTCCTCAGATTTTGCCGGAAGAATGCGATCACTTCGGCATTGAACTCCCTGTGGAAGACGGCTCGGTCGAAGCCGGGGGCGTCGATACATACCTCCGAAAACTGACGGTTCTTGGGGCACGGCGTCAAAAACGACAGATGGACGGCATTGCGCACTATCCGAAAGTCAGGCTTTTCGGGCAATACACGCGCAAGTGTCGCAACATCGTCCGGCGATGCTCCGCCACCTCCTCCCAGCTCTGATCCCCATAGCTGAAGCGGAATCGTGACGTCCTTCACGCTATCCGTGGTCTGAAAGACAATGCTGAGAGGGTCAGCGGCGACCATGGCCTTGATGCGGGGATCATGAGTCAGCGACTGGGGTAGCGGCCTTTGCTGTGGGGGGCGGATTTGATTGGCTTGCGGGCAGCCGGTTGCTTTCGGGTCCGCGCACCGCGGCGGCAACCTGCTGAAATCCGGATTGGCCCCGGCGATGACAAGACCCGTATAGCCGCCTTGAGAGAACCCGTAGAAGCCGGCGCGCTGCGGATCTATCTTGGCGACATCAGGTGAGGCCATAAGCATGAAATCAACGGTTCTCTTGATATCGACAGGACGTCCGATCAACGCACCCAAACCGTCTGCGCGGCTCATATCGGCATAATTCGCGTGCGGATGATTGATGGCAACGACGACAAAGCCGGCATCGGCCAGGGCTTCGGCCGTGTCATGGTGGCCAAGATACCAGCCGCCATAGCCGTGCGAGATGATAACGAGCGGCAGCTTTTCTCCGGCAATCGGACAATCCAGGACTGCTGGTACTGTCAGACCTTCGATCCGCACATCCGCAGGCACCTCGGCGCAGGGTGACCACATCGCCGCATCGATTGCCGGACCATCCCCTTGCCCGTCAGGGATATGAAGGAACTTCAGACCCGCGGCGTGGGCGGACGACACGGCGAGACAAAAGGCGGCCGCCAGGGCCAGGCGTCGGTACGTCATTGTTATTGCTCCAGCTTATAAAGGAAATCCGATGGCCCGAGCTGACACTCGCCGTACTGCGAACGTTCAACGCACCAGACCCAGCAATTCATTTCACTATCTTGCAATAACAGGTAGCGTGTTATACACAGCATGTAAATACGAGGAATAGAATGGCCGACTCGATCCAAATTCAGCTGCGAAAGGGGGCGCTCGATCTCTGCGTCCTGGCGGTGCTATCGCGGGGGGAAAGCTATGGCTACGAGATTGCCAGCACCCTGGTTACCGCCGTCGGCATGGGCGAAGGCACGATCTATCCGTTGATGCGCCGCATGCAGAATGAAGGCCTGGTTGCCACGCGCATCGTGGAATCCAGCAGCGGGCCGCCTCGCAAATATTACCGGCTGACACCGCTTGGCCGGACGGTTTTCGAGACCCATCGCAACGACTGGCGATCCTTCGCCGACGCCGTCAACAAACTTGTCGAGGTTACATGATGACCAGGGATGCCTTTCTCAGCAGGCTGAAACAGGGGCTTGCCGGTCTTCCGCCGGAGGAGATCGAGGAGATCGTTGCCGATTACGCGGCCCATTTCGCCGAATCCAACGCCCATGGGCGCAGCGAAGCGGAGGTCGCGGCCGCATTGGGCGACCCGGCCAGGATTGCCCGGGAATTGCGCGCCGATATCGGGCTGCGGCGCTTCGAAACCCATTGGAGCCTCTCCAATCTCATGGGTGCGATGATGGCGCTGGCGGGCCTCGCCCTGGTCGATCTCCTTCTGCTGCTGCCGTTGCTGATCGTGGCGATCGTGATGGCGATGGCTTTTGCGGTCGTGCTGGTGGCGCTTGGCGCGGTCGGGTTGAAGATCGTCTTCACGGCTTTGCTCTTCGATCCGGGCGGAGCCCTGACCGACCTGCTGGCGCGCCTGTTCATCGGCGTCGGGCTGGTGAGCGGATTCCTCGGCGGCGGCGCTTTGCTTTTGATGGGAATAGGTGCCGGCACCCGCATGCTTGGCCACTATGCCCGATTGCATTTCCGTCTGGCCCAACCGGACCGGCACGGCGTTTGAAACTTTCGGTATATTTTACGGAGGGAGCCTCGATATGACTCGGACATTGGCATTTGTCGCAACCACCGGCCTGATTGGCGCCGCTGCTTTCTTGACGCTCGGAATCGCGCTCGCGGGTCCGAACTGGACCGATACGGCGGGTTTGTTGGGCATAGGGGAATCGACCTGCGGGCCGGCGACCTCGGCGCGGCGGCAGGTGACGCTTCCCTTTGCGGCAGGCGAAAGCCTGGCGGTCCACATGCCGGCTTCGGTCCATTATCAGCCGGGCGACAAGGCAGAGGCCGTCATCAGCGGAGATCCCGCTTTGCTGGATCATGTGCGGTTCGAAGCAGGCGAGCTGGGCCTCGATTGCGAGCCCGGCTGGTTTGCCCCGCGCCTTGAGGTCAAGCTGTCGGGGCCGCCGATCGCCATATGGGAATTGCGTGGCAGCGGCGATCTTGTCCTGTCGCAGATCAACCAGCCGAAGCTCCGGTTGAGCATCAAGGGCAGCGGCAGCGCGTCCGCCACGGGAGCCGCGGATGCCGTCGATCTGAGCATTTTCGGGTCGGGTGATGCAAGGTTCAAGGAGCTGACTGCAAAATCGGTGCAGGTGGAAATCCGCGGCAGCGGTGACGCCAGGCTGACCGCGCAGGTCGATGCGGATGTTTCGATTTTCGGAAGCGGTGATGTCGAACTGTCCGGCCGGCCGGTCATGCGGCGCTCGGAGATCAGAGGCAGCGGCAGTATCCAGCAAATGCCCTAAAGCGCCCAGCGAAGTGGAATAGCACCGTGCCGCCCGCGGCGCCGAGGCCACAAGGCTGAGGGCGCCAATGCGCGTGGCGAAGACCAGGTGGCCGCCGCGATCCGTGCCCGAGCGCAAGCCCGGCATGACGCCGCCCGCCAGCATTCCGAACGCTGCCTCCGGTTCCAGCCGGCCCGTCGCGACCCCCGTGTCGCAGAAGCCGAACGCGCCCGGCCAGCCGAGCGACCTCGTGCTGCAGATCCAGCGCGGCCTGTCGAACATCGCCTATGCGGATGTCGGGGTGGACGGCGTCGCCGGCGCCCAGACCAAGGCCGCCATCCGCCGCTTCCAGCGCCACTACCGCCTGCCAGAAACCGGCGAACCGGACGAACTGGTGCTGAAGAAGCTGAAGTCGATCGGCGCGCTGTAGGGCGGGCGCGCTCCACACGAAGAATACCGATATCTCTACGCTGCTTGGCCCGAGGCGGTTGAAACCGGCTCGACGGACGGGGCCCATCGACCGTCTGTTGGCGGAGGATCACCGCATGGCTTCCGCGATCCGCAGCAAGGCCGAATAGATGATCTCCGGATCGCCCGGTGCGACGGCCTCGCGGGCCAGGCTTTCCGCCCTGGCGACGATCTCGTGAGCCGCCTGCAGCGCCGACCGCCCGTCCGGCGTAAGTTCGGCGGTCAGCACCCTGCCGTGGACCGGATGTGCCGTTCGCTTGATAAGGCCGTCCCGTTCGAGTGTCGCGATGATCGACTGCATCGTCTGCGGCGTTACGAAGGCCCGCCGCGCCAGGTCCGCGCCGGATAGGCCCGCGCTGAACTCAAGCCCCGCCAGAACCGAATATTGCGGCGTTGTCAGGCCGATGTTCCTCAGTTCGGTGTCGAGATGGCCCCGCAGCGCTTGCTGTGCCCGTTTCAGGGCATATCCGAGCGAGCGGTAGGTGTCGTCTATCGGCGGATCAATCAGGCTGGACATATCAGTACCCTTATATTATATCAGGCCCCTGACGATACCCCGTCACTCTAGAAAAGGAAAGACAGCTCATGCCCCGCCTCATTGGACCGGATTTCATCGGGATACAGACGAAGGATCTGGATGCCGCACGGACCTTCTACCAGGACGTCGTCGGGCTCACGCCCTCGGCAAAAGCCCCTCCGGGCGCGGTCGTTTTCGAAACGCATCCGATCCCGTTCGCCGTCCGCACACCGATCGAGGAGTTTGACGACAACGACAAGCTGGGGGTCGGCATCGCGATCTGGTTCGGCTGCGACGATGCTGACGAATTGCACGCTCATTTGCGCGAGCGCGACGTGCGCATCGCCTTCCCGCCGAAGGATGGTCCGTTCGGACGCTATTTCGCCTTCGTCGATCCGTTTGGTTATACGATAACCGCCCACACCGTCCGTACAGAATAGGTGAAAGCGCGTCAGCGGAGGGGCGGGGCTGCGCGCCTAGCGTGTCGCCACCGCCTCCAGCACCAGCCGCTTCAGTTCCTCGGCGGGAGCAGCCAGCCGGGTTTCGGCGACATGCAGCGCCAGTTCGATCGTGCCGAGATCGGGCAGCCCGGCATCCCCGGGGTGGAGTGCGGCGAGATGTGCCGGCTTGCCTTCCAGAATGCGCGGCGTGACGCCGAGGCCGGCGGTGACCGCCGCCCAGAGACCGGCGAGGCTGGGGCTTGCGAAAGCATGCCGCCAGGCGATGCAGTGATTGTCGAGGGCGTCGACCGCGGCCTTGCGGAATGCGCAAGGGGGATCGAAGGCGACGATCGGGAGCGGATCGCCGGGCGTGTGGCGAAAACCTGACGGGCCGATCCAGGCAACCTCCCGCCTTGCGAGGATTTCGGCCCGTGGATTGGCGAGCGTCCCCCAGGTGAGAGCCACGTCGAGCTCGCCCCTGTCGATCGCCTGGACCATGGCGACACCGCGATCGACCCGCGCCTCGACCCGCACTTTCGGGTGGATCTTCGAAAAACGTCCGAGCAGCCCCGGCAGCCAGGTCTCGGCAAAATCCTGCGGCACGCCGATCCTCACCCAGCCTTCGAGTTTCTCGACACCGCGCACCGCTGCGCGCGCCTCGTCATTGAGTTCGAGAATCCGCTTTGCGTAACCGAGCAGGATCTCGCCGGCCTCGGTGAGCACAAGTCCGCGCCCCTGTTTGTGCAGGAGCGTCTCGCCCACCTGCTCCTCGAGCTTCTTCAATTGCAGGCTGATCGCCGACGGCGAACGGCCGAGCCGGTCGGCCGCCCTGGCGAAGCTGCCGAGTTCGACGCCGAGCGCGAAACTCCGCAGAAGATCGATATCGAGATTGGTTGGCAGCATATCGTTGAGTTCTGCAAAATTATTTCTTTGGAATTTCGCGATTTTCAAAACGATTGTGCCGATGGATCATGCTGTCGTCAACCCGGCTCAAAAGGAGAAGAACCATGCCATTCGTTCACGTCATCATCGCCGGCAGGAGCATCAAGCCGCAGGCAAGGCAGCGCCTGCAGCAGGAAACCACAACGCTGATGCATACGATCATGCGCAAGCGGCGCGAGGTCACCGCTGTTCTCGTCGAGGAGGTCGATCTGGCCGGCTGGACCGTCGGAGGCGAACCGCTGGAGGTTGCCGCGTATGTCGAGGCCAATGTCACGCTCGGCACCAATACCGCCGAGGAGAAGGAGCGCTTCATCCAGGCGATGGATGCGCTCTTGAAGGAAAGCCTCGGCGAGATGCCGCCTGCGACCTATGTCATCGTCCGGGAAGTGGAAGCGGATGCCTGGGGTTTCGACGGCGTGACCCAGGAATATCGCCGCAGCAAGGCGATGGTGGCGTGATCACGACACGCCCGATGAATGGCGCCCGGCCTGGCCGGGCGCATCTCCCTCAGAATACCGCCAGATATTTCAGCAGCGAAATGATGCCGATGATGATGATGATGATCTGCGCGATCTGCTTCGCGCGGCCGTCGATCGGCAGGCGGGCGACGAGATAGAGAACCAGGACGATCACCAGGAAGGTGATCAGGATGCTGATCAATGCGGAAGTAGCCAAGCCCCAAACTCCTTTTCATGACAATGCCGTGCGGCACCGGTGTGTAATTATGGTGCGTCCGGGGAAAGGAAAGGGCGCCGCGCGCGATTTTCCGTTTCTTGTCAGGGACTTCCGGGGAAGGCGCTCAGATCGCCTCGGCGCCGAGTTCAAAGGCCCAGTGCAGATGCCGGTCCTTCAGCGTCCGGTCGCGCAGGTAGCCGGTCAGTTCCTCGTCGATCTCCTCCAGCCGCTCGATGGCAAAATCCTCCGGCCGGTTGGCGTTCCAGGCCGCCTGCAGCGTCTTGCTCCGATGGCTGCCGTGCCGGAGCGTGAACCATACCCGGTTCTGGATCTTGTCGAGATCGCCGGCGCGGCCGACCCACCGCTGCCCCATGGGCGCGAAACGGATGGCATAGATGCCGGCCGGAGCCTTGCGTTCCTTATAGGCGGAGATCGCCGCCTTCCTGTCGATGATGTTCATGTCGGTGCCTTCCTTGATGGAGGTCCGGCTAATATCATCCGGGTAATATTATGGCAATAGTTATATCCGGGTAAAATTGACGGAAACCAGGATTTGCGCTTCGCCGGGAAGCGCCGTAAGACGGGGCATGCGCCTGAAATCCGATATCGTCATTGCCGCCATGATCCGCCGCGTCTTCGGGCTCGGCGGTTTCGCCGCCGTCGAAAAGAAGGGTGCGGAGGAGGCGGGCGCGATCTTCATCCGCCAGCGTTTTCGCGATGGGCTGGAAACGCTCTACGCCCCGGCGCCGCAGAACTTCTTCGGCGAGGACGATGGCGGACGCAAATTCGAGGTGAGGGCGGAAAAGGCCGAGCCGGAGGCGATCCGCGAGATCCTGGCGCGCGAACTGCGCTTCGATCCGGATCTCTGGCTGCTGGAACTGGAGATCGACGACGTCGCCGACCTTTTCGAGGTGGTGAAGCCCGCCTGACCGGCCGCGCTATGACCGGTCAACGCACCCGGTAGAGGCCGTTGAGCGGCTTGCGGGCGCTGGCGGTGGTGCGGATCACCCGCGGCAGGCGGCTGTCCGGCGCGCGGCTTTCGGCAAACGTCGGCGCGTGCTGCGGTTCGGCATAGGTATAGCTGTCGGCGCGGCGCCAGGCTTCGACCCGGCTGCCGCATTCGTCGCCGTCGAGCGCCTCCCAGAGCACGGCGGCGCGCGTCATGCCGTCCTGCTCGAAGCCCAGATGGTCGTAGAGCCGCTGCAGGATGAACAGCGCATCCTGCGTCTCCATCGCCAGGCCCTTCAGCGTCGTGGCGAGCTGCTGGCCGGAAATGTCGAGCATGATCCGCTCCGCAAGCCAGTGGCTGGCCGACAGCGTATCGGCGAGCACGGTCGCAAACAGCCCGGTCTCGCGGTTGCGGGCGAAACGCACCAGCAGCGCTTCCTGGATCGGGGAGAGGTTGCGCAGGCCCAGCCGGTCGTCTTCCGGCCGGTCGATATGGCCGGCGAGCGCCTTGATGCGGTTGCGCAGCAGTTCCTCGCGCGCCTTGCGCTCGGCCTCGTCGACCATTTCGGGCGTCGGCCTGCGCGGCACCAGCGCGTCGAGGTTCTCGGGCGCGTCGCGGCGGCTGTTGCGGTCGTGGCGCAGGCCGACCAGCGCGTCGATCACCATCGGCGACAGCGCCTCGCGGCGCACGATGGCGCGGGCATGCGCTTCCCCTTGGGTGCGGGCGATAGCGATCAGCGCATCGTCGGAAAGGCAGGTCGAGGCGGTGAGGAAAGGGGCGGCGACGGCGATCGGCTGGCTGGCGATGAAAAAGGCGACGGCCGGCGGGATGTTCTTGCATTGCGAGAGGGCGGCCACCGCATCGCGGCGGGCTTCTTCCGAGGATGCCGAAAACAACGGGGCGAAGAGCTCGGCGAACTGTCGAAGCTCCGACCGCGACGGGTACGGAAGACTTTCGAAGCTCGTCACGGTGGCCATCAGCACCACATCCTTCTTACGCATGGCCTGGGGCCTTTCAAGCTCTCGAAACTCATTCGTCACTGGCAAACTCGCAATCTACGCAAAACAAATCCGGAGTGCCGAACGCCGATCAGGTGTGCCGGAAAAGCTCGCCTGGCGCTCTCATCGTACCTTGCCTGGGAAACTCCCGGTGGCGTGCCGTCCGCTCACGCAGCTGTGAGAACACCTGCAGATCGAGGTCGCCTTGGTTTAACCGGATGCTAACTCTTGGAGGGTTAACGGTCTGTGAAAATGGGTCGTTTTGATACGTCTGTGATTTCTTGCAGTTTCGTTTTCGCGACGGGAAATCGCGGCTTTGTCCGGTGCCGGCAAAGGCGGTGAACCAAATGGACGCTTCTGCGTTTTGGCTGCGGACGACAGACATGCACCGATGCCAAGTGGTATATTAGCAGTAAGACATTGTTAACGGTCGTCTGGCTGAATTCAGGCTGTAACCGGCGTGTGTTTTTGCCGGGTTTTCAAGTACCGGTTGGCCGTCGCGTTCCTGCGGCCATCCCGATAACGGCCGGTTCAGGCGGAACCGGCCGTTCATGCGGAAATGTCGTTGCGCCTTCGAAAAAGGCGCACAGACGAGAAAGGCGCGGATGCCCGGATTTGCTTCGGGAAGCGTCAGGCCCCTTCAAGAGGCCAGGGTGAGATCGATCCGTCTTCATCCGTCTCGAATTCCTTAAACGGAGGCGAGCATGGCAGAGATCGTAGTTCTGAACAGATGGCGCAGCGAGAACGCGCGCCGGCCGCAGATCAGGATCGGCGAAAGCGAAGCCGCCGGTCAGCTGCTGCTGTTCACCGGCGTGCGATACGAACGTTTCGAGGACTTTGGCGACCGCAAGGCCGAAAACCACGCGGTGCGCGCCGAATAGCCGGACGCCGAATAGCCGGAATTGATCAGAACCGGCTGCGGGAGCGCCATTCGAACGGCGCACAGGTGGCCTGGTTCAGGAATTGCGACACGATCCCCGCGAAACTCGGTTGCGGGACGAGACTTCTCAGGACCACATATCCCTCCGCCTGCCGGGCTTCCACCAGGATGGACTGCGAGACCGCCTGCGGCAGCGCCTTGCGCAATGCCGTCAGCTGCATAGGCGAGGCGATCACCACATCCAGCACGCCGCCGGCCGATGTCCTGTCATTGATGCTGAACACCTCGTTGGACGACTGGTCGTAGACGCCGAGCGACCAGAACGGTACGCCGCCATTGGCGGCCGTCAGCCTCACGGGGCCGTCCGAGACGTCGAAGGCGCAGACAGCCGCCTCGACGAACGGGTCGTCCTTGGCAAGCCCGGTATCGTCCGGCTTTTCCGCCAGCCGGTAGAAACGGAAGATCTCGCCCTCCGCCAGCACCCGTGTATAGGCGTCGCGCTCGCTGAAACTCGGCAGCGCCAGCACGATGATCAGGTGCAGAAGCGCTGCGCCGATAAGCCCGGTGACCGCCGCCAGCAGAAGCTTCAGCGCCAGACCGCCAGCTCCCACTTTCTCGGACCGCCAGCCCTTCGATCCCAAACCGAGGCCCCTCGACCCCAAACCCAGCCCTCTAGCCATTGCCGCACCCGATCTTCTGGATGCGCGGCATGGTGAGGTCGATCAGGCCGGAACTGCCGGCCGTCGGCGTGTCGAACAGCGTCAGCGTCAGCCGGAACGCGCCGGGCGTCGAAACGGCGAGCCAGTTGCCGGGCCTCGGCGTCGCCGAGATCGCGATGTCGAAGCCGCCGTCGTCATCGCCCTTGCGCAGCACGATGCGGGAATTGAGCGCGGTCGGCAGGTCGGATTGCGCCAGCGGCGGCGCCGCGCCGGGGGCCGCGGCAAACAGCGTCCAGAAACGCGCCGGCGGCGTGTGGCCGGTGAGGCGGTAGGAGCAGTTTCCGGTCAGCCGGTCGCCGGCCTCGTCGATCGCGGCAAGGAAGGTGAGGCCCTCGGCGCTCGCATAGAGGAGCTTGCCGGCATTGGCCCGGTGCGATTTCGCGTAAGGGTCGGCCTGCGCCGTCTGTGCCTGTGGAAAGGCTTCCCACGAGCCGAGCTTGATCGCACCGAAACCGATCGTGGCATCGAGCGCAACGAGGGTGGACCATATCCCGCCGCCGAAGGCGATGGTGAGCGCGATCGCGATGAGGAAGGGGACACGGAACACGGGTTTGCTTTGGCCCTCGGACAGCAATGCCAGAGGGTTAGCATTGATTCCCGTGCGAAGGAAAGGGCGGGCTTGTGTCTTTCCGGCACAGACGCATGCTTTGCCCGAATCGCTCGGCAGCAAAGCGTCGGTTCGCGGGGCGGACGGCCGTCTGATCTCCGTGTCGGGACCGGAAGGGAAAGCCGACACCTGTGCCGGAATCATCCATTCCCGCCCGATATGTCCCGCTCCCGCACAGGACGCGCCAGATGGCTAATTATTTGATAACGTTATTTGGAAGGGTTTCTGTGACTATAATTTGCGCCTGCTACGAGCGGCCCGTTCCTTGACTACCGTCACCTCCGCGACAACGTTTCGGAGCGGAGACGATGAGAGTATGGATGATCGCCACCGGCGCATTGGTGGCATTGGCGGCCGGGTTTTCCGGCGCCTGGTACCACCTGAAGCCGGAGGAGGGGCCTTCCACCCCGAAGGACATTTCCCTCGACTTCATGACGCTGACCGAAAGCCAGCCGACCGAAGCGCGCCGCGCCATCGTCGAGGCCATCGACACCTGCCTGCCGCAGGCCGCCCGCCAGGGCTGGACGAGCCCGCCCGTCAAGAACCTTGCGGTCGATACCTATGTGCGCTTCTTCGATCTGATGGGCCAGGATATCGACCAGGGAGAACGCACGGCACAATTCCGCGGCTGGATGGCGCATGCGGATGACGGGTTGTCGGAGAGGGACAGGGCAGCCTTCGAAAAGCTGCTGCAGGGAGGTTTGCACCAGGGCGTGACGGCGCTCTGCGTCGCCGCGACCGTGCGCGGCAGGCTCGGAACCCAGGGCTTCAGGGGTTTTTGGAACTGACCGGGGTCACCTCGGCGACGGATCCCGTTGTCGTCTTGTCGGCGACCTTGGCGGTCGCAGGCCCGAGCCGGCCGGCTTCCTTCAGCTTTCCGGCGATCTGCCGCAGCAGCCGGGTGGATTCGGCCGACAGCGAACGCGGCCGGATCAGCGCCTGCAATCCGGTCTCGGGGCCTTCGTTCTTCTTGGCGACCGCGTTGCCCTTGTGGTTGCCGGTCGGCAGCGGATTGTCGATGCCGGGAATGGCGCGCAACTCGATGCCCTGATGGGCATAGTCCATCACGGTCTTGAAGGTGGCGGCCGGCAGCGAGCCGCCGGTCATGTTGTTCATCGAGGTGAAGTCGTCGTTGCCGAACCAGACGGCGGTCGTGTAATTGCCGGTAAATCCGATGAACCATGCGTCGCGATAGCTCTGCGAGGTGCCGGTCTTGCCGCCGGTGACGATGCCGCCGTCGAGTGCCGCCTTGCGGGCCGTGCCGATCACCGGGATCTGCGTCAGGATGCGGTTCATCGACGATGTCGCCTGTTCGGAGAGCACGCGCTTGGCCGGCGGTTCGTCGCGGTTGAAATCGTAGAGCACGTCGCCGCCGTAGCCGAGAACCTGTTCGATGCCGTGGCGGCGCGACTGCATGCCGCCGGCCGGCATCACGGCATAACCGGTCGCCTGGTCGAGCACGGTCACTTCCGACGTGCCGAGCGGAATGGTCTTGTCCTTGCGCAGCGGCGTTTCTATGCCGAAGGCCTTGGCGGTGTTCACGATCACGTCGGTGCCGAGATATTCCTTGGCGAGCCGGACCGGCACGGTGTTGAGCGACTGCGCCATCGCCGACAGCAGCGTCACCTTGCCCTTGTAGGAGCGGCCGTAATTCTGCGGCGACCAGCCGTTCCAGGTGATCGGCGCGTCCGAGATCGTCGATTCCGGCTTGAAGCCGTTCTCCATCGCCGCCGAATAGGTATAGAGCTTGAAGGACGAACCCGGCTGGCGCAGCGCCTTGGCGGCGCGGTTGAACTGGCTTTCGCCGTAGTCGCGGCCGCCGACCATGGCACGCACCGCCCCGCCGTTCTCGATCATCACGAGCGCGCCCTGCTTCACCTTGAAGCTGTCGCCATATTCGCGAAGGCTCGATTCCATCGCCGACTCCGCAGCCTGCTGCAGGCCCGTGTCGACCGTCGTGCGGACCACGACCGAATGTTCGTGGAACTTGCCGGCCTGTGCCAGCCGCTGCACTTCGTCGAAGGCCCAGTCGAGGAAATAGTCGGGCGCCTTGGCGTCGGCACGGTCGACGACGGTCGCCGGGTTGCGGCGGGCGGCGATCACCTGGCCCTCGGTCATCAGCCCGCTCTGCACGAGGTTGGAAAGCACCTCGTTGGCGCGGGCGCGGGCGGCCGGAAGGTTGACATGCGGGGCATATTTGGCCGGCGCCTTGAACAGGCCGGCGAGCATGGCGCTCTCGGCGAGGTTCACCTCGGTGATGTTCTTGCCGAAATAGAACTGTGCCGCAGCCGCCGCCCCGAACGTGCCGCCGCCCATATAGGCGCGGTCGAGATAGAGCGACAGGATCTCCTTCTTGGAGAGGTTGGCTTCCAGCCACAGCGACAGGAAGGCTTCCTTGATCTTGCGCTCGATCGACCGCTCGTTGGTGAGGAACAGGTTCTTGGCGAGCTGCTGCGTCAACGTCGAGCCGCCCTGGACGACGCCGCCTGCCTTGGCGTTTTCGCTCATGGCGCGGGCAAGGCCGAAGAAGTCGATGCCGAAATGGTCGAAGAAGCGGCGGTCCTCGGTCGCCAGCACCGCCTTGATCAGGTGGTCCGGCAGCTCGTCGATCGGTACCGAATCCTCATGGATGATGCCGCGATGGCCGATGACGCTGCCGTAGCGGTCGAGGAAGGTGACGGCGAAATCGCCGCGGTTTCGCCAGTCCTCGTGGGTTTCCTCGAAGGCCGGCTGGGCGAGCGCCAGCAGCAGCACGAAACCGGCCGTGCCCAACGTCATCGCCTCGCCGGCGAGCTCGAAGCCGATGCGCTTCCAGCCGCGAACGCGAAAACGGCGGAAGAAGATGGTGATCTCCTCCCAGATCTCGCCAAGCCGGAAACCGAGATTCCAGACGGTGGAATCGATCCACGAATCGATGCGCAGCAGAAGGTGGCGCTTGTTGCGCGGCCGTTCGTCGGATGACTTTGGCTCGTCCTGCACCTTGGAATTCCCCGCCCTTTCGATGAGATATGCTTGACGCGGTCCCTTCAAGGGATCAAGAGCTCTAGCCTCTCACCGTTAATCAGCTTTAGCTGACAAATGGTTGATGCGCGATATCAAAATCGCAACAGGTAAAATGCAGATATCGGGATTGGTTCCGCTCTGCCGCAAATGTGATATCCACGATGACCGACGAACCTTTCTGGAAGACCAAGCGGCTCGACCAGCTGAACCAAAACGAATGGGAAAGCCTCTGCGACGGCTGCGGGCTCTGTTGTCTCAACAAGCTCGAGGACTGGGATTCGGGAGACGTCGTCTTCACCTCCGTCGCCTGCCGGCTGCTCGACGGCGAGAGCTGTCGTTGCAAGGATTACGACAACCGCCAGGCGACGGTGCCGGACTGCATCCAGCTCACCCCCGAGACCGTCAACGAAATCTCCTGGCTGCCGCCGACCTGCGGCTATCGCCTGATCCGCGACGGCGAAGACCTCTACTGGTGGCATCCGCTGGTGTCGGGCGATCCCGAAACCGTGCACCAGGCTGGCATCTCCGCCCGCGGCCGCACGGTCAGCGAGAACGACGTCGATGTCGAGGATTTCGAGGACTATGTGGTCGACTGGCCGCTGACGGTGGGCGAGGAACGTTAGCTCCCGGCGCGAGGATCCGGCGCGAAGTCCTTCCGAACACATGTTTATTATTTGCCAATGTTATAAGTTACGGCAATCTGTTTTAAGGTGTTCTGCCAGTTGTCCCGCCGGGCAGACGCACTAAGATTACCGTAGCAGTCAAGATTCATTTCGAATTCATTCCGATGGCATCCCGATGAATGACGAAGGCACGTTGGCAGACCGCCTCTATGAGGCAGCCCTGGTTCCCGAGCTGTGGACTGAGACATGCGAGAGGCTGGCGCTGGAGGCCGGGTCCAGCACCGCCTCCATCTTCACCATCGACGGCAACGGCACCCACCGTTACGTGACGACGCCCAACATCGCGGACGCCTTCGCGGCGTTCGTCGAGAGCGAACACAGGTTCAACAACGTTCGCCCCACCCGTGGCATGGAGCGCTTTCCCTTCTCGTTCGCGCGCGAAATCGACATCATGAGCGGCGAGGAGTTCGACGAGGACCCGATCCGCCACGCTTTCCTGCTGCCCTACGGCATGGAATGGGAGGCGGGCTGGGCCTTTCAGGAACCCACCGGCCATATCGTCGTCATCAGCATGATGCGCGCCAAGGGCCTGACGCATTTCTCGGACGAACAGCTGGCGCGCCTCAACCTGCTGAAGCCGGATATCGCCCGGGCGGCCTATATGTCCTCGCGGCTCGCCTTCAGCGAAGCGCGGTCGATGACCGAGACGCTGTCGCTGCTCGGCCTGCCGGCGGCGATCATCGGCGACGGCGGCCAGGCTGTCGCCATGAACCCGGAAATGGAGGCGCTCGCTCCGCGCATCCGCGCCGGCGCCGGCGACCGGCTGGTGCTGGAAGGGGCGGGCGCCAACGCGCTGCTGGACGAAGCGATCGAGCACTACAAGGCGCAGGTGTCCCCGACCGTGCAGTCCCTGCCGATGGCCGGGCGCGACGGAGCGCCGCCGCTGATCCTGCACCTCCTGCCGGTCCGCCGCGCGGCGCGCGACATCTTTTCCCGTTCGATGGCGGTGCTCGCCGTCACGCAGGTCGGACAGGTCGGCCCCCCGGACATGCGGGTGCTCTGCGGCCTCTTCGACCTCACCCCCGCCGAAGCCCGCGTGGCGCGCAGCATCGCCATGGCCCAGACCCCGGAAATGATCGCCGCCACGCTCGGCATCTCGCTCGAGACCGCCCGCTCGCACCTGAAGAAGATCATGCTGAAGACCGGCACCACCCGCCAGGCGGAACTGGTGCTGCTGCTTTCGGGGCTGAATGCGCCGAGCTTCGGCGGCGGCGCAAGAGAGGACTAGGACCTCTTCCAGTCTTCCGCCTTCCAAAAACGGCGGCATGGCTTCCGTCTCCGCGTCGGCTGTTCGAGCTGCCTATATCTTCCCATGCTCGTAGCCAAGCCTGCTAAGTCAGAGGACGGTTATCCCGGACACGCCGCAAGGAAAATGCGATTTCACCCCCTTGACCTTCCCATGATGGGAAGCTCCACATAGGGTGGGAAAGCGAGGACTACCCCATGAACCAGACCGTCAAGCCGATCCACAAAGCCGAGCCTTTCACCGTTCCCGTCGAGGGCATGACCTGCGCTTCCTGCGTGCGCCGCGTTGAAAACGCCGCCGCGAAGGTCCCGGGTGTCGATAAGAGCGCCGTCAATTTCGCGACGAAGAAGCTGACCGTGGAATCGGCCGAGGGCTTTTCTCCGGAGGATCTCGAAAAGGCGATCCGCAAGGTCGGTTACGAGATCCCGCCGGGCGCGATGCACCACGCGATGCGCGAAGCGGGAATGATGCCGCCTGTGACGCCGCAGGCCGGGCAGGCCCATCACCACGACCATGGTCATTCGACGCCGCAAGGCCACGACCACATGGACCACGCCTCCATGGATCACGCCTCCATGGATCACATGGGAATGGATCACGCTGCCATGGGGCACGGCCCCGCGGCCCATGCCGGCGGCCACGACCATATGCATATGCACCAGGGCGAGGAGGGCGCGCTGAAGCGCGATCTCGCCATCGCCTTCGTACTCACCCTGCCGCTGTTCGTGCTGGAAATGGCAAGCCATGTCTACGATCCCTTCCATCATTGGCTGATGGGCGTGATCGAGACGCAGAACCTCTATTATGTCTATTTCGCCCTGGCGACGGTGGTCGTCTTCGGCCCCGGTTTCCGGTTCCTGAGGATAGGCCTGCCGGCGCTGTTGCGCGGCGCGCCGGAGATGAACTCGCTGGTCGCGGTCGGCGTGCTGGCGGCCTACGGCTATTCGCTGGTCACCACATTCGCCCCCGACCTGCTGCCGGAAAGCGCCCGCTTCGTCTATTACGAAGCGGCGACCGTCATCGTCACGCTGATCCTGTTCGGCCGGCTGCTTGAAGCGCGCGCCACCGGCCGCACCGGCGAGGCGATCGAGAAGCTCAGCCGGCTTCAGGCCAAGACCGCCCGCGTCGAGCGCGACGGCAAGGTGCTGGACATCCCGACCGAACAGGTGGTCGCCGGCGACGTGCTGGTGATCCGCCCCGGCGAGCGCATTCCGGTCGACGGCACTGTCATCGACGGCTCCTCGAATGTCGACGAGTCGATGATTTCGGGCGAACCGCTGCCGGTCGAAAAGGCGGCTGGCGCCACGGTGGTCGGCGGCACGATCAACAAGACCGGCGCCTTCCGGTTCCGGGCCGACAAGGTCGGCCGCGACACGATGCTGGCGCAGATCATCCGCATGGTCGAGCAGGCGCAAGGGTCGAAACTGCCGATCCAGACCCTGGTCGACCAGGTGACGGCCTGGTTCGTGCCGGCGGTGATCGCGCTCGCCGTTCTCACCTTCGCGGTCTGGTTCTTCGTCGGCCCCGAACCGGCGCTCACCCACGCGCTGGTCAATGCGGTCGCGGTGCTGATCATCGCCTGCCCCTGCGCCATGGGGCTTGCGGTGCCGACCTCGATCGTCGTCGGCGGCGGCCGCGCGGCCGAACTGGGCGTGCTGTTCCGCAAGGGCGAGGCGCTGCAGGAATTGCGCAACGTCCGGCTCGTCGTCGTCGACAAGACCGGCACCGTGACCAAGGGCCGGCCGGAACTGACCGACCTGGTGACGGCGGACGGTTTTGCCGAAGACGAGGTGCTGGCGCTGGTCGCAAGCGTCGAGGCGCAGTCGGAACATCCGATCGCCGAGGCGATCGTCAAGGCCGCCGAGACTAGGGGCCTGGCCGTGCCGAAGGCGGAAAATTTCGCGTCGGTGACCGGTTACGGTATCGAGGCGCAGGTGGATGGACGCAAGGTCTCGGTCGGCGCCGACCGCTTCATGGAAAAGCTGGGGCTCTCGGTCGAAACCTTCGCGGAAGCCGCCGCCCGGCTCGGCGACGAAGGCAAGACGCCGCTTTATGCCGCGATTGACGGAAAGCTCGCCGCAGCCATCGCGGTTGCCGACCCGCTGAAGCCGTCGAGCCGCGAGGCGATCCGGGCGCTGCAGGCGATGGGCGTCGAAGTGGCCATGGTGACCGGCGACAACCGCCGCACCGCCGAAGCGATTGGCCGTCAGGTCGGCATCACAAAAGTCGTTGCCGAGGTCCTGCCGGAGGGCAAGGTGGCGGCGATCCACGAAATGCGGGCCAAGGGGGAGCAGAGCGGTAGAAAGCTCGCTTTCGTCGGCGACGGCATCAACGATGCGCCCGCGCTCGCCGAAGCCGATGTCGGCATCGCCATCGGCACCGGCACGGACGTGGCGATCGAAAGCGCCGACGTGGTCCTGGTCGGCGGCGAGCTTTCGGGCGCCGTCTCGGCGATCGTCATGAGCCGCGCGACGATGACCAACATCAAGCAGAACCTGTTCTGGGCCTTCGGTTACAACGTGGCGCTGGTGCCGGTCGCGGCGGGCGTGCTTTACCCGGCCTTCGGCTGGCTGCTGTCGCCGATGATCGCCGCCGGCGCCATGGCTCTGTCGAGCGTCTTCGTGCTCGGCAATGCGCTCAGGCTGAAGGCGGCGAAAGTGGGAGACGCGGGATGAATATCGGCGAGGCTTCGAACGCCTCCGGCGTTTCGGCCAAGATGATCCGTTATTACGAGGAGATCGGCCTGATCCGCCCGATGGGCCGCACCGGCAACAATTACCGGGTCTATGGCGACGAGGAGGTGCATATCCTGCGCTTCATCAAACGCGCCCGCAATCTCGGCTTCTCGCTGGAAGAGACCGAGACGCTTCTGAAACTCTGGCAGGACAAGGACCGCGAAAGTGCCGCCGTCAAGGAAGTCGCGACCGCCCATATCGGCGATCTCGAACGGCGCATCGCCGAGATGCAGGGCATGGTCCAGACGCTGAAACACCTCGCCCATTGCTGCGGTGGCGACACCCGCCCCAACTGCCCGATCCTCGACGATCTGGCGGGGGATGGCGCGATGGGGAGCGACGCGTCGGCCCCGGCAATGAAAAGGAAGACGAAACAGAATGCCTGATGTATTTCGGCGCGATGCCCCTCATCCGCCTGCCGGCACCTTCTCCCCGTGAAAAACGGGGAGAAGGACATATGCCGCGCCGGCTTGCCCATTATCGAGGTTGCAAGATGAGCCCGGGAGCATGCCACTTGCGTCCTTCTCCCCGTCTGGACGGGGAGAAGGTGCCGGCAGGCGGATGAGGGGCAATTCCATGCGTCCGACACTCCTGCAACACACTTGACCTTCCCCCCGTGGGAAGGTGCACAACCCATACATCGAACAAGGAGATTCCGATGACTGCGATTTTCACCGTGCCGGACATGACCTGCGGCCATTGCGAAAAGACCGTGCGCGGCGCGCTGGCGGATGCCCTGCCGGGTGCGGCGGTGGCGATCGACCTGACGGTCCGCACGGTGACGATCGAGGGCGACGCGGCAAAGGCCGAGGAAGCGATCCGCGAAGCGGGGTACAGTCCCGAACGGGCGGCGGTTTGAACCGCAAGGAAAACTGGCGTTAGTGGACGAAAGGCCGCTCCCGCCTCCCACGCCCCGTCATGAAAATTTCAACATTCTGACGGCCAGGCGTTATATGTCCGCAAAATTCGCATGGCAGAGGAAGAGCAACCGCTGGCCGGCTTCCATTCGAGAGGCCGGCCTGCCGTTTTTCGCCCGCCTCTCGAATTATCGGACATCGATCATGCTCAAAGCGCTGTTTTCAACTGTTGCTCTCGCCATTTCGCTCGCACTTCCGGCGCAGGCCGCGGAGCCCGGCGTGACGGTCGCCACCCCTTGTCCGTTCGGCGACTGCAAGGCGGCCATCGGCCTTTCCTTCGTCGGCGAGTTCTCGATCCCGACCGGCACGCAATTCGACGGCGTCGAGTTCGGCGGCATTTCCGGCCTCGACTACGACCCGGCGAGCAACCGTTACATCGCCATTTCCGACGACCGTTCCGAACGGGCGCCCGCCCGTTTCTACGAGCTTTCGATCGAAGCGAGTGCCGCCGGCATCACCGATGTGAAGGTGGTGAGGACGGTGACCCTGAAGGACAGGAACGGCGAGGCTTTTGCGGCCAAGAGCGTCGATCCGGAATCGATCCGGTTCGGCAATGACGGCATCTACTGGTCGAGCGAAGGCGACGTGAAGCAGCTCCTGCCGCCCTTCGTGCGCGTCGCGAGCCCGGACGGCGCCTTCGTGCGCGAGTTCGAGCTTCCCAAGGCCTTTCTGCCGACCGCCGACAAGTCCGCCGGCATCCGCGACAACCTCGCCTTCGAAGGGCTCGCCACGCTGCCGGGCGGCGACCTGATGGTCGAGGTCGAATCGGCGCTGTTCCAGGACGGGCCGGTCTCCGGGCTTGCCCGCGGCACGCTCGCCCGCATGATCCGCTACGATGCGGCCAGCGGCACGCGACAGGCCGAATATGTCTATCCGGTCGCGCCGATCCCCCAGGCGCCGACCGTCGACAAGGGTTACAACGACAACGGCGCCTCGGAAATCCTCGGCCTCGACGACCATCGTCTCCTAGTCGTCGAGCGCGGCTTCGCGCAAGGGGTCGGCAACTCGATCAAGGTTTTCATGGTCGATACCGACGGCGCGACCGATGTCTCTTCCATCGCCTCGCTGGCCAATACCGATGCCCCGGTCGTGCCGGTGCGCAAGGCCCAAGTGCTCGACATGCAGGCGATCGGCCTGAAGCCGGACAATATCGAGGCGGTCACCTTCGCCAAGGGCACGGACGGCAGCGATCTCCTGATCTTCGCCGCCGACAACAATTTCTCCAAGGAGCAGAAGACGCAGTTCATCGCCTTCAAGGTGCTGACCCGCCCCTGAGAATTGAAAGGCTCGCGGATATCGCTCGACCCGTTCGCGGGTAGAGCGATATGCCCGCGGCGGCCGGTGGATGTCGCTCGAATACGAGCCGGCGTCGGCAAACCCGCCTCACCAGCTTTGGCGGCGCTCGAACGGAATCCGGGAAGTAAAGATCCCGGCACCGGGAGGGCTACGTATAATTACCGAATTCACCCGCTCGGCCGTTCGCAGTAATACTAGGAGCCAGTTCTGTTGCGGGCGGGCGCCATGGGTATATTTGAGGACGCTGTAATAGTCTTTGTCGCACTGGTCCTGACGTTGTTTATTTCGGCAGGAACCCGGGTGGTCGGGAATTTCTCGGCCAATCTCAAGGCCCTCCGCACCTATAAATTCGACGAATAGAAGACCGGCGTGGACAGCGATCTGATCGAGCCGGAAATCGAAGCCCTGCAGGCGCTTGCCGGCCAGCGGCGGCAAGCGGGCACGGTCCGCGAGTGGATCTGCCTTGAAGAACTGAGCCGCAGGGGGCTCTGCACCAGCAACCATCCGCGCGCCATCACGCCCGCAGGTCTGGCCGCGCTCGAAATGGCCACCAACACAATCGATCTGCGTTCGAGGGGACGGCGGTCGCGCACGGTCTCCGCCGAACAATCAGCCTGACGGAGGGCCGCCGGAGGTTTCCTCCGGGCGGCTTTCCATTTTATCATCCAGCGTCTTGCCGCTTAGAACTTCACGCCGATGCCGACATTGATGACGTGCTGGTTGAAGTCGAAATCGGCGCCGGCGAGGCTGCCGTTCCCGAAATCGTTGTAGCGGTATTCGATACGGCCGAAGATATTGTCCGTGAAGGCGTAATCGACGCCGGCGCCGATCGTCCAGCCGTTCAGCATGTCGTCGTCGTCAAAGCCGCCGCCGTCGATATGGGCGTTGGTGGCCGTCCAGCCCGCCGCGCCGAAGATCAGGGCCCGGTCGATGGCATAACCGACGCGGCCGCGAACGGAGCCGGAAAAGCCGGTGCCGATGTCGATGCCGCCGGCATAGCTGTTCTCGTTCCAGTCGTAGTTGACGTCGCCTTCGATACCGGCAACGAAACCGTTGGAGAATTGCCAGTTGTAGCCGACGAAGCCGCCAAGCCTCCAGCCGTCGAAATCGTCGGAACCACCGCCGACCGCATTGCCGTCACCCCAGGCATAACCGGTATGGGCACCGATATAGGGCCCGTTCCAGGTGAAGACGACCGGCATTTCGACGGCCTGCGGGGCTTGTGGAACCTGTTCGACGGCGTCGGCCGCATAGGCAACGGAAGAGGCGGTCATGGCGGCCGACGCGGCAAAAATGAAAAGAGCCTTCATGGATATTCCCTCCGATTTATTGGCTAAAACGCAAATAGAGCGGTTTGCTTGGAAAGCTGTAGCTAAAATACAACATCGGAAAAAATCTGCGAGAGAACTATAAGTATATGAAATATATATGTTTTATTTTCAGGTCGTCCCATTGACCTCAATCGCAGTTGAGGTTGTAGGGTCCCGGTGACTGAAAATTGGACAAGGGGCAGGGCGTGCTGCAGGAAATCGATGTGGGTTGGTCGAGGCTTCTGAAAGGCCGCGAAGGGGCGATGCTGGGGCTGATCTCGGCGGGGATCGGGCTGCATGCCTTCAACCAGTTCGCAATCGTCGCGGCGCTGCCACCGGCCGCGAAAGAGATCGGTGGCACGACCTATTTCAGCTGGGCCTATACGCTGTATTTCCTGGGCTCGATCGCCGGCGGCACCGGGGCGGCTGCGATGCGCGACCGGTTCGGCGCGCGTTTCGTCCTCGTCGTCTCGGCATTGATCTTTGCCTTGGGCGGGCTGTTTGCGCTGTCGGCGCCGGCCTTTTCCTGGATCATGGCCGGGCGCCTGCTGCAGGGCATCGCCGACGGGCTGATTGTGGCGATCTGCTACAGCCTGATCCCGGCCAACTTCCCCTCCGGGCTGATCGCAAAAGTGTTCGCGGTGGAGGCGATCGTCTGGGCGGTGGCGGCGATTGCCGGACCGCTGGCGGGCGGGCTGCTGACGGAGGCCTATTCCTGGCGGGCATCGTTCCTGGCCGTTTCGCCCTTCGTGGCTCTGCTTGCGGGGTTTGCGCTGACCGCAAGGCCAAGGGTGACCGAGGCGGCGCCGGTGCCGCTGTCGGCCGCCACCATTTCTCTCTGCCTGGCCGCTTCCTTCGTCCTGTCGCTGTCGTCGGTGGTGAGCGGCGGCGCGATGCAGGCAATGGCGGTCGTGGTGGGGGCGGGGCTGTTCCTGCCGGCGCTGAAGCTCGACGGGCGGATCGGGCCGAAACTGTTTCCGCAAGGCGCCTTCCGGCTCGGTTCGGTCGTAGGGCACGGCTTTTGGGTCCTGTTCCTGATGTCGGCGAGCCACTCGGTCGGCAGCGTCTACCTGGCGCTGATGATCGGCGCCGTCTTCGATTTCCGGCCGGCGGTGGTCGGTTATCTGGTGGTGACCATGGCGCTCTCCTGGAGCCTGGTCGCGGTCGTCGCCAGCCGGGTCACGGCGCCTGGTGCGCGGCATCGGTGGATGCGCAGTGGCGCATTGTTTCAACTGTTCGGTTTCCTATGCCTCGGAGCGGCTTTTGCGAGCGGCTCGCTGGTCCTGCTTCTGGCAGGCCAGGTGGCGATCGGTACGGGCTTCGGCGTCGCCTGGGCAAGCGTCAACCAGGCGGCGATGGAAGCGGCAGCAAGGCAGGAGCGCGATCTCGCAAGCGCCTTGCTGCCGACGATCTCGACCGCGGGATATGCGATCGGCGCCGGGATCGCCGGCATGATCGCAAGCGCGACCGGCCTGGTTTCGGCGCTGGAAAACGGCGGGGCCGGCGGCCCGGCCTGCTGGCTCTACGGGACGGCCGCGGCAGGGGCGCTGCTGACATTTCTCCTCGGTTTCGGCGTGCGGCTCGGCAAGGCCTGAAGGGGCGCAACAAAAGCGCATTTCGCTTGTTCGGCGGACATGATTTCCCATATTGGGGATAGGGGCCGCCCGCATCTCCCGCCGGCGGCCGAAGGAGTTCCTCCGTGTTCCAGTTCGACAATTCCTACGCCCGCCTGCCGGACAGGTTTTTCGCCTCCGTCTATCCCGAGCCGGTGGAGGGGCCGAAGCTCCTGAAATTCAACGAGGCGCTGGCCGACGAGCTGGGTGTCGAGGCCGATTTTTCCGATCCCGCCCGGCTGGCGGCGATCCTTGCCGGCAATGTCGTGCCGCCGGGCGCCATGCCGATCGCCATGGCCTATGCCGGCCACCAGTTCGGCAATTTCGTGCCGCAGCTCGGCGACGGGCGGGCGATCCTGCTTGGCGAGGTCGTCGACCGCAACGGCATCCGCCGCGACATCCAGCTGAAGGGTGCCGGCCCGACCCCGTTTTCCCGCCGTGGCGACGGGCGCGCGGCGCTCGGGCCCGTCCTGCGGGAATACATCGTCTCGGAGGCGATGAACGCGCTCGGCCTGCCGGCGACGCGGGCGCTGGCGGCGGTCGCAACCGGCGAACGGGTCTTTCGCGAAAGGATCGAACAGGGCGCCGTCTTCGTGCGGGTCGCGGCAAGCCACGTGCGGATCGGCACCTTCCAGTTTTTTGCCGCCCGCGGCGACAATGACGGCGTGAAACTGCTCGCCGACTATGTGATCGAGCGGCATTATCCCGAGCTCAAGGCGGCGGAAAACCCCTATATCGAACTGCTGCAGGCCGTGGCCGGGCGGCAGGCGGACCTGATCGCCCGCTGGCTGGGCGTCGGCTTCATCCACGGGGTGATGAACACCGACAACATGACGATTTCGGGAGAGACGATCGATTTCGGCCCTTGCGCCTTCCTCGACGAATACGATCCGATGAAGGTGTTTTCCTCGATCGACCAGATGGGGCGATACGCCTATCGCAACCAGCCGGGCATCGGCCAGTGGAACATCGCGCGGCTGGCGGAATGCCTGCTGCCGCTGCTGGACGAGAACGAGGACAAGGCGGTGGACGCGGCGAACGCCGTGCTGAAGACGTTCGGCGAACGGTTCCAGATGGCATGGATCGGCGTGTTCCGGGCAAAGATCGGCCTTGAGACCGAGGCGGATGGGGACGGCGACCTGATCCAGGCGCTGCTTGGTCTGATGCACGAGGGGCAGGCGGATTTCACCCTGACCTTCCGCCGGCTGTCGGACGCCGCCGACGGCCGGGATGAGGCGTTCCTCGGCTGTTTTACCGATCCCGGCAAGGCAGCCGAGTGGCTTTCCGCCTGGCGCCAGCGGCTTGCCGGCGAAACGCGGTCGCAAGAGGATCTGGCGGCGGGCCTGAGAGCGGTCAATCCGGCCGTCATCCCCCGCAACCACAAGGTCGAGGAAGCCCTGGCGGCCGCCAACTACGGCGATCTCGGCTTCTTCGAAAAGCTGCTCGAAGCGCTCGAAAGCCCCTTCGAGGAACGGCCGGAATTCGCGGCCTACATGCAGCCGCCGAAGCCCGAGGAAAGGGTGACGCAGACATTCTGCGGGACCTGATCGTCCGGTAAATTAATTTTTGCTAATTAGGAAAATAGTCCTTGACGGCGTGACGGTCGTCTGATAGGGTACAGGCACAGTCGAAGAATTGCGCCGATGGCAGCCTTCGGGCAGTTGGCGCAAGACTTCCAGTCAAATTGGCCCGGTCTTCCAAAGCCGGGCCTTTTTTATCTCGAAAATCGGCAGCGGGGAAAGGCGGCGACCGGAAACGGGCGCGGCGGCAACTTTTCTGCGCCGAAATTCTCCTTCGGGGATCTTTGACATGGATGAATTCGAAACGTTCGATCCCGCGCTTTTCGGCCTCTGGCCGCGGGTTCCCGTCTATGGCGACGAGGTCGTGATGGAGGATGCGGCTTTGGCGGACATGGCCCGCGGCGTGCTCCTGGAAACCAAGTCCGCCGAGGGTTCGGTTTCGCCCGGCGAGGAACTGCGGCGGATCCTGAACGAGATGACGGCCGAGATGGGCGCCCAGTTCGCCACCTTCCGCAAGATGCGGGCCTCGGCGGAGGCGGCGCTCGACGGCGGCGACGACGCGGCCCAGAAGCTGGCGCGCGCCGACGTGAAGGCCGCCACCGACGCCATGTCGCTGATCGTCCGCACGCTCGAAAAGGTCGACAGCCTGCAGCGCCAGCTCGCCCGCGATCGCGAGGAAGCGGCCGAGCGGGAGGCGGACGAGGGCGGGTATGAGGAGGCCAAGGCCCGCTTCCTGCAAATGATCGAGGATCGCGCCAATGAAAATGCCTATGGCCTTTATGAAATCTGGAGACGGGATGGGCCGCCCGAATGGGTTGCCGAGAGGCTTGGGCGCGCCGCTGCCGAGCCTTCGCACGAAGCGGCGGGCGCAGGAGAAGATCGCCGGCAAGGCCTCGAAGGATGCATCGGGGCTGGAACAAGGCATGGGGAAAGTCACCGCTACGCGTGAGGCATGCCGCTCCGCCGCTATGACAGGCATGGCTTTGATCAATGCGATGGAACAGGAGAACACCGGCCGGGCCGACCGCCATCCGATCGTCCCCGGTGCGGGGGAGATGTCGCCGGGGGTGACTGAGGGGGGGAGCGCCGCGACCTCGATTTCCGAAGAGTGTGCGGCAGCACCCCCCTCTGCCCCGCTGGGCATCTCCCCCTCAATGGGGGAGATCGAGCTGCCGCCCCGGGTTCACCCGGCGAGCGAACGTTTTCCGGAACGGAGTAGGCAGTCCGGCCCGTCTCTGATCGGCTTCACGCCCCGCCATGAGCGCGACTGGGATATTGCGGGTCGCCGCGAACAAAAACCGCCCTCCGGAGACTGGCGGACATGGTTGATCATGGGCGGGCGCGGCTCGGGCAAGACCCGGGCCGGCGCCGAGTGGATCCACGGGCTGGCGTCGGCGGGCAAACGTTCCGGGCTCAGGATCGCGCTGGTGGCGGAGACGCTGGGTGATGCCCGCGAGGTGATGATCGACGGGGTTTCGGGGATCTGCCGGATCGCGCGGAGCAATCCGCCCGATTTCGAGATTTCCCGGCGTCGCCTGGTCTGGCCGAACGGCGCGATCGCGCAGATCTTTTCCTCGGAAGATCCGGAAAGCCTGCGCGGGCCGCAGTTCCATTTCGCCTGGTGCGACGAGCTCGCCAAATGGCGGCATGCGGAGGAGACCTTCGACATGCTGCAGTTCGGGCTGCGGCTGGGGGCCGACCCGCGCCAGCTGGTGACGACGACGCCACGACCGGTGCCGGTCCTGAAACGCCTGATTGCCGATCCCGGCACCCGGCTGGCGCGGATCTCGACCCGGGCGAATGCCGGAAACCTGGCGCCCGGTTTCATCACGGCGCTGGAGGCGCGATACGGTGGCTCGAGGCTGGGGCGGCAGGAACTGGCCGGCGAACTGATCGAGGACCGCGAGGACGCATTGTGGAAACGGGCCGACCTCGAAGCCTTTACGATCCGGTTTACCGGCGCGCTGAGGCGCATCGTGGTGGCGGTCGATCCGCCTTCCGGTTCGGGCGAACATTCCTGCTGCGGCATTGTCGTGGCCGGGATCGAGGCGAGCGGCCGGGCGGTCGTTCTGGCCGATTGCTCCGTCAAGGGCCAGAGCCCCGCCGGCTGGGCGAATGCGGTGGCGCGCGCCTATGCGCGCTTCCAGGCGGACCGGATCGTGGCCGAGGTGAACCAGGGCGGCGAGATGGTGACGGCGATGCTGAAAAGCGTGAACGCGGCGCTGCCGGTATCGATGGTGCGGGCGACGCGCGGCAAGTTTTTACGCGCCGAGCCCGTCGCCGCCCTCTACGAACAGGGGCGGGTGGCGCATGCCGGGCGGTTCGCGGAACTGGAGGACCAGATGTGCGATTTCGGCCCGGACGGCCTGTCCTCGGGCCGCTCGCCCGACCGGCTCGACGCGCTGGTCTGGGCGCTGACCGCACTGATGCTGGAAGGTCATGGCGAGCCGCGCGTGCGGGGCGTTTGAGCGCGGCTCGTCGCTTGGTCGCGGAAGATCAGCGGGGCGTGGCCGGCTTCGGCTCTGCGCTCTCGCGGATCTGCTTCCACTCGGATTCCATCCGCTCGAGGACATGCTGGGGGATCGGTTTGGAAGGGGCGGCCGGTGCGGGCTGCTGCATCATTGTGATCTCCGTTTCAATTAGAAAGCCGACATGAACGGCGCATGCACCCGTTGGTTCCATACCGTCAGAGAAATGTAAACTGGCGCCTAAGCGCTTAAAACGATTTAGTTTTTCTAAACCGATTGAAACTTTGTGACAGATGTCAAGGATCGCTTTCATGCAGCTCGATCATCGTGTTTTCTTCGATTTGGTGCGGACGAAACTCTTCGGCGGACGGCTGACATCGGGCCAGGTGGAGGGGCTGACGGCGATTCTCGACGGCTGGTCCGCAAGGGCCGCGCAGGGCGGGAACGACCCGCTCGCCTACGTGCTGGCGACCGCTTTTCACGAGACCGCCGCCACCATGCAGCCGGTCCGCGAGACCCTGGCTGCAAGCGACAGGACGGCGATCGCGCGGCTGGAGCAGGCTTTCGCGGCCGGAAAACTCGGATCGGTCAGGATGCCCTACTGGCGGCCCGACGAGAACGGCCGGAGCTGGCTCGGACGCGGCCTGGTGCAGCTCACCCACAGGCGGAACTACGAGGCGATGTCCGAGATTACCGGCATCGACCTGCTGACCGATCCGGGCCGGGCGATGGAGATGCCGGTCTCGGTCGCGATCCTGATCGAGGGCATGCGGCGCGGCAGTTTCACCGGCCGCAAGCTCGATGATTATTTCGGGCCCGGCCGGGCCGACTGGACGGGCGCGCGAAAAATCATCAACGGCAACGACCGGGCGGAACTGGTGGCGCGGCATGCGCGGGTATTCGCGCAGGCGCTGGACACCAGGCCGCATTGAAGCCCGCTTGCGGCCATGATAGCGAGGCCTCCGTTTTCCAGGAGGTTGCATGATACGCCATATCGTATTTTTCACGGCGCAGGCCGGCGAAATCGAGCGGGTCCGGGCGGGCCTTTCTCTGCTGACCGGCAATCCGCATGCATCGCTCCTCGAGATCGGCACCAATGTGAAGAGCGACCAGCTCGGCAACGCGGTCGATCTGGTCGTCTACGGCGAGTTCGAGGATGAGGCGGCGCTCGCCGCCTACAAGGCGCATCCGCTCTATCAGGAATCGATCGATATCGTCCGACCGATCCGCGAGATGCGTTTGGCGGCCGATTTCGACAGTGCAAGGGCGGTGACAGCGCCGCTGCCGATACCTTAAGGCGGGCCTCGCGCCCGCGAGCGAGAGGACAATCCATGAAATCTCCATTCCGGCGGCCGTGGTTTTCCACGGGCGGGCGACGGGCCGCGCCTGAAGATCAGAACCCGCAAACCCGCGAGGCCGAAACGCGCGGGACCCTAAAGGCGGGGTCCGAGACGAAGATGGCTTCCGGTTTCGCGATCGTGTCGGGCGAGGGGGCGGCGCACTGGTCGGGACGCTCCTATGCGGCACTGGCGCGCACGGGCTTCATGAAAAATCCGGTCGCCTACCGGGCGATGCGGATGATCGCGGAAGCGGCCGCGGCCGTGCCCTGGCTTGCCTATGACGGTGCGAGCGAACTCGCCGACCATCCGGCGCTGGCGCTGCTCGCACGGCCGAACGCCAGGCAGGGCGGGCCGGATTTCTTCGAGGCGCTTTACGGGCACCTGGCGCTGTCCGGCAATGCCTATGTCGAACCGCTCTCGATCGGCGGGACTTTGCGCGAGCTGCATCTTCTGCGGCCCGACCGGGTGAGCGTGGTCGAAGGCCGCGACGGCTGGGTGGCGGGTTACGACTATCGCGCCGGCGGCACGGTGCGGCGCCTGCCGGCCGAAAGCGACGGCCTGGCGCTGCTGCACCTGAAACTGTTCCATCCGCTCGACGATCATTGCGGCTTTCCGCCGCTCGGCGCCGCCGGTGCAGCACTCGACCTGCACAATGCGGCGGCGGGCTGGAACAAGGCGCTGCTCGACAATTCCGCACGGCCATCCGGCGCGCTGGTCTACCAGCCGAAGGATGGCGGCAACCTTTCCGCCGACCAGTACGAGCGGCTGAAGGACGAGCTGGAGGCCGGGTATTCCGGCGCGGTCAATGCGGGGCGGCCGCTGCTGCTCGAAGGCGGGCTGGACTGGAAATCCATGGGCCTGTCGCCGAAGGACATGGATTTCATCGAGGCGAAGAACGGCGCGGCCCGCGACATTGCGCTCGCCTTCGGCGTACCGCCGATGCTGATCGGCATTCCGGGCGACAATACCTATGCCAATTACCAGGAGGCCAACCGCGCCTTCTACCGCCTCACCGTGCTGCCGCTGATTTCGCGCACCGCGGCGAGTTTTTCCGCCTGGCTGTCCGAGGCCTATGGCGAGCGGCTGCGGCTGGAACCGGACCTCGACCGGATTGCCGGGCTCTCCGCCGAGCGCGAGGCGCTGTGGACGAGGGTAGGGGCGGCGTCGTTCCTGAGCGACGAGGAGAAGCGGGAGGCGGTGGGGTATTAATCGGCTCCAGGGGGGCGAAGTCATGAATGGCGCCTGCCGAACGGCGGATGACTCAACTTGCGAACTCCCGGACTCAACCTTTGAGCAGAGCGCCGGAAGTGATTCCGAAGATTGAGGGAAATGAAATCCGCCGACCTTCGGTCAAAGCGGAAAGGCCGGTCCGTGCGCCGGCGGCTCGCTCGAGCCACATGCGTAAATCATAAACAAGAGAGATTAAAAAATGTCTGACCTCGGAAGCGATCCGGGCGTCGGGGTCGCCAAGGTCCTCGGCGCCACGGCGGGTGCCGGCGTGTCGTTGATCTATCTTCTGCCGAAAAGCCGCCACGAGGCCGCGAGCCGGTTTCTGACCGGCCTTGCCTGCGGGCTGATCTTCGGCGGGCCGACCGGGCTCTGGCTGGTGGAACGGCTGGGGATCGGGGATGGGCTTTCCGGCCGGGAGGTGATGCTGACGGGATCGGCCGCGGCCAGCCTTTGTGCCTGGTGGGTGCTCGGCATGCTGGCGAGGGTGGCGGAGAGGTATGGGAAGAGGGCGGGTGGGGGGTAGCTCCGGCCCTCGACTTCGCCCGCAGCCCCTCATCCGGCTGCCGCCACCTTCTCCCCGTCATGACGGGGAGAAGGGCGCAAGGGGTTGGCTTACCGCCCTCTCATAAACGGTGAGATCGGGGGAACGGTGCGGCATATCCCTTCTCCCCGCGGGCGGGGAGAAGGTCCCGGCAGGGGGATGAGGGGCTGCCGGCCTCACCCTTTTCGCCGGTCACATCATTTCCAATTCAGGGAGAATGCCCATGCACGCTTACCGCGGGCCGCGCCCGACTGCGCGCAAATTCGCCAATCTGGAGCTCGCAGGCATTACCGGCGACGGGTTCTTTTCCGGTTATGCCAGCGTCTTCGGCGAGATCGATCTCGGCAAGGACACGATCGAGCGCGGCGCCTTCCGCAACTGCCTCGTCGAGCGTGGGGCGACCGGGGTGCGGATGCTCTACCAGCACGACCCGGCGGAACCGATCGGCGCCTGGCGGACGATCCGCGAGGATGCCCGCGGGCTTTATGTCGAGGGCATGCTGTCGCCGGGCGTCGCCCGCTCCCGCGAGGTGCTGTCGCTGATGAAATCAGGCGCGCTCGACGGGCTGTCGATCGGTTTTCGCACCGTCAAGGCGCGGACCGACGCCAAGACGGGCGTGCGAAAAATCCTCGAGGCCGATCTCTGGGAAATTTCGGTGGTGACCTTTCCGATGCTGCCTTCGGCCAGGGTCTCCAACGTCAAGCATGCGCGGTTCTTCCGCGACAGGGAAACCGAACTCGTCCGCCAGATGCGGCGGGCGGCGAAGATGATGATGAAATCAACCTTCAAAGGAAAAACGATATGACGGATCAGGCGAGGATGGTGGCAGGCGTGGCGGCCGGGGCGAAGGCTCCCGAGGTCAAGGCCGTGCCGGAAACGGTAACGGCCGCCTTCGACGAATTCATGGAGGCGTTCGAGGCTTTCAAGGAGGTCAACGACCGGCGCCTCGGCGAGATCGAGCAGAAGCTGACCGCCGACGTGGTGACCCGCGACAAGATGGACCGCATCAACCGCAGCATGGACGAGCAGAAGAAGGTGCTCGACCAGCTGCTGCTGAAGAAGGCGCGGCCGCGCCTCGGCTCCGCGCCCGGCGGCCGCGATGCCGAGCTCTCGGCGGAAGCGGTCGAGCACAAGGCGGCGTTCGACGCCTATGTCCGCCGCGGCGAGGAGAACGGTCTGCGCGAGCTGGAGGCCAAGGCCTTTTCCGGCGGCACCGGCACTGACGGCGGTTATCTCGTCCCGCCGGAGACGGACACCGAGATCGGACGGCGCATCTCGGTGGTTTCGCCGATGCGCGCGCTCTCGACCGTGCGCACCGTCTCCTCCGCCGTCTTGAAGAAACCGTTCGCGGCGGCCGGGCTTTCGACCGGCTGGGTGGCCGAGACCGCGGCGCGGCCGCAGACCGGCACGCCGCAGCTTGCCGAACTCTCCTTCCCGACCATGGAACTCTACGCCATGCCGGCGGCCACGCAGTCGCTGCTGGACGATGCGGCGGTCGATATCGAGGCCTGGATCGCCGGCGAGGTGGACATCGTCTTTGCCGAGCAGGAGGGCGACGCCTTCATCCGCGGCGACGGCATCAACAAGCCGAAGGGGTTTCTGTCCTATCCGACCGTGGCGGACAGCGCCTGGAGCTGGGGCAATATCGGCCACATCGCCACCGGCGTGGCGGGCGGCTGGAAATCGACCGGTCCTTCGGACACGCTGATCGACCTCATCTATGCGCTGAAGGCCGGCCATCGCCAGAACGGCACCTTCCTGATGAACCGCAAGGTGCAGGGCGACATCCGCAAGTTCAAGGATGCCGACGGCAACTATCTCTGGCATCCGCCGGCCGCTGCCGGCCAGCCGGCCTCGCTGATGGGCTTTCCGATCGCCGAGGCCGAAGAGATGCCCGACGTGGCGGAGAATTCGCTCTCGATCGCGTTCGGCGATTTCCGCTCCGGTTATCTCGTCGTCGACCGCGCCGGCGTGCGCATCCTGCGCGATCCCTATTCGGCAAAACCCTATGTGCTTTTCTACACCACCAAGCGCGTCGGCGGCGGGATGCAGAACTTCGAGGCGATCAAGGTGGTGAAGTTTTCGGCGGCATAATACGGGCGGCGTCTCGTTATCGGGCAGGCGCTACGGGCTGCCCCTCACCCTAACCCTCTCCCCGCAGGCGGGGAGAGGGGACGTGCCCTGCTCCTGTCTCTCTTCGTGATGCCCGTGCGGCATATGTCCTTCTCCCCGCCTGCGGGGAGAAGGTGCCGGCAGGCGGATGAGGGGCCGCCCAGTTTTCCAAGGACGAATATGACCTACGCCCAAACCACTCCGCCCGCCGCGGAGCCGCTGACGCTTGCCGAGGTGAAGGCGCATCTGCGTCTCGACGGAAGCGACGAGGACCCGTTGCTGACCTCGCTGATCACCACTGCCCGCGAACACCTGGAAAGGGAGACCGGCCTCTGCCTGGTGTCGCAGGCGTGGCGGCTTTATCTCGACCACTGGCCGGCGGACGGCATCGTCCGGATTTCGAGGTCGCCGGTGCAGGCGATTGAGAATGTTACGGTTTACGACGCCGGCGGGACCGCGCTTGAAGTTCCACTGGAAGATCACCTGCTCGACGGGACCGGGCGGCCGGCGCGGCTGTGGCTCAAACACCCGCCTGAACCGGGCCGGTGCGTCAATGGCATCGAGATCGACTTTTCGGCCGGTTTCGGCGAAGCGGGAACCGACGTGCCGGATACGCTGAAGCGGGCGATGTCGCTCCATATCGGTCACATGTTCGCCTTCCGTGGCGTGGTTTCGCCGGACAGTCAGCCGGCCGGCATCCCCGATGGCTACGAGCGGCTGATCGCGCCCTTCCGGATGCGGAGGCTCTGATGGTGGTGTTTTTCGATCCCGGGTCGATGACGGCAAGGCTCGACCTCCAGGCGCCGCAGGCGGTGCCGGACGGCCAGGGCGGCGCGACCGTCGCCTGGGAGGTGATGGCCTCGCTCTGGGCGCGGATAGAGCCGGTCTCGTTCGTTGTCGAAGAACAGGCGGCGGGCGAGGGCGGCACGATCAGCCACCGCATCTGGGTGCGGTTCCGCGAGGACGTTTCCGCCGGCCAGCGCTTTCGCAAGGGGGCACGCACCTTCCTTGTCAGGCTGGTGCACGACCCGGACGAGACGCGGCGTTATCTCGTCTGCCAATGCGAGGAGGAAGCCCGATGACGGCGACAAATGCGCTCCTCCAGGCGATCCATCGAAAGCTTTCAGGCGATGCGGCGCTGACCGCGATCATCGGGGCGGACGGCATCCGCGACCGGCTGCTGCCGCGGGCGAAACTTCCCTCTATCGTGTTCGGCGAAATCGAGACACGCGATTTCTCGACCGACGGGGGGCCGGGCGAGGAACATCTTCTGGTCCTGGAAATCTGGTCCGAAGCCGAAGGACGGCGCGAGGCGCAGGAGATCGCCGGGCTGGTACATGGCCTGCTCCACGACGCGGCGCTGGCGCTCGACGGCAGCTTGGTGTTGGTGAACCTGCAGCAGGTCGGCATGCGCAGCCGTCGCGAGCCGAAGACGAAGTTCCATCTGGCGGAAATGCGGTTCCGGGCGGTGACGGAATAGCGAGGCCATGGTCATTGAATGTTGCGATAACTTTGTATATACAAAGTATATGCATGGGGATGTTGGATCATGGTAGCCCTTCGGAAAAGCGAAACGATCAACTTGAGGATTGATGCCGGCACACGGGAAGTGATTGCCCGTGCTGCCGAGATTTCCGGCAAATCGCTGACGGCATTCATGACCGAAGCGGCGTTGTTGAATGCCCAGAAAGAGCTTCTGGACCAGCGGTTCATCGGTGTCGACGCGACTGTTTTCGATGCCGTCGAGAGCCTGCTTGCGGAACCGGCGCAGGCGAACGAGAAGCTCTCGGCGTTGCTGAAGTCGAGCCGGGAATGGCTAGACTGAAGCATGTATCGCAAACCGGTTCCGCTGAATGAGCAGCATCGTCTGGATGATTTCGACAGCGGCAAGCCGGTTCTCGATGTCTTCCTCAAGGAGATGGCGCTTCACAATCAAGCACAAGGTTACACGCGAACCTTCGTGATCGCAGGCGCCGATTTTCGCGTGGTCGGATATCATTCGCTTTGCGCCGGCATGATTTCCCGTGAAAACGCGCCCCGCCAGGTCAAGGGGCACCAGGCGCCGGGCGAGATTCCGGTGGCATTGCTGGCTCGGCTTGCCGTGGACCGGAGGCACCATGGGCAGGGGCTCGGCGGCGAACTCCTCAAGAATGCTCTTCTGGCAGTGATCGCGGCATCAGATGCGGTGGCGTTCCGAGCGGTCATGGTTCATGCGCTCGACGACGAGGCGACGGGCTTTTACCTCAGATATGGCTTCCGGCAAGCCAAAGGGCTGGATCGCACATTGCTTTTGTCGGTCAAGGATATCGTTGCTTCACTGGGAGGTTAGGCGGCTTCGCGCATCCGCCGTGCGCACCAGCCTCACCAGCATCAGCACGAAGATGAGCGAGACCGCCGAGAGCGTTGCGCCGGTTAAAAGGACGGCGCCGGCGCCGGCGCGGTCGAGAAGTGCGGTGAAGATGACGGGTGCCGCGGCATTGGCAAGGTTTTGCGGCAGCGACAGGCGCGCCGATTGGAGACCGAATTCCTTTGCCGAAAAGAGCGACAGCGGCAGCAGCGCGCGGGCGACGGAAACGACGCCGGCGCCGAAGCTGAAGAGTACGACGAAAGCGATCAGCGCCGCCGACGAGGACGTGACCGCGGCGGCCAGAAGGAAGCTCGCCAGCGTCAGGACCGTTCCGATGATCGTGGTGATGATCGCATTGCCGCGCCGGCCGAGCAGCATGTCGACGAACCTTGCGGAAACGCTGATCGCGCCCCGTGCCGAACCCAGCTGCAGCGCAAGTGCCGGCGACGCGCCCGCAGCATTGAGCAGCGCCAGGAACGTCGGCGACATGCCGAAGCCGACGAAGGAACTCAGCGTGGTCGTCGCGGCGACCAGGAAAAAGGCCTTGCGGCGCTCCGGCTCGGTGAAGGGGACCGGCACGGTTTCGGCGGCCGCTGCCTGTTCCCGGCTTTCCATCGGCTTCGGCAGGCCGAACAGATAAAGCGGCAGGCAGACGAATAGCTGCAGCGCGGCGGACAGAACGAAGGTCAGCCGCCAGCCGACGAGATTGTTCATCAGCGCCAGGGCCGGCCAGAAGATCGTGGCCGAAAGACCCGTGAACACCATCAGGATGGCGATGATGCGCTTGCCGCCCAGCCCTTCGCGCTCGACGACCGCCGTATAGGCGGGCGCCGAGAGACCGAGCGCGCCGCCTATGCCGATGACGATCCAGGCAAGGCCGTAGATCAGGATTTCGTGCGCGGCCGCCAGCAGCAGCAGGCCGGCCGCCAAGATGACGGAAGCCGTCGCCATGACTTTTGCTGCACCGTGGCGAGCGAGCAGCCGGCCGGCCATGGGACTGGCAAGCGCACTGACCAACATCATGATCGACAGGCCGAAGAATACCACCTCGTTCGGCAGGCCGAGTTGCGGGGCGATGACGCGCCCCATGACGCCGAGCATGTCGAAGCTGGTGCCCCAGGAAATGATCTGCGTGACGGAAAGCACGGCGATCGTCTGAGCGGAGCGCAGGGGAAGGGGTGTGGACATGGCGTGGAGGCGCATTCGCGAAAAAGGTGTGCGCCCGATGCTCTAGCACCGCTTTGCGGCGGGCGGAAGCGACAAACGGACAACAGCGGAAAGGATTTCCACATGGTGGCGCAGAAGGGCAAGGACCTGCTCCTGAAGATCGACAATGACGGTTCCTTCCTGACGGTGGCGGGGCTGCGCTCGAAGCGGTTGGCCTTCAACGCGGAGACCGTCGACATCACCGATGCCGAGAGCGCCGGGCGCTGGCGCGAGCTTCTGGGCGGCGCCGGCGTACAGCGCGCCTCGCTGACCGGGGCCGGCATCTTCAAGGACCAGGCGAGCGATGCGATGGTACGGAGCGCCTTCTTTGCTGGCACCATTCTTGTCTGGCAGATCCTGATCCCGGCCTTCGGCACCGTCAGCGGGCCGTTCCAGGTGACGGCGCTCGAATATTCCGGCGAGCATAACGGCGAAATCCGTTTCGAACTGGCGCTGGAATCGGCAGGCAGCCTCACTTTCGAGGCGCTCTGATGCAGGGCGGGCGGGCAAATCGCCGGCGCGGCGAGGTCGAGGCGGTGATCGACGGCGAGCGCCGCATTCTCTGCCTGACGCTTGGCGCGCTGGCGGAGCTGGAAACGGCGTTCTCCGTCGGTGATCTCAACGGGCTGGCCGAACGGTTTTCGTCCGGGCGGCTGAAGGCGGCGGACATGATCCGGCTGATCGGCGCCGGCCTGAGGGGCGGCGGAAATCTCTATTCCGACGACGAGGTGGCGGCGATGAGTGTCGAGGACGGGGTCGCCGGTTACGCGCGGATCGTCGGAGATTTGCTGACGGCGACATTTGCGGGGCCGGCCAAGGAGACCGCGGCAAACCCTTGAGGGCCGCAGCGGGCAACGGGGCAATGGCGGGCAATTTTCCGTCCGCGATCGTCTCCGACGAGGTTAGGCCCGAGCCGTTTCCATGGGAAACGGTCATGCATGCCGGCCTCTGCCTGCTGCGGCTTCCACCGAGATATTTCTGGGCGCTGACGCCAATCGAGTTCTTCGCCATGACCGGCGGGTTGAAGATGCGGCACGCAGGCATGGAGAGGGCGGGACTGGAGGCGTTGATGCAGGCGTTTCCGGACGGATGAGGCTGCCGTTCGTCCAGAAGGCTCCGGCCATCTTCAGCCGTTCCCCGATCCCCGCAGGCTGCTCCTCGCCGGAGGCTGCCTCTCACTCCCCCTCCTTTCGTCAGGGCGGAGAGAAAGCGGTGGCTCGCCGGATGAGGGGTGTTCGGCCTTCGGCCGTGGGGTAACGGCGGCGGCAGCCGGATGAAGGGCAATCAAGGGGGAGACAATCATGGAAGACGACGGCACGAATTTTGCCGGCACCTTGTCTGGTGCCGAGGCGCTGACCGGGGTGATTGCCGACCTCGAAACCCGCTCGCAGCGGTTCGGGGCGGCGCTGACCGGTGCGCTCAGGTCCGCGACGACAGGCGGTCGCGGGCTGGAGGACGTGCTCAAGGGGCTCGGCAACCGGCTTTCCGATATCGCGCTGGCAGCCGGAATGAGACCGCTCGAAACCATGCTGGGCAATGCGATCGGCGGGCTGGTGGGCTCGGTGACGCCGTTTGCCGATGGCGGCGTGGTGCGCTCGCCGAGCTTCTTTCCGATGGGCGGCGACATGGGCCTGATGGGCGAGGCCGGGGCGGAAGCGATCCTGCCGTTGCAGCGCGGCCCGGATGGTGCGCTCGGGGTTGCTGCGGCCGGCGGCGGTGGGCCGCAGATCGTCTTCAACGTGACGGCGAACGATGCCGTAAGCTTCCGAAAGAGCGAAGGGCAGATTTCAGCCATGCTGGCGCGCAGCGTGTCGCGCGGCAGGCGTGGCCTTTGACGAGGACCGGGACGGTGTCTGCGGTGGCCTCCTTGATGATTGGGCGAGGACGAGATGAGCGGTTTTCATGAGGTCCGGTTCCCGTTGCGCCTGGCGCTCGGGGCGACCGGCGGGCCGGTGCGGCGCACCGATATCGTCAACCTTTCCAACGGGCGCGAGCAGCGCAACCAGCGCTGGCAGGATTCGCGGCGTAGCTACGATGCCGGGTCGGGGGTGAAATCGCTAAACGATCTTTATGCGGTGCTCGAATTTTTCGAGGCGCGGGGCGGACAGCTTCACGGATTTCGGTTCCGCGATCCGGTGGATTGGAAATCCTGCGCGCCAGGCGAGGCGGTGTCGGCGATCGACCAGGTGATCGGCACCGGGGACGGCGCGTCCGCGACCTTTCAGCTCGTCAAGACCTATGCGGACAGCGGTGGAAGCTGGATGCGGCGGATCGTGAAGCCCGTCTCCGGAACGGTCGCGGTCTCGGTGAACGAGGGCGAGCAAGCGCCGGGAGCCTTTTCCGTCGATGCGGCGACGGGGGTTGTCACCTTTGCGGCCGGGCATGTTCCGGGCGTCGGGGCTGTGGTGCGGGCGGGTTACGAGTTCGACGTGCCGGTGCGGTTCGATACGGACAGGATCGAGGTCAACCTCGCGCATTTCGATGCCGGGCGCATTCCGACCATACAGCTGACGGAGATTTTGGCATGAAAACGATACCGGCCGATCTGGCCGCGCATCTGGCGCGGGACGCAACGACCACCTGTCATGCCTGGCGGGTGACGAGGCGTGATGGCGTGGTGCTGGGGTTTTGCGAGCACGACCGCGATCTGACATTCGATGACACCACTTTCCTGGCAGCGAGCGGGTTTTCGGCAAGCGAGGCGGAGGCGGCGACCGGGCTTTCGGCGGGCGCCGACGAGGTGGCCGGCGGCTTTTCGAATGTCGCAATCCGCGAAGAGGATCTCGCGACCGGCAGATATGACGGCGCGCGCGTGGACCTGTTTCTCGTCAACTGGGCGGCGCCGGATCAGCACATGCTGTTGAACACGCGCGAGATCGGCGAGGTTTCCCGCGCCGGCGGACAGTTCCGGGCGGAATTGCGCAGCCTGGCGCATCGGCTGAACCAGCCGCAGGGGCGCGTCTACAGCCGGCGTTGCGATGCAAGCCTGGGGGATGCGCGTTGCGGTGTGAACCTTGGATCCTGGCGAGGCGAGGGAGCGGTGATCGCGGTCAAGGATGCGAGCCGGATCGTCGTTTCCGGGCTTGGCGGCTTTGAAAGCGGGTTCTTCCGGCAGGGCGTGCTGACATTTTCCGGAGGGGTGGCGATCGATGTCGAGGCGCATGCGAAAAAGCCCGACGGCTCGGCGGAACTGACGCTCTGGCTGCCGCTGGAAGTGCCCGTTGCGGCGGGCGATACGTTCGTGGCGACGGCGGGTTGTGACAAGTCGTTTGCCACCTGCAGGGCGCGCTTTGCAAACCACCTGAATTTTCGTGGTTTCCCCCACGTGCCGGGCGCCGATTTCGCCTATTCCTACGCCGACGGGGAGCGGGTGCATGATGGCGGCCCGATCTTCGCATGAGGACGCGGGGCGAACGGATCGTGGCGATCGCGGAAGGGTGGGTCGGCACGCCCTATAGGCACCAAGGGGCTTTGAAGGGCGTCGGCTGCGATTGTATCGGGCTGATCCGCGGCATCTGGCGCGAGCTTTACGGCGACGATCCGGAGCCGGTGCCGGCCTATGCGCCCGATTGGGCCGAGCGAAGCGGCGAGGACCGGTTGGTGGACGCGGCCCTGCGGCTCTTCGGACCGGCCGTGCGGATGAGTGAGGCGGAACCGGGCGACGTGCTGCTGTTCCGCTGGCGGCAGGATTGTGCCGCCAAACATGCGGGGGTGCTGGCCGGGCCACAGCATTTCATCCATGCCTATGAGCAGTCCGCGGTGACACGATCGGCGCTGGTGCCATCATGGCGGCGGCGGGTGGCGGGCGTGTATCGGTTTCCCATCATGGCATGATGCTCACAACCGAGCGCTCGTTTGCATTGCATAAGCAACTTATAATTGCAGTATCCGGCACAATGGGTTGCATCTGGTCGGATGTGATATATATTGATGGAGTGATGAGCGAGGTTGCAGCCCCGCCCATCGTTTACTTAAGTAGCGAATATGACCCGGACGGCTATTGACCAGCCCGTCCGGGTTTTTTTCACCATCAGCGTGACGCTAAAAGGCCTTGGCCTCATAACATCCCCTCCATGATTGAGAGCAGGGCCTCTGCCGAGGTCGATGCGGCCTATGTCATCGACGCGCCGGCTGGTGCGGCGCATGCTGCTTTTACTCACAATCTCCATAACCTTAACATGCAATCATTGAGGGTGAATAGTAGCCGCTCGCGTGATTGCAGAATGCGAGGTATTTCCATGGCCACTATCCTTTTCCAGGCGGCGGGTGCGGCGCTCGGCAGCGTGTTCGGTCCGGTCGGTGCGATCATCGGGCGGGCGGCCGGCGCGCTTGCGGGCAGCATGGTCGACCGGGCTCTGGTCGGCGGGGGCGGCGCGACGATCTCGGGCCCACGTCTGGCAACTGCCCGCATTCCGGGTGCCGACGAGGGGACGGCGATCAACCGCGTCTATGGGACGGTGCGGATCGGCGGCACGCTGATCTGGGCCACGCGTTTCGAGGAAGAGGTGACGCGCGAGCGCTCCGGCGGCAAGGCGACGAGCGGGCCGCGGGTGGAGACGTTCCATTATTTCGCAAACCTCGCGGTCGGGCTCTGCGAGGGGTCGATCGCGGCGGTGCGGCGGGTCTGGGCCGATGGGCGCGAGCTCGATCTGACCGGCGTCGAGATGCGGGTCCACCGCGGCGACGAGGCGCAACTGCCGGATCCGCTGATCGAGGCCAAGCAGGGAGAAGGGAAGGCGCCGGCCTATCGGGGGCTCGCTTATGCCGTCTTCGAACGGCTGCCGCTCGGCAGTTTCGGTAACCGAATTCCGCTCCTACAATTTGAAGTGCTGCGGCCGGTGGGCAGGCTCGAAGAGCAGATTCGCGCCGTGACGATCATTCCGGGGGCGACCGAACATGGTTATGCGACCGGGCCGGTGATCGAGAAGACCGGCGAAGGCAGTGCCCGCATTCTCAACCGCCATACGCTGACGGCCGGCACGGACTGGCAGGCGTCGCTGGACGAGCTGCAGGCGCTCTGCCCCAACCTCGAACGGGTGGCACTGGTGATCTCCTGGTTCGGGACGGATCTGCGGGCAGGCCATTGCCGGATCGTGCCGGGTGTCGAGGTGCCTGCGCGGTGGGAAGAGAGCGTCGAGTGGTCGGTGGCGGGCCTGTCGCGTGGCGAGGCGCATCTGGTGAGCCGCGACGCTGGGCCGGCGTTCGGCGGCACCCCGAGCGATGCGAGCGTGACCCAGGCAGTCGCCGACCTCAGGGCGCGCGGGCTGAAGGTCTATCTCTATCCGTTCCTGATGATGGACATTGCGCCCGGCAATGGCCTGCCGGATCCTTACGGCGGAGCGGAGCAGGCGGCCTTCCCATGGCGGGGGCGGATCAGCTGTTTCCCGTTGTCTGCAGACAACACCGCCGGTCTACGCGCGCAGGTGGAGGCTTTCAGCGCGGGCGCGGAAGGTTACCGGCGCATGGTGCTGCATTATGCCGGTCTTTCGGCTGCCGCCGGCGGGGTCGAGGGGTTCATTCTCGGCTCGGAACTGCGGGGGCTGACGCAGCTGCGCGACGAGAGCGGGGCGTTTCCCTTCGTCCAGGAGCTGGTCCGGCTTGCGGGGGATGTGCGGGCGATCGTCGGGCCCGGGACGAAGCTCACGTATGGCGCCGACTGGAGCGAATATTTCGGCTACCATCCGCAGGACGGCTCGGGCGAAGTGCATTTTCATCTCGATCCGCTCTGGGCCTCGCCGGATATCGATGCGGTCGGCATCGACAACTACATGCCGCTTGCCGATTGGCGGGACGAGGATCTTTCGGCCGGCAATCCCGACGGGTTTCGTCTTGCGGACGATGCGCAGGCGATGGCGGCCCAGATCGCGGCCGGCGAGGGGTTCGACTGGTATTATGCGAGCGAAGCGTACCGGCGGAACCGGGTGCGGTCGCCGATCGGCGATGGGCTGGCGGGCAAGCCCTGGGTCTATCGTTACAAGGACCTTGATGGCTGGTGGTCGAACCCGCATTTTGATCGCGTGGATGGCGGTGAGAGGCTGACGCCAACGGCCTGGGTGCCGGGCATGAAGCCGATCTGGTTCACCGAACTCGGTTGCCCGGCGGTAGACAAGGGGGCGAACCAGCCGAATGTCTTCGTCGATCCCAAATCGGCCGAAAGCGCGCTGCCGCATTTTTCGAGTGGCGGACGGTCCGACAGCATGCAGCGGCGGTTTCTCGAAGCCCATCATGAGTGGTGGCAGGGCGGGGTCGGACCGGCTGGTCTGGTCGATCCGGGGCCGGTCGACATGGTCGATCCGGACCATATTTTTGTCTGGACCTGGGATGCGCGGCCGGTTCCTGCCTTTCCCGGCGATCTTTCGGTCTGGAGCGATGGAAGTAACTGGCGCACGGGCCATTGGCTGAACGGCCGGCTCGGCGGCACCACGCTGGCCGACGCCATTGCCGCGATCCTCACCGAGCATGGTTTTCGCGATTTCGATGTTTCGGAAGTGAGCGGCGACCTGACCGGATACGTGCAGGGGGACGTTACATCCGCACGGGCGCTTCTGGAGCCGCTGCTCGAGGTCTTTCAGGTGGATGTCGCGGAGGATGGCGGCAGGCTGCGTTTCCGTTCGCGGCTGAAGGCGAGCCTGGCAGCAAAGGAAATCACCGTCGTCGCCGATGTCGAGGACGAGCCGCTCTGGTCGGAAAACCGGGGGCACGATAGCGATTTCGCAGCCGAGGCGGTGCTGACTTCGTACAACCCCGACCTCGATTACGAACAGTCGGGCGTTCGGTCACGGCGGGCGCGGGCGGAAAGCCTGCGGACGCTGAGTTATGACCTGCCGGCCGTGCTGCCGGAAGAGACCTCGCTCGAAGCGGTCGAGACGTTGCTGCGCACCCACAGGATCGCGAGGCGTTCGCTGAACTTCACGCTGTCACCGGGAGATGTTTCGGTCGAGCCCGGCGATCCGGTGCGGCTGGCTTTGCCGGACGCGGGCGGACCGGATGAGACCTTTATCGTCGAGCGGATCGAAGAGGGCGTCGCGCGGCGCATCGAGGCGCGGCATCACGCACCGCTTGCGCCCGCCAGCCATGCCGGCGGCGACGGGCGCAGGAATAGCGGCAGCGCCGTTTCGGATGCGTTTGCGCCGGTCCTGCATTTTCTGGATCTGCCGCGCTTCGCACCCGGCGAGGTTACCGGTTTTGCCCGGGTCGCAGGCTTCTGCCGCCCTTGGAGGCCGATGGTCCTGTCCTCCTCCGGAACGACGGAGGGGTACCGCACCCGCCTGGTTCTCGACCGGCCGGCGAGAGTGGGTGTCATGACGGCGCCGCTTGCGGAGGGTGTTGCAGGCCGATTCGATCGCGCCACGGCGGTGGAAATCGAACTGTTCTTCGGCGGGCTGTCGTCGGCGGACGAACAGGCGGTGTTGAACGGTGAAAACCGGATTGCGGTCAAAGCGCGGAACGGCGCCTGGGAGGTGATCGGTTTTGCCGGTGCCGAGGAGGTCAGCCCGAATCGCTGGCGGCTGTCGAACCTGCTGCGTGGGCTGGCGGGGACCGAGGATGCCATGCGGTCGGGCACCGAGTCGAGCGCCGCCATCGTCGTGCTGGACGAGGCGGTGGTGCCGCTCGGTCTTTCGGCGGAGGAGCGTGGCCTTGCGATGAACTGGCTCGCAGAAAGCTTGGGGCAGGCCGGCGGACGATCCGGCCCGCGCGTATTTTCCGCAGGAATACGTGCCGAGACGCCGCTCTCGCCGGTGCATATCCGTGGCGAACGGCAGGCAGCCGGCAACATCCGGCTGACCTGGGTAAGGCGGGGCCGGATCGAGGCGGACAATTGGGACGGGACCGAGATTCCGCTGGACGAGCCGCAGGAGCGTTATCGGCTCGAGCTTCTCGACGGCGGTTCCGTCAGGCGCAGCGTCGAGGTGACCGAGCCGGCCTTCACCTACCCGGCGGCCGACGAGATCGCCGATTTCGGCGCGCCCCGGCCGAGCCTTTCGCTGCGGGTAAGGCAGCTGGGCCGGGCCGTCCCGCTCGGCATCCCGGCCGAGACGACCATTGAATTCTAAGTTGAAACAAGGAGACGAAGCATGGACGGCATGAAGATGTGGTATCAGTCGAAAACGGTCTGGGGCGGGTTGATTGCGGTCGGCGCCTCGCTTCTGCAGGTGACGGGGATCCAGCTCGGAGCGGATGTTCAGGCCGATCTCGCGGACCTCGCGGTAACGCTGGCCGGGGCCGCCGGCGGGCTTTTTGCGATCTATGGGCGTGTCGCGGCGCAGACCGGAATCAGGGGAAAATAGCCCCCTGAAGGAATGCGTTACGGACCATTCATTTGCCATTCAGCCGCCTTTGGCTACATAATCCATCACATGCTTTGGACTTGAATCCTGTTTGTCTTGTGAGTGGAAATTGTAACCATGGCGCGACTGCCAATCATCGCGATACTGACCGCCGGCCTTGCCGGTTTCGCCGGCTTTTTGCCGGCAAAGGTCAATGCGGTTGATTATATGGTCCTCGTGGCCGGCGATTGCGGGTCGGCGGCGTCCCGCGTGGTGCGGGAAACCGGCGGCCAGCTCCTTTCCGCTCAGCCTTCCTCCGATGGCCAGACCTGCGTTGTGACGGTGCTCGTCCAGGGGGATGGCAACCAGAGACCGCGCAAGGTGACCGTCAGGGTTCCGATGTAAAGCGGGTCCGGCGGTGATCGATCGCCGGTAATATCATTCGAGGGGCGGTGCATGCGCATTCTGGTGGTCGAAGACGACGTCAATCTCAACCGGCAGCTTTCGGATGCCCTGAAAGAGTCGGGTTATGTGGTCGACCAGGCGTTCGACGGTGAGGAAGGCCACTATCTCGGCGACACCGAACCTTATGACGCTGTCATCCTCGATATCGGCCTGCCGGTCATGGACGGCATCACCGTCGTCGAGAAATGGCGTGCCGGCGGCAAGGGCATGCCGGTGCTGATGCTGACCGCCCGCGACCGCTGGAGCGACAAGGTTGCGGGCATCGATGCCGGTGCCGACGACTATGTCGCAAAACCCTTCCATGTGGAGGAAGTGCTGGCCCGCGTGCGGGCGCTGATCCGCCGGGCGGCGGGGCATTCGTCCTCCGAAATCGTCTGCGGGCCCGTACGGCTCGATACCAAGGCCTCCAAGGCGAGCGTCGAAGGCGTCGCCCTGAAGCTCACCTCGCACGAATTCAGGCTTCTGTCCTACCTGATGCATCACATGGGGCAGGTCGTTTCCCGCACCGAGCTTGTGGAGCATATGTATGATCAGGATTTCGACCGCGATTCCAATACGATCGAAGTTTTCGTGGGCCGGCTTCGCAAGAAGCTCGGAGTCGACCTCATCGAAACGGTCCGCGGCCTCGGATACAGGATGCAAGCGCCAAACGATGCGCGTTAAATTCCGGATGATCGGACCAAGATCGCTGACTGCCCGCGTGCTGCTTCTGGCCACGCTGTGGTCGGCGCTGGCCTTGGTGGTCATTTCGATCGTCATCTCGCAGCTCTACCGGCAGTCGGCCGAACGCGCCTTTACCGACCTCCTGCGCGCCCAGCTCTATAACGTCATCAACTCGATCACGATCGGCGACGACAACAAGCTCTCGGGGAGCCCTCAGCTCGGCGACCTGCGCTTCTCGCAGCCGGAAACCGGCTGGTACTGGATTATCGAGCCGCTCGGCACCTTCGCGGCGACGCCGCTTTCCTCCTCTTCGCTCGGCACTTCGAATATCAGCGTGCCGTCGATCCTGGCGGTGCCGTTCAACAATCGTTATGAGCGCTTCTATCCCGCGATCGATGCCTACAAGAACAATGTCCTGGTCGCCGAGACCGAGGTCGTGCTCGATGGCGAAGGCCGCGCCGCGCGCTTCCGCGTGTCGGGCAATCTCGCGGTCGTCGAGGAGGATATCCAGGCCTTTACCCGCAGTCTCTATATCGCGCTCGCCGTCTTCGGTTTCGGCAGCCTGGTCGTCAACGGCCTGGCGATCCTGTACGGCCTGCAGCCGCTCGATGGCGCCCGGCGTTCGCTCGAAAGGGTGCGGCGTGGCGAGGCGGAGCGGCTGGAAGGCGAGTTTCCCCGCGAGATCATGCCGCTTGCCAGCGATATCAACGCGCTGATCGAAAGCAATCGCCGCATTGTCGAGCGCGCCCGCATGCAGGTCGGCAATCTCGCCCATTCGCTGAAGACGCCGATCGCGGTTCTGCTCAACGAATCGCGTGCCGTCGAAAAGGTGCAGTCGGACATGGTGCGGTCGCAGGCGGAGGGCATGCAGGCGCAGGTGCAGTCCTACCTGAACCGGGCGCGCATCGCTGCCCAGCGCGAATCCCTGCTTGCGCGGACCGAGCTGGAGCCGGTGCTGGAACGCCTGGTCAGGGTGATGCGGCGGCTCAATCCCGAAAAGGAATTCCATCTGTCGGTTTTCCCGCCCGGTGTGGCGCTCGCCATGGAACAGCAGGACGTCGAGGAAACGATCGGCAACCTGCTCGAAAACGCTGCGCGCTTCTGCGAGACCGGCGTTTGGATCACCGCGACCCCGACGTCCGGCCCCCAGTCCGGCGAAGGCGAACCCGCACGGCGCCACTGGATCGAGATTGCCGTCGAGGATGACGGCCCCGGCCTCGAGCCGGACCAGATCCGCGAGGCGATGAAACGCGGCAGGCGGCTGGACGAAAGCAAGCCGGGCGCCGGGCTCGGACTGTCCATCGTGCGCGAGATCACCGGCGAGTATCAGGGTTCGGTCGAACTGACGCGCGGGACGCGCGGTGGCTTGAGGGCACAGCTTCTGCTGCCGGGTGTTGCGAAGGAAACCGCCTGAACGGCAGGTTCAGCCATATCGCACTCTAAAACTGTGGCTTATGGGCAACAGCGTTCCGTTCCCTGCCTTTGATTATGGACGGATTGATCGCCTGCTATATCTTTGTGTAAACGGACATTCATAGGATTGTTCGCTAATATTCGGGGGGCTGAAAGATTACCGGAATTGTGTGTTTTCCCAGCGACGCCATAATGATGCCATGCCGGGACGGGACCAGTCTCGGCAAGATTTCCGAAGCACGACCGGTTTCCGACACGATGCGACTATTGAGCCTCCGAAATGCCGTTTCATCGTTTGTGGTCGCCGGCCTGCTGGCCGGTTGCGGCACCACGTCGGGTGGGGGAACCGGCGGCGGGCGCGGCCTGCTGACGCCGCGGCCTTCGCCATCGACGTCCTATATTTCCGCGCTTCAGGGTGGCATTGTCGGCCGCACGGGCGCGGCGCTTTCGGCAAGCGATCGTTCCCGCGCGCTCGAGGCCGAATATCGTGCCCTGGAAGGGGCGGCCGGCGGCGAGGCCATCACCTGGAAGGGCGATGATGCGAACGGTCAGGTTGTCGCCAACGCTCCCTATCAGGTCGGCACCCAGAATTGCCGCCAGTACCGCCATACGGTGACGATGAATGGCCGCGACATGACGGCACGGGGCGCCGCCTGCCGCAATTCGAACGGCACCTGGACGCCGCTCACCTGATTCCCGTCTGATTTTCCTCTGCGGCTGTTTGACATGGGTCATGGCCGCCGGATCGGATTGGCCCCATATGCAGGTTGAACTTGCGGCCAAACGCCTCAAATTCACGTCAACGCCGGCTGCGCTGTTGGAAAGCGCGGGCCGTTGCAGTAATGGGCCACTATGGTTTTATGGATCATCCTCGCAGCTCTGACGGCGGCCGTTGCGGCAATCCTCATCCTGCCTTTTGCCCGAGCCACCAAAGCAGCGTCCGCTGACCGGGCCGGAGAGGTCGCCGTTTATCGCGACCAGCTGGCCGAACTGGACCGCGACCGGGCCCAGGGCCTGATCAATGCGGAGGAGGCCGAATACGCCCGCGCCGAAATCGGCCGCCGGCTGCTCGCCGCCGCCGGCGCTGGGGAGGCCGGGGAGATCGCGGCCCCGAAGACGCGAAAACACGGTCTCGCCACTGCCGTGGTCACGCTGATGCCGCCCGTCGTCGGGCTCTGTCTTTACCTGGCTCTCGGCAATCCCGGGCTGCCGGACCAGCCGCTGGAAGCGCGGCTTGCCAATCCCGGCAACAATGTCGCGCTGCTGGTCGCCAAGGCAGAGCGGCATCTGGCCGAAAACCCCAATGATGGCGCCGGCTGGGATCTGCTCGCACCGATCTATTTCCGCTCCATGCGGCTCGGTGATGCGGAACTCGCCTATCGCAATGCCATCCGTATCCTCGGCCCCAATCCCGTCAGGCTCGCGGGACTTGGCGAAACGCTGGTCGCTTCGAACGACGGGATCGTCACCGAGGATGCGCGTGCCGCATTCGAACAGGCGATGAAGCTCGATCCGGACAACCCGCGCTCGCGTTTCTATGTCGGCCTCGGCTTCGAACAGGCCGGCCGGGCGGCGGAGGCGAGGGCGCAGTTCGAAACGATTGCCAAGGCCTCGCCCCCGGACGCGCCGTGGATGCAGCTCGTCAACCAGCATATCGCCAGGAATGGTGGTGCCGTCGTTTCCGGTAAGGGCACGGCGCAGGCGCTCGGCAATCCGAGCCAGGCGGACATGGCGGCGGCCGAAAACATGTCGCAGGGCGACCGGCAGGCGATGGTCCGCGGCATGGTCGACGGCCTTGCGGAGCGGCTGAAACAGGATCCCAACAATCTCGAAGGCTGGGTAAGGCTGGTGCGCTCCTATGCCGTGCTCGGCGATAAACCCAAGGCAGAAGAGGCGCTGAAGAGCGGCCTCAAGCAGTTCCCCTCATCCGGCGAGCTTGTGGCGCTCGCCAACGAGATGGGGCTTGCCGTCGAAGGAGTGGCGCAATGACCCGCAAACAGAAGCGGCTGGCGGTGATCGCGGGCGGCATGAGCTTCATCCTCGTCGCGGTGCTGCTCGTCATGTTCGCCTTCAGCCAGTCGGTCGCCTATTTCTTCATGCCGGCCGACCTCGCCAAGGCCGACATCAAGCCCGGCACCCGCATCAGGCTCGGCGGACTGGTGGCCGAGGGCTCGGTGAAACGCGGCCAGGGCTCGACCGTGAGCTTTACGGTGACGGACGGAACCGGCAATGTGCCAGTGACCTATACGGGCATCCTGCCGGACCTTTTCCGAGAGGGGCAGGGTGTCGTGACGGAGGGCGCTTTCGACGCCGCATCGCACGGGTTCGTGGCCGACAGCGTGCTCGCCAAGCATGACGAGAACTACATGCCCAAGGAAGTCGCCGACCGGCTGAAGAAGGAAGGCGTCTGGGAAGACGGCAAGGGCAGCAAGGGCCAGGCGAACCAGGGCCAGGCGAACCAGGGGCAGAACACCGGAGCCAAGGGGACGGCAACCAGATGATCATCGAGATCGGCCACTATGCGCTCGTTCTGGCGCTTGCAACCGCGCTGATCCTGTCGGTCCTGCCGGTGATCGGCGCACGGCGCGGCGATGCGGCGATGATGGCGCTGGCGCCGACCGGCTCGCTGGTGCTGTTTGCGCTCGTTACTCTTTCTTTCGGAGCGCTGACCTGGGCCTATGTGGTCTCGGATTTTTCGGTTGCGAACGTCTGGGAAAATTCCCACTCGCTGATGCCGCTGATCTACAAATATTCCGGCGTCTGGGGCAATCACGAGGGCTCGATGCTGCTCTGGCTGCTGATCCTCGTCTTTTTCAGCGCGCTCGTCGCCGTCTTCGGCGGGAACCTGCCGGACACGCTGCGGGCCAATGTTCTCGCTGTTCAGGCCTGGATCTCGACCGCCTTCCTTTTGTTCATCCTCTTGACCTCCAATCCGTTCCTGCGCCTCGATCCGGCGCCGGCGGAGGGGCAGGACCTCAACCCGGTTCTGCAGGATTTCGGCCTCGCGGTGCATCCGCCGCTTCTCTATCTCGGTTATGTCGGCTTCTCCGTCTGCTTCTCGTTTGCCGTCGCCGCATTGATCGAAGGCCGCATCGATGCCGCCTGGGCCCGCTGGGTGCGGCCCTGGACACTTGCCGCCTGGACGTTTCTCACCGCCGGCATCGCCATGGGATCCTACTGGGCCTATTACGAGCTCGGCTGGGGCGGCTGGTGGTTCTGGGATCCGGTTGAAAACGCCTCCTTCATGCCCTGGCTCGCCGGCACGGCGCTCCTGCATTCGGCGCTCGTCATGGAAAAGCGCGAGGCCCTGAAGATCTGGACCGTGCTTCTGGCGATCATGACCTTCTCGTTGTCGCTGCTCGGCACCTTCCTGGTGCGCTCTGGCGTGCTGACCTCGGTGCATTCGTTTGCGACCGATCCGACCCGCGGCATCTTCATTCTGTGCATTCTCGCCATCTTCATCGGCGGCGCCTTCGTGCTGTTTGCCTGGCGGGCGCCGATGCTCAAGGCCGGCGGGATTTTTGCGCCGATCTCGCGCGAAGGCGCGCTGGTGCTCAACAACCTGATCCTGACGGTGGCGACCGCCACCGTGCTGACCGGCACGCTCTATCCGCTGATCCTCGAAACGCTGACCGGCGAAAAGATCTCGGTCGGCGCGCCATTCTTCAACATGACCTTCGGCCTACTGATGCTGCCGCTTCTGGTCGCCGTTCCGTTCGGGCCGGTTCTGGCCTGGAAGCGCGGCGATCTTTTAGGCGCCCTGCAGCGGCTCTGGGTGTTCGCCGGGCTTTCGATGTTTGCGGGCCTGGCCTTCTTCTACATCCAGAACGGTGGGCCGGTTCTGGCGATCTTCGGCCTGGCGCTCGGCTTCTGGGGCATGATCGGCGCGCTTGCCGACCTCTGGTATCGCGGCAATTTCGCCAAGGTCGGGTTCTCCGTCGGCATCAAGCGGCTCATCGGCCTGCCGCGTTCGGTATTCGGCACGGCGATCGCCCATTTCGGCCTCGGCGTCACGGTGCTCGGGATCTTTGCGGCGACGACCTTCGGCACCGAGACGGTGGTCGAGATGAAGCAGGGCGCTTCCGTCGATGTCGGCGGTTATTCGCTGACCTATGACGGGCTGCGCGATGCGGTCGGGCCGAACTATACCGAGAGCCGCGGGCATTTCGCCGTCAGCCGCGGCGGCGTTGAGGTCGCCGATGTCTGGTCGTCGAAACGGCTCTATACGGCGCGGCGCATGCCGACGACCGAGGCCGGCATCCTCACCTTCGGCCTCAGCCAGCTCTACGTGTCGCTCGGCGACGCGATGGATGGCGGCGGCATGGTCGTGCGCATCTGGTGGAAGCCGTTCATCCTCTGCATCTGGGGCGGCGCGCTGGTGATGATGGCGGGCGGGTTCGTCTCGCTGTCGGACCGGCGGCTCAGGGTGGGCGCGCCGAGCCGCAAGGCGAAGCCGGTCAAGGCGCGGCTGGAGGCGGCGGAGTGAGAGCAAAGTCTGCGAAACGGCCCCTCACCCTAACCCTCTCCCCGCATGCGGGGAGAGGGGACTTGCCCCTTTCAGCCGCAGTGATCAGGGCAGGCCGTTGCGGCATATCCCTTCTCCCCGTTCCGACGGGGAGAAGGTGGCGGCAGCCGGATGAGGGGCTCCTGTCCCGTCTGGCGAAAATTTTGCTCGCACTCTTCATCTTCCTCGCCCCCCTCCCGGCCTTCGCCGTCAACCCCGACGAGGTCCTTTCCAACCCCGTGCTCGAACAGCGCGCCCGCAATCTTTCGGCGCAACTGCGCTGCATGGTGTGCCAGAACCAGTCGATCGACGATTCCAATGCGGAGCTTGCCCGCGACCTGCGCGTGCTGGTGCGCGAACGGTTGACGAACGGCGATACGGACGATCAGGTGGTCGACTATGTCGTGTCCCGCTACGGGGAGTTCGTGCTTCTGAAACCGCGCCTCAGCGCCAAGACGGTGATCCTCTGGGCGACGCCGGTCCTGCTGTTGCTGGTCGGTGCGATTGCCATCCTGGTCTTCGTCCGCACCCGTCCAAGCCAACGCGCGGTTGCGGCGCTGACGGCCGAGGAGCAGGCTCGGATCGAGGAACTTCTGAAAAAATAGCGGTCTGAAACCCGCACGGGCGAACATTACCAATATTTCATTCGGCCGCCACCTGCAGTTAACCTCAGAGCGCCTATATCTCTCGTCATCCACCGCTTGGCTGGCCTCCAGCCAATATGACTGAAGAGAAGAAGGTAGCTTAAAACATGCGCAATATTGGACGTCCCTCACTGAAGACCGTCTTGAAGGCCACCACGGTTGCTGGTCTCGCCGCGGTCATGCTCTCGAGCGGCATCCCGGCTCACATCACGCAGTCTTTTGCTGCTCCGGTCAGCGTCACCGCTCCGCAGGCCCCGAGCTTTGCCGATGTCGTTTCCGCCGTTTCTCCCGCCGTCGTTTCCGTCCGCGTCCAGTCGGACGCGCAGCCCGTTTCCGATGACAGCGGCAATAATTTCTCCTTCAATTTCGGCGGCCGCGGCTTCGACCAGCTTCCCGATGATCACCCGCTGAAGCGCTTCTTCCGCGAATTCGGCGGCCAGATGCCGGGCGGCCCCGGCGCTCAGGGCGACCGCAACCAGGACCGCGCCGACCGTAACGGCCCGCGCAACCGCGACAACGGCAACCGTCCGCACCGCCTGCGCCCGGCGGCACAGGGCTCCGGTTTCTTCATCTCCGAAGACGGTTATGTCGTCACCAACAACCACGTCGTTTCCGACGGTTCGGCCTACACGGTCGTTTTGAATGACGGCACGGAACTCGAAGCCAAGCTGGTCGGCAAGGACAGCCGCACCGACCTCGCGGTGCTCAAGGTCGACGCCACCAGCCGCAAGTTCACCTATGTCAATTTCGCCGACGACTCCAAGGTCCGCGTCGGCGACTGGGTGGTCGCCGTCGGCAACCCGTTCGGCCTCGGCGGCACGGTCACCGCAGGCATCGTGTCGGCCCGCGGCCGCGACATCGGCTCCGGCCCCTATGACGACTACATCCAGGTGGATGCGGCCGTGAACCGTGGCAATTCCGGTGGCCCGACCTTCAACCTGTCGGGCGAAGTGGTCGGCATCAACACCGCGATCTTCTCGCCGTCGGGCGGCAATGTCGGCATCGCCTTCGCGATCCCGTCTTCCACCGCCAAGGACGTCGTCGCCAACCTGATGAAGGACGGTAAGGTCGATCGTGGCTGGCTCGGCGTGCAGATCCAGCCGGTCACCCAGGATATCGCCGACTCGCTCGGCCTGAAGGAAGCGTCCGGCGCTCTCGTCGTCGCTCCGCAGGAAGGCTCGCCCGGCCAGAAGGCCGGCATCAAGGAAGGCGACGTGATCACCGCCGTCAACGGCCAGCCGATCAAGGATGCCCGTGATCTTGCCAAGCGCGTCGCCGCCTTCGGCCCGAACACCAAGGTCGAGGTTGACCTGTGGCGCGACGGCAAGGCGCAGAAGATCCCGGTTACGCTCGGCAACCTCCAGAGCGACGAAGCCGCGGCGGCAACGCCGAAGCAGCCTGATGCGCCGGCACCTTCCAGTGACAAGGCGCTTGCCAGCCTCGGCATCACCGTCGCTCCGGTCGAAGATGGTTCCGGCCTCTCCGTCACCGACGTCGATCCGGACTCGGAAGCTGCTGCCCGCGGTCTGAAGACCGGTGAAAAGATCGTCTCGGTCAACAACCGCAAGGTTACCAGCGCCGCCGATGTCGGCAAGGTTCTCGAACAGGCCCGCAAGGACGGCCGCACCCGTGCGCTGTTCCAGGTAGCCGGCGAAAACAATACCAGCCGCTTCGTCGCCCTGCCGATCAACGAAGGCTGATTTCTAGAAACTAGGTCGCAAGATCAGGGGCGCCGCCGGCAACGGTCGGCGCCCCTTTTCTTTCCATGGAGCAAGTTGATGGAGACTGATGCCCTATATTCTGCCGGTACCGCAGATTCCCATGGTGCAAAGAGGGGCGCGGACGCTATTGTCCCGCACATGAAGATTCTGGTGATCGAAGACGACCTGGAGGCCGCGGCCTACATGACCAAGGCCTTCCGTGAGGCGGGCATCGTGGTCGACCATGCAAGCGACGGCGAGAGCGGCCTGTTCATGGGGACCGAGAACTCCTACGACGTGATGGTCATCGACCGCATGCTGCCGCGCCGGGACGGTCTCTCCGTCATCAGCGAACTCAGGAAGCGCGGTATCAATGCGCCGGTGCTGATCCTCTCCGCGCTCGGCCAGGTGGACGACCGGGTGACCGGCCTGCGTGCCGGCGGCGACGACTACCTGCCGAAACCCTATGCCTTTTCCGAGCTGCTTGCCCGGGTCGAGGTGCTCGGCCGCCGCAAGGGCACGCCGGAACAGGACATGGTCTACCGGGTCGGAGACCTGGAGCTCGACCGGCTGTCCCATGAGGTGAAGCGTGCCGGCAAGGAAGTGCTGTTGCAGCCGCGCGAATTCCGCCTGCTCGAATACCTGATGAAGAATGCCGGCCAGGTGGTGACCCGAACCATGCTGCTTGAAAACGTCTGGGACTATCACTTCGACCCCCAGACCAATGTCATCGACGTGCACGTGTCGCGGCTGAGATCGAAGATCGAGAAGGATTTCGAAAAGCCGCTGCTGAAGACTATCCGCGGCGCCGGTTACATGATCAAGGACGAGGGGTAAGCCGAGTTGCTGGCACGTGCCCGCCTGATGTTCCGCTCGACAGCCGTGCGGCTGTCGGCGCTCTATATCCTGCTTTTCGCCCTCTGCGCCGCCTTTCTGGTCTTCTACGTGACGGCCATGTCCGAGCGGCTGCTGGCGCAGCAGACCCGCCAGTCGCTGCAGGAGGAGGTGCAGGAGATCCAGCGCGCCTATGAGCGCGGCGGCGTCAACCTTTTGCTGCGGATGATGGAGCGGCGGGCCCGCCAGCCGGGCGCCAATCTTTATGTCATCGCCGGGCCGAACGGCGAGATGCTTGCCGGCAACGTCGCGTCGGTCCAGCCCGGCGTGCTCGACGAGCAGGGCTGGACCAACATTCCCTTCACCTATGAACCCTATACGGAAGTCGAGCGCCCTGGCCGGCATCTGGCGACCGCCAATGTCATTCGTCTCGACAACGGGCTGAGGGTGATGATCGGCCGCGATCTCGGTGATCCGAGCCGGTTCCGCGGCATCGTGCGCCGGGCGCTGATGGTGGCGCTGGCGATCATGGGCGTGGGCGCGCTGGTGATCTGGTTCGGTATCGGCCGCAATGCGCTGAAACGCATCGACCGGATGTCGGCGGCAAGCCAGAAGATCATGGCCGGCGACCTGTCGCAGCGTCTGCCAGTCGGCAAGTCCGGCGACGAATTCGACCGGCTGTCGGACTCGCTGAACGCCATGCTCGGCCGCATCGAGAAGCTCAACGAGGGCCTGCGGCAGGTCTCCGACAACATCGCCCATGACCTGAAGACGCCACTGACGCGGCTGCGCAACAAGGCGGCCGATGCGCTCGGCGAGGATCGCGCCGATGTGCGCCGCACAGCCCTCGAAGGCATCATCGCCGAATCCGACCAGCTCATCCGCACGTTCAACGCGCTCTTGATGATCTCGCGCGTCGAGGCGGGATCGATCGCGGCGGAAATGTCCGATGTGGATCTCTCCGCGATCTCCGCCGACAGCGCCGAGCTCTACGAGCCGGCGGCTGAGGAGGCGGGGCTGTCGCTCACCACCGAGCTCGAACCGGGCCTCGTCGTCAACGGCAACCGCGAGCTTATCGGTCAGGCGATCTTCAATCTTCTCGACAACGCCATCAAATACGCCTCCGAGGCAGGCGCTGCGGCGAGTATCCGCGTTCGCCTTACAAAGAGCGACGGCACGCTCCGGCTCTCCGTCTGCGACAACGGCCCCGGCATTCCCGCCGACAAGCGCGGGGAGGTGACCAAACGGTTCTTCCGCCTCGACGAAAGCCGCTCGAAGCCCGGCACCGGTCTTGGCCTGTCGCTGGTCGAGGCGGTGATGGAGCTGCATGGGGGCTCGCTGGAACTCTCTGCCACCGACGAGGCGAACACCGCAGCGCCCGGCCTGACGGTCACCATGGTCTTTCCCGAACTGAAGCCCTAAGTTCCGACTCGTGAGGCTGCTGTTTGACTACGGCGACGCCTCTCGCTCCCTCATTCCTGCGCGCCGCGGACGCGGCGCTGCTGGATCCCTGTGACAAGCACAGGGATGAGGAGGGAATGGCGTACGGCATGAGGGAGGGAAAGAATGGAGACCGGAAACCGGCTCGATACGGTCAAGGCGGAGGTGATCCGCCCGATGAACCAGACGGAAGCCAAGGCGGCAACGGCTGTCCTCAAGGATATCGGCAGGTCCGAACCTCCGGTCGCGGCACTGCTCGGCAAGGACAGCGCGCTGAAAGATTTCATCGTCGCGGCCTTCACCCTCTCGCCTTTTCTACGCGATACGGCGGTCATCTCGCCCGGGCTTCTGGTAACCGCGATTACCGAGCCGCTGGAGCCGGCGCTGGAAGAGCTGGTCGAAGCGGCGCGCAATGCCTGGCGAAAGAAGGATGGCAAGTTGCCGTCCGAAAACGAGGTGATGACGACGCTGCGCGCCACCAAGCGGGGTTTGAGCTTCCTTGTCGCACTCGCCGATCTCGCCCGCATCTTTTCCGCAAAGGACACGACGCGCTGGCTGAGCCTGCTGGCCGAAGCCTCAGTCGCAGCCGCGATCGACCACCTTCTGGTCGCCGGCCACGAGAGCGGCAAGCTGAAACTCGTCGACCTCGACGAACCCAGTAGAGGTTCGGGCCTGATCGTGCTCGGCATGGGCAAGCTCGGCGGCCGCGAGCTCAACTATTCATCCGATATCGACATCGTCGTGTTCTTCGATCCCGAGACCGGGATACTGACCGATCCGCTCGATGGATCCGAAGTCTATGGCCGGATGATGCGCCGCCTGATCCGCATCCTGCAGGAACGCACCGCGGACGGTTACGTGTTCCGCACCGACCTGCGCCTGCGCCCCGATCCTGGTTCCACGCCGCTCGCCGTCTCGCTGGATGCGGCGCTGATCTATTACGAGGGCAGGGGGCAGAACTGGGAACGTGCGGCCTTCATCAAGGCGCGGCCGATCGCCGGGGATATCGCGGCCGGCGACAATTTCATGCGGCTGCTGACGCCCTTCGTGTTCCGCAAATATCTCGACTATGCGGCGATCGCCGACATTCACTCGATCAAGCGGCAGATCCACGTCCACAAGGGCCATGGCGCGATCGCCGTGAAGGGCCATGACGTCAAGCTCGGCCGCGGCGGCATCCGCGAGATCGAGTTCTTTGCCCAGACGCAGCAGCTGATCGCCGGCGGCCGCATGCCGCCGCTGCGGGCCCGCGAGACGGAAGTGGCGCTGAAGGCGCTCGCCGAGGCGAAATGGATCACGCCCGAGATCGCCGCCGAATTGACGGGGGCCTACTGGTTCCTGCGCGATGTCGAACACCGCATCCAGATGGTGCGCGACGAGCAGACCCATAACCTGCCGGAAGCCGATGCCGAGCTGAAGCGCATCGCCTTCATGCTCGGTTTCGCCGATATCGCAGGATTTTCCGCCAGGCTCGAAGAAGTGCTGCGCACCGTCGAGAAACGTTACGCCCGGCTTTTCGAGCAGGAAGCGAAACTCACCAGCAGCGACGGCAATCTCGTTTTCACCGGTCAGCAGGACGATCCGGGCACGCTGAAGACGCTGGCCTCGCTCGGTTTCGAACGGCCGGCCGACATGTCCCGCGTCATCCGCACCTGGCATTATGGCCGCTACCGCGCCACCCAGTCGGCCGAGGCGCGCGAGCGGCTGACCGAATTGATGCCGGCCCTGCTGCAGGCGTTCGGCGAGAGCAAGCGCGCCGACGAGGCGCTGCTGCGTTTCGACAGTTTCCTTAAAGGTCTGCCGGCCGGCATCCAGCTCTTCTCGCTGATCGGCAACAACCCGCCGCTCCTGGCGCTGATCGTCACCATCATGTCCTCGGCGCCGCGGCTGGCCGATATCATCGCCTCCAAGCCACATGTCTTCGACGGCATGCTCGACCCCGGCCTGATGGCGGAGCTTCCCACCCGCGACTATCTTTCCTATCGCCTGACCAATTTCCTGACCGGTGCCCGGCATTACGAGGAGAAGCTGGACCGGCTGCGCATCTTTGCCGCCGAACAGCGGTTCCTGATCGGCATCCGGCTGCTGACGGGAGCGATCTCGGGTGTCCAGGCGGCACGCGCCTTCACCCATCTCGCCGACCTTTTGATCGATGCGGCCCTGAAGGCGGTCGTCACGGAAATCCGCAGCGCCCACGGCACCTATCCGGGCGGCCGCGTCGCCGTCATCGGCATGGGCAAACTCGGCAGTTTCGAGCTGACGGCCGGCTCCGATGTCGACCTCATCCTGCTCTACGACTACGACAGCGAAGCGATGGAAAGCGAGGGCGACAAGCCGCTCGATTCCAGCCGTTATTTCACCCGCCTGACCCAGCGCCTGATCGCCGCCCTTTCGGCGCCGATGGCCGAGGGGGTGATCTTCGAGGTCGATCTGCGCTTGAGGCCGTCAGGCAACAAGGGGCCGGTCGCCACCCGCATCAACGCCTTCGGCAAATACCAGCGCGAGGAGGCCTGGACCTGGGAGCACATGGCGCTTTCCCGCGCCCGACTGATCTGCGGCGACGAAAGCCTCGTCGGCGAGGCGAAAGGCCTGATCGGCGAAGTGCTGTCGGCCAAGCCAGAGATCGCCAAGATCGCCGCCGATGTCGCCGAGATGCGTGCCCTGATCGAGGCGGAAAAACCGCCGCGCGACATCTGGGATTTCAAGCTGATCCCCGGCGGACTGATCGATATCGAATTCATCGCCCAGTATCTGCGCCTGATCGCACCGGCCAAGGGCGTTATGCTCGATACCTATGGTTTCAGCACCGAGGAAGCCCTCAAGGCACTCGGCGACAGGCTGATGAAGCCCGGCGATCTCGATATCTGCGTAGAGGCGCTACACCTGTTCACCGAACTCTCCCAGATCGTCCGCCTCTGCGTCGACGGGCCGTTCGAGCCGGGCGATGCGCCGGCCGGGCTTCTCGAGCGCGTCTGCCGGGCAGGGGACTGTCCGGATATCGGGACGCTGGAGGGGGAAGTGAAGCGGCTCTCGAAGGCTGTGCGGGCGGTGTTCGAAAGAGTGGTTCAAGTCTAGTTCAGCAGCGACCCGAGCTGCTGAGACACGTTACCAGCCCGGGCAAAGCACCCTCGTCAATCCTCAAATCTCAGCTCGTCGGATTTCATCTGGAAAGACTTAAGCGTTGATATGAAACTCATTCCAAGGAGGCTCTGTCTCAGTTCGCCCGCCGGCGACACGAGCGCCTGTATCGCCCGTCTCTTGATCGGCCCCACCGATACAATATCCAAGGTCACAGGCGCCGTTACGCTTGTGCCGCTGGCGGTGTAAACGAGAACCTCATATTGGAGGCCGTCCGTGAGAAGACCAAGTGTGCGGGCGTCGTCATTGCTGAGGACGATCTCGCTTGCGCCCGTATCGACGAGCATGACGATTTCTCTGCCGTTAACATTTACGGGCGCCTGGAAATGGGCGCCATCCACCTTGTAGATCAGGACTTAGGCGCTTTCGCCGGTGCCGACCTCGATCACATGTCCCGGCAAAAGAGCGGCAAGCAGGCGCTGGCTCTGCCCTAAGATCTCATCGCGCGCCATATAGACGAACATGAGTGCAACAAGGATTATTGCCCACGCTCCGAATTGCAGCTCTTTGATGAACTCCGTCCGGTGGCGATATACAATGCCTATTGCCATCGTGATAAATGCGCCGGGAATAAGCGGTGCAAGGAGGCCAAAGCGCTCTGTTCCGCCATTATGGAACAGAAAAAGCGCGCTGCCGGCGGCAAGAATGACGAGATAGAAAATTGCGTGTTTCAAGTAAGCGCCGCGGAAATGAATTTTACAACTTCTGGATTGTATCTATTTTTGCCCGTCAGGGCTTGTCAATGAAAACCCCTGCGGTCATGCCCTCAGTGGGTTCTGTCTCAAGCCACCCGCTTCCTCGCCACCGGCAGCGGTTGATCGGGGATATGCAGCGAGACGACCGTGCCTTCGCCGACCCGGGAACGGATCTTCATCTTGCCGCCGTGCAGGCCGATCAGCGAGCGGGAGATGGCGAGGCCAAGGCCTGAGCCGCCCTTGCTCTTGGCATATTGGCTCTGCACCTGTTCGAAGGGCTGGCCGATCTTGTTGAGAGCTTCGGTCGGAATGCCGATGCCGGTATCGGCGATCGTCAGCAGCACGCCCTTTTCCAGCTTGCGCGCCCGCAGCTCGATCCTGCCGCCATGATTGGTGAATTTGACCGCATTGGAAAGAATGTTGAGCATCACCTGTTTCAGCGCGCGGCGGTCGGCCACCATGTTGAGGCTGTCGCAGAGGCGCTGATGGATGGCGATCTCCTTGTCCTGGGCGGAAATCGTGGTCAGTCGCAGGCTTTCCTCGATCAACGGCTTCAGGTCGACCGCCTCGCACTGGATGCGCATATGGCCGGCCTCGATCTTCGACATGTCGAGAATGTCGTTGATGACGTTGAGCAGGTGCTTGCCGCTGTCGTGGATATCCTTGGAATATTCCGAATATTTCGGCGAGCCGAGCGGGCCGAACATGCCGTTGGCGAGGATTTCCGAGAAGCCGAGGATCGCATTGAGCGGCGTCCTGAGTTCGTGCGACATGTTGGCGAGGAATTCGGACTTCGCCTTGTTGGCGGCCTCGGCCCGTTCCTTTTCCGCCTGGTAATTGGCGTTGGCGACCGAAAGCTCGGATTTCTGGCGCTCCAGCTTCTTCTGCGACGAGGAAAGGTCGCCGATCGTGGCCATCAGTCGCCGCTCGCTGTCGCGCAGCCGCTCCTGATGGCGCTTCAGAAGCGTGATGTCGGTGCCGACCGAGACGAGGCCGCCGTCGCGGGTGCGGCGCTCGTTGATCTGCAGCCAGCGTTCGTCGGCGAGCTGAACTTCCGTGGTGCGCGACAGGCCGCTGCCGTCGGGGTCGGCGACGCGGCGCTCGATCACCGGGCGGGCGGCCGCGGCATTGACGGCGTGGCGCTCGGTACCCGGCACCAGCACGCTGTCGGGCAGGCCGTAGGCCTGCTGGAAATGGGTGTTGCACATCACCAGCCGGTCGTTCTTGTCCCACAGCACGAAGGCTTCCGACGTGCATTCGATTGCGTCGGCGAGGCGCTGGTCGGCTTCCGCATATCGCTGCGCGAGGCGGTGCTGTTCGGTGACGTCCATGGCGATGCCGATGACGTGGGTGCGGCCCTGGCTGGTCTTCACCAGCTGCGCGCGGGCGCGCATCCACACGTAGTGGCCGGCCGCATGGCGCATGCGAAACACCTGGTCGACCTGCTTGGCATTGCCGCGGCTGATGGCGCGCGCGAGCGCATAGATATTGCCGTCGGTCGGATGCATCATCCGGGCCGCGTCGGTAAACGAGATGACGTTGCCGGCGGGCGGCAGGCCGAGCATCTCGTACATCGATCCCGACCAGAACAGGCGCCGGTTGGTGACGTCGAAATCCCACAGCCCGCAACGGCCACGCGAAAGGGCGGTCTCGATACGCAGGTTGGATTCGACGAAGGTTTCGTCGGCTTCGCGAGCGCGTTTCACCTGCATGTAATAGGCGTAAAGGATGACCAGCAGGATCGCAGAAATGCCGGTGAAAAGCGTGACGTTGAGCGAGACATCGTGCCGCCAGGCCAGATTGAGGCTTTCCAGCGAATAGGCGGCCACGATCAGCGCGCCTTCGCTGCCGATCATCTCGATGGCGGCATAATGCGGGACTTCGCCGAAATAGGTTTCGATCACGCCGCTCTCGTCGCTAAACCGCCTGAGCGTCGCGGTTTCCGGCAGGACCGAGGTCAGGCGCCTGCCGATATAGCCGGCCGCCTGCTTGGTGCCGCCGAAGATACGGCCGGTTTCGTCGACGAAGAGGAAGAATGCATCGGCCTCCAGCCGTTCCTGCGGCAGGAAGGAGCCAAGGCGCTTTTCCGCGGCCGCCCGGTCGTGCGCCGTCAGCGCCGTCGCGTCGCCGGCGAAGGCGGCGCTCGCGGCGGCCGCCATCAGCGCGGTCGATTGCCGTGCGGCATTTTCCATCCGCGTATATTCGGAAACGATGCCGAGAATGCGCGAGGCGGCGACGACGGTCAGGAACGCGATGATGAGAAGAGGGATCGAACGCTTGAGAACGAGCTCCACGCGCGGCAGCTGCCGCGCGATCGGCTTGACGGAGAGCCGCGCCTCGTCCGGAATAGCCCGGCGCAAACTTCCAAGGCTCGGAAATTTAAGACGCAGCCGCCCCTCGGCCGCGGTTGCCCGCTGCACGTCCGACATGGTTTTCATTCTGTCCCTCATGGTGATTCGACGCGCCGCTCGCGCGAACCTGACTCAATGAATCATTAGTGATTCTTCGTGTCCAGAGGCTTGCTAAGATTTTTTTAACGATTTGATTCAATTGCGAACGAGGCGGGAATCACCTTCGTTGCGGTTCGTCATAGGCGCCGAGCGCGATGGGGAGTGCCTGGATCACCGCGTTGCCCACTGCGGGCAAGCCGGCCAGGATCGCGCTGATGATTTCGCCGCGCGAGGCGCCAAGGGATTTTGCATGCGCGACATGGAAGGGCAGGCCGCTTTCCATCCGCGTGGCGGCGAGGATGCCGATATAGACGAGTTCTTCGGTCCTGGCATCCAGTGCCGAGGCGGCCCCGAGTTTCTGCACCGCCTCAAGCCAGGCCGCCTGATGGGCGGGCGCCTCTTTTATGAACAGCTGGAATGCATTGCTGACGCGGTCCATGTCGGTCATCCGGAAATCTCCCTGCCTGAAACTGGCAGAAGAATAACATCGGCCGGCCAAGCCTCCCTGACTTTGGTCAACGCCCAAAAGAAAGCCCGCGCCTTGGTGTGGCGCGGGCCGCCCTGGCGTCAGACGGCCGGGCTTTCGACAAGGTTGGTGCGGGTGGCGGCAATCGAAATCAACGCCAGAACGATGATGACCGCGCCATAGAAATAAGCCGCCGTGGAGAGACCGAGCGCCGGAGCGGCAAGGCCGGCGATGATCGCCGGGATCGAGAAGGCGAGATAGCTCTCGACCAGGAAGGCCGCAAACAGTCCGGCTCTCTCGTGGCTTTCGGCAAGCGGCAGGACGATTTTCAGAATGTTCGAGAAGATCGATCCGAAGCCGAGACCGGCCACCGCCGTTCCGAGGAAGAGAAGCCCGACGGCCTGCAGATGCACGCCCGACAGCGTGATCAGGACGCCGATCATCAGCGCGGTCGTGCCGGTGAAAAGAACCCGCTGCGGCGTCCAGGTGCGGAAGATGAAGACCGACGCCGTGGCGCTGAGCATCAGGGTCGCGACGACCGTGCCGCCGACGAAGGGCGAAGTGATGCCGGTCGCGACGGCGACCAGCGTCGGCATCAGCGACAGGTAGAAGCCTCCGAGCGACCATCCGGCGACATTGACCGGCGTAACCTTGAGAAGGGTGGCGCGGGCCCGCTGCGGCACGCTGATATGCGGGCGCATGGCGGCGAGTGCCCCCGGCCGACCGGTGATGGTCTCCGGCATGAAGGCGAGCACCACGATGCCGGCGAGTGTCACGAGAAATAGCAGCGCGTAGATGAGGTGCGTCGGTTCCGGCGCGAAGGCGACAAGCGTGCCGGCGGCGAGCGTGCCGATCATCAGGCCGAGAAAGGCGGTGACGCTATTGAGTATCGAGCCCGTGCGCTTGTCGGTATCGAGGATGGTCGCGCCGAAGGTGGGGAAAGCGATGCCGGTGGCAAAACCCTGGACGATACGGCCGATCAGCAGCGTCGTGCCGGATTCCGCCACCATGAAGACGATCAAGGCCGCGGCGTTGAAGATCAGCGCCAGCAGGATTAGCGGCCGGCGGCCGAGATAGTCCGAAAGCCCGCCGACCGTCAGAAGCGCCGCGAGCAGCGCAAACGAATAAGAGCCGAAGATCAGCGTGATCATCGCCGGCGAGAGATGGAAGAGCTCCTGGTAGAGATGGTAGAGCGGCGTCGGCGCGCTGCTGGTCGCCGAAATCAGCACTGCGCCGAGGAAGCTGTAGGCCGTCATCCGCCGCGCGGAGGGTGAAGAGGAGGCGGGGAGGATATTGCTCATGGCATTTCACCTTAATGCAATTTCTTAGCGTTAGGCGCATATAGTTGCATTCCTGAGCTAATGCAATATCTTTGCATTAAGAGATTTGATATTCCGGCGATGCGCCGGCAAGGAGAACAAAATGGCCAGGGAGATGGTGCGTCAGGGTGGGCGCAGTGCCCGCATCCAGTCGGAAGTGCATCGCACGGTCCAGGATCTTCTGAAGACGATGGATCGCAGCGCGATTACGGTGCCGATGATCGCGGAAAAGTCCGGCGTGACGCCGTCGACCATTTATCGCCGCTGGGGCGATCTTTCCGAGTTATTGGCGGATGTCGCGGTCGCCCGCATGCGGCCGATCGCCGACCCGGAAGATACCGGCGCGATGGAAAGCGACCTCGAGGCCTTCATCCTCCAATATGCCGAGGAAATGTCGTCAAAGGTCGGGCGGGCGATGCTCGCGGACGTGCTCGGCACCATGGAAGGCGCCGCCGCCGGAAAATGCTGCCAGTTCACCTACCAGCATCTGGAAACCTTGCGAGAGCGAGCCCTGGCGCGGGGCGAGGCCGGATTCCATGTGGGAGAGGCGATCGACTTCGTCGTTGCGCCGATCGTCTACCATATCCTGTTCGGCGACCGCGAGCTGACGCCCGACTACTGCCGCTCGCTGGTCTCGCGTTTTTTTTAAAAGTGATCCTGCCCTCTACACGCGGGAGGTGAGGCGGAAATCCCGGGGACCCACAAGGCGCCCATCGGCCGCCTCGACCTGCAGCGTCCTGAGCGGTGCGCCATCGACCTTGTCCACCATTTCGGCCTGTAACTCGCCCGGTTCGAAGCAGTTCTCCTCCCCCCACTGCCACAATGCGACAAGCACGGTGTAAAGCTTTTCGCCTTTTGGCGTCAGGACGTAGCGAGGGCTCGACGGGCTATCCGGGTGGGGCTCGATGGTGAAGACCCCCTCCTGCACGAGCTTTTTCAGCCGCGCCGACAGGATGTTCTTGGCCGACCCGAGATTCTTCTGGAACTCCCCGAAACGCTGATGCCCGCGAAATGCGTCCCGAACGATCAGAAGCGTCCACCAGTCTCCAATGATCTGGAGGCTGCGCGCAATGCCGCAATTGGCTGTTTCCAGATTGGTTTTCCTGCCCTTCATCCGACATCTCCAGAATATGGCATCAAGATCCGACAATTGAGGTTGCAAATTTAAACCAATTAAGCTTCTATGTCGATTGGTTTCAAATTTAAACCGAAATCTTCGCTATCTGCTGTTAAAGGAGAAGATGGATATGAGCGATTTGCTGGAACTTGCCGTTGCGGCGCATGGCGGCTGGGAACGTTGGCGACAGATCAGCAAGCTGACGGCCCGCATTTCGGTCGGAGGAACGATGTGGCACCTCAAGGGATGGCCCGGAGCGCTCTCGGACGTTTCGGTTTCGATCGATCCGCATCGGCAGCATGCCGCGTTTTCGCCGTTCCTCGAAACGGGCCGGCACAGCGAGTATGAGCCCGGCCGGACGGCTATTGTCACCGACCGGGGCGAGGTTCTCGAAGAACGGGAGCACCCGCGAAAGGCCTTCGCCGGTCACGTGATCCAGACCCCCTGGGACGCCCAGCACCTCGCGTATTTTACGGGATATGCGATCTGGACCTATCTGACGACGCCGTTCCTGTTCGGGCTGCCCGGTTTCATTGTCGAGGAAATCGAGCCCTGGGACGAGCATGGCGAAATATGGCGACGGCTGAAGGTGATCTTCCCGCCGGATGTCGCCAGTCATTCCACCGAACAGATCTTTTATTTCGACGCAGCCGGAATTCTGCGCCGGCATGACTACAGCGTCGAAATCATGGGTGGAACGTCGAGCGCCAACTATGCCAGCGAGCCGCAGACTTTTGGCGGACTTGTCTTCCCCACCAAACGCCGCGTCTACGCCATCGGCGCCGACAACCGGCCCATTCTCGAGCGGGTCGCGGTCGCCATCGACATCAGCGGCATTGACGTGGAATAGCCGGCATCCGCCGGCTTAGCCCTTCAGCATCCGCTCGACGATGTCGCGCACGTCGGTCGAGAGCGTCGCCGCATGCTCGATGGTCGACAGGGCGGCACGTGCATGGTCGGCGCGCTGCGGCTCCAGGGAACGCCACGAGCGCATCGATGTCAGGATGCGGGCGGCGAGCTGCGGATTGCGCGGGTCGATCGCGAGGATCTGCTCGGCCAGGAACCGGTAGCCTTCGCCATCGGCGCGGTTGAAGCCTGTCGGGTTACCGAAGGCGAACGTGCCAATCAGCGAGCGCACCCGGTTCGGATTGGTGGCGATGAAGCGCGGGTTGTCCATCAGCGCCTTGACGCGGGCAAGCGCCCCGGCCCCCGGTATGGTCGCCTGGGTGGAGAACCATTTGTCGATGACCAGCGCGTTACCGTCGAAGCGGGCGAGGAACGTGGCGAGCGCGTCTGCCGTTTCCGGTGCGTCGGGGAAGCGGTGGGCGAGCACGGTCAGCGCCTGCACGAGATCGGTCATGTTGCCGGCGGAGGCGAAGGCCTCGGCGGCGCGGGCAGGGGTTCCTTCCGCATAGGTCAGATAGGACAGCGCGGTGTTGCGCAGCGACCGCTTGCCGGCGCTGGCAGCATCCGGCGTGAAGGCGCCCTTTACCTTCATGTCGTCGAACAGGCGTTGGAAGGTCTGCTTCCCGGCCTTGGCGATTTCCGAGAGAATGGCGTTGCGGCCCGCATGGATCGCATCCGGATCGTTGTTGCCGCCGAGTTCGCGGGCGATGTCGGCCTCGCTCGGCAGGGTCAGCGCCTGGGCGCGGAAGGCAGGCTCCAGCGCCTCGTCGCCGGCCGCTTCGAGAAGTGCGGCGACGAAAGCCGGATCGCAGGTGATCTCCTTGCCCTCCCGCGCATCGCGCGCCGCCTGCATCAGATTCGGCAGGGCAAGATCGGTCAGCGCCTGCCAGCGGGCGAAGAGATCGGTATCGTGGCGGGCGATATGGGCGAGATCGGCCGGCGTCTGGTCGAGATGCAGGTTGATCGGCGCCGAGAAAGACCGGTTGAGCGACAGGACCGGCCGCGACGAAATGCCGGAAAATGTAAAGCTCTGCCGGCGTTCGGTCAGATGCAGCACGTCGCCGGTCACTTCGCCGCCCGCGACCTTGGTCGGCACTGCCGCCGAGCCGTTGTCGAGGATCAGCGCAAACGAGAGCGGGATATGCATCGGCTCCTTGGCGGTCTGGCCGGGGGTCGCGGGGATCATCTGCTCGAGCGACAGCGTGAACGTGCCGCTTGCCTGGTCGTAATCGCTCGACACGGTGACGAGCGGCGTGCCGGCCTGGTGGTACCAGAGCGAGAACTGGGTGAGGTCGCGGCCGCTCGCATCCTCGAACGACTTGACGAAATCCTCGACCGTCGCGGCCTGTCCGTCATGGCGCTCGAAATAGAGGTCCATGCCCGCCTTGAAATCGTCGCGCCCTAGCAGCGTCGCGATCATGCGGGTGACTTCCGAACCCTTCTCATAGACGGTCGTCGTGTAGAAATTGTTGATTTCGCGGTATTTGGTCGGGCGGACCGGATGCGCGAGCGGGCCTGCGTCTTCCGGGAACTGTTCCGATTTCAGGTGCCGCACTTCGGCGATGCGCTTCACCGCGCGCGAACGCTGGTCGGCGGAAAACTCGTGGTCGCGATAGACCGTCAGGCCTTCCTTCAGGCAGAGCTGGAACCAGTCGCGGCAGGTAATGCGGTTGCCGGTCCAGTTGTGGAAATATTCGTGGGCGATGATCGCCTCGATATTCGCGTAATCCTGGTCGGTCGCGGTTTCCGGGTCGGCCAGCACGTATTTGTCGTTGAAGACGTTGAGGCCCTTGTTCTCCATGGCCCCCATGTTGAAATCGGACACGGCGACGATCATGAAGATGTCGAGGTCGTATTCGCGGCCGAACCGTTCCTCGTCCCACTTCATCGAGCGCTTCAGCGCGTCCATGGCATAGGCCGCGCGGGCTTCCTTGCCGTGTTCGACATAGATCTTCAGCGTCACCTCGCGCTCGGACATGGTGACGAACGTGTCCTCGACCACGCCGAGATCGCCGGCGACCAGCGCAAAGAGGTAGCTCGGTTTCGGATGCGGATCGAACCAGGCGGCAAACGCGCGGCCTTCATCGTAACCGGCGCCGCCGAGGAAATTGCCGTTCGACAGCATGACCGGATTGGCGGCCTTGTCGCCGATGATGGTGATCGTATAGGGCGCCAGCACGTCCGGTCGGTCGGGGAAATAACTGATGCGGCGGAAACCTTCGGCCTCGCACTGGGTGCAGTAGACGCCGTTGGTCCGGTAGAGACCCATCAACTGGCTGTTGGCTTCCGGATTAATGAAGGTTGTGACGGTGATTTCGAAGGGAGATTCGGCCGGCAGGTCGCGGATCGTCAGCCTCTCCGGCGTCGCGTCGTATTGCGCCGCGGGCACTTCGTTCTGGTCGAGCAGCAGGCCGGACAGCGTCAGTTCGTCGCCATCCAGAACGAGCGGCGCGGACGGATCGACACCTTCGCGCCGGTGGAAGATCAGTCGTGCATCAACCTTTGTATTGGTCGGGTCGAGCTCGAAAGTCAGATCGACGCGTTCCAGGACGAAGTCGGTGGGGCGGTAATCTGCCAGATGAACGATCTGGCCCGTATCTGTTCGCATGTTGCTTCCTGAACCGGCTCTTCAAATTGGTATCGAGAGCCCTGCAGCACTCTCTCGATCTGGCACACACCGTCGCCGCGCGGATAATTGCACGCAATGCTAAACGATTGTTGAAACTTTGGCTAAAATAAAACCTGATTTCATTCTGGTATATTTCGCGCAATCTTTCACGAGGTCACGGATATTGATCGACCTATCATCAGTTTTGATCCCGCTCACGGCACTTTTCCGTTACTTTGCCCGCAAACTGAATCTTCCCCGATTTCCTCGCTCATCATCCCGTCGGTGCGGACTGCATTTCCGCCTGAAATTCCCTTTAAAATTCGCATGAGTTGTTGATGTCCGCCGATGCCCTCAATCCCCTGCGGGGGATTATGTTCAAAGTCACCTCCGTGGTGATCTTCGTGATGATGCAGACCTGTATCAAATCCGCAGGTCCCGATATTCCGGCCGGACAGATCACCTTCTACCGTTCCGCCTTCGCGCTGGTGCCGATCATGGCCTATCTCGCCTTTCAGGGCGAGCTGCGCGGCGCCTTCCACACGAACAGCCTGACCGGTCATGTGAAACGCGGCTTTCTCGGCATCCTCTCCATGGTTTTCGGATTTTACGGCCTCGTGCACCTGCCGATGCCGGATGCGATCGCGATCGGTTATTCCTCGCCGCTTCTGGCCGTCGTTTTCGCGGCGATCTTCCTCAAGGAGACGGTGCGCATCTACCGCTGGACGGCGGTCATGATCGGCATGGTCGGGGTGGTGATCATCTCCTGGCCGAAGCTCACCATGTTCGAACAGGGCGGCATGGGCTCGGAACAGGCGATCGGCGCCGCCTCCGTCATCCTCTCGGCGGTGCTGGCCGGGTTCGCGATGATCCAGACGCGCCAGCTCGTGCGCACCGAAAAGACGGCGACGATCGTCCTCTATTTCTCGCTGTCCGGGGCGCTGTTTTCGCTGCTGAGCCTGCCCTTCGGCTGGACCGACATGACGCTGTCGGAAAAGCTGTTCCTGATCGGCGCAGGTTTCTGCGGCGGCATCGGCCAGATCCTGCTGACGGAAAGCTATCGCAATGCCGATGTCTCGACGGTCGCGCCGTTCGAATACACCTCGATCCTGCTCGGGATCTGCATTGCCTATGTTCTGTTCGGGGATGTGCCGACGGCGACCATGCTGGTCGGGACGGCGATTACTGTATCGGCGGGGATTTTCATTATTTACCGCGAGCACCAGCTGGGGCTCGAGCGGAAGGCGGCGCGCAAGGCATCGCCGCCCGGGGCTTGACCTGCCCCGGTGCCTGAAGCTGCTTACAGCGGGATGGCCGCGGTGACCGGATTGGTCGCTTCGGCAGAGGCGCGGAAGGCGCCCGCGCGGCTGAACTCGCGCGAGGCGTTCACGGCGGCGCCGATGTGGGAAAAGTTCTCACGCAGGGTGCGGATCGGATGGAGAATGGCCGTCATGGCTGATGCTTCCTTGGAAACCGCGCGATCAACGTTCGCGGAAATCGGCAAAGACCGAAGCCGGACGGGTAATGCCGACCGGACGCGCCATGGCACGGGAGGTAAGCTGCTCGTTCGTCGCAGAGCCGAAATGGTGATAACCCTTCGTCGAGCGCGGCGACAGGCCGGCGATGCGAAGAGTTTCGAAACCCGAATGGATCGGGCGGAAGCGGGTAGTCATGGCCTTGGTTCCTTAAACCTGAAATTCCTCCCAAGACACACGGCTAATATTGCAGCGCACCATCGATTCTGCAATGCAGCGAAACGCCACACTGCCATGCGTGGTTTGCATGGCATTCTTCATATTTCCGTAACTTTGACTAAAATACGGGTAAATCTGCCTGAAATGCGGGCTGTCAGTGCCCTGAAACATGCATTTTGAACATCAGCAGGTCCTGCCAGGCCAGCGCCTTGTTGGCGGGGGCCGCCAGCAGTTCCTGCGGATGCAGCGTGGCGATCGCCGAAAGGCCGATTCCCCCGAAAGTGAGCTCGCGCCATTCGCCCCGCATCGAATGGATCGTGCCATTGCCGCCGAAGAAGAAGCGCGCTGGGAAATTGCCGAGCAGCAGCAGCCGTTTCGGTTCTGCGAGCGCCACCTGGCGTTCGAGGAACGGCCGGCAGATATCCATCTCGGCCTGCGACGGCATGCGGTTTCCCGGCGGCCGCCAGGGAATGATATTGGTGAGCATGACACCGTCGCGGGCAAGGCCGATCGCGCCGAGCATGCGGTCCAGCAGCTGCCCCTGCCGGCCGGCGAAGGGCGCGCCGTCGCGGTCGTCGTCCGCATTCGGCATCGGGCCGATCACCATGATGCCGGATGCCGGATTGCCGCTCGCGAATACGGTGTTGCGCGCCCCGTTCTTCAGGTTGCAGCCGTTGAAGGCTTCGAGTGCTGTTTTGAGTTCGTCGAGCGAGCGGGCGCTGTCGGCTGCGAATCGCGCCGAGGCCACCGCCTGCTCATCGGGCACCGAGACCGGCGCGGAGGCAGGTGGGGGAGCTGCGGCGCGCGCTGTTGAAGCGGAACGATTCGGTGCCACAGGAGCAGCGTCCCCCGTGCGGGACTGGGCAGGCGATGCATTCTGGGCCGGCTGCTGCCGCGAAGATGCAGCAGCGCGCGCTTCCGCCTGCGCCGCCTTCTGGGCCGCAAACTGGGCAAACCGGTCGACCGGTTCATCCTCGACGAGCCATTCCACCCCCGCATCCGCATAAAAATGCAGAAGGGCGGCGAGCTCGGGAGCGTCCATGTCTTTGGCGAGGTTCATGGATTCACGTTACAGCATGTGGCGGTGAGGAGGGAACTGGTTTTGGGCTTGAATGGGCAACCCCATGTGGACGGAGACGGTGCGGCAATCTCCCGCTGATCTCCCCCGTCAAGGGGGAGATGTCACCGAATGTGACAGAGGGGGGAAGCGACGGTGCGGCAAATGCAGTGGCCGAGGAGGGTGCGGAGAGGGGCACCCCCCTATGCCCTCCCTCAAGGGGGGAGATCGGCTGGGCGCAACCGGCTTGCCCCAAAACCGCGGGGGCAGGGCGTTTGCCCCTCAAGCCGCCCATTGCGCGATATTGTCGCTCTCGCCGATCAGCGCCAGGCCATGGGCGATCGACAGCAGTTCGCCGCCGGTCTCGATCTTCGAGGCGTCGAATCGTCGGGTAAAAATGCTGCGCACGGCCGGCACGAAGGAGGTGCCGCCTGTCAGGAACACCTTGTCGATTTCGGCGGGCGCGGTGCCGGTCTTTTCCAGCACCTCGTCGAGCGCGCCTTCGATGCGGCCGAGGTCTTCGGCGATCCAGGCTTCGAAATCGGAGCGTTTGACCATCTTGCGGCCCGCCTTGCCGAGGGGGGCGAAGTTGAATTCCGCTTCTTCCGCACCCGACAGCGCCATCTTGGTCGCCGAGATCGCCTGATAGAGCGGGTAGCCCTCGTCATGGTCGACGAGGTCGATGAACAGTTCGAGCTTTTCCGGCTCCAGCGCCGAGCGCACCAGCGATTTGAGGTCGGTGAATTCGCGGCTGGTCTTGAAGATCGACAGCTGGTTCCAGCGGCCGAAATTGACGTAATAACCGGCCGGCACGTCCAGCACCTTGTCGAAGCTCTTGAACTTGCTGCCCTTGCCGATCTCAGGCGCCACCAGGTTGTCGATCATCCGGTAGTCGAAATGGTCGCCCGCGACGCCGACGCCTGAATGGCCGATCGGGGTGGCGGCCAGCTTGCCGGCCTTCGTTTCGAAACGGATCAGCGAATAGTCGGTCGTGCCGCCGCCGAAGTCGGCGACGAGCACGGTCGCGTCGCTCTTCAGCGTCTGGGCGAAATAATAGGCGGCCGCCACCGGCTCGTAGACATAGTGGATTTCCGGAAAGCCGAGCCGGGTCAGCGCCTCGTTGTAGCGCTCGGTTGCAAGCTTTTCATCCGGATTGGCGCCGGCGAAATGCACCGGCCGCCCGGCGATCACCCGCGACACGTCGCTCGGCCAGTTGTCGTCCGCATAGGCCTTCAGGCGCTTCAGGAAGATCTCCATCAGGTCCTCGAAGACGTGGCGGCGGGCAAACACCAGCGTGCCCTGGAAAAGGGCGCTTGCCGCAAATGTCTTGATCGACTGCAGGAAACGACAGTCGCCGGGGTTGTCGATGAACTGGCGGATCGCGGCCTGTCCGGCCTCGACCTTCAGCGCCTGCGCCCCCATCACCGGATCCTTCATGAAGGAGAGCGCGGTGCGCATCGAATCGCTCTCGCCGGCGCTGCTGGTGAAGCTCATCGAATGCGTGGCGCTGCCGCCATCCGCCAGTGCCATAACCGTATTCGTCGTGCCGAAATCAAGCCCGAGCGCCCGTGCCATCGCCGTGCTCCTTTTATCCATCGAAAATCATTGAACCGGAACCGCGACCATGTGCTGGCAGGGCTCCGAACGCGAAAAAGGGCGCTGCTCGCGCCTGGAAATTTTGAGAGGGCGCGTGATCGCACAAGGCGGCCGGGATAGCAACCCCGCGCGCTCTAGATTTCCAGCTGCCGTCGCGTCTCCGCCGCCTGTTCGGAAAGCCAGTTGCGGAACATTTCCATGGCCGGCGTCACGGTGCGGGATTTGAGCCGCGTCAGCCAGTAGCTGCCCTTGGAAATGGTGATCGGGAAGGGTTGTTCGATCATGCCGGCGGCAAGCTGGCGGGAAAACATCAGCGGAGGGGCGAGCGCCACGCCGGCCCCTTGCATCGCCGCCTCCACCATCAGCACGGAACTGTCGAACACCAGACCGCGGATCTGCGGCGGGGCGACATGTGCGGCCTCGAACCAGCTCGGCCATTCGTCGGCGCGGTAGGAGCGCAGCAGCACCTGGTGAGCGACGTCCTCCGGGCTTCTCAGCTGCCTTGCGATCGGCGGAATGCAGAGGACGGAAAGCGGCGTCTCGAACAGGGCATCCGCCTCGATGTCGTGCCAGGCGCCGTTGCCGAACTTGATCGTGTAGTCGAGCCCTTCGGCGGCGATGTCGACGCGATTGTTGTTGGTCGAGAGCCTAAGGTCGATGAACGGGTATTTTTCCCGGAAGTCGGAAAGCCGCGGCAGCAGCCAGCCGACCGCAAGCGTGCCGACCGCGCCGAGCTTCAGCACTTCGCGCACATGCCCGTCTTCGAAGCGCTCCAGCATGGCGGCCATGCGGTCGAAACTGTCCTGCAGCGCCGGCAGCAGCGCCAGTCCTTCCTCGGTGATCATCAGCCCGCGCGGCAGGCGGCGGAACAGCGTCACGCCGAGCCGCTGCTCGAGCAGTTTCACCTGATGGCTGACCGCCGCCTGCGTGACGCAGAGCTCGATCGCCGCCCTGGTGAACGAGAGGTGGCGCGCGGCGGCCTCGAAGGCGCGCAGCGCGTTCAGCGGCAAATATGGTCGAACCATGGCTATGGCCTATTTAAATTCATGTCTGCCCGCAGATATCATCGTTTGATTGGGGCTCGCAAGCCGGCCTAGAAAGTCCGGGTCACTTCACTTGGAGCACTTCGATGGCTTTCAGAAATTCGTTTCTTCTGGCATTTTCTCTTGGAATTACCGTGGCTTTTCTCGATTGCACCTCTGCCGGTGCCGCCGATCCGATCCGCTGCACCGTCATCATCGACGAGGACAGCGGCGACGCGCTCTACCGTCAGGGAACCTGCGGCCAGGGCTTCTATCCCCAATCCACCTTCAAATTGCCTTTGGCCATGATGGGTTATGACGCGGGCGTCCTCACCGACGCTCAGAACCCGCGGTGGAAATATCAGGCGAAGTTCGGCGGGCCGGAGCGGGTGCGCAAGGATGTCGATCCGCTGATATGGGAAAAGGAATCGGTCGTCTGGTATTCGCAGGAAATCACCCGCAAGCTCGGCAACAAAGCCTTTGCGGATTACATCCAGCGCTTCGGTTACGGCAATCGCGATGTCGCCGGCGGCCCGGGCAATACCGACGGACTGACCGAATCCTGGCTGATGTCGTCGCTGAAGATTTCCGCCGACGAGCAGGTGCGGTTCCTGCGCCGTTTCCTCAATGGCGGCCTGCCGGTCTCCGAACATGCGGTCGACATGACGCTGGCGATCGTGCCGCATTTCCAGGCCGGCGACGGCTGGGATATCCAGGGCAAGACCGGGTCCGGCTGGCTGCGCGACAAGGCCGGCAAGGTCGATTACGACCGCCCGCTCGGCTGGTTCGTCGGCTGGGCGATGAAGGACGAGCGGCGCGTCATTTTCGCAAGGCTACTGGTCGATACCAAGCGGTATCCGAAAGAGCCAATCAGTTTTGCGGTGCGCGATGGGCTGATCAGCGATTTGCCGAAGCTGCTGCAAGGGAAGTGATCCTGGCGCTCGACTGCCTTTGAGTCGTCATCTGCCGAAACAGAAAACGGTCGGGCCACCCCCTGGCCCGACCGCCTTCATAGCGCTTTACTCAGACAATGCATTGCGCCTTCCATAAAAGACATTGGGCGCTGCGAATGCAAACGGGTTCCTCCGTTCAGGTTATCGGTTAAGGTTACCTGTGCCGCTGCCCGCTCGCCGGGCCTTTCGGGTCGGCGGGCAAGGGCATCACTCGGCGGCCATCCGGGCCGGGACGTCGTCATTGGCCTCCTGCAGGTCCTCGGCCTTGTGGCGGCCGAGCCGGCTGAGGAAGCGCCCGAACCGGTCCATTTCCACGAAGATGACGGGCGTGATGAACAGCGTCAGAGCCTGGGAAACGATCAGCCCGCCGACCACCGCGATGCCGAGAGGCTGGCGCAGTTCGGACGAGGCGCCGGTGCCGAGCGCGATCGGCAGCGCCCCGAGCAGGGCACAGAAGGTCGTCATCATGATCGGCCGGAAACGCCGCACGCAGGCCTCGTGGATCGCGGTGGCTGCCGTCTCTCGCTTCGTGCGCATCGTCTCCACCGCCACGTCGATCATCATGATCGCGTTCTTCTTGACGATGCCGATCAGCATCAGCAGCCCGATCAGCGCGATGATAGACAGGTCGAAACCGAACAGTTTTAGCGCCAAGAGCGCCCCGAAGGCTGCCGCCGGCAGGCCGGACAGAATGGTCAGCGGGTGGATGAAGCTCTCGTAGAGCACGCCGAGCACCACATAGATGGTCAACACGGCGGCGAGAATCAGCAGCGGCGTATTGCCCTGGCTCTGCTGGAAGATCTGCGCCGTGCCGCCGTATGAGGTGAATACGTCGTTCGGCATCTGCAGGTTGGCCTTGATCTGGTCGATCGCGGCCGTCGCATCCGAGAGCGACACCCCGGCCGGCAGGTTGAACGACACCGTCGTCGAGACCAGCTGGCCGGTCTGATTGATGGTGACCGGCGCCGTCTGGCGCACCACCGTCGCGAAGTTCGACAGCGGCACGAGCGAACCGTTGGACGACATCACCCGCACACCCTGCAGCATCTGGTCGTTCCATTGCTGCGTATTGTCGAACTCGGTGATGACGTCGTAGCTGTCGCCGGTCGACTGGATTTCGGCCGCCGTATAACCGCCGAACGCCATCTGCAGCGTCTTGCGCAGCTCGTCGTCGGTAATCCCGAACGAGGCGGCCTTTTCCGGATCGACCTTGATATTGGCCTCGATCGCGTCGTTCTGGGCGTCGGAGGTGACGTCGGTGAAATGCTCCCGGTCGGCGCGCATCGCCGCCTGGATCTTGTCCGACCATTCGCCGGTCTGCGAGGCCTTCAGCGCCTGCACCACGAGCTGGTACTGGCTGGCCGTGGCGCGGCCCCCGAAGCGCAGGCTCTGCTGCGGGGTGATGAAGGTCTTGATGCCTGCGAATTTCGATGTCGCCTGCCGGAGGTCCCGCAGCGTCTGCTCGAGCGGCGGGCGCTGGTCTCTGTCCTTCAGTTCCACCCAGATCGTCCCGTTGTTGAGCGAGCTGCGGCCGTTGCTGCCGACGATCGAGGTGACGTGCTTGACCGCCGGGTTCTGCTGCACGGCTGCGGCCACCTGCGCCTGCAGGTCGCGCATCGCCGGATAGGAAATGTCCTCGCGGGCACGGGTGGAGATCGTCAGGCGGCCGATATCCTCCTGCGGGAAGAAGCTCGTCGGCAGCGTCCGGAACAGGTAGACCGATCCGGCAACCGAAGCGAGGAAGACGAGCATGATGATGCCCCGGTTCCTGAGGCACCAGCCGACCGCCCGGTCGTAGCCCCTCAGCGTGCGGGAAAAGCCGGCGTCGAAAATGCGCACCATCAGCCCCGGGTGATGTTCGGCCCCGGACAGGCGCGAGCCGAGCATCGGCGTCACCGTCAGCGACACGACCGCAGAAGCGACGATGGCGAGCGCCACCACCATGCCGAACTCGTTGAACAGCCGTCCGACCACCCCGCCCATCAACAGGATCGGGATGAACACGGCGATCAGCGACACCGACATGGAAATGATCGTCGAACTGACTTCCGAGGCGCCCTGCAGAGCCGCCTGCATCGGCTTCATGCCGTCCTCGACATGCCGCATGATGTTTTCCAGCATGACGATCGCGTCATCCACCACCAGCCCGACCGACAGCGTCAGCCCGAGCAGCGAGATGTTGTCGATACTGTAGCCGAGCACGTACATGGCGCCGAACGTTGTGATCAGCGACAGCGGCACGGCAAGCCCCGGAACCAGCGTCGCGGTGATCCGGCCGAGGAAGAGATAAATGACCAGCACGACGAGCCCGATCGTCAGCATCAGCGTGAACTGCACGTCGGATATCGAGGCGCGGATCGCCGTCGAGGAATCGTTCATGACGTTGATCGAAACCGAGGCCGGCAGTTCCGCGGAAAGTCCCGGCAGTTTTGCACGCACGGCATCCACCACCTCGACCGTATTGGCATCCGGCTGGCGCTGGATGGCGAGGATGATCGACTGGTTGCCGTCGTACCAGCTGCCGGCATCGAGGTTCTCGACGCTGTCCTGGACATTGGCGACGTCGCCGAGGTGAACGGGCGCGCCGTTCGGGCTGGCGATCACCAGCGAACGGAACTGCTCGGCATTGGTGCGCTGGGTATCGGCATTGATGGTCAGCCGCTGGCTGTTGTTTTCGAGCGAGCCGACCGGCGCCTGGCTGTTGGCGCTCGCGATTGCGTTCGTGACGTTGTCGACGCCGAGATTGCGGGCCTGCAGCTTGTTGGGATCGACCTCGACGCGCACCGCATAGGTCTGGGCGCCGAAGATCGAGACCTCCGCAACGCCGGGCAGCGTCGAGAGCGAGGGCGACAGCACGTCCTCGGCGATCTCGTCCACCTTGCTGCGGGGCAGCGTATCGCTCTTCACCGCAAGCAGCAGAACCGGGGCATCCGCCGGGTTGGTTTTCCTGTAGCTCGGCGGCGTCGTCATGTTGTCCGGCAATTGCCGGGTCGCATGCGAGATGGCCGCCTGCACGTCGGCGGCGGCGGCGTCGATATTCCGGTTGAGATCGAACTGCAGCACGATCGACGTATTGCCGAGCGAGTTGGTGGCGCTGATTTCGCTGATGCCGGGGATCGTTTCGAACTGCTTGATGAGCGGGGTCGAGACGGCCGTCGCCATCGTTTGCGGCGAGGCGCCGGTAAGCTGCGCGGAAACGTTGATGGTCGGGAAATCCACCTGCGGCAGCGCGGCGACCGGCAGGAGCTGGTAGCCGGCAAGCCCGGCGAGCACGGCGCCGATGGCAAGCAGCGTGGTGGCGACCGGGCGACGGATGCAGAATTCGGGGATCATTGCGCCTCTCCCACTTCGATCGCCTGATCATTGCCGTTGCCCTTGGTTTCGGCAGGCGCGCGGGCGTTTTTGAACTGCTCGGCGACGGTGGCGCCATCGACGAGCTGCACCTGGCCTTCGACCACCACATGCGTCCCTTCGGCGAGCCCGCCGGCGATCGCCGTGTTCGGGCCGTTGGAACGGGCAATCTTGACCGGCGTCACGTGGACCTTCTTGTCGTCGCCGACCGCATAGACGAAAGGTGTGTCGACGCCCGGATTGACCGCCACCGTCGGCACCACGATGTCCTTGTCGTCGCTCTGGAAATGCACGGTCACATTCAGCGATTGCCCCGGCCACAGCGTGCCTGAGGGATTGTCGAACTTCGCCTTGGCGAGGATCGTGCCCGAAGCCGGGTCGACGCTGTTGTCGAAGAAACTCAGGGCTCCCCTGGCCGAGGTGCCGCCGCCCTGTGGCACGGCATCGACCGCCACCGCATTGGCCGCCGAACCGTGCTTGAGCTGGCCGAGATAGGCCTCGGGAAGGTGGAACTTCACATAGATCGGATCGTATTTGGCGATCGTCACCACTGCCGAGCCGGCGCTGAGATAGGCACCTGTGCTGATGTCGATATCGCCGAGCCTGCCGTCGAAGGGTGCGCGGATATCCGTGTGGTCGATGGCGATCTGGTCGGAGGCAATCGCCGCATTGTCGCTCTGCACGGTGGCGGCGGCGGTATCCTGCGCGGCCTTTGCCTGGTCGACGGTCTGCTGCGTTCCGGCATTGCCGTGCAGAAGATCGTTGGCGCGGGCAAGTGCCGTCTGGGCCTGGGTCAGCGTCGCCTGGTCGCGGACGAGAAGCGCCTTGTCCTTGTCCAGGGCGGCCTTGGCGGTGCGGTCGTCGAGTTTGGCGATCAGGTCGCCGGTCTTGACGAAGGCGCCGTCGGTGGCTTCGATGCTGACCACGATGCCCGGCTGCTGGGCGGCGATCGTCGTGTTCTCGTCGGCGCTGGCGGCACCCGAGGCGGTGACGTCCATCGGCAGCGCCGCACGGGCGGCGGCGACCGTCTTGACCGCCGGCGGCGGCCCGCCTGCGCCGCGCCGGCGCTGCGTGCCTGGCGGCTGGCCGTGGCCGGCATCGGCGGATGCCTGCTCAACGAAGGATGAAAGAAAGGGAAGCCGATCGCGGAACTCCCAGCCCGCAACGCCGACAGCGACAAGAATGCCAGCAAAAATCCAGATCTTCTTCATGGTTTAACCGCTCGCCTATGGTTGTGCCAATGGTATCGCTCCATCGAACCGCCCATATTGCGGCGCAAAAAAGACAAGTTTTGCCCGTCCGGCTCACTAACCGGTGAAGAGGGATTAAAGGTTTGTAATGAAGGGCTTAGATGAACTGGAGTTAATCTTTTTCGCCTTTTGGATGCGCGAGGCGCGTGCGCCCACCGCAACTAGCGGAGAAACCGCCGGGCGCCCCAGATGACGACAAAACCGATGATCGCGACGCCGGCTCCCCTGATGATCCAGGGCGTCTGGTTGATCATGAAACTGCTGGCGGGGTAGGGGAAGGCACCGGTGCCCTGGCCGATCCAGAGGAGGCCGACCGCCACCATCAACACACCGATCGCAGAGAGTGCAAGTCGAGCAAATGTCATGGGAAAACCTCCAAGGCTTGGACATGGAGATCATAGGCTCGGGAAAATCCCGCCGCGATACGCATTTGCGTGATGTCGCATTGGCGGAGGATCTCAGGTCAGACGTCTTCGTAATAGGTGGCGATCAGCGATTTGGGCGCCGGTTCCTCGCCATCGGCCAGGAAAAAGCTGCCGGCGATGCGGCTTGCGGGCGACAGGCTGTCGAGAAGGTTGCGGACCACCACGTCGTCCACGGCCTCAAGGCTTCGGGCATGCTGGATGCCCGACCGGCTGGAAATCGCCGAGCTTTCTGCCGCATGGCGGGTCGCGGCTTCCCAGCTTCCGGCATAGGACGTCACCACCTGTCCGGCTGCAAGCGTCGCCGAGATCGAGGCCGCCGCGGAGAGAGCCGAAGGCGCTTGGGGGTGAGGCACCGAGGAGGGTATACTGGATGAGGGAGAATCGGTCGCCCCCGAAACACTTTCGATCATGCCGGCGATCCTTTAATTTTGGGGGCCGGCTTGCCTCTTAACTCAGGCGAATTGAGATACCGCCAATAGCGGCATCTCAATTCGATTCAATGTTTAACGACAGGGGTTTACGCCCGTTCCGAAACCTCAGATCGACCGCGACGCGCCGCCGTCGACCCTGAGCATCGTGCCGGTGACGTAGCTTGCCGGAACCGAGCAGAGGAAGGCGCCGGCGGCGGCGAATTCCTCGACCTTGCCGAGCCGGCCGGCGGGAATGGTCTTCAGCGAAGCGGCGCGGATGTCCTCCACCGATTTGCCGGTGCGCTTGGCATTGGCGCCGTCGAGTTCGTCGATACGGTCGGTGTGGATGCGGCCGGGAAGCAGCATGTTGGCGGTAATGCCGAAGCCCGCCACCTCCGTCGCGATCGTCTTGTTCCAGCCGACCAGCGCCGAACGCAGCGTGTTGGAGAGCGCGAGGTTGGCGATCGGCTCGAAGACGCCTGACGAAGCGCAGGTCAGGATGCGGCCGAAACCCTGTTCCTTCATCTGCGGCAGGAAGGCGTTGGTCAGCGTGATGACCCGCAGAACCATGGACTGGAAGAAGGTGTCGAGCTTGTCGGCGGTCATTTCTTCGGCCGTGCCTGGCGTCGGGCCGCCGGTATTGTTGACCAGGATATCGATGCCGCCGAGCTTTTCCTTGACGGCCGCCTTCATCGCTTCGACGAAGTTCTCGTCGGAAAGATCGCCCCAGACCCAGTCCGCCTTGCCCCCATTGGCCTTTACCTGGTCTTCGGCATTGATCGCCTTGCAGTTTTCCGTCAGCCGATCGCCGGAGCGGCCGACGAGGAGAACATGCGCGCCTTCGCTCGCAAGCGCCTTGGCAATGCCGAGGCCAAGTCCGCGCGACGAGGCGAGCACGAGAGCGCGTTTTCCGGTGAGACCCAAATCCATGATGCTGTTCCTTCCCCAATTCCTGTCATCGGTTGTCGGATCTTTATAAGGAGCGGCAAAGAGTGGCGAAAGGCCGATCTTGCTTTCTTCGGTTCCGTCTCTATAAATGACGTGAACGTAAACGTAATATGAGCAAACCGAAACGCCATTTGCGCGAATGACAAGGCGGAGGACGTTTTCCCGCCTCGACAAGCCGGAGCGCTTTTGTCAAACAGGTTGCCTGAATAAGCCGGAAGGGGCCGGTGAGCGGAGTTGGATATGAGCGAGCAAGAACTTCCGGAACGCGAGGCGATGGAATTCGACGTAGTGATCGTTGGCGCGGGGCCTGCGGGGCTGTCCGCGGCGATCCGGCTGAAGCAGGTCAATCCGGACCTGACGGTCGTCGTGCTCGAAAAGGGTTCGGAAGTCGGCGCCCATATCCTGTCGGGCGCGGTGGTCGATCCGTCGGGCATCGACGCGCTGTTGCCCGGCTGGCGCGAGGAGGAAGGGCATCCGTTCAAGCAGCCGGTCACCGCCGATCATTTCCTCTTCCTCGGCCCGGCCGGCTCGATCCGCCTGCCGAACGTCATGATGCCGCCGCTGATGAACAATCACGGCAACTATATCGTCTCGCTCGGAAACGTCTGTCGCTGGCTCGCCGAAAAGGCGGAAGCGCTCGGCGTCGAGATCTATCCCGGTTTTGCCGCGACCGAAGTGCTTTATGACGGTAACGGCGCGGTCAAGGGTGTGGCGACCGGCGACATGGGTATCGAGAAGAACGGCGAACCCGGCCCGAACTTTACCCGCGGCATGGAGCTTCACGGCAAATACGTGCTGATCGGCGAGGGCGTGCGCGGTTCGCTCGCCAAGCAGCTGATCAACCGGTTCGATCTGCAGAAGGATCGCGAGCCCCAGAAATACGGCATCGGGTTGAAGGAACTCTGGCAGGTGAAGCCGGAGAACCACCGTCCGGGCCTGGTGCAGCACTCGTTCGGCTGGCCGCTCGGCATGTCGACCGGCGGCGGTTCGTTCCTCTATCACCTGGAGGACAATCTCGTCGCCGTCGGCTTCGTCGTGCACCTCAACTACAAGAACCCCTATCTCTATCCCTTCGAGGAATTCCAGCGCTTCAAGACCCATGACGCGATCCGCGGCACGTTCGAAGGCGCCAAGCGGCTGTCCTACGGCGCCCGCGCCATCACCGAGGGCGGTTACCAGTCGGTGCCGAAGCTGACCTTCCCCGGTGGCGCGCTGATCGGCTGTTCGGCCGGTCTCGTCAACGTGCCGCGCATCAAGGGCAGCCATAACGCGGTCCTCTCCGGCATCCTTGCGGCCGACAACATTGCGGGCGCGATTGCCGCGGGCCGCGCCAATGACGAGGTGATCGAGATCGAAAACGAGTGGCGCGGCACCGCCATCGGCAAGGATCTCAAACGGGTGCGCAACGTCAAGCCGCTGTGGTCGAAGCTCGGCACGGGCTTGGGCGTCGCGCTCGGCGGTCTCGACATGTGGACCAACACGCTGCTCGGCTTCTCCGTCTTCGGCACGCTCGGCCACGGCAAGACCGACGCGCAATCGCTGCAACCGGCCGCCCGGCACAAAAAGATCGATTACCCCAAGCCGGACGGCGTCCTGACCTTCGACCGCCTGTCCTCGGTCTTCCTGTCCAACACCAACCATGAGGAAGACCAGCCGGTCCACCTTCAGGTCAAGGACATGGCGCTGCAGAAGCAATCGGAACTGGACGTCTATGCCGGTCCTTCGACCCGCTACTGTCCGGCCGGCGTCTACGAATGGGTGGAGAAGGACGGCCAGCAGACTTACGTCATCAACGCCCAGAACTGCGTCCACTGCAAGACCTGCGACATCAAGGACCCCAACCAGAACATCAACTGGGTACCTCCCCAGGGCGGCGAAGGGCCGGTCTATCCCAATATGTAGTTCTCCCTGAAGCACCCCCAACAGGGGTGTTTCCCGGCCGTCAATCGAGGGTTGCGGCGGGGCATGGGTTGCGTTACCTTTGACCGCGCGCCTCGGGGGCCGGTTGGGGGGTAGACATGAGCAAGATTGCAGCCATCGACGCCGCAATTCGCCTGCAGCTTGGCGAGGACGGCAAGTCGATCGGCCCAAACGATCCTCTCGTCGGCGGCACCGGTTATGCCAATGCCGCGGATGTGGAGGAATTTCTGCTGAAGGTCGCCAGACGGCTGCGGCTGGACACCCCGCCACTGCGTTTCGCGTGGACGGATCTGAAGCCGGCCGATCTCGTTGCCAGCAAACTCTACATCGTCCACGAGAAGATCGCCGAAAAGACCACGGTGGAGAAGTCGGATGGCTGAGCTTCCGTTGCTGGAATTCCCCCTCGTCCCGAACGACTTCTCCGTCAAGGATACGTTGTCGGTCATCCGCAAGGAGAAGACGGATTTCGTCGTCTCGGCAGGTGCCGACGGGCTGCGCATGATTTCGCAGCAGGGCTTGGGCAAGCAGGCGCCACCTCCCTTGCTCGAGGACCGTTCCGGAATCCTGCGAGAGATCGGCAATCTTCACTCCGGTGTCCGGCTTCCCGACTATCTGAGGTCGCAGAGTGCTCGTTGGCATGTCTCGCGCCCGGGAATGGTCAGCGTCACGGAAAGCCTGATGCAACCTTTCGGAAGCGAAGGTTCGGTCGCCATCTTAGGTTATGACAGCAGGCTCGGACCGCAGTCGTCGTCGCTGCTTGGCCTGTTCGACAAGCATGAAGTCTATCGTATCGTGACCGGCATATGGGAATGCCCGATCGACGGCGAACTTTTCCGCACCAACGGCACATGTCCCGTTCATGGCCGCAAGCTCAGCAAAAAGGCGTGAGGGACGGGCGCGATGTTCGCGGAGATACTGGGAAAGATCGATGGCTGGTTCGGGCGCTCTTTCCTTCTGGCGCGTTATTTTCCCTGGCTTCTTTTCTGCCTCGCCAATGCCCTGATCGCAGCGATCGAGTTCGAACCGGTTCGCGACTTTCTTCTGGAGGAATACCGCAACCTCGGTTCGGGGGAAAAACTCGTCAATTTTGCGATTGCGCTGAGCGCGGTGGCGGTCGTCGCCTTCACGCTGTCGCCCGCGGTCCAGCCCATCACCCGGCTCTTGGAGGGACGAAGCCTTCCGTGGTGGATCACGGATCTGCTGTCGTTCGGCCATGTGCTGAAACGCGACCGGCGGATCGCACGCGGAAATGCCCTGTTTCAGCGCCGGGCGAAACTGCCCGCAAGTGGCGACGTCATCCGTGAGCTGGCGCGTGACCGCGACGAGGGTGCCTTCATGCGAGGCGTTTCCGATCCCGGCGCGATAGACAGGGCCGAGGCCGCCATCCGGCCGTTGCGCACCGCCCGCTACCTGAACCGGCCGATCGAGGTCGGGGCTTTGGAAGAAGCCATCGACGCTCTTTCGGCGGCGTTGAAATCGAATTGCGCGGAAGCGCAGCGGCTGCGGCCTCCTGTCGATCCCCGGGCACAGGCGCAGGCCGCGACGCTGGCGGCTTTGCACCGGGAGATGACCGATCAGTATACGGGACTGGTGACCTATGCCGCGGACATAGCCCAGTCCCATGAAGCGCATGAATTTAATTCCTACCAGACGCTTTTTGCCAAAATCGAAGTGGCACCCACCCGTTTCGGAAATGATCTCGCGGCGCTGCGCAGCTATTGCCACACGCGCTACGGCTTCGATTTCGATCTTCTGTGGCCCCGCCTGCAATTGGTGATCAAGGACGAGGCCCTGCTGGCGAAGCTGGAGAACGCCCGCATCCAGCTGGACTTCTCGATCCTCAGCCTCTCGCTGAGCTGCCTGTTCACGGCGATCTGGCTGGCAGTGCTTGGCATCTGGGGCAGTTCGCTCACGGCGCTGCTGATCGTCGTGGTCTTCGGTCCCGTCATGGTCGCCCTGTGGCTGTGGATCGTCCACGAAAGCTTTTCCGCCTTCGCCGAGACCGTGCGCGGCGCGATCGATATCGGCCGCTTCGATCTCCTCAAGGCCCTGCACCGGCCTCTGCCGAAAACCGTGGGCGATGAACACGCCACCTGGGAGACGGTGGCGGAAATGTTGTCTCTGGACGAACCCGACAGCGACATCGCCTACGAGTATCGCTCATGAAGATCGGTCACATCGACCCGCTGCTCTGCATCGTCGCGGCCGCGAGGGCAATCCCGCTGCTCATCTATTTGGGCCTGGTCATCTGGATTGTCTCGCTGGTCTCCGGCCGCTCCGAAACGCCGGAGCCGGTTGCGCGGCTCGCCTTGCAGCGCAATCACCAGATCGGCCATGGCGATCTGCAGACGCCGGCCTTTGCAGCGCTTGTCGGCAAATATCTCAAGCAGGACGTTGCGGCCGGAGAAAAGGTGACCGCCGCCATGCTTCAAGACACGTCCCTGCCGGCGCCGATGAGCAATACCATGGCGGCGATTATCTCCATTCCCCTGCAGGCGAGCAAGACGGCCGGAATCAAGGCGGACAGCGACGTCCAGATCTGCGATCGCAACAACCAGGTTTTCGGCGGGCTGACGAAGGTGATTTCCGTTGATTGCGACGAACGCCTTTGCCAGGTCACGGTAAAACTCCCGAAAATGCCGGGCCAGACCGTCGACCCCGATGCTCTCGCAGGTGCCTCGCTTGTCGGCGGACAATACCAGAACTGTTCCGCACGACCCTAGACGGGCAATGACGTCAGTATACCGACGCCTTTAGCACTTCATTAACCATAATATTCCTAAATTCGGCGTCATCTTCTCGACGCATCAAGGACATATTCATGACGATTTCCCGTCGCGGCTTTCTTGCCGGTCTGCCGCTGCTGCTGGCCGGTTGCGCTTCCACGATCAACGATCAGACGAACTATGCAGCACTGCCGAACGAGCAGTTCCCGCTGAAGACGGTGCCGGTCGACAAGATCAAGCCGGAACTGCGCCGCACGGAAGTCGCCTATGTCACCCCGCATGCCGCCGGCTCGGTGGTTGTCGATACGCCGGCACGGCGCGCCTATTACATCCTCGGCAACGGCAAGGCGATCCGTTACGGCGTCGGCGTCGGGCGCGAGGGTCTGGCGCTCGCCGGCAATGCCTATGTCGGCCGCAAGGCGGAGTGGCCGACCTGGACCCCGACACAGAACATGCAGAACCGCGAGGAGCGCTATCGCAGGCTCGCGGGCGGCATGCCCGGCGGTCCGAACAATCCGCTCGGTGCCCGCGCCATGTATCTCTATCGCGGCGGCAACGACACGCATTTCCGCATCCACGGCACCAACCAGCCCGAATCGATCGGCCTTGCCATGTCGAGCGGCTGCATCCGCATGATGAACCACGACGTGATCGACCTCTACAGCCGCGTCAGTGTCGGCGCCAAGGTCGTCGTCATTCAGGCCTGATCCACCGCCAGGCCGCGAAGAAAGCCCGCCGTTTCAGCCACGGCGGGCTTTCTTTGTTTCAGCGTCCGAGCGTCCGTCAGAAGCCCGAGAGTACGAGCTTGCCACGGGTGCGGTTGCTCTCGATCATCGTATGCGCCTTCTTCAGGTTGGCGGCATTGATCGGGCCCAGCGTTTCGGCAAGCGTCGTGCGGATTTTTCCGGCATCGACCAGTTCGGCGACGTGGTTCAAGAGCTTGTGCTGCTCGATCATGTCGGTGGTCTGGAAGATGGCCCGGGCGAACATCATTTCCCAATGCACCGACAGTGCCTTGCCCTTGAAGGCACGCAGGTCCATCGGCTCCTTCGGATCGTCGATCAGCGCCAGACGGCCCTGCGGCGCGATCAGCTCCAGGATGTCCTTGAGATGCGCTTCCGTATGGGTGGTCGAGAACACGAAGGCGGGCGCGCCGATCGCCATCTGGGCAAGCTGCGGCGCCATCGGCCTGGAATGGTCGAGGACATGATGGGCGCCGAGTTCCTTGATCCAGCCCTGCGTGTCAGGCCGCGAGCCGGTCCCGATCACCGTCACGTCGGAGAGTTCGCGCAGCAGCTGGATGGCGATCGATCCCACACCGCCGGCGCCGCCGATGACCAGCACGGCGTTCCAGGCGCCCGCCACCTTGTCCTGCACCTTCATGCGATGGAACAGCGCCTCATAGGCGGTGATCGCCGTCAGCGGCAGCGCGGCGGCTTCCTCGAAGCTCAGGGTCTTCGGCTTGAAGCCGACGATACGTTCGTCGACCAGATGGAATTCCGCATTGGTGCCCGGCCGGTTGATCACGCCGGCATAATAGACCTCGTCGCCCGGCTTGAAGAGTTTGACGCCTGGCCCGACCGCCTTGACCACGCCCGCCGCGTCGTAACCGAGGATCCGGTGCTGGCCGGGTTCGACCGGGGCCGAGGCGCGCACCTTGGTGTCCACGGGATTGACAGAGACCGCCTTGATCTCGACCAGCAGGTCGCGGCCGGTCGCCTCCGGCACGGGCAATTCGATGTCGATCAGCGAGGTTTCGGCGGTGATGGGCTGGGGCGTGTTGAAGCCGACGGCGCGCATGAGAAGTCTCCTTGGTTTGCGTCCTGTTGTCGCGAAACTAGATGGCGCCTATGTCCAGCGAGCGCAAGAATGCACATTTTTGGCCTATAGTACCGAAAAGTATACCGTGAAAGGACGCTTCCGATGTCGAAACCCCGTGCCAAGCTGACCGACAATTTCCCCGGATGCCCGGTCGAAACGACGCTGAGTTTCCTCGACGGAAAATGGAAAGGCGTCATCCTCTATCATCTCCTGGAGGACGGCACTCTGCGCTTCAACGAGCTGCGCCGCCGCATTCCGTCGGTCACGCAGCGCATGCTGACCAAGCAGCTCAGGGAGCTGGAAGAAGCGGGGCTGTTGACGCGCACCATATTCCCGGTCGTGCCGCCGCGTGTCGATTATACGCTGACGCCGATCGGCCTGAGCCTCGAGCCGGTCATCACCGCGCTCCGCATCTGGGGCAAGACCCATTTCGTCTGCGAGAACGGCAAAAGATACATGATGATGCCGGAGGAAAAGGCCGCGTCGAAGGCGGCTTAGCCGGTAAAGCGGGGCATTTCGGCATGGCTGCAAACCGGGACGAGGGCGCTCCCTTCATGAACCTTCGGCCACCTTCTCCCTGAGGGGAGAAGGGGAGGTTGCCGCGCCGGTTCCTCGCATCCGGGGTGCAAAGGACGGGCCGAGACCGTTGGCTCGACTCTGGCTGTCCGTCGGACGAAGGCGGAGGTGTGGTGAGGGAGCGGCTTGCTTTCAGCCTGCCGCAGTCTTGCGGTCGAGCGCCGCGGATACCGCGAACACCCCAAAGCCCAATAGCGACAGCACCGCCCCGACATACCCTGTCGCGGCAAAACCCCAGCCCCAGGCAATCACCAGGCCGCCGAGCCATGCGCCGAGCGCATTGGCGATGTTGAAGGCCGAGTGATTGGATGCGGCGGCAAGCGTCTGCGCGTCGGCGGCGACATCCATCAGCCGCGTCTGCAGGGCGGGACCGGCGGCGAAGCCGCAGCCGATCAGGAAGACGCAGAGGCAGAGCACGACCGGATATTGCGCCCACAGACCGAAGGCGCCCATGACGATGACGTTGAACGCCATCACGCCGCCGATCGTGCCCTTGAGCGATAAGTCGGCCAGCCGCGAGCCGACGATATTGCCGACATTCATGCCGATGCCGAACAGCGTCAGCACGATCGCCACCATGCCGACCGGCATGCCCGCCGTCACCGTCGTGGTCGAGGCAATATAGCTGAACACCGAGAACATGCCGCCGAAGCCAACCGCGGCGATGCCGAGCGTCAACCATACCTGGGCGCGGCCGAAGGCGCCGAGCTCGCGCCAGATGCTGGCGCCCTCATGCACCGTGTCGCGCGGCTGGAAGTACCAGAGCAGGGCCACCGTCACGGCGCCGATGCCGCCGACCAGGAAGAAGGCTGCGCGCCAGTGGAGCTCCTGGCCCATGAAGGTCGCGATCGGCGTACCGACAAGCGTCGCGACGGTCAGGCCCAGCATGACCCGGCCGACGGCGCGGGCGCGCTTGTTGGGCGGCACCATCGAAGCGGCGACCAACGCCGCGACCCCGAAATAGGCGCCATGCGGCAGGCCGGTGATGAAGCGCAGGGCCGTGAAGCTCCAGAAATCCGGCGCCATGGCGCTCAGGATATTGCCGAGCGCAAACACGGTCATCAGGATCAGCAGGAGCGAGCGCCGCGTCATCCGGGCGGCGGCGACCGCGATGATCGGCGCGCCGATGACGACGCCGAGCGCATAGGCGCTGATCACGTATCCGGCCATCGGAATGCTGACCTGATAGGTGGAGGCGACATCCGGCAGAAGGCCCATGATCGCGAATTCGCCGGTGCCGATGCCGAATCCCCCGACCGCAAGCGCAATCTCGATCAGGATGACGGCGAGCCGCGAAAGTTCCGGGGCGGTTTCAGGCGCGGTGTCAACGCTTTGGGGTTCCGAACGGTCGCGAGCGGGTTCGAAACGGGCGGCGGTATTGGTCATGGAGTTGATTCTGCAGGAAAAAAGACGCGGGTGAGATGTGGGAGACATCCACCCGCTCTGGAGGTGAGCGGGTCATCGAAACGACCTGGGTGAAAGGTAGCACGCCATTGTGCGTTGCGGTAGTGCTCCTGCGAGATTTAGCTCCGCCCGCTGGCCGGCTCACGGGATTGTGTGATTTCGCGGGAGTGGCGAGCCCCCGTTGATAAAACCCGGTGTCGCAACCATTTCTCTGATGGGCCGTTGTCCCGCCGCGAAATCCGCGCCCTTGCAAGCGAGATCAGATGAACCTGTTTGCCGTCTTCAACCGCGATGGCGGTACATTCCGAACCACCGACATGGACGCCTATTGCGCCCGCGCCGCCGAAACGTTCAAGGCGGCCGGGCACGAGATCGAGTGCCATGTCGTCTCCGGCAAGGATGTGGTCGCCACCATGGAAAAGGCGGCCTCGACGCAAGGTGTCGAGGGCCTGATCGCCGGCGGCGGCGACGGGACGATCTCCGCCGCCGCCGGCATCGCCTGGAAGAGCGGCATCGCGCTCGGCGTCGTTCCGGCCGGAACCATGAACTTGTTTGCCCGCTCGCTGAAACTGCCGCTGGATATCTGGCAGGTTCTGGATGCGCTGGCGGAGGCGACGCCCGAACGCATCGACATCGCCAGCGCCAACGGTCACAGCTTCGTCCATCAGTTTTCCGCCGGCCTGCACGCCCGCATGGTGCGTTATCGCAATTCGATGACCTTCGCCTCGCGGCTGGGCAAGATAAGGGCCAGCACCCGGGCGGCGATCGGCGTGATGTTCAATCCCCCGGAATTCGAGGTCGAGTTCAATGCGGGCGGCCAGGTCGGGCATCGCAAGGTCTCGGCGATCTCCGTCTCCAACAACGAGTTCGGCCGCGATCCGCTGATGTATGCCGACAGCCTGACGCGCGGCCATCTCGGCTTCTACATCGCAGATCCGCTGACCCCGGCCGGCGTGGCGCGCCTGACCTTCGACATCCTGCGCGGCCGGCTCAAGGAAAACGCCGCCGTCACCGCCATGACGGCGACCGAGCTGGAACTGCATTTTCCCCGCGAGCGCCACGACATCCGCTGCGTCATCGACGGCGAACTGCTGCCGATGGACAGGGACGTGCTTTTGAAGATCCATGCGGGCGAACTGACCGTCCTGGTCAACCAGCCGCAAAAGCACGTTTCGCAGGAGCGGGATGGCAGCGGGATTTGAGCAGGTTTGCAGGGCGGTATCCGAACCGTTCTGCCGCCTCTTCAGATGGACGAAACGACCCGATTTCGCCCGAGCGATTTTGCCTCGTATAGATTTACATCGGCGGCTCTGAGACATTCCTGAGGATCGAAGCCCGAAACGCAGTGGACAGCTCCTATGCTGGCCGACACCTGCACGCTCGACCGTGAGGCGGAGCGCACATCCAGGCCTTCGATGAGTTCTCGAATATCCTCGCACCATCTCAACATCTCGTCGACGGTCAGGCCAGCCTGAAAGAGAGCGAACTCTTCGCCTCCGAGGCGGCCCGCTATATTGAATTGCCCGCGATACGTGGCGAGCATCTGCCCGGTGCGGCGAAGCACCTCGTCACCGGTTGCATGACCGTGACGATCGTTGATCGATTTGAAATGGTCGAGATCCAGAAAAATCAGGGCTCCGGTGACACCCTCCCGGCTGAAGGCCTGCAGTTCCTCCATGAAGGCGCTGCGGTTTGACAGGCCGGTCAATCCGTCCTGGCGGGACTGCCGGTGGAGTTCTTCGTAGGCGGCGGCTAGCTTCGTCAGTGCGTCAGAAGCCATGGCTTCCGCACGTCGAACTCGTTCTGACTGGCTGAAAAGCACCGCCGAGGCGGGAATGGAGATAGCAAGCGGGCAAACGATGGTCATCACCAGGCCGGCACCGGCTACTTCCCCGCCCAGTATCGGAACGAAGGTAAACGACAGGGCCAAGGATGCGAGGAGGGACAAAAGTCCGGTAAGGAGTGACTTGGCGATAACAATATGCATCGAATGTGCCGCAAGACTTCAAATATCCTCCTTTAGGCCTCATGAATTTAAGATAGGTTGAAACATTCGCCTAAACATCGATCATGTGCGGCCAATGCTTATTCGCGCTACCGCGGATCGTCGCTGTTACGGTGAGGCAGTGCTGTCGGCGGCGAGCTCATCGGACTGAGTAACCAGCCGCAGGAACGGGACGGCAGCGGGATCTAAGCAAGTTCGCGGCCGCCAATACAACCTTTCGCATATGGCCATACATGCCTCGTTAACTCCATGCCCCTAGTTTCTCAACCATTGATAGAATCATTGGTTGATCTGGCCATGAAGCGCCCGGCAAATCGCGGCAATGCCCATCAGGGGTGGTGCGTCGCGGACGAGGACCGGCATGACTTCCATCTCCGCAACCCAACCCGCTGCCCTGCTGATCCTGCAGCAGGCGAATGCCCAACCTGCCGAAACTGACGAAGACAAGGACAAGAAGGCCGATCTTGTCCAGGTGGCGAACGGTATTACCGGCGAACCTGCCGAAGAGACGTTGAAGGCCGCCTTTGCGGTCAGCCTCGCCTTCATGGAGCTGGACGCCAAAGGCGAACTGGCTGCCGAGGCGGTGGCCTTCATCGATTCCGACCGATTCAAGGTCACCGACCCGACCGTCAAGGACACGCTGAAGCAGCTCATCTCCGAAAAGGGATGGGAATTCATGCAGCTCGTCAAGCAGCAGCAGGAAGCTCATGGCGGCATTTCGCGCGAGAACCTGTTTGCGATCGTGCTGCCGCAGATGATCGTCAAGAACCGCGACCGGTTCACGGAAGACGAGATCGAGCTTTCGGTGAAGTTCGAGAACAAGAACGGCAGCGTTGGCGGCATCATCGTGCTCATCCCCGATAGCGAGGGTAACAGTACCTACCGCGACCTGCAGGAAACCATCGAGCGGGAGGAAATCCTCGCCGACAAGACCGGCGACCGGACGGCAGTCAGCGAGCTCTACAACGAACTCGGATCCTATCTCGGCGCCTGGAGCAAGGCATTCGGCTTCAAGCCGGACGAGCCCTCGCCGATGTTCGTCGACGTGAAGGACATCCTCTTAGCGGCCTGGATCCCGAAACCCGTCCCCTAAATCCTTGGTAGATAAGTCTGGTAGTCGAAATCCGAGACAGTGCGCAGATAGGTGATCGCCTCCTTGCGCTTCGTATCGCCATAAAGCTTCTGGTATCGCGTGCCGAACACGTCGGCGATGAAGGGGGAGGCGAAAAAGTCCTCGACCGCGGTCAGGAAGTCGTGCGTCAGCTTTTTTGTGCCCGCCGGCGGCTCCTTACCGGGTTCGGTTGCCGGGCCCGGATCGAGCACCTCGTCGAGGCCGAGCAGCATGCCGCCGAGGATGGCCGTCAGCAGCAGATACGGATTGACGTCGGCGCCGGCGACGCGGTGTTCGATGCGGGCGGCCGGGCCTTCAGCATCCGGAATGCGCACCGCGGTCCCCCGATGCCCGAAACCCCAGTCGATATCGACCGGCGCGAACGAACCCGGCTGGAAGCGGCGGTAGGAATTGGCGAACGGCGCGAAGATGAGCTGCGCGTCGCGCATCGTCTTCAGCATGCCGGCACACACGGATTTGAGCCGCACGGGGTCCCCGCCCCTTGCGTCCAGCACATTGTTGCCGTCGCGGTCGATAATGCTCGCATGCACATGCAGGCCGGACCCCGCCTGGTCCGCATAGGGTTTCGCCATGCAGGTGGATTTCAGCCCATGCTTCCTAGCCGCCTGTTCGGCGATCCGCTTGAGATAGATGCAGTCGTCGGCCGCCGCCAGCGCGTCGGCGCGGTGGAGAAGGTTGATCTCGAACTGGCCGGGGCCGAATTCGGCGGTCGTCGCGTCGGCAGGCAGGCCTTGCGCCTTCGCCCAGGTTCTGACCGTCTGCAGGTAGTCGTCGAGCGCATCGACGGCGCTCATGTCGTAGAGCTGGAAACCGTTCGGCTGGTCGCGATACATCAGTTTTGCAGGCGGCCGCGGCCTGCCGGTCTCGCGCCAGTCGTCCTCAACCACGTAGAATTCGAGCTCGGTCGCCACCACCGGCGTCAGGCCGCGCTCCTCGAAGCGTTTCAAAATGGCCGTGAGGATGGCGCGCGGATCCATGAAGGAAGGCGAACCGTCGAATTCGTGCATGGTCGAAAGCACCTGTTTCGAGCCCTCCGGCGCCCAGGGCATCGGCACCAGGCTGCGGCGGTCCGGGATGCACACTCCGTCCGGATCGCCGATCGACATGGAAAGCCCGGTGATCTCGTCATTGTCGTAGCCCCAGATGTCGAGCGACTGGGTGGAGGTGGGCAGGCGCACGGTGCCATCCCAGACCTTCTTTTCGGCTTCCAGCGGGATCTGCTTGCCGCGGAGGTCGCCGTTCATGCCGACGAGCAGGATTTCGATGCGGGGCGGGGCGGTCTCTGAAGCCATCGGATTGTCTTTTGACGGGTGTTGCGGAACTCCGTTCGTAACCGATAAGAATTGACGGCACAATCTGAGGCAGAGACATGACCGATATGCCCCCGCTTTCCAATCTCGCCGCCATCGACGCCGCCCATCACCTGCATCCGTTCTCGGATATGAAGCAGCTGAATGCCAGGGGTGCCCGGATCATCGAGCGCGGAGAGGGCGTCTTCATCTACGATTCAACCGGCAAGAAATATCTCGACGCCTTCGCCGGCCTCTGGTGCGTCAATGTCGGTTACGGCCGCAAGTCGATCGCCGAAGCCGCCTACAGGCAGATGCAGGAACTGCCCTATTACAACACCTTCTTCGGCACCACGACCGAACCTGCCGCGCTGCTTGCCCAGAAGATCGCCTCGCATACCGGCGAAAAACTGAAACGCGTCTTCTTCACCAATTCCGGTTCGGAAGCGACCGACACCTGGTTCCGCATGGCACGGGTCTACTGGAAGGCGCTGGGCAAGCCGGAGAAAACGCAGGTGATCGCCCGCAAAAACGCCTATCACGGCTCGACCGTCGCCGGCGCTTCGCTCGGCGGCATGAAGCTGATGCACGAACAGGGCAACCTGCCGATCGAAGGCATCCACCATATCAACCAGCCCTATTGGTATGCCGAGGGCGGCGATCTTTCGCCCGCCGAATTCGGCCTGAAGGTCGCCCGCGAGCTGGAGGCAAAGATCGACGAACTCGGCGAGGAGCGTGTCGCCGCCTTCGTAGCCGAGCCGATCCAGGGGGCAGGGGGCGTGATCATTCCGCCCGAAACCTACTGGCCGGAAATCGCCCGCATCTGCAGGGCGCGCAACATCCTGCTCGTCTCCGACGAGGTGATCTGCGGTTTCGGGCGTCTGGGCACGTGGTTCGGCCATCAATATTACGGCTTCGAGCCGGATCTGGCACCGATCGCCAAGGGCCTGTCCTCCGGCTATCTGCCGATCGGCGGCGTTCTCGTCTCAGATCGCGTCGCCGACGTAATGGTCGAGGAGCTCGGCGATTTCTACCACGGCTTCACCTATTCCGGTCACCCGGTCGCGGCCGCAGCCGCGCTGGAAAATCTCCGGATCATCGAGGAGGAGGGACTGGTCGAACGTGTGCGCGACGACATTGGTCCCTATTTCGCGAAAGCCTGGAAGAGCCTCGAGGATCATGAGGTGGTCGGTGAGGCCGAAAGCGTCGGCCTGATCGGTGGCCTGCAGCTCGCAGCCGATAAAGCCACCCGCCGCCGTTACGCCAAGCCCGACGATATCGGCACCCTGGTCCGCAATCATTGCGTCGAAAACGGCCTGATCATGCGCGCCACCGGCGACCGCATGCTCGCCTCGCCGGCGCTGACGATCGGCCGCTCGGAGGTGGACGAGGTGATCGACAAGCTGCGCGCGGGGCTCGATCATCTGCGGGATAGCGTAAGGGACTGAGCGGTCGCCGCGCGTCAATCTCCTCCCTTGAGGGGGAGAAGGAGCCTGCCGGCAGCTATCTGCCCGGCTCCACCCACGCATAGCCAAACGTAACGCTCGCCCGCCCGCCCGAGAAGAGATAAGGCACGGCCTTGGTCGCTGGCGCCAGCCCTTCCGTCGCAACTCCGTTTGCCTGCAGATAGGGATTGAGAGCGGCCAGCGTGCTATCGCGCCAGACGATCAAGCCAGGCTGGCGCCGCTCCGCCTCGCCGAGCGGTGGCGTCTGCCCGAAACTCGGCAGCAGCACGCGCGCCTGCGGCAGTTCCAGCCGGGCGCTGGCGGCAAGGTAGGGATCGTCGGTGATCACGTAAGCTGGTCGTGGGCCGGGATGCTCCGACGCGATCTGTTCGATGAACGGTCCCGACGGCAGATTTTCCTTGGTATAATTGCCAAAGAGCGGGCCGACGACATTGCCGAGCGCGATATAGGCGACGAAGCCGAGCGCCAGGATCGCGACCGGAAACAACAGCCGCGGAATGCCCCGGCTGGTATCCGCCTTGGCGGCTTCCAGCTTCAGGCAGAGATAGAGCGGCAAGAGAACCAAGAAGGGCGACAGCCATTTTTCGCTGATATTGGTGGCGCCGAAACCGAGCCCGATCAGGCCGACAGCGATCAGGCAGAGGAGAAGTGCCCGGCCGATCACCCGCGTCCACTGGTTCGTCGCCCGCCACGCATCGGTGAGTGACCGCCGGAAGGCGATCAGGAAAAAGGCGAGCACCGGCAGCCCGCCGGTCAATATAGCGACGAACAGCGTGCCGATGCCGGAAAGCCGGTCGAGGACGGGGTTGCCGGAGGCATCCTCCCGCATCGCCTTGATCGTCCCCGCCGTCGCTTCCCCGAGATTGCCGAGCACCCATAGCCCGTGCGGCAGGCAGATGACCGCGACGACTGCGAGCGCCGGGACCATCCGCCAGTCGAGGATGCGCCTGCGCAGGTCCGGCTCCGGCAGGATGGCGAGGATCGCCGCAACCGGCACGATGACGAAATTGTATTTGGCGATCAGCCCGAACCCGACCGCGATCCCGGTCAGGAGGTAGGTCCACAGGCGCGGCTGCGTCAGCGTTTTCAGAAAGCCGTAGAAGAACAAGGCGACGGCAAACAGGGTGGCGATCGCATGCGTCAGGTCGCGCTGCGCCATGACGCTGACCGCCGGCATGGCGATCACGCCGATCATCGCGATTGCCACAAGGCGTTGGTCCTTGAGCAGGATCCGCGCCGCAAGTCCGTAGACCGCGCAGGTAAGGAAAAGCAGCAGGTTCTTGACCAGCGAGATCGCGAAGATCGACGGTCCGATCAGATGGACGACGCCGTATTGCAGCCAGTTGTAGAACGGCGGCTGCCGGCCGTAGCCCATCAGCAGGAACTGCGACTGGTAGAGCTGTTCCGCCTCGTCGCTTTCCAGCGCCTCCGACCTCAGAACCCGGAGGATGATCGCAAGCACGTAATAAGCCGCGATCAGCCAGAGGACGAGTTCGGGACGGCGGGCGAGCGCGTCACTGATGCGCCTGATCGCCCTCATAGACTTCCCTGACGATGTAGCTGAGGGCGGTATCTTCCCGGTAGTAGGTGCGGGCGATCATTTCGGCGATAATGCCGGTGGTGATCATCTGCACGGCCGACAGGAACAGCATGACGCCGATGAGGAACAGCGGTCGCGTCCCGATGTCGTTGCCCATGATGAACTTGTCGATGAACAGGTAGAAGAGGATGATCCCTGACAGCGCTCCGAGCCCGAGGCCGAGCGAGCCGAAGAAATGCCCCGGCCGGGCCTTGAAGCGCATGAAGAACATCACCGACAACAGGTCGAGAATGACCCGGAAGGTGCGGGAAATGCCGTATTTCGAAACCCCGTGCTGGCGCGCGTGGTGGGTCACCGGCATTTCGCCGATCCGCGAACTCGGCACCACGCCGGCCACCCAGGCCGGAATGAAACGGTGCATCTCGCCCATCAGCTTGACCTGCTTGATCACCGAGCCGCGATAGATCTTCAGCGAACAGCCGTAGTCATGCAGGCGTACGCCGGTAATGCGGCCGATCAGCCGGTTGGCGATCCACGAGGGCACCTTGCGCAGAAGCAGGCCGTCCTGGCGGTTCTTGCGCCAGCCGACCAGAAGGTCGAGTTCGCGCCGCTCCAGCTCGGCGACCATGCCGGGAATGTCCTTGGGATCGTTCTGCAGGTCGCCGTCGAGCGTCGCGATCAGTCGGCCTTCCGCCTGGTTGATGCCGGCCTGCATGGCGGCCGTCTGGCCGAAATTGCGCTGCAGCGCGACGATCTTGAGGTCGAGGCCGGGGCGGTTCAGCGCCTCGCGGGCATTGGCGATCGTCGCATCGGTGCTGCCGTCGTCGACGAGAATGAGCTCCCAGCTCGCGGCGTAACCGGACATCGCTGCGCAGATCCGCTCGATCAGCGGGCGCACACTTTCTTCTTCGTTGAAGAGGGGCACGACGAGGGACAGTTCGATCGGCTCGGCCGTTTCGATGAGGCCCGTCACCGACTCTGCTGTTGTACGCACCTTGCGTTTCTCCTAAACCACGGGCTTGAAACGGCGCGCCGTGATGGCGGCAAGACCCGAAATATCACATGGGGCACCCTACTATATGAAGAATTCTCCGGTTGCCAGCCGGGCGTGGATAATTCGCCACGCGATGACGCTCGGGACGGTGGCGATCATCCTCGTCTATGCCGCCTTCATCCAATGGGTCTGGGGCTGGGGCAGCGTCGTCTCCCTGTGGAGCGGCGCCGGCTGGGGCTCTGCAGCGGTGGCGCTGACGCTGCTGCTCGGCACCTATGTCCTGCGCACCTGGCGCATCTACGACTATTTCCCGGCCGAGACCGGCGGCCGTTTCGGAACGCTGCTCAGGCTCGTGCAGGTCCACAATCTCCTCAACATCATGCTGCCCTTCCGCACTGGCGAGGCAAGCTTTCCGCTGCTGATGAAGCGCGAATTCGGCCTCGGTCTCGCCCGTGGCACCGCCGCGCTCCTCGTCATGCGGCTCTTCGACCTGCATGCGCTGCTCGCCGCCGCCGGCACGGGGCTGGCGCTGCAGACGGGAAAACTCTGGGCCTGGGCGCTCTGGCTCGCCTTCCTCATCCTGCCCGCCATCGCCTTTGCACTGCGCAGGCCGGCTTTCCGCCTGGCGGCCAAGGCTCTGCCGAACAAGGCGAAAAAACTGCTCGACGAGGTCGAAGCCGGCCTGCCTGTCGATGCCAAGGCCTTCGCCCGCGCCTGGGGCGCGACCCTGATCAACTGGTTCACCAAGATCGCCGTGCTCGCCTGGGTGCTCGGGCTGCTCGGCGGCCTCTCCGTCGCCGCAAGCTTCGGGGGCGCCCTCGGCGGCGAGCTCTCCTCGGTGCTTCCGGTCCACGCCCCCGCCGGTGTCGGCACCTATCCCGCCGGCATCACCGCCGGCGCCATCGCCTTCGGCGCCGACACGGCCGGGCTGCCATTGGAGGAGCTCGGCCAGGCGGCGGTCAACACGCATCTGCTGGTGATCGTTTCGTCGCTTGTGGGGACGGCGCTGTCATTGTTGGCGGCGAGGCGGGGTTAAGCCCGCCTGAGATATATCGTCTGATTGAGGCTTTCGCCTCCGGGCACTTTTTCTAAAAAAAGCAAAATAATTTCGGCTTACCCCCTGAAATATAGGGTTGTATTTCTTCGATGATTTGGGCATGAGCCATATCGATCGGGGAGTATATCTATGATTATTGTATTGAATACTAAAATATAGAATGACCAGTGCTATTGAAAAAAGTTATGGTGATACGAGTTTTATTACTGGTATGCGGGCTTTCGCCGCTCTAGCAGTCATCATGATTCACTGTGGAGGCGCCGGCTTTAGAGAATTAGGTGAAATCGGAAAAAATATCGCTAACTTCGGTGCAGCGGGTGTTTTTGTCTTTTTCGTCATTTCCGGTTTCAGCGTAGCGTCATCCTACGAAGCGTCGAGTAATTACCGAAGCTATCTCAGTAAACGACTTTGGAGGATCGCGCCCCTTTATTACTTCTGGTTGGGGGTGTCGATCCTGCTGGGGACCACGTCGCTCTATTGGCAGCAACAATTTTCAGTTCCGGTCGATATTTACAATATCGCCATGCACCTGACTTTCCTGAGCTTCCTCGATTTCCAGATCGCCAACACGATTATTGGCGTTGAATGGTCGATCCCGATCGAGGTCTTTTGGTATCTGGCCGTCCCGTTCATGATGAGATTGTCTAGGGGCACGAAACAGCTTGCCGCGTTGATCGCGGTTTCCCTGATTGTCCACATCATCTCCGCAAGGGCGGCTACTCTTTTTCCGTTTCTCGGAGAAAACGCGCCGCTTGCCATGCAATGGAGCCCGGTTCCCTACGCGCTCTGCTATGCGCTGGGCATCGTGGTCTATCGGGTTAGACCATATATCCGCCATTCCGACGCCATCGGGAATCTGGCCTTCGTAATTTCGGCGATACTCTTACTGGCCTACATGTGTGCACCACGGGTATTTGCGAAGATATTCTTCGACGAATTGGTATTCACGTCTTTGGTCACGACGGTGCTTTTATTATTTGGCTCCTCCAAGAGCCGCATGTTCACGCTGGTCTTTGGCAACCGGGTGGCCCAGTTCCTGGGTATCGTCAGTTACGGGCTTTACCTTGCACATATGCCATTGCTGGAGTTATTGACGCGGTATGACGGATTTTGGATTCAGAATCCGACATCGAAGTTCCTGCTGGTCAGCCTATGCGGGACAGTCGTCTCCGCCATAACCTACCATGCCTTCGAGCAGAGATTCGTTGCCTTTGGGAAAAATATCTCACGGCGCTTTTCGTCTTCCGCGCCGTTGTCCGAAATTCAAAGCTGAAGCCGGGTGGCTCCACGCTCTGCTCCGTAATCATCCGGCCGCTGTATTCACTGAAACGCCGTCTCGTAAAAGCTCCTGAGCTTCCGCGAGTGCAGCGTCTCGATCGGCATGGCCGCGAGCTTCTGCACGGCGCGGATGCCGATCTGCAGGTGCTGGCTGACCTGGGTGCGGTAGAAAGCGGTCGCCATGCCCGGCAGTTTCAGCTCGCCATGCAGCGGCCGGTCGGAAACGCAGAGCAGCGTCCCGTAAGGCACCCGGAAGCGGAAGCCGTTCGCCGCGATCGTTGCCGATTCCATGTCGAGCGCGATGGCGCGCGACTGGGAGAGGCGCTTGACCGGCCCGCGCTGGTCGCGCAGTTCCCAGTTGCGGTTGTCGATCGTCGCGACCGTGCCGGTGCGCATGATCCGTTTCAGCTCGAAACCCTGGTAGCCGGTGACTTCCTCGACGGCGCTTTCCAGCGCCTGCTGCACTTCGGCAAGCGCCGGGATCGGGATCCACACCGGCAGGTCGTCGTCGAGCACGTGGTCCTCGCGCACATAGGCATGCGCCAGCACATAGTCGCCCAGCCGCTGGCTGTTGCGCAGGCCGGCGCAGTGGCCGACCATCAGCCAGGCATGCGGGCGCAGCACGGCGATATGGTCGGTGATCGTCTTGGCGTTGGAAGGGCCGACGCCGATATTGACGAGCGTGATGCCGGCATGGCCCTTCTTCTTCAGGTGGTAGGCCGGCATCTGCGGCATGCGCACCAAGGCAGGCGTTTCCGGCTTGTCGCTGCCGGCGAGCGTGATCGCATTGCCGGGCTCCACGAAGGCCGTGTAGCCGTCGCCGCCCCTCGCCATCATCTCGCGGGCCCAGCTCGCGAACTCGTCGATATAGAACTGGTAGTTGGTGAACAGCACGAAGTTCTGGAAGTGATCGGCACTGGTCGCCGTATAGTGGCTGAGGCGGGCGAGCGAATAGTCGATGCGCTGGGCGGTGAACGGCGCAAGCGGGGCCGGTTCGCCGGGCACCTGGTCGTATTCGCCGTTGGCGATCAGGTCGTCGGTATTGTTGAGGTCCGGCGTGTCGAACAGGTCACGCAGCGAAATGTCGGCGAGCGAACTGGTCGCCGACGCTTCCACATGCGCGCCTTCGCCGAAGGCGAAATGCAGCGGGATCGGCGTCGTCGATTCGGAAATCGTCACCGGGACGCCGTGGTTGCGCATCAGCAGCCCGAGCTGTTCCTTCAGGTAATGCCGGAACAGTTTTGGCCGGGTGATGGTCGTCGTATAGACGCCGGGCGACGACACGTGGCCATAGGAGAGACGCGAATCCGCATGCCCGAACGAGGTCGTCTCGATGCTGACCTGGGGATAGCAGGCGCGGTAACGGCCGGTTACGGCAGCGCCGTCGGCCAGTGCTCCGAACGCATCGATCAGAAATCGCGTGTTGCGCTCATAGAGCTCTGTCAGGGCGTCGACCGCCTCGGCCGGATTGTCGAAGACACGCGGCTCGAAAGGGCTCGGGCTGATGAAGGAAAGCGGGGTCAGGGAAAAGATTCGTGTGTTCATGCGCTATTATAGAGAGAACTCAATAACAATCAAACGACGCTGGAACCTTCCTGCCGGTTGACCACATGAACTTTTCAAAGTGCCGCAACGCAGTCGAGCGAGGCGGGATGATAGCAGGGGGCCGCGGTGCCCAGATGCACCCGCAGATCGTTGCGCGCCGGAGCGGACGCGAGCGCGCTGAAGACGAAGGCAAAAATGGTCATGATCAGCGTTACGATTGTCAGGCGGCGTGCAAGGACGGTCATGGTTCTCTCCCCAAAGCCAATGACGGCAGAATAAAGGCGAGTGCCTGAATGCGTGCTGAGGGTCGGGTTCATCACCCGTTCAGGGTGATTAACGCCGGCGGGAGAGGGAGGATCGCAGCGGCGTCTGCGAAATGGCACGCCCGGGCTGCGATCGATGAAGGACGAACCAGCCGTCGAAAAAGCCGGCCCGATAGGGCCGGCTTCTCATGGATCTGTTGGTGAAGAGATCATCCCGCGAATTGGCGCGACCGCGCGGGACGCGGTATCTTGAAGCAACTGCTAGTTATGCGGACGCATCGTTCCGTCGTAATAGTCGCCTTCGTCCTGCGCGCCATCAAGATCGGCGTTGCCGCTCGCACCGCGGGTGCTTGGATAAATGCTGCCGGTCGGCATCGTGTCAACGGCCGGGCCGCGATCATAGCCGCGATCCTGCTGGATGGTCGGCGGGGACTGCGGCAGGCCATCCGGATCCGGATAAACGGCATTCTGTGCCATGGCGGCACCGGCGAAACCTGCCGAAACGATAAGAGCGGCAATACCGGAAGTCAGATAGGTCTTCATTTTCCTGTCCTTTCCAATGTTCTCTTGGGCGCGGAGCGATCTAGCCTCGCTCCGTCGAAGGTACAAATCCCCCGCAGGACGGATCGTTCCAGCAAAAATGAAAGGACAGTGCCGCAACTCCGGTTTCGGGGTCGAGAAACGGCGGGATTCGTGAAGAAAGGGGGCGCCACCTGGGGTGGAAAATAACGAATCTCACGGGGAAGAGCGTCATCGTGATTGATTCGTGGAAAAGCTTCACTTAATCTTGAACTCGATGGCTGGTTTCAGAGTCTGGCCATCACGCACCGGAAAGACGATTGCGACCCGTCTTTCCAATCGGTGTCTTGAATGAACTGCGAATACCAGCCGCGCAAGCGGCTGGTATTTCATTTTTCCCACCATGTTTTCAGTCTGTCCGATCCCGCACGGGGCTCACGCCTCTGTGCGACTATCGATCGCGAGCGAACTCAAGAATTAGTTCGGGCGGTTTGCGCCGCTGTAATAGTCGCCGCTGTTCAGATCGGAAGCGCGGTTGTCGCGGCCACCGCCATTGTTGAACGGAAGCTGGCCGTCCTGGCGATCGATGCGGATGCTGCCGGTATTCGTGCGGTCGATGGAAGTGGCGGCAGGGCTCGTCTTCTGGACGCCCTGATAATAGTCGCCTTCGGCAAGTGCTGCGCCGGCGAACGAAACCGAAGCGATAAGCGCTGCGGCGATTGCGGAAGTAATCCTGGTCATTGTCTTATTCCTTTCAGAGTTCCCGCGGCGTCATGGTTTGCGACCTGGCCTGCGGGCGATATTCGGTTATCTTCGATTGAGGTTAGTTCGGACGAACTGCACCTTCGTAGTAGTCGCCGCGGTTCAGGGTGACAGTGCCGTCGTAGGAGTGGCTGGAACCCTGGGCGTTGGAGACCGAGCCCGTGTAGCCGTAGCTGACGCCCGGATGGCGGACCTTCGGAGCAGCAGCCTGATGGCTGGAGGCAACCGGCTGGCTGGGAGCAGGTTCGACGGCGCCTTCGTAATAGGTGCCGCCGCTTGCAAGAGCGGCCGTGGCGAAGGAGGCGGAAGCGATCAGCGTAGCAGCGATCGTCGAAGTGATCTTGGACATTGTCCTATTCCTTTCAGAGTGATCCGCGGTTTCAAAGTTTGCGACCTGGCCGGCGGATGTGGGTTGTCTTGGATGAGTTGCGGAGCAGCTCGGGCGAACTTCGATTAGTTCGGGCGAACTGCGCCTTCGTAGTAGTCGCCGCGGTTCAGGGTAACCGTGCCGTCGAACGACTGGTTCGAGGAAGTGGAAGCCTTGGCGCGGGCGATCGAACCGGTATAGCCGAAGCTGTCTACGCGGGCGCCATGGACGGCCTGTGCCTGCTCGGTGGGCTGTACGCCTTCGTAGTAGTCGCCTTCTTCGGCAAGAGCGACGGAGGCGAAGGAAGCCGAAGCGATAAGGGCTGCGGCGATAGCGGAAGTGATCCTGGTCATTGTGGTAATCCTTTCAGAGTGTTCCGCGGCTTCAAAGTTTGCGACCTGGCCTGCGGAAATTGTTTCGGTGTTTTGATGAACTGCGGTTAGTTCGGGCGGTTTGCGCCGTCGTAGTAGTCGCCACGGCCGAGCGCAGCCGGAACCTGGCTGGCGTCCTGGTTCTTGGCGATGCTGCCGGTCTGAACATGATCGACGGTAGCAGAAGCCTTGGAAGCGCCTTCGTAATAGTCGCCTTCAGCAAGAGCGACGGAAGCGAAGGAAGCCGAAGCGATGAGGGCAGCGGCGATAGCGGAAGTGATCTTGGTCATTGTGGTAGTCCCTTCAGAGTTGTCCGCGGCGCTTAGTTTGCGACCTGGCCTGCGGATCGTTGTTTCGGTGTGTTGAATGAGCTGCGGTTAGTTCGGACGAACTGCACCTTCGTAGTAATCGCCGCGGTTCAGGGTAACCGTGCCGTCGAAGGAGTGGTTCGAACCCTGGGCGTTGGAGATCGAGCCCGTGTAGCCGTAGCTGGCCGAGCCCTGGGCCTTCTGATGCGTTGCCGGAACCTGCTGGCCAGCCGATGGCGGGGTGGCGCCTTCGTAATAGTTGCCTTCAGCAAGAGCGGCGGTGGCGAAAGAAGCCGAAGCGATGAGAGCTGCGGCGATAGCGGAAGTGATCCTGGTCATTGTGGTAGTTCCTTCAGAGTGTTCCGCGGCTTTAAGTTTGCGACCTGGCCTGCGGAGATTGTTTCGGTGTCTTGAATGAGCTGCGTTTAGTTCGGACGAACTGCACCTTCGTAGTAGTCGCCACGGCCGATCTCAGCCGGGACCTGGTGCTGTTGATCTTGAGCAATGCTGCCGGTCTGAACATGGTCGACAGTTGCGGAAGCCTTGGAAGCGCCTTCGTAATAGTCGCCTTCAGCAAGAGCGACGGAAGCGAAGGAAGCCGAAGCGATGAGGGCAGCGGCGATTGCGGAAGTGATCTTGGTCATTGTCTTTATCCTCGGGTTATGATCGGTTCGGTCTTGGGTTCGAACCGAAGTGAATTTGTGTTTGCGATGTTCATATCGGACCGATCGGTTCGATCCGAAAGCCCCCCATTTCGACGACTACTGTCAACGAAACGTTGACGACCAAAATCGCGGCTCCGAAATACACGCAAAAAGTGCTGAGCATGCTAATTTTTTTGAAAATGCCATAAATAAACCGATTAAGTTACGGTTTTGTAAGATATAAATCTAATGAAAACAAATGCTTATGCGGAGTGTACAGAATTTGCACCATCCGCGTGTGGATTTTGGCGGATCGTGGCTTTTTTATGGCTTTTTTACGGCAAAAATCAGGTGCAAGGGGTATGCAAGCTTTTCACAAAACTGTGACATGAAGAATTCCGCGAAATTTCGCGGTCAAACTCGATGCCGTTTCCGTGATCAAATTGCCTTTTCTTGGTGCGACGCAGCAAAAAAATCAGGCGGCCCTTGATGCTCCGCAACGAAAAATGGCCGTGCCGTTGCCGGCGCGACCATTTCTGCGCTTCTTAAATATGGGGTATCCGACGAATCGACCTAGAGGCGCGTCCAGGTCTGCGACTTGCAAAGGATGGCCAGCACGCAGCCCTTCATCTTGAGCGAGTTGCCACTGACCGAACCGGAGCCGCTATAGGTCTTGTCGTCTGCCGGATCGGTGATCTCGCCGCTATATTCGCCGTCCTTGCCGGAGAGCTTGCCGATCTGCTTGCCGGAATGTTTTCCGGTCTTCAACGTCACGCAGTAGGCGGTACCGCATTTGCCGATCGCGGCGGTTTCGCCGCTGGCGGTCTTCCAATTGCCTTCGATGGGTTCGGCGGCATGGGCTCCGGCTGCTGTAAGCGTCAGCGCGGCAGCCAATATCAGTCTGCGCATCATGATTTTTCCTCCTTCGCTTCCGCCGCCACGCCTTCTGAAGCGCTGGCGGCGCGGTTTCCTCCAATTCGCACCCCTCTGCGCGAACTCATTCGAAATTTATCTTACCCACACGTAAAGGTAAATATCGGATCGCCGCGAAAGGGGCGGGAATTTCGGCGGCGGGAAAAGCCGCGTTTTCCACAGGTCCATCGATGCGACCCGGATTCGTGGTTAGCAGTCGGTTTAAATCGTTTTCTGAATTTTCCGTAAAAATCTCTGCAAATTCCTTAAAATGCAAGGCATCCCATGTTTAACAAAAACTCAAGTTTACCAAGCGTTTGAACTTTGTTTTCGTTGAATTAATCATGCTTTTTAGGCGTCTTTTGGAAGGTTTGGCCCATAGTGAAGTCATCAAACGAGCGGGAAAAACCGCCGGCCGGAAGGATCGAAACAGCCGCTTGAAGACGGTGATCCGGACGGAGCCCGAAAGGGCAAAAACAGGGCAGACGACGAACAACAGGCTTTAACAGGGATCAAACCGATGGCACGCTTTGAAATGAACAATTCCGGAATGGCCACCATGGGTGGCGAAACCCGCGCCGACACTTTCTGCGAAATGGGTCTGATGTATGCGACCGGCCGTGGTTGCGACATCGATCTCGTTTCCGCTCACAAATGGCTCAACATCGCTGCGATCAAGGGCTCCGACCGCGCCGCCGAACTGCGCGCCGACCTTGCCCAGACGATGAGCAAGATGCAGCTGGCCGCAGCACTGCGCGCCGCTCGCGAATGGATGACCATGCACTGAGCTCTCGAACGAGCGCCGTGGTCGATGAATTGACCGGTCCCGCAAGAGGGCCGGCAGGAGAACAATCCAAAAGACATCACCCAAGGGGATCGGGAGACCGGGCGGTCGGATCTGGACGGGGGCCGACGCCTGACATTGAGACCGCGACCGGCAGGAACAAGGCCGGCGCGGTCATTTTCTTTAGGGCTTCAGAGAGCCTTCAGCACCTTGGGCAGCGCTTCTTCGAGGAGCGCCATGTCCGATTCCGGCCCCGTGCTCACGCGGATGCAGCGGTTGAGCGGCGCCACGCCCGGCATGCGGATGAAAACCCCATGCTCCATCAGCCCATCGACGATCGAACGCGCATGGGCGCCGTCGCGGCCGCAATCGATCGCCACGAAATTGGTGGCGGAGGCCAGCGGCTTCAGCCCGTTGGCTGTCGCGATCGCGGCGATCCGTTCCCGCGAGGCCTTTATCTGCCCGATCACCTGGCCGAGATAGGCCTGGTCTTTCAGCGCCGCGAGCGCTGCGGCGACGCCGATCCGGTTCATGCCGAAATGGTTGCGGATCTTGTCGAAGGCCTCGGCCGTACCGGGCGTCGAGATCGCATAACCCACCCGCGAGCCCGCCATGCCGTAGGCCTTCGAGAAGGTGCGGGTGCGGATGATGTTCGGCCGGTCGATCAGGGCGGCGATATCGGGCGTCGCGCCGGCCGGTCCGGTTTCGCAATAGGCTTCGTCGAGAATCATCAGGCAGGTTTCCGGCAGCGCCTTGGCAAAGGTGACGATGCTGTCGGCATCCCACCAGCTTCCCATCGGATTGTCGGGATTGGCGAAATAGACGAGCGGCGCGTTTTCCCGGCGGACGGCTTCCAGCAGCCCGTCGAGGTTTTCGCGGTCGTCGACGTAAGGCACCGTCACCAGCCGGCCGCCATGGCCCGCCACATGAAAGTTGAAGGTCGGATAGGCGCCGAACGAGGTGACGACCGGCATGCCCGGCTCGATCACCATCCGGACGATCATCCCGAGCAGGCTGTCTATGCCTTCGCCGATTGCAATATTTTCGGCCTGACAGCCCAGATGCGCGGCGAGCGCCTGCTTGAGCTCGAAATTTTCCGGATCCGCATATTTCCACGTGCCTGCTGCCGCAGCACCGATTGCCTCGATGACGGAGGGCGCCGGGCCGAAGCCGTTTTCATTGGCGCCGATGCGGGCTTTCACCCGCAGGCCGCGATTGCGCTCGATAGCCTCGGGGCCGACAAAGGGGACGCTGGCGGGAAGGGCGCTGATCAGCGGCGTGAAGCGCGAGAATACAGGCATGGATTTTATTCCGGTTCTCTAAAACCGGCACACAATAGGATCGATTCACCGGTACGCAAGCCTGCTTGAGGCCGATTGCGCCCTGTCGCCGCTAAATCTTTTCTCCTGCCCTTTGAAAAGCGCATCGAGCCTTTCGATCACCTGGCGCACTTCGGGCCGATGCCGGTCGTCGTCGTTGGCGACGATCCACATCGTGTGGGTGAGTTCCGGGATGATCCCGCCCTCACGGGCCAGGCCCGGGAACTCATCGCCGATGAAGCAGGGCAGCACGCCACGCCCGTTGCCGGCCGCGATCAGCCTCGGCAGGATCTCCGGCGAATTGGTCCAGGTGCGGATTTGCGCCTCGTGATGCTGGAACACCCATTTTTCGGCCGGCAAATGGGAGCTCTCGGTGCCGACCGAAACCCAGGGCATGGCCCCGTCTTCGGCAAGATCAATTGCCCTATATATAGAGTGTGCGACAGCGACCGACCGGCGGGCCGCCACATTGCCGGATTCCGGCCTGCGGGAGACGATCCCGACATCCGCCTCGCGGTAGGTGAAATCCACGCCCTTTTGCAGCGACTTGCAGCAGAGCCGGAACCGGTCGTCCCTGCTCCTGATCTCGGACGTATGCTCGCCGACGAAACCGGCAAGCCAGGCATCGGCGCCGATCGAAACGATCGGCATGGCGAAGGCCTGCGTCTTCCAGTCGGCGATGCCGTCGGCGGTCTTCTGCATGGCGCGGACATGCTCGAGCAGCGTCTCGCCGTCCGGTGCCAGCCGGTAACCTTGCTGGCTGCGCACGAAAAGGGTCCGGCCGGTCGTCCGTTCGAGCGCCAGCATCCGCCGGCCGATCGTCGGCGCGCTGAGTTTGGTGCGGGCGGCCGCAGCGCTCAGGCGGCCTTCGCTCGCCACATGCAGAAAGAGTTTCAGATCGTCCCAGGCCGCATCCGTCATCTCGTGCACCTTATGGATCCACCGGTGATCTATCCATCGTTCATGGATGAAAAGCGGCTTTCGCCGGCGCATCTACAAGCCTGCGCGGCAAACCTCTAGCTCCATGGCATCGCATCATAGATGGAGTGACCGCCATGTTTCTCAACCGGGTGAACCTTCGGCAGCCGATGAACGGGCAGGAGCGCTGCGGGAGCGGGCGGCGGGATCCGATGGCCGATCCCCTTGCCGATCCTCTGGAGGGCGCCGAATGGCGCGGGCTACTGTGGATCGTGCCGCTTCTGTCGTGGCTGGCGGGCGGTCGTGACCGGTGGCGGGCGAGGAAGGCCCGCCGGCGGCGACGCGATCTGCCGGTCAGTGGCTGGTCTCGAAGCTCAGCCGGATCACGTGATGCAGGAATTCCGCATCGATCAGCATGTTGAAACCGACCGTGACCCTTTCCTCCTCGCGGCGGATCAGCGTGCAGCCGATATCGTCATGGATGCCGAGGATCTCGAGGAAGAAATTGTTGGGCACCGGCAGGTTCGGGCTGACCTCGAGTTCCGCGCCGTAGAGCGAAATGCTGCGGATCAGGCAGCGGAAACTCGTCTTGGTGCTGAGGTGATGTCCGACGAAGATGATCTTGCCGGGATGATCGATCGGAAACTTCTCGAAAGCCTGGTCGCGCGAGCCGTTTGTTCTTGGGTCCTGGTCCATGTTCAAGGGCATGACACCCTCCTGTTTCGCTCCTGGATGTGACTATATTCCTCCTCCGCTGACACATTCTGAAACGGAAAGGTAAAATGCGACGGAAAGGCGGAATATCGCCGAAAAATCCGGTATTTGATTGCTGGCGAGGCGCCTTTTCCTTTCCGTATGGAACAGCTGCGAACTCAAAGCGTGTAATCGGGGATGTCGCGTTGTTGACGGACCCGTGTCGCGGGGATACCCCTTTCGATCGGATCAATGGTGCTATCCCAATGGAAACCATGATCGGTCAAGGGGAGTGAAACGTGACGGGCAGGTTGGTTATCATCGGCGGCGGACAGGCGGGTTTTGCGCTCGCTGCCAAACTGCGGGCCCTGAAGGATGCGCGGCCGATTACGATCATCGGTTCGGAGGATGTGATCCCCTACCAGCGCCCGCCGCTCTCCAAGAAATATCTGCTCGGCGAGATGGACTTCGAGCGGCTGACCTTCCGGCCCGAAAGCTGGTTTGCCGAACATGAGGTCGAGCTTCTCCTCTCCACCTATGTCGAGGAGATCGACCGCAAGGCAAAGACCGTCCGCATGCAGGACGGGGCGGTCCTCGAATACGGCACCCTGGCGCTCGCCACCGGCTCGACGCCGCGCACGCTGCCGGCAAGCGTCGGCGGCGATCTCGACGGCGTCTTCACCGTGCGCGACAAGCGTGATGCAGACCTGCTCGCCGGCGAGATGAAACCGGGCCGCCGGCTGCTTATCATCGGCGGCGGTTATATCGGCCTAGAGGCGGCCGCCGTCGCCCGCCATCTCGGTCTCGAAGTGACGCTGATCGAAATGGCGGATCGAATCCTTCAGCGCGTTGCCGCAAAGGAAACCGCCGACGTGATGCGCGCCATCCACGACAGCCATGGCGTGGTCATCCGCGAAAAGACCGGCCTGCATAAATTGGTCGGCGAGAACGGCCGGGTGCGCGCCGCCGAACTTTCCGATGGCAGCACGATCGAGGTCGATTTCGTCATCGTCGGCATCGGCGTCAAACCGAACGACGAACTCGCGCAGCAATGCGGCCTCGAAGTCGGCAATGGCGTCATCGTCGATGAATTCGCCCGCACCTCCGACCCCTCGATCTTCGCCATGGGCGATTGCGCCATGCTGCCCTGGAGGGGCAACCGCATCCGTCTCGAATCGGTACAGAACGCTGTCGACCAGGCGGAGGCTGCCGCCGCAGTACTTGCCGGCGGCACTGCGCCCTATGACGCAAAGCCCTGGTTCTGGTCCGACCAGTACGACGTGAAGCTGCAGATCGCCGGCTTCAACCTTGGTTACGACGAGACCCTGACGCGCAAGGGCGCCCGTGAGGGCAGCCTCTCGATCTGGTATTTTCGCGAGGGACGCTTCATTGCCGTCGATGCGATCAATGACGCCAAGGCCTATGTGAGCGGCAAGAAGCTGCTCGATAGCGGCATCGAGCCTGACCGCACCATCCTTGCCGATCCCGCCGCCGACCTGAAACAGCTGCTCTCCTGAAGGAAAACGCCCATGCCGGCTCCTAAGAATCACTTCAAGGCGGCGCTGAAGGCCCGCCAGCCGCAGATCGGCCTCTGGCTGAACATGGGCGAGGCGCTGACCGCCGAGATCGCCGGCAATACCGGTTTCGACTGGCTGGTGATCGACGGCGAGCACGGACCGAACGATCTGCGCAGCATTCTGGCGCAGTTGCAGGCGCTGTCCACCTCGCCTTCGGAAGTGGTCGTCCGGCCGCCGATCGGCGAGACCTGGGTCATCAAGCAGCTGCTCGATATCGGCGCCCGCACGCTGCTGGTGCCGATGGTCGATTCGGCCGAGCAGGCGAAGGAACTGGTTCGCGCCGTGCGTTACCCCCCGCGCGGCGTGCGCGGAGTCGGGGCGGCCGTCGCCCGTGCATCCGCCTTCAACGCCATCCCCGACTATGCCGAGACCGCCGCCGACGAGATCTGCCTGATCGTCCAGGCCGAAACCATGGCCTCGATTCGCGACCTGGAGAACATTGCGGCCGTGGATGGCATCGACGGCGTCTTCATCGGCCCGGCCGACCTTTCCGCCGACATGGGCTATCTCGGGCGCATGGAGGCCCCGGAGGTTCAGGAGGTGATCGACAAGGCGATCGGCACGATCCTGAAGTCGGGCAAGGCGGCCGGCATCCTTACCTTCAGCGAATCCTTGAACCGCCATTATCTCGATCTCGGCGCGAGCTTTGTCGCCGTCGGTGCCGACGTCACCGAGTTTTCCGGTGCGCTCAGGTCTCTGGCCGGCCGCTACGGCCGCGGCACGGGCGTCGGCAAGCCGCGTTCGGGATATTGAGAATCAGGCAGGTGGCAGAAATGGAATCACGTGTTGCGATTCGTGTGTCTTTGACGGTGGAATCGCATGACATTTCCATAAAAGACCTTGCCATCGATATCGTTTCCCAATAATCAGGCCCGACCGGAGAGGTGGCCGAGTGGTCGAAGGCGCTCCCCTGCTAAGGGAGTATACGTCAAAAGCGTATCGAGGGTTCGAATCCCTTCCTCTCCGCCACTTCAGGCCCGGAACGGCCGCCAATCCTGCCCTACGATCTCCCATATACGGCCTTGCAGGTGCCAAGGATTCGCCGGCGAATCCCGGGCGGTGCCATGAGTCCTTCAGACCTGTCGTCGCGGCGCTAAGTGACTGCGGGATAAGCTCTTTCTTAACAAAGCGTAAAATACAACCTAATGCGGCCCCTCGCTTTGTGTCCTTTCGGCAACAGACTTCTGGGAAGCGGGTACCGGAATGGCGTCCGGTTGAAGTTCCAGATTGCATGGTCACTCTCGTCTTGTATTTTCAAATCCAGAAGCGAGGCGGTGGATCGTCCTTCTTCTGGCAATCGACGGGGATGGGGCAGGGAACGCTGTCCTTCAGCAAAAAGAACCCAGACCCATACGAAACTTTGACTGGAGGTCAAAAATGAACATCAAGAGCCTTCTTCTCGGCTCCGCTGCTGCCCTCGCAGCAGTCTCCGGCGCTCAGGCAGCTGACGCCATCGTAGCTGCTGAACCGGAGCCCATGGAATACGTTCGCGTTTGCGACGCTTTCGGCACCGGCTACTTCTACATCCCGGGCACCGAAACCTGCCTCAAGATCGGCGGTTACGTTCGTTTCCAGGTTGACTTCGGCGAAAACGTAAATGCTGGCAACGGTTACGACTGGGATTCTTTCAGCCGCGTTCAGCTCGATGTGACTGCAAAGTCTGACACCGAACTCGGCACGCTGACCTCGGTTGCTTCGGTTCGTTTTGAAGCCAACCAGGACAACGGCTACGCCTCGAACGGCACTGTTGGCGGTCGGGACGTTACTGGTGCTTACATCAACGAAGCCTACATCCAGCTCGGCGGCCTCAAGATGGGTCGTTACCTGACCTGGTGGGACAAGGGCATCAACGGCGAGTCCGACTGGAACTCTGCTGGCCAGACCCGCATGCAGGCAGTCAGCTACACCTATACCGGTTCCGCTTTCAGCGCCGGTATCCAGGTTGACGAACTGTCGCGTGCTCGCGGCCTCGGTGGCCAGAACGTCGGTATCGAAGGTATCGTAACTGCCAAGTTCGGCTCGGTTGCTTTCGACCTTCTCGGTTCCTACGACTTCAGCGCTGAGAACGGCGCGATCCGCGCTCTCGTGTCGGCTCCGGTCGGCCCCGGCACTTTCCAGGCTCTCGCAGTTTGGTCGAGCGGTCTGGGTGATGCGAACTTCGACAACGCATACTACAGCCGTGGCGAATGGGCACTTGCTGCTTCGTACGCCTTCAAGGTCAGCGACAAGCTGACGATCACCCCCGGTGGTACCTATGTCTGGAACTCGGAAGTTGACGCCGGCGGCGACTTCACTGGTGACGACTCCTGGCGCGCTGGCGTGACGGTCGACTACACGATCGTTCCGGGCTTTGTTGCTAAGGTAACTGCAAACTACAACGACTCCACCAGCAACGCTGGTGTGAACAACAAGTTCTGGGACGGCTTCGTCCGCCTCGACCGTACGTTCTAATAATAATGGAACTCCCCCGGTTCACCGGGGGAGTTCTCTATAAATCGTTGGCCTTAAGAGGCCTCCGTGTTGGGGAGTTAATACCGGGGGATTGGGCTGCTTATGCGGCCTTTACGTGTTTGATCCATTTTTTGATCGGGCATGAATTAGCATTCAGAGAAATTGACTGGAGGTCAAAACAATGAACATCAAGAGCCTTCTTCTCGGTTCTGCAGCGGCTCTCGCGGCAGTTTCCGGCGCTCAGGCCGCCGACGCCATCGTCGCTGCTGAGCCGGAGCCAATGGAATACGTCCGCGTTTGCGACGCGTTCGGCACTGGTTACTTCTACATCCCCGGCACCGAAACCTGCCTCAAGGTCGGTGGTTACGTTCGTTTCGAAGTCGGCTTCGGTCAGGACACTAACGCCTTGAATGGCGGTGACTGGGATTCCTACAGCCGCGCTCAGCTCGACTTCACGGCCAAGAGCGACACGGAACTCGGCACGCTGACGTCGGTTGCTTCGGTTCGTTTTGAAGCTAACCAGGATATCGGCTATGGCTCGAACGCTACTGTCGGCAGCGGCGATGTCAATGGCGCCTACATCAACGAGGCCTACATCCAGCTCGGCGGTTTCCGCGTCGGCCGTTGGCTGAACTGGTGGGATGCTAACGATCTTCCGGGCGAACTCGACAACCTCGGTTCGAACCGCCTGCAGTCGATCTCCTACACCTATACCGGTTCTGCTTTCACGGCCGGCATCCAGGTCGATGAACTGTCGCGCGCTCGTGGCGTCGGCGGCCAGAATGTTGGTATCGAAGCTGTTGTCCAGGCTGCTATCGGCCCGGCAAAGCTCGAACTGCTCGGTTCTTATGACTTCAGCGCCGAAGAGGGCGCAATCCGTGCGATCGGCTCCGTTGCCGTTGGTCCGGGTACGTTCTACCTTGCTGGTGTCTGGTCTTCGGGTGAAAACGCCTACTACGGCGTGCTCGACACCGGCGCTGGTGAAGCAAGCGTCGCTGTTGCCTATTCCTTCAAGGCGACCGACAAGCTCGAAATCATTCCGGAAGCCCAGTACATCTGGAACACGGAACTTACCGCTGACAACGAGTTCACCGGTGCCGACCTCTGGGGCGCTGGCGTAACCGTCAACTACCAGATCGTCGAAGGCTTCGCAGCCAAGGTTGCAGTCGACTACGTCAAGGTCGAAGACGGCGACGACGACGTTCGTGGTATTGTCCGCTTCCAGCGCGACTTCTAATCCGACCTGATCGGATCAAGTTCAGAAGCCCGGCCTTGTGCCGGGCTTTTTGCTTTGGGACGATGTCGGTTGCGGTGGCATGGCGGTTCGAACTGAAGCTGGCCTTCGCAGAAGTCGAGAGCAGCAATCAGTGCTCAGTCAAATATCGGGAAGGAGGGCACGCGATGCGGATACTTACATCGGCAGCGAACACTCAGTCGCCCTATTGCCCAAGCAGAATAAGAGAAGGCCGGATCCGCTCAATCCGCAGCGGCACCTACCGCCGTCCGAACCGCAAATCCGTCTCGATATCCGCCTTCTGTCCAAGCCTCACCTTGTAGACTTGATAATTCTCCATCACCCGCTGCACGTAATTGCGGGTTTCGGGGAAGGGGATGCGCTCGATCCAGTCGACGACTTCGTCGAGGGATTTGCCGCGCGGGTCGCCGTAGCGGGTGATCCATTCGGGCACGCGTTTCGGGCCGGCATTGTAGGCGATGAAGGTGAGGATGTAGGAGCCGCCGAACGTGTCGATCTGCTCGCCGAGATAATGCGCGCCGAGCGTGGCGTTGTAGCCCGCATCCGTTGTCAGCTTTGCTGCCGCGTAGGTGAGACCGTGGCGCTTGGCGACGCCCTGTGCCGTGCCCGGCAGGATCTGCAACAGGCCGCGGGCGTTGGCGGGTGAAACGGCGCCCGGGTTGAAGGCGCTTTCCTGGCGGGCGATCGCATAGGCGAGCGCCTTGCCGGAGCCGGCGATGTCGGCGCCTGCCGGGATGACGCCGATCGGGAAGGCAAGCGCGGCCACATCGATGCCGCGGCCGAAGGCGGTCTTGCCGATCTGCAGCGACAGGGCGTGGTTGTCTTCCGATTCCGCCCTTGCCGCGAGGATCGCGAGTTCCCCGGGGCTGGTCATTTCCTCCGCCAGCGCGCGATAGAGTGCGGCGGCGCGTTTGCCGTGGCCGGCATCTTCCAGTCGCGCGATCGCCCGCACCGCTTCGCGGCTTTCGAAATTCTGCCGGTCGGCCCCGCTCGGGTTCGGATAGGCAACGTCCAGCGTCTTGAGGTCCAGGCGCGCGGCGGCAAGCTGGCCGTAAAACGTGCTCGAGAAATGCGCCGCCTTGGCGAAGAAATCCTTGGCGCTGCCCGGTCCGCCGTCCTCGGCGGCGCGGCCGAGCCAGTAGAGGGCGCGCGATGCTGAAAGCGGCTTGTTCGAGGTCTCGAGGATCTTGCGGAAATGTTTTTCGGCGGTCGCCGGCTCGTGCAGGGCCTGCAGCGCATACCAGCCGGCATGGAATTCCGCATCGACGATATCGGTGGAGGAGGCGGCGACATAATCGGCCGCGGTTCGGTAGGCGAGCTTGAACTCGCCCTGGTCGGCAAGGCCGCGCGCCACGATCCGCCGCTCGTTCCACCATTCCGTGGTGTTGACCAGTTTCGCCGCCTCGCGCGGCGCCTTTTCCAGCAGCTCGGCCGCGTCCCGGTATTTGTCCTGCCGGCGCAGATATTCGACGCGCGCGAAGAGATAACCCGCATCGTCCTTCAGCGAGCCATCGACACCGGCAAGCAGCGCCTCGGCATTCCTGGCATTGCTGATCACGGCGCTCCAGGCCTTATAGAGCGATTGCGCCTTGCCGAGATCGCCGAAGCGCTTGGCCTGCGCCGCACGTCCCTTGTACATCAGGAAATCCATCCGTGCCTTGTGGTCGGCGGCGGAAAGCAGGCCTGAGAATTCGGCGAGGATCTTGTCTTCTGTCGGCTTGTCGAGCAGCTCGGTGATCCAGATCTGCCGCAGCGGACGGATGGCCTCGGCCGGTCTTGCCGAGGCGACGAGTGCGCGGGCGAGGATGAGCGTGCCCTCGGTGGTTTCCGGCCGGGTCGCGCCGAAGGTGGCAAGCACCGTCGTGGCCGGCGGGTTTTCACGGTAGAGCGCCCGCTCGGAATTGGCGCGCAGGCCCCTGAGGCCCGGCCAGCCCTTGAGCTCCGTCTGGGCCGCGGCGATCTCGCCGGACGGCACGCCCGGTGCGCCGGATGTGGCGATCGCCCAGGTGAGGATATGCCGGTCGAGCGAGCCTTCGGCGAGACCGTTGCGGACGGCAAGGGCGGCGGCGATGTCGTTGTCGGCAAGCGCGTCGAGCCCGGCCTTCAGCTCGGGTGCGACCACCAGCGGCCCGGTCCTCGGGATCGTGCCGGTCACGTCCGGTGCCGGCATACCGGCGGGCATGGTGATCGCGACCGGATTTTCGGGCTTCACATAGGGAAGGGGAGCCATGCTTTCGGGAAGCGACGCGGCAAATGCATGCATGCTCGCAGCGCCGAGCCCCAGTGCTGCGAGGATCAGAACAGGCCTGTACATCCGGTAACTCGCGAAAATAGATCGTCCCCTTATTAGCCGCCGGGCAGATTAACGAAAGCTTACCACGTTTATGAAAATGCGCGGTTTCTTATATGAGATTCCATATGAAATCCCTGGCACTTGCGCTTGTCGTCGCTTTCCCGCCGCTTTATGGTGCGCGACCTGAAGGCTTTCGGGAAAAGATCGGCTGCGCCGCGGCCCGTCCAAACGTCCTGGGCCTCTCATAATCGCGGATTGCGGCAGCAGAATGAACGCTGCCGATTGGGAGTTTTGCATGTTCAAGGGATCGATGCCCGCCCTCGTCACACCGTTCACCACCGATGGTGCGGTCGATGAGCAGGCTTTCGCCGCACACGTGGATTGGCAGATCGGCGAAGGCAGCAGCGGCCTGGTGCCGGTCGGCACCACCGGTGAATCGCCGACGCTGAGCCATGACGAGCACAAGCGCGTCGTGGAACTGTGTATCGAAGTGGCCAAAAAGCGGGTTCCCGTCATTGCCGGCGCCGGCTCCAACAATACGCGGGAAGCCGTCGAACTCGCCATGCATGCGGAAAAGGCCGGCGCCGATGCCGTCCTGGTGGTCACGCCCTATTACAACAAGCCGACCCAGAAGGGCCTGATCGCGCATTTCTCGGCGATCGCGCAGGCGACGAAGCTGCCGATCATCATCTACAACATCCCGCCGCGTTCGGTCATCGACATGTCGCCTGAAACGATGGGCGCGCTCGTCAAGGCGCACCGGAACATTGTCGGCGTCAAGGATGCGACCGGCAAGATCGAGCGCGTCTCGGAACAGCGCATCACCTGCGGCAAGGATTTCATCCAGCTCTCGGGCGAAGATGCGACGGCGCTCGGCTTCAACGCCCATGGCGGCGTCGGCTGCATTTCGGTAACGGCCAATGTCGCGCCGCGCCTCTGTGCGGAATTCCAGGCGGCGACGCTTGCCGGCGATTATGCCAAGGCGCTCGAATATCAGGACCGCCTGATGCCGCTGCACAAGGCGATCTTCATGGAACCCGGCCTCTGTGGCGCCAAATATGGCCTAAGCCGGATCCGCGGCATGAACCGCACGGTCCGCTCGCCGCTGGTTTCGACGCTGGAACCGGCAACGGAAGCGGCGATCGACGCGGCGCTGCGCCATGCGGGGCTGCTGAACTGAGAGCGCTCCGCGCCCACCGCTTCACTTTCGGCTCCTGCCGCATTACATAGATAAAGAACCCCGCTCATTGCCCATGGGCGGGGATTTGCTTTCAGAAGAAGAAGGGCGGAACGGAAGTCAGTCCCATGGCCCCCAAAGGCAGCCAGCGCACGGTCAACAAGGTTGTGGCGGAAAACCGCAAGGCCCGCTTCAACTACGAGATCATCGATACCTATGAGGCCGGCCTCGTGTTGACGGGGACCGAAGTCAAGTCGTTGCGCGACGGCAAGGCGAATATCGCCGAATCCTATGCATCCGATGAGGGTGAGGAAATCTGGCTGATCAATTCGCACCTGCCGGAATATCTGCAGGCCAACCGCTTCAATCACGAACCGCGCCGCCGCCGCAAGCTGCTGCTGTCGAAGCGCGAGATCAACCGCCTGCGCGCCGGCATCAACCGCGAAGGCATGACGCTGGTGCCGCTGAAGATCTACTTCAACGAAAAGGGCCGCGCCAAGCTCGAACTCGCGCTTGCCAAGGGCAAGAAGCTGCACGACAAGCGCGAGACGGAGAAGGAACGCGACTGGAACCGCCAGAAGTCGCGGCTCTTGAAGTCGAACTGATCCCCGCCTGATCCAACCGCCGCCGCCGGATCGGCGGCCATTCGCCACGCCGCGCCGGTGAACTTCCTGAACTCCCGTTCGTTAAGGGAGACACCAGGGAGTTTTCGTGCGCAAGACAAGCTATCCGGACATCATCATCGATGCGATCGAGCGGCGGCGGATCATCGAGCTCCGCTACAAGGACACAAGGCGCAGGGTACGGCCGCATATTCTGGGCTATGTCGGGGAGGGGGAACTGGCACTCAGCGCCTGGCAGATGACCGGCACCGGTGTCGGTTGGCGGCTCTTCCACGTCGATGGCATCAGCGAGCTCGCGCCGACCGAGGACGGTTTCCGTAGTCCCTCGCGCGGCTATAATCGCAACGATCCGCTCTTTTCGCGCATCATCGACCGCCTGTGAAATCCCCGCCCCAGGAACAAAATCCGCATCAGTCCGTTGCGTCAAATCTTGAGAGCGCGAGCGGGCAGCGGGACAATGACGCGAAAGAAAATCTTCACTTACGGCACGCTGGTGATCGGCTTCGGTGCCGCCGCCTATCTGCTCTATCACACCTTCCGCGAATACTCGGTCTCCGATATTGTCGAATCGGTCCGCGCCATCCCGACCTTCAACCTTCTGATGGCGCTCCTCTTCGCTTTCGGCTCCTATGTCTGCCTGTCGGGCTTCGACTGGGCCGGGGTGCGTTATGTGAAGAACGATCTCGCCTATCCGAAGATCGGTCTTGCCTCGTTCATTGCCTTGTCGATCGGCCAGAGCGTCGGGCTTTCGGGCCTGAGCAGCGGCGCCTTGCGTTATCGCTATTACGCCCATTGGGGCATGAGCACCGAGGATGTGGCGAAGATCGTGCTGCTGTCGGGCGTCACCGTCGGCATCGGCATGGCCGTATTGTCGGGCATCGTTATGGTCATCAATCCGAAAGATGCTGCCGCCGTTCTCGGCCTGGGCGAAGGCATGATCGTCGGGATTGGCGTTGCCTGCCTTGCCGCAACAGCCGGGTACCTGGCGCTCGCCGCCTTCATGCGCACGCCGCTGAAAATCCGCGCCTGGACGTTCGAAATGCCGACGCTGAAGATCGCGATCGCCCAGGTGGTGATCGGCACGATCAATTTCGCGCTGGTCTCCGCCTGCCTGCGTGAAGTCATGGCAGCCACGGCGGATGTCAGTTACCTCAAGGCGGCAACGGCCTTCGTGCTCGCCAACCTCGCGATATTGATCACCCATGCGCCGGGCGGCCTTGGCGTGCTGGAAGCGACGGTGCGGCATGTCATGGGCGACCAGGCTTCGATCGGCTCGCTGGTCGCCTTCCGGGTGATCTATTTCTTCATCCCGTTCTTCATCGGCCTGCCGCTGGCCTTGATCGTCGAAGCGATTTTTCGGGCCGGGAAGGCGAGGAGGCAGTCGCAGTCGGGGCTTGAGCTTACGGCGCCGGCTTCGACGTGATTTTGTACGAGTGTGGTGGGCAGGGCAGGGGGTATCGCGGGGCACAACGCCTCCAACGCCCCACAGCCCGGACCGGTCAACCTGTCTTCCTCGCCGTCATCCGCCGCTCATGTTCCAGCAGCCAGCGTTTGCGCCACAGCCCTCCGCCATACCCGGTCAGGCTGCCGTCGGCGCCGATCAGGCGGTGGCAGGGGATGACGATGGCGATCTGGTTGGCGCCGTTGGCGCCTGCCACCGCGCGGGTGGAGGAGGGGAGGTTGAGCCCGGCGGCGACCGCCCCATAGGTGGTGGACACCCCGGCCGGGATCGCCCGCAGCGCTTGCCATACCTGCCGCTGGAAGGGCGATCCATGCCCCGCAAGCCGAGTCTTGAAGCCAAGGTCCTCGCCGGCGAAATAGGCCTTCAGCTCCGCCTCGATCTGATCGATCGGCGGATGCCGGCCCATGACGATGCCGCTGCCGGTGAATGTCTGCAGCTTCCTGATCTCGGCCGGCAGCGCCTTGCGTTCGGCGAATTCGAGGAGATGCAGGGAATGCTGGTCGGCGATCGCCATCATCGGGCCGATCGGGGTTTCGATCCAGTCGGCCCTGAGCAGGGTCTTGTCCCGCAGGTTGGCGGGTGCTGCGCCGAACAGCTTCGTCACCGCGCTGCGAAAACCGCTGCCGGATTCGTAACCGGCATCGAGCTGCGCATCGAGAACGCTCGCGCCTTCCTTCAGCGTTTCGGCCGCCTTGCCCATCCGCCGCAATCTGGCAATTTCGAGAAAACTCATGCCGAACTGCCGTTTGAAGGCGCGCCGTGCGGTGGAAGGGTCGATGCCGAACGAAACGACATCCTCCTCGCTCCAGCGGCGGAAGGGTTCGGCGTCGAGCGCCGTCAGCAGGCGCGTCACCATCGGGTCGGTCTCGCCGAGCTTCAGCATCGGCCGGCAGCGGCTGCAGGGCCGGAAACCGGCCTCCAGGCATTCGGCGACGGTTTCGAAGAAACTGGTATTTTCGCGCTTCGGCTTGCGGGCCGGGCAGGTGAGGCGGCAGAAAATGCCGGTCGTCTTCACTGCCGCCCAGGCAAAGCCTTCATAGGAGGCGTCGCGGGCGACCAGGGCGTCATAAAGAGCGTCGTCGGAAGGGCGTTCGAAAAGCATGGATCTTTTCTAGCCCAGAACGAAAAAAGGCGCCGCCGAAAAACGGGCGCCTATTCTTCTTTTGATATAGCGGCTATCGCCCCGATCAGGGATCGGTAGCGTCCGCCGGTTCCGCCGGACGGACCGGGCGCTCGGAGGGGTCGCGACCGACTTCGGCCTTCAGCGAAACGAGATCGATGAAGTGATCGGCCTGGCGGCGCAGGTCGTCGGCGATCATCGGCGGCTGGGTCGCCATGGTCGAAACCACGGAAACCTTGCGGCCCTTTCGCTGCAGCGCTTCGACGAGGGTGGTGAAATCGCCGTCGCCGGAAAACAGCACGAGATGATCGACGGTTTCCGACTGTTCCATGGCATCGATCGCAAGCTCGATGTCCATGTTGCCCTTGATCTTGCGGCGGCCCATGGAGTCGGTGAACTCCTTGGCGGGCTTGGTGACGACCTTGTACCCGTTGTAGTCGAGCCAGTCGATCAGCGGACGGATCGAAGAATATTCCTGATCTTCGATCAGCGCCGTATAGTAATAGGCGCGAAGAAGATAGCCGCGCTTCTGAAAGGCCTTCAGCAATTTCCGGTAATCGATGTCGAAACCGAGGCTTTTCGAAGCAGCGTAAAGATTTGCGCCGTCTATGAAGAGAGCAATCTTCTCCCTTGGGTCAAACATATGGTCTCCATCCCCTTTTCTTATCAACCTGCTTTGCAGGTGGAGACCTGGTCAATATAGGCTGAACCAAATCTCCGGAATAATCCACTACATTACGAACTATTCATATAACTGTCATTTATGGCACGATTCTCAATAATCCAAGCAGCTTGGGGTTGAATTTCGCCGGCGCCCCCAGAAGACTCGGCGCGACCTGTCAAAAGTCAATTATCAGGAAAAACTTGAATTTGCCGCACAATGGCTGTATCGGGCGTATCAATTCCGAAAATCACTGATCAAAGGACAGGCAATGGCTCGTGTCACAGTAGAAGATTGCATTGACAAAGTCGACAACCGGTTCGAACTGGTCCTGCTTGCGAGCCATCGCGCTCGCCAGATTTCGCAGGGCGCTTCGATCACCATCGACCGCGACAATGACAAGAATCCTGTGGTCGCCCTTCGCGAAATCGCCGACGAGACGCTTTCGCCGGACGACCTCAAGGAAGACCTCATCCATTCGCTGCAGAAGCATGTCGAAGTCGACGAGCCCGAGCCCGATCCGGCTTCGCTGATCGCCGCCGGCGGCGTAACCGTCGCGTCGGATCGCGACGAGGAAGACGACGCTCCGGAAACCGTTACCTTCGACCAGATGTCGGAAGAGGAGCTGCTTGCCGGTATCGAAGGTCTGGTACCGCCGGAAAAGAGCGACGATTACTAAGCGAAACATTCGCTCAGCAAGTTTTCGTTCATTCTCTCGCCCTAATCTGCTTGAATGTTTTATGATGGCTGCGCCAATCTTCACGGTTGGCGCGCCATTTTCTTTTCGTCCAGCGCCCATTCGCAGGCACTGAAGCGGTATCGAGGACATTTTTCAGGATGATGCGGCAATACGAGCTCGTGGAGCGGGTTCAGAAATACAAGCCCGAAGCCAACGAAGCTCTGCTCAACAAGGCCTATGTCTATGCCATGCAGAAGCATGGCCAGCAGAAGCGCGCCAGCGGCGACCCCTATATTTCCCACCCGCTCGAAGTCGCCGCCATCCTCACCGACATGCATCTCGACGAGTCGACCATCGCGGTCGCCCTGCTGCACGACACGATCGAGGACACGACGGCCACCCGCGCCGAGATCGACGAACTGTTCGGCGAGGATATCGGGCGGCTCGTCGAGGGGCTGACCAAGCTGAAGCGCCTCGACCTCGTCTCCAAGAAGGCCAAGCAGGCGGAAAACCTGCGCAAGCTGCTGCTCGCCATTTCCGACGACGTGCGCGTCCTCCTCGTCAAGCTCGCCGACCGCCTGCACAACATGCGCACGCTGGAGCACATGAAGGCCGAGCAGAAGGCGCGCATTTCCGAAGAGACCATGGATATCTATGCGCCGCTTGCCGGCCGCATGGGCATGCAGGACATGCGCGACGAGCTGGAGGAACTGTCCTTCCGCTACATGAACCCGGAAGCCCATGACACGGTCACCCAGAGGCTTGCCGATCTCGAAGCCCGCAACGAAGGCCTGATCAAGAAGATCGAGGATGAGCTGCGCGAACTCCTGATCGCCAACGGCATGACCGCGCCCTTCGTCAAGGGACGCCAGAAAAAGCCCTATTCGGTGTTCCGCAAGATGCAGTCGAAGTCGCTCTCCTTCGAGCAGCTCTCGGATGTTTACGGTTTCCGCATCATCGTCGGCGACATTCCGTCGTGTTATCGGGCGCTCGGCATCGTCCACACCCGCTGGCGCGTCGTGCCCGGCCGGTTCAAGGACTACATCTCGAACCCGAAGCAGAACGACTACCGCTCCATCCACACGACGATCGTCGGCCCGTCCCGCCAGCGCATCGAGCTGCAGATCCGCACCCAGCTGATGCAGGAAATCGCCGAATACGGGATCGCCGCGCACGCGCTCTACAAGGATGGCAGGGGCGGGGAGCTGCTGCCGAAGGAATCCAACGCCTATTCCTGGCTGCGCCACACGATCGAATCGCTTGCCGAAGGCGACAACCCCGAAGAGTTCCTAGAGCATACCAAGCTCGAACTGTTCCAGGACCAGGTCTTCTGCTTCACGCCGAAGGGCAAGCTGATCGCGCTGCCGCGCGGAGCGACCCCGATTGATTTCGCTTATGCCGTCCACACCAATATCGGCAACACCACGGTCGGCGCCAAGATCAACGGCCGCATCATGCCGTTGGTGACGAGGCTCAACAACGGCGACGAAGTGGAGATCATCCGCTCCGGCGTGCAGGTGCCGCCGGCCGCCTGGGAAGAGATCGTCGTCACCGGCAAGGCGCGCTCGGCAATCCGCCGCGCCACCCGCATGGCGATCCGCAAGCAATATGCGGGCCTCGGCCACCGCATTCTGGAACGCACCTTCGAGCGCGCCGGCAAGGTTTTTGCCCGCGATACGCTGAAGCCCGCGCTGCATCGTCTCGCCCACAAGGATGTCGAGGATGCGATCGCCGCCGTCGGGCGCGGCGAACTCTCGTCGCTGGACGTGCTGCGTGCCGTCTTCCCCGATTTCAAGGACGAGCGCGTCACCGTGAAGCCGGCTGCCGACGACGGCTGGTTCAACATGCGCAGCGCTTCCGGCATGATCTTCAAGCTGCCGAACCAGCGGCGCGTCTCGCCGGAGGAGCTGGAGGCAGGTCCCGATCCGCTGCCGATCCGCGGCCTTTCCGGCAATCTGCAGGTGCGGTTTGCGCCGAGCGGCGCCGTCCCCGGCGACCGCATCGTCGGCATCATGGAAAAGGACACGGGCATCACCATCTACCCGATCCAGGCGTCCGCTCTGCAGCGCTTCGACGACCAGCCCGAACGCTGGATCGACGTGCGCTGGGATCTCGACGAAGCCAACAAGTCGCGCTTCCTCGCCCGCATCGAGGTCAACACGCTGAACGAACCCGGCACGCTCGCGACCGTCACCCAGACGATCGCGCATCTCGACATCAACATCCGCACGCTCACCATGGGCAGCAACCGCGCCGCCGATTTTTCCGAGATCACCATGGAAGTCGAGGTCTGGGATCTGAGGCAGCTGAACCAGCTGCTGAGCCAGATGAAGGATCTGGACTGCGTGGCCAATGTGAAGCGGGTGTATGACTGAGGGCCGGGCAGAGCGGATTTGCCCCTCACCCTAACCCTATCCCCGTAAACGGGGCGAGGGGACGTGCCACACGTGTTGTCGGAGAGGGACGTAGACGGCGCGGCATATGTCCTTCTCCCCGTCAAAACGGGGAGAAGGTGCCCGGCAGGGCGGATGAGGGGCGTTCCGATATGCAGTCGCCGCTTACCCGACCGAGAGTTTTCTCTCAGCCCGAAACAGTCTCGGCCTTGTTCTCCACGGAACGAGCCTCGCTCGCATCCCGCACGAATGCACCCTGCGCCCGCAGCACCGCCTGCAGTTCCGCGATATCCACATCCCGCGGTGCCACGCCGCGATTGGCCGCGACGCCTGCTGCTGCGCCGGCGGCCTGTCCCGTCAACCAGCATTGCGGAATCTCTCGCATGAAGCCGTGGCTGTTCGCGTCGCAGGAAATATGCCGCCCGGCGGCGAGCAGTCCGTTCAGCCTGGCCGGGACGAGCGACCCGTAGGGCACGGATATCACCGGGAATTTCGGCGAAACCGAGGGGCTGACGCCGATTTCGTCCGGCAGAACCTTGCCCTCGGGCCATTGGCTGCGCTCGACCCTGCCGACGCCGGCGAGCCGCCGCGTGTGCCGCACGCCGAGCTGCGGGGCGCTCAAGAGCATGTAGGCGTCCTTGAACCCCGGGGCATGCTTTCGGAAGAACTCGCAATGCGACTGCATGAACCGGTGCGAGCGGATTTCGACCTCGGTCATGTCGTCGACATCGAGCGCCGAAAGTCCCGACTGGCGCGGCCCGAGGAAAAGCGCGATGTCGTTGCGCCACGAGACGTATGGCGTCTGGAAGAACCCGAGCGTGTCGCGACCGAGCGTGTTGAAGTCTGCGAACGCCTGCTCCTGTTCCGACCGGAAGGCGAGCCATGTCTCCATGTCGACGCCGCCCAGCATGAAGCCGGTATTCATCGAGTGATGCACGTCGCCTTCCTCGATATCCGCCTCGAAGCTCGCGCCCGCGCGGGCAAAAACGTCGCCGTCGCCGGTGCAGTCCACCACGACCTTGGCCATGATCCCCTGACGGCCTTCCTTGCTTTCGAAGATGACACCCGTGACCGCGCCGTCCTCCACCACCGGCGTCGCGGCAAGGGAATGGAAAACGATCCTGACACCCGCCTCGATCAGCATTTCCTGCGAGGTCAGCTTGAGCCGCTCGGGATCGATGGTCGGCGCCCAGGTGACGATGCCGTGGAAGGCGGAGGTGCGCAGCCGCCAGTATTTCGCAAGGTCGGCATCGCGCACGCCCCAGAGGCTGCGGTCCGGCCCAGCGACCGCTTCGGGCGGCAGGCGGCCGAGAACCTCCTCGGCAAATCCGCGAATGACCTGCCGTCCCTCCCAGTCGGTCATGCGGTCGATCCAGATCACCACGCCGCCGGTGGAGAGCCCGCCGAGATGATTGTAGCGCTCCAGCACCACGACCTTAGCCCCGGTTCGTGCGGCAGCGAGCGCGGCGGCGGTTCCGGATGGCCCGCCGCCCACGACCAACACGTCGCAGCGGTGATAGACGGGAATGTCGCGCGCTTCTTCGCGAAGAACGCCCTCTCCGTTGCGGCGGGGAAAGACATACTGCCCCGATTCAAAGATGTCGGAACTCAGGAACCGGTTTTCGTTCTGCCGAATCTCCTTCACCGAAACCTTCTGATCGTCCATGGCACCCTCCCTGATTTTCGGAGCCCGTTGTGCTCAACGAGCCCGGAGGTGATTTAGCCAAGGATAAGCGGGCTGAGAAAGACACCAATACGCTGATAGAGTTTTCTCGATTCACGCTAGATGAGGAAGCATTGTGCCTGCGGTTTCATCTCGTCCGCCCATTTCCTACGCATGCGGTTAACCCGCCATGCTTCTCACGCAAGGCTGACCAGCGGTCGCGGCGTTGGTAAAGGCCGGTGTCCCGTCTTATATTGCTGCAGTGCAATATGAACAAGAAAGGAAGACATCATGTTTGACTCAGTCCGCAAGTTTGCCCGCGCTTTCCGCGTCCCCACCACCCAGGACCGCGAAGTCGCTTATCTGAACGAAGCCAACGACCGCATCGATCTCGAATACCGCATGCGCCAGGTCGATCGCGGCATGTTCCGCAAGTCTGGTTTCTAACCGACACGCTCCACCAGCCACCCGTTCGCGCGGAAATTGCCGCGCGGCTGTTGCAGGTCTTCGTGGGTCGCATCGACGCGGCCGAAGACCCGATCACCTCCGCGAAAACCTTGTCTCGGTGTAGACGGGCCAATTTTCGCCATCATCTTCGGCTTGGGCTAGAGCCTGTTGGACCGAAGATTCCCGCAGCCGACGGATGATGATCCCGCTGCCGAACCAGATGCACACTGATGCCATTTCGCCGCCGTACACCGCTTGCATTCCGTGAAAGACTGCGCCGGGCCGTCCTGCCTCCCAAGGACTTCCGCCGCGTTTTCGACTATTATCGCCTGAAGGTGATGCGCATCGGCGGTTCGCCGCATGCGGTCGCGGCCGGTCTTGCGATCGGTGTGGTCAGCGCCTGGACGCCCTTCCTCGGGCTCCACATCCTGTTTGCGATCCCGCTCGCCTATCTTTTTGGCGGCAGCATGATCGCCGCAGCACTTGGCACCACGTTTGCCAATCCGATCACCTGCCCGATCATCTGGCCGCTGACGTGGAAGATCGGCGAGACGATGCTTGGCAACGAAGCCATCGGCCATGACAGTCTCGATCTGGGCCGGCTGGTCCATCATCTCGATTTCTCGCAGCTCTGGCGCCCGATCCTGGAGCCGATGCTGATCGGCTCCCTGCCGCCGGGCATCGTCTGCGGCCTTATTTTCTACGCCGTCACCTATCTGGGCGTGCGCAGTTTCCGCAACCGGAGGCTGGAGCGCTTGACGGCGCGGGCCGGAGCCCTCAAGTCAGTATAAGGACTGACGAGAACCGGCCTGGTGCCGCAGGGAGATTTCATGATCATCGGCATGGGCAGCGACCTCATCGATATTAGACGCGTGGAGAAATCCATCGAACGGTTCGGCGAGCGTTTCACCCATCGCTGTTTCACCGAGATCGAGCGGGCGAAATCCGACCGCCGCCAGAACCGCGCCGCCTCCTACGCCAAGCGTTTCGCCGCCAAGGAGGCCTGTTCCAAGGCGCTCGGCACCGGCATCGCCCACGGCGTGTTCTGGAAGGACATGGGCGTCGTCAACCTGCCCGGCGGCCGGCCGACCATGGTGCTGACCAACGGCGCTGCCGAACGTCTGGCAGGCATGATGCCGGCGGGTCACGAAGCGGTTATTCACATCACCATCACCGACGAATACCCTTATGCGCAGGCCTTTGTGGTGATCGAAGCCCGCCCGGCGGGCTAATCGACCATTGCCGCGGCTTTGCGAAGGGTTTAGAGAACGCAAAACCGCTGGCAACAGCCGAGCAGAACAGAAAGACGTCAAACGTGTCCGATAAAGCCGAGACGAAGTCGCAGAACAGCCTTTGGGAAAACATCAAGGTCATCATCCAGGCCTTGCTGTTGGCGATGGTGATCCGCACGGTGCTTTTCCAGCCCTTCACCATCCCGTCCGGCTCGATGATGCCGACCCTGCTCGTCGGCGACTATATCTTCGTCAACAAGTTCGCCTACGGCTATTCCAAATATTCGCTGCCGTTCTCGCCCGACCTGTTCTCCGGCCGTATCCTGGAATTCAACGAGCCGAAGCGCGGCGACGTCATCGTCTTCCGCCTGCCGAGCCATCCGGATATCGACTATATCAAGCGCCTGATCGGCCTGCCGGGCGATCGCGTCCAGGTCACCAACGGCGTCCTGTTCGTCAACGGCAAGCCGGTTCCCAAGCAGGGCGACGGCACCTTCACCTCCGATTACAGTCTCGATCCGGGCACCGACGTGCCGGTGTTCCGCGAAACGCTCGATAACGGCGTCACCTACGACACGCTCGACCATTCGCCGGTCTCGCGCGGCGACAACACGCAGGAATTCGTGGTTCCTGCCGGCCATTATTTCTTCATGGGCGACAACCGCGACAACTCGCTCGACAGCCGTTTCGACGTCGGTTACGTGCCCGCCGAAAACCTCGTCGGCCGCGCCAGCGTCATCTTCTTCTCGCTCGGCAACGACACTTCGTTCCGCGAGATCTGGAAGTGGCCGACGAACATGCGTTGGGACCGGATTTTCAAGGTCGTTCGGTGATGAAATCAAGGGCGCTTTCGGCGGAGGAACGGGGCCAGCTTGAAAAAGCCATCGGCCATGAATTCGCCGACAAGCAATGGCTCGACCGGGCGCTCACCCATGCGAGCACCGGCTCGGCCAAGAATGCGAATTACGAACGGCTGGAATTCCTGGGTGACCGCGTGCTCGGCCTCTGCGTCGCCGAACTGCTGTTCAAGACGTTCCGCACAGCGGCCGAGGGCGAGCTTTCGGTGCGCCTGAACCAGCTCGTCAGCGCCGACAGCTGCGCTCTTGTCGCCGACGAACTGGAACTGCATCGTTTCATCCGCACCGGCGCCGACGTCAAGAAGCTGACCGGCAAGCGGATGATGAACGTGCGCGCCGACGTGGTGGAAAGCCTGATCGCGGCCCTCTATCTCGACGGCGGGCTCGAGGCCGCGCGCGGCTTCATCCTAAAGTACTGGGAAGGCCGCGCCACCCGCGCCGACGGCGCGCGCCGCGATGCCAAGACCGAGCTGCAGGAATGGGCGCATGCGAAATTCGGCCTGACGCCCGCCTACCGGGTGGACGAACGCTCCGGCCCGGATCATGATCCCCGTTTCACGGTGACGGTCGAGGTAACCGGCGTGGCGCCGGAGACCGGCCTCGACCGCTCCAAGCGCGCCGCCGAACAGGTGGCCGCCACCAGGATGCTCGAACGCGAAGGCGTGTGGCAGAAACCCCCTGCCGAACAATGAATTGGACACTATGACCGAAAACGACCACAGCACCGGCGACGAAAACGAAACCGGCCCTTCCGGCCCGACCCATTCCGGTTTCGTCGCCCTGATCGGCCCGACCAATGCCGGCAAATCGACGCTGCTCAACCGGCTCGTCGGCGCCAAGGTATCGATCGTCAGCCACAAGGTGCAGACGACGCGCGCCATCGTGCGCGGCATCGCCATCCACAACAACGCCCAGATCGTCTTCATGGATACGCCCGGCATCTTCAAGCCGCGCCGCCGGCTCGACCGCGCCATGGTGACGTCCGCCTGGGGCGGCGCCAAGGATGCCGACCTGATCCTGCTCCTGATCGACAGCGAACGCGGCATCCGCGGCGATGCCGAAGCGATCCTGGAAGGTCTCAAGGAAGTCCAGCAGCCGAAGATCCTGGTGCTCAACAAGATCGACCGCGTTCGCCACGAGGACCTGCTGAAACTGGCTGCTGCCGCCAACGAAGCCGTGCGGTTCGAGCGCACCTTCATGGTCTCCGCGACGACCGGTTCCGGCTGCGACGACTTGATGGACTATCTCTCCGAGACGCTGCCGGAAGGCCCCTGGTATTATCCCGAGGACCAGATCTCCGACCTGCCGATGCGCCAGCTCGCCGCCGAGATCACCCGCGAAAAGCTCTTCCTGCGCCTGCACCAGGAGCTTCCCTACGCTTCGCATGTCGAGACGGAGAAGTGGGAGGAGCGCAAGGACGGTTCGGTGCGCATCGAACAGGTGATCTACGTGGAGCGCGACAGCCAGAAGAAGATCGCGCTCGGCAAGAACGGCGATGCCATCAAGGCGATCTCCACCGCGTCCCGCAAGGAACTCTCCGAAATCCTCGAACAGCCGGTCCATCTCTTCCTGTTCGTCAAGGTCCGCGAGAACTGGGGCGACGATCCCGAACGTTTTCGCGAGATGGGACTGGAATTCCCCAAGGGTTGAGACCCTCCATAAAGCGACGTCGATGCCGCGCGTCGACGCGGCACAAGATGTTCAGCAAGTCGGATTGCACACCCGCCCAAGCCGCCGCTGCGGGCCGCGCTTCCTTTAGTGCGACCTGCAGGCGGAATAGCTCGGGTTAACTATTTTTATCCATAATTATAAGGACTTGCTAACGTAGCGCCGAAGATCCAATTTGGCGGCAAAATGGCGCGGAGAGTCGTGAATGTCGGACGTTGGGTTCGGAGAGGGCAAGACAGGCTTGGATGACGTGAATTCTGTCGGCTTCTACAGTTGGGTGGTGCCGGAAAACAAGGTTTACGGCGATCAGGTGATCGCATTCATATTCGGTGTTTCTGAGCAGGAATTGGCGAGCGGCGCCCCGATCGAAAAGGTCATCCGTTATATCGACGAGGGCGACAGGCAGCGGGTCGCGAAGTCGATCCACGATGCGATCGTCACCGGCTGCGCCTACCAGGAGAATTACGGCGTCACCCATCCCGACGGCCGCCGGATCGACGTTGCGGCGAACGGCCGGTGCCTGCGCGATGCCGAAGGCGTTCCGCACATCTATAGCGGCACGGTCACCATTCAGTCCGCGGCGGTTGCCGCGAACGATCCCCTGGAGAACCACTGCCGCGCCGCGCTCGGGCTTGCCACCAAACGCCGCCAGATGCTCGCCGCGCGCTACCTCACCTCCGCTCTCAACGTGCTCGGCAAATAGGCAAGCGTCTCATTTCTGCCGGTCCATCAGCGCCTTGACCTCCAGGTAACGGCGGCGGTTGTCCTGGTCCTGCTCGTTGGGTCCGTAGCAGGTCTTGGAAATGCAGAAGCGCTGCAGGCGGAAGGGCGGGGTCGGCTTGTCGAACTCGCATTCGACGTCGTTGGTGAAATCGGTCGGCTTGGCGTCCTCGCGGGTGGAATAGGTCAGCCGCGCACCGGGCGGATCCAGTTCCGGGAAGGACTGGACGATGCCCGTCTTGATCGACGGCACCAGCAGGAAATTTTTGGCGACCGTAATGCAGGCCTGTTCGAGCTGCGGCGATTGCGCGGCGGCCGGCGGCGCCGTCAGGAAAGCGGCGGGCAAGGCGGCGAGGAGGGCGGTAGCGAAGAGGGCGTGTTTCATGAAGGCTCCCCAGGGATGGCATGATGTGGGTCTGATGTGACGTCGCGAATTTTCGCACAGGAATCCAAATGGAGGCCGATTTGTTCCAGGCAAGCCCATGCAAGCCTCGATCTTTGCTGCGGGCCGGCGAAAGCAGAAACCGATTCAGTCTGAACGACTTATGCTCTATTGTTGAATCAGCTCGAAAGGAGCTTCACTCGACACATGCAGTGGCAGGACGAAGCGATCATCATAGGCGTCAAGCGCCACGGCGAGACGAGCGTCATCGCCGAGCTGATGACCCGTGACCGCGGCAGGCATCTCGGCCTTGTCCGTTCCGGCCGCTCGCGGGCGATGCAGCCGGTGCTGCAGGCCGGCAACCGGGTCGAGGCGGTCTGGCGCGCGCGGCTCGACGAACATCTCGGCGAGTTCAAGCTGGAGCCGGTCCGCCTGCGCGCCGCAAAACTGATGGAGACCGCGACCGCGGTCTACGGCGTCCAGGCCATGGGCGCGCTGCTGCGCCTGCTTCCCGAGCGCGACCCGCATCCGCATCTCTTCGATGCGCTGGACATCATCCTCGATGCCTTCGACGACCCGTCCGATGCCGGCGAGCTTTTCGTGCGTTTCGAGCTCGCGGTGCTGAACGACCTCGGTTTCGGCCTTGACCTGACCGAATGCGCGGCCACCGGCGGGCGGCGGGACCTCGTCTACGTCTCGCCGAAAAGCGGCCGCGCCGTCTCCCGCGAGGCAGGCGCCCCCTATGCCGACCGGATGCTGGCTTTGCCGGGTTTCCTCAGCGAAGGGGCGGCTTCTGCCGCCGATCGCGACAGCATGGCGGAAGCCTTCCGGCTCACCGGCTATTTCCTGCACCGCCATGTCTACGAACCGCGCGGTCTGACGGAAAACGCCGCCCGCGACGGCTTCGTCCAGGCGGCGCTGAAGGCGCTTTCGAAGGATGTGGAACGCCAGGCCGGCTGAGGTTCGGCCGGCGCTGTTATTCGGCCGGTTGCGGCTGCAATAGCCCGCGCTCGACCGGCTTTTCCTGGATCGGCCAGTGCACCACCGCGGCAAAGATGCCGAGCGCCACGCCGAGCCACCAGACCGGATCGTAGGAGCCGAAACGGTCGTAGAGATAACCGCCCATCCACACACCGAGGAACGAACCCACCTGGTGCGACAGGAAAACCAGGCCGCCCAGCAGCCCCAGATGTCGCGTGCCGAACATGATGGCGACAAGCCCGTTGGTCGGCGGCACCGTGGAAAGCCAGAGCAGCCCCATGACGGTCGCGAACACGATCACCGAGACCGGCGTCTGCGGAAGAAGCAGGAAGGCCGTCACCGCGATCGACCGGGCGATATAGATATAGGCGAGGAAATAGGGTTTTGAGTACCGCTGGCCGATAAAGCCCGCGCCGAGCGAGCCGATGATGTTGAAGAAGCCGATCAGCGCCATGGCGATCACCGCATACCGCGCATCGATGCCGATATCCCCGAGATAGGCCGGGAAATGCGCGGTGATGAAGGCGACCTGGAAGCCGCAGACGAAAAAGCCGGCGGTGAGCAGCAGGTAGCTCTGGTGGCCGAAGGCTTCCTTCAGCGCAGCACTCACCGATTGCTGGAACTGGCTGTGCGACTGGCTTCCCGAGCTGGCATTGCCGCGCAGCGGAAAGGCGAGCAGCGGCACGGCCAGCATCAGCACCGACAGATAGACGAGGCTGTCGGACCAGCCGAAATTGCTGATCAGCGCCTGGCTCAGCGGGGCAAACAGGAACATGCCGGCCGAGCCCGCGGCCGTGCCGATGCCGAACGCCATCGAGCGCTGCTCCGGCGTCACGTTTCGGGCAAAGGCGGAAAGGATGACGCTGAAGGATCCGGCGGCGATCGCCAGCCCGATCAGGACGCCGCCGCCGATATGCAGCCAGACCGGCGCATTGGCATTGGCCATGACGATGAGGCCGGTGGCATAAAGCACGCCGGACACGGTCAGCACGCGGCCGGTGCCGTATTTGTCGGCAAGCGCCCCGAAGAACGGCTGGCCGAGCCCCCAGGCAAGGTTCTGGATCGCCATGGCGAGCCCGAAGGTGGAGCGGTCCCAGCCGGTATCGTGGAGCATCGGAAGCTGGAAGAAACCCATGGCCGAGCGCGGGCCGAAGGTCAGCATGGCGATCAACGCGCCGGCGACGATGATCAGCCAGGGCATGGGAGCCGGCCTCTTCGCGGATGGCGATGCGGATGTAGGCATGCGATTCCTCCTCGAGCGTGAGGGGCAAACCATACCGCGCAGGCTGCTGTTCTTAAAACAACTTTTGCTCAATCAATCCATCACCGGGATTGATGCAGCGGTGCGGGGTGGCTGCCCGCATAACCGTGGTTTCGGGTGCTGCACCCCCCTCTGTCCTGCCGGACATCTCCCCCTCAAGGGGGGAGATCGGATGTGGCGCGACCTTCCCGCAACATTTGCTGTATCATTTGCAGCAAGGAAGATAGCTGAGACAGGGCAGGGGCGGTGCCACGAGTCAATCTCCCCCCTTGAGGGGGAGATGTCCGGCAGGACAGAGGGGGGTGTCGTGCGGGCACGACACCGGCCGCATCAGGCCAGCAAGACGGAGGAAGTATTCCCCCGTACCTCCACATGCCCCCTTACGGCGTGCCCGGCAGATCGATGGCCGGCGGTGCGGCCCTTCCGAGCCGGGCCTCTCGCCAGATGGTAAAAATGCCGGCGGCGATGACGATCGCCACGCCGAGGATCATGTTGGCGGTCATCACGTCGCCGAACACGAAGACGCCCATCAGGCAGACGAGCACCGACTGGATATAGGACATCGGCTGCACGACCACCGCGTCGAGCAGGTTGAAGGCGCGGATCAGAAGGTAGTGCCCGCTCATGCCGGTGATGCACAGCACCAGCATCCACAGCCAGTCGGTAGGCGTGATATGCGTCCAGTAGAACGGCCCGACGAAGGTGATCGTCACCGCGCCCGCGACGCCGGTATAGAAGAAGGCGGTGTCGGACGTGTCGGTACGGCTCGCAAGCCGGGTCATCACCGAATAGACCCCAAACATCAGCGTCGCGACCATCGGGATGATGATCTTGGCGTCGAAGGTCGCGTTGAGCGGATTGACGATCAGGAGGATGCCGACGAAGCCGATGCCGATCGCCGTCCAGCGGCGCCAGCCGACCTTTTCGCCGAGGAACGGCACCGAAAGACAGGCGACGACGAGCGGCGCCGCCGCAAAGATCGTGTGGCTGGCCGCGAGCCCGACGCGCGAGAAGGAGAAGATCGAGATGACGATCTGCACCGCCAGAAGCGCGCCGCGGGCGATCTGCAGCCACAGGCGGTTGGCGTTGGCCGCTCCCTTCACCCCGCCCGCGGACCGGCTCGCCAGCGCCAGCGCGAAACCTGCGAACGCCCAGTAGCGGATCATGGTGATGAAGATCGGCGGATAGGCGCTGCCCAGATGTTTGGAAATCCCGTCCTGCATCGAAAAGATCGTCACCGCCGCGATGGCGCAGATGAGGCCGGTGGACCGAGGGGTCATGAAGACAGTTTCTTTCGGGAACGCGCCCGGAAATCCGGTCGGCACATGGGGAGAGGGCAATGCTAGGATGGTATTGCGTTGTGACCGTTCGGCAAGGGGCCGGACAATATGCTTTTTGCGAATAGCTGCCATGCGTGGAATGGGGGAGTGGGTTGGCGTGGTGGCTGCTTAGCGCCGGAAGCAGGCCCTCACCGCCGAATCATCTTTCGTACCATCCACGATGGTCTGCAGTTAACCGACGATAATTGAGATCATCGGCAAATAAATTCTCTGCTCCCCTGCCACACAGGCGCTGGGAGGCATTGCCTTGGAAACCTAGCGGAATTCAGCTGTACACAAGCCTTGGTTGATAAAGAGCGCTATGTTTCTCGCCAATTTTCGGGAGTTGATAAATGGTCTCGTCGATAGCATCATATGGAACTGGTCTGGACTATTCTCGAAATCTACGCGTTCAGTCGGGAAGCACAGCTCAAGCGCGTGAAGACGCCGCGAAAAGGGTCCAAGCCGCCATTGTAAATGGCGCATCTACAAAAGAAATCGAAGCACTCGTCATCGAAGCGGGATCAATCCGCTACACCGAAGACGAGTTGGCTGCCGACGAGCAGCGGATCAACGCGCGAGAAGATCTCAAAGCAAGGCTGCGTGCTGGCATTGCCGACCCGGAAGAGGAGTTTAAAGCAAAGGCTTTCCTAGTCACGCCAGACTCATGGCCCGATGAGCAGAGGCTAGACGCTGCCCGTCAAATTGATGCCGCCGGATATCTCGACAGCCAAATCCAGAATAGGCTCGCTGAGCCTCGCCCTCATACAAGGCGGGAACTTCAGGAGATACGAGATCCTTCCAGATATGCCGGTATTGAGGTGAAACGCTTGCCGCCGGTCGTTGGATTTCAGCCGACTGCGGCGATGAAGGCGGAAGTCGCCGCAATTCATGCGAATTCATCGCGCGTCGCAGCCGAGTTAAACGCGCAAAGGCAGGCAAATCCCGGACTTTACGCCGACAACCTCGAAAACAATTCGATGAATGAGACCAACGTTGCCACAATCCCTGCCAAAGATCTCGACGACAAGATTGAGTACATCACACATTTAATCGAAAGCGGAGAATCGGAAAAATACTCTTTTACTGCTGGCAATGGTGATCAAACCACCACCTCAATCCATCAGTTTCTATATTGGCTTCAACAGCGCGCGACAGAGATGGATAACGGCGGGACCTATTTGCCGGTGATGTTTAACAATCCAAACGCTTAGTATTTTCGGCTATGGCAGAGATGACAATGTCCTATTCGCGGAGAAACGTTTTTCGATTTGTTCAATCGCGCTGATAGGCCCGGAAGTCGGCTTCGGGCCGAAGACGGACGCAAGATGCAGGTCTCTTGCTACCGTCCGAAGGAGCCTGAAGTCGTTCGAGCTATACCCGACCAGCTCGCCCGGCCTCACCTCTCCACCAACAACCCCGAAACCAGCGTCAGAAACGCCTCCACCGCCTTTTTCGACACCGTCTCCGGGTCCTCCGCACTGGCGATCCACAGCGCTGCGCTCAGCGTCGCGCCGTTGACGAGGCGGGCGGTGGCTTCGGCGTCGACGGGGCGCACGGTGCCGTTGTCGATCAGCGTCTGCAGGCTTGCGGTGGTAGCGCGGATGCAGGCGCTCTGGTTCGGCCATTGCGACGGGTCGCCGAGCACCGCCGGGCCGTCGAGCAGCATGATGCGCTGGATTTCCGGCTCCAGCGACATCTCGATATAGGCGACGCATTCGTCGACGAAAGCCTGCCAAGGCGTTTCGGCCCTCGATGAGATGACGCTGAGCCGCTCTGACATTTCGGCGTCGATCTGCATGATCACCGCCAGCAACAGTCCCTTCTTGTCGCCGAAATGGTGGTAGAGCGCGCCGCGCGTCAGCCCCGCGCCGGCGGTGAAATCGTCCATCGAGGCATCGGCATAACCCTGGCTCGCAAACGCATGCCGGGCGGCCGCGATCAGTTTCGCCCGGGTCTCGGCGATCATTTCCTTGCGCGGCTTCGGCGCGCTTTTCGGCGCCGTTTCGGACGCCATCCTGGTGACGATCCTGTCTGCCATCTTCTCAGCCATGCGGACTCCGACTTATTCGCATACGCGACGTATGTTGATTGACATACGAGACGCATGCGATTATCTAGCTTGCATACGCGGCGTATGTAAGTCTTCATTCAAAATAACCCAAGGAGCAGGTTATGCCCAATCCCTATCGCGAAATATTCGCAAGGCCGGGTACGAAAGGTTTTTCCGCAGCCGCTTTCGTGGCGCGGCTGCCGCTGCCGATGACGACGATCGGGCTTGTCGCCATGCTTTCCCAGACCCATGGCGAATATTGGCTGGCCGGGGCGGTTTCGGCCACGTTCGCGCTCGCCAATGCCTTCATCTCCCCGCAGGTGTCGCGCTGGGTGGATGCGAAGGGCCAGTCGGCGGTGCTGGTGCCGACGACGTTCGTCACCTTTTTTGCGCTGATCGGCCTTGCCGCCGCCGCCTGGATGCGCTGGCCGGTCTGGACGCTGTTTGCCTTCGCGCTCGTCGCCGGCCTGATGCCGAGCATGATGGCGCTGGTTCGTGCCCGCTGGTCGGAGATCTATCGCGACCGGCCGGAGCTGCACACCGCCTTCGCCTTCGAATCGGTCATCGACGAGCTCGTCTATATCTGCGGCCCGGTCTTCGGTATCGGCCTCAGCGTCTCGCTGTTCCCGGAAGCCGGCGTGCTCGCCTCGGCCGCATTCCTGGCGGTCGGCACGGCGCTGTTCGTCGTCCAGAAATCGACCGAACCGAAGGTCGATCCGCAGCGCGTGCGGGCTGGCGGTTCGGTCATGCGGCGGCCTGCCATGTGGTTCCTGGTCGTGCTTTGCGCCGGCATGGGTGTCATCTTCGGCACGGCGGAAGTCTCGGTCGTCGCCTTTTCCGAAGCGTTGGGCCACAAGGGCGCCGCCACCTATATCCTGTCGGCCTATGCCGCCGGCTCCTTCGTGGTCGGTCTCGTCTTCGGCGCCATCAAGTTCAAGTCGTCGCTTGCCCGCCGGCTGCTCTTCGCAAGCCTGGTCGCCGCCGTCACCACGCTGCCCATGCCCTTCGTCGGCAGCCTCTGGGGCCTAACCCTGGTCGTCTTCCTGGCCGGCTCGGCGATCTCGCCGACCTTCATTTCCGCCATGACGCTGATCGAGCGCATCGTCCCGTCCTCGCAGGTGACGGAGGGCATCACCTATGCCATGACCGGTATGAGCATCGGTTTCGCCGCCGGCTCCTCGCTCGCCGGCTGGACGATCGACGCCTACGGCGCCTCCAACGGCTTCTGGGTGGCGGTGGCGGGCGGCGCGGTGGCCTTCACGACGATGCTTGCGGGCTCCGGTGTGCTGAGCCGGCCGGAGAGGCAGGCAGCAATGTCAGGACGGGGGGCGGGGGCTTTGAACCCGGCGGAGTGATCTCTTCAGGTGACTTTCCGGGAAAGGCGGCCTCTCACCCCGCCTCCGCTACGCCCGGCGACCCTCTGCCCGCACGCGGGGCGAGGGGGGGAACTGCGACGGCGCGGCATACGTCCTTCTCCCCGTCAAAACGGGGAGAAGGTGCCGGCAGGCGGATGAGGGGTTATCTCGTCATCTCCAGAGCCTTCGCCGCGAACCAATATCAATCCCCTTCAAGCTCGCCGCTTGATCGCCCAGGTCTCCGCCCGCTCGGCAACCACCGTCGCGATATCGCCGACCTTGATATGCCCGGTCCCGCGCGGCACGGCGTTCCAGCCGAACAGCGGGCCTGGCACGCGCCGGTCGGCCGACATGCGGAGGCGGCCCATCGCCGTCATCGGGTTGGCGACGTCGCGCGAGCCGGTCGTCTGGTCCTGCGTGATCATGATGCAGCGGGCGCAGGGCTTGACGAGGTCGAACCTTATCCCGCCGATCTCGATCGCTTCCCAGCCGTCATCGGCGAACGGCTCGTCATGGTCGATGACGATATTGGCCCGGAACCGCTCCATGCCGACCGTGCCCTCGCCATGTTTTTCCATCTCCGCGTTGAGCGCGGCGAGCGATCCGGTGGTCGTCACCAGAACCTGGTAGCCGTCGGCGAAGGTGACGGGCGTATCCGGCCCCGCCCAGTCGTCGCTGGCCGTGCGCTTTGCCCGGTCGTCGAAAAACACGAGTTGCACCTCGCGGCCCAGCCACTCGGAAAGCCGCGCATTGGTCTCCTTTTCGGCAACCGCCGCGCTGACGATCGATTTCCACACGACCACGTCCGTGCGCCGGTAGGGCGGCGGCTGCGGAACCGTCATTTCGCCCTTGCCGTCCATCACGAAACGGACCGCGCCGCCCTGCGGATAGACCTGAAGCTGTGCAAGCGCCTGCAGGTCGCGCTGGTTGACGAACTGGCCGGTCGGGTCCGCGAGCATCATCCGGCGATCGCCGAGAACGCCCTCCGGCCCGATCTCAGCCTCCTTCAGCGCGATGCCGCGGCCGCTTTTCAGCGGATAGAAATTGAGCTCGCTGATCCGCATGGTTTCTCCTTCAGATTTCGTCGATGAAGAGGTCGAGCACCTGCCTCAGCCGCTCGTGCCGCTCGGTGGCAAGCGCGCGGCCCGCCGCCGTCTGGAAGCCGTCGGCGAGCTTGAACAGTTTCACTTCGAAATGGTCGATCGCAAAGGCCTTGTCGTCGAGCGGGCGGTGTCTGGCGAGCGGATCGGCGGGGTCGTAGAGGCCGGAGCCCATCCGCCCGGCGATATAGAAGCAGCGCGCCGCGCCCACCATGCCGATCGCGTCCAGCCGGTCGGCATCCTGCAACATCTTCGCCTCCAGCGTCTCGGGCGTGATGTTGGCCGAAAAGCTGTGTGCCATCACCGCATGCGCGACCGCCGCGATATCCGCCTTGCTCCAGCCGATCCCATCGAGGACCGCCGACGCCTTCTCCGCCGCCAGCCGCGAGGCCTGCGCCCGCAAAGGCGAGTTTTTCTCCACGGAGACGCAATCGTGCAGCAACACGGCAGCGGCCAGCACCCGTCCGTCGCCGCCTTCCTTGGAGTGTATGCGCATCGCATTGCGGAACACGCGCAGGATATGGGCGATGTCATGCGAACCGTCGTCGCCCTCGGTCGCATGCGGGATCAGGGTTTCGGCAAGCGCCTCGAAAGGCGAAAAGGCGGCGGCCAGGGAAGCGGCGGGGGAGGCGGCGAGCGAGACGGTCACGAAGCGGGTTCCTGGGAATCGGTGACGGCGGTGTCAGCACTCTTGTTCACCAGAATCCGCTGGTAGAAAAGCCCGATGCCGATCAGCACCGCGCCGAGCCCGATGAACGACAGCGCCCGGAGAATCCCTTCGAGGTTCGACATGTCGATCAGGAACACTTTCACCACCGCGACCAGCACCAGGCCGGCCGAGGCCAGCCGCAGGCTCTTGGCGTCGAGCTTCGAGCCGATCACCAGCAGCACCACGCCGATCAGCAGCCAGACCACCGAATAGGTATAGGTCTCGCCCTGCATGAACCCCTTCCAGTCGGCGATATTCTCGCCCTGCCAGAAGCGGCGCACCGAAAGCGTCGCCCACAGGAAACCGAGCACCGCGCCGGCCAGCGCCAGCATGATCACGTAAGGCATGGGCCGCCGCCCGCGGGCATAATAGGCGACCAACGCATAGGCGAGGCCGGGCAGGAGATAACCGAGCAGCAGCAGGTTGAGGAAAGGCCAGGCGCCGGTGTTTTCGCCGCTGAAATAGGGGTTGAGCGCAAACACATGCAGCGACAGCGCGTTGATGGTCGCCAGCACGCCTGCGATCATCGAGCCCCAGCGGAAGACGGGGCTCGGCGACTTCAGGTCGAGCGTCATCAATATGCCTGAGAAGCCCACCGTCAGCAGCGTGTAGATCGACTGTTCGCCGAGCGTCGGCACCCGGTCGTCCAGCACGCCGCCGTTCATCGCATGGCGCACCAGCACCGCCACCGTCATCAGCGAGGCGAGCGACGCGAGCGCCTGCATGATGTTGCGGATGCGGAAATCCGAAGAGTCCTTCAGCAGATAGGCCGTCGCGATCGCCAGCAGCGTCGGAATGCCGTAGCCGGGCAAAAGCGCGTTGAAGAACGGCGTCGTGCCGAGACTGTTCTGGCCGATCAGCGTCGGTTCCCAGGCGATGCGGCCAAAGACGATCAGGATCGCCGCCGCCATCATCCAGGGCAGCGCCGGCCATGGCCGCGCCCGCATGCCGAGCACATAGGCAAAGCCGAGCACCGAGACGAGAATGGTGGTGACGATACCATTAGTCAGCGCATGCAACGCCAGCGTGAAGCCCGCAAACGAGCCGGCGACGACCAGATTGGCGGCCCAGTCGATGCGGCCATCCGTCTCGTCGCGGTCGCGGAACAGCCATTCGGCGCCGGCCAGCAGCACGAGACCGAGGCCGAGCCCGTAAAGCCCGTGGATCCAGTCGCGCCCGAGATTGCCGAAATTGAGGAAGCTGATCGTCGCCAGCGCCACCGGCACGCCGGACATCAGCACGCTCCAGACCATCGAAAATTCCGGCTCGGTCTTGCGGAAGCGTCTCAGGAACGCGAAGCCGAGCAGCGTGAAGACAGCCCCGAGCAGCAGGCTGACCGCGATTTCGGTCGTATAGGTGATGACCGGCAGCGGCTCGTTGCCGACCGGCTGCGGCACAGAGGTATCGAGCAGCGAAATCGCCACGATGGCGAGGCTGAGCACCGCCCCGGCGGCCGCGATCATCGCCGGCCAGACCGTGTAGACGCGGGTGGCGCCGAGCGCCGCAAGTGCCGCGATCACCGCCGCGGCGGCGAAATACGGATCGATGCCGGTCACCGGGTTGGTCGCCAGCATGGCAAGCGCCGGCAGCACCGACATGATCGCCACCGACAGGGTGATGGTCAGCGGCTGGCGCCCGAGCATTCCGTCCCAGCCGGTCTTCGCCACCCGGCCGATGCCGTAGACCGCGCCCGGCCAGAAAAAGCCGGTGCCGGCGATCATCACGATCAGCGTCAGCGCCGGCGGCATCGGGTCGAAATCATCCGCCCCCACGGCATAGGCGACCACCCACAGCCCGATGCCGATATTGGCGAGCATCGGCACGATCGTCCATTGGCGGAAGCGCGAGGCGGCATTGACCGCCACCCAGGTCAGGCCAAGGAAGAGGAACAGCGCATGGGCGTTCGGCTCGTCGCTGGCGACGAGGCCGGGCGTCAAAAGCGAGGCGAGCAGGCCAAGCCCGGCCAGCGCCTGCCCGTGCAGCAGCGACAGCGCAATGGTGGCGAAGGAAACCAGCGCCAGCAGGAAAAAGGCCGGCGTCGCGCCGATGAATTCGTAGACGGCATAGGCCGCAAAGACCGCGCCGAGCAGCGTCACCGCGCCGGCTGCGGTCAGCGCGCCGGGGATCATCGCATTGCTGAACCGGTCGGAGACCTGCGGCATCGCCCGCCGCCGGATGATCTCGCCGGCAACCATCAGGACAAGGCCGAACAGGCAGGCAAGCGTCAGCCGCGCGCCGGGACCGAGCAGCCCCGCCTCGATCGAATAGCGCACCAGGAAGATGCCGCCGAAGGCAAGCGCCACGCCGCCGACCCAGACCGGCCAGCGGGCGCCGAGATAACTTTCGAGGTTTTCCCTGGTCTTCGGCTTGGCAGCCGGCGGTGCCGGGACCGCAGCGGCGGCAGGGACGTCTTCTGCGGCCGCAATCTCTTCGGCCGCCACGCTTGCCGCGATCGTCTCTTCCGGCGGCGCCTCCGCCGCAACCGGTTCGGGCTGGGGCGCCGGTTCTTCGATCGCCGCTTCGGTGGCGGCAACGGCCGCCGCGACGGGAGCCGGCGCCGAGACCGGTTGCCGAGCCAGGAGATCGGCCTTGATCGCCTCCAGCTCCGTTTCGAGCGCAGTCACCCGGTTCGATGTCTTGCGATTGAGACCCACCATCAGGATCACCAGCAGCAGGAGGAGGATTTCGATCATCGGCACGCTCGCGGGTGAAGAGTTCGGTCAAGAGGTTATACAATCGCCGGCCGAGGGAAGGGAAGAGCCGTGTTCCCGGCAATCCCCAATCGGAAGCCATGGAAACTATTGCCGTTTTCACAACGCCGCCGGACCGGTCTCCGCAGCCGGTGCAGGTTCGGGCCGTGTGGCCGGAATGGTTGGTGGCTGCGCAGGCGCGCGCGACGCCGTCTGCCGTTTTTCTTGTCAACGACACCCGTGGCCGCATGCGCGTGACGGGCGAGAGTGTTTAAGCCGGCGTGTCTAACCGGCTGAATGATATGGAAAAGGCATTGCATATCTCGCGTCATACGTGCGTTTATTTGCCGCCCCTGCCAAAAACATCGGCAGACTTCTGCGAGCCAAAACAGCATTTGCATATATTATATGCGCTATAAGAATATGATCGTTTTATGTGCAGTTTCGGCTTGCGCGCCCTCGGAATAAACGCTTGGATGCGTCCATCCGAACAAAAAAATCCAGAGGGACGACATTTCATGATCTCGCGCAGAACGCTTTCGAAACTATCGGCCGTCGCTGCCCTTGCGCTCGCCGCCGGCTTTTCCGCTACTCCCGCGCTGGCGCAGACCGCGGTCAAGTTCACGCTCGACTGGAAGTTCGAAGGCCCGGCCGCCGGCTTCCTGCTGGCGCAGGACAAGGGCTACTTCAAGGCGGAGGGCCTCGATGTCACCATCGACACCGGCAACGGCTCGGTCGAAGCGATCCCGCGCGTCGCGACCGGCGCCTACCAGATGGGTTTCGGCGACATCAACTCGCTGATCAAGTTCCTCGACGAGGATCCGAACCAGAAGATCAAGGCCGCGATGATGATCTACGAACGCCCGACCTTCGCGGTCGTCGGCCGCAAGTCGCTCGGCATCACCACCGACCCGAAATCGCTGGAAGGCAAGAAGCTCGGCGCGCCTCCTCCGGATGGTGCTTTCGCCCAGTGGAAGGCCTTCAAACAGGTCGCCAAGATCGATGATTCGAAAATCACGCTGGAATCGATCGGTTTCCCGGTCCGTGAGCCGATGCTCGCCCAGGGCAAGGTCGACGCGGTCTTCGGTTTCGCCTTCTCGGTCATCCTCAACCTGAAGGCCCAGGGCATCAAGGATGACGACATCGCCACCATCCTGATGGCCGAGCACGGCCTCAACCTCTATGGCAACGCGGTGCTGGTCAACACCGATTTCGCCGCCAAGAACCCGGCCGCCGTCAAGGGTTTCCTCAAGGCGCTCGCCAAGGGTTTTGCCGATGCCGTCGCCAGGCCGGAAGAGGGCGTCGCCGCCGTCCTCAAGCGCAACGAGACGCTCAACAAGGATATCGAGCTGGAACGCCTGAAGATGGCGAATTCGATGAACATCAAGACGCCTTACGTCGTCGCCAACGGCTTCGGCGGCATCGATCCGGCCCGGCTCGCCGCTTCGATCGACACGCTCAAGGTTTCCATGGGGCTCAAGGGCAACGTCAAGGCCGACCAGGTTTTCGACGCCAGCTTCCTGCCGGCCAAGGAACAGCGGATGCTGCCGTAACGGAGGTCTGCCCCTCACCCTAACCTTCTCCCCGCTTGCGGGGAGAAGGTGCCCGGCAGGGCGGATGAGGGGCAACTCGACATCTGCTGTTTGATCGAAAAGAGAAGACCCAATGCCCCACCTCGTATCCATCGACAATGTCGACATGCGCTATGGCGGTGCCGCCGGCACGCTTGCCGTCTCCGGCCTGACCATGAAGGTCGGCAAGGGCGAATTCGCCGCCGTCGTCGGTCCATCGGGTTGCGGCAAGTCGACCCTGATGAAGCTCGTCACCGGCCTGCATATCCCCCAGAGCGGCGTCGTCATCGTCGCCGACAAGCAGGTGACCAAGCCCGTTTCGATCGTCGGCATGGCATTCCAGAACCCGACCATGCTGCCCTGGCGCACCACGCTCGACAACATCCTCCTGCCGCTGGAGATCGTCGAAAGACACCGTCATCGGCTGCGGGCGAACAAAAAAGAGTATGTCGAAAAGGCCGAGCACCTGCTCGAAACCGTCGGCCTTAAGGGCTTCGGCTCGAAATTCCCCTGGCAACTCTCCGGCGGCATGCAGCAGCGCGCCAATCTGTGCCGCGCGCTGATCCACGAACCCGAACTGCTGATGCTCGACGAACCGTTTGGCGCGCTCGATGCCTTCACCCGCGAGGAACTCTGGTGCGTCATCCGCGACCTGCACGCGGCGCAAGGCGTCACCATCATCCTCGTCACCCACGACCTGCGCGAGGCGACCTTCCTCGCCGACCGGATCTTCGTGATGAGCGCCCGTCCCGGCAAGGTGCTGAAGGAGCATGCCGTGCCTTTCGCCCGCCCCCGCGATCTCGAAATCATGTACGAGAAGGCCTTCAACGACATGGTGCACGAACTGCACGGCGAAATCGCCAGCGCGAGGGTGGTCGCATGAGCGTCGTCACGGAAAACACCGCCGCATCCGTCACGCCCGGAAAACCGCTTGCCCGGCGCATCAACTGGGTGAAGCTCGCTCCCTGGCTCTACACGGTCGGGCTCTTCGTCCTCTGGGAACTGCTGGTCATCGTGCTGCAGACGCCGCCCACAATCCTGCCGGCGCCGTCGCGCGTCTTCCAGGCGATCGCGCAATACTGGTCGCCGATCTGGAAGAACTCGCTGCAGACGCTTTATACGACCACCGTCGGCTTCGCGATCGCCGTCGTCGCGGGCCTGGCGATCGGCCTGTTCATCGGCTGGTCGAAGGCGATCTATGCCGGGCTTTATCCGCTGATGATCGGCTTCAACGCCATACCCAAGGTGGCGCTGGTGCCGATCCTGGTCATCTGGTTCGGCATCGGCGCGGTGCCGGCCATCCTCACCGCGTTCCTGATTTCCTTCTTCCCGATCGTCGTCAACGTCGCGACAGGCTTGGCCACCATCGAACCGGAAACCGAGGACGTGTTGCGGGCGCTCGGGGCGAAGAAGCTCGACATCATGCTGAAGGTCGGTATCCCGCGCTCTATGCCCTATTTCTTCGGCTCGCTGAAGATCGCGATCACGCTCGCCTTTGTCGGCTCGGTCGTGTCGGAAACCGTCGCCTCGAACTACGGCCTCGGCAACATGATGAGCTCGGCCCAGAGCCAGTTCAACGTGCCGCTGGTCTTCGCCGGCCTGCTGATGCTCGCCGTCGAAGGCATCGCCATGTATGCGCTGATGGCCTGGATCGAAATGCGCATGACCGGCTGGGCGCACCGCTCCTCGATGTCGCACTGACAAACCCGTGGCCCTCGGCGCCGGTTCGGCATCTGCGATCCCGGCTACCCCTGCGGTCCCGCCCGAAAAACATCCCGCAGGCGCGCAATGACTTCGGCAACGTTTGGCCCCTGGATCGGCGGCGGCGCCAGCCGTTCGCAGAATTCCCGCCAGACAAAGAATGTTAGCTCCGCCCCATCGGTCGCGGTCTCGCCCGTCCCTTCCGCGAAGGTATTGAGCATCCTGTATCGTTCGTCCTGCCAGAAAAGCGTTTCCACCCACCTGTAGATCGGAATCACGTGGAAATGGATCGAATGACCCGGCGAATGCCCGTATCGCCCGATATAGACCCGCTCCGCGTTGAGTTCCTGCCTCAGCACCTTCTGAGCCTTCGCCATCAGCGGCCCGAGCTCTAGGAGCGCTTCGTCCGCAAGCTCGAAAAGATCATCCGCAAAACGCTTGGAACCGATCATCAGATAGCCGGGAAGGGCGGAATTCGTCCGGTGGTTGATGAGCCAATGCGGCGTCTCGAAGACATGAAATTCTGGAGGGATGGGCATTTCGAACGGTCCACGCGGCGGATTCCTTGCAAAAGGGGTAGCAATAGCCGCGCGCCGAGGCAATGTTGGCAATTGAAGACCATATGACCTTTACATTAAGGCCAGATGAACTACATTTGTGCTCGATGCAAAGGAGCTTCTGATGGCGGTCGCGGCAAGGAAAGAACAGGTGGAGCAAGTCACGGCGGTTGCTCTGAAGGCCTTCGGCAATGTCGTGGCCGAATGGGGCGTGCCGGTGAACGAGGCGGCCGCACTCGCCGACATGTCGGAAAGCACCTGGAAGCGCGCCCGCAAACCTGGTTATTCCGGCGGGCTGACCAAGGACCAGATGTTGCGCCTCAGCGCGGTGATCGGCATCTACAAGGCGCTAAAACTCTATTTCAGCGATCCGATCGCTCCGAAATGGATGATGCTACCGAATGAGGGGCCGCTGTTTCGTGGTCGCCGCCCCATCGATACGCTGATCGACGAAGGCCTGCCGCAATTCCTCGCCGTCCGCAATTACCTCGATGCCCTGCGGGGCGGCGCGTGATCGTGACCTCGGTCAGCGACCGGGGCCTGGTGCGGCTGATCCCGGCGACCTACCACAAGCCGCCGAGCCTGCGCGGCCTGGTGGATAGCGACGAGGAGCTGGCGATCCTCGCCGAGATCGAGGGGATGACCAGCGCCCGGCTGACCGCCGAGCGCGGATTGAACCTCTATCTCGACCGCCGCGAACTCGCCTGGAAACGCCGCAAGCACGACCTGCAGGTCTATGGCAACACTCATATCAACGCCGCCTTCACCTATACCCGCAAGGGCGGAAACCGCTTCAACGACGAGACCCGCGGCGCCTGGTACTGCAGCTGGGACACGATGACCTCGCTCGCCGAGGTCGCCTTTCACAAGACCCGCGAACTGAAGTTCATCGGCCTGTTCGAGGAAACGGCGCGTTATGTCGAACTGCTGGCCGATTTCATCGGCGAATATCCCGACATCAGCGACGAGCGAAACCACCCGGCGCTTAATCCCGATCCGGCGGTCGGTTATCCTCAAGGGCAGGCGCTTGCCGAGAAACTGCGGCGCGACGGACATGACGGCTTGATCTATCCGTCGGTGCGCCACCGCGAGGGGCGCTGCCTCGTCGCCTTCGAGCCGACGGCCATCCGCAATGTCCGCCCCGGCGCCTCCTGGGATATCGTCTGGGCGGGCAGCGAGGAATACGGTCTCAAGGCCGTATGATGGCGACCGCCGAATCGCTTCTCGTCAAAAATTTGGGCATCGGGGCCGGCTTCCTCGTGAAAAGCCGGCCCCGATGCATCCTTTCCTTCAGGTCCGCTGCGTGACCGGTTCGTCCGCACCGTGAGGAGCCGGAGGTCCGCTCTCACCGGAAACGTCGCGGTTTTCTACCTGAGGGTCTGGAATTTTTTCCGGGTGCTTGTCGAAAGCGATCTTCACGTCCCGGGTCAGGTCGCGGCCGGTATTCCACCAGTCGCTGCTCTTGGTCCAGTAGCGCAGCGTCAGCTTGGCGCTGCCCGCGTCGAATTCGGCCACATAGACCGTCGGCGCCGGGTCCTTCAGCACCCGCCTGTCGCTTCCGGCGATCGCCATCAGCTTGGCTTGCGCCCTGCCGATATCGCCGTCGCTGCCGATGCTGACCGAGATCTCGTTGCGGCGGGTCTTCAGCCGGCTGTAATTGGTGATCGGAACGTTCCACAGCGTCGAGTTCGGCGCCAGCCGATAGACGCCGTCGGCGGTTCGAAGCTCCGTCGCAAACAGCCCCACATCGACGATCGTGCCGGTGACGCTGCCGGTTTCGATGCTTTCGCCGACCCGGAACGGCCGCAGGACCAGCAGCATGATGCCCGCAGCGATATTTTGCAGCGTGCCCTGCAGCGCCAGGCCCACCGCAAGGCCGATCGCGCCGAGTGCCGCGAGCACCGACGCCGTCTGCACCCCGAACTGGCCGAGCACCATGACAACGACGAGCACCAGGATCGCGTAACGGATGATGTTGGAGAAGAACTGCGACAGCGTCGCATCGATACCGTGGATCCGGGACAGGCCGCGATGCGCCCAGCGGCTGATCAGGCCGGCGGCCATCCAGCCGAGCACGAGCAGGACGATAGCCCCGATGGCGGAAAAGGAATACTGCACCGCGAGCGCGCTCAACTGAGCGAGTGCTGCTCTCGTGGCCACGACGAATTCCGATGCCTGGTCCATCCGGCAATCTGCTCCCTGTTTACGGTTTCGCCGTTAATTGGCGCAGCAGGCCGCGAGGTCAAGAAAAAAATGGAGCTTTCCCGCGGCTAGCTAAACAATTAGGAAAGTTCAACTTTCAGCTTCAATGCGGGATTTTAGCGGCAGCACGAACGAAGCCCGCCCATCGGTTTCGGCGCCGCGGCCGATCCCCTTGATGGCGGCGATCAGCCGGCCGTTTCGCCCAAGCATCCGGTCGCCGATCTCGATCAGCCGTGTATTCGGCGTCGCATGCGGCGCGACGCTGCGAAGCCTCGCGGCCAGTGCGAAATCGTCTTCTTCCGGGTGGAGCGAGAGCGCCGCGATCACGGCCGCGGCCGGCGATCGGGAGACGCCCATCCAGCAATGGATGACGATCGGCGCCGACTGGTCCCAGTCGCGCACGAAGGCGATCAGGCTTTCCACATGCGCTTCGCTGGGCGCGATCAGGTCGCCGGTGCCGGCAAAACCGATATCGTTCATCGCCAGCTTCAGGTGACGGTCGGCGGAAATCACGCCCGGCCGGTGAAAGTCCTGCCTCTCGGCGATCAGGCTCACCATTTCGCGCGCCTTGTGCCGCACGGCGGTCTCGGCGATGGCGGCAAGCGGGCAGACGACGATCGCGGTCATGACATTTTGCCCGAAGCGGCGCGTTCGGCCTCGATCGCATGGAAGCGGTCGAGGAAAAGCTGTTGTGCGGCAGGCGCCGGCATCGGCTGGATCGGCAGCATGTCGCGGGTGATGCCGCGCGGCTGGCCGAAGAATTTTCGCGCCTCCGTGACCGAGAAGCCGGCAAGCTCGGTGGCCTCGAAAAAGGCGGCGATCGTATCGGCCTTCTTGATCAGCGCCTTGAGCTCGCGGCTCGGATGCGGCGGCAGGCCGAAACGCAGGTGGATCGCCGCCTCGAGCCGCTGCTCGACCGCCTTGTAGCCGCCGCCGACCACCGATTTGAACGGCGAGATCATGTCGCCGATCACATATTCCGGCGCGTCGTGCAGCATCGTCATCTGCAGCGCATCGGCCGCGCAGGCTTCGTTGCAGCGACGGAAGATTTCTTCCACCACGAGACAGTGCTGGGCGACCGAAAACGCGTGGTCGCCGCGCGTCTGGCCGTTCCAGCGCGCGACGCGGGCAAGCCCGTGGGCGATATCGGAGATTTCGACGTCGAGCGGCGAGGGGTCGAGCAGGTCGAGCCGCCGGCCCGACAGCATGCGCTGCCAGGCCCGTGGTGCCGGTATTGCTGGGCTCACGTCTCGGCCTCTTCAGCCTCGACGGGGAAGGAGAGCCCGCTCCAGGCGGGAAGCGTCAGGCTGACGGCGACATCGCCGGCAAAAAGCGGAACGCCGCGCGCGAGGGCATCGCCGACGCGGTCGATACGCACGATCGCCAGGCCCTTGTTTCCAAAAACCGATCCGAGCGTGCCGACCGGCTTGCCGCCAGCTGTGATCTCGGTGCCGGAAGCGGGCAGGGCGGCCTCGCCCGACACGATCGCCACCCGCCGCCGCGCCGTGCCGCGATGCTGCATGCGGGATACGACCTCCTGGCCGACAAAACATCCCTTGCGGAAGGACAGGCCGTTCGTCTGGTCGAGCAGCACGTCATGCGGAAATGCGTCCTGCAGCGCATAGTCGTGGCCGGACATCGGGATGCCGGCTTCGGTGCGCAGGACATGATAGGCCGCTTCCGGTCCGTCATCCAGCTTGCCGGGTGCACGGGTGAGCGCGATGCCCGCCTTCGCAAAGGCGGCATCCGTCACGGCGCCTTTGCCCGCATCCTCGCCCCAGAAAACGGAAACCCCGTCTTGCGGGCCGGCGGCGATCTCGACTGCGGCGCGCAGCTTGTACATGGTCAGCCGCCGCATCAGCGCCTCGCGCTGGGCGGTCTCGGTCTCGATGAAAAAGCCTTCGCCGTCGCGCCAGATCAGGAAATCGAACAGGATTTTGCCCTGCGGTGTCAACAGCGCGCCCGGGCGGGCCTCGCCTTCCGGCAGCGAATCGATGTCGGTGGTGATCAGACCCTGCAGGAAATCCTGCGCATCCTTGCCGGTGAGGCGGATCAGGCTTCGCGAGGGAAGGTAGGCGGCGGGCATGGTGCGGCAATCCGGTTGTTCTGAGACTGAGAGTTAGTTCTTCGCAGAGGCGGCGGCAAGGCGTGCCGTCCGGTCGGATGATAAAGTTCATGGGCGATGAGTGTGCCGGAAGTTCCCACCGATCTCCCGCACGACGATACGTGTATCGCTTATGGGGTGTGAAGCGGGTGCGGCACTTAACCCTTCCGCACAAGGGGGAAGGGGCGCCACGCGCTGCTTCGCGCCTCATATGCGAGATGTCATCGAAGGGTCCGAAGGACGGTGGGTAACGGGATCCCTAGAAAACGCCCGGCCGGTTCGCTCGACCGGGCGCAGGTATGGAACTCAGCTATTCGTGGCGTGGATGATGATCTTTCCCAGAGATACCTTTGGTGCGTCGACGCCGATGTGTGCCGCGTTTTTGGCAATCCAGTCCCTGGCCATGCCGACACTCTCGTCGATGCCTGCCTTGTCCTGGCATACGGTCATCGAGAGCCCCCCGTCGCTTTCGCTGCTCCGGGCCAGCGTGTAGCTCACAAATCCCTTTGTGGTGCGCAAAAGCTTCTCGATTTCCGCCTTGCGCTCCTCAAGGAGTGAAAATAGCTCTTTCGAGCCCTTGCCTGAGTAAGTTCTTACGACGACGTCCATAATGGTTCCCTCATTTCAGCGAGGCGTTCACTATGCGAACGAAGGCGTTCACCATGTGAACGCGCGTTGTGGCGAGCATCGATCCAAGCCGACGGCTCCGGTCCTGCCGACCAACATGCTAGTGCCCCTTTATACTTCATTCGCGGATCGACCACGAGCTAAAGTTGGCGGGGCATCGTCAGGCCCGTGCTTGGCTGCGACGGGTCATGAGTTGCCGCTGGGGGATTTGCTGCGTGATGCGGGAGATGTCACGAAAGTGGCAGAGGGGGTAACGACGGCTCGGCAAATAGAGTGGTCGCGACCAGCACAAAGCCAGTCGCAAGCCCGAATTCCCCACTCTCGCTTCAATCGCCGCCGGAGAAGAACTTCCATTTGCCGTCGGGGCTGATGCCGGTGCGGAAGAAGTTGTAGTTGCCGTTCTCTTCCATGCCGGCAAGGTCGCCTGCCGTGACGATCCGCAGGAGATCGACCCGTTCGGGCGGCGTCAGCTTCGAAAGCGGCTTGCCGGCGAAATAGGGCCAGACATAAGCTTCATCCGGCGTGCCGACGTCGAAATGCGCCGCACCGGTGGAGAGGATGTCGAGCAGGATGGCGAGGATCTCCTGGCCGTCCGCATCGCCCGAAAAGCTCTTCAGCGTTTCGATCGGGTCCTCGAATTCGCCGTTCATCACCTGCGTCTGGGTTGGTCCCGTTCCCATCAGGTCACGCAGGCGGGTGACGTCGCCGGAGGCCGCGGCCTCGACCAGCTTTTCGCGCATCTGCTTGACCGGTGCCGGCAGCTTGGTCATGTCGCGGATGATCTCCGCCGGCTTGTCGTCGGCCGGCGCGGGCTTGGCGGCATTCGTGTCCGCCGGAGCGGCGGGCGTCTTGTTGTCGCCGGCCTGGGCGGATCGGTTGATCGCGGGACCCGGCTGCGGCAGGGTCGTGCCTTCGAAAGCCTGCAGGATAGCGCGGCTCTGGGCAGGCTCCGGCTCCTGAGGCTCGACGCTCGGGCGCAGTTCGGACAGCGCAAAAGCCTGGCCGCCGGCCGCAATCGCGGCAGCAAGCACGGTTGCCGCCGAAAGGCGGAGGATCAATCGGGCCGTCGTCGTTTCCGCCGCGTTCCGCATGGGAAACCTCTATCGTTATTGAACGGTGCGCTCGGGGGAGAATTCGCCGGCGAGCATGCGGCTCCTGAGCGAATCAAGCATGGCTTCCGCGCCCATTTCCCCGTGTATGCGAATGGTCTCCCGCATGGCAAGGACCAGAGCTGCATCGGCGATGATTTCCGGCTCGATACCGTCGGCACGGCCGTCGGCCCATGCCTCACTCTGATATTCCAAGGCAGCCTGCATCTTCTCATGCACAATCATGTCGTCGATGTCGTTGCGGCCTGTCTGCATTCTGTCGTCCTCGGTGCCCGTTTGATTACTAGCCCGTTAAAAACTTTATCAGCCTTTTATCAAAACGACACGGCCTCCTGCCAAAAGAGGTAAATAATCCTCTAATTTCCGAAGCGCGCCGCGATTTCTGTCGCAAGTGTTGCGCCTTCGATACGATAACGCTCCTCGGCGGTCCTTGCCGCATCCGTGCAGGATGTATGCACGGCGGCAAACGAGCGATACCCCCGGTTGAAGGCCGCCGTCAACCGCTCGCGACGTTTCGGCTCCGTACCGGTATCCGCATCCAGCAGCTGCTGCATCGAGGCACGCCATTCCGATGTCGATGCGCCGCAGAGCGCCCGCAGGTACTGGATGGAGCCGAGCACTTCCGCGAGCCGGGTCAGCTGCACGTCGTAAGGCGCCGGCTTTTCCCCGGCCACCGGAGGAGGCGGCGGCGGCGCCGCCGGCTGCTGCTTGGCAGACTGGGCGGCAACTGGTGTCGCCGCCAGGAATGCCAGCAGCGTCAGGCGGCCGAGTCGCGGAAGAAGGATCATGAACGGGTCTCGAGAGGGCGCGATTGCACTTGTCTTAGCGGGCATTGATCTCCGCCGCCAGCCTCTCGGCGCATTCGCGCACGCTGGCCGGCACCGGCAGCGAGCGGATCTCCTCGACCGTATACCAGCCGGGATCCGCCGCGTCGTCGGCGGCGATCGCCTGCGTGTCGGAATCCGCTTCCACCCGGAAGACCGACAGGAAGAAATGCCGCCCGCCTTCTTTTTCGCTCTTCAGGTCATAGGTGGCGAACAGCACGGGATTGCGCACGGCAATCCCCGTCTCCTCCAGGAATTCCCGCACCGCCGTCTCATCCGGCGTCTCGCCGGGTTCGGCCCGCCCGCCCGGAAAGGCAAACAGATCCATGGATGGCGGGTTCACCCGCCGGATCAACAGGAGCCGGCCGTCACGTTCGAGAATGGCGGAGGATGCGGCTTGCGGGGAAGGGGGCATATTATCGTCGTTCGAGTTCAGCGCGCTGCGCTGCCATGCGGCACAACAGTGAGGTCGTAGCCGATAGCCCGGATAACCTTAAAGATGGTCGCGAACTCGGGATTGCCCCCCTCGCTCAGCGCCCGATAGAGGTTTTCTCGCGAAAGACCGGCTTCCTTGGCGATCTGGCTCATGCCGCGAGCGCGGGCGACATCCCCTATCGCAGCGGCGATAACAGCGGGATCTCCATCCTCGAAAACCGCTTCCAGGAAAAGTGCGATACGCTCGTCGGTATCAAGATGCTCGACGATATCCCATTTTTTTGTCTCAACCGTCATTTCCGGCCCTCCAGACCAGCCGCCAGCTTTTTGGCCGATGCGATATCTTCCGTCTGGCTAGATTTGTCTCCGCCACAAAGAAGGATTGTCAGTGTCTGCCCGCGGCGGATGAAATAGATTCGATAACCCGGCCCATAATCTATGCGCATTTCGCTGATCCCAGATCCAACCGGCTTTACATCGCCGGGATTGCCGAGTGACAAACGATAGATACGGGTGTTGATCCGAGCCTTTGCCCGCTCGTCTCGTAACCTAGTAAACCAGGTCGAAAAGATTTCGGTTTCCTGAATTTCGACCATGTGAAAATGTAGCGTATGAGCTACAATTCTTCAAGCTGATGAGTTCCATGAAAACCTACCTCCTCTATGCCATCGCCGCCCTGGCCGAGATCGCCGGCTGTTTTGCCTTCTGGGCGTGGTTCCGGCTGGAAAAGCCGATCTGGTGGCTGGCGCCGGGCATTCTATCACTGATCGTGTTCGCCTGGTTGCTGGCGCTGGTGCCGAGCGAGGCGGCCGGGCGCACTTATGCGGCCTATGGCGCGATCTATATCCTCGCCTCGATCCTCTGGCTCTGGGCCGTCGAAACCAGGGTGCCGGATCGCTGGGACATTCTTGGCGTCGCGGTCTGCCTCGTCGGCGGCGCAATCATCCTGTTCGGACCCAGAAGCGCCTGATCATCGCCGCTTGACCCTCGGAAAAGCCGATGCCACATAAGGCCCATGTGCGGACGCTACGCCCTGACGGCGACCCCCAAGGATGTTTCTGAATTCTTCAGCCTGGCGGATCTCGATGATTTCCCGGCCCGCTACAATATCGCCCCGACCCAGCCGATTCTTGTCGTCATGTCCTCGGAAAAGCGCGAGCCGGGCAGCAATCTGCCGGAGCGCCGCGCCTTTCTGGCCCGCTGGGGCCTGATCCCCGGCTGGGTGAAGGACATGAAGGAGTTTCCGCTCCTGATCAACGCGCGTTCCGAGACGGCGATCGGCAAGGCCTCCTTCCGCGCCGCCATGCGCCATCGCCGCATCCTCATCCCCGCCACCGGCTTTTACGAATGGCGCCGGCCGCCGAAGGAAAGCGGCGTGAAACCGCAGGCCTACTGGATCCGCCCGAAGCGCGGCGGCGTCATCGCCTTTGCCGGCCTGATGGAGACCTGGTCCTCGGCGGACGGTTCCGAGGTCGATACCGCCGCGATCATGACGACGGCGGCCAACGGCGGCATCCGCCATATCCACGACCGCATGCCGGTCGTCATCGGGCCTGAGGATTTTGCCCGCTGGCTCGACTGCAAGACCCAGGAGCCGCGCGAAGTGGCCGACCTGATGCGGCCGGTACAGGAAGATTTCTTCGAGGCGCTGCCGGTTTCCGACCTCGTCAACAAGGTCGCCAATATGGGGCCGGACCTGCAGAAACCGGTCGCGGTGGCGCAGCCGGAAGAAGAGCCGCCGAAAAAGCCGAAGCCCGATTCGACCCAGATGTCGCTTTTCTAGCTTTCGCTCTGCCTCAGGACGGACCTTCCTATCATGACCCTGCTTTCCGCTGGCCTATCCGGCCTCGCCCTCGGTGCTTCCCTGATCATCGCCATCGGCGCCCAGAATGCCTTCATCCTGCGCCAGGGCTTGATCCGTGCCCATGTCTTCATCCTCTGCCTGATCTGCGCGCTGTCGGATGCGGTGCTGATCGCCGCCGGCGTCGCCGGGCTCGGCACGATTGTCTCGCAATCGCCGGTGCTGATCTCGGTGGTGACCCTGGGTGGCGCGGTGTTTCTCGGGTTCTACGCCTTTATGGCGTTCCGGCGGGCGGTCAGGCCTGCCGCGATGGTCGCCGGCGCGCCGGAGCCGATGGGGCTGAAGGCGGCGGTGCTCACCTGCCTGGCCTTCACCTTCCTCAATCCGCATGTCTATCTGGATACGGTCGTGCTGCTCGGAAGCCTGTCGGCGGCTTTCGAAGGGGCGGAGCGGGTGGCCTATGGCACCGGCGCGGCGATCGCCTCGTTCGTCTGGTTTTTCGGGCTCGGCTACGGCGCGCGGTTCCTGGCGCCGCTGTTTGCCAGACCCGCCGCCTGGCGGGTGCTGGATGTCGTCATCGGGGTGGTCATGAGCCTGCTCGCGCTCGGGCTCCTGTGGAGTTTCCTCGGCGGCGAATGAGGCGGCCCGGCTCCCGTCCGGCGGGCGGGATCAGCCTGCGGGCGTCAGCTTCGGCTTGCGCTTCAGCATCAGCGCCGCGGCAACGACGGCCTTCAGGCCGAGCGGACGGTAGGGCGGGGTGATTTCCGGCTTGGCTTCGATCTTCTTGGGGCTCTTTTCGGTGCTCATAGCTGTCTCCTCGTCACGCGATTCTGTTGTTTGCATTTTTGCGATCGCGGCTCTTCCCATAAAAGCGGGCAGAATCGTGGCCGGCAAGCCGGCACTGCCGCCCACGATTCATAGAACTGTCATCTTGCGGGAAACTGTTGCGCGGAAGTTGCAACTTACCGAGTGCGGACGCCTCTAAACGTTCGCACTGTCATCCTCGATTGTAATCGTGCCGTAGCGGCGGTGCCAGGCACGGGCGCTGAACGGCAGGACGAAGAGATAGGCGACGACGGTGATCGACAGCACTTCCCATGTGTAGCTCATCAGCAGCGCCACATAGAGCACCACGGCGAGCATGATCGGCAGCGTCAGGTCGCGGCGGATGCGGCTCGACTTGCCGGACCACACCGGCAGGCGCGACACGAGCAGGTAACCGATCAGCAGCGTATAGGCGACGCTCGCATAAACGAAGACCGGCGTGGCTTCGACCCCGAGGAAGCCGAGATAGACCGGCAGCAGCACCAGCATGGCGCCCATCGGTGCCGGCACGCCGACGAAGAATTCCGATTGCCAGTCCGCCTTGATGTTGCGGTCTTCCATCACGTTGAAGCGGGCAAGGCGCAGGCCGGCGGCGATCGCATAGAGCAGGGCGGCGATCCAGCCGATCGAATGCGCCTGGTCGAGCAGGAAGGCATAGGATACCAGCGCCGGCGCCACCCCGAAATTGATGATGTCGGCGAGCGAATCCATCTGCACGCCGAATTTCGACGTGGCTTTCAGGAGCCGCGCCACGCGTCCGTCGATGCCGTCCAGGAAGGCTGCCAGCAGCACCATGGCGACCGCCAGCTCGTACCGCCCCTCGAATGCGAGCCTGATCCCGGTAAGCCCCGCGCAGATGGCGAGTACGGTGATCAGGTTCGGCACCAGCAGCCTGAGCGGGATTTCCCGCAGGCGCGGCCCGCGGGCTTCGTCGTTCGGGCGGTTCGGCTCCGTGTGCGAATGTGGCTGCGAATGCGGATGCGAAGGCGGCGAAGCGGGCGTCTCCATGATGCTCTGTCTTCCCTGTTATGTACGGCGGCTGAGTGTCGGGCCCTTGGCAGAGCCGAATTCGGCAAGCACGGTTTCGCCGCCGATGGCGCGCTGGCCGACGGAGACACGGGGCTGGCCGCCCGCCGGCACGAACACGTCGAGCCGCGAGCCGAAGCGGATCAGGCCGAACCGCTCGCCGGCATTGACCGGCTCCGTGGGCTTCACCCAGCAGACGATGCGCCGCGCCACGAGGCCGGCGATCTGCACCACGCCGACCTTGCCGTGGCGGGTGTCGATGACGAGCCCGTTGCGCTCGTTGTCGTCGCTCGCCTTGTCCAGTTCGGCATTGATGAACTGGCCGGCCCGGTATTCGATGCGCGACACCTGGCCGCGCACCGGGGAGCGATTGATGTGGCAGTCGAACACGTTCATGAACACCGAGATGCGCAGCATCGGCTCGGAGCCGAGCTGCAACTCGGCCGGCGGCACCACCATGGCCACATGGCTGACCCGGCCGTCGGCGGGGCTGAGGATCAGGTCGTCGTCCTGCGGCACCGCCCGTTCCGGATCGCGGAAGAAATAGGCGCACCACAAGGTCAGCACCAGGCCGATCCAGAACAGCGGCTCGGCGATATAGCCGAGGATCAGCGAGGCGATGAAGAAGGCGGCAACGAAGACGTACCCTTCCTTGTGGATCGGCACGAGCGTGTTGCGGATGGTGTCGAAGAGGTTGATCAACGTTTTCTCCCGTATGGTCAGCGCCAACTGACTACAGGGAAACCGTTTTTGCGGCAATGCGGTTCCGTGGCGCGATATCTGGCCATCCCGCCGGAACCGGAGGGCGGCAACACTGAACTTGCTCTCCGTTATGCCGCTTCCGGCGTGGTGATCGCTGCCTGCCGCCTTTTTTCCAATCGCCTGATGAATTCGTCGCTTGTCGTGTGATCGCCCCTTTCGGCAGCCTTCACGATCAGTTTTTCCCGGACCAAGGCCGCATGTGCAGGTTCCCAGGTATCGGCGATACGCAGGTAGGCGCCGCGGAACCGCGGATCCTCGATATGCTTCTCCCAAAGTTCGGGATCGGCGCTGAACGCGGCCGCGATGAAAAAATCCCAGACCCGGTCATGACGAAACTGGACCCGGTCGACCATTTTATCTGCACCGCGGACAGCTCTGCGAACGAGAAGCTTCCACGTGAGCAGGCTGGAGATTTCCGCGGGGAATTCCTCGGGCTTGAACCAGTTGCGGTCCTCGAGCCGCATGTCGACGGCGTGGCGACCGAACGGGGTAAGGGGGAATGGCTGGCCGTTGACGGCGCGATATCCCTGTTGCTCTTCGTCGCCCTCGTCCGCGAGTTGAAAGGCGGCATCGATCAGAGCGGTAGCGCGCGGCAGCGTACCCTGAGCCAAAAGATCGGCGGCGAAAGCAAGGTCGAAAGGGTTCGACAGCATGAGCGCCGCAGCCACGCGTTCGTCTTCCGTCGGCGCCTGATCAAGTGCCTGATGGATGAAAGTCAGCACCGCGGATTTATACGCGTCCCCATGGCGTTTCTGCGTTTGGTCGGATCCGACCGGCCGGCTCATGAGGAATTCCTGCGTCTCAGTCCGGTTGAGCGGCAGCAGGTCGACGATCTTTGCTCCCTTGGGAGGCACCCACTCGATGGGTTGCGTGCCGATGAACACGTCGCCCTTCGACATGTCGCGGGCAAAGGTGCTGACTTTCTCGCGCGTGTCTGCGGAGACCTCGTTCAGTCCGTCGACTATGACGGTCATGGCTCTGGAATAGACCATGCTCCTTATGAAGCCGACTTCCTGGACTTGGTGGAGAATCTCCCCGATCGCGACATCCACGCCCTGCGTGCAGTCGCGCGCATCCAGGAATGCAACCGGGCCGCGGGTATTCAGGGCAATCCGTCTCAGCGTGCTGGTCTTGCCGAGGCCGGCTTCGCCACGCACGATGACGGTTCCTCGCAGTCCGGTTATCAGGCTGTCGATCGAGGCCGGGGTGTCGTCCTCGACGCGGGCGCGCCCGCCGCCAAAATAGCCCAGGCCGGCGAACTTGTCCGGGCGGGCGGCAGCGAGCAGTTCATCGTGGAACGGTTTCAGCAGCCGTCTGCGCAAAAACGGAAAGATCAGCAGCAGGAGGGGGACGAACCAGAGGCTCATCACGCTGCGAACATGGGGATTCCAGAAGAAGATAGCCTGAACGGTGGTGGACCAGGGAAATACGAACAGGAATGCTCCCCAGAACACCGCCCAGCCCGCAACCGACCAGCTTATCCACCTGTACCATGGGGCGGCCTTCTCGCGATCCAGGTGATCGGCGAGCGCCTGGGCGTGCGTGGAGCCTTTTTCCTTGAATTTTGCCTGGAGCTGCTCGACCGTGCGCCTCTCGTCGTAAGTCCAGCAGGATTGTACCGGTCCGTCCAGCGGAAGGTTGCGAAGCCAGATCACGACGGTCTGGAACATGTCCGACACCGATCTTTCCTGCGCCGGCGCGCGGCAGGCTGCGTAGATGATGTCCATGACGCGGGCTTCCGCCTCGGTCCGCGCCAAAGCCACCTTGCTGATCTCGCTCCATTGGGAAAGCAGCAGTTTCAGCACTCTGTGAGCGTTCTCGGGATTGTTCGCCACGGTCTCCGTCGGCACTTCGGCCGGCCGGCCGAGCCAGGAGAGCAGGAGCGGCGTCTGTTCCTTCTTCTCGTCCGCGCCTGTCGCAAGATGGGCGATTGCCCGCAGCCTGCCGAGCGCCTGCTCGGCGCTCGTGTCGATCAGCTGTATCGCATCGACCGCGCTCAGAATTCCGCCCGGTCCGATGGACGAGAGCGCTCGGGTGGCGGCTTGTCGAAGCTTGTTCCCGTCGCTTTCCATAAATGACAGGAGTTTGGTGATGACGATACGCCGGCGCTCATCCGCCGGCATCGGGAGGACCGCAAATGCCTGCAGGGCGACAATCTGGGTATCGCTGTCGTCGCTCGCGAGCAGAGGTAGCAGCCGGTCGGCCGCCAGTTGCGCACGCTCGCCGGGCGTGATCGGAATGGCTGCCAATGCGCGGGCGATCCCTTGCTCGACATTGCCGTCATTGTCGACGCCAAGGTATGGCATCAGCGCGTCGAGAATGGCGCCGGCATTTACCGTATCCTTGGCGAGGGCGGCCAGCGCCCGGACGGCGGCGTCCTGCACCTCGCTGTCGAAATTTTCAAGAAGCGGCATCAATCCGCTGATGGCGGCAGTGGTTGGCTCGCCCGGAGGAATGGGAACACCGGCAAGAGCCAGGGCGCCGGCCTTCTGCAGGTCGCTGTCGAAATCGGCAAGAAGCGGGAGTAGTTTTGCCGCCACGATCCTGGCCGGTTCCCCTGGTGGAACGGGAATGGTGGCGATGATGTTGGCGGCGCTCTGCTGAATCTGGCTGTTCGATTGGTCGAGAAGCGGGTGCATCTTTTCGATCAGGACGATTGCGGCGTCGCCGGGCGGCTTCGGTATGGCTGTGAGAATTTCCAAGGCGCCCTGTTGGACGTTCTCGTCGGCATTCTCCAGAAGGGGCACCAGTTTGTCGAAGACGGTGGTGACCGGTTCAGCTTTTGCAGCGGCCGTGAGGGCCTTGATCATGGTCCTCCGGGCGACGGTGCTCTCGTCTCCGATGAGCGGCAGCAGCTTGTCGAAAACGCTTGTTGCGCGCGGTCCGGGCGAAAACGGAATGACGGCAAGGGCCGAGATGGCACCCCGCCGCACCGAAAAGCTCTGACTGTCGACGAGGGGGAGGAGTTCGTCGATAAACGCCTCCGCCCGCCCGCCCGCCGGAGGCGGAATTGTGGCGAGAGCCTCAAATGTGTACCGTTGCATCGCGGTGTTGCCGCTTTTCAGGAGGGGCAGCAACTTGTCCGTGACTGGGCCCGTATTTCCCTGCAGCAACGTCATGAGAGACTTGGCCGTAGCCTGTCGCAGCAGCGTGCTGACGTCGTAGAGGAGAGGGAACAGCTTTTCGGCAACCTTTTCGCTCCGGTTGCCTTTCCCGAGCGACGCAAGAGCCGTCACCGCCGCGCGTCTGAGCAAAGTGGGTTTGCTTCCAAGAAGGGGGAGCAGTTCATCGATAACGGCATCGGCGCGGGCGCCTGGCGGGAGGGGAAGAGCGCCCAGGGCTTCGATGGCAACCATTTGCTGCGCACTGCCGTCCTTCCTGAGAAGGGTCAGCAATCGTTCGATGACGGTATCGACCTTGTCGCGCATGGGCACGGCGCCCAGCGCCGCCGCGACGGCGCTTCCCGAGTCGCCGGCCTTTTCGATGACCGCAAGCATGCCGTCCAGGATCGCACCGGTCCTGTTGCCTGGCGGTAGGGCGGAAAGTGCTGTGGCGGCTGCCTGCACGGCGTCGAAATTGCTACTTTCGAGCAGAGGCAGCAGCCTGTCGGTCGCCGCATCGGCACGTGGGCCGGGCGGGATATGCTTTGCAAGTCTGCCCCACCGGAGAACCGCAGCTTCCACGACACCGGGGCTTTTATCGGCAAGTGCTGCTTCGAAGCCGCGAACCATCCAGTCCGGATCCTGCGCAACCTGCGCTCTCGCAGCGATTTGCAGCTGCATGAGGAACAATAGCGCAAAAGAAATCCAGAAGGTCCGCATGCACCATCGCCAAAGTGATTGTATTGTGAATTTCTTAGTACTTCTAATTGATCTGCAAGCAAGACGGATGTCAAGGGAGGAGGCAGGCAGCTTGGCGGGAGAGCTAGATCTTTCAGTATAGCCTGCCTTATCGACAGCGCGAGCCGGGTTGTTGGCGCCGGCTCGCGAGGTCTTGATCGGAGGTCGAAAATTTACACAAAACCGCAGCAGAGTCCTGGCGGTCTCTGTATGGATCTTCCGGCCTTATGGATAGCGGCTCTCGGCGGCCGTTACCGCCACCCCAGCCCCGGCGCCACGTGCTTCAAAATGCTCTCGAGCACATGCACGTTGTAATCCACGCCGAGCTGGTTGGGCACGGTGAGCAGCAGCGTATCGGCCTCGGCGATCGCCTCGTCGGCCTTCAGCTGGTCGATCAGCCTGTCGGGCTCGGCGGCATAGGAGCGGCCGAAGATCGCCTGGGTCTGCGGGTCGATATTGCCGATCTGGTCCTGGCTTTCGCCGCTGCCGCCGAAATAGGCGCGGTCCATGTCGTTCATCAGCGCGAAGATGCTGCGGCTGACGGAGACGCGCGGTTCGCGGGCATGGCCGGCTTCCTTCCAGGCCTCGCGATAGAGGCGGATCTGTTCGGCCTGCTGGATGTGGAACGGCTTGCCGCTCTCGTCGGTCTTGAGCGTCGAGCTCTGCAGGTTCATGCCGAGCCTGGCGGCCCAGACGGCGGTCGCGTTGGAGCTCGAACCCCACCAGATGCGGTCGCGCAGGCCCTCCGAATGCGGCTCCAGGCGCAGCATGCCGGGCGGGTTCGGGAACATCGGCCGCGGATTGGGCCTGGCGAAACCTTCGCCGCGCAGCACGTCGAAGAACACTTCCGCGTGGCGCCGGCCCATGTCGGCGTCGGTCTCGCCTTCCGCCGGCTGGTAGCCGAAATAACGGAACCCGTCGATCACCTGTTCCGGCGAGCCGCGGCTGATGCCGAGCTGCAGGCGCCCCCCGGCGATGAGGTCGGCGGCGCCGGCGTCTTCGGCCATGTAGAGAGGGTTTTCATACCGCATGTCGATGACGGCGGTGCCGATCTCGATTCGCTTGGTGCGGGCGCCGACCGCGGAAAGCAGCGGGAAGGGCGAGGCGAGCTGCCGCGCGAAATGGTGGACGCGGAAATAGGCGCCGTCGGCCCCGAGCTCTTCGGCCGCCACAGCGAGATCAATGGATTGCAGGAGGACATCGGATGCCGACCGCGCCTGCGACTGCGGCGAGGGGGTCCAGTGCCCGAAGGAAAGAAAGCCGATCTTTTTCATGAGGTTGCCATCCGGTTTTCGTGTGTCTGAAGTTGCACCTTAGATGGCACGCGAACCGGCGGTTTGACAGCACCCGTCCTGTGAACAGTGCGTGTTCTTATCGCGCCGCCTGCGGATCGACCCAGCCCATCCAGGTGGTAAAGGCAAGAAGCGGCGAGCCCCACAGCGCCAGCACCAGCGCATAGGCTGCGGCGACGCCCAGCAGGACCATCATTCGCGTCTGGCGGTTCTTTCTCATCATCTGTCCTTCCCGGTTCATTCCGCCGCCGGAACGCCGCGCAGGACGACGCCGAGGTCGTCCTCCTCGCGCACCTTGCGCAGCTGTTCTTCCGCCTGTACCGCCTCGCGCTGGCGGTTCCACATCGAGGCGTAGAGGCCGTTCTGTTCCAGAAGCGAGGCATGGGTGCCCCGTTCGGCGATCCGCCCGTCGCGCAGGACGATGATCTCGTCGGCGCCGATCACGGTGGAAAGCCGGTGGGCGATCACCAGCGTCGTGCGGTTTTTCGAAACCGTGTCGAGCGCCGACTGGATCTCGTGTTCGGTCGTGGTGTCGAGCGCCGAGGTCGCCTCGTCGAGGATGAGGATCGGCGGGGCTTTGAGGATGGTGCGGGCGATCGCCACGCGCTGCTTCTCGCCGCCCGAAAGTTTCAGGCCGCGTTCGCCGACCTTGGTCTCGAAACCTTCCGGCAGGGCCCGGATGAAATGGCCGATCTGCGCCACTTCGGCGGCGGCCAGCATCTCTTCCTCGCTGGCCGAAGGCCGGCCATAACGGATGTTGTAGGCGACCGTGTCGTTGAACAGGACCGTATCCTGGGGCACCATGCCGATTGCCGCGCGCAGCGAATGCTGGGTCACGTCGCGCACGTCCTGCCCGTCGATGGTGATCGACCCGTCCTGGATGTCGTAGAACCGGTAGAGCAGGCGGGAAATCGTCGACTTGCCGGCGCCGGACGGTCCGACGATCGCCACCGTCTTGCCGGCCGGCACCTCGAAGGAGACACCCTTCAGGATCGGCCGGGCCGGATCATAGGAAAAATGCACGTCCTTGAAGGCGATCGAGCCCTGGCCGATATCGAGCGGCCTGGCGTCTGGACGGTCGACCACCTCCGCCTGCACTTCCAAAAGGTCGAACATCTGCTCGATATCCGTCAGCCCCTGGCGGATTTCGCGGTAGACGAAACCGATGAAGTTGAGCGGCACGGAAAGCTGCAGCAGAAGCGCGTTGACGAACACGAAATCGCCGATCGTCTGCTCGCCACGCTGCACGGCCAGCGCCGACATCACCATCATCACGGTCGTGCCGAGGCCGAAGATCACGCCCTGGCCGAAGTTCAGCCAGCCGAGCGAGGTCCACACGTCGGTCGCCGCCTTCTCGTAGCGCGCCATCGAACTGTCGAAGCGCTTCGCTTCCATCTCCTCGTTGCCGAAATATTTGACCGTTTCGAAATTGAGGAGCGAATCGATCGCCTTGGTATTGGCGTCGGTGTCGCTGTCATTCATCGAGCGGCGGATGGCGATGCGCCAGTCGCTGGCCTTCACGGTGAACCAGATGTAGAGCGCCACCGTGATCGCCGTCACCGCGACATACCAGAAACCGTAGCTGGCCCAGAAGATCACCGCCGTCAGCAGGAATTCCAAGAGCGTCGGCACGGTGTTCAAGATGGTGAACCGGACGATCGTCTCGATGCCCTTGGTGCCGCGTTCGATGATCCGCGACAGGCCGCCGGTCTTGCGTTCCAGATGGAAGCGCAGCGACAGCTGGTGCATGTGCACGAAGGTGCGGTAGGCGAGTTGGCGCACCGCATATTGCCCGACCGAAGCAAACAGCGCGTCGCGCAGCTGGTTCAGCCCCACCTGCAGGATGCGGGTGAAATTGAGCGCGATCACCAGAACCACGGCGCCGAGCAGGAAGGCGGGCAGGAGGCCCGCCATGTCCAGCTTGCCGTTCAGCGCGTCGGTCGCCCATTTGAAGAAATAGGGAACCGTCAGGAGCACGAACTTGGCGAGGAACAGATAGAAGGTCGCCCAGAGGACGCGGGCCTTCAGGTCGGCACGGCCTTCCGGCCACATGTAGGGCCACAGGTTGACGAGCGTGCCGAGCGGATTGCTGGCATCCGCCGATATGGTCTTCTTGGTATTCGCCATCGATATCTCCGGAGCGGGCGCGTCAAAACGCCACCCGGCACATAAGGTCCGGCGCGGAATGTTGCAATGACGGTTTGATGAAAGATGCCTGAAGCGGCACCTCGTTCCGCCTTGTGGTGCCTATGGCCTAAGGCGGCTATCTCAACGCGTCAAAGGCCTGATGTGCTCGTAGGCGACGATGGCCTGGCTGGCGGTGCCTTCGTCATAGATCTTGGCAAGGGTCGCGTGGAGATCGGGTGAATAAAGGACGCTCAGGTTCTCGGTCGTCTTCCCGTTCTGCTTCGTTTCCTGTTTGACACGCAACACGTCGTATTTGCAGCGGCCGACGCTGGCGGTCTCTTCTGCCGTGACGGTGAGTTCCAGAACCCAGTCATCCGCCGACGACTTCGCGTCAAAGGGCATGAAATTGATGGTGTGACGATCGCCCTTCTTGAGCGGAAGGATTTTGCTCAGGTCCGACAGAGGATATCTGGCATACTTTTCTTTTCGATCCTCGCGGGAAAGATCGAACAGGCCCTCGAACGAATAAACGATCTGCTTGTCCGGCCCGCCGAAGGAGGTGATTGTCTGGACAAGTGGTCCTTTGGCCTTGCGAAATTCGCTCAGCGCATCAAGCCGTCCAAGTACGATGCCGTTCTTTGCCGTCTTGGACGAGGGGCAGTCGGCTGCCTGGGCGATGGTCGGCAACAACGCGGCGGCCAGAAAAGTACGCCTGAAGAGGCTCATCATTGTGCTCATAGGTTGTGGGAATGGCAGACTGATACATGCTGACCCATATGAACGTCCAGTCGTGCCTTGGCTTTATCCGCAAATTCGAGCGGCGGGGAAGCGCAATGCGAAGCCCGTTTGGACGTTGGCTTTGGTGGAGGTTCAGGCTCTGCCGTCGCTGAACCCATACCCCACGGGTTGCCGCCAATATCCTTGAAGACTGTGACGATACCGTCGTCCGGGGGATCGACCAGCTGGGTCAAGCCGCCAAGGGCGGGATATTCCCGCCCTTGGCGGCAGCGGTCACTTGGTGTCGGCGGAGGAGGAGGGCGTGGTCCCGGCGGCCGGCTTGCCGGTCGTCGCCGGCGCGGTCCAGGAGATGTAGTAATAGGCCTCGCCGACCATGCCGAAATAGGAACTCGCGCCGGTCGCCTTCTCGATATAGCTGCCATCGGCGTTGCGCACGAACTTGCCGCTGTCGTCGCGGGTCAGGCGGTCCTTGAGGAACTGGGTCCAGTCGGACTTGTCGACGGAGGTGACGCCGGTCGAGGTCTGTTTGCCGTCGGTGATGTCCCAGGCGGTGATCTGGTCGCCGGCAACCGCGTCGGTCAGCTTCAAGGTGCCGGCGTCCAGCGCCTTCTGCATGGCCTCGGCCATCGCCTTGGTGTCGGGGCTCGCCTTCAGTGCGGAGAGCTTTTCCTGCAGCGCCTTCATGAATGCCTTGCTCGACATGTCGCCGACCGATCCGTCGCCGGCCGTTTCGTCGGGAACGGTGCCGTTCATCGTCCGCTGCAGCGAGGCGATCAGCGCGGAAAGCTTCTCGTCCTCGTAGTCGTCGTCCCCTCCGCTGCTGTCGAACAGCATGTCGGCGAGCGACGAGGACGAGGTGCCGGACGCCGAGCTGCCGGCTGTCTTGTTGTCGGACACTTCCTTGAATGCGTTGAGGGCTGCCTGGGAGGACCAAATTCGAATGGAATTGATGCTGGAAACCATTTTCTTCTCCTGTCCGCGCGGCATGGGTCAGTGGAGATAATATGCGAGCATACCGCCTGATGCCGTAAGGTTATTTGCCCCGAAACCTGCGTGAGGCTGGCCGAAACCGCATGGTCGCAGCCGCAGGCGCCGAAACGCGGATTTCCGGGCGTTGCCGGGGATTTGGCAGTCGTGCGGCGGCATCGGGAGGGCGGAAAAGCCCGATCCGACCGGCGGGCCCTGCGCTGGCGGCGCGACTCAGAGAGGCCCGGTACCGTGCCGGAGACGGTGTCCGTCGGCGCCGGCCAGGGGCGAACTCGGACCGCAAGCAGCTTTGGCCACGCCGGACGTCTTGTCCGGCGCGGTTTTGGTTTGGGAATGGGGCAGGCGGGGTATTCCAGGGTATTGGGTATTCAGGCTTTCCGCCTGCCCCGACCGTTTCCTGCAGTTTTGCGGGACTTGTCAGTTCCCGTTGCGCCACGTTCGACAGCCATCACCGGCAACCGGGGTCCGAAAACCCTTGGAGGAGGCCGGTTCGCGAACCCGGTTTCCCATCCGATGACGGGGATGATTATGGCGCGGGTCCGGAGAGGCGGGGATGAAGGGGGAAGCCAATGTCGGTAAGGGTTTGATGGGTAAGGCCGGATTTTCACGGATGAGGAAAATCGTCCCCGTTAAAACCTCCGGTCTGCCGGGCAACCCTTCCCATAAGAGAGGTCTGCGCGTGGAACTTTGCCCCTCACCCTAACCCTCTCCCCGTAAAAACGGGGAGAGGGGACGTGCCCCCTTCGCTGCCTGTGATCGGGGAAGGCCGGCGCGGCGCATGTCCTTCTCCCCGCATGCGGGGAGAAGGTGGCGGCAGCCGGATGAGGGGCTGCCGCATATGCAATGAGAGGTTTTGTGTGCCCCGAGTGTGGCCTTGGGGGCATCCCAGCAAGTCGGGTGAGCGCCCCTTACGACCGGCGGTGCATCATCCGCTGGCGGTGGAGTTCTTCCGCGTCGGGCCGGGCCTCGTCCGGCACTCCGAAAATCTGGCCGGGCTGGATGACGTCGGGGTTGCGGATCTGGTCCTCGTTGGCGAGGTAGATCGTCGTGTAGCGCACACCCTGGCCATAGACGCGGCGGGAGATCTGCCAGAGCGTGTCGCCGCGGCGGATGATCACCGAGTTGCGTTCGCTCTGGGTCAGCGGTTCCTGCTGGATGGTGCGGGCGCCGCCGGCATCGGTGGCCGTCATCGGGGCGGCCGCGGCCACTTCGACGCCGCGCAGCTCGCGGGCGATGACCGGGCCGACGGCGCGGGCGATCATGTCGCCGATCCGTTTCAGCCCGGCGCCGACGCCCGCGACATCCTTGGGAAGCGCGTCGAGTGCGGCAACCGCTGCCGCGGCGTTCTGCGCGGTGGTTTCGGCAAGCACCCGGGCGGAGGCGGCGGCATCGGCCGGCAGGCGATATTCGGAGAGCGATTTCAGCGCGATCGAGGTGGCGGACCGGGCGGCGACCATCTGTTCCGCCGAGGGAACGCCGCCGTTGTCGTAAAGCCCGCGCAGCAGGTTGAAGGCGCGCACCGTCTCGTTGCGCAGCTTGTCGAAGGCGCCGGAATCGGCCGCCGACATGCCGTTATTGGCGGCCTGCGGCGGAGCTGCCACGGCGGCGACCTGGTCGCCGGCCGGGCGGTTGAAGGGCACTTCGACCCGCACCAGAACCTGGCCTCCGGCCCCAAGCGCCTCGACGCCGATCCGGTGGTCGCCGACCGCAAGGTCGATTGCCCCTTCGATGACGAAACTGCCGTCCTGGCCCGCCTGTGCGGTGCCGATCGGCCGGCCGTCGGCCTGGCCGCGCAGCGCGGTGCCCGCTTTCGTGCTGCCGGCGACGAAGATCTTGTTGCCCTCGATCTCGACGGCGGTAACGCGCAGTTCGGGCGAGACCGGTGTCGCGCCCGGGGAGGCGGGCGCCGAGACCTGGATGTTCGGCGCAGACGACGCGAGATTGGAGGAGCCGGACGGCAGCGCCGGCAGGGCGGCAACCGACGTGTCGGGCGACGGCGTGGCCGAAGGCGCGGCAAGCGCCGGCGCGGGGCCGGCCTGAGCCGGATTGGCCGCGGGCGGAGCTGCTGCCGGAACGGCGGGCTGGGCGGCGGCGGTCGCCGGGAGACTTGCGGTATCGGCGGCCGGCGCGGCGATGATGCGGCTCGCCTTGCCCGGCTTGGTGACCATGGCGAGCAGCTTGCCGTTCTTGTCGGTGGGCACCGAAACCGTCGCGGTTTCTTCCGACACGGTCGCCTTGCCGTCCTTGCCGGTCGCCTTCAGCACCAGCTGGTGGTCGCCGGGCGGCAGCGGCTTGTCGAGAATGGCGGCGAAATCGCCGCTCGGGCCGACATCGACCTTGGCGACGATCGCGGCGCCATCGGTGATTTCGAGCTTGGAGTGCGGCGCGGCGCGGCCGGCGATCACTGTCGAACCGTCCGGCTCGACGCGCAGGACATCGAAGGAAGGCGGCGTCATCGCAGTGGCAGCCTGAACTGGGGCGGCCTGGGTCGGCGTCGTCTGCGGTGCGGCCGGCTGGGCTGGCGCGGAAGGCGAGGCGGTCTGCGGAGCCGCAGCGGCCTGGTCGGCCGGCTTTGCAGCATCGGGCGTTCTGGCCGTCTGCTGGGGTTCGGTCACCGCGTCCTTGACGGCATTTCCTGCGGCATTGATCGCGGCACCGATCGGCTTTGAGTCCCGATTTATCACGGGCATCACGAAGAACACCATCAACAGCGATGCGATAGCGAGTACGATCAGAGCCAGCCAGCCGGCACGGTTTTTCATCATCAATGCCTCTCCCGACAGCGATAGCCGTCGCCTATCCGGATTAACCTTTTCCTCCCGCATTCACAAGCTTTTCACACGATAAAGCCTTGCTCTTGCGGGCATTTCCCGTCAATTTTGACGACCGGGGCCTGGTTTGGCCCTCCCATTGAAATGCGTTGCGGAGAAAACTGTGCCGATTCGATCCATCTGCGTTTACTGCGGCTCGCAGCCGGGACGCGATCCCGCCTATATCGCAGCCGGCCGTGCGCTCGGAAAATCCATCGCCGCCCACGGGCTTCGGCTTGTTTATGGCGGAGGCACCAAGGGCATCATGGGTGCGGTCGCAGCCGGCGTTCTGTCGAACGGCGGTCAGGTCACCGGCATCATTCCCGAATTCCTGGTCGACATGGAGGCTACGCGTCATTCGCTGGGCCAGCTCGACGAGCTGATTGTGACCGAGGACATGCATGCGCGCAAGCACAAGATGTTCGAGCGCGCTGACGCTTTCGTGACCCTGCCGGGTGGCATCGGCACGCTGGAGGAGATCGTCGAGATCATGACCTGGGCGCAGCTCGGGCGGCACCGGAAACCGATGGCGTTCGCCAATATCGGCGGCTTCTGGGATCCGATGCTCGACCTGATCACCCACATGCGCGAACAGGGCTTTATCCATCGCGCCCATCTGGTCCAGCCTCTGGTCATCGCCGATGTCGAGCAGATCGTCCCGGCGATCCTCGAACAGGGCGAGGACACCCCGCCTTCAGACGGCGAGGACGCGGTGATTTCAAGGCTTTAACGGGCCGCCTGAAACGTCTAGTCGACGATGAAGAGCTTTGCGCCGACCGATGTCGAGGAGCGGTGAGGCTCGGCGTCGTCGGCCACCTGATAGCTCATTCCGGGCTTCAGCACGAAGACGCGTCCGTCCGCAAGCTCGGTCGTCAGCTCGCCTGCAAGACAGAGCAGGATATGGCCTTTGACGCACCAGTGGTCGGCGAGGTAGCCCGGCGAATATTCGACCATCCGCACCCGGATGTTCCCGAAATGGCAGGTCTGCCATGTCGCGAGCCCTGTCTCGCCCTTGTGCTCGGTCCGGGGAACGGTGCTCCAGTCGGTCGTGCCGAACGGGATGTCGCTGATCTGCATTCCTGTGCTCCGAATAAGGCCTACCGGCCGCGCGCCTGTTTCAGCATCGACCAGGTGTAGATGACGAGTGCCACCCAGATCAGCGAAAAGGCCCCAAGCTTCACCAGGCTGAGCGGCTCATGGAAGGCGAAGACCGCGATCAGGAAAATCATCGTCGGGGCGATGTATTGCATGATGCCGATGGTCGACAGTTTCAGCAGTTTTGCGCCATTGGCATAGATCATCAGCGGTGCGGCGGTGATGATGCCGGCGGCCATCAGGATGAACGTGTCCCAGCCGGTCGAATTGAGGAGATGGCCCTGGCCGGTCGATTCCAGCCAGATCACATAGGGCAGGCAGGGAATGCTGATCAGCAGCACCTCGAGGAAAAAGCCCTGGTTCGGGCCGATCGGCAGTGTTTTTCGAAACAGCGCATAAAACCCCCAGGTAACGGTGAGCGCCAGCGAAACCCAGGGCAATCCGCCCGCATCGTAGGTGACGATCGCCACCGCCACCACCACGAGGCCGATTGCGGCGATCTGCAGTGGCGCCAGCTTTTCCTTGAGCAGGACGGCCGCGAGAAAGATGCTGAACAGCGGATTGATGAAATAACCGAGCGCCGCGTCGAGCGCCCGGCCGGCGGCGACCGCCCACACGTAGATGCCCCAGTTCGCCATGATGATGAGGGCGGTCAGGCAGGCCATGGCAAGCATGCGGGGGTTACGCAGCGCAACCTTGAGATCGCCGGTGCGACGCAGGATGAGGAGAACGATCCCGGCGACCGGCACCGACCAGATCGCCCGGTGCGCCAGCACTTCGAGCGAGGGAATGTGGGCAACCGCCTTCAGATAGAACGGCAGGAAGCCCCAGAGGAAATAGGCCGTCAGCCCGAAGGCGAAGCCGCGCGGCGTATCCTCGTTCTTCACTGGCGCCGGGGCGGTATCGATGGTCATGCGGGGTGTTTCCGGTATTCTGTTCTGGTTGTCCTTCCTCTAGACGAAGCGGCCGGGCCGGACCAATTCATTTCGTTGAACAACCTATCGTTTGTCGCGATTCTGTCGGCTTGGCTTGCGATAGTGATTCCCTGTCAGAATGGAGGAGCCGAATGGCTTTCGAAAACCAGCCGTTGCACCGGCAGATCTACGCCCGCCAGATCCTGGCGAAGGCCGGCGTGAATGCGGATGCCCGGCTTCTCGCCGCTTTCGCGACCGTGCCGCGCGAGGATTTCGTCGGCCCGCCGCCCTGGGTCTACAACGACTTCCGCAACTATCGCGAACTCGCCTCCACCGATCCGCTGGTGCTCTACCAGGACGTGCTGGTCGGCCTCGACACGGCGCGCGGCGTCAATAACGGCATGCCGTCGCTGCATGCCGGCGGCCTCCACGCGCTCGGCATCCGCGACGGCGAAACGGTCGCCCATCTCGGTGCCGGGACGGGATATTACACGGCCATCATCGCCGAGCTGGTCGGCCCGTCCGGCCGGGTGATCGCCGTCGAATACGACGAGGCGCTTGCGCAAAAGGCCCGGCAGAACCTGGCCGGTTACGCCAATGTGGACCTGGTGCGCGGCGACGCGACCGAATGGCCGAAGGAGGATGCGGACGTGATCTACGCCAATTTCGCCCTCGACCACCCGCCGGCCGCCTGGATCGACAACCTGGCGGTCTCCGGGCGGGCGCTTTTCCCGCTCGGCTACCCGGCGGTCGAGCACGGCCGGTCGAGCGGCTTTACCGGCCGGGCGGGCTTCCTGATGATCGACCGCCGGGCAAAAGGCTTCGGCGCCAAATTCCTGCAGCCGGTCTCCTTCGTCTGGGCGGAGGGCCAGCGGCCACCGGCACCCGGCCGCCACGAGGGGCTGGCGGAAGCCTTCCGCTCGCGCCGCGGCTACCAGGTCCGCAGCCTGCGCTGGCACCAGCCGCCGAAGGGCGAGGGGGAGTGGTACGGCGAGGCGGATTGGGGGCTGAGTTTCGAGGAGGCATGAAACCGCGCGGGGAAAAGAAGATCCCGCCCCGAGATGAGGCGCTTCGGCCGTAAGGTTCGGGAACGGGCGTCATGTCACGCGCGGCCCTTCAAGGCCACGCGGACCGCCTGCGGGTTCCGCTACCCGCGGAACATGCGTGATGGCTTTGGAAAGCGGCCGCTCAGGCCAGGCCTTCCTCCGCGAAAGCCCGCACCACGGATGGCCGCGCTCTCATCCGTTCGAAGGCGCTCTGGAGATTGTCGGGCAGCTCGACGCCGCTTTTGGGGGCGACCATCAGGATCCAGAAAAGATAGCAGTCGGCAATCGTCATCTCGTCGCTCACCAGGAACTCCTTGCCGCCCATCTGGTCGGAGAGGATGGAGAAGTGGCGTGCGAGCTTTTCGCGGGCACGCAGCTTTTCCGGTTCCGGGAAGTCCCTGAAAAACGGCTGGTAGCTTCCATGGATTTCGGATGACATGAAGGCCAGCGCCTCGAGCGCCCGCCACCGGACGAGGCCGTCTGCCGGGAGCAGTTTGCCGCTGCGGTCGGCGATGTAGTTCAGAATGACAGGGTTCTCCGTGAGGATCGTCCCGTCCTCCAGTTCCAGGGCGGGAATGTAGCCTTTGGGATTGAGCGACAGGAAATCGCGGCCGTCCTCCGTTTTTCGCTCATGGTTGATGCTGAGGTGCCTGTAGGGAAGGCCGGTTTCGATGAGCGCAATGTGATCCGCGAGGCTGCAGGCTGCGGGATAGTAGAAGAGGATCATGGTGGTCTCCTTGCTGGCAGACCGTCCGCCGCGATTTTCGACGATGCACAGTCTACAATGTTGACCACGGCTAGTTATGGGACCTAGAAAAAGGCGTCAAAAGCATATCTTTGGGAGTTGGTCAGATGGATGTGACTGCGTCGCACACACAAGCCGATTGCAGGGGCGTGAGCGAGATCCTTGGCCGCGTCGGCGACAAATGGACGATCCAGGTGGTCGTTGCGCTGTATCCGGGACCGTTGCGCTTCAACGGGATCAAGCGGCAGGTGGGCGGGATTTCCCAGCAGATGCTGACGCGGACGCTGAAGACCCTGGAACGCGACGGCATGGTCGAGCGCACGGTCCGCCCCAGTACGCCGCCGCAGGTCGAATACACGCTGACGCCGCTCGGCCACTCCCTGTCCGAAACCGTGCGGCAACTCGCGGACTGGGCAGCCACGCATCACCGGCAGATCGAGGAGAACCGCCTCGGATACGACAGTCGTCGGCCACAGGGATGACGAGTGGGGTCGGATTGTCTCGGCCCCGAATCTCTGATCAACCATCCGGACGAATGTTGGGGGCGAATGTCATGGCGGAGCAAGATCCTGTCGAGATTTCCGGACAGGCGATCGCGCGCGCGGATGTGCTCGGGCTCGCCGGTTCTGGAAACGCCGTGATCCTCAACGACTGCGTTCTGGAGGAAGCGGACCTGTCGGGGCTCGATCTGCAGCGCTGGGAATTCAGGAACTGCCGGATGACCAGCGTCAATCTGCGGGCAGCCGATCTTGAAGGGGCGAAGTTCGACGGATGCCGGGGACCGTTCGCCAATTTTGCAGGGGCGAACCTCGCGGAAGTGGAATTCCGCAATTGCGACTTCAACAACGCGGCTTTCCTGGAAGCAAAAATGAACGACACCCGGTTCACCGGCTGCAAGCTGACCGGGGCCAATCTCACCCGAATCGCCTCGCTCGGCCTGTCGTTTAAGGAGACCATTCTCGCACAGGCGAGGCTTCCTGCATTGTCATTCCGGAAATCGCGGATCGAACGCGTCGATTTCGGCATGGCGGATCTTTCGAAATGCGATTTCCGCGATGCCGTGTTCGACAGCTGCAGCCTGCGTGACGCGGGTCTCGTCGACGCAAGGTTCGATGGCGCCGATCTGCGCGGCGCCGACCTCGGCGGCTTGAAGCTGATCGACGCCAGGAAATTCAAGGGTGCGACGATCTCGCGCCAGCAGGCCGGTGACATGCTGGCCGAACTCGGCTTGAAGGTCCGGTAGCAGACTTGTCGCAAAACTGCCTGGCAAACCCTGCCGGCAAGCTTGACTATGACAGGGTCAGCCATCATAAGCCGGCCAGTTCTTGGGGGATGTTGCGGTGAACCAGATAGCCATCTTCAGCGGCAGTGCTCATCCCGAACTTGCGCAGGAAATATGTTCCCATCTCGGCGTGCCGTTGCACCCGGTGCGCACCAAGCGCTTCTCCAACGATTGCCTTGAAGTCCAGCTGCAGGCCAATTGTCGGGAGCAGGATGTTTTCATCGTCCAGCCGCTCAGCGCGCCGGTGCAGGAAAACCTGGTCGAGCTGCTGCTGATGCTCGATGCTGCGCGCGGGGCATCGGCCTCGCGCATCACTGCCGTCATCCCGCATTTTTCCTATGCCCGTTCCGACAAGAAGGACGCGCCGCGCATTTCGATCGGCGGCCGCCTGGTCGCGGATCTGCTGGTCACCGCCGGGGCGAGCCGCGTCCTCACGATGACGCTGCATTCACCGCAGGTGCACGGCTTTTTCAGCGTGCCCGTCGATCAGCTCCATGCCTTGGGCGAGCTTGCCAACCACTTCTTTCGTTATGACCTCAGCCGCGCCGTCGTCGTTTCTCCGGACCTTGGCAATGCCAAGAACGCGGCCGCCTTCGCCAAGCGCCTCAATGTGCCGGTCGCTGCCGGCGCCAAGGAGCGCGTGAGCGACACCCAGGTCCGAATCTCCGCGCTGATCGGCGATATCCGCAATCGCGACGTCATCGTGCTCGACGACGAAATCGCCAGCGGCGGCTCCATCATCGAATTGCTCCAGCATCTGCGCGCCCATGGCGCCCGCACCATCCGGATCGCCACCACGCACGGCATTTTTGCGGGCTCGGCCGTCGCCCGCCTCGCCGCCGAGCCCGACGTGCTGGAGATCGTCTGCACCGACACCGTGCCCATCGCCGCTGAAAAGCGCCAGCCCAAGCTGACCGTGCTGTCTGTCGCGCCAGCTTTTGCCGAAGCCATGCGCCGGATCAATTCGGGCGAATCCGTCAGCGCGCTTTTGGCCGAGGATATCGCCCTGGCCCGAACCGCCGCCGCGGTTTAGCCAATCGGGGCGTGCCCCGATTGTCGTCAGCCCTCACTCCGCCGCGATCCTGCCCGCCAGCTGGCGGTTTTTCATCAGCTTGTAGATGACCGAATCCATCAGCGCCTGGAACGAGGCGTCGATGATGTTTTCCGAGACGCCGACCGTCCACCAGCGGACGCCGCTGCCGTCGATGGATTCGATCAGCACGCGGGTGATCGCCTCGGTGCCGCCGTTGAGGATGCGCACCTTGAAATCGGCGAGCACAAGGTCGTCGATTTCATGTTGGTATTTGCCGAAATCCTTGCGCAGCGCCCGGTCGATCGCGTTGACGGGGCCGTCGCCTTCGGCGACCGACATATGGGTCTGGCCGTCGATGACGAGCTTCACCACCGCTTCCGAGACGATCTTGATGCGGCCGTGGCTGTCGAAGCGGCGCTCCACCATGACGCGGAACCCTTCCACGGAGAAGAATTCCGGAATGGTGCCGAGCGTGCGGCGGGCGAGCAGTTCGAAGCTCGCGTCGGCGCCTTCGTAGGCGTAGCCGGAGGCCTCGCGTTCCTTGACGATCGAGATCAGCTGGTCGAGCCTCGGATCGTCCTTGCCGACCTCGATGCCGCGGCGCTTCAGCGCGTTGATGAAGTTCGACTTGCCGCCCTGGTCGGACACCATCACCTTGCGCAGGTTGCCGACGCTTTCCGGCGTCACGTGTTCGTAGGTGCGCGGATCCTTCAAGAGCGCCGACGCGTGGATGCCGGCCTTGGTGGCGAAGGCGGACGCCCCGACATAGGGCGCCTGGTGGTTCGGCGAGCGGTTGAGCAGCTCGTCGAAGGCGTGGCTGAGGCGGGTGAGGCCGGTCAGCCGCTCCGCATCGATCGCCGTCTCGAACCGGCTGTTATAGGCGTCCTTCAGGGCAAGCGTCGCGATGATCGTGATGAGGTTGGCATTGCCGCAGCGTTCGCCGATACCGTTCAGCGTGCCCTGGATCTGCCGACAGCCGGCCTCGATCGCGGCAAGCGAATTGGCGACCGCCTGGCCGGTATCGTCATGGGCGTGGATGCCGAGCGAGGTGCCCGGGATGCCCGACGCGATCACCGCCTCGACGATGGCCCGGATCTCGCCCGGCTGGGTGCCGCCATTGGTGTCGCAGAGCACCACCCAGCGCGCGCCGGCGTCATAGGCGGTTTTCGCGCAGGCGAGCGCATAGTCCGGATTGGCCTTGTAGCCGTCGAAGAAATGTTCGCAGTCGACCAGCGCTTCCTTGCCCGCGCCCCGGGCGGCCTCGACGCTGTCGCGGATGGCCTCGAGGTTTTCCTCGTTCGAACAGCCGAGCGCGACGCGCACATGGTAATCCCAGCTCTTGGCGACGAAACAGGTGGCGTCGCTTTTCGCCTGCAGCAGCACGGCGAGGCCCGGATCGTTGGAGGCGGAAATGCCGGCCCGCTTGGTCATGCCGAAGGCGACGAATTTGGACTTCACCGTGCGTTTTTCGGAGAAGAAGGCGGTGTCGGTCGGGTTGGCGCCGGGATAACCGCCCTCGACATAGTCGAGGCCGAACTCGTCGAGCAGGTTGGAGATGGCGATCTTGTCCTCGACGGAAAAATCGACGCCGGGGGTCTGCTGCCCGTCGCGGAGCGTGGTGTCGAAGAGATAGATGCGTTCGCGTGTCATGGGTGCTCCTCCTGGAGCGGTGTTTCTAATTCTCGGCCCGTCATCCTCGGGCTTGACCCGAGGATCCAACACTAAGCGTAGGGGTTTGATGGAGCCGTCCGTCGACCGAAGAGATGGATCCTCGGGTCAAGCCCGAGGATGACGGAAGTACGGCTCTAGACCTTCCCCGCAAACCGGTCCGTCGCGCGGATCAGCTGGTCGGTAATCCCCGGCTCCGACACGGCATGCCCCGCGCCCTCGATGATATGGAAATCCGCATCCGTCCAGACCTTCGAAAGCTGCCAGGCATATTTCAGCGGGCAGGGCATGTCGTAGCGGCCATGCACGATGACGCCCGGAATGCCCTTGAGCTTGACCGCATCGCGCAGAAGCTGCCCGTCCTCAAGCCAGCCGGCATTCATGAAGAAGTGGTTCTCGATGCGCGAGAAGGCGAGCGCGAAATGGTCGTCGTCGTGGTCGGATGCCAGCTGCGGGCTCGGCAGAAGCGTGATGGTCGAGCCTTCCCAGACGCTCCAGGCCTTGGCGCAGCGGATCTGCTCGGCCTCGTCCGGCCCGGTCAGCCGGCGGTGATAGGCGGCCATCATCTCGTGGCGCTCGTTTTCGGGAATGGGCGCGACGAAGGCCTCCCACTTGTCCGGGAACATTTCCGAGACGCCGAACTGGTAGTACCAGTCGAGCTCGGGCCGTGTCAGGGTGTAGATGCCCCGCACCAGAAGTTCGGTGACGCGTTCGGGATGCGTCTCCGCATAGGCAAGCGCCAGCGTCGAGCCCCAGGAGCCGCCGAACACCTGCCATTTCTCGACGCCGACCATCTCGCGCAGCCGCTCGATATCGGCGACCAGATGCCAGGTCGTGTTGGCCTCGATGCTCGCATGCGGGGTCGACTTGCCGCAGCCGCGCTGGTCGAACAGAAGCACGTCGTAGAGCGCCGGATCGAACAGCCGGCGCTGGTTGGGGTTGATGCCGCCGCCCGGTCCGCCATGCAGGAAGACGGCGGGCTTTGCGCCCTTCGTGCCGACCCGTTCCCAGGAGATCACGTGGCCGTCGCCGACCTCGAGCGTCCCGGTCTGATAGGGTTCGATTTCCGGATAGAGCGTACGCAGAACTTCGGTCACAGATGCAGCCCCTTTGCCGGCCAGTTTTCGGTATCGTGATCGGGGTGCTGGAAGGAGATGATCTGTTCCTGCTTGACCGCGTCTTCGCCGGAATCACGGACCGGCTGGTCGAAGATCGTCGTCACCCACGGTATATGCGAGGCGTAGTTCACCTGGATCTTCGGGGCGAGATCGCCGCGGTCGTCGAAGGCGCCGATCGCGAGATCGAGCCCCCCGGGATAGCGATAGGTAAGCGGCGTGCCGCAATTCTCGCAGAAGCCGCGGTCTATGTTGACCGAGGACTGGAAATATTTCGGCTCGCCGCGGGTCCATTCGACGCCGTCCTTCGGCGCGGTGACCAGCGGCCCGAAGAAGCCGCCGAAGGCCTTCTGGCACATGCGGCAATGGCAGATCGAGGCGCGGCCGAGCTCGCCGTGGATGCGGAAGCGCACGGCGCCGCACTGGCAGCCGCCTGTTCTCGGGGTCTCGCTCATTGTTCATCCTCCTTGGGATTGTGTTCGGGCGGCCATGTTTCGGTGTCGTGGTCGGGATGCTGGTAGGAGACGATGTCGTCGAGGAACGGCGCCGACGCGATGTCGTCCATCGTATCGCGCTCGGGAAGTTCGTGCAGGCGGTCGACGAAGCCGATCTTGCCTTCCGCGCCGAACTGCACGACCGGCGGCAGCCGGCCCGGCTCGTCGAAACTGCCGGCCGAAATCGCGATCCCGTCCTCCGCCTCGTAGGTCATCGGCGTGCCGCAGTTTTCGCAGAAACCGCGCCGCACATGGTTCGACGAGTGGAAATATTTGAGCTGGCCGCGCGTCCAGGTCAGTTCCGCCTCGCCGGCGGCAACCAGCGGCGCGTAATAGGCGCCGAACGCCTTCTGGCACATGCGGCAATGGCAGATCGAGGCATCCGGCGCATCCCCGACCAGCCGGAAGCGGATCGCGCCGCACTGGCAGCCGCCGGTATGGACGACATCGCTCATGGTCGCCCCTCCGCCGGCGCGTCCCCGTGCGGCCAGACCTCGGTGTCGTGGTCGGGATGCTGGCGGCTGCTGGCCGAGACCGTCTTTTCCTGCTCCGGCGTCATGTCCATCTTCGTGTCGTGATGCAGGCTGTCGAGTTCTCCGAACCAGGGCATCTTGTAGGCAAGATTGGTCTGCAGCGCGGGCTTCACCGATTGCGGATCGTCGAGCGAGCCGAGCGTGATGCTGATATGGTCGCTCGATCCGTCATAGAAAAGCGGCGTGCCGCATTTCCCGCAGAAACCGCGCCGCACCGTCTCCGACGAGCGGAACCAGGCCGGCTCGCCGCGGGTCAGCGAAAAGTTCTCGTACATCACCCCGCCGAGCGGCATGAAATAATTGCCCGCCGCCTTCTGGCACATGCGGCAATGGCACAGATGCGGAAACCCGAGCGCACCCTCCGCCCGGTATCTCACAGCACCGCATTGGCATCCGCCGGTGTGAATCTGGGTCATTGACTGTCCTCGTCGAGCCAGTTTTCCACTTTCAGTCCGTCGACCCGCGAGAACTCGCGGATATTGTTGGTGACAAGCGTGAGGTTCAGGGACTTGGCATGTGCCGCGATAAAGAGGTCCGTTGTTCCTATGGATGTGCCGCGATTTTGCAGGTCATTGCGAATGGCTGCATAGGCAAAGGTAGCGTCATCACCGTAGTCCAGAAGGGCGATACGGCTGAGCGCAGCTTCGACGCGATCGGCAAAGGCCTCCGAGCGTTTCTTGGCAAGGCCAAATCTTATTTCCGAAACCGCGATCGCGCTCATGCAGACGGCATTGATGCCGTGCCGCCGGAGTTTTTGCTGAACGCGCCCCCGCGGATTTCGGACGAGATCCGACAGGATATTGGTGTCGAGCATGAAGCTATGATCGCTCACAGATCGAAATCCCGTGGCGGCGGTTCGTCGATGTCGAGCTCAGGGAACTCGCCTTCCCATGGCTCGATCGTCGCCAGCCATTCCAGAAGGTCGGTTTTTTTCACCGGCTCGATGACCAGCCGGTCGCCTTCCTTGCGCATGATCGCCTCGTCACCGGGCATCTCGAATTCCACGGGAATACGGACCGCCTGATTGCGGCCGTTGCGGAACAGCTTCACATGACGTTCTGCACCCATGTCATCCTCCTTGGCCTATGCCGTAAGCATATGCCGATTGATCGGTTGAAACAACCAATCCCTCGTTATTCCGGCGCGTGACACACCGCCTCGATATTGTTGCCATCGGGATCAAATACGAAGGCGCCGTAATAGTTCGGGTGGTAGTGCGCGCGCAGGCCGGGTGCGCCGTTGTCGGCTCCGCCGGCGGCCATCGCCGCCGCGTAGAAGGCGTCCACTTCGGCGCGGCTGTTGGCGCTAAACGCGATGTGCTGCGAATGGCCGCCCGCGGGCTTCTCCTCATGAAGCCAGTAGACCGGCCGCTCCCGTCCGTAACCGCCGACCTTCACGCCGCCGGTATATTCGGCCGGCACCATGTAGAGCAGCGAGGCGCCGAGCGGCGCGAAGGCTGCGTCGTAGAATGCCCTGGCGCGGTCGAAATCCGCGACCTTGATGCCCATGTGATCGATCATCGGTTGCTCCTCGCCTTGTAAGAGAGGTGAAGCTTAGCGCTTCACCTCCCAGGTCGTCACCCTTTCGCCGGTCGCGGGGTCCTTGCCGTCCTTCAGCTGGATGCCCTTGTCGGCCAGTTCGTTGCGGATCCTGTCGGCCTCGGCGAAGTTTTTCGCCTTCAGCATTTCGAGCCGCATGGCGACCAGCGCATCGACTGCGGAAGCAAGCGCCTCGTCGACCTCGGTTTTCTGGGGCAGCACGCCGAGTAGGGCGGCGCTTGCGGCAAACACCGCAGCCCCCTCCAGATTGTAATGGGCGTCCTGCGCCAGGGCGTGAAGGGCCTGCACGGCGGCAACCGTGTTGAGGTCGTCGGCGAGCGCGTTCATCACCGTGTCGCAGGGCTGCGCGCCGGAAACCTCCGCCGCCGGCCATTTGCTGAGAAGGCGCTCGGCCTCTTCCAGCCGCTTCACCGAAAAGTCGATCGGCTCGCGATAATGGGTCATCAGCATGGCAAGCCGCAGGACCTCGCCCGGCCATTGGCGGCCGCCGAAGGCCTGGCTGTGCAGGAGGTCGTGGATGGTGATGAAATTGCCCTCCGACTTCGACATCTTGCGGCCTTCCACCTGGACGAAGCCGTTATGCATCCAGACATTGGCCATCACGTCGGTGCCGTGGGCGCAGCGCGACTGGGCGATCTCGTTCTCATGATGCGGGAAGATCAGGTCGAGCCCGCCGCCATGGATGTCGAACACCTCGCCGAGATACCGCTGGCTCATCGCCGAGCACTCGATGTGCCAGCCCGGACGGCCGCGGCCCCAGGGGCTTTCCCAGCCGGGTTCGTTGTGGGAGGAAAGCTTCCACAGCACGAAATCGCCGGGGTTCTTCTTGTGCGCATCGACCGCGACGCGGGCGCCGGCCTGTTGCTCGTCGAGCGGGCGCTTGGAAAGCTGGCCATAGTCGCGCATCGACCTGGTATCGAACAGCACTTCGCCCGATGCCACATAGGCATGACCGTTGCCGATCAGCTTGCCGATGATTTCGACCATCTCGGCGATACTGTCGGTGGCGCGCGGCTCAACGGTTGGCTCAAGGCAGCCGAGCTCGGCGACGTCTTCGTGGAACTGCGTCTCGGTCTTTTCGGTAACGGCGCGGATCGCCTGGTTGAGCGGCAGGCCGGGATGGTCCCTCAGCGCCCGCGCGTTGATCTTGTCGTCGACGTCGGTGATGTTGCGGGCATAGGTGACATGGGCCTCGCCATAGACATGCCGGAGCAGCCGGTAGAGCACGTCGAAGACGATCACCGGCCGGGCATTGCCGATATGCGCGAAGTCGTAGACCGTCGGGCCGCAGACATACATGCGCACATTCTGCGGGTCGATCGGTGCGAACTCCGTCTTTTCACGGGTCAGCGTATTGTAGAACCTGAGCGTGGTGCTCATCGAAAATCTCCCCAAAATCTCCCACGGCGAGCGGCCGGCCGAGCGGGATGCCGAAAAGTGTACGCGGTTTTCGGACGACATCCCGCTCTCATTATCAGCTAAGGAGCCGGATGCTTTCATGTTCAGGCAACACGAAAGCATCCGGCTCCGGCCGGGTCGTTTGTCTTCAAGGCTTTTCGAGAGACGAAAACGGCCGGGCCAGCGCGAACGCTAGCGGATAATGATCCCACAAATGGAAATCGCCGTTTTCATGGAAGGCGTTATGGCGCGGGCAATCCATTTGGTCAAGTGGCTTGCCCGTGCCAGGTGGTTTGGGTCGCGTTATGCCGTCTTGCGGCCGATGCCGTTCCGCGCGACCGTGAACAGGAAGATCAGCATCGAGATGGCGGTGAGGATTGAGCCGATCGCAGCCAGCGCCTCGCCGCCCGAGGAAACCGCCATCGCGATGCCTGGCACGAGACAGAGCACGCCAAGAACAGCAAAGCCGAGATGCACCTTTGCCAGCAGGGTATCGGCCGCCGCCGGGGTCACGGTGTAATAGAGGCCGAAAAGCCCCATCGTCGTCCAGCCGACCAGGTTCAGGTGCGCGTGCGCCGGCGCCATCAGGTGGTCGCCGGAGATCGCCATGTGAATGCCCCAGAACATTCCGACGGTGACACAGAGCACGGCTGCGCCGAAGAAGCAGAAAGCGATATTTCTCATCAGATTTCCCCCGAAATATGAAATTCCTGCGCCATCTTGCAGGACCCGCAGCATAGCGGAAATCGGAATTTTATACATCGGTATTCGTTAGCTGCTTCTGATGTGCCCCTGGGATCAAAACAGACGCTTCGCACGTTATTCGGCAGGAATATTGCCGATGGATGGACAACAAATGGCCAGCCGCAATACACACCACAACATCTTCGACATCTTCTCGAGCGCGGTCGCCTCCTGGTCGGGAAAGCCCGTCGCATTTGTCGCTGCCGTCGCCCTGATCGTCATCTGGGGTGTTACCGGCCCGTTCTTCGGATTTTCGGAAACCTGGCAGCTGGTGGTCAACACCGGAACCACGATCATCACGTTCCTGATGGTCTTCGTCCTGCAGAACTCCCAGAACCGGGATGGCGAGGCGGTCCAGGCGAAGCTCGACGAACTGATCCTGTCGAGCCAGGCCGCCAACGAGTTCATCGGCATCGAGAAACTTGACGAGGAGCAGCTTCGCAAGCTGAGCGTAAGTCTGCAGCGTCGTGCCAAGGCGCTGGATCAGGAGGCGCAGAACGTCTAGCGACTTTGGTCGCGTCAGCGACCGTCGTCGATCGGCGGATTGCTGTTGTCGAGCAGGGCCTGGGCGATGGACTTGCGCCGCGCGTCGTCGGTCATGGCGGAACTGATGAGCCGCATGGCTTCCATGACGGCGGCTTCGCCGTGCTCGCGGTGAAGACGGGCCATCGCTGCGGCGACCAGATTGGCGGTTGCCGTCGCCTGTTCTCTTTGCTCGTCGGTAAGATGCGGTTGCATAGGCGTCCTTGCATTGCGGCGGCCGTTTGGGCATTTGCCCCATCCACTCGCAGAATTGACCAATGTCAAATGCAAGTGCGCCCCTGCGGCAAGGGGTCGCTTTTATTCCGGTGAGCGGAAATCCACGAACCTGTTGTCGCGTACCACGAACAGGCGACCGGTATCGGTCGTCTCGGGAGAGGCGAGGAACAGGATCTTTTCGGCGACCTCCGACGGATGCGGCAGCGTTTCCGGATCTTCGCCGGGCACGGCCTGGGCGCGCATGGCGGTGCGGGTGGCGCCGGGATTGACGACGTTGACCTTGAGCGGCGTGTGGTTGGTCTCGGCCGCCCAGATGCGGGCCATGTTCTCGACCGCAGCCTTCGAGATCGAATAGGCGCCCCAGAAGGCCGGCGCCTTGGAGGCGACGCCCGACGACATGATGATCGCCCGGCCGGCATCGGATTTGGTCAGGAGCGGCTCGACCGAGCGGATCAGCCGCCAGGTGGCGGTGACATTGGTCAGCATCACCTTTTCGAACACTTTCGCCTCGATATGGCCGAGCGGCGAGATGACCCCGAGGATGCCGGCATTGGCGACGAGAATGTCGAGCTTGCCCCAGCGCTCGAAGATCGAGGCGCCGAGCTTGTCGATCGCCTGCATATCGGTGATGTCGAAGGGAACCAGCGTGGCCGTGCCGCCCGCCGCCTTGATCGCGTCGTCGAGATCCTCGAGGCCGCCGACGGTGCGGGCGGTCGCGATCACGTGCGCGCCGGCTTTTGCCAGCGCCAGCGCCGTGAAATACCCGATGCCCCGCGACGCGCCCGTCACCAGCGCGATCCTGCCCTTCAGATCGATAGTCATGTTCCAGTCCCTAATGCATGACGCAGCACCAAGGCCGCCATCCGTCGTCGAATCCTTGATGGAGAAGGGGCTGTTGCGCTTGTTCGAACGAGCGCCAACCTTCACCATTCTTATTCCTGTGCTTGTCACAGCGATCCGGCGCGCGCAAGTCCTTGCGCATGGGGGGAGTTTTTACGGCTCCCGATGTGGGCGCGGCGCACCCCCCTCTGTCCTGCCGGACATCTCCCCCTCAAGGGGGGGAGATCGGATGGAGCGCCGGCCTGCCCAAATCAATGCGACCGGTCGGGTAAAAGCCATGACTGCGCGTCAAAGGGAGTGGTGAGCCGACAGCATATCGACCTCCCCCCTTGAGGGGGAGATGCCCGGCAGGGCAGAGGGGGGTGGTCTTGCTCGGCGGCTTATTGCAGGCGGAGCAGAGCATTCGGCGGGTTCGCTCGCAATTCACATGAGTAGTGAACCGCCGTCCCTCAAACCCCTATCACCCGTTGCTGGCCAGAACCGAAACCTTGCGTCCCATCGTCTCGCCGTCCTTGTCGAGCAGGCGGGTCGGGTAGTCGCCGGTGAAATAATGGTCGGTGAACTGCGGCCGCGCATTGTTGCGGTCCTCGCCGCCGACGGCGCGGTAGAGGCCGTTGATCGACAGGAATTCGAGCGAGTCCGCGCCGATATACTGGCACATGGCTTCCAGGCTGTCGTACTGGTTGGCGAGCAGCTTGTCGCGGTCCGGCGTGTCGATGCCGTAGAAGTCCGGGTAATAGATCATCGGGCTGGCGACGCGCAGATGCACTTCCTTGGCGCCGGCATCGCGGATCATCCGTACGATCTTCAGCGAGGTCGTGCCGCGCACCACCGAATCGTCGACCAGCACGACGCGTTTGCCCTCGATCATCGCCCGGTTGGCGGAATGCTTGAGCTTGACGCCGAAGGCGCGGATCTGCTGGGTCGGCTCGATGAAGGTGCGGCCGACATAATGGTTGCGGATGATGCCGTATTCGAACGGGATGCCGCTCTCCTGGGCATAACCGAGGGCAGCCGGCGTGCCGCCATCCGGCACCGGCACCACGACGTCGGCTTCGACCGGCGCTTCCTTGGCGAGGTTGATGCCCATGTTCTTGCGGGCGACATAGACGCTGCGGCCGCCGACGACGGAATCGGGGCGGGCGAAATAGACATATTCGAACAGGCAGAGCCGCTCCGGCTGGCCGTTGCCGGCCTTGCGGGCATCGATCGAGATCGAACCATCCGGCTGGATCTCGCAGATGATGACTTCGCCATTCTCCACGTCGCGGACGAACTTGGCGCCGATGATGTCGAGCGCGCAGGTTTCGGACGCGAAGATCGGCTTGCCGTCGAGTTCGCCCATGACGAGCGGGCGGATGCCGGTGGGGTCGCGCGCGGCGATCAGCTTGGTGCGGGTGAGGGCGAGCATCGAATAGCCGCCTTCCATCTGCCGGATCGCGTCGATGAACCGGTCGGCCGTCGACGTGTAGCGGGAGCGGGCGATGAGATGCAGCACGACTTCGGTATCCGACGTCGACTGACAGATGGCGCCGCCGGCGATCAGCTGCCGGCGCAGTGTCAGGCCGTTGGTGAAGTTGCCGTTATGGGCGACCGCGATGCCGCCGACTTCCAGTTCGGCAAACAGCGGCTGGACGTTGCGCAGCGCCACTTCGCCTGTCGTCGAATAGCGGTTGTGGCCGATGGCGATATTGCCGGGCAGGCGGGCCAGTGTGGCGGGGTCGGTATAATGGTCGCCGACGAGGCCCATGCGGCGTTCCGAATGGAACCGCAATCCGTCGAAGGAGACGATACCGGCGGCTTCCTGGCCGCGGTGCTGCAGCGCATGCAGGCCGAGCGCCGTCAGCGTCGCGGCCTCGGGATGGCCGAGAATGCCGAACACGCCGCATTCTTCATGCAGGGTATCGCCATCCCATTCGTTGACGCTGTCTGCGGCGAATGTCTCGGAAACCGGCTGGTTCATCTTGGCCCCTTATCCCTTTGGACAACCTGTCCCTGTCGGAAAAATGGAAAGGCCGGCCGGGGGAGATGCTCCCCGGAAACCAGCCTGATTTTCACTTGGATGCGAATGGTACCACAAATGGTGACGTTTTGCGCTGCATCAAGCGCAAGATCACGTCAATTATTTGTCGCAGGCGCGTCATCCGCCGCCGGCTGATCCTGAGCCGGAGCGCCATCGGCGGGTGCGGCGTCCTTGCCGAGGATGCGGGCGCGGATCTGCGGCTCGATATCGGCGGGCAGCACGGCTTCGAGGCGGGCGACCAGAGTGTCGAGGAAAGGCTTCGATTTCGCCTGCGTCACCCACGCCGGCTGGGCGTTGGCGGCCACCAGCCAGTTCCAGAACGCGACGGCGACGACGAGCAGCAGGATGCCGCGGGCGGCGCCGAACAGGAAGCCGAGCGTGCGGTCGAGCGCGCCGATGCGGCTGTCGATGATGAAATCGGCGATCCGCGTGGTGATGAACGAGATGACGATCAAAGCGATGATGAAGATGGCACCGGCGGATGCGGCGATCGCGATGCGCTCGTCACTGAGATGCGGCTTCACATAGGGCAGGACCAGCGGGTAGAGGTAATAGGCGGCGGCAACGGAGCCCGCCCAGCTTGCGATCGACAGCACCTCGCGCGAAAAACCGCGAACCATGGCAAGCACGGCGGAAAACAGCGTCACACCGATGACGATACCGTCGAAAATCGTGATGGGCATATATGATCTACTCCAGACTTGCCGACTTCAAGACTTGCCGGCTTTAGCCCGGCGCCCCGCCTTACCGCAGCCGTCATACATCAGCGGGCTTGTTAACGGAAGATCAATCATCTTCCGGCGTTTGCCTCAGCCTGGACGCGGAACCGGCGATGCGTGACACAAGGTCCGGCAGGTCTTCGATCGTCGCCCAGCGTCCGTTCGCACCCTTCGGCATTTCCGCGGACGTCGCCGGCAGCATCGCGCCTGCAAAACCAAGTTTCTCAGCTTCCTTAAGGCGTTGGGCGGTCTGCGAAACCGGCCGCACCGCCCCCGAGAGGCTGATTTCGCCGAAATAGACGCAATCGGCCGGCAGGGCAAGGCCGGCGAGCGACGAGACCAGCGCGGAAGCAACCGCAAGGTCGGCCGCAGGCTCGGTGATCCGGTAACCGCCCGCCACGTTGAGATAGACGTCGTGCTGTCCGAGCTTGACGCCGCAATGGGCCTCCAGCACCGCGAGAATCATCGAGAGGCGCGACGAATCCCAGCCGACCACGGCCCGCCGCGGCGTGCCGAGCGAGGTCGGCGCCACCAGCGCCTGCACTTCGACCAGAACCGGCCTCGTGCCTTCCATGCCGGCGAAGACGGCCGCGCCCGGCGATTTCGAGTTGCGCTCGCCGAGGAAGAGCTCTGACGGATTGGTGACTTCGCGCAGCCCCTTGTCGGACATTTCGAAGACGCCGATCTCGTCGGTCGGCCCGAATCGGTTCTTGACGGTGCGCAGGATGCGGTAATGGTGGCCGCGGTCGCCCTCGAAATAAAGCACCGCATCGACCATATGCTCGACGACGCGCGGGCCGGCGATCTGGCCTTCCTTGGTGACATGGCCGACGAGAACCATGGCAGCGCCCGTCTGCTTGGCGAAACGGATCATCGCCTGCACGCCGGTGCGCACCTGGGTGACGGTGCCGGGCGCCGAATCGGCGGTGTCGCTCCACAGCGTCTGGATCGAATCGATGATGACGAGATCCGGCCGCTTGCCGTCGCCGATCGTCGCGAGGATGTCCTCGACATTGGTCTCGGCGGCAAGCAGCACCTCGGTATTGGCGGCATCCAGCCTTTGGGCGCGCAGCCGCACCTGCGCCACCGCCTCTTCGCCCGAAACATAGATGATCCGGTGGCCGCGGCGCGACAGGGCGGCGGCGGCCTGCATCAGAAGCGTCGACTTGCCGATGCCCGGATCGCCGCCGACCAGCACCGCCGAACCGCGCACGAACCCGCCGCCGGTCGCCCGGTCGAGCTCGGAAATGCCGGTGAAGATGCGCGGCGCCTCCTCGGTCTCGCCCGACAGCGTGGTGAGCGCCACGGCGCGGCCCTTCTTCGGCATCTTGCCGGGACCGCCACCGATGCCGCCCATCTGGTCGTCTTCGATAATGGTATTCCACTCGCCGCAGCCGTCGCACTTGCCGGCCCAGCGGTTATGCACCGTGCCGCAGTTCTGGCACACGAATTGGGTTTTTGGTTTTGCCATGGGGAGTTCAGGTCAGTCTTTTTCTTGAGTCTGATAAAAGGGAAGAAAGTCTTCCAGGACGGCTTTCTGCCGGCCATGCAGGACGCGAAGGACGGTTATCTTTTCGTCGTCAATAAAAAAGTAGATGCATCGTTTTCGATAGAGGAATGCACGAAGGCCGGGGATAAAATTCCGCGTGCTCCCGGTTATTCCCAATTCCGCGATCCACTCGATCTTGCGGTTGATGTCATCGAGGAAGTTTTTTTGCAGTAACCGCGTCGAACTGGGCGATATACTCATAGATGCCGAGAAGATCGTTCAGAGCCTCGAGCGACATTTTGAGCTGACGTCGCCGCATTCTTCCGCTCCTCAGCCATCTGCAGGATATGCGCTGTCATCTCCTCGGCGCTGTTGAAGGCCATGACCCGTCCGGCATCGACATCGTCGATGCCTTGCTGGATCAGCCGCCGGAGTTCTTGAATTTCACCTTCCTCGCTGCCGAGCAGTCGCAAACCAGCCGCGACAACCTCGTCAGCATCCTTGTATCGACCGTCCTTCACCTGCTCTTCGATGAAGGCTTTATCGTCGTCACTGAGATGGATCTCGGTCATTTCGATCTCCTTTTGTTCTCGTATAGCACGGCGATTTTCCGCTTCCAAGAGGGTAGCTGCGAAAGCCACTTCACTCGTCGGGATAGATATACCGCCGCTCATAGCGCAGGCCGAGGCTGGTAAGCAGCTCATAACCGATCGTGCCGGCGGCGCGGGCGACGTCGTCGAGGGCGACGTTTTGGCCGAACAGTTCGACATAGTCGCCGGCTGCAATGTCCGAGGCCGGGACATCGGTGACGTCGAAGATCGTCAGGTCCATGGTGATGCGGCCGATGACCGGAACCTTGCGGCCGGCGACGAAGCCGAAGCCGCCGTCCTTGACGGTCTGGCGCAGCGGCACGCCGGAGCCGGAGAGCGCGCGTTTGTAACCGTCCGCATAACCGGCGGAGACGATGGCGAGCCGGCTGTCGCGGGCAAGCTGATAGGTGCCCCCATAGCTGACCGTCTCGCCCTTCCGGCCGTCGCGGATCTGGATGACGCGGGCTTCCGCCTTGGCAACCGGCTTCATCGGGTTCGGCACGCCGTTCACCGCCTCGCCGCCGTAAAGAGCGATGCCGGGGCGGGTGAGGTCGAAATGATAGTCAGGTCCCAGAAAGATCCCGGCCGAGGCGGAAAGACTCGTTTCAATCCCTTCGAAAGCCTCCGCAACCCTCTGGAAAGCCGAAAGCTGTTTCTGGTTGAGGGGCGAGGAGGGCGTGTCGCCGCTATGGAGGTGCGACAGCACCAGGACCGGCGAAAAGCTCGCCGGCCGCGACACGTCGTCGGCGAAGGCGATCGCATCCTCGAGCGGCAGGCCGAGCCGGTTGAAGCCGGTATCCACCTGCAGGGCGCAGGGGTGGTCGCCATACTCGGCCGTTACGCCCATCCAGAAGGCGAGCTGTTCCTCCGAGGCGAGAACCGGTACCAGGTCGTGTTCGAAGAACATCCGCTCCTGGCCGGGCCAGATCCCGGAAAGCACATAGATGCGGGCGTCCGGCGCATAGGCGCGCAGGGTGACGCCCTCCTGCACCACCGCCACGAAGAAATCCCGGGCGCCGGCCTCATACAGCGTCGTGCCGCAATCCTCCAGCCCCAGCCCGTAGGCGTCCGCCTTGACCACGGCCGCCGCCCGCGCCGTCCCCGAGCGCCGTGCCATCTCCCGCCAGTTGTCTGCAAGCGCGCCGAGATCGACCGTCAGCCGGACGGGCGCGATATCGAAATCGTCGGGATAGGAAAGCTCGCTGTCGAAATCGGTCATGTCGGCTCGTGGGGAATGAGGACGGTTGCAACGATCCTACCGGTTTCGAAGGCAGGAAAAAGACCGCGCCGGCAAAATCCTTTGCGCTGCACAATCTTTTGGGCCGTGGATGCCGCAGACCCGTCACAAGCGCTGGAATATGCCGGCCCCCCTCTGGCCTGCCGGCCATCTCCCCCTCAGGTGGGGAGATCCGCTGGGCGCCTGCTCACAGTCTCACGTCGAGCCTCTTCCATCCGAGCGCTGTCCCGCCTGAGGTTTATTGGGAGCGAAGGTCGTGCCGCGGATAATCTCCCCACCTGAGGGGGAGATGGCCGGCAGGCCAGAGGGGGGCGGGCTGGCTCAAATATTGATGATGAACACCCAATCGCTCAGGCGATCCTACACTCACCATCGGCGGAAAAAGACATTGCCCACCGATCAATGCTCTTCGTACTGAGTAAAGCTCGGGTCGGCCAAATCGGCGAAGCGGGTGTATTCGGACTGGAAGGCGAGCTTGACGGTGCCGGTCGGTCCGTGGCGCTGCTTGGCGATGATCACGTCGGCCGTGCCCTTCACCTTATCCATCAGCGCTTCCCATTCGGGATATTTCGGGTCGGCGATGTCGCGGGGTTCCATGTTCTTGACGTAATATTCCTCGCGGAACACGAACAGAACCACGTCGGCGTCCTGCTCGATCGAGCCCGATTCGCGAAGGTCGGAGAGCTGCGGGCGTTTGTCGTCGCGGCTTTCCACCTGGCGCGAGAGCTGCGACAGGGCGATGATCGGCACGTTCAGTTCCTTGCCCAGCGCCTTGAGGCCGGTGGTGATCTGGGTGATTTCCTGCACGCGGTTGTCGCCCTTGCCGGCGCCGGTCATCAGCTGAATATAGTCGACCACCAGGCAATCGAGGCCGCGCTGGCGCTTGAGGCGGCGGGCGCGGGCGGAAAGCTGGGCGATCGAGATGCCGCCGGTCTGGTCGATGAAGAGAGGAACCTTCTGCATCATCTGACTGCAGGCGACCAGCTTTTCGAAATCCGCCTCGGTGATGTCGCCGCGGCGGATCTTCGAGGAGGAAACTTCCGTCTGCTCGGAAATGATACGGGTGGCGAGCTGTTCGGCCGACATTTCGAGCGAATAGAAGCCGACGACGCCGCCGTTCTTGGCCTTGAACGAACCGTCCGGCTGCACTTCCGGTTCGTAGGAGGCGGCGATATTGTAGGCGATGTTGGTGGCAAGCGAGGTCTTGCCCATGCCGGGACGTCCCGCGAGCACGATCAAGTCGGAGCGCTGCAACCCGCCCATCTTGCCGTCGAGCGACATGATGCCGGTCGAGATGCCGGAGAGATGGCCGTCGCGTTCGAAGGCCTGGCCGGCCATGTCGATGGCAAGCGCCACCGCGTCGTTGAACGACTGGAAGCCGCCGTCGTAACGGCCGTTTTCGGCCAGTTCGAAAAGGCGCCGTTCGGTATCCTCGATCTGCGTCTGCGGCGGCATGTCGAGCGGCGCGTCGAAGGCGATGTTGACCATGTCCTCGCCGATGGTGATCAACGCCCGGCGCAGCGCCAGGTCGTAGATCGCCCGGCCATAGTCTTCCGCGTTGATGATCGACACGGCTTCGGAGGCGAGGCGCGCCAGATATTGCGCCACCGTGAGGTCGCCGACCTTGTCGTCGGCCGGCAGGAAGGTCTTGATCGTCACCGGATTGGCGGTCTTGCCCATGCGGATGATGTCGCCGGCGACCTCGAAGATCTTGCGATGCAGCGGCTCGTAGAGATGGACGGGCTTCAGGAAGTCGGAGACGCGGTAATAGGCGTCGTTATTGACCAGGATCGCGCCGAGCAGTGCCTGTTCGGCCTCGATATTGTTCGGGGCTTCGCGGTAATGCGGCTCCGCCGGCTGGACGTTGGCGAGCTTGCGTACTGCGTCGTTCATGGTCTTTTCCGTTCTGTCCCTTACCCCGGCAGTAGCCTTAAAGGCGTCCGGTCTGTCACGAAACGGTAATCTTGATTCCCACAGTAGTTCACAGGCCAAAGCACTGCATGAAGCAAAAAACGGTCGGAAACCGTGAATCTATTTGACTGTGCTCCCGGAGCGAATCGACTCGGATTTCTCTCTTTTTATAGCCCGAAAAAGACAAAAAAACGCCCGGGCCTTTGCAGGCCGGGCGCTCTTTGAAATGTCCGGGAGACGAGGATTATTCGTCGTCGCCGAAGCCGTCGGCTTCCGGATCGAAGAAATCTTCCGGACGCAGGGCATCTTCGTCGACGCCGTAGATGGCGTCGGCCGAGGTGAGGCTTTCACCCTGGGCCTGACGTTCGGCTTCTTCCGCCGAGCGGGCGACGTTCAGCTGAACCGAAACTTCGACTTCCGAATGCAGGTGCAGGGTGACCTTGTGCAGGCCGATTTCCTTGATCGGCGTGTTGAGGTCGACCTGGTTGCGGCCGATGGTGAAACCTTCGGTTGCCAGCGCATCGACGATGTCGCGAGCAGCGACCGAGCCGTAGAGCTGGCCGGTTTCGCCGGCGGCGCGCACGACGATGAAGGACTTGCCGTCGAGAACTTCGGCGACCTTGGAGGCTTCGCCCTTGCGCTCGAGGTTGCGGGCTTCGAGCGTCGCACGCTCGGATTCGAAGCGCTTCTTGTTGGCTTCGTTGGCGCGCAGCGCCTTGCCAAGCGGCAGGAGGTAGTTACGGGCAAAGCCGTCGCGGACCTTGACGGTTTCGCCCATCTGGCCGAGCTTCGGCACGCGTTCAAGCAGAATGACTTGCATGGTTAGGTTTCCTTTCGATCAGTCAATTCTTGTTGTCGGTCTTGTTGTCGGGGCTCGCGCCGCCTTTCAGCGGGGTCAGCGCGATCGTCCGCCGTGTATCGGAAAGCCCCAGGATGAGGATCGCGATCGCCGGCAGGACAAGCATGGAAGAGAGGTAGCAGAGGACGAGGACCGGGATGCGCCAGTCCTTGCCGAGGCTGCGGAAATGTAAGGAGGCGAAGCCCGCCAGCAGGAAGCCGGCACCGAACGTGCCGCAGATGGTGGCGCCGATCATCGCCGGAACGCCGCCGAGGAAGGCAAGCACGATGCCGCCGAGGAAGATGAAGATCGCATGCCGGTTCATGCGCAGCGCCGACGGCATGTCTTCGCGCGGCCGCAGCGCCCGGCCGGAGCGCGAGACGATGCGCACGGCGATGTAGAAGGAGGCAAACAGCAGCGCCACCCACACGCCACCCTGGACGAGTGGCAGCATCAGCACCAGAAGCGCCTTGGTCTGCGCCATGCCCGCGGCTTCCGGCGTGAAGGCCGGTTCCTGGGCCTTGAGGGCGGCGGTCATGGCGTCGACCAACTGGTCGGTGAGTTCCGGACCGTAGCCGATCGCAACCCCCAGCGCGATGACGGCGAGCGTCACCAGGCCGCAGAGATGCAGGAGGATGTCCGAGATCGGATACCAGGCCATCAGGTTGTCGGGACCGCCGAGTTCGGAGGCGGGACGCGCCAGATTGGCGAGATGCGACAGCCAGCCCGCCGGGATCAGCGTGAAGACCGCCATGGCGACCGCAAACAGCGGCGAAACGAGGATCGCACCAAGGGCCGCGGCCGTCACGATGCCGACGATCGCGGCGCGATTGCCCCAGCCGAGGCCGGCGATGAAGATCGGGAGCGAGGAGGCGGCGTAAAGCAGGGACGCAAAAGACATCTGCGCATTCGCACCCAGCACGAGCAGGGTGGCGGCAATGCCGGCGAGAATGCCGGTGGGCAGCACTGTCTGGTTCTTGTTCGTCACGGTCTCGCTGTCCTGCTTTTTGAAGCAGTTAGGGGACAAGTCCTGAATCAGTGTCTCAGGCACTTCATCCCCAACATGGGGTTTTGAAAGGTTCCGATCCGCGCCCATCGCGGAAGGGATGGACCCGCTGACTTTTGATCAGCGGGTCCGGTATTCGAAAATTACGCTACGACGTAGGGCAGCAGGCCGAGGAAGCGGGCGCGCTTGATCGCCTGGGCGAGTTCGCGCTGCTTCTTCTGGGAAACGGCCGTGATGCGCGACGGAACGATCTTGCCGCGCTCGGAAATGTAGCGCTGCAGGAGGCGAACGTCCTTGTAGTCGATCTTCGGCGCATTGGCGCCCGAGAACGGGCAGGTCTTGCGGCGGCGATGGAACGGACGGCGTGCCTGGGAGGAGGATGTGTCAGCCATGGTCTTTTCTCCTTAGCCTTTATTACGCACGGTCTTCGCGCGGACGGCGCTCGAAGCCGCCTTCACGCGGACCACGGTCCGGACGGTCGCCGAAGCCGCCTTCGCGGCGCGGAGGACGGTCGCCGAATTCGCGGCGCGGGCCACGGTCGTCGCCATCGCGGCGCGGACGGTCGTCACGGTCGCGCTTCTGCATCATCGCCGACGGGCCTTCTTCATGCTTTTCGACGGCGATCGTCATGTAGCGAAGAATGTCTTCGTTGATGCGCATCTGGCGTTCCATCTCGTGCACGGCCGGAGCCGGTGCGTCGATGTCCATCAGCGCGTAATGAGCCTTGCGGTTCTTGGCGATGCGGTAGGTGAGGGACTTGAGGCCCCAGTTTTCAATGCGCCCGACCTTGCCGCCGTTAGCTTCGATGACGCCCTTGTACTGTTCGACGAGGGCATCAACCTGCTGAGCGGACATATCCTGCCGGGCAAGGAATACGTGTTCGTAAAGAGCCATGTAAGCTTTGCCTTTTCTTGCGGTTGTCTACCCGGACCTCGGCGGCTAAGCCTCAACGACTGCTCCTGAACGGGCGAACCCAGGCAAGAAAAGTGTTGTATCGAGACGGTCGAGAGCGGAGACACGGGAGGCTTGGACCCTGTGGTCCCTGCGGCTTCCTTTTGAGAAACCTGCCCTCCGTTCAGCCACCAGCCAGAAGACCGGGTGTTTCGAACAGCGCGCTTATACGGATTTTTGCAGCGATGGCAAGGGGAAGGTTCGAAATCCGGCGTTCAGCCCGTTCCCGGCCCTAGTCCGGGCTCCAGTCGCCGCCTGCCTCCTGGCTTCGGCTGATGCGATAGCCGACGCTTTCGAGCAGTTGTTCGGCGTTCAGAAGCATCGCCGCGGTCACCAGTGTCGAATCCCTGATCGCTGCCCCTAGTCTCAACTGGTCGAGGGCGAGAAGATGGAGCCTGCGCACCGGCTGGTCGCCGGTTTCGAGCTTCCGCAACTCGTCCAGCGGCAGGTCCAGTTCCGAGGCAAGCTCCTTCTGCGTCAGTTTGAGTTGCTTTCGACGCCTTGCGAACTCTCTTCGGGGCAGAACGGATTGCATGGCTTCGGCGCGTCGCTCCGGATCTGGAGGTGCACCGATTAGCGGTCTTTTTGCGGGCCGGAGCAAGTTGCCCATTGGAGGTAGACGGCTCCGGCCCTTGGGCGTCGCTGGAATGTCACTCGTTAGAGCGGCACCTTAGAGCGGCATTGGATAGAGCCGGTGAACCTTGGCGATATCGGCGAACACGTCGTCCGACAGCGTCAGGTCGGCGGCCGCCATGTCGTGCTTCAGCTGGGCCATCGACGTCGCGCCGATGATGGCCGCCGCCATGAACGGGCGCGACAGGCAGAAGGCGAGCGCCATCTGGGCAAGGTCGAGGCCGTGCTTGGCCGCGACCTCGATATAGGCCTTCACCGCCGGCTCCTGATAGGGTGTCAGGCGGCCGCCGAGATCCTTGTTGATCGTCGCGCGCGATCCTTCCGGCCTTGCGCCGTTCTGGTACTTGCCGGTCAGCAGGCCGGCGGCGAGCGGCGAATAGGCCATCAGCCCGACGCCCTCGTGATGGGCGACTTCCGCAAGGTCGAGATCGAAATGCCGGTAGAGGAGATTGTATTCGTTCTGTAGCGAGGCGATGCGCGGCAGGGCCTTCTTCTCGGACAGCCGCAGGTATTTCATGGCGCCCCAGGCGCTTTCGTTGGACAGGCCGACGGCGCGGACCTTGCCTTCCTTGACCAGGTCGCCCAGCGTTTCGAGGATTTCGGCGATTTCGGCAGCGGCCTTGTCGCGGTCCTGCGCCGAAACGTCGAAGGTCCAGGAGTTGCGGAAATGGAACGTGCCGCGGTTCGGCCAGTGGATCTGGTAGAGATCGAGATAATCGGTCTGCAGGCGCTTCAGGCTGGCATCGACCGCCTCGCGGATGGTGGCGGATTCGATGTCGCGCCCTTCGCGGATGTGCGGACGCCCGCCGCCGGCGATCTTCGTGGCGAGGATGAGGTCCTTGCGCTTGGCCGCGTTCTTCTTCAGCCAGGTGCCGATATATTCTTCGGTCCGGCCGTAGGTGGCGGGGCCGGCCGGAGTCGTCGGATAGAGTTCGGCAGTATCGAAGAAGTTGATGCCGTTCCCGAACGCGTAGTCCATCTGCTCATGGGCTTCGGCCTCCGTATTCTGGGTGCCCCAGGTCATGGTGCCAAGGCAGATTTCCGACACGGACAAGTCCGTGCGGCCGAGTTTCCTGTACTTCATCGAGATGGGATCCTGTCGTCAAAAAGTCGGCGGCACTCTAAGCGGGATTTGACGAAGCGCAAGGGGACAACAGGTCGGAAAAGGCCCGGAAAACCGCGCCGCCCTTGACTCTCCGGGCCGGAATGTGAATGGAGAGGGCAAAACATAAGGGAAGGAAATCATCCCCATGAGCACTATCGCATTCACGTTCCCCGGCCAGGGCAGCCAGGCCGTCGGCATGGGCAAGGATCTGGCGGAAGCTTTCCCCGAAGCCCGCGCGGTCTTCGATGAAGTCGACGAGGCGCTCGGCCAGAAGCTTTCCGACATCATGTGGAACGGCCCGGAAGAAACGCTGACGCTGACCGCCAACGCGCAGCCGGCGCTGATGGCCGTCTCCGTTGCGGCGATCCGGGTGATGGAAGCGCGCGGCCTGAAGCTCGCCGACAAGGTTTCCTTCGTCGCCGGTCATTCGCTCGGCGAATATTCGGCGCTCTGTGCCGCCGGCACTTTTTCGTTGGCCGATACGGCGCGGCTCCTGCGCATCCGCGGCGATGCCATGCAGTCGGCGGTTCCGGTCGGGCAGGGGGCGATGGCCGCGATCATCGGCCTCGAACACGGCGACGTCGACGCCATCTGCGCCGCAGCGCGGGATGCCGGCGTCTGCCAGATCGCCAACGACAATGGCGGCGGCCAGCTGGTCATCTCCGGCTCCAAGGCGGCGGTCGAGAAGGCGGCAGGGCTCGCGACCGAAAAGGGCGCCAAGCGCGCCATCATGCTGCCGGTTTCCGCACCCTTCCACAGCGACCTGATGGCGCCGGCCGCCGACGCCATGCGCCATGCGCTCGACAAGGTCGAGAAGAACAACCCGGTCGTTCCGGTCGTCGCCAACGTGCGCGCGGTGCCGGTCTACGACGCCGACGAGATCGCCACTCTGCTGGTCACCCAGGTGACCGGCCAGGTGCGCTGGCGCGAGACCGTGGAATGGTTCGGCGCCAATGGCGTGACCACCCTTTACGAGATCGGCTCGGGAAAAGTGCTGACCGGCCTTGCCCGCCGCATCGACAAGAATATCTCCGGCATTGCCGTCAACACGCCGGCCGATATCGAAGCCGCGCTCACAGCCATTCTCGGCTGAAACCAAAGACACGCGAAGGAACACGATCATGTTTGATTTGACCGGCCGCAAGGCATTGGTGACGGGCGCAACCGGCGGGCTCGGCGAAGAGATCGCCCGGATGCTGCACAAGCAGGGCGCCACCGTCGGCCTGCACGGCACGCGCGTCGAGAAGCTCGAAGCTCTGGCCGCCGAGCTCGGCGACCGCGTCAAGATCTTCCCGGCCAATCTCTCCGATCGCGCCGAGGTCAAGGCGCTCGGCGAGAAGGCGGAGGCCGAGCTCGAAGGCGTCGACATCCTCGTCAATAACGCCGGCATCACCAAGGACGGCCTGTTCGTGCGCATGAGCGACGACGACTGGGATGCGGTGCTCGAAGTCAACCTCACGGCGGTCTTCCGCCTGACCCGCGAGCTCACCCATCCGATGATGCGCCGCCGTTACGGCCGCATCATCAACATCACCTCCGTGGTCGGCGTCACCGGCAATCCGGGCCAGACCAATTACTGCGCCTCCAAGGCCGGCATGATCGGTTTTTCGAAGTCACTCGCCCAGGAAATCGCCACCCGCAACGTGACGGTCAACTGCGTCGCGCCGGGTTTCATCGACAGCGCCATGACCGGCAAGCTGAACGACAAGCAGAAGGAAGCGATCCTCGGCGCCATTCCGATGAAGCGCATGGGCGCCGGTTCGGACATCGCGTCTGCGGTTCTTTATCTCGCCTCCAGCGAGGCGGGTTACGTCACCGGACAGACCCTGCATGTCAACGGCGGCATGGCGATGATCTGATTGAGCCCAGGCATTGGAAAAACACGTTGCAATCGGTTGTTGGCAGCTGTGCAATGGAACAAATTCTGGCTTTGCTGAACACGGAAACCATGTTAAGCGGGCCATGACTGTGAATGGTCACCCTGAAATGCAGGCCGTCACATTGCGTGAAAGCGATGAGACCGGAACCTGAAAAAGGGGAGAACGGGTTTGCCCGCATCGCCGCTGAACAAGCGGCGGTCGCAGGTTTTTAACAGGGTGCGGATGCCATTCGGGCATTCGATAAAGACAAAGGTCGAGGAAACCGACATGAGCGATATCGCAGAACGCGTGAAGAAAATTGTTATTGACCACCTCGGCGTCGATGCCGACAAAGTCGTCGAAGGCGCAAGCTTCATCGACGATCTCGGTGCGGACTCGCTCGACACCGTCGAACTGGTCATGGCTTTCGAGGAAGAATTCGGCGTTGAAATCCCCGACGACGCTGCGGATTCCATCCTGACCGTCGGCGACGCTGTGAAGTTCATCGAGAAGGCCCAGGCCTGATCGACCCGACATATAGGGGATGACGCCGCAAGGCAGATCCCGCAAACGGCCCGCTTGTTCGGGCCGTTTCAGCAATTGGGGCCTGAACGCCCTGACATTGAGAAAAGAATATAGGGTAGGGCACTGGCGATGAGACGGGTCGTTATCACCGGTACCGGCATGGTATCTCCTCTCGGATGTGGAACGGAAATCAGCTGGTCGCGTTTGCTGGCCGGCGAAAATTCCGCCCGCGTCGTCACTGAATTCGAGGTCGAAGACCTTCCCGCAAAGATCGCCTGCCGCATTCCTGTCGGCGACGGTTCCGATGGCACGTTCAACGTCGACCAGTGGATGGAGCCGAAGGAACAGCGCAAGGTCGATCCCTTCATCATCTACGGCATGGCCGCCGCCGACATGGCGCTCGAAGATGCCGGCTGGCATCCGAAGACCGACGAGGACCAGATCGCCACCGGCGTGCTGATCGGTTCGGGCATCGGCGGTCTCGAAGGCATTGTCGAGGCAGGCTACACGCTGCGCGACAAGGGCCCGCGCCGTATCTCGCCATTCTTCATTCCCGGCCGCCTGATCAACCTGGTCTCCGGCCAGGTGTCGATCCGCCACAAGCTTCGCGGTCCGAACCACGCGGTCGTCACCGCCTGTTCCACCGGCGCGCACGCGATCGGCGACGCGGCCCGGATGATCGCTTTCGGCGATGCCGAGGTGATGGTCGCCGGCGGCGCGGAATCGCCGATCTGCCGCATTTCGCTTGCCGGTTTTGCCGCCTGCAAGGCGCTGTCCACTCAGCACAACGACGATCCGCAGAAGGCCTCGCGCCCCTATGACCGCGACCGCGACGGTTTCGTCATGGGCGAGGGCGCCGGCATCGTGGTTCTGGAGGAGCTGGAACATGCCAAGGCGCGCGGCGCCAAGATCTATGCGGAAGTGGTCGGCTACGGACTTTCCGGCGACGCCTTCCACATCACCGCCCCGTCCGAAGACGGCGACGGCGCCTTCCGCTGCATGACGGCGGCGCTGAAGCGTGCCGGCATCGCGGCCTCCGAGATCGACTACATCAACGCCCACGGCACCTCGACCATGGCCGACACGATCGAGCTCGGCGCGGTCGAGCGCCTGGTCGGCAATGCTGCTTCGAGGATCTCGATGTCGTCGACCAAGTCGGCGATCGGCCATCTTCTCGGTGCCGCCGGTGCGGTCGAGGCGATCTTCTCGGCGCTCGCCATCCGCGACAACATCGCACCGCCGACGCTCAATCTCGACAATCCCGATGTCGAGACGGCGATCGACCTCGTGCCGCACACGGCGCGCAAGCGCGAGATCAATGTGGCGCTGTCGAACTCCTTCGGTTTCGGCGGCACTAACGCATCGCTCGTGCTGCGCCGCTACGACGCCTGATCTTTAGGCCCCGATCTTTCGGGGTCTGATCGTTTCGGGCCTCGAAACACATGCCGGCTGGACTCGCGAGCCGGCTCGTATCATCTTCTGGACCTGTTTTTCGCCGCATTGGTTGGCCAAACAGCGGGTCGAAAGTCTTTGAGTCTGTGGGGGCGTTAACCCCGGGGGGCGCGGTTGAACGATACGAATCATGTCAGTGAACTGCCGCCCGGCAATGGCAGAGGGCCGATCATTCCGAAATCACCGAACGAGGCGTTGAAGCCCGAACGCGTGCCGGAACCGCCCCGCCGTTCCAGGAAGGCGCGCAGCCAGCTCGTCATCTTCCTGAATTTCGTGATGACCATGGTCGTGGTTCTCTGCGTGATCGGGATTGCCGGCTTCTACTACATGATCTCGGCCTTCCAGCAGCCCGGACCGCTCGAAGCCAACACCCATTTCATGGTCCGCCCCGGCAACGGGCTTTCGGAAATCGCCACCAATCTCGAACGCAACGGCATCATTTCCGATGCGCGCGTCTTCCGCTACGTGACCGCGACCTACCTGCGCAAGGGCGACACGCTGAAGGCCGGCGAATACGAGATCAAGGCCCGTGCTTCGATGAAGGACGTGATGGGCGTGCTGGAGGAGGGCAAGTCGATCCTCTATTCGGTCGTGCTGCCGGAAGGCCTGACCGTGCGCCAGATGATGCTGCGGCTTGCCGAGGATACGGTGCTTGAAGGAGACCTGCCGTCCGAGCTCCCGGCCGAGGGAAGCCTGAGGCCCGATACCTACAAGTTCTCGCGTGGCAGCAAGCGCGCCGACATCATCCAGCAGATGCGCATCGCGCAGCAGAAGATGGTGGACCAGATCTGGGAACGCCGCGATCCGGACCTGCCGATCAAGACCAAGGAAGAATTCGTCGTGCTCGCCTCGATCGTCGAGAAGGAGACCGGCAAGGAAGACGAGCGCGCCCATGTGGCCTCCGTCTTCATGAACCGCCTGCAGCGCGGCATGCGCCTGCAATCGGACCCGACGATCGTCTACGGCATCTTCGGCGGCGAGGGAAAACCCTCCGACCGGCCGATCTTCAAGTCCGACCTCGCCAAGCAGACGCCCTACAACACCTATCAGATAAAAGGCCTGCCGCCGACGCCGATCTCCAATCCCGGCCGTGCCGCGCTGCAGGCGGTGGCCAATCCCTGGCGGACCAAGGACCTCTATTTCGTGGCCGACGGCACCGGCGGGCATGTGTTCGCCGCGACGCTCGAGGAACACAACGCCAATGTCCGCCGTTGGCGTAGAATGGAATCCGAGCGCGCCGCCAACCCCGAAGTGGTGGACGGCCAGCCGGATGGCGACGAAGCGGAAAAGCCGCCGAAGAGCAACTGACCGCTTCCTTTTAAAGAGTATCTGGAGAGACCGATGACCCTGCAGTCCATGACGGGTTTTGCCCGCAGCGAAGGCACCAGCGGGCGCAACCGCTATGCCTGGGAACTGCGCTCGGTGAACGGCAAGGGCCTCGATATCCGCCTGCGCCTGCCGGCCGGCCTCGAACGGCTGGAACCGGACGTCCGGCGGCTGATCTCGGAAAAGTTTTCCCGCGGCAACCTGCAGGCCACCCTCAACCTGACCATCGCCGAGACCAAGGTGGAGGCGGTGCTGAACCGCGATGCGCTCGCCGCCGTGCTGGCCTTGCGCGAAGAGCTCGGCGACCTCGTCGACCCGTCGCCGCTCAGGCTCGACACGCTGATGGGCATTCGCGGCCTGGTCGACATCCGCGAGGCGGAAGAGGACGATGAGACGGTCGCCGCCCGCGACGCCGCGATCCTTTCAAGCCTCGACGAGGCGATCGGCCACCTGCAGCGGATGCGCGAAGGCGAAGGGGCGGCATTAGCAGTCGTGCTCAAGAGCCAGGTCGCCCGCATCGGTGAGCTTGCCGGGATCGTCGAAACCGATCCCTCCCGCACGCCCGAGGAGATCGCCCGCAAGCTCTCCTTCCAGCTCGCAGCACTTCTGCAGGAGGCGCCGACGCTCGATCGCGACCGACTGCATGCGGAAGCGGCCCTTCTCGCCACCAAGGCGGACCTGCGCGAAGAGATCGACCGGCTGAAGGCGCATGTGGCGGCGGCCGGCGAGCTGATCGACAAGGGCGGCCCGGCGGGGCGCCGGCTCGATTTCCTTGCACAGGAATTTAACCGGGAATCGAATACGATCTGTTCGAAGTCCAACTCGGCCGCGGTCACCGCCGCGGGCATCGAGTTGAAAGTCGTCATCGACCAGTTCCGCGAACAGGTCCAGAATCTGGAGTAAGACATGAACCCGGCCCCATCGTCGCCCGTGAAGATCGCCCGGCGCGGGCTGATGCTGGTTCTGTCCTCGCCCTCAGGCGCCGGCAAGTCGACCATCGCCCGCAATCTCCTGGACACGGACCGCAGCCTCGGAATCTCGATCAGCGTCACCACGCGCGCCAAGCGGCCGAGCGAGATCGCCGGCAAGCACTATCATTTCATCTCCGTGCCGCAATTCGAGAAGATGCGCGACGCCGGCGACCTGCTGGAATGGGCAGAGGTGCATGGCAATTTCTACGGCACGCCGCGCGAGCCGGTGGAACAGGCGATGAGCGAAGGCCGCGACATGCTGTTCGACATCGACTGGCAGGGCGCCCGGCAATTGCAGGAAAAGATGGCGGCGGACGTCGTCTCCATCTTCGTGCTGCCGCCGACCATGACCGAGCTGCAGTCGCGCCTGCACCGCCGCGCCGAGGACTCGGAAGAGGTGATCCGCACCCGCCTTCTCAACTCCCGCGCCGAGATCGAGCACTGGCGCGAATACGACTACGTCATCGTCAACGACGATCTAGACGAGGCCTTCGGCCACGTGAGCTGCATCGTCAACGCCGAACGCATCCGCCGCGACCGTCGCCATGGCCTGTTCGATTTTGTCAGCGAACTTTTGACGGAAGAGCCGAAGCTTTAGGCGGCGGCGGGGCGGTTCGCTCGCCGAACGGCAAGGCGTCACCCGCCGCTCGCGGTCCTTCATCATCGGCATTAAAGAGACTTGTCGCGCGCCGTCGTCTGGTGTAACTGGCGAATATCGCGAAAAGCGACCGCTTCCCTTGATCCGCTCAGTGGCGGAGTAAACAGGTGGACGAATTGGCGTCCAGGCGGTCAAGCACACCCCATCCATGTCATTTGAGCGTGGATCGGCCAGCGTTTTCCAGAACCACACACGCCTGACACGCGTCGGGCCTAACCGCAAGCCACTGGCGCCTGGCGGCGTTGCATGCTTGCGTCGAATGGAACGCACCATGAACAGATCTCTTGTCGTCATTTTCACTGCCATTGTCCTCGATGCCGTCGGCATCGGTCTCATCTTTCCGATCCTGCCAGCGCTGCTCCGGGACGTCACCCATGCCGAGGACGTGGCGCCCTATATCGGCACGATGACCGCTCTTTATGCGGTCATGCAATTCATCTTCGCGCCGGTGCTCGGCGCCCTCAGCGACCGGCTGGGCCGCCGGCCGGTTCTGCTGATCTCGCTGGGCGGAGCGGCCATCAACTACGTGTTCCTGGCGTCTGCGACCAGTCTCTGGATGCTGCTGATCGGCCGCGCCATCGCGGGCCTCACCAGCGCCAACGTCTCCGTGGCGACCGCTTACATCACCGACATTTCTCCCGAGGACAAACGCGCCCGCCGTTTCGGCCTGTTCAACGCCATGTTCGGCCTGGGCTTCATCATCGGCCCCGTCCTCGGCGGCGTGCTGGGCGATTACTGGCTGCGGCTCCCCTTCATTGCCGCGGCTTCTCTGAATGCCGGCAATCTCATGCTGGCCTTCTGGATGTTGCCGGAGTCGCGTGAACCCAGCCGGGAGAAGATCGACCTCAGCGCACTCAACCCGCTTCGACCGCTGCGCTGGGTATTTTCGGTGAAGAGCGTGCTGCCGGTCATCTTCATCTTTTTCATCTTCAGCGCCACCGGCGAGGCCTACGGTACCTGCTGGGCATTGTGGGGTGGCGATGCCTTCCAGTGGAACGGGCTGTGGATCGGCCTTTCGCTCGGCACGTTCGGTATCTGCCAGACGGTTGCGCAGGCCTTCCTGCCGGCGCCGGCCGTGAAGCTGCTCGGCGAGCGCGCCGCCATTCTGACAGGCATTGCCGGCGTATGCATCGCGCTGACCGTCATGGCCTTCGCGACCCAAAGCTGGATGATCTTCGCGGTCATGCCGGTTTTCGCCCTCGGCGGCATCGGCGTGCCGGCGCTGCAGTCCCTGGCGACCCGGCAGGTGGACGAGAGCCGCCAGGGCCAGTTCCAGGGCGTGCTGGCGTCGGCCGTCAGCCTGGCTTCGATCGTCGGCCCGCTGGCTTTCTCGAGCATCTATTTCGTCGTGAGGGATGAATGGCCCGGCGCGATCTGGCTGTCGGTGGTTGCCGTTTATGCGGCGAGTATCCCGCTGGTTCTCGGCTTGCGGCTCGAGAAACCGGCAGCGGTCGTGACGGCGTAAGGCGTCCATCGGACGTTATTCGCCTGAGGTCGCGGCTTCACCGGCAGCGCCTCGCCGACGATGATTTGCCGCTCAGGCGCGGCAGATGCCAGGCCGCCCTTATCGGTTTGGTACGGCGAGCAGTTTGGCGATAGCCAATTGCTGAGGCACGGTACAGGGAAAAGCAGGCCGATCGGATGAGGCCTGCTTTTCGCCATATTGCTCAGCGGACGTAAACGGTCCGGCTTCCGTCGGCTGCGACGCCGATGTCCACGACATTGTTCAGTTCGACATCGTTCCGAATGAGCATGGCCCGCAGGCCGGGTTCCGTGCGGATTTCATGCTGTGCGGCGAGGATGTCGGCCTTGGAAGGGTTGGTCGCGGCATCCGGCATGTAAGGCTGATCAATCTCCGGGTCGACATAGACGATGCTGGCATTGCTGTCGGGCAGGGCATGATGGATCTGCTTTGCATAGGCTCCTCCACCAGCAAGGGTTGAGAGGACAAGAGCGCCAATAACGGTGGGGGCGTTGATAAGCGAGCGCATCACATATCTCCTTCTGAGATTGCAAACGAGCTTCCGGGCGGCTGTCTATACTGTCGCGTCACGGTATTCACCGCCGGCAATACCAGCCTGCGGATCAATTTAACTCCATTTGGCGCGGTGTCAGCTTAAACTAATATAATGTTCCGGCCGCCGGATTTGCCTTAGTTGCCGCAATTGCCTTATTTTGGTCGCGAGATCGTTGCGGACAAGCGGTTCGAGGGCAGGGCTTCGAGCCTTGTTTACGGCCTCAGAGGCAGTTCGCCAACCGCACGAACTCTTCCACCGACAACGTCTCCGCCCGCCTCGCCGGGTCGATGCCTGCTTTCACCAGCAGCGCCTCGCCGCCGAGCGATTTCACGCTCTGGCGCAGCATCTTGCGGCGCTGGCCGAAGGCGGCGTGGGTGACGCGCTCCAGCTTGGTGACGTCGCAGGGCAGGGGATTTTGGCGCGGCGTCAGGTGCACGACCGTCGAGGTTACTTTCGGTGGCGGCGTGAAGGCCTGCGGCGGCACGTCGAAGACCATGTGCGCGGCGGTGCGCCAGCCGGCGAGCACGCCGAGGCGGCCGTAATGGTCGTCATCCTCGTCGGCGACGATCCGCTGTCCCACTTCCTTCTGGAACATCAGCGTCAGGCTTTCCCAGAAGGGCGGCCATCGGTCGGGCGCGGGCAGCAGCCAGTTGATGAGCAGCTGGGTGCCGACATTGTAGGGCAGGTTGGCAATGATCTTCACCGGGCCTTCAGGCGCCAGCGCCGCGAAATCCGTCTTCAGCGCATCGCCCTCGATCACGTCCAGCCGGCCGGGGTAATGGTCGCCGATCTCGGCGAGGGCGGGAAGGCAGCGGCTGTCCCTTTCGACAGCGATCACCTTTTTCGCGCCGAGCGACAGGATGGCGCGGGTGAGGCCGCCCGGCCCCGGGCCGACCTCGAAAACCGTCGCATCCTGAAGCGGTCCGGCGCTGCGGGCGATCTTCTGGGTGAGGTTGAGGTCGAGCAGGAAGTTCTGACCGAGCGCCTTTTTGGCATCGAGCCCGTGACGCTGGATCACGTCACGCAGCGGCGGCAGGCCGTCCAGAGTGGCCATCAGGCGGCTTTCGACTTCGATGCGAGACTGCCGGCGAGCTTGATCGCCTCGACGAGGCTGGTCTCGCGGGCGACGCCCTGGCCGGCAATGCCGAACGCCGTGCCGTGATCCGGCGAGGTGCGGATGAAGGGCAGGCCGAGCGTCACGTTGACGGAGGTGTCGAACCCGAGCGCCTTGGCGGGGATCAGCGCCTGGTCGTGATACATGCAGATCGCCACGTCGTAACGGGCGCGCGCCTCGTCGTGGAACATCGTGTCGGCCGGCAGCGGCCCGAACACATGCAGCCCCTCGGCGCGCAGCTTGAAGATCGCCGGATGGATGACGTCCTGGTCCTCGCGGCCGATCGCGCCGTCCTCGCCCGCATGCGGGTTGAGGCCGGCGACGGCGAGCCGCGGCTTGTCGATGCCGAAGCGGGTTTTCAGGTCGTGATGGGCGATGCGGCAGGTCTCGGCGATCAGCTCCGCATTGAGGGCCGCCGGGACCTGGGAGATCGGGATATGGATGGTGACCGGGATGGCCCGCAGCTTCGGCCCGGCCAGCATCATCACCGGCAGGATCTTCTTGCCGGTGGCGCGCTCGGCGAGGTCGGCGAGGAATTCGGTGTGGCCGGGAAAACCGAAGCCGGCCTGGTAGAGAATCGACTTGGCGATCGGATTTGTGACCGTGCCGGCGGCCTTGCCTTCCAGGGAGAGCGAAACGGCCGTCTCGATCGCCTGGATCGTCCCCCTTGCGGTCGCCACATGCGGCTCGCCGGCGGCGATTTCCGCGCCGGCGGCGATGGGAAGAACCGGCAGGGCGTCGTCGAAGACCGACATCGCGCTGTCGCTATCGGCTTCCCGGATCGGGATATCGAGACCGAGCATCACGGCGCGGGCCTTCAGCACCGCAGGATCGCCGAGAAAGAGGAAGGGCGGCAGGTCGTATGTCCGGCGCGCGGCCCAGGCAACCAGCGTGATATCGGGGCCGATGCCGGCAGGATCGCCCTGGGTCAACGCAAGCGGACGGTCGAGAGGCATTGCGGCTCCGAAAATGACGTGAACGTCGAGGTCAGCGATACTCGATCTGCGCCTTGCTGCGCAGGTCGTCGAGATATTTCTTGTCGTTGGGGTCCGGAGCGCCCTTCTTTTCCTTGCCGAGATCCTCAGCGCGGAACACGACTTCCGCCGCGAGATCGTCGGATACCTGGCGCTGCTTGCAGATGGCGAGGAATTCGACGCCGCGTTCGGTGACGCGGGTAGCCGTCGTACCGCCATCGGGCGTCTTCTCGATCAGCGGCTTCCAGTCGGCCGGCAGTTCGGGGGCAAGGACGCGGCCGAGGTCGCGGATCGACACGTCCAGCATGGTCGCGGCGAAATCCTTCGACTGCTCGCAGCCCGGGAATTTGGAACGCGAGGCGTTCGCTTCCTTCTGGCGCTTGGCGAGAATGGCGTTGCGCTTGGCCGGCGGCACGACGAAGATCACCTGCTGCAGGAAATATTCGGTGGTGACCGGCTTTTCCTTGTTCTCCATCATGCGCTTGACGAGTTCCTGGCTCGACATGCGGCCGCGCGAACCGCCGTAGCGGGCGTTGACCAGTCGCGGCCAGCTCATCTGCACGGCGATGTAATTCTTGAAATGCTCGACGCCGACGCCGGCTTTATCGAGAATCTGGCTCATCTGCGCCGCGGTCAGCTTGTTGCCGGCGGAAAACCGCTCGAAGGCCTTGTCGACGTCCTCGGTGCTGACCGACATCTTCACGCGGGCGATTTCCTGGCGCTTCAGCGTTTCGTCCACCAGCGCCTCGCGGGCCGTTTTTGCATCGGCCTTCTGGCGCTGCAGCCGCAGGAAGGCGACTCGCTTTGCGACATCGGTGCTGGTGATCGCCGTCCGGTTGACCACGGCCGCAACTTCGCTTGCGGCCTGCGCTTGCTGGACGGCGGGCTGGATGACGACCGAGGCGGCCAAGACGGCCGCAGCCAGCACCAGCTTGCGCGTTGCGGTCACTACGAACATGATACCAATTCCTTTTCCCGCCCCGGTGGGCACCTCAGCCCAACCGGCCTCGCCTTCCATACTCTATCTGCGACCGCTTGCACAATTCTTACGGCGAAACGATGACGGCCCTTCGTTCGGACAGCCGCTACTTATAGCGGTAGTCCTGATCGAAACCTTCGGTCGAGCCGACGCTGATGTCGCCAAGCGTGCGGAAGCTCAGGCGTGCGCTGACGGTCCAGTCGTTGGCGGCCGTGTCCGACGGCTTGTCCGTATAGGCAACCGTGAAGATCGTGCATTCGTCCGCGTAGCTGATGCCGATGCCGCGCCGGACCAGTTCCTTGTCCGCGAGGTCCCAGGTAGCCGTGCCGGCAAGCGCCCAGTTTTCGTTGATCCGGAAGCTCATCGTATTCTTCAGCACTTCCCTCGACTCGTCCGAACCGTATTCCGGCTGCGGATCGACCTGGGTATAGACCAGCGTGCCGCTCAGGCGCGGCGTGGTATAGCCGAACGAGGCGTCGGTGCGCTTCACCGCGAACGTCTTCTCGTCGAAGCGGGTACTTGCCCCGACCGTGAAGCCCTGCGGCAGGTCGATGGCCGCCATCGCGACATAGTCGGACCGGCGCGTCTCAAGGCCGGAATTGGCGCCCGCCTGAACCAGGTCCTGGGTCGCGAACGAGTTCTGACCTGCAATGTGATAGGACTGGCCGACGATGCTGCGCACGCCGATGCCGTTCGCGAATGTGCCGGTATAACGGATGCCGACATTGGCGCGCGTGCCGCCTTCGACACGGTCGAAGCCCGAGAACTTGTCGCGCTCGAACAGGCTGGTGGCGTCGAAGACGAAGCTCTGCGCATCCTCGTTCGGCAAGCCGCCGGCCATCTGCTCGTCGGGGCGCGCGAAGATCTGCGCGATCGGCTCGATGACATGGCTGCTGTTTTCGGTGGTCAGCAGGATCGGGTAACGGGCTTCGAGACCGGCGGTGAGCATATAGCGGCCATTGGCGCCTTCCGGCTCCATGTCGCCGAGATAGGCTCCCGGCGTGCCGGAGCCCGTATGGCGGATGCCGTCGCCGCGGGCGGCAAGGATCGGCGTCAGCAGCAGGCCGTCGAGCGTGTTGAAGGTGCGCTTCCACTCCGCTTCGGCGGTGAAGCGGCTGTAGCTGCCTTCAAGACCCGGGAACCGGTTGGTCGTGCCTTCCGTGTACCAGTCGTCTTCGCGGCGGGACAGGTTGGTGATGTTGGAAGTGATCGAAAGCTCGCCGCCGAGGATCGGCTGCGGCGCGTAATAGCTGTAGTCGAGCGAGGGATAGGCGATCGCCTGCTTCTGCTCGGCCGTGTTGAAGACAGTGTCGTCCTGGATGTTGAAATAGTAGCCATGCAGATCGAAGTAGTTCCGCGTCCCTATACCGGTCAGGTAGACATCGTTGGTAAACGTGTCGTCGCCGACGCCGGTGAGCTTGTAGGTCCGCGAGAAGTTGTTGTCGCTCTGCGCCATGACGTTCCAGCCGAACGTCCAGCGCGGGTTGATCTGGAACTCGCCCTTCGAGGCGGCCATGAAGCGGTTGTCGGCGGCGCGGTCGGCGGTGTTCGGGTCGAAGGCCGCCGGATCGTTCTGGTGGATGCCCGCGAAGCGGAACGTGTGCTCGCCGGCTTCGAACTTGTTGCGAATTTCGCCCTGAATCAGCAGGCCCTGATTGGAATAGTAGGTCGGGCTGAGCGTCGCATCCATGCTCGGCGAGAATACGTGATAGTAGGGCACCGTCACGCCGAAGCCGAGATTGTCGCTCGCGCTGAACTGCGGGAAGAGAAGGCCCGACTTGCGCTCGACCGTTTCGTCCGGCACCTCGATCGCAAAGGGCAGCCGGCCGATCGGCAGGCCGAACAGTTCGAACTGGGCGTTTTCCAGACGAATGGTATGGGTCTGGCCGTTACGGACCACGCGCTCCGCCTTGACCTGCCAGAGCGGCGCCTTGCCGGGCGTCTGGGCGCAGGGAAGACAGGCGGTATAGACCGAGTTGTTGAGCACCATCAGGTCGCCGGGCTGACGCTCGGCGCTCTCGGCGGCAAGGCGGGTATTGTCGGTAGTCTCGACGCGAAGGGCGTTCATGAAGCCTTCGCCGAAATCATCGGTAATGTCGAGCTGGTCCGCATAGACGCGGGTGCCGCCCGGCTCGATCAGCTCGATATTGCCGGTCGCCATGACGCGGCCGCTCTTCTGATCGTACTGAACGCGCTGCGCCACCATCTTGTAGCGGTTGTAATACAGCTGCACGCCGCCGCTGGCGGTGACCAGCTTGGCGTCCTGATTATAGACGAGCTCGTTGGCGCGCAGCAGAAGCTTGGCGCCATCCGCTGCCTGAGGCACCAGACCCTGCGCCTGCACAACCGTTGCGGATACGCCGAATACGCATACAGACACACCTGTCAGCAGGGCGGCGGCGAGCCGTCTTATATGTTTGCGGTCACTTACCGCCACTAGCCATCCTCCTGATGAAGCAGAATCGTCGTCCCCAGCGCCGTCGCGACGATCACTGGAATCCAGACCGCCACGAAAGGAGGAATTGCCCCACTGCTCCCGAATGCTTTGACAAGCACTGTCACGACATAAAGCACGAAGCCAGAAACTATTCCACCCAGAATCACGGAGCGGGACTGGGCGAACCGACTGAATTTTAATGAGACTGTTGCAGCAATGAGAGTCATTGCCACGAGCAGGATCGGCAGCGAGAGCATCGAATGGTACTGCGTCTCGAGCGCCTTTGTGGGAATGCCGAAAGATTTGCTGACCTCGATTTTTCTGGAAAGATCAAAAAACGCAACAGTATCAGGCTGCGCCAGGCTCTCTTGAATGTATTCCTGCTTCAAGTTGGTGCGAACCTGTGCTGTCGCGCGACGCACAGGAATTTCGCCCGGCCGATTTTCCAAAACCTCGTTAAGAAGCCAGTAACCATCTTCCAATTTTGCGGTCCTGGCGTCCTGCCGCAGGATGACGCGGCCGTCCTTGTCGAACTGGAAAACCACCACGTCGACGAGCAGGGTTCCCTTTTCCTGATAGCTCTTGGCGCCGATGATCGTGTCGTCGTTGCCGCTGATCTGGCGGATCCAGGGAACGAAGGTGGAGGCGCGGGAACGGTTGCTCGCCTCGCGCCAGCTCGCCTCCATGGAGGCCGATTCGCGCTGGCCCCAGGCGGCGAGCGGATTGACCACGAGCAGGGTGGCAAGCCCGATCAGAAACGCGCCGATGACGAAGGGCGAGACGAACTGCCAGACGGAAATGCCCGCGGCACGGGTGACCACCAGTTCGTAGCGGCGGTTGAGCGCGATCAGCACCGTCATGCCGATGAAGAGGCTGAGCGTCGGGATGATCTGCTGCAGGATGAGCGGAACGCGCATCGCCGTCATCAGCAGCCCGGCCGAGACCGTGTAGCCGGTGAAGCCCGACATGCGGCGGCTGGTCTCGCTGAAGTCGGCAAGGAAGATGATGGCGCCGACCCCGAGCAGGAACCAGAGCGCGGTGATGATATAGCGACGGAAGAAATACCGGCCGAGCGTCGTGAAGATCATGCCGTACCTCCGCCCGAGGTGCGCGAGGCGGGAACGCGCCGCTGGAAGCTGTTGGCCAGGCGCGACATGCCGCGGACGATGAAGCCCGGCGTCGAGAACTGCCGGTTGGTCGCAAGCATGAAGACCGCGATCAGCGAGAAGACGATCGGCACCACGTAGGGAAGCGGCGTGTAGAGCGCGTGGCGCTCGACCAGGTTGGTGGCCGAGAACCCGAGCCAGCGCACGCCGAATGCGAGGAACAGCGCAAACACCATCGGGTGGACCCGCGTCTGCCGGTGCGAGCGGGTGCTGCCGGCGATCACCAGCGAAATCAGCGCAAAGGTGATCGGGAAAAGCCAGTCGGACAGCCGCCTGTGCAGCTCCGACCGATAGGCATCCGGCGACTTCTGATAGAGCGGATCGTTGGGATCCGGATTGAGCAGGAAGGCGAGGCTGCGGTCGGTCGAATATTGCGGCAATCCGCCTTCGGCCTTCGCCATGGCCGACAGATCGAAGGCGTAGGACACGAACTTGATGATCGAGATGCGTCCGTCGACGGATTTGCGGTGGACCTCGCCGTCGCGCATGGTGAGCGACGTGCCGCTTTCGTCGATCGATCCCTCGCGGGCGTAATAGATCAGGTCGAAATTCGGGTCGCGATAGTCGACGACGAACAGGCCCTTGAGCACGCGGCCGGAATGGCGCTCCGAGATCTGCACGTAGAGGCCGGGCTCGATGCTGCGGAAAGTCTTCTCCTCGATCACGGAGGAGAGCAGGTCCGCATAGGCCGCGGCAACCATCTGGCGGGCTGCGACGCGCGAGGGCGGCTCGACGAAATTCGTCACCAGGAAGGAGAACATGCTGAGCGCGATCCCGAGCATCAGCACCGGCCGGTAGATGATGTTGCGCGATGCGCCGGCCGCGTCGATGACCGGCAGTTCCGAATCGTTGTTCATCGCCGTCAGCGTCTGGGTGATGCCGATCACCAGCGCGAAGGGCAGCACGACGGGGATGATGGTCGGCAGGATGAAGGTCGCAAGAGTCGCGAACGAGCCCATCGACTGGCCGGTATCGGTGACCAGGTTGATGCGCCCGAGCACCTGGATGGTCCAGATGATGGTGAGCACCGGCAGGAGCGTCACCAGGAACATCTGAAAAATCCGGCGCAATATGTAGACTTCGAGAAGCTTCATTCCGGCCTAGATACCCTGCACAACGTCACCCGGGGGATAGTGACGATTGATTGCCCCGAGATGACGGTCGCGCCTATCTAAGCGATTGATATCAGCATTGCGACAGCCCCCGCGTCACAAATTTGTTTGCGAATTTCGTTTTCTTGTCCGCTGTGACATTTCGAAACACGCAGCCACCCCCGCATAGACCACCAGCGACGACAGCCAGCCGAGCGTCACGTCCGAAAAATAGTGGCCGCCGAACGAGGTCCTGAGCGCCGGCGAGATCAGCGAGATGGCGATCAGCGGGGGGCCGAGCACCGGACGCAGCGGTTTCGGCATGAGCACGATCAGGCAGGCCAGCCATCCGGCCCCGGCGGCCTCGCCGGAAATGAAGGAACAGTTGCCGGTGCAGGCGCCGCCGAAATCGCCGGCCGGCGTGAACACGTCCGTGCCGCCGAAAAAGTCGGTCTCGTAAGGGCGGGGCCGGTTGGAAACCTGCTTCAGGATCAGGTTGACCAGCACATAGGGGCCGATCAGGAAGGAGACGAGCGCGATGGAATAGTCCCGCGTCTTGCGCGGGCTGTAGGTCGTGCCGTGATGCTGCAGGTTGGCGATCAGCCGGTAGAGGATGAAGATCGCGACCAGCGAAGGCAGGTAGAAGAGGATGCGGCGGATCACGACGAACAGGGTTTCCGCACCATAGGGGAAACTGCCGCAGACGCGGCCCCGCTCGATTGCCTCACCACAGGCGGCCTGGGTGAAGAAGGCGCGCGCCACGGCAAGATCGATCTGGGGGGCGAGGTAGAAAAGCGCCAGCAGCACCCACCAGAGCGCCGTCAGCACGATGAACCATCCCTTCGGCCGGGCGAAGAAGCGCCGCGTCGCGGCAAGCCATTCGGGGGCGGTGGAGGAGGGCGAGGTCATGCGAACTGATCCGTTGGTCGTCGGGCGGCGCGACCCTAGAGCATGGCGCGCCGGATTTGAACAGTGCCGTCTGCCGATAGCCGGCAATGTCCGCGCCCGAAATCGGGCTTTTTGACGCGTCGGGGCAGGGGAGCAGGCTGCGGGTTGACGCGGTTGTGACTTCTCGCCCTTGCGCTTCAAGCCGAAACGGCGATGATCGCCGCTCATCTTCGAAAGCCTTCTGGAGTCGCAATGTCCGTCAAATTCGATATCTCCTTCGCCAAGTCCGCCAAGATCGACGGCGGCCTTGCCATCCAGCTCAAGCTTGCCGGCGACGGACCGGCGGCAGGCGCCGCCGAGGCCGACCCGGAAGGCGTCGTGACCCGGGCGGCGGAGATCGCGAAATTTTCGGGAAAGCCGATGTCGACGCTCGATCTCATTGCGCCGCACGGATCGCCGGCCGACCGGCTGGTCGTGCTTGGCCTCGGCAAGGCCGAAGCGCTGACCGCCTATGACTGGCTGAAGGCGGGCGGTGTCGCGGCATCCTCGGTCAAGTCGATGACCCGGGTGGCGATTTTCGCCGATGTTCCGGGCCTTGCGGTCGGCGGCGCGCAGCTCGCCGGCTTTGCGCTCGGCATGCTGCTGCGCGCCTACAGTTTCGACACCTACAAGACGAAGAAGGGCGAAGACGACGAGAACAAGGCGCCGAAGACGGTCAAGGTGACGATCGTCACCGCCGAGCATGCGGCCGCCAAGAAGGCCTTTGCCGAATCGGAGGCGATCGCCGGAGGCGTGCTTCTGGCCCGCGAACTCGTCAACCTGCCGCCTAATGTGCTCGGGCCGGTCGAATTCGCCGACAGGGCGAAGGAGCTCGAAAAACTCGGCGTCGAGGTGGAGATACTCACTGAAAAGGAAATGAAGAAGCTCGGCATGGGCGCGCTTCTCGGCGTCGCGCAGGGTTCGGTCCGCCCGCCGAGGCTCGCCGTCATGCAGTGGAAGGGCGGCAAACCGAAGGATGCGCCGGTCGCCTTCATCGGCAAGGGCGTCGTTTTCGATACCGGCGGCATTTCCATCAAGCCGGGGGCCGGCATGGAGGACATGAAGGGCGACATGGGTGGAGCCGCTGCCGTCATCGGCCTCATGCACACGCTCGCCGCCCGCAAGGCCAAGGTCAACGCGGTCGGCATTCTCGGCCTCGTCGAAAACATGCCGGACGGCAATGCCCAGCGTCCGGGCGACATCGTCACCACCATGTCGGGCCAGACGATCGAGATCATCAATACCGATGCGGAAGGCCGGCTGGTGCTTGCCGATGCGCTCTACTATTGCAACGATCGCTTCAAGCCGCGTTTCATGATCAATCTCGCGACCCTGACCGGTGCGATCCTGGTGGCGCTCGGCAATCTCCAGGCAGGCCTTTTCAGCAACGACGACACACTGGCCGGCCAGTTGAGCGGTGTCGGAGACGTCACCGGCGAGCGCCTGTGGCGCATGCCGCTCGGCAAGGAATACGACAAGCTGATCGATTCGAAATTCGCCGACATGAAGAATACCGGCGGCCGCCACGCAGGCTCGATCACCGCGGCGCAGCTGTTGAAGCGCTTCGTCGGCGAGACGCCGTGGGCGCATCTCGATATTGCCGGCACCGCGATGAACTCGCCGTCGAGCGAGATCAACCAGTCCTGGGGATCGGGTTACGGGGTGCGGCTGCTGGACGAACTCGTCCGGGCGCACTACGAGGCGGGTTGAGAACCCGTATTTGCCGGTTCGACGAAAAGATGGGTCCGCAACCGCAATGACCGAAGTCCTCTTCTATCACCTGACCGAATCGAAGCTCGAGGATGCGCTGCCGGCGCTCCTCGAAAAAAGCGTCGAGCGCGGCTGGAAGGTGGCGGTGCAGACGAGCGGCGATGTGCGGCGGGATTTTCTCGACGCGCATCTGTGGACGTTTCGCGAGGACAGTTTTCTGCCGCATGGCACGGATGCCTCGCCGATGGCCGAGGCGCAGCCGGTGCTCTTGACCGCAAATGCCGAAAACGGCAATGGCGCGACGGTGCGTTTCCTGGTGGACGGCGCCGAGCCGCCGCCTGTCGCCGACTATGAACGCATCGTCTTCATGTTCGACGGCTACGATACCGTCCAGCTCGACAATGCCCGCGCCCAGTGGAAGAAGCTGAAGGGCGAGGGACATGCGCTGACCTATTGGCAGCAGTCGGAAGAGGGGCGCTGGGTCAAGAAGGCCTGACCCGGCGAGGGTGTTCCCTCAGTTCAGCCAGGCCAGCATCATCGACGAGCTGCTGTGGCGCAGCCTGACGACCTTGTAGCCTTCGGCGCTCAGCTGCGTCAGCAGTGCCGGCAGCATGGCGGCCGTGCGGGCGTGGATGTCGTGCAGCAGGATGATGCCCTTGCCGTTGGCGCGCAGCGAATTCATCGTCCGCGTCGCGACGGCTGCCGGCGATACCCCGAAATAATCCTTGGAATCGACCTGCACGTCCAGCACGACCATGCCGCTCGAGGCGACCCACTGGCGCAGGCGTCTGGTGTCGGCGAGATAGGGGAAGCGGAAGAAGCCGGCATCCTCGTGGGTGACGCTGGTCACCGCGTCGCGCCCCTTTTCGATCTCGGCGATCGCCGCGTCGAAGGAGAGATGCTGCAGGTCGGCATGGCGATAGGTATGGCTGCCGATCGTGTGACCCGCGTTGACGACCTTGCGGGCGATCTCCGGATGGGCCTTGGCCATCTGCCCGACCATCAGGAAGGTTGCCTTGACGTCGTATTCGTCGAGGATGGAGAGGATCTTCTCGGTCTTCTTCGGCATCGGGCCGTCGTCGAAGGTCAGCACGACCTCCTTGTTGGCGAGCTTGATGTCGGAAAGCGAGGAAACCGTCAGCGTGCGGCCGGAAAGGCTGCCCGGATTGTTGAGACGCCCCCAGGCGACCGGCGTCAGCGCCACCGGCGAATCCGCCTCGGCCTTCTTGACCGGCTTGGTCGAGGAGAGCGCCTTGGCGGGCGCGAACGAAGTGGCAAGCGAGCCGCCCTCCGTCTGGCTGCGACCGGCGCAGGACGAGAGAAGGCATGCGATGGCAGCGGCGACGCACAGGACGCGGACGGACATGGGAGCGACTCGGCTAAAAAGTGACTAAGGAGTTGAAGCGAAGTCACATTCGCCGATTATGGTTAACGGCTGGTTAGGATGGTTGCCGGTCGTGCTTCGATTTGCGGGTTCCGGCTTTTGCTTCGTATCCAGAAAGCAGCTTCCCCCGCACGTCACGGCCTACTTCCGGGTGATCTTGTCGCCGACGCGCGGCCGGGAGATCGCCTTGCCGACAAAGCTGTACTGGCCCGAACCGGTAATGCTGGAAAAGAAGGACGTGAAAGGCGTCGTCATCGCATAATCCACCTGCACGCCGACGAGCTGCACGTTGCTTTCGATCAGGTCGGTGGGGACTTCGAAGGGGGGCGGATCCCCGGCGACCTTCGCATTGGTTTGGTAGGCAGTCGACCAGTTGACCGTCGCCTTGCCGGCGGCGTCGAAGTCGATGACGGCGACCTGGATTGCGAGTGCGGTGCTGTCGAAGGGAATGAGAATCGAGGCGGTCCCTTGAAGGAGGGTATTGAGCTCCGCGTTGCTCCAGCTTGCTTCCTGGGAGACGATGTCGCTTGCCACTTCCGCGATCTGGTTGATTTTCCGCTTCACCATCAGGCCTTCCCCGAGATCGACGGTGCCCGCAAACAGCAGCGCCATCAGCGGCAGGAGCAGGGTGAACTCGATGGCCGACTGGCCCTTGCGGTCGGCGAGCAGGCGCCGAATGCCGCTTTCGCGGCGTTTTAGTTGCCTGTGGTCGGGATCATTCGTGCGTGCCATCGGCCGATGTCTCAAAACGGTTCGTTTCTGAAAACCACGGCGGCGGAGAGCACGTAGGTCCCGTCCGCGAGCGTGTTGACGTTCGCTCCGACCATGGCCATCAGGCTGTTCCAGGGAAGGAAAGCCTGGATCATGACGTAATCTCCGGACGTCGCCGGAGAAAAGCTTTCGGTCACCGACAGAACGCCGCCGCTGACGGGCGACGTGAAGCTCATCGACGAGAAATCCGACATCGCCGTGGTCTTGATCAGGAGTTCGTCCTGGCAGCTGAAGGCGAGCGCCATGCCGTTGCAGACATTGGTCTTGAAGGTGGCAAGGTTCCAGTTGTTCGAATGGGCGCTCCCGACCCGCACGGAGCGGGCGGCCGTATGCAGCGCCGAATCGAGGGCGCTGTCGACGAAGAACATCAGCGCCATGTCGAGAATGCAGAACAGGAAGAGGAAGAACGGCATGACGAGCAACGCAAACTCGACCGCGGCCGCTCCCTGCTTGTTCCGTAAGAGGGTTCTGAAACGGTGCATCGGCCTCATCTAGTTCGTCAGCCTGACTTTGGAGAGATATTGCCTGAAGAGGGAGGATAGGCCCGCCTCGATGTCTTCCGCCGAGCTCGCCTGCAGGAACAGGTCGCTGCTGCTTGCGCATTCTTCAAGCGCCTTGGGGATATAGGCGGTCCGGGTATAGCTGCTCTTGCCGGACGCGAACGTGCCTCCCCAGATCGAGGTGAAGCCGCTGCTGCTCATCGTTTTCCCGAGCGTTGCGTTGTAACCCCAGTCCCAGGTCATCGGCAGGTATTCGGTGTAGAGGACGCCGATGGTGGCGTTGACGTCCTTCACCGGCTTGCACCACTTGGAATTGACCGGGGTGACGACAGTCTGCAGCGAGCTTTTTGATGTCGGGAAACGGATGCCGGAATCGCCCTGCAGCACCCAGTTGCGCTCCGACTGGACGCCGTCGGTCAGGAGCAGCACGAGCTTCAGCGGCGCATCCTTGGTGGTCCCGTCGCCGGCCGTCCCGATCATGGGTTTGAGGGCTGTCAGCGACGTGTCGAAATATGTCGCGTCTTCGGAGGTCGCGCTCGTCATGCCGCTGGTCTTGTCGTTCAGCTTCGTCCGCGCCGCGGTGGTCGAGAAAGTGGGCGACAATACCTGGGTCGTGGTTTTGCCAAGGGTATAGAGGCCGACCCTGATGCGCTCATGGGTGGCGTCTGCCGCGTCGATGAGATCGAGCACTTCCCGTGCGGCGTCCACCGAGACGTCGGCCCGCAGCTTGATGTTCATCGCGACCGAGAGGTCGTAGACATTGCTGTAGGTCTTGCTCTTGTAGGTGAAGGTAGTCCCTTCCGGCGTATGGCACGCAAAGGCGCAGGCTGCCGAAGACGCCCTCAGGCTGGACTGACCGGCGCTGGTCGCCGCCAGCAGCATCGACGCGGATTTGTCGAGGACGATATGGACATCAAGATAGGCGCGGCCGGGACCTTCGACCGACGAGGACGTGCCGACGGCAACGTCGTTTATGCCCGCGATCTTGAGCAGAGTCGTACTGACCGTCGCGCGAGCGGTCGCCGTGATCTTGTGATTCGACGTGTCGATATCGACGTCTTCGAGCGTGTAGCCGCCGCTGCCGAGATCGGTCTGGGCGGCGAACCATTCCTGGATACGCGTCTTGAGCGCGGCGTTGTCGAGCGTTCCCACGCTTTTCACCGCGCCGAGCAAAGCGGTGTCGAGGTCCGCCTGCATTTTCGAACGGGCGTTATAGGCGCGCACATAGTCGAGGCTGGCGCCGACGGCGGTGATCACCGGCACGAGCAGCAGCGAGAACATGATGGCGATATTGCCGCGGCGGTCCGCGAGCAGGCTGGAAAGAGCGGAAGGTCGCCGCCGATATGACATCAGGTTGAAAATCATCCCCGTGAATAATCAACCGATACTATGAAGCATTTCTAATTTATTGATTAATCACGTCGCGGGCGTGGGCTTCCAGGCGGGAGGGCGATGCTCAGGCGGAATAGGTCATCCCGCCATCGCCTCTTCGTATTCCGACGACAGCATCAGCCATTCCTCTTCGGCGGCGGAAAGTCTGGAAGCCGCTTCGCCGCGTTCCTTGGCTTTCTGTGCGGCCTTGGCGGGTGCCTTTTCGTAAAGCGCGGGATCCGCAAGCTCCTTGTCAAGCGCCTGAATCAGTTTCTCGAGCTTGGCCGTTACGGCCTCGATTTCGTTGATCTTTTTCTTGAGCGGCGCGAGCGAGGCGCGCTTTTCGGCATTGACCTTGCGCTGCTCGGATTTCGATGCGGTCTCGTCGGCGGCCTGCGGCTTGTCGTCCTTCTTGCGGCCGGCGGAAACGATCAGGTCGCGGTATTCTTCCAGGTCGCCTTCGAAGGCCTTCACCGTGCCCTCGTTGACCAGCCACAGGCGGTCGACTGTCGCTTCGATCAGGTGGCGGTCGTGGGAGATCAGGATGACGGCGCCGTCATAATCGTTGAGCGCCTCGATCAGCGCCCTGCGGCTGTCGATGTCGAGATGGTTGGTCGGTTCATCGAGGATCAGGAGGTTCGGGGCGTGGAAGGCGGCAAGGCCCATCAGCAGGCGGGCCTTTTCGCCGCCGGACAGGTCCTTTGCGGCCGTCGCCATCTTCTCGGTCGCAAGCCCCATCTGCGCCACGCGGGCACGAACCTGCGCCTCGGCCGCCTGCGGCATCAGCCGGCGGACGTGGTCCACCGGCGTCTCGTTGGGGATCAGGTCGTCGAGCTGGTGCTGGGCGAAAAAGCCGATCTTCAGGCTCGGCGCGAGTCGGATCTCGCCACTTTCCGCCTGGAGGCGGCCGGAGATGAACTTCGCGAAGGTCGACTTGCCGTTGCCGTTCGAGCCGAGCAGCGCGATGCGGTCGTCGTTGTCGATCCTCAGGCTGATGTTCTTCAGGATCGGTTTGCCGGGCGCATAACCGACCGCGCCCTTGCTGATCGAGATGATCGGCGAGGCGGGCTGCTTGTCCGGTTCCGGAAAGGTGATCGGCTGGACATGATCCTCGATGACCGCCGCGACCGTGCCCATGCGTTCCAGTGCCTTGACGCGGCTCTGGGCCTGCCGGGCTTTCGTGGCCTTGGCACGGAACCGGTCGATGAAGCTCTGCAGGTGTTTGCGTGCCGCCTCGTTCTTGGCCTTCGCCTTCATCTGCAGCTCGTCCGCCTCGGCCTTCTGCCGCTCGAACTGGTCGTAGCCGCCGCGATAGAAAGTGAGTTTCTTCTGGTCGAGATGGACGATGGCGTTGACCGCATTGTTGAGCATGTCGCGGTCGTGGCTGATGACGATGACCGTGTGCGGATAACGCCGCACATAGTCTTCCAGCCACATGGTGCCTTCGAGGTCGAGATAGTTGGTCGGTTCGTCGAGCAGCAGCAGGTCCGGTTCCGCAAACAGGACGGACGCGAGCGCGACCCGCATGCGCCAGCCGCCCGAGAAGGAGGAGGCCGGCCGGTGCTGGGCCTCATGGTCGAAGCCGAGGCCGGAAAGGATGCTGGCGGCGCGCGCTTCCGCCGAATGGGCGTCGATATCGACAAGCCGCATCTGGATCTCGGCGATGCGATGCGGGTCGGTCGCGGTTTCCGCCTCCTTCATAAGGGCGGTTCGCTCCTTGTCGGCGGAAAGCACGATCGAGATCAGCGATTCCTCGGTGCCCGGCGCCTCCTGCGCCACCTGGCCGATGCGCGCGTTCTTCGGGATCGTCACCGAACCGCCTTCCGCGGCCATGTCGCCGGTGATCACCCTGAACAGCGTCGACTTGCCGGCCCCGTTGCGGCCGACGAGCCCGGCCTTCGTGCCCGCCGGAAGCGTCACGCTGGCATTGTCGAGGAGGAGACGCCCGGCAATGCGGGCGGAAAGTTCGGTAATCGTGATCATGGCGGCGGTTTTGGCCGAAACCCCGTTTGTTGGCAAGGGTGGCAATGTGTTGGGATACGCTGTGCCGGGGGAAACAGAAGGGTACCGCACGCTCTGGTAGATCGATGAAGCGGCGCTGCCGTCGGCCGCGATGGTGCGGCCGAACTTCAATCGGGAGAGCAAATGCCATGAGAATGAGAAGATGGACGTGGCCGACGCTGCTGGCGGCATCGGCGCTGATGATACCGCTCCGCGCGGGAGCGGTCGATTTCACCTGCTGGAACCCGGGCGGCGCGGGGTTGGCCAGCGCCAGGGAGGAATACTGGACGCCGGAAAGAATTGCCGCGGCGATCCCTGATGGCGAGATGCTCCCGACACTGCCCACTGATGGGTTTCAAAGCGACCGCGAAGGCAATCTCGTGGGCGATGCCGAACGGGCGCCGATCGGCGAGGCGCCCTACAAGTATGGCGGCCAACTGGTCTACACGCGCGGCGGGCACGATTACTCCGCCAGCGCCCAATTCGTCGCGGATGCCAATATCGTCATCGGCGCCGCCCACAGCCTCTGGAAAGGCGGCCTGGCGGCGAGCAACATCCGCTTCTATCAGGGATATTCCGGCGGCGGCGGGACACTCTACCGAATGGACAGGGCGGCCGTGCTGCTGCGCTGGACCGAGGTCGCGGACAACCAGCCGAGCCTGGCGAGGTCGCAATTCGACTATTCCGTGATGCGCACCACCGTCGCCTCCGCCGTCGGCAAATATGAACTCGCCATCGACGGCGCCCATGTGGACGACGACGTGACGGTCACCGGTTACCCCGCGCGTCTCGATGGCGGCGAATACATGTATCGGGAAACCGCCCGCATCACAGTGCAGGCCGGCACCGCTTATGACGCACGCCCGCATCCCATGTATGGCGGCGGCGCAAGCGGGGGGGCATGGTTCGTCACGGCCGACAACGTCCACAAGGCGGTCAGCGTCGTTTCCAGCGGTGCGGCTGATGGTGTTTACGGCCCCAGTTTTACTCAGGATACTGCCGACCTGATCGCGATCGTCAAGAATGGCTGCCCGTAAGCGGGCCGCCGGATCCCGAGCCGGCGGCATCGGTGGGGAGTCGCCGCATTGGCCCGGTGCCCGCAGAGGCGTCCGCGTCATTCAGGCCGCAGGGTCTGAATGACGCGAGATGATCTGCAGCGATTTCTTATTGAAAATGATGATCCGGTGCTGCCGCATGCCGATCAGCCGCTTGCTTTTCCAGGCCTGGAGCTGCGCATTGATACGCGGCCGGCTGGCATTGATGAGCTGGCCCATGCGGCTCTGGGAGATCGGTTTTTCGATGAGGATGCCGTCGCTCGTCGATCGTCCGTGGGCGGCGCCGAGATTGAGCAGAAGCCGCGCAAGGCGGGTCTCCAGCGGGTAGAGCGCCATTCCTTCCGCAAACATCATGGTGCGGTGGAGCTTTCTGGCGATCGTCCGCATGAGATAGGAAGCGACCTGCGGAATTGTCGAAAGTTCGTTGAATGTCTTGCGATCGATTTCCAGCAGTCGCGTCGCCCCGCAGATGACGGCGTTCGAGGAATGCCGGTAGTTGAGAGCGAACTCGATCTCGCCGACGGCATCCCCGGGCTGAAGTTCCGAAAAGATCACTTCGTTGCCTTCCTCGGATATGAAATAAAGAGAAATGCCGCCTGAAACTATAATGTAAAACGTGTCGCAGGGATCGCCATTCAGGAACAGAGTCTGTCGATCTCTGTATGAGTTTATATTTATCCTGTTTGCAAACGCGGAAATAACATCATCCTCCGCCGAGCTGAATGGCTCTATCCTGCTTATTTCCTCGGAGATCTTCTGAGTCTTCGTTGTTTTCATCTGCTCGCAACCACCCTGAGATCGGAAATCTGATTGCCATCCGGCGGGCTGATATTTATCGATTATACAAACTAGGGTTGTTACCTGCGTTACATATTTGGAGATTTAAATATCCTAGGTTGTGTTTGTGCAAACGGCATTCCCTAAAACCACGTGCCGGGATCACAGACGCCGTCACCGCGTGGTGCGGTGCGGCAACCCCAAAGAGGAGAGGTATAATGACGATTTATATGGGCCAGAACGCGATCAAGGCCTTCAGCGCTCAGGCTGCGGGCCAGCCCTACAGCCTCACGGTTCTCAACGAGAATTCGAAATGGCAGCAGTTCGCCCTGTTCCAGACGATCCCCCAGGTCATCGGGCCGTCGGTCGATCCGCTGTCGCTTGCCTGGATGGTCGGCGGCGCCGCGGCCGGTAGCCCCGATCAGCCGAGCACGTCGTCGTTCAACTGGACGATCGACTACTCCGTGACGGTCGGCTACATCCAGCAACTGGGCTCCGCGGGCTCGCCGCGTTCCTTCCAGACCGCAAGCTCGGTTGGCGTCATGATCGACACCCAGAACACCGTGCCGGTGACCTATCAGGGGCCGTTCCCCTACGGTGCCCCCGGCTTCCCGGAGGGCCCGTCCGATGGCGTCAAGGGCCTCATCGTCGCCAAGGCGGACGGCACCATTCCGACCACCGCGGTGCAGGCCAGCAAGAATGTCTACGTCAACGTCGGCATCGCCATGGCCCGCAAGCCGACCATCGCCGTCCAGCTCGAACCCAACCTCGTCTATCAGTTCACTCCGAAGCCCAGATACTACATCCTCGCCGGCTCCTTCGTCGAAGGGCAGGTGATCGACACGGCCACCTCTTCGGCGGCCTATGAAGTGAGCTTTACCGGCGTCACGGATGTCTCCGTGCGGTTCACCCAGCAGAACCAGTTCATGCCGGCATAACGCCGGCGGCTGCCGACATGGACTTTTCGACAGGGACCGCTGGTCGGACATTACCCCAGCCGGCAACCGGTCCTCGTTCGCAAAAAAAAGGAGGCCGCGGGAAACCGCGGCTTTCTGGTTCCGGAAATATATCTGTCCTAAGACGCCCGTTTCTGCCCGCTTCCGTGAACCGCGACGATCATGCGCGGATTGGCCTTTGCCGTTTCGAGCGCGGTGCCGGCCTGCAGGCGCAGTTCCTGCGGTGAAAAGGCGTCCGCGGTGAGTGCCGCGCCGACCGAAAGGCCGATGCCGCTCGTGCCGTCGGAGGCGGCAAAGACGAGGTTGTCGGTGATCGAGGCGATCAGCCGTTCGGCGATCGGCTGCACGCTGTCGCGGCCGACGTCGCGGAAGACGAAGGCGAAATCGCCCTTGCCGATGCGCGCCAGGAAATCGTTCTTCTTGATCGCCTTGCGGAAGATCGAGGCCGCCTTCTTGACGATGCGGTTGACGGCGGGATCGCCGTAGGTGCGGGCAAGGTGCGGAAGGTCGGTGATCGTCACCAGAAACAGCGCGGTGTCGCGGCTGTCGGCATCGACGCCATAAAGCGCCTCCAGCCGTTCGGCGAGCGCGGCATGGTTCGGCAGCGAGGTCAGCCGGTCGCGCAGCGTCACCGAGCGGGCAACGGATGCCTCGCGCTCGGCCTTGACCAGACGATCGGCGCCGGCTCTGAGGATTGCCTCCAGCTCGGTCTCGGCGACCACGGCGTCCGAGAGCGAGACGCTCAGATATTCGATCTCGGCCAGAATATCCTCAGGCCCGGCGGTGCTGTCCTGTCGCAGGCTGCGGGCGACGGTTTCCAGCACGCGGGTAAAACCCTTCTTCTGGGTGACGCCGCTTGCCATCTTGTCCCTGAGTTCCAGCAGCAGCTTGATTTCCTGATCACGCCCCCTGACCGGCATCAGCGCGACGAAGGCGGGCAGCTGGTGCCGCAGCCCCATCTCGTCGAGCACTGTCTGCGAAGGGCCGGCCGAGAGTGCCAGCACTTCCCGCGAAAGGGCCGGGTCGCCGCCCAGCAGCGCTTCGTGGAACAGCTCGTAATTGCGCGGCAGGCCGCTCACGTCCAGCTTCGCCATCAGCTGAACGACGGCCTGCAGGCCGCGATCCTGTCCCGTTCTGCTTGCTTCGCCCGCCATCTCTCGTCCCCACAGGTTGATCCGGCCGGTAGTCCCGGCTTGTTCGATAGTGCGACAAGCCATGCGCGATACGCTTTTAACATTTGCTAAAAAGGGCCGGATCGTCGGCAGTTACGGTTAAAGGATCGTCGAAACGGCCGATCGAATGCGATCCATGAAATTTCCTGACTGGATTCAAAGGGAAATTTGCTTTCAATATCGCCGGCCAACATCCGGATCAGGAGCCTGCCATGACCCGTATTCTCTATTCGCTCTGCGGCACCGACGAAAGCCGCCCGTTTTCGCCGCATTGCTGGAAAGTCGTGCAGGCGCTCGCCCACAAGGGCCTCGATTTCATCGAGAAGCCGACGCCGTTTACCGAAATCCCAAGCCTCGAAGGCGGGTTTTCGAAGACCGTGCCGATCCTGCGCGACGGCAACGAACTGATCCGCGACAGTTTCGAGATCGCGCTTTACCTGGAGGAGACCTATCCGGACCGGCCGACGCTGTTCGGCGGACCGGCGGGCAAGGCGCTCGCCCGTTTCGTCGAGGGTTTTTCCCAGATGGTGGTCCACACGGCGATCACGAAGATCGCCGTCAAGAACATTCATGACATGCTCGGCGAGACCGACCAGGTCTATTTCCGCACCAGCCGTGAAGCCCGGCTCGGAAAGACGCTGGAAGAGATCGAAGCGGGCCGGCAGGCGGAGATCGAGGGTTTCGCGCCGAAGCTGGAGCCGATCCGCCACGCCCTGAAATATCATGATTTTATCGGCGGCGACGGCCCGCTTTTCGTCGACTACATCCTGTTCGGTGCGCTGCAGTGGATGCGCGTCACAGCCGGCGCCAAGGTGTTTTCCGACGACGACCCCGTCGGGTTGTGGTTCGAACGCTGCCTCGACCTGCATAATGGCGTCGGGCGCAGTGTGACAGCGGCGTGAAATTGCCCGAACCCCCTTGTTTCCAGTGAAAGGGGCGGGTAAAGACCCCGCACTTTCCCCCTTATTCACGGGCCACAGGAAACGAAGGATAGAACAATGGCGATTGAACGCACGTTTTCGATGATCAAGCCGGATGCCACCAAGCGCAACCTCACGGGCGCCATCACCAAGGTGTTTGAAGACAATGGCCTGCGCGTCATCGCTTCCAAGCGCGTCTGGATGAGCAAGCGCGAAGCCGAAGGCTTCTACGCCGTTCACAAGGAACGCCCGTTCTTCGGCGAACTCGTCGAAGGCATGACCTCCGGCCCGACCATCGTCCAGGTTCTGGAAGGCGAAAACGCCATCCTGAAGAACCGCGAGATCATGGGCGCCACCAACCCGGCCAACGCCGACGAAGGCACCATCCGCAAGACCTTCGCGCTGTCGATCGGCGAGAACTCGGTACACGGTTCCGACGCTCCGGAAACCGCCGCCCAGGAAATCGCCTACTGGTTCTCGGAAACCGAGATCGTCGGCTGATTTGAAATTGGGATCCGGAGCTTCAGGCTTCCGATCGGAATAATCGGAACCGGGGCCCTTGCCCCGGTTTTTTCATGGGCGGCCGCATGCGGCAGCCGGTTGAGGCCATTCAGGCCGGGCAATCGTCAGGCTGGGCGTAGTCGAGCGTCCCGTCCGGCTTGAAGACCTCCGGGTTGCGCTCATAACCGGCGCCGAGCACCAGCGGCTTGCTCGGAAGCACCGACTGGTCGACATCGGAGACGAGCTGGGTCTTCAATTCCTGCAACGTCCGGCCGCCGGCATCCACCAGCCGGATATCCACGGAATAGGGCTTGTCCTTGCGCACGCAGCGGACATTGGGGCTCTGCAACGTGATCTTGTCCCATGCCGGGAAAATCTTTTCGTTGACGACGATCGGTTCGCCGCCGGCCGGGTCGTCGAATTTCGCGATCGCCACGGTTCCGTCCGGTATCGGCCCCGTCTTCTTCAGCGTCACCAGGTAGGTGGCGCTGGCGACCCGGTAGTTGAACACGAAGATATGTCCGCTGACCTCCACCAGCTTTTCCGTCTCGCGCTGGCAGGCGGCGAGGGTGAGGGCGGCAAGGCCGAAAGCCATAAGCCTGAAAACCATAAGCCGGGCCATCATGACACGGCCTCCTTCTTCCTGCGATGATAATGGCGGCTGGCTTTGACGCGGTTGCCGCACACCGCCATGTCGCACCATGTGCGGCTGCGGTTCCGGCTGCGATCGATGAACAGCCATCCGCAACTGCCGCAGATTTTCATCCGCACGATTTCCGCCTCTGCAAGCAGCCTGAGCGCCGAATGGGCGGTCGCCGCCTCCAGTGAGTTTTTCCGGGCGCGGCGCAGGACGGCCGCCGTCGCCTCGAGGAAATCGGCAAGCAACGTCTGCGCGTCGTCGCCTGTTAGGCGGGTGCGAAAATAGCGGTCGATCGCTTCGCGCAGGGCAATGAACGGCGCGTGGTTTTCGGGCTCCACGGGCGCCAGATCGCTGAACAGCGCCCGCTCGGCGGAAAATTTTTCGGCCGCCTTCGGAAAGGCCTCCATCTGCTTCGGCTCGGCGAACCGGTCGATGCTGCGTGCCGGATCGAAGCGCAGGATCACGCTGTTGGCGACATCCAGCGCCAGCGCGCCTCCGGCGAAACGGTGCGGGGTCCAGGAAAAGCTCATGGCGATATTATAACTGGTAAAATGCAGTTGACCAGTTATATTCGATGTCGCTATCGGAGTGCCCATGGCCTATCTGCTGCAGCAACTGGCGAACGCGGTCCCGCTGGCGGCGCTCTACGCGACGCTCGCCTTCGGATATGCGATCGCCTTCGCGGTGACGAAGCGGGCCGACATCACCTACGGGGCGATCTTTGCCTTTTCCGGCCATCTCTACCTGCTCTTCGCCCATTTCGGCTGGGACCGGCTGTGGCTGATCCTGCCCGCTGCATTGGGGCTAGGTGCGGCCGCCGGGATCGCCGGGGGCATCGGGGCAGGGGTGACGGTCGGCCAGTTCGTCATGCGCCCGCTTGCAGAAATCTCGCCGAACGCAGTGATCGTCGCCTCGCTCGGCGTGCTGATGGTGCTGATGGAGGGCGCCCGGATCGCCGCCGATACGCGCGAACTCTGGCTGCCGCCCTTCCTCAACGACGCGGTCGTGTTCTGGCACGCCGACGGCTTTCCGGTGACGCTGACGCTGATCCAGCTGGCCAACATCGCCCTGATGCTGGCGACCATCGGCATGGGCTATCTCGTGCTGGCACGCAGCCATTGGGGCCGCATCTGGCGGGCTGTTTCCGACGACCCTCTGGCGGCTGAACTCTCGGGCACCAATTCCAGGCGGGTCTTCGTCATGGCTTACGCGGCGGCAGCTTTTTACGCTTCGGTCTGCGGCGTGCTCGCCACCTCCCATTACGGCACGATGGATTTTGGCGCCGGCCTGCTGTTCGGGCTGAAAGTGGTACTGATCGCCGCCGCCGGGGGCCATTCCAACCCGCTGCGCTCAGCCGCGGGCGCCGCGGTCATCGGGTTCGCCGAAACGCTCTGGAGCGGCTACGGCCCGATCGTCTGGCGCGACCTTTTTGTGGTCGCGGCCCTGGTCATGGTGCTGGTGATGAGCCGGCGGGAGCGTGTCGTGCCGTGAGTAAAGCCGGGATGTCCTAGTCGGCAGCCGTGCGCGGCTGCCGGAAGTGCAATCCCTGTGGTCGGCTGGATGAAGCTAGGCGCTCTTTCGCCAGGAATGGGCCGGCGAGTCCGATCCGTTTTCGACCCTGAACTGGCTGACCAGGTTGCGCAGCGTCGCGCTTTCGTTCGCAAGCGAGGCGGAGGCGGCGCTGGCTTCTTCGACCATGGCCGCGTTCTGCTGGGTCGTATGGTCGAGATTGTTGACCGCCTTGTTGATCTCAGCCAAGCCCGTCGATTGCTCCCGCGACGACGCGGCGATGGCGTCGATATGCTGGCTCATGGCAACCACGAGTTCGCCGATCTGTTTCAGCGCGCCGCCTGTCCTCGACACGAGCTCCACGCCCGTCGCCACCTCGCCGCTGGATGTCTGGATGAGTGCCTTGATCTCCTTTGCGGCCTGGGCGGAGCGTTGCGCCAGTTCGCGCACCTCCTGGGCCACGACGGCAAAGCCCTTGCCCGTCTCGCCGGCGCGCGCAGCCTCCACGCCGGCGTTCAATGCCAGCAGGTTGGTCTGGAAGGCGATCTCGTCGATGACGCCGATAATGCTTGATATCTGGTTGGAAGACTGTTCGATCCGGCTCATCGCATCGACCGTCTGGGCGACGATTTCGCCGGACGTCGTGGCGCTCGCGTCGGCTTGCACGGCAACCTTGCGCGCCTCTTCGGCACGTTTGGAGGACGATGCGAGGTTTGCCGTGATCTCGTCGAGCGCTGCGGCCGTCTCTTCCAGTGCCGCGGCCTGCTGTTCGGTGCGTTTGGCAAGGTCGTTCGCACTGTGGGCAATCTCGCTCGACCCCGAGTCGAGCCCGACCGTCGATCCGGCGACCTTGCTCAACGTCTGACGCAGCTGATCGACGGCGCTGTTGAAATCACTTCTCAGGCCCTCGAAATCCGCCTCGAACGGTTCGTGGATCCGGACGGTCAGATCTCCCGCGGCAAGCTTCTTCAGATTGCCCGCCAGTCCGTTCGTCGCCTGCGCCATCGCGGCTGCCCGCGCGCGCTCGGTGCCTTCCCGCCGCTGGCGATCGGTTTCGGCAAGCGCCCTGCTGTCCTCGATATCCTTGTCGGCACGGCCCTTGGCCAGTGCCGTCTGCCTGAAGACCTCGACCGTGCCAGCCATCGAGCCGATTTCATCCGTCCTGTCGGCAAAGGGAATTGCCGTATCGGCGTCGCCTCCCGCGAGGCGGATCATCGCATTGGTGATCGTTTTGATCGGCCGGGAAATCTGAAGCGCCACATAGATGATGGCACCGGCCAGGATCGCGATGACCAGTCCGATCAAAGTCCATGTGCTCCAGAGAATGGTCTCGTAGGTCAGGACGCTGCTGTTATAGGACGCATCCGAGCCTTTGACGTTTATGCCGAGCAGCTCGCCCGCGTTCTGTTCGGCCTTCTGAACAATCGGCTCCATGTCGCGGTAGAAGATGCTCTTGGCGACATCGTTATCGTTCTTGCGGGATTTCTCGAGCATGGGCTCGGCCGCGGTGGCGTAGTCGTTTGCGCGTTGCGCAATGAGATCCAGCAGCTCTTTTTCGCGGGGCGAGGAAATCAGGGAACGGTAAGCCTCGATCGAATTTGCCAGTTTCGCCTTTTGCGCGGTGACCTGCTTTTCCGCGGCTGCGATCGCTTCGTCGCTGATCGACATGATGTGGTCTGCGTAAGCAAACTTCATCTTCTGAAGTTCGAGCTGCATGCTCCGGACCACGGAAACGCTCGGCAGCCAGTTCCGGGCGATCTCGGCCGTATCCTCGTTGACCTGCCTCACGCTCACGAGAGAGAACAGGGCAAACAGGAGAAACAGGGCAGCAAAAGTGAGGTTGATGAGGACAAGCGAAGTTCGAACCGTAGGCCTGCGCATAAATTTCACTCCATAAGAAGCAGTATGTCAGACCAAGCGGATGAACCTGGGCTTTGAATAGTATGCGTAATTTAGTGAATTCTACTTAAAGAAGCGTGAAAACGCCGGCCGGGACCCTGCAGGCGGCTATGGCTCTGCTTTGCACCCAGTATTGATTTCCGCAGCGAAGGTTTTGATTGAAGGATTTTACCGTAGCGGGTCGCAATATATTGCACTGGAGACCCTTCACGGTCGTCCCGCATCGGGATGAAACGGGACCATGATCTTTTCAGGGAATGGGCGTGGCGCTTGGTGTGATCACCGCCACTTGTCGCGGGCGGCATCGTCCGTGTCCTTGGCGGAGACCCAGTCCCCCTTTTGGCCGTCGGCGGCATGTTCCTTCTTCCAGAAGGGGGCCGAGGTCTTCAGGAAATCCATAACGAAACTGGCGCCGTCGAAGGCCGCCTGCCGGTGGGTGGCGGCCGCGATCACCAGCACGATGTTTTCGCCGGGCAGGATCTTGCCGAAGCGGTGGATGGCGGTAAGGCCGATGAGCGAGAAACGCTCGATCGCCAATTCGCCGATGCGGCGCATCTCCGCTTCCGCCATGCCCGGATAGTGTTCGAGTTCCAGCGCTGACAGCGCGCCCTGCTCGTCGCGGCAGAGGCCGGTGAAGGTGACGACGGCGCCGATGTCCTTGCGCCCGGCGGTCAGGCCGGCGATCTCGGCCGTGAGGTCGAAGTCGGTGGACTGGATGCGGATGGTGGGGGTGGTCATGGACATCTAAGATCTCCGTTGCCGCGGGCCGAGCTTGCCTCGCGCGCTCCCCGCCCTTCGCTTTCGCTCAGGGCGTTCGTCACTGAAATCGATTCACTGGATCGATTTCTCCGGCTTCGCCGGACCGTTCCTCACCCACCCGTCATCGGCGGGAAGATGCCGATCTCCCGCGCGCCGGCGATCGGTTCGTCGTGTTCGGCATGTTCCTGGTTGATGGCGACGCGGATGACATCGGGGAACTGCAGCGCGTTTTCGTATTCCTCGCCGAGCGTCGTCAGGTGGGCGAGCAGATCGCCTACGGTGACGACGGTTGCCGGCAGGTCGAGGTCTTCCTCGGGTTTGCCGATCCGTTCGCGTACCCAGGCGAAATAGACGAGTTTGACGGTCATTCTTCGTCCACCAGATGTTTGACGCCGGCCTTGAAGTAATCGTAGCCGGTGTAGAATGTGAGGATTGCGGCGATCCACAGAAGCGCGATGCCCATCTGGGTCGTGTAGGGCACGATCTTGTCGCCAGCAGGCCCGGCCAGCAGGAAGGCGATCGCTACCATCTGGATCGTCGTCTTCCACTTGGCGATGCGGGTCACTGGCACGGAGACCTTCAGCGCGGCAAGGTATTCGCGCAGGCCCGAGACCAGGATTTCGCGGCAGAGGATCGTGATCGCCGCCCAGAGCGACCAGCCGGCGATGGTCTGGTCGGCGGCGAGCAGAAGCAGCACGGCGGCGACCAGCAGCTTGTCGGCGATCGGGTCCAGCATGCGGCCGATATTCGAGGTCTGGTTCCAGATGCGGGCGAGATAACCGTCGAGATAATCTGTGATCGAGGCGGCCGCGAACAGTATCAGCGCCGTCCAGCGCGCCACGTCCGAGCTTTCAAGCTGCCCCTCGATGAAGAAGCAGCCGACGATGATCGGCACGGCCACGATGCGCGCATAGGTCAAAAGATTGGGAATATTGTATGCGCGCGACGCCATGGAGAGCCTTCCGGATGTTTGCTCCTAGTTGATGCGTTGAGGCCGAGGCGTCAACAGGGCTGGGCGGCTTTTTTGCAGACGATTGCGTCAGGCAGATTTAACCCGCCCGGTTCTCGTGGAAATGGTTGTAGATCTGCTTTGCCACCGCCTCCGAAATTCCCTCCACGGCCATGAGGTCTGTAAGGCCCGCCCGCGACACCGCTTTGGCCGTGCCGAAATGCTGCAGGAGTTTGCGCTTGCGTCCCGGGCCGATGCCGGAAATCTCGTCGAGCGGGTTCTTGACCATCTCCTTCTTGCGCCGCGCCCGGTGTGAGCCGATCGCGAACCGGTGCGCCTCGTCGCGCATCCGCTGGATGAAGTAGAGGACGGGGTCGCGTGGCGGCAGCGAGAAGTCGGAGCGGCCATCGGCGAAGAAGCGCTCGCGGCCGGCATCGCGGTCGACACCCTTGGCGACGCCGATCGCGGTGACCACGTCGCGGATGCCGAGTTCGTCGAGAATGGCGCGCACCGCCGTCATCTGGCCCTGGCCGCCGTCGATCAGGATCACGTCCGGCCAGGCGGGGAAGGCGGCGTCGGCCGCATCCTCGGCGCTCGCGCCGGCGGCGGCGGTGCGGTCCGGAATGCCTTCTTCCTTGAGGAGGCGGCTGAAACGGCGGGTCATTACCTCGCGCATCATGCCAAAGTCGTCGCCGGGGGTGATGTCGGTCGATTTGATGTTGAACTTGCGGTACTGGCTCTTCACGAAGCCTTCCGGCCCTGCCACGACCATGCCGCCGACGGCGTTTGTGCCCATGATATGCGAGTTGTCGTAGATCTCGATCCGGCGGGGCACGAAGGACAGGCCGAAAGTCTCGGCCAGGCCCTGCAGCAGGCGCCCCTGCGACGAGGTTTCGGCAAGCCGGCGGCCATGTGCCTCGCGGGCATTGGCCAGCACATGGTCGGTCAGGTCCTTCTTCTCGCCGCGCTGGGGCACGGTGATCGTCACCTTGTGCCCTGCCTTTTCGCCAAAGGCGAGCGCCAGCAGGTCCTGTTCCTCGACGGCTTCCGACAGCAGGATCTGTTTCGGCACCGGCTTGTCGTCATAGAACTGGGCGAGAAAGGCATTGAGCACTTCCGCGCCCGAGAGCTGCGGGTCGGCCTTCGGGAAATAGGCACGATTGCCCCAGTTCTGGCCGGTCCTGAAAAAGAACACCTGGATGCAGAAGAGACCGCCCTCGTAGTAGATGGCGAAAACATCCGCCTCCTCGACGCCGGCCGGGTTGATGCCCTGGTGGCTCTGGACATGGGAAAGCGCCGCCAGCCGGTCGCGATAGATTGCGGCCCGCTCGAAATCGAGGTCCTCGGAGGCCTCCGCCATCTGGTGGGCGATCGCCGACTTGACGTTCTGGCTCTTGCCGGACAGGAAGTCCTTGGCCTCGCCGACCAGTTCCGCATACCCCTCGTCGCTGATCTCGTGGGTGCAGGGCCCCGAACAGCGCTTGATCTGATAGAGCAGGCAGGGGCGGGTGCGGGTCTCGAACACGCTGTCGGTGCAGGTGCGCAGCAGGAAGGCGCGCTGCAGCGAATTGATGGTGCGCCCGACGGCGGCGGCCGATGCGAAGGGGCCGAAATAATCGCCCTTGCGGGCGCGGGCGCCGCGATGCTTGAAGATCGCCGGTGCCCGGTGGTCGCCGGTAATCATGATATAGGGGAAGGACTTGTCGTCGCGCAGAAGCACGTTGAAGCGCGGCCGCAGGCGCTTGATCAGATTGGCTTCGAGCAGCAGCGCCTCGGTCTCCGTCCGCGTCGTGACGAATTCCATATGAGTGGTTTCGCGCACCATCTTGGCGAGGCGGTTGGAATGGACGCGGCCCTGCGCATAGTTGCCGACGCGCTTCTTGAGGCTGCGGGCCTTGCCGACATAGAGCACGTCCTGCGCATCGTTGAACATCCGGTAGACGCCCGGCGCATTCGGCAGGTGCTTGACGAATTCGGCGATCAGCTCGGCGCCCTTCAGCCCCGTCTCGTTCTTCCAGCCTTCGTTCCAGTCGATCGACGCGGCGGGACCCTGGCTCGGCTCGGCCACCATCACGTCGTCGTCGTCTTCTTCCGTCTCGTCGTAGAGAACGCCGCCGTCGGGCAGCTTCGTTCCGTTCATTCCACAGTCTCCGCCGGATGTCGGCATCCGGTCTTTGGCGATTCGATCCCTGAACTCATGACATGTGCCCGCGAGCGGCAGCTTGTCAAAATATCGCGGGTGAAGCGGCCTGATTCCCTGAACAAAGACCGCTGCCGGAGAAATAGTGTCTTGGCGCCGGTTTTGAAAGCGTCGGGAGGCGATCCCTCTCATTTGGGCGCGGAGGGCGAAAACAGCGATTTCGCGGGGGACGATTCAAGGCAGAAATTCGGCAACGCCATGCGCGGAGGCCGGCAGGCCGGTTCCGCGCGCGGGAAGGGAGCTATTTCCACCGATCAATTCATGTTTCGTCCGGGTCAGGACCGGCGTTTTATTCGGGATATAAGTCGAATGGTCGAAAGCGCGGCGGCACCGGTTCGGCCCAAAAGTTGTATTGACGTCATTATGCTTGTGATCTAAGAAGTAAGCCGTAAATGTAAAAATATTTATATTTAAAGTAAGTATTGGTTAAGGTTAAGAAAATACGTGTTGCGATACAGCAACATCCAATTTTGGCCTTCTGGGCGCCACAATCAATTCACATTTCGGCTCTTTCAATTCCTCAATTGACCGCCACATTCCGTTTCAGCGGGCAGGGAACCAATGTGTCGCCAATCATGTTGTGGCGGCAAATTCCCGGCACAGCAGTAAAAGGAGAAAATGTATGCGTACTCTTATCGCAACTCTGATGGCCTCGGCAGCCAGCTTTATCGCCATCTCTGCGGCCAATGCCGCTGATGCCGTTGAACAAATTCCGCAGGCTCCGGTCGCGGTCGAAGAGCCGGCAAAGGTCTCCAACTGGGAAGGTTTCTACCTCGGTGGCTACGGTCAGTATGATTGGGGTCGTTTCGGCGGCGGCGATCGTGACGGCCAGTTCGGCGGCGGTGCCTACACCGGTTACAACTTCCAGAACGGTTCGATCGTATACGGTATCGAAGCCGACGTTGGTTACAACGGCACCAAGACCACCACGGTCGAAGGTTTTGAAGGCAAGGCCGGCTGGAACGGCTCGGTCCGCGGCCGTGTCGGTTACGACCTGAACCCCTTCCTGATCTATGGTACCGGCGGTGTTGCCTTCCAGAACAACAAGCTGGATGACGGCGTCACGTCCGACGACAAGACCTCGGTCGGTTACACGGTCGGTGCCGGTGCCGAAGCTTTCGTGACCAGCAACATCACCGCCCGCATCGAATATCGTTACACCGATTTCGCAGCCGAGGATTACAGCCTCTCCGGCGGTACGGTCTCGAAGGGCTTCGACGACCACAGCGTCAAGGTCGGTATCGGCGTGAAGTTCTAAGTTCGATAGCCTTAACGGCTGGGGAGAGCCCGGACTTCGGTCCGGGCTCTTTTTTGTTTTGGATATCTCGCCCTACGCGGCCGATTTCATCGCCGCATAGGGCGCGAAACGCTTGGTGAAAATATCCGGCCACGAGGCGAGCTCAGGCCGGCCCTCGGCCCACTGGCCGTTGAAGCGCAGATCGAGATAGCCGATCGTCGCCGCCAGCGCGAAATGACCGCCATGCAGCTTCTTGCCGGTCTTTGGCAGGTTGTTTTCGAGGTGGTCGAGGCCGCGCACCACCTTGCTCCACTGCTTGTCGATCCACGGCTGGTGGATCTTGCTCTCTTCGCGCGAACGGCGCTCGTAGACGATGGCGAGCAGGCAATCCATGATGCCGTCGCAGAGCGCTTCGAGCACTTCCGCCTCGGTGCGCTTCGCATCCTTCTTCGGATAGAGCTTGCCGCCCGACTGGCGGTCGAGCCAGTGCATGATCGCGACGCTGTCGTAGATCGGCGGCTCGCCCTCGCGGATCAGGACCGGGATCTTGCCGAGCGGGTTGTTGTCGATCAGCTCCGGCGGTGCGGCGTTGGTGTCGGTCTTCACCTCGGTTATCGCGATGCCGAGATGGCGCGCCGCCATGCGGACCTTGGCGGAGTAGGGCGAGGCCGGGGAATAAAGCAGCTGCATTGTGTTGTCCTCTCTATGATTTTCAGCGCAGGCCGATCGTCTCTCCGGGGCGGGCGATCTGGCAGTCCTGTCACTTCGCCGGGGGCAGGGTGATCTGGCTTGCTCGGCAGCTATCCCGATCGACCTCGGCGCAATCGCGGAATTGCAGGTCCTTGCTGAGGCAGATACGCACTTCTTCCAGTCGCCGGCCCTCGCAGCTCGTCGAAATGCCGCGCCGGCTCATGCCGGGGTTGGCGGCGACGAATTTTTCTTCGATCTGATCGGGCGACAGCGTCACGGCCGTGTCGCCGCGCGACAGGTCGGCGGGCAGCTTGACGCGCGAAAAGGCTTCGCGCAGCTTGCCGAAATAATCGCGCTGGCTGAGGCCGGTGCAGCTTCCGTGCTTGCGCCACTGGTGGCCGATCAAGCCCATCGACGGCATGATGTCGAACAGCGGTTCGCCGAGCGATTGCGGCACGCGGCCCGGTTCCTTGGTCTCGCAGAAGTCCGGATAGCCCTTTTCGTATTGCGGCCACAGGCCGTGGACGACGAAGCGGAAATCCTTGTCCGTGCTGCATTGCTGGCCGTTCTTGGGCCCACCTTGCGATGCGCAGAAGGTCGGCGACCAGGACAGCGACAGGACGTAGAAATCGAATTGTCCCGCATGATCCTGCCGATTGTCCGGACGGCGCTCCTGGGCAGAGGCAGCAGACGCGAAAACGGCGAGGAAAAGAAAAGCGATAAATCGTTTGGTCATCGGCCGGACCCCTTTAATGCGGCGCACCATGGGCGGGAAGCCGCGTCCGGTCAAGCGTCCGGATCGAGGTCCTTGTCGATGGTTTCGCCGGTCAGCCAGAAGGCCCGCTGCGAGGCGAATCGATCCTGGGCCAGGATGGTTTTCAGGACGGGCAGGAGCGTATGCAGCTCGTCCTTCAGCGTGAAGGGCGGATTGACGATGATGAGGCCCGAGCCCGAGAGCCCTGTCGTCTCCCGGTCGCTTCGAACGGTGAGCTCGGCACACAGCATTTTCGGGATTTCCAAGGCCTTCAGCTCGTCATGGAAGGCCTTGAGCGGCGCGCCCTTCTTGATCGGATACCAAAGGCAAAAGGTGCCGCCCTGGAACCGGCGCCAGCCGGTCGCCAGGCCTTTCACCAGTCGCCTGTATTCGCCTTCTTCCTCGAAGGGCGGATCGACGAGCACGATGCCGCGCTTTTCCTTCGGCGGCAGATGCGCGCCGAGCGCCAGCCAGCCGTCGAGTTCGGTAGCGCGCACCTGAAAGTCGCCTTCGAACAGATTGTGCAGGCGGTTGAAATCCTCGGGATGCAGCTCCATCGCCGACAACCGGTCCTGCGGGCGGAACAGCATGCGGGCGAGTTTCGGCGAGCCGGGATAGAGTTTCAGCGCGCCGTCGGGGTTCAGCTCCCGGACGACCGAGAGATAGGGCTCCAGGAGAGCGCCGACCTTTTCGGGAAGCTCGGCTTCCATCAGCCGGCCGATGCCGTCGCGCCATTCGCCGGTCTTCTGTGCCTCGTCCGAGGAAAGGTCGTAGAGCCCGATCCCGGCATGGGTATCCAGCACGCGAAAAGCCTTGTCCTTGTTCTGGGCATAGCGGACCAGCCGCGCCAGGACCGCGTGTTTGGGGACATCGGCGAAATTGCCCGCGTGATAGATGTGCCGGTAGTTCATGGTCTGTTGTATTCCGGATGAATAAAATTGATGCGCTGCAAATGACGCTTTTGGCGCGCATCTCCATCGAATATAGAAAACCCATGAACGTTGCGACCCCGATTACTGCGAAAACCGCCCTCGGCCACAATTCGGTTGGCCACACCGTCTGTCCGCACGACTGTCCGTCGGCCTGCGCGCTGGATATCGACCTGACCGCCGACGGCAGGATCGGCCGGGTGCGGGGCGCTGCCGACAACAGCTATACCGCGGGCGTCATCTGCGCCAAGGTCGCCCGTTATTCCGAACGGCTCTACCATCCGGGCCGGCTGATGCATCCGAAGCGGCGCACCGGCGCCAAGGGCGAGGGGAGCTGGCAGGAGATTTCCTGGGAAGCCGCCCTCGACGAGATCGCCGATGCCTTCGTCAAGGCCGAGGCGAAACACGGCTCGGAGGCGATCTGGCCGTATTTTTATGCCGGCACGATGGGCCAGGTGCAGCGCGACTCGATCGAACGGCTACGGCACGCGAAAAAGTATTCGGGCTTCTTCGGCACGATCTGCACCAACATGGCCTGGACCGGTTACGTGATGGGAACAGGCGCGCTGCGCGGTCCCGACCCGCGCGAGATGGCGAAGTCCGATTGCGTGGTGATCTGGGGCACCAATGCCGTCTCTACCCAGGTCAACGTCATGACCCATGCGGTGAAGGCCCGCAAGGAACGCGGCGCCAAGATCGTCGTCATCGACATCTACGACAACCCGACGATGAAACAGGCGGACATGGCGCTGACCGTGCGCCCCGGCACCGATGCCGCGCTTGCCTGCGCCGTCATGCATATTGCCTTCCGTGACGGTTACGCCGACCGCGACTACATGGCGAAATATGCCGACGATCCGGCCGGCCTCGAAGGGCATCTGAAGACGAAGACGCCGGAATGGGCCTCTGCTATCACCGGCTTGCCGGTCGCCGAAATCGAGGCCTTCGCCAAGCTCGTCGGCACCACGAAAAAGACGTTCTTCCGGCTGGGCTACGGTTTCGCCCGCCAGCGGAACGGCACGGTCGCCATGCACGCGGCGCTGTCGATTTCGACCGTGCTCGGCTGCTGGCAATACGAGGGCGGTGGCGCCTTTCACAACAATGGCGAGATTTTTCGGCTCAACAAGTCCGAGCTGATGGGCACGGCCTATGCCGATCCGGATATCCGCCAGCTCGACCAGTCGCAGATCGGCCGGGTGCTGACCGGCGATGCCGAGGCGTTGCGTCATGGCGGGCCGGTGACGGCCCTGTTGATCCAGAACACCAACCCGATGAACGTCGCGCCGGAACAGCGCCTCGTCCGCAAGGGTTTTTTGCGCGACGATCTTTTCGTGGCGGTGCACGAACAGTTCATGACCGATACGGCGGAAGTCGCCGACATCGTGCTGCCGGCCACCATGTTCGTCGAGCATGACGACCTTTACCGCGCCGGTGGCCAGCAGCATATCCTGATGGGGCCGAAGCTGGTTGAGCCGCCCTCGACCGTGCGCACCAATCTCTTCGTCATCGAGGAACTGGCCAGGCGCCTCGGTATCGATCATTTCCCCGGTTTCGGCCTCGACGAGCGCCAGCATATCGACCGCATCCTCAACGCCAGTGGCTGGGGAAGCTACGAGGATCTGGCGCGCGAAAAATGGATCGATGCGCAGCCGGATTTCGAAACCGCCCATTACGTCAGGGGCTTCGGTTATCCGGATGGAAAGTTCCGCTTTCGTCCGGACTGGGCGAACGGTCCGTCGCCGGACAAGCCGCCGAAAAACGTCGGGCCGCTGGGGCCGATCGCCGAACTGCCGGTCTTCCCTGACCAGGTCGACGTCATCGAAGTGGCGGACGAAGCGCATCCCTTCCGGCTGGCGACCTCGCCGGCCCGCAGCTTCCTCAACTCCTCCTTCACCGAGACGAAAAGCTCCTATGAGCGGGAAGGGCGGCCGGAAGTGATGATCGAGCCGACCGATGCGAAGCGGCTCGGCATTATCGACGGCGATATCGTCCGGCTGGGCAACCTGCGCGGCGAAATCCGCCTGCATGCGAGGCTCGTGGCCGGAGCAAGGCCGGGCGTGCTGATCGCCGAAGGGCTGTGGCCGAACCACAAGCATCTCGACGGCGAGGGCATCAACGTGCTGACCGGCGCCGATGCCGTGGCGCCCTATGGCGGCGCGGCCTTCCACGACAACAAGGTATGGCTTCGCAAGGACGCAGCATGACGGATACGCATGAACGGGCGGTGGTCGTCAACGACGAAACCCTGTCGAACGGATGGACTCGGCTTTCCAATTACACGCTCGATTACACCGACCGTGGCGGCGCGACGCATAGACTCCGCCGCGAGATCTTTCACCGTACCCCTGCCGCCTGCATCCTGCTCCATGATGCCAGGCGCGACATCGTCGTGCTGGCAAGGCAGTTCCGCCTGCCGGCCTATCTGACCGGCGATCCCGCCTGGATGATCGAGGTTCCGGCCGGCCTGCTGGATGGAGACGGGGCCGAGGAAGCGATTCGCCGCGAGGCGATGGAGGAGACCGGTTACCGAGTTCGTGACGTAAAATTCCTGTTCAAGGCGCTGACCTCGCCCGGTTCGGTGACCGAGGTCGTGCATTTCTTCTATGCGCCGATAGACCTTTCCGATCGCGTCGAGGACGGCGGCGGTCTGGCGGAGGAACACGAGGATATCGAGGTTCTCGAACTGCCGCTCGATGAGGCAGTGGCGATGATCGGCTCGGGCGAGATCATCGACGCCAAGACGATCATAATGCTGCAATGGGCGGTCATAAACCGCGCGTCACTCGCAGGCTGATGGCTTAAACGATAAAATAATCAGCCGTTTGGGCGGCGCCTTTCCACAAGAAAGGCACCGCCTTGATGACGAGGATGAAGATTCGCAACTTCGGATCAAGAGCCGTCCCGTCATTACGAGGCACGGCTGACCGCCAATGTCGGGCTCTGGACGACTTCGCTTTTGTCTTAACGGTGGACGCCGACACTGGTCCCGTTCCGTAGCGGAGGAGGCCGTGAAAGCTTGGCCTTGAGGTCCGATATACGGGCAGCGATCGCCGACAAGCAGGTCGCCGGTTGTTTCAGGCGCCGTGCGAATGTGACTTGACCTTGAGCCGCCCGGATTTCACATCGTTGTCACGAACCGCGGCTAAGCGCTGCCCGTTGATATTCATCCTTATATGGTCAGGAGAAAGCCATGTGGCTCGGCAATTTCACCCTCGTTCTACCGAACGAGGTGGTGGACACAGGTTCCGTGCGGATTGAAGACGGCGTGATCGCCGAAATCCGTCCCGAACCGGTCGCAGGCGCCGTGATCGACGGCGGCGGGCGGTTGCTGATGCCGGGCTTCGTCGATCTGCATGGCGACATGATCGAGCGCGAGATCGCGCCGCGGCCGAACGCCCAGATGCCGATCGATTTCGGCATCCACGAACTCGACAAGAAGCTCGCCGCCGCCGGCGTCACCACGGCTTACGCGGCCGTCTCCTTCGCCACCGAGAGCGTCTATGGCCATGTCCGCTCGCTGGAGACGACCTCGGCCGTCATCGAGGGCATCAACCGCCTGCGCGACAACCTGCTGATCGACCACCGTGTCCATGCCCGCTACGAGATCACCAATATCGGCGCCGCGCCGACGCTGGAGCGGCTGCTGAAGGCCGACGAGATCGACATGGTGTCGCTGACCGACCACACGCCGGGCCAGGGCCAGTACAACAACATCGCCGCCTATATCGCCAGCATTTCCGAACGCCGGGCGATTACCGAGGAAATGGCCGCCGAGATTGTTCGCAAGCGCATCGCCATGCGCGACAATCCCGAGATCGAGGTGAAGCTGAAGGACATCGTCTCGCTCGCGCTTGCACATGGCCTGTCGCTCGCCTCCCATGATGACGACAGCGTCGAGAAGGTCGCCGAGATGTTCGATCTCGGTGTGACGATCAGCGAATTCCCGGTGACGTTGCCGGCCGCCGAGGAAGCCCGCCGCCGCGGGCTCTGGACGCTGATGGGCGCGCCGAACGCGCTGCGCGGCCAGTCCATGTCCGGCAATCTCAGCGCCCTCGATGCCGCCAAGGCCGGCCTGCTCACGATCATCGCCGCGGACTACCACCCGGCCGCCTTCGTGCCGGGCATCTTCAAGCTGGCGGACATGGCCGAAGGCGGCCTGCCGGCGGCGGTTGCCATGGCGACCGGCAACGCCGCGCGCTCCGCGGGCCTGACGGATCGCGGCGAGATCGCCATCGGTCAACGCGCCGACCTGGTCGTGGTGGAAAAGGGCGACGTGCACCGCATCCGCGCCACGTTCCGCGCCGGCCGCTTCGTCTACAGCGACGGCACGCTGCACCCGCTCCGGGCGCTGGCGGCCTGAGGCTCGGAGGGAGCCTATTCTTCCCAAGACGTCTGATTTTTTGGCAGCCGGCCTGTCGGGTCGATGACCGTCACTTTGTGCGGCAGGTCGGCGCTCCAATTCCAGAGGACGAGATTGCTGACGGATGGTCCGGCTCTATGGGCGAAAGACGGAACGATTATCCCGGCACATTCACTGTGAAGGATGTCGTAGATCACCCAAGATCCGGGTCGTTTGTTGTCGGAAAGCGCCGTTGCCCAGGCCGACCCCATGGCCTCAAGGGAAATACCAAGTTCCTGTCTAGACGCTTCATCCGTCAGATCTGCGATATCGTCGCAATCGATTTCGTAGGAGCAGATCGTCAACGGATGGATCTTGTGCCCGAATCCTTGGCTCGCCTCGGCGATAGCGCCTTCGATCGAGGTGGAGAGATAGAGTGCCGGCACGCCTTTGGGATTGAACCTGGCCCCACGGATGGCGGCGCCTTCGCCGGATGTTGGGCTGACCGCCCAGCGAGGATCGTGGGCGCGATAACAGACGCCCTGGAACCTCAAGCGAAGCCGCCGAGCGCCAGGTGATCCAGGTAGTCGCGCAAGGCTGCGGCCTTGCCGTTCTTGACGATGCTCTCGGCAGTACGGCCGCCGAAGGCCGGAATGGGCTCGGCGCGATACCAGGCCAAGGCCTGCCGTTCGCTTCCAGCCCATTCGCTGACGCGATGGATGATCTCCGCCATTTCACTGATCCGCATGGTCACAGCGGGGGCCTGAGCGCGCTCCTTGCGCTGGAGCGTGTTGGCGGAAAGCCCGGCTGTTTCGGCCAGTTCGCGTTTCGAAATCCCGAGCCGGACTGAGACTGCATCCGCTTCCATCGACGGCATCTCACGGTCCGTAACTCGTCGAGGTTTCCCCGCCATGTCTGCTCTCCTGTACGAAACTCCGTACAGAATGTAGGCCTTGAGGCGGTAATTGTCGAGCCCGGGGCTCAGCCGCCCGCTGAGAAGATCCGCTGATCCGCGATATCTGTCGTTGTTCCAAGTGAAGTGATCGCCCGGCCGCCATCCATCCGCACCTTGCCTTCCGCAAGCAGCCTCAGCGCCATCGGATAGAGCTTGTGTTCTACGGTCAGTACGCGGGCGGCCAAGGCTTCGGGGGTGTCGTCGGCCAGCACCGGGACGGCGCCCTGGGCGAGGATCGGGCCTTCGTCCATGCCTTCGGTGACGAAATGCACGGTGCAGCCGGCGATCTTCACACCCGCCTCGATGGCGCGTTCATGGGTGTGGAGGCCCGGGAAGAGCGGCAGGAGGGCAGGGTGGATGTTGAGGATGCGGCCTTCGTAGCGGCTGATGAATTCGGCGGAGAAGAGCCGCATGTAGCCGGCGAGGCAGAGAATGTCCGGCCGCACTTCGTCGAGTGCAGCAAGGATCGCCGCCTCATGTTCGGGCTTGCCTGCAAAACCCTTGCGCTCGAAGACAAACGTCTTGATGCCGCGAGCTTCTGCCTTGGCGATACCGCCGGCGGCCGGTTTGTCGGAGAACACGGCGACGATTTCGGCGGGGAAGTCCGGCGCAGCACAGGCTTCGGCCAGCGCCAGCATGTTGGAACCGCCGCCGGAGATGAACACGGCGACGCGCTTCTTGCGCGCCGTTTCTGCCGCGGGTGCGCTCATAGGCCGAGCGTGCCCTTGTAGATCACGCCGGCGCCGCCTTCGGGTCGTTCGACCATGCGGCCGAGCGGAACCACGATCTCGCCTTCGTTGGTCAGGGTGTTGATGGCGGCCTGGGCGTTTTCGGGCGAGACCACGACGATCATGCCGATGCCGCAGTTGAAGGTGCGCAGCATTTCCTTCGCCTCGACGCCGCCGGTTTTTGCCAGCCACGAGAAGACGGGCGGCACCGGGATCGAGTCGAGATCGACCTCGGCGGTAAGGTGTTTCGGCAGCACGCGCGGGATGTTTTCCGGAAAACCGCCGCCGGTAATGTGGGCGAGCGCCTTGAGCGCGCCGGTCTCGCGGATCGCCTTCAGAAGCGGCTTCACGTAGATGCGGGTCGGCGTCAGAAGCGCCTCACCCAGAGTCATGCCCTCACGGAAGGGGGCGGGCGCATCCCAGGCGAGACCGGAAAGCGCAACGATCTTGCGCACCAGCGAGAAACCGTTCGAATGGACACCCGACGACGTGAGGCCGAGGATGACGTCGCCGGAGGCGATGTCACCGACCGGCAGCAGCTGGCCGCGTTCGGCGGCACCGACCGCGAAGCCCGCCAGGTCGTAGTCGCCGTCGGAATACATGCCGGGCATTTCGGCGGTCTCGCCGCCGATCAGCGCGCAGCCCGCCTCGCGGCAGCCGGCGGCGATGCCGGAAACGATCGCCGCACCCTGGTCCGGGTCGAGCTTGCCGGTCGCGAAATAGTCGAGGAAGAGCAGCGGCTCGGCGCCCTGGACGACGAGATCGTTGACGCACATGGCGACCAAGTCGATGCCGACCGTGTCGTGGAAATTGGCGTCGATGGCGATCTTCAGCTTGGTGCCGACGCCGTCGTTTGCGGCAACCAGGATCGGGTCGGTGAAGCCCGCGGCTTTCAGATCGAACAGGCCGCCGAAACCGCCGATCTCGCCGTCGGCGCCGGGCCGGCGGGTCGAGCGCACGGCCGGCTTGATCTTCTCGACCATCAGATTGCCCGCGTCGATATCGACGCCGGCATCGCTATAGGTGAGACCGTTCTTGCCCGCCTCGCTCATCGTCCATCTCCAATGATCGTCATGAGCTGCCCGCAATTGCACGACATGGCGCCGGATGCAAGCGTTGGACGCGGTTTTGAAGGCTTTTCACAGGCCTTGCTGCACTGCTTCCAAACCCTTGACCTGGGTCGAGGGCTTGCCTATCCCTCTTTTGCCCGGGCAATTCAGAGGAAGCGGCGATGCCATACCATATCAGCGGCGCGAGCCTGAAGCGCTACGTCTTCTTCTGGATCGGCGTTCTCATCGTCTTCGTCGTCTTCCTGTGGTTCTTCCGCTCGATCCTGCTTCCCTTCGTCGCCGGCATGGCGCTCGCCTATTTCCTCGATCCGGTGGCCGACTGGCTGGAACGGCGCGGCCTGAGCCGGCTGATGGCGACGGTGCTGATCCTCGTCGGCTTCGTGCTGGTCTTCGCGCTGTCGCTGATGCTCGTCATCCCGATCATCATCAACCAGTTCACCGAGTTCGCCGCCGCGCTGCCAGGTTATATTTCCCAGCTGCAGCAGATCATATCGAGCCCGGAAAGCTCGTTCCTGCCACACTGGATCAGCGCCCAGATCGAGACGGTCAAGCAGAACTTTTCCGAAGTGCTGAGCCAGGGCGCCGGTTTCGTCGGCTCGCTGCTCACCCAGATCTGGAATTCCGGCAAGGCGATCATCGACGTGGTGTCGCTCCTGATCGTCACGCCCGTCGTCGCCTTCTACATCCTGCTCGACTGGGACCGCATGGTTGCCAAGGTGGACAGCTGGGTGCCGCGCGACCAGGTGGCGACGGTCCGCGAGATCGCCCGGGAAATGGATGAATCGGTCGCCGGTTTCATTCGCGGCCAGGGTTCGCTCTGCCTGATCCTCGGCATCTTTTATGCGGTCGGCCTGTCGGTCGTCGGTCTGAATTTCGGACTTCTGATCGGCTTCGTCGCCGGCATGATCAGCTTCATTCCCTATATCGGCTCGCTGATCGGCCTGGTTCTTTCGGTCGGCGTGGCGCTGGTGCAGTTCTGGCCGGATTATCCCTGGATTCTCGCCGTCGCCGGCGTCTTCTTCGTCGGCCAGTTCATCGAGGGCAATATTCTTCAGCCAAAGCTGGTCGGCGAAAGCGTCGGCCTGCATCCGGTCTGGCTGATGTTCGCGCTCTTCGCCTTCGGTGCCATATTCGGTTTCGTCGGCCTGCTGATCGCCGTGCCGGCCGCCGCCGTGGTCGGCGTGCTTGTCCGCTTCGTGCTGTCGCGGTATCTTGACAGCGACATCTATTACGGCCGGGCGGCCGTTCTTCCCTGGGAAGAAGCCGAACGGCCGCATGTGCTGGACCATGCCGGAAACGGTGCAGAGGCAACCGCCCCGAACGATCCTCGCACCCCGGATGATTCTCAAGCGAATGCCTCGCAGAAGAGCATTTGAAAGACCTATGACCGAGACGAGCGAGCGCGAGCGGCGCAGACAGGAACAGTTGCCGCTGCAATTCACCCATGACGCGGCGAGAACCCGGGACGACCTTCTGGTTTCCGAACGCCTGGCGGCGGCCGTGGCGATCGTCGACGAATGGCCGGCCTGGCCGTCGCCGGTCGTCGTACTGGCAGGCCCCGTGGGGTCGGGAAAATCGCACCTGGCGCATATCTGGCGGGAAAAGTCGGGGGCGGCCGACATTCATCCCGTCGCAGGCTCGAATGCCGCAGCGATCGCCGCCGCAGGCCCGGTCCTGTTCGAAGATGCCGAACGCCGCGGGTTCGACGAGACCGAACTTTTCCACGTCATCAACAGCGTGCGCGAGAACGGGCACAGCCTCCTGATGACCTCGCGCCTCTGGCCGGTTTCCTGGGGTGTCGTCCTGCCGGATCTGAAATCCCGGTTGAAGGCGGCCACGGTCGTGGAAATCGGCGAGCCGGACGAGGACCTGTTGGCGCAGGTGATCGTCAAGCTGTTCGCCGACCGCCAGCTCTATATCGACGACAAACTCGTCGGCTACATCGTCAACCGCATGGAACGGTCGCTCGGCGCGGCGCAGACGATCGTCGAGCAGCTGGATCGCCTGGCGCTGGCGCGCGGCACCCGGATCACCCGACCGCTCGCGGCGGAAGTGCTGAACGATTTGGGGAATTCGGGAACCGGTGCCGGCACGGACGGTTGACTGTGACAGTTCGCTCGTCAAACTGTGGTCGGCCCTTAGGGTTAGCATGACCAAGGGTTAGCATTGGGATGGATGAGATGGATTCGATCACGACTGAAACGCGCGAGCCCGGCCTGGAGTCGGCCAATACCGACCTCGACCTGATGACCAGTCCGGACCGGTTCATCAATCGTGAATTCTCCTGGCTGCAGTTCAACCGCCGCGTTCTCGAGGAGACGCTGAACACCGCCCATCCGCTTCTGGAGCGCGTTCGCTTCCTGTCGATCTCGGCCGCCAATCTCGATGAATTTTTCATGGTGCGCGTCGCCGGCCTCGAAGGCCAGGTGCGGCAGGGCATCGTCATCCGCTCGCCCGACGGCAAGACGCCGGCCGAACAGCTCGACAACATCCTGCAGGAGATCGACAACCTGCAGATGGAACAGCAGGCCTCGCTCGCCGTGCTGCAGCAGTATCTCGCCAAGGAGGACATCCTGATCGTCCGGCCGGCGGCGCTGTCTGCGGAAGATCGCGCCTGGTTGTCGAACTCCTTCGACGACGAGCTTTTCCCGGTCCTGACGCCGCTGTCGATCGACCCGGCGCACCCGTTCCCGTTCATTCCCAACCTCGGCTTCTCGATGGGCCTGCAGCTGCACAGCAAGCACGGCAAGGAGCCGATGACCGGCCTGTTGCGCCTGCCGACCACGCTCGACCGCTTCATCCGCCTGCCGGACTTCAACACGGCGATCCGTTATATCACGCTGGAAGACGTGGTCGGCATGTTCACCGACCGGCTTTTCCCCGGTTACGAGGTGAAGGGCGCCGGCACGTTCCGCATCATCCGCGACAGCGATATCGAAGTCGAGGAAGAGGCCGAAGACCTGGTGCGCTTCTTCGAGACGGCGCTGAAGCGCCGCCGCCGCGGCAAGGTCATCCGTATCGAGACCGATTCGGAAATGCCGGCCTCGCTGCGTCAGTTCGTGGTGCAGGAGCTGGGTGTGCCGGAAAACCGCGTCGCGGTTCTGCCGGGCCTCCTGGCGCTCAACACCATGTCGGAGATCACCAAGGCGCCCCGCGACGACCTGCGTTTCGAAAGCTACAATGCCCGATTTCCCGAACGGGTCCGGGATCACGCCGGCGACTGCCTCGCGGCCATTCGCGAGAAGGACATGGTGGTCCATCATCCTTACGAGTCCTTTGACGTGGTTGTGCAGTTCCTTCTTCAGGCGGCGCGCGACCCGGACGTGCTCGCCATCAAGCAGACGCTCTACCGCACCTCGAACGACAGCCCGATCGTCCGGGCGCTGATCGACGCGGCCGAAATGGGCAAGTCGGTAACGGCGCTGGTGGAGCTCAAGGCCCGGTTCGACGAAGAGGCGAACATCCGCTGGGCGCGCGACCTGGAGCGCGCCGGCGTGCAGGTCGTCTTCGGTTTCATCGAACTGAAGACCCATGCCAAGATGTCGATGGTCGTGCGCCGCGAGGACGGCAAGCTCAGGACTTACTGCCATCTCGGCACCGGCAACTACCACCCGATCACCGCCAAGATCTATACGGACCTGTCCTTCTTCACCTGCAATCCGAAGATCGCCCATGACATGGCGAACATCTTCAACTTCATCACCGGTTACGGCGAGCCGGCCGAGAGCATGAAGCTGGCGGTTTCGCCCTACACGCTCCGGTCCCGCATCCTGCGCCATATCGAGGAAGAGATCTGCCATGCCCAGGCCGGCAAGCCGGCGGCGATCTGGATGAAGATGAACTCGCTTGTCGATCCGGAGATCATCGACGCGCTTTATCGCGCCAGCCGCGCTGGCGTCGAGGTCGATCTGGTGGTGCGCGGCATCTGCTGCCTGCGTCCGCAGGTGCCCGGCCTCTCCGACAATATCCGCGTCAAGTCGATCGTCGGCCGCTTCCTGGAGCACAGCCGGATCTTCTGTTTCGGCAATGGCCATGGCCTGCCGTCCGACAAGGCGCTCGTCTATATCGGCTCGGCCGACATGATGCCGCGCAACCTCGACCGCCGGGTCGAGACGCTGGTGCCGCTCCTCAACCCGACGGTGCACGAGCAGGTTTTATCCCAGATCATGCTGGGCAACCTGATTGACAACCAGCAGAGCTACGAGATATTGCCCGACGGCACGTCGCGTCGCATGGAAGTGCGCAAGGGCGAGGAACCTTTTAACGCGCAGCACTATTTCATGACCAATCCGAGCCTCTCGGGGCGCGGTGAAGCCTTGAAGTCGAGTGCTCCGAAACTCATTGCCGGCCTCGTGTCCGGACGCAAGAAATAGGCATATGGTACGATCAGAAGCCCAGGGGCGCCTTCCGGGGATCGCTCCTGTCTCCGTCATCGACATCGGCTCGAATTCCGTCCGCGTCGTCATCTACGAAGGCCTTTCCCGCGCCCCGACCGTGCTCTTCAACGAGAAGGTGCTGTGTGGCCTCGGCAAGGGACTGGGCTCGAACGGCCGCATGGACGACGAGGGTGTCGAACGCGCTCTGTCGTCGCTGAGGCGTTTCCGGGCGCTCTCCACCCAGGCCAAGGCAACCGAAGTCTACGTGCTGGCGACCGCCGCCGCCCGCGAGGCGTCGAACGGCCCGGATTTCATCGCCCAGGCGGAAGAGATCCTCGGCCAGCCGATCCAGCTGCTCTCGGGCGAGGAAGAGGCGCGCTATTCGGCGCTCGGCGTCATCAGCGGCTTCCATGATCCGGACGGCATTGCCGGCGACCTCGGCGGCGGTTCGCTGGAGCTGATCGACATCAAGGGCACGGAATTCGGCAAGGGCATCACCCTGCCGCTCGGCGGCCTGAGGCTGTCGGAATCCTCCGGCAATTCGCTCTCCAAGGCCCGCACCTTCGCCCGCAAGCAGGTGAACACGGCGCGGTTCCTCGAGAACGGCGCCGGCCGCACCTTCTATGCCGTCGGCGGCACCTGGCGAAACATCGCCAAGCTGCACATGGAAATGAGCAAATATCCGCTGCACATGATGCAGGGTTACGAGCTTCCGCTCGAGGACATGCGGAAATTCCTCGACGAGGTGATCGCCGCCAAGGACAGCAAGGACCCCGCCTGGCAGGCCGTTTCGAAGAACCGCCGTTCGCTGCTGCCCTTCGGCGCCATCGCCATGCAGGAAGTGCTGGACGTGATGAAGCCGGCCCGGGTGAGCTTTTCCGCCCAGGGTGTCCGCGAAGGCTATCTCTATTCGCTGCTGTCCGAGGAGGATCAGGCGGGCGATCCGCTGCTGGTCGCCGCAGACCAGCTCGCCATCCTGCGCGCCCGTTCGCCAGAACATGCCCGCGAACTTGCCGACTGGACGGGCCGCATGGTGCCGGCCTTCGGGATCGTCGAGACGGAAGAGGAAAGCCGCTACCGCCAGGCCGCCTGCCTGCTCGCCGATATCAGCTGGCGCGCCCATCCCGACTATCGCGGCCTGCAGGCGCTGAACCTGATCGCCCATTCCTCCTTCGTCGGCATCACCCATGCCGGCCGCGCCTATCTGGCGCTTGCCAATTATTACCGGTTCGAAGGCCTGCATGACGATGGCGCGACCGGCCCGCTCGCGACCATCGCGACGCCCCGCCTGCTCGATCTCGCAAAACTGCTCGGCGGGCTGCTTCGGGTCGTCTATCTGTTCTCGGCCTCGATGCCGGGCCTCGTCCACCACCTGAGCTTCCGTCCTTCGTCCGAACCGGATCTCGACCTCGAATTCGTGGTGCCTTCCGCCTACCGCGATTTCGCCGGCGAGCGTCTGGACGGCCGCCTGCAGCAGCTGGCGAGGCTGACGGGCAAGCGGTTGGCGTTCCGGTTCGAATAAGCCGGGCAGGCGCGATCGGAACCGCGAGCAGGGGGACGGTGCGCCGCCATGCAGGTCCGTCATTAGCCCGTCGGTCTACTCCGATTGGGCAACTTTCCCGGCGCCGCCGTTGATTTATTTTACGGCGCGACACGGGAGGATATGAATGTCATACCTGCGGATCTGGATTTCGGCGACGTTCGCTTTCGCCATCTGCGCGGCCCTGATGACCCTGGGTTACTTCAACATCGAAGGCAAACTGCTGGCCCCGCCGCCCTTCTATCTGGAAACCTGGGCAGGACTGATGGCCTTCGTGACCATATCGACCGCGTTCATCAAGTGGCTGTTCAATTATCGCGGCTGAGGATGTCGGGATCGGGTGAGCTGCCGACCGGCGACCTCGCCCTGCAATGGCTTACGCATGGGCTGGCCGCCAATGCGGATAGGTGACATAGGCGGTAAGTGCGCCCTCCTCGTGTGAGCGGATTGTCACCGCTTCACCCTTGGGCATGTATATGATTTCTCCGGGCCCCGCGCTGACCGTTCCGGCCTCTGTCGAGACCGAAATCCGTCCTTCTAGAATGATCATGACATCGTCGACCGCCATCGTTTCGGTGAGGCTTTGGTCCGGCGCGTAGCGCCCATAACCGATGGTGATCGGTCCTCCGTGGCGCTCGTCGACCAGATTGCCGACGGCTATGTCTGCCTCTTGTCCGGGGGAACGTTCCAACGAGGCATCGGCGATCGTAAACTTGTGGATTTTCATCGTCTTCTCCATTCTGTTTGCGGAGGTAGCGCGGAGAACCGGCGCGCCAAGACGGAATTGCAGTTTTTTGAGGAGGACGTTTTGGGCTCTTGCCAGCTTTGAGTTGAACCGGTGAGGCCGTCAGCGGAGGACCGCCATGAAGTTCCCGGGCCGGGATTTTCAGCGCCTGACTGCCCCGGTGGGATCAGTCTCGTCAACAAAAGAGCGCCCGGCTTTCACCGGACGCTCTTTCCGTTCAAAACCCTAACCGCTCACTTCGCAGACAGGAACTCACCCACTTCGAGCACGCTGAACTCGTTGTTGTCAGCCTTGTCGACGGCGCGGCCTGCGGAGAAGGGCAGGTTGTTGTCGTTGCCGATGATGATGTGAGTGGCGTCGACCACGTCGACATTCTCGATCGTCACGAACGGCATGTCGTAGACGCCGGCGACGCTGCCGGCCTTCTTCTTGTTGTCCGGGTCCTGGATGTTCATCAGGTCGATATAGCCGATCTTGCGGACGGCCTTGCCGACATTGGCGTCGTTGAACTCGATCTTGTAGACGCGCTTCAGTTCGGCCGGGGCATCGAAGCAGTCCGGCTTCGGCTGCTTGGGATCGGCGCAGGCCTTGTCCTTTGTGCCGGCGCCGTTGTCGCGCTCGATGACGAGGGCGGTCGTGGCGTCGATCATGTTGAAGTCGCCGATCGAGGCGCCCTTGTCGGCGAACGGATACAGCCACGAGCGGCCGGTCCACTTCTTGGAGGCGACGTCGAATTCGATGACGCGGATGGCGGTCTTGCCGTCAGCCTGCTCCACCTGGCCGTCGTCCTTGTAGATCGGGCCTTCGAGCAGGCCGTAGAGCTTCGAACCGTCCTTGGCCATGGCGAGGCCTTCGAAACCGCCGGAACGCTTCAGGTTGAAGACCGGCATCTTGGCGGCCGGGTTGCCCGGCAGCTGGATGAGCGGGTTGTCGGGCGAAAGCACCGGCTTGCCGTCGAGCGTGGTGGCGATGACGTCGGTCAGGCGGCCCTGGGTGTCGATCTTGAGGAGATAGGGACCGAACTCGTCGCCGAGCCAGAAACCGTCGGCGACCGGCTGCACCGATTCGATGTCGAAATCGGCGCCGGTGAGGTAACGGGTCTCGGTGGCCTCGGTGACGATCGGGAACGGGGCGATCTTGTTCGGATCGGAGAGGAAGATGTTCTTGACGACTTCGGCCTTGTTGGCGGCCCAGTCGAACTTCATCTGGTGCAGGAAGAGCATCGAGTCGGACGAGGTGAACTTCGAACCGAAGCCGTTGTCCGACAGCGTCCAGAAGGTGCCGTCAGCCATGGTCTTGATGCCGGAGAAACCCTGGATCGGCTGGCCGTCGAGCGGCAGCTTGACGTCGGTGACGCGGGCCCCGTCCTTGCCCGGCAGGGTGCCGAGGGCATCGGTGCGCTTGCGATCGGCGGTGGTGAACTTGCCGGAGGTCTTGAGGAAGGCCGGCGCATCGGCCGGAGCCGGAACGACCGTGTTGGCGGGCAGGATGGCCTGGCCGGTGAGCTTGGCCGGGAAAACCTTGTCGTCAGCGGAGGCGGAGCCGCCGATCAGCGCGGCAAGCGCTACGGTAGCGAGCAGAAAGCGGGTCATGGGATCACCTGTTGGTTGGCGTGTCGAAGACGCCAATCGGTTAAGGCGGCTGCATGACGGTGAGGTGATGGAAGATTGACGCTTCGATGAAGCTTTGATGACGATGATTTCACAAACGCCACGGGCGCTTAGGCGCTCCTGCGAAGCGCCACCCAGCGGCCCGGCGTCATGCCGAAGGTCTTCTTGAAGTGGCGGGTGAAATGCGCCTGATCGGCAAAGCCGGTATCGGCTGCGACATCCGCCAGACTGCCGCCTTGCGACAGCAGCGCCTTGGCGCGATCGAGCTTGCGCATGACGAGGTAGCGGTGCGGGCTTGTCCCCAGAAGCTTCCGGAACTGCCTTGCGGTCGTATAGCGATCGAAGCCGCCGACTTCCTCCAGTTCTTCCGATGTGACGGCCCGCTCCGCGTTCGCCTGCAGATAGTCGCGGCAACGCAGAACCGCCTGACGATGGGTGCGGAAGGTGCCCCCGGCGCCGCCCTTGCCGTCCGCGTGGCGCCAGAGGTTCGTCGAAAGCCGGGCGATGAGGTCGTCGAGCAGCAGGTCCTGCGGCTCGGCTTCCAGATCGTCCAGGGCTTCGGCGAGGCATTGCCGGAATTCTCCATCCGCTATGATGGGATCCGGCACGAAGGGCAGGCCGCGCACGCCGCCGGCCGCCTCGATCAGCCGCTCCGGCGGCAGGTAGAGCATGCGGTAACGCAGGCCGGCATCGGTGCCGGCCGCGCCGTCATGCACTTCGTCCGGATGCAGCACGATCACGTTGCCGGGCAAGCTGGCGCGTGCGGCACCGCGATACTGGAAGGTCTGGACGCCCGACAGCGTCAGGCCGAGCGCGTAGGTGTCGTGGCGATGCGGCTCGAAACCCAGCCCATGGAACCGCGCCTCGATCCGCTCGATACCGCGCGAGGAGGGCGCCTGGACGATGCCGTCGGGCATGGGATCCGTACTGCCGCCGGATGCGCCTGCGGCGCTGCACGAACGTTCAAGACCGACGGCACCGTCTGCCGTTATCTCGTCGGTCCCTGTATGGCCTTTGGCATAACCTTCGACGGAGTTATTCTTCATGTTCGATACCAAGATCGCGATCGTGCTCCGCGATGACCTCGCCCCCTGGCAGGAGCTCAATGTGACCGCCTTCCTGACGAGCGGCATCATCGCGCAAAATCCCGCGATCATCGGGCAAGCATATCGGGATGCGACGGGCCATGTCTACAATCCGATGAGCATCCAGCCGATCGTCGTGCTCACCGCCGATCAGGAAACGCTGCGCACCATCCACCGCCGCTCGCTGGAACGGGAAGTGACGACGTCGGCCTATATCGAGGAAATGTTCGCGACCGGCCATGATGCGGCCAACCGTGAAGTGTTCGCAAGGTTCTCCCCGGAGGATGCGAAACTGGTCGGCATCGCGGTTCGGACGGAGAAGAAGATCGTCGACAAGATCACCAAAGGCTCGAAAATGCATGCCTGACGGTGAGGAACGCAGTTCTCGGGATGACCCAGAGCGCGGCGATCGGCGTGGTCGAGGCGACGACGTAGGTGGTGATGCTGAGGAGCAGGTAGTTGAGCCAGGCGGCCTGCTTCGCCGTCATCAGACCGGGCAGGGCGACGAGCAGGTTGGCGGCGCACATGACCCGGACGATCGGGCGGATCCAGAGCGGCGAAAAGGCTCCTAGTCCCGCTGCTTCCATAAGGACGATGAGAAGCAGCGACAGAAGGATGATGGTGGCGATCAAGGCTCGCGACGTCGGGTAGCGCATCGGCCGCTCAGGCCTTCAGCGCGGGGATGGCGGAGCTCGCCAGGACCGCGGAACGCCGGACAATGACGAAGGCAAGCGATTGGGGCATGGCTGGTCTCGCGTTGAAAAGCGTCTGCTGAATGGATATCATAACTAACAAGCAATATCTGATCGGAGGTGAGATGATGAATGCAATCACCATACGAAACCTGTCCGACGAAGCCAGCCGCGCATTGGAAGCTCGGGCAGTCAGGAATGGAACGACTGCGGAAACCGAAATCGAGCAGATTCTAGAGGAAGTGCTGGTGTCGAAGGAGCCGATCGCTCAACAGCCCTCGCAAGTGGCAAAACCATTGAAACTTGGGACGGCGTTGTGGGAACTTGGCCAGGAATTCGGCGGGCTGGAGCTGGACATTAAACGCGATCCTACTCCGATCAGGCCGGCATCGTTCGAATGATTGTTCTCGATACGAATGTGATTTCAGAGCCGGCAAAGCCGATACCCAATCAATCCGTCGTCGCGTGGCTGAACACGCAACCTGCCGAAAAGCTCTATTTGACGGCAACAAGTTTGGCCGAGCTGTTCGCCGGAATCGAGTTGTTGCCGGATGGCAAGAGGAAGGCGTTGGTCCATCGGAGAATGTCGGATCTGGTCTGGATGTTCTTCGGCCCGAGAATCCTGTCATTCGACCGGGATTCTGCAATAGCCTACGCCTCGATCATGGCGCTTGCGACCCGAAAGGGACGGGCGATTTCATTCGCCGACGGCCAGATCGCAGCCATCGCCCAGGTCCAGGGCTTCACCGTAGCCACTCGCGACACCGCACCTTTCGAAGCGGCGGGCATTCCGGTTATCAATCCCTGGGAGCTTTAAAGCTCCACCGCCTCGACCTTCTTGTTGACGAAGCGCAGCGCCACGCCGCCGCTGATCAGTTTGAGCGCGGTTTCGCCGAAGAGGTCGCGGCGCCAGCCGGAGAGGGCTCCGACATTGGCCGCTTCGCCCTCGGCGGCGATCTTTTCCAGATCGTCGGAATTGGCGATGATCTTGGCGGCGACGCCCTGCTTGTCGGAAATCAGCTTCAGGAGAACCTTGAGCAGCTCGACGGCAGCGGCGGTGCCTTCCGGCACGTGCACGTGTTTCGGCGCATGCGGCATCTCGGTTTTCGGCAGGGCGAGCGCTGCGTTGACCGCTTCGATGATCGCGGTGCCGGAGGCGGAGCGCTCCCAGCCTTTCGGAATGGTGCGCAGCCGCGACATGGCTTCCACGTCCTTCGGCTGCTGCTGGGCGATCTCGTAGATCGCGTCGTCCTTGAGGACCCGCGAGCGCGGCACGTTGCGGCTGCGGGCTTCGCGCTCGCGCCAGGCGGCGACGTATTTCAGGACCGCGAGTTCGGTCGGCTTGCGCAGGCGCGACTTGAGGCGGAGCCAGGCGTCGTCCGGATGCAGGTCGTAGGTGCCGGGCGATTCCAGCACGGCCATTTCCTCGGTCAGCCACAGGGCGCGGCCTTCGCGTTCCAGCTGGGCTTTGAGGAAGAGATAGACGTCGCGCAGATGGGTGACGTCGGCCAGCGCATATTCGAGCTGCTTGTCGGAAAGCGGCCGGCGGCTCCAGTCGGTGAAGCGCGACGACTTGTCGATATGCACGTCCTTGATGCGGCTGACGAGCTGGTCGTAGGAAACCGAGTCGCCGAAGCCGCAGACCATGGCGGCGACCTGCGTGTCGAAGATCGGATGTGGCACCAGATTGCCGAGATGGTGGATGATCTCGATATCCTGTCGGGCGGCGTGAAACACCTTGGTGACGGCGGGATTGGCCATCAGCTCGAAGAAGGGTTTGAGGCTCAGCCCCTTGGCGAGCGGATCGACAAGCACTTCGACGGTCGGGCTCGCCATCTGGATGAGGCACAGCTCCGGCCAGAAGGTCGTTTCCCTGAGGAACTCGGTGTCGATGGTGATGAAGTCCGATTGGGCCAGCTGGATGCAGGCTTCTTCGAGTGCGGCGGTCGTCTGGATCATCGTTTCATTCACGTGAGGGTGATCAACCTTCCTTCTCCTTCCCGCCGCATATGTCAATACGCAACGGCATTTAACCGTTACTCGCGTTCGTCTTTATCGGGCGGGCCGGCGAGCCTGTTGAAATAGGCCGATGTCCGAAGCAGCGAGCGGAAGCGCCAGGAACGTTCCGAGGGAGGCACGGAGGGACGCGCCTGCATGCGCCTCAGCGTGAAGATCATGAAGCCCAGGAAGATGAACGAGGTATAGGCGAAGAAGGCCCGAGGGCCGAAATATTGCAGCAGGATCGAGGCGAGCAGCGGCCCGATCGTCGCGCCGACCGACCAGTAGAAGAGGAGGCCGGCCGACACCAGCGCGTGCTCGCCCGGCTTGGCGTAATCGTTGCCATGCGCCGAGCACAGCGAATAGAGCGGCATGGAAAACGCGCCGAACAGGAAGACGCTGACGATATTGGCCGTCTCGCTGGTGCCTGCCCCGAACGAGAGATAGGCGCCGGTAATAATTGAGCCGATCGTCGTCCACAGGATGACGCGGCGCCGGTCGAGCCGGTCCGAATAGAGGCCGAGCGGATATTGCAGCACCACGCCGCCGATGATGCCGGCGCTCATGAAGGTGGCGATCGAGGTGATGCTCATGCCGATCTCTTCGGCATAGATCGGCCCGATATTGCGGAAGGCCGCCATCGACAGGCCGACCGAGATGACGCCGACGACCGCGAGCGGCGAGATCCGCCAGACCGCCTTGAGGTCGAAGGCGATCGTCTCGGGCGGTGCCGGGCTCGACTTGTCGGCGATCGAGATCGGCACCAGCGACAGGATCAGCGCGATCGCGATGATGTTGAAGATGATCGGCCCTTCGATGCCGACCGTCGGGATGATGTATTGCGCCACCGTCACCGAGCCGAGGTCGACGAAGCGGTAGATCGAGAGCGTGCGTGCCCGGTTGGCATTGGTGACCTTGGCGTTGATCCAGCTCTCGACCGTCGCAAACAGGCTGGCGACCGCAATCCCGATCACGAAACGCATCGAAAACCAGAAGACGGGATCGACGATCATCGACATGCCGATCGAGGCGGATGCGGTGACCGCCGCCATCGCCGAGAAGGTGCGGATATGGCCGATCTGCCGGAGGAGCCGTGTCACATACATGCAGCCGAAGGCGAAACCGATGCTGTAGCCGGCGCCGATCATGCCGATCGTCGAGGGCGAAAATCCCTCGGCCGAGCCGCGCAGCGCGATATAGGTGCCCTGCAACCCGTTGCCGCCGATCAGGATGCCTGCGGTGACGAGGAGGGGGATCAGCGGACGGATATGGCTCATGGGCGTCGGGGGAAAAGAATCGCTGTCGGGGATGACAGGACGGTTCTATCGTGTCGGCGGCGTCCAATACAGCTTATAAACGACCTTGGCCCGTCTTCTCGTACGAGAGTTCTGTCGTTGGATGCAGAAGCCCCGCGGGCAGGGCTTCTGCCTAGGTGGTGCTAACCTTGCGGGCCAAGCCTGGGCAGGACGAGGTCGCCGACGGCATAAGTGTGGAATTCGAACGTGGAAACTTCGTCGAGCTGGCGGAATTTTTCGCGGAAGACGGGATCGGAGAAGAACTCGTCGACATTGCCGGCATCGCGGATGGCTTCGATATTCACCACGGTCTTGCCGTCCGTGCTTTTGGCGAGGTTGCTCCAGAGAAAGCCCTGCTTCCGTTCCGCGACGTAGTGAACGACGTCCTGAATGATGCGGAAGGCTTCTTTCTGCTTGCCGGGGTGGGCATGGATGACGTTGACGATGAAAGTGGTCGGTTCCGGCGTTGCGGAGAAGCCGGCGGTGAGAAGCGTATCCATCACTAGGGTCCTTTCGGTCGGGAAGCGGTCCGGGCCGCGCTCGAACTGGATACCGGCGTGATGATAGCGGATAAATGATCTGCTATTCATAACAGTACGGACATAAATTCCGTAATTGGAGCGGTGATGGACAGGTTGGGAACGCTCGGCATCTTCGTCCAGGCGGCAGAGGGCGGCAGTTTCGTCGCGCCGCGCGGCGGCTCGGGATATCGAGTTCCGCCGTGGGCAAGGCGGTGGCGAGGCTGGAGCAGGAGATGGGCGTGCGCCTCTTCCACCGTTCCACGCGCAGCATGACGCTGACGGAGGAGGGGAGTTATTTTCTGGATACGTGCCGGCGTATTCTGTCCGAACTGGACGTGGCGCAATCGGAGCTGTCGCGGTCGCGCGCTGCCCCTCGCGGCATGCTGCGCATCAGCCTGCCGCTGGTTGGCATGCTCCTGATGCCGACCATCTCGGCCTTCATGCGCGCTTATCCCGAAATCACCATGGATCTGGACTTTACCGATCGCCTGGTGGACGTGATCGAAGAGGGGTTCGATGCGGTCATCCGCACCGGCGAAGTTCGGGACACGCGTTTGATGAGCCGCAAGCTCGGCTCGTTCCGTCATCGGATCGTCGCCTCTCCCGGCTATCTCCGGGCATCCGGTCGGCCCGAAGTGCCCCCGGACCTTCTGGATCACAAATGCCTGCACCATCGTTATCCCAGCACCGGCAAGCTCGAACCCTGGCCGCTCGCCGTCGAAGATGGCGGTGCGCGCCTGGTCTTGCCGGTCTCCGTCACCGCCAGCACGCTTGAGCCGATCATCCATCTTGCCGAGCAAGGTTTCGGCATAGCCTGCCTTCCTCCGTTCGTCATCGGGCCGCAGCTTGATGACGGGCGCCTGGTCACCTTGCTGGACGACCATATCGTCCAGACGGGAACCTTCCGCGTGCTTTGGCCCACGGGCCGCTTTCTGTCGCCAAAAATCCGTGCATTCGTGGATTTCATGGCGGATAATCTGGTTGTGGACGGCGCCGCGACTGCGACGGTCCCGGCAGGCTCCGCTGCCAAGCCTTGACAAACGGGGCGGGCCATGCGCTTTTCCCGCCGATTTTCCATTAAGCCGGCAGGCCGTGCTTCGCACGCCGAAAGACCGCAAAACTTAACCGTCCGGGATACCGAAATGCACCGTTACCGCAGCCATACCTGTGCCGCCCTCAAGAAGTCCGACGTCGGATCGACCGTCCGCCTGTCCGGCTGGGTGCATCGCGTGCGAGATCATGGCGGCGTGCTGTTCATCGACCTTCGCGACCATTACGGCATGACCCAGGTGGTTGCCGACCCGGACAGCCCCGCCTTCAAGACCGCCGAAATCGTCCGCGGCGAATGGGTCATCCGCATCGACGGCCTCGTCAAGGCGCGCTCGGAAGACACCGTCAACAAGGGCATGGCGACCGGCGAGATCGAGCTCTACGCTCAGGAGATCGAAGTGCTCTCCGCGGCGAAGGAACTGCCGCTGCCGGTGTTCGGCGAGCCGGACTATCCTGAAGACGTGCGCCTCAAGTACCGCTTCCTCGACCTGCGCCGCGAGACGCTGCACCGGAACATCGTCAAGCGCACCCAGATCATCGCCGACATGCGCCGGCGCATGGGCGAAATCGGTTTCGCCGAATATTCGACGCCGATCCTGACCGCGTCCTCGCCGGAAGGCGCGCGCGACTTCCTGGTGCCGAGCCGCATCCATGAAGGCAAGTTCTTCGCCCTGCCGCAGGCGCCGCAGCAGTACAAGCAGCTGCTGATGGTGGCCGGCTTCGACCGTTATTTCCAGATCGCGCCCTGCTTCCGCGACGAGGACCCGCGCGCCGACCGCCTGCCGGGCGAGTTCTACCAGCTCGACCTTGAAATGAGCTTCGTTACCCAGGAAGACGTCTGGAACACGATGGGCCCGGTCATGACCGGCGTGTTCGAACAGTTCGCTGAAGGCAAGCCGGTCACCAAGGACTGGCCGCGCATTCCCTATGACGTGGCGATCCGCAAGTATGGTTCCGACAAGCCGGACCTGCGCAACCCGATCGAGATGCAGGCCGTCACCGAACACTTCGCCGGCTCCGGCTTCAAGGTGTTCGCGGGCATGATCGCCTCGAACCCGAAGGTCGAAGTCTGGGCGATCCCGGCCAAGACCGGCGGTAGCCGCGCATTCTGTGACCGCATGAACGCCTGGGCACAGTCGACCGGCCAGCCGGGCCTCGGCTACATCTTCTGGCGCAAGGAAGGCGACAAGCTCGAAGGCGCCGGCCCGCTCGCCAAGAACATCGGCGAGGAGCGTACCGAGGCGATCCGCACCCAGCTCGGCCTCGATGACGGCGACGCCTGCTTCTTCGTCGCCGGCGATCCGGCCAAGTTCTACAAGTTCGCCGGCGAAGCCCGCACCCGCGCCGGTGAGGAGCTGAATCTCGTCGACCGCGATCGTTTCGAAATGTGCTGGATCGTCGACTTCCCGTTCTACGAATGGAGCGAGGAAGAAAAGAAGCTCGATTTCGCCCACAACCCGTTCTCCATGCCGCAGGGCGGTATCGAGGCGCTGGACGGCCAGGATCCGCTGACGATCAAGGCATTCCAGTATGACGCGGTCTGCAACGGCTTCGAAATCGCTTCGGGCTCGATCCGTAACCAGTCGCCGGAATTGATGGTCAAGGCCTTCGAAAAGGTCGGCCTCAGCCAGGCCGACGTCGAGGACCGCTTTGGCGGCATGTACCGCGCCTTCCAGTACGGCGCGCCTCCGCATGGCGGCGCTGCCTTCGGCATCGACCGTATCGTCATGCTGCTCGTCGGTGCCAAGAACCTGCGCGAAGTCACGCTGTTCCCGATGAACCAGCAGGCCCAGGATCTCCTGATGGGTGCCCCGTCGCCGGCCACCCCGCAGCAGCTGCGCGAACTAGCCCTCCGCGTCATGCCGACGCCGAAGAAGGACTGAGTTCCCTGAACAACGGAAAAGCCCGGCCAGGTGCCGGGCTTTTTGATTCGATCTCTGAGGATGCCCGGCTAAAGGTCGGCGGCCACGGCTTTTTTCAGGTCGAGGGTGAACTGGCCCCACATGCCTTCGAGCGTGGTATTGGTCAGCCCCACCAGCGTCACCTTCCTCGCCCGATCCATGAACCAGTGGTGGCCGTAGACGCCGCCCCATTGCAGCGAACCGGGCGAGACCGGCAGGCCCGCCTTTGCCGGATCGAGCACGATCGCCCAGCCGAAACCGAAGCCGAAGCCCGGCCGGGTCGGCTCCAGCAGGTCGCCGATCTGGTTGGTCGTCATCGCCTCGACCGTGTTTTCGGAGAGCAGCGGCGCGCCGCCCCTGGCGATGGTCTCGAGCACGGTCAGCACGTCGGAGGCGGTCCCGGCCATGCCGCCGCCGCCCGAATGATAGGAGGAGGGGTCGAAGATGCGGTCGGGCGCGAACATCACCGACCCGTCGAGAGCGCGGACCTTTTCCGTGCCGCTCATCCGCTTCGGTTCCGGCGCCCCGTCGACATAGGGAGCGGCCAGACGATTGCGGTCGGTGACGGTGAAACCGGTATCGGAGAGGCCGAGCGGCTGCATCACCAGTTCAGCGACCGCCTCGCCCAAGCGTTTGCCGGTCTCCTTCTCGATGACGCCGCCGACAACGTCCATGGAGACCGAATATTGCCAGCCGGTGCCGGGCGCGAAAAGCAGCGGCACCGAGGCGATGCGGCGCAGGTTTTCGTCGAGCGAAAGGCCCGGCTGGTCGACGCCATCGGAAACGCCGGCGCGGACATAGGGCCCGTCTTCGAGGTGGAAACAGTAGCTGAGGCCGGATGTGTGGGTGAGAAGGTGACGGATGAGGATGTCCGGTTCGGAACCGTCTTCGAGGCGGGGCCGAAAGTCGGGCAGCCATTTCGTCACCGGCTCGTCGAGCCCGATGCGGCCCTGTTCGACGAGCCGCATGGCCGCGATCGTGACGATCGGCTTGGTCACCGAGGCGAGCCGGAAGATCGTATCCTCGCGGGCAGGCAGGCCCGCTTCCCGGTCCGCAAACCCGGCGGCGCGGCGGTAGACGATCTCGCCGTCCTTGGCGACCATCACGACGGTGCCGACGAGGCGCCTGGCGGCAAGCGCGTTCTCGATCACCGCATCGATGGTAGGGCAGGGTGTCCGGGCGGATGAATGGACGGGTAAATTCATGGGACGAAATCTCCGCTAAAGACGCTTTCATCTAGGGCCGCTTTAGAGCGGGACGATCCGATGGGCGACGAAAAACCATTGGGCGAGGTGTTCGGCGACCACCGGTTCGACCACGGAATTGATCAGCTTCACGTCGTCGATCAGGCGGCTGCCGGGAGTTTCCTCCGGCGGCAGCCGGAAGGGCTCGATCGTGCGGAAGGTGAAATGCGTGCCGCGGTCGCGGGTCACGTAGACCGGATAGAGCAGCGCGTCTGTCTTGCGGGCGAGACGGGCGACGAAGGCGTAGTTGCCCTGCAGATGGGCCGGCCGGCCGAACAGCGGAGCTCTGACCTTGCCTTCGAACCCCTCGTCGCAGAAGACGATCAGGTTGCCGTTGTCTTTCAGCGTCTGAAGCGCCGGACGGACGGCATCCTTTCCGGGTTTCAGCACCGTCAGGCCGTCGCGCCGTCGCTCGCGGTTGACCAGCCAGTGGTGCATGCGGCGCTTCGGCGGATCGTAGCTGCCGGTCAGGTCCAGGCCCATGGCGACCAGCGACTGCCAGGCGACCTCCCAATTGGCGATATGCAGGCCGATGAAGATGACCGGCTGGCCGGCACACTGCTGGACGAGGTTTTCCGCGCTGACAAAACGGATGTTCCCGGTATTGGCCGCAAGACGCCGCATCACGGCATATTCCGCCCGCTGTCGCCCCTGCGAATCCGCGAATTCCCCGAGCCACGCCTCGATCTGCGCTTCTGAGGCTTCCGGCCGGATGATGCGGAAGTTCTCGCGCGCCCGGGCCGACATCGCCTTGTATCGGCGCGGTATGACATGGCGGCCGAGAAAACCGCCGATATTCGAGACGGCGCTCGCCGGCAGCATCTTGAAGGTGAAGACCATCAGAAGGTCGCGGATGTCGCGCGGGGTTTCCCGGCGCAGATGTTTAAGGAAGCGACGCCGGGCCTCGCCGCCGGCAAGGAAATCCGAAAGGCGAAGCGGCGCGCCCTCTTCGAAAATCCAGGCCTTGCGTTTCGTCGCCTTGTGGTGGTGTTCCAGCGGTCGGCTCTCTTCCATCTTGCCGCTCATCGTCGATGCAGCGTGACGGGCAGGCCGCCGCGGGGCCTGAGCGTCAGCCGGCAGATGGGCTCCACCTTGTGGCCTTCCCGCACCCGCAGCCGGAACCGCTGGGCGAGCACCGCCAGGCACAGGATCGATTCCGTCAGCCCGAACTGCAGTCCGGGACAGATGCGCGGACCGCTCGCAAACGGGATGTAGCTGTAGGGCACCGGCCGCTTGCCCCCCATGAAACGCTCCGGATTGAAGCGATGCGGATCCTCGAAAAGGGACGGGGTCCGGTGCAGGATCCAGGGTACGATCATCACCAGCGAGGCCGGCTTGATCTCGAGCGTGCCGATGCGGTCGGCCTGCTTGGCCTGGCGGGCGAGGATCGGCACCGGCGGATAAAGCCGCAGCGCTTCCTCAATCACCGCCGTGCACCATTTCAGCTTCGCCACGTCGTCCACATTAGGCACGTTGCTGCCGCAGACCGTTTCGATCTCCGCATGCACGGCTTCCTCGACCCAGGGCGCTCTGGACAGCAGATACCAGGCCCAGGTGAGCGTCGCCGCCGTCGTCTCATGGCCGGCCATGAAGATGGTGGCCGCCTCGTTGCGCAGCGCCACCACGTCGAGCTTCAGTTCGGGATTGCGCTGCTGCCGGCGGATCAGCAGCTCGACCATGGAATTGTCGTCGCCCCTGCCGGCGAGGTGATCCTCGATGACCCGGTCGATAATGGTGTGGATACGCTTCACCGAACGGCGCAGCGAGGGGGTCTTCACCAGCGGCAGGCCTTCGTCGAAACCCAGGAAATAACCGATGTTGATGGAGTCGATCAGCGCCTGATAGCTGCTGAAGCCGTCCGTCACGCTGCCGGCCTGTTCCTCGCCGAGATCGTTTCCGAAGACGCTGCGGGAGATGATCTCCGCGGTCAGGCCTGCCATTTCATAAAGCACGTTGACGGAGGCACCCTCGCCAAGCTTCGTCCAGCGCTCGACGAGTTCGAGCGATGTGTCCTTCATGATGCTGCCGAAGGCCGGTACCCGGTATTTGTGGACGATGTCGGACACCAGTGGCCGCCGCTGTTTCCAGGTCTCTCCGTCCGAGATGAACAGGCCGTCGCCGAGCAGGTATTCGAGCGCGCGGCGCATCTGCGGCGTCTTCCGCTCGAAATTCTCGTGCCGCGTCGCGACCACGTATTTGATCGCTTCGGGGGAGTTCACCGCGACGATCTGCCGGCCGAACAGCCTGATCTGGCTGACCCGCTCGGAATAGTCGCTCTGCCGCCAGATCGACAGGAAATCACGCCGCGCGGTCAGCAGCCGCTGCAGCGGGTTTTTAGGCCGTCCGCTGTAATAGGAGGGACGCGCCGGCTCGAACCGCTGGCCTGCGCCGTCGAGGGTTTCGATTGTCTGGGTGTCGGCCGCAAGCCAGGACAGCATGAAACACAAGCCTCTCGTCAAAACGACATTTGCCGATGCCTGGTCGTCTCTCCCCGCCTCGCCATCACAATCTTGTCGCTCGCGCCTGCCCGTGGCGTCAAGATGCCGGCCGGGGCTTTCCCGGTGTCAAGCGCGATAGCGGAACCATATCCGCGCGCTTGTGTTGTTAGGGCAGCAGAAGCACAGGGAGAAAAGACATGCGCAAGACCCTACTGGCCGCGTCGGCGGTCCTGATCGCACTCTCGGGCGCAGCTTACGCCCAGACGACGATCGTCACCCAGGATCCGGTCACCACCAGCTCGACCGTCGTCCTGCCCGGCGCGGTTCGCACCTACGTCATGGAGCAGAGCGTTCCCTCGGTTTCCTATCAGGGCGAGATCGCAGTCGGGGCCGCCCTTCCGGACACGGTCGAGGTGCATACGGTGGATGGCTATAACGATTACGCCTACACGGTCGTCAACGACCGCCGCGTCATCGTCAATCCGCAGACCCGGACCGTGATCCAGGTTCTGGAATAGTACGGAAACGTTCGACGCGAACATAAAAAAGCCCCGGCAAAAGATTGCCGGGGCTTTTCCGTTCTGGGACATGACCGCTCAGTCGTTGGCGGTGACCTTGACGCCGAGGACCTTCGGCAGCGTGTTCGGAGCGCCCATCGCAGCGCCCATGATCATCGGGAAGGGAACGGCATCGGCCGGTTCCGCGGTGACCGTGAAGCTGCCCGGCTTGTCGAGATAGGTGTTGACGGCGGCGCTCACCATGTTCTGCAGTTCCGGCACGTTGTATTGCGCCAGCATCATCGGCGTCATGCCCTTTAGCATCTGCGCCATGGCTTCGCCGGTGGTGCCCTGGCTCTTGCCGGCGTAGTCGAGCGCCTTCTTGGTGATGCCGGCGTCCTCGAAGCGGATTTCGGCGCTGTTGAAGGTGAGGCGCTGCATCAGGCCGAGCATAGCGAGGCCGGCTGCCTGCTGGGCTTCTTCCTTGTTCGGATTGTTTTCCATCGCCTTGGCCGTTTCGTTCGCCGACTTGATGAAGTCGAGCGTGTAGCCGGACATGCTGAAGGCGAGGTTGATCTTCCCGACCTTGGCGAAATCGAGGCCGTATTCGTCGATGTCGAGCGTGCCGTCCTTCAGCGTCCAGCTGCCGGACATGGCGACCTTGCCGTCAAGCGAGGTGATTCCGAGCTGCTGCAGGGTATCCTTCGCCTGCGCGTCGTCGACGATGCTGAGGTCGCTCTTGATGCCATTGATCTCGAGATCGAAACCGACCGAGGAGTGGTCGTCGGCGATTTCGGTGGTGACGTTCGTTTCGTCGATCGAGAAGGCCGGCTTGCCGTCGACGGTGGCCGCGATCTTGCCGACATGGGCTTCGTCGTAGAGCAGGATCGCATCGAGCCCGTCGCCGGTCGCGTTGGCCGGCACGGTGAGGCCGCTGATCGAGATGTCCGATGCGGTGAAGGTGGTCTTGTCCTCGGTGGCGTTGATATTGTCGAAGGTGACCTTGTCGACCGTGTATCCGCCGTTGTCCTCTTCGACGCCCTCGAACTTCACGGTGCCGAGCGGCAGGCTCTGCTTGCCGGCCTCGATCAGGAACTTGGCGTTGGTGAGGGTCACGTTCGACCCGCTGACGACGGCCTTTTCCGCCGAGAAGCCGGCGCCGCCCTGGATGGAGATCGCGTTGTTGATCTTGGCGACGAGATCGTTGCCGTCGAGCGCAAAGGCCGGGCCCGCGAAAGTCGAAAGCGCTGCGCCGGCGAGCAGAAGCCGGGCCTTGGTGGAGTATTGCATTGGAGTTCCTCCTGGCGGGCGACGGTCCGGCCCGCGATTGTTTAGGGTTTGTCGATAGTTCAGTCTGCTTGTTCGCGGCACCTTATAGGCAAGCGGAGTAAAAGGTTTATGGCTGTGTTCCACATTCCTTTCGTCAAAATTGCGGCTGACGATTCAGGGTAAACCAAACACTGATTCCAGTCCGGGAAAAGCCTTCATCCACAGGCTGTCGCTGCTACTTTCTTGCCGAGAATCGGGCTTTCCGCTAGTCAAGGCCCATGGGAAAAAATCTGACACCACCTTCCGGCGACGGCGGCGACAATATCCTGCCGGTCGATCTGAAAGCAGCGCTCGAAGAGCGTTACCTCGCCTATGCGCTTTCCACCATCATGCATCGCGCGCTGCCGGACGTGCGCGACGGGCTGAAACCTGTCCACCGCCGCATCGTCTACGCGATGAGCGAGATGGGCCTGCGCCCCAACGCCGCCTTCCGAAAATGCGCCAAGATCGTCGGCGAGGTGATGGGTAATTTCCACCCGCACGGCGACCAGTCGATCTATGACGCGCTGGCGCGACTCGCACAAGATTTCTCGCAGCGTTATCCGCTCGTCAACGGCCAGGGCAATTTCGGCAACATCGACGGCGATAGCCCCGCCGCGATGCGTTATACCGAAAGCAAGATGACGGCGGTTTCCGAACTGCTGCTCGAAGGCATCGACCAGGACGCGGTGGATTTCCGCGATACCTACGACGAATCGAATTCGGAGCCGGTGGTGCTGCCGGGCGCTTTCCCGAACCTGCTGGCCAACGGCACGTCCGGCATCGCGGTCGGCATGGCGACGTCGATCCCGCCGCACAACGTCCATGAGCTCTGCGATGCGGCGCTGCATCTGATCAAGCATCCGACGGCGACCATCGAGGATCTGATGGCGGATCCTGCCGAGCCAGCCAAGGGCGGTATCGAAGGTCCCGACCTTCCGACCGGCGGCATCATCATCGACAGCAGGGAGTCTATCGTCGAGGCCTACAAGACCGGCCGCGGCGGTTTTCGTGTCCGCGCCCGCTGGGTCATCGAGGATCTCGGCCGCGGCGGCTACCAGATCGTCGTCACCGAAATCCCGTACCAGGTGCAGAAGTCGCGGCTGATCGAGAAGATCGCCGAGCTGTTGCTCGCCCGCAAGCTGCCGCTTCTCGAAGACGTGCGCGACGAATCTGCCGAAGACGTGCGCGTCGTGCTGGTGCCCAAGAACCGTACCGTCGATGCGACCCTGCTGATGGAATCGCTGTTCAAGCTGTCCGAGCTGGAAACCCGCCTGCCGCTCAACATGAACGTGCTCTCCATGGGCCGCGTGCCAAAGGTGATGGCGCTCAACGAAGTGCTGCTGGAATGGCTGGCGCATCGCCGCGACGTACTGGTCCGCCGCTCGCGCTTCCGCCTGGCGGCGATCGACCGGCGCCTGGAAATCCTCGGCGGCCTGCTGATCGCCTACCTCAATATCGACGAGGTGATCCGCATCATCCGCGAGGAGGACGAACCGAAGCCTGTGATGATGGAGCGCTGGTCGCTCACCGACATCCAGGCCGACGCGATCCTCAACATGCGGCTGCGCAACTTGCGCAAGCTCGAAGAATTCGAGATTCGCACCGAAAACGACAATCTGACCAAGGAAAAGGCGGATATCGAGGCGCTGCTCGCCTCCGAGGACAAGCAGTGGCGGGTCATCGAGCACGAGATCCAGGACGTCCGCAAGAATTTCGCCAAGGGCCGCGGCAAACCTTATGCGCGCCTGACGACCTTCGCCGACGCGCCGGATGCCGATATCGAGGCGATCAACCAGGCGATGATCGAGAAGGAACCGATCACCGTCGTCGTCTCGCAGAAAGGCTGGATCCGCGCGCTGAAGGGGCATATTTCCGACACCTCGACGCTCACCTTCAAGGAAGGCGACGGCCCGAAGATCGCGTTTACGGCACAGACGACCGACAAGCTGCTGCTCGTCACCACGGGCGGCAAGGTCTACACGCTCGGTGCCGACAAGCTGCCGGGCGGCCGTGGCCATGGCGAGCCGATCCGTATCATCGTCGACATGGAGAACGACCAGGACATCCTGACCGCCTTCGTCCATGACCCGCAGCGCAAGCTGATCCTTGCCTCGACCGCGGGCAACGGTTTCGTCGTGGCCGAGAGCGAGATGGTCGCCAATACCCGCAAGGGCAAGCAGATCATGAACGTCGCCATGCCCGACGAGGCGAAACTGGTCGTGCCGGTCTCGGGCGATCACGTCGCGGTCGTCGGTGAAAACCGGAAGCTGCTGGTCTTCCCGCTCGCGCAGTTGCCGGAAATGACCCGCGGCAAGGGCGTTCGCCTGCAGCGCTACAAGGACGGTGGCATTTCCGACATCCGCTGCTTCACCATTGCCGACGGGCTTTCCTGGGAAGACAGCGCCGGCCGCTCGTTCACCCGCAACAAGGACGAGCTCCTCGAATGGATCGCCGACCGCGCCACCGCCGGCCGCGCGGTTCCGAAAGGCTTTCCGCGGAGTGGTAAGTTCGCGGGGTGATCAGCTTTTGGCGAGCGCGCTGAGGGCTACGTGATATTTCCTCATCGCCATTTTGGCGGAGAGGAGCTGACGCTGGAAATCCTCATCCGAAACCGTCTTGGGATCGAACAGTTCGATGCCGGTATCGTCGGTGCGAAGCTCCAGCATCTGGCCTTCTTTCCAACCAAGACGGACAAGGGCCTCTTGCGGCAAGACGATGACGTGGTTTTGGCCGATCTTTTGAATGGTAGTCTTCTGAACAGTACTTTTTGCACTCATTGTTTGCGACCTGTGGTGGTGTTTTGATGCTATCGCAGGAGCTTGTGCGGGCAAATATCAAATCGTTCGCGACACTGGCACCTTGACCCGCAACCTCTACACGCGCCGCATCTGCCACGCGGAATACCCGATCAGAGCGAGCACCAGGATCGACCCGCCCAGCAGCGTTTGGCTGGACGGGACTTCGGAAAAGATCAGCCAGACCCAGATCGGCGCGAGAATGGTTTCGAGCAGATAGAACATGCCGACCTCGGAGCCGGAGAGGTATTTCGGACCGGTCGCCAGGCACCAGAAGGCGAGCGGCATCATGATCGCGCCGTCGAACAGCACCCAGAAGGGATTGGCGATCGAAAAACCGCCCGTGCCGGCAAGCAAGGATACGCCGACGAAGGAAAGCCCGACCGCCGCCGGAATGATGGTCGCCACCAGCGGCACGAACCCCATGTCGATCCGCGCCGCCCGGCTGAGCGTGATCGCCAGCGCCAGCAGGAAGGAGGCGGTTGTCGCAAGGGTATCGCCGAGGATATGGCCGCCCGCAAGGCCGCCCGAGACGATCAGGCCGACGCCCGAAAACATCACCAGCATGGCGATCAGCGTCGACGGCGAGGGGCGTTCCTTGAGGATCAGCCAGCCGAGAATGGCGGCATACATCGGCGTTGAGGCGACGATGAAGACGACATTCGCCGTCGCCGTGTTGAACACGGCCCCGAGGAAGGCGATCGTCGAGATGCCGTAGCAGAACCCGGCGGCAAGCCCCGCCTTGCCGGGAATCAGAACCGGGCGGCTGGAACCGAAGCGGCGGACGAGCAGCCACAGGAGGATGGCGGCGGCGAAGGTGGCCGTGCTGCGCACCGCGACCGTCGACCACATCTCGCCTTGCCCGAGGCGCACGAGCGGCACGTCGAAGGAAAGCGCAAGTCCGCCGATCGAGGTGAGCACGAGGCCCTTCGTATGATCGTTCATGGGATCGTTTCAGATGTCCGTGGCGGGATCGAAGATTTCCCAGCCGCGCGGGGTCAGGTGTTCCTGCGGCTGGAAGCGGGTCTTGTAACCCATCTTCGCCGAACCCTTCACCCAGTAGCCGAGATAGACATGCGGCAGGCCGAGCGTTCTCGTGCGGGCGATGTGGTCGAGGATCATGAACGTGCCGAGCGAGCGCTTTTCATACTCGGGATTGAAGAAGGAATAGACCATCGACAGGCCGTCGCTCATCATGTCAGTGAGAGCTACGGCAAGCAGCTCTCCCTTCGCCTCGGTTCGGATGCCGGAACCCGGCTCGCGGCGGCGGTACTCGATGACGCGGGTGTTGACATGCGTGTCTTCGACCATGATCGCATAGTCGAGTGCCGACATGTCGGACATGCCGCCCCGCTGGTGGCGGTCGTCGAGATAATGGCGGAAGAGAGAGAACTGTTCGGTCGAAGGCTGCGCCGGATAGACCGTCGCGATCACGTCGCGATTGGCGGCGAGAACCCGTTTCATCGACCGCACCGGTTCGAATTCATGCGCAAGGATGCGCACGGAGACGCACGCGCGGCAGGATTCGCAGGCAGGCCGATAGGCGATGTTCTGCGAACGGCGGAAACCGCCCTGGGTCAGCAGGTCGTTCATCTCGGCGGCGCGCGGGCCGACCAGGTGAGTGAAGACCTTTCGCTCCATTTCACCCGGCAGATAGGGACAAACTGCCGGGGCCGTCAGATAGAACTGCGGTGAGGGCGTTGCCTGGGTGTTCATTGCGTCGTGGCAGTCCGGTCTTTGGTGTCGTAAATGTCATACCATGGCGCATAAAAGTAAAACGTCAACCATATGCTGCGAGAGGCAGCCGGCATGCGCCATAAACTTTTGGCCAGTGGCGTAATCGTTACGGCGTACGGACCACGACCGTGCCGAGCAACAGGTCATGCACGAGGCGAGAGCGCTCGATGAACAGGCCCGCGAGCAGAATGAGCGGCGTCAGCACGGAATTGATGATCCAGAAGATCACCGTATGCGCCATGGCGGTCAGGAAATCCATCCGCCGGCCGTCGATCCGCGCCATGGCGATCCCCATGGCGCGCATGCCGGGCGAGGCCTGGGCGGGGCCGCCGAGCGTCATCCCGAAATAAAGAAGGGCGACGATCACGAACAGGACCGGATAGAGCATGAAGCCGAGGCCGAGCGTGATGATGCCGAGGAAAAACACCACGACCGCGGCCGGAATGCAGAGCAGGAGCACGATCACGTAGTCGATGATGAAGGCGAACACCCGGCGCGAAAGAACGCCGCTATAGGCGCGCCAATCGTCCGGTGCGGCATAGGTCGGGTTCGGGTCGAGGCTCATGGTTTCAATATCTCCGGTTTCTCCCCGATGATATGGGAAGAAACCGTCCCGGCAACAAGACTCAAGCGGCTTTTGCCAGCTTCTTTGCCACGTCCACCGCAAAATAAGAGAGAATCCCGTCGCAGCCGGCGCGCTTGAAGCAGAGCAGCGTCTCCATCATGATCCGGTCGCCGTCGATCCAGCCGTTCATCGCCGCCGCCTTGATCTGGGTGTATTCGCCTGAAACCTGGTAGGCGAAGACGGGAAGGCCGAAGGCCTCCTTGATGCGCCAGCAGATGTCGAGATAGGCGATGCCGGGCTTGACCATCAGCATGTCGGCGCCTTCCTCGACGTCGAGGGCCGCATCGCGGACAGCTTCGGTGCCGTTGGCCGGCGAGATGTAATAGCTGTTCTTGTCGCCCTTCAGGAGGCCGCTGGTGTTGATCGCCTCGCGATAGGGGCCGTAGAAGCCGGACGAGAATTTCGTCGCATAGGACATGATGCCGACATCCTGGTGGCCAGCCGCGTCGAGGCCTCGGCGGATGGCGCCGATGCGGCCGTCCATCATTTCCGACGGCGCGATGATGTCGGCGCCTGCATCCGCCTGCATGACGGCCGCGCGGACGATCTGGTCGACCGTCTCGTCGTTGACGATGATGCCGTCGCGCAGGATGCCGTCATGGCCGTGGCTGGTGAACGGATCGAGCGCCACGTCGGTAATGATGCCGATATTCGGCACGGCCTTCTTGAAGGCGGCGGTCGCCTGGTTGATCAGGTTGTTGGCGACGAGGCTGTTGGAGCCGGTCTCGTCGCGCAGCTCCATCTCGATATCGGGGAAGGTGGCGATCGCCGGAATGCCGAGATCTGCCGCTTCCTTCACCGCTTCGACGGCCTTGTCGACGCTCATGCGGTTGACGCCGGGCATGGCGGCGATCGGATCGACGATGCCGGTGCCGGGCACGATGAAGATCGGCCAGATCAGGTCGTCGACCGTCAGCCGGTTTTCCTGCACCAGCCGGCGCGTCCAGTCCGCCTTGCGGTTGCGCCGCATGCGGCGATGGCCGGTGATCTCGTCGACCAGATGCGTCTTGTCCATGACTGATGTCTCCGTTCTCGTGCTTGTGGGGTCCATATCATGCGGCCGAACGATTATGAATGGGCGGGATCGCCGCATGCGTGCCGCTTGCAGGTGCTGGCGGACGGAACGTCCCGCCGTTATGGTGGCGGCCATGGAACCCGATTCACTCACGGTGCCGAAGCGCACGCTGACCGAAATTCTCTACGTGATCTTCCTGAGACTGGTTGCGGTCACCTGTTTCTGGTTCGGCCTGCAATACTGGGCCATGCTGGTCGGCTATTCGCTGAAGGGCATGGCTCGCTTCGATCTCTTGACGCTTCCCTGGAAGGTGGCGGCGTCTTCGCTTGCCGTTCTGTTTCCGGTCGCCTCGCTCGGCCTCTGGCTCACCGTCTCCTGGGGACCCGTGCTCTGGGCGATTGCGGCGATCTCGCAGGTGTCGATGTATATCGTCTGGCCGGAGATCTTCGGGCACAACCGTCTCGTCCCGCTCATGCACGGCCTCGTCGCCGCGCTTTATGTCGTGTTTCGGCTCTCCCTATGGGTCGAAGCACGCCGCAAGGCGGAGCGGGTAAGGATTGATTCACCTTGATGTTAAAGCTTTGACGGCTGGATTTGGTCGAAAAATCGCATCTAAGTAGTTGATTTGACTGACGTCGATATAGGGGTGGAGCCGGTCGGCAAAGAGCCGCGGGAATTCGAGGAAACGCGTTAAGCGCTTGTTAAGCCTATGTTTTAAGTCGAATTTTATGCGTATTGGATAGTGTCTGTCTCAAGGCGGGAAGAAAACAAACACCGCCAAACAAAACAGGATGAGGCAGTCATGATGAACACGAAACTGAAGCCGCAGGCGGTAACGGCAGTAGCAGATCCGCATGAAGAAACCATTCGCAACCTTTATATGGAGTCGCTGCATCTGGTCGAACGCCTGCATCGCCGTCTCCTCGATGTGATCAAGGACGAGTTCGACCGCCAGGGTCGCGACGACGTCAACGCCGTCCAGGCTCTCCTGCTGTTCAACATCGGCAATTCGGAACTGACGGCCGGCGAGCTGCGCTCCCGCGGTTATTACCTCGGCTCCAACGTCTCCTACAACGTCAAGAAGCTGGTCGACCTCGGCTTCATCAACCACCAGCGCTCGCGCATCGACCGCCGCTCGGTCCGCATCAGCCTGACGCCGGAAGGCCAGGCGATCGCCGAAACCGTCGGCAAGCTCTACGAGCGCCATATCGGCTCGATCGAAAAGGTCGGCGGCATCGGCGAGGGCGAGTTCTCCCAGATGAACAAGCTGCTCCAGCGCCTCGACCGCTTCTGGAACGACCAGATCCTCTACCGCCTTTGATCCACAAGAGGCTTGCGAAACACTCCATTACCTCCAGTCATGCGGTGCTACGCAAAGCGTAACGGGGCGTCGGAAGACGCGCCGTTACGCGCGTTTGCGTCAGGGTGCTGGATTCACAACGTGGCGGCCACGACCCGCCTGATTTCGGTGGTCATGCCGGAAAACAGCGAGGAGAGGTCGAGCCAGCCGTCCGGTCTGCGGCCCGTCACCTTTTCGGGCCATCCGCAGATGCCGTCCTGCTCGACATAGCCGACGCATTGCGGTGCCGTTTCATCGCGAAAATGCAGGACGGCCAGCTTGCCGGGTTCAAGCGCTTCGATCGGATGCCAGTTCAATTCTCAAATTCCTCATTTATGAGGGGTGATTTTTAATCAATCCGCTTGCCTCAGGCTTGCGACTTTTGTGTTTTGTTAAAATCGGCCTCAGAAATCTGAGACACGATCGGACTGGACGCGAGGCGTGCCGTCGAGGATATGCCGGTGATCGTGTGCGGTTCCATGGGTGTGGCCTATATGCCGCGTGAAAAAATCACCTGCCAACACGGCTTTGTGACGCGCGAGTACCTGACACGAATTGGCCATATTGCTATGGGACCCGCTGGATGCAACGGGCCGGCGGTAATTCGCGCTTTCACGACATTGCGATGACGACGAAGCCCTGCGCGGCTGCGCTAACTTTTTGCGCGTTCTTAACCATATCCCTGTAGGCGTCTCTGATGATGCTCGGGACCAGATGGGTACTATGATGTCGAAGAAGATCGGATCTGAAGCTCTTTCCCGCCGTGCCCTGCTTCGCACGGCCGTCTCTGCGGGTGCCGCCGCACTTGCTGCGCCTGCATTCGCCCAATCGGCGGTCGACGATTTGATCAATGCGCAGCGCCGCGGCACCTGGGATGACCAGTTCGACGCAAAGGCCGCATCGAGAACCGCCGTCAATGTCGTCTCCAACAACCCGGTGCTTGGCGCCGGCGGCCCGGCGAACATCCAGCAGGCGATCGTGGATTACCAGCAGATCGTCGCCAACGGCGGATGGCCCGAAGTCAATCCCGGCCAGCAGCGCCTGCGCCTCGGCGTCGTCGACCCGACCGTCCAGCAGCTGCGCCAGCGCCTGATGATTTCAGGCGACCTGCCGCGCGAAGCGGGCATGTCCTCCTCGTTCGACAGTTATGTCGATGGCGCGGTGAAGCGTTTCCAGGCCCGCCACGGCCTGCCCGCCGACGGCGTGATGGGTGAATTCACCGTCAAGGCGATGAACATTTCCGCCGACGTGCGCCTGCGCCAGCTGGGGACCAATCTGGTGCGCCTGCAGTCCATGTCCGGCGACCTCGGTCCGCGCTACGTCATGGTCAATATTCCGGCCGCCTATATCGAGGCGGTGGAGAACGACCGCGTGGCGCTGCGCACCAACGCAGTCGTCGGTCGTATCGACCGGCCGACGCACGCCATCAACTCGAAGATCTACGAGGTCATCCTCAACCCTTACTGGACCGCGCCGCGCTCGATCGTCGAAAAGGACATCGTGCCGCTGATGCGCAAGGACCCGACCTATCTGACGCGCAACAACATTCGCCTGATCGACGGCAAGGGCAACGAAGTGGCGCCGGAGACGGTCGACTGGTTCGCGCCGAAGGCGCCGAACTTCATGTTCCGGCAGGATCCCGGCAAGATCAACGCCATGGCCTCGACGAAGATCAACTTCCACAACCCGAACAACGAGTACATGCACGACACGCCCCAGCAGGGCCTGTTCAACAAGCTGATGCGCTTCGAATCCTCTGGCTGCATGCGCGTGCAGAACGTCCGCGACCTCATCACCTGGCTGCTGCGCGACACGTCCGGCTGGTCGCGCCAGGAGATCGAACGGGTGATCTCGACCCGCCAGAACAACCCGATCAAGCTTGCCGTGGAAGTTCCGGTCTATATCGTCTACATCACCGCATGGTCGGCGAAGGACCGCGTCGTCCAGTTCCGCGACGACATCTACGAGCGCGACGGCAACCAGGAACTGGCACTGCAGACCACCACCGGCATCGAGAAGCCGGCCGGCGCTGCCGACGACGACCTGCTGCCGCAATAAGGCCGGCTTCGATTTCCGTTTCCGAAAAGCCGCATCCTGCAAAGGGTGCGGCTTTTTCGTTTTCTGCGATCATCCCCGCGTCTTCGGACGCTCAAATGTCGTTCTGCGTATTGCCCTGCGAAAGGGGGAACGCTAAGACGCGACATTGCAATGCCCACCCCTTTGAGGAGCCTCGCACATGTCGAACACCGACGTCTTCTTCTCCCGCCCGCTGGCCGAATCCGATCCGGAAATCTTTGGCGCGATCGAGAAGGAACTGGGTCGCCAGCGCCACGAAATCGAGCTGATCGCATCGGAGAACATCGTTTCCCGCGCCGTGCTTGAGGCTCAAGGGTCGATCATGACCAACAAGTATGCGGAGGGTTATCCGGGCAAGCGTTATTACGGCGGTTGCCAGTTCGTCGATATCGCCGAGGAACTCGCCATCGAGCGCGCCAAGAAGCTGTTCGGCGTCAACTTCGCCAATGTCCAGCCGAATTCCGGTTCCCAGATGAACCAGGCCGTGTTCCTGGCGCTCCTCCAGCCCGGCGATACCTTCATGGGTCTCGACCTCAATTCCGGGGGGCATCTCACCCACGGTTCGCCGGTCAACATGTCCGGCAAGTGGTTCAACGTCGTCTCCTACGGCGTGCGCGAGGGCGACAACCTGCTCGACATGGACGAGGTCCAGAAGAAAGCCGAAGAGCACAAGCCGAAGCTGATCATCGCCGGCGGCACCGCCTATTCCCGCATCTGGGACTGGAAGCGTTTCCGCGAGATCGCCGACTCGGTCGGTGCCTATCTGATGGTCGACATGGCCCATATTGCCGGCCTCGTCGCCGGCGGCCAGCATCCGTCGCCGTTCCCGCACTGCCATGTCGCGACCACCACGACCCACAAGTCGCTGCGTGGGCCCCGCGGCGGCGTCATCCTGACCAATGACGAGGATCTGGCCAAGAAGTTCAATTCGGCCGTATTCCCCGGCCTCCAGGGCGGTCCGCTGATGCACATCATCGCCGCCAAGGCCGTCGCCTTCGGCGAAGCGCTGCAGCCGGACTTCAAGGACTATGCGGCCCAGATCGTCAAGAACGCCAAGGCGCTGTCCGAAACGCTGATGGCCGGCGGCGTCGATATCGTTTCCGGCGGTACCGACAACCACCTGATGCTGGTCGACCTGCGCAAGAAGAACGCCACCGGCAAGCGCGCCGAGGCGGCTCTCGGCCGCGGCTACATCACCACCAACAAGAACGGCATTCCCTTCGATCCGGAAAAGCCCTTCGTCACCTCGGGCATCCGTCTCGGCACCCCCGCCGGTACGACGCGCGGCTTCAAGGAAGCGGAATTCAAGGAAATCGGCAATCTCATCATCGAGGTTCTCGACGGCCTGAAGGTCGCCAATTCCGACGAGGGCAATGCTTCGGTTGAAGCCGGCGTGCGCGAAAAAGTCGTGGCGCTCACCGGCCGTTTCCCCATGTATCCCTACATGTGATCGAAGGGTCGCCGTTCAGGCGACCCCTTATTGCCAAGGCTCAAGGAGAGGCGATGCGCTGCCCCTATTGCGGTTCGGAAGACACGCAGGTCAAGGATAGTCGTCCGGCGGAGGATTACACCTCCATCCGCCGGCGGCGCATCTGCCCGGATTGCGGCGGCCGTTTCACCACGTTCGAGCGCGTCCAGCTTCGCGAACTGATGGTCACCAAGAAGACCGGCCGCAAGGTGCCGTTCGACCGCAACAAGCTGGTGCGCTCGTTCCAGATCGCGCTGCGCAAGCGGCCGGTCGACAACGACCGCATCGAGCGGGCGGTATCGGGTATCGTGCGCCGGCTCGAAAGTTCCGGCGAGAACGAAATCTCCTCGGAAGAGATCGGCCTGCAGGTGCTGGAGGCCCTGAAGAGCCTCGATGACGTCGCCTTCGTGCGTTACGCATCGGTCTATCGCGATTTCTCCCATGCGGAGGATTTCGAAAAGGTGATCCAGGAGATCAACGCCAAGATCGCCCGCGATCCCGGCATCGAGCCTTAGACATGACGAGCGCTGCAGAAGACCGGTGGTTCATGGCCTCGGCGCTGCGTCTGTCGCGCCTTCACACCGGCCAGACAGGAACCAATCCTTCGGTCGGCTGCGTCATCGTCAAGGACGGCGAGGTTGTCGGCTCCGCCGTCACCGCGCCCGGCGGTCGGCCGCATGCGGAAACCCAGGCGCTCGATATCGCCGGCGAAAAGGCGAGGGGAGCGACGGCCTATGTCACGCTCGAACCCTGCTCCCATTACGGCCGCACGCCGCCTTGCGCCAACGCGCTGGTCGAGGCGGGCGTCGCCCGCGTCGTCATCTCGCTGACCGATCCGGACCCGCGCGTTTCCGGCCGTGGGATCGCGATCCTGCGCGATGCCGGGATTGTCGTCGAGACCGGCCTGATGGAGGAGGAGGGGCGTCGGGCGCTTGCCGCCTACCTCACCCGCCAGACGAAGGGCCGCCCGCATGTGACTCTGAAACTTGCGGTTTCCGCCGACGGCATGCTCGGCCGGCGCGGCGAGGAAGTGTCGATCACCGGACCCGAGGCGCGGGCGCAAGTGCACCGGCTGCGGGCCGAAGCCGATGCGATTCTCGTCGGGATTGGGACGGTGCTGTCGGATGATCCGGAGCTGACCGTGCGCATTGCAGGGCTTGAAGACCGCTCACCGGTTCGCATCGTGCTGGATCGGCGGGTAGAATTGCCGCTGGGTTCCAAGCTGGTGCAAAGTGCGCGGGATGTGCCGGTGATCGTTGTGGCTGCGCCGGGTTTGGGCTCGCAGGTTGAGGATGTGGCGACACCCCCCTCTGCCCTGCCGGGCATCTCCCCCTCAAGGGGGGAGATCGAATCGCGGCGAGGTCATTCGTCCCAATTGGCATCCGATACTGGAGCGGCAAAAGAGGCAGCCGGTGTCGAGCAGGGTGCGGGCTCCTTGCCGATCTCCCCCCTTGAGGGGGAGATGCCCGGCAGGGCAGAGGGGGGTACCCCAGGGGACAAGCGCGAGAAATTGATCGAAGCCGGCGTCGAGATCATGGACGCCACCGAGCTCGATGTCCTCCTGGCGGTTCTCGCGGTTCGCGGCATGTCCTCGCTTCTGGTCGAGGGCGGTGCGACCGTGGCGAAAGCCTTCCTCGACGCAAACCTGGTCGATCGCATTCTCCTTTTCCAAGGCACCGGCACCGTCGGCGAAGGCGGGCTTGAATCGCCGCTGACGCCATCCGATATGCCGACAGGATTTAAGCTCGTCCGCGAGGAAAGCTTCGGGCCCGACCGCTGTTTCGAATACGAAAGAGGTTTCTGATGTTCACCGGAATTGTCACCGATGTCGGCACGGTCGCGGCGACGACGCCGATGGACGAGGGCGTCAAGCTCAGGATCGCCACCAATTACGACCCGAAGACCATCGACATGGGCGCCTCGATTTCCCACGGCGGCGTCTGCCTGACGGTCACCAGGCTGCCGGAAGCCGGCAGCAACGAGCGCTGGTTCGAGGTCGAGGCCTGGGAAGAGGCGCTGCGCCTGACGACGATCGCCGCCTGGACCGAGGGCACGCGCGTCAACCTCGAACGGGCGCTGAAGATCGGCGACGAACTCGGCGGCCATATCGTCTCCGGCCATGTGGACGGCAAGGCGGAAATTCTCGGCATCGAACATGAAGGCGAGGCGGTACGCATCCGTCTTCGCGCGCCTGAAGCGCTTGCCCGCTTCGTCGCGCCGAAAGGCTCGGTCGCGCTGGATGGCACGTCGCTGACGGTCAATGCCGTCGAAGGCGCGGATTTCGACGTTCTTTTGATCCGCCATACGCTCGCGGTCACCACCTGGGGCGATCGCAATGCGGGCGATTTCGTCAATTTCGAAGTCGATACGATGGCGCGTTACGCGGCGCGGCTCGCGGAATTCCCAGCCAAGGGCTGAGGTTTACGCCGCATCTTTGAAGTTGCGGTGGATCTCCTCGAACTTCGGCGCGATCCTGGCAAAGATCTCGACGAGACCGGGATCGAAATGCGTGCCGCTGTCCCGGATGATGATGTCGACGGCATCGTTGTGCGGCATGGCCGGCTTGTAGATCCGTTCCGAGACCAGCGCGTCGTAGACGTCGGCGATCGCCATGATCCGCCCGCCGATCGGAATATCCTCGCCTCGCAGGCCCTGGGGGTAGCCCGTGCCGTTCCATTTTTCATGATGGGTATGTGCGATTTCCTTGGCGAGGCTGAGGAAGGGTGTCGAGGATCCCATATAGCGTTCGGCGGTGGCGATCGCCGCCCGTCCGAGTTCCGCATGGGTCTTCATCACCTCGAACTCCTCCGGCTCGAGCCTGCCCGGCTTCAGGAGGATATTGTCGGGAATGCCCACCTTGCCGATGTCGTGCAGCGGTGCGGACTTGTAGAGGAGGTCGATCACCTCGTCGCTCAGTTGCCCGCAATAGGGCTCGTATTCTTTCAGCGCCTCCGCGAGCGCCCGCACATACTGCTGGGTCCGGCGGATGTGATTGCCGGTCTCGTGGTCGCGGGTCTCTGCGAGCGAGGCCATGGCGAGGATCATCGCATCCCGTGCCCGTGCCGCCTCTTCCTTGGCGGCCGCGAGCGAATTGATCAAGGCGACATTGGTCATGGCGACGGCGGCGCTGTGGGCGATCTGCTGCAGAAGCCGGATGGCGTCCGCCGATGGGCGTTCGGCTTTCGCCCAGTAAGCGCCGATCGCACCGATCGGATCGTCTTCCCGCACCGGCACCATCACGAGGCTTTTTACGAAGGTCGGACTGTAGGCGGCATGCGGGATGCGGTCGTCCTTGTAGATGTCCTCGATGACGACCACTTCGGCATGCTGCATCGCCCAACCGGAAATGCAGGTCTCCATCGGAAAACGCTGGCCTTTCCACAGCGGCGAAATGGCGTCCTCGTCCGCGTAGTAGCATTTGCCGCCGTCGCGAATGACGAAGGTCACTCCGTCGGCACCGATGAGGCCGCGGGCGGACTGGCGGACCACCGCCATGATTTCGTCGAGGCCGCGCGCCATCGACATCCTCAGGATGAGGTCTTCCATGCCACCGGACGAAAGAGGGTGCTGTTTCACGAATGCGTCCATATGGTTCTCGATGATATAGGTCTGTCTATATCGCAACTTCCTAATAAAACAGAAAGCTGAAACGGGAATCGGGCTATTCATGCAACTTCCGGAATATTCTGGTTGAGCTTTTCCGGAATGCAGTCGCCGGCCATGTTCTGCATTCGATGGTTGCGGAAAGGTGAACGTCCGGCTGTCAGTTTTCGCGTGCCAGCACCAGGATCGGGCCATGGTAGTCGGCGCGGGCGAACTCGCGGAAGCCGAGTTTCGCGGCGACCCTGAGCGAGGCGGCATTTTCGGGGCTGATGATGCAGGTCATCCTGTGGTCGGGGAAATGGGCCTTGCCCCAGGAGATCATTGCGGTGACCGCTTCGGTCGCGTAACCGCGGCCATGGACGGAAGGGACGAGCGCCCAGCCGGTCTCCAGCGTCCCTTCGATCGAAGGTTGGAACTCGCGGCGCATGTCCTGGAAACCGGCTTCGCCAAGGAGGCGGCCGGTCCCCTTTTCCTCGATCGCCAGGAAGCCGAAGCCCATCAGATGCCACAAACCGGCGACACGCAGCATGCGGCTCCAGCTGTTCTCGCGTGAAATGGGGCTTCCGGTGATGAAGCGCACCACGTCCGGATCGGCCCAGATGGCGGCATAGTCGTCGAAGTCCTCCAGCCGGTGCGGACGCAGGATCAGCCGTTCGGTTTCGAGGGTCGGGACAATGGTCATGGCGGGCTCCGGGCGGTGGCGGCGATACCGGTCTACGTCGTTGCTCGCCCAGCTATTCCCGATTCGCATCGCTGCGTTCAGCGAAAATTGCTTGCCATTCCCCTCAGGGCATGTTTTGACCGCCACCTGCCCGAGACCCATATGCCTTTCGGCCCGCCTTGAAGGCGATACGAGGTCATGCGGGGCCGATTTTGAACGAAGGTGAACCATGTCACGCGAAACCGCTCCACATCTCCTCGTCGTCGAGGCGCGTTTCTACGACGATATGTCCGATGCGCTGCTCGAAGGCGCAACTCATGCTCTGAAAGAGGCGGGGGCGACCTATGACGTGGTCACCGTTCCGGGCGCGCTGGAAATCCCGCCGGCGATCGCCATGGCGCTCGATGCGTCGGAGGAGGGCGGTACCGACTATGACGGCTTCGTCGCGCTCGGCATGGTCATCCGCGGCGAGACCTATCACTTCGATATTGTCTCGAACGAATCCTCGCGTGCACTGATGGACCTCGCCGTGTCGGAATCGCTGGCGATCGGCAACGGCATCCTGACCTGCGAGAACGACGAACAGGCCTGGGCCCGCGCCCGCCGTTCGGACAAGGACAAGGGCGGTTTTGCCGCCCGCGCTGCGCTGACCATGATCGCGCTGCGTGAAAAGCTGAACGGCGGTTGATTTGATGGCGAAGGAAGGCGAACACCCGGTGAAACCGGCCAACCAGCGCGGTGCAGCCCGCCTGGCGGCGGTGCAAGCACTCTACCAGATGGATGTCGGCGGGACCGGCGTGCTGGAGGTCGTGGCGGAATACGAGACCCACCGTCTCGGCCAGGAACTCGACGGCGACACCTATCTGAAGGCCGACCCCTCCTGGTTCCGCTCGATCGTTGCCGGCGTGGTGCGCGATCAGGTGAAGATCGACCCGCTGATCCGCTCCTCCTTGCAGGAAGACTGGCCGCTATCGCGCCTCGATTCGACGCTGCGCGCCATCCTGCGCGCCGGCACGTTCGAGCTCCTCGAGCGCAAGGACGTGCCGATCGCCGTGATCGTCACCGAATATGTCGAGATCGCGCACGCCTTCTTCGGGGAGGAAGAGCCGCGCATCGTCAACGCCGTCCTCGACCGCATCGCCAAGCAGGTACGTGGCGAAGCCAAGAAATAAGAAGCCAACGACAATTCAGGGTAGGGCAGCATGGACGGCGCAGTGGACGGTCTTCAGACACAGATGAAAACCGCCCGGCGCAGCGTCGCGCTGCTTGCCGGTGCCCAGGCGGTCCTCGGTTCGGCGCCGCCTCTGGTTTTCGCGCTCGGCGGCCTCGTCGGCTACCAGTTGCTCGGCGACGACAAGTCGCTGGCGACCGCGCCCTTGACAGGTTTCAACGTCGGCATGGCGGCAGGCGCCGTCGCGGTTGCGATCGCCTCCCGGTTCCTCGGCCGCAAGGCGAGCTTCATGCTGGGCTCGATCGTCGGAGCGCTCGGCGCCGCCACCGCGGCAATCGCGCTTTTCCATTCCAACTTCTGGCTTTTCGCGGTCGGCCTGCTTCTGATCGGGCTCTGCAACGGCTTTACCCAGAAGATTCGCTTTGCCGCGGCCGATGCGTCACCCTCCTTCTACAAGCCGAAGGCGATCTCCTGGATCCTTGCAGCGGGCATCGTCTCGGCGGTGCTCGGACCGCAGCTTGCGATCTGGACCAAGGACCTTCTGTCGCCGGTCCTGTTTGCCGGGGCCTTCGTGGCGGTCATTCCGCTTTATCTGGTCGCCCTGGTGATGCTGTCGCCGCTGAAACTGCCGCAGATGACCGGCGGTCCGACGGCCGCGGCGCCGGCCCGCCCGCTCGGTGAGATCGTCGTCACCCAGCGGTTCCTGACCGGCATGATCTGCGGCATTTCCTCCTATGCGCTGATGACGTTCATGATGACCGGCGCGCCACTTGCCATGGTGATCGGCTGCGGTTTCCCGTCGGAAATGGCCACCCTCGGCATCCAGTGGCACGTGCTCGCCATGTTCGCGCCGAGCTTTTTCACCGGCATGCTGATCTCCCGCTTCGGCGTCGAGAAGATCGTCGCCGCCGGCCTGCTGATCCTGATGGGCTGCGCCGTGATCGCCCATATGGGTATTGCGCTTTGGAATTTCTGGGGTGCTCTGGTGCTGCTCGGCGTCGGCTGGAACTTCGCCTTCATCGGCTCGACGGCGATCGTTGCCTCCAGCTACCGCCCCCACGAGGCCGACAAGGTGCAGGGTTTCCACGACATCATCCTGTTCACCACGGTGGCGCTCTCCTCCTTCTCCTCCGGCAAGGTGTTTACCGCCTATGGCTGGTCTTTCATGAACCTGATCATCTGGCCGGTGACGATCGTCTGCCTCGGTCTGGTTCTGGCGCTGATGTTCAAGCGCTCTTCCGTGAAATCCGCCTAGAGTCTTGTCCCTTCGGGGCTTGACGCCAATTCATCTCCACCGCAATCTCCCGTCCGCGTGGACGATCCCGGAATTCTTGGGAGGGGAGCGGTCGTCGGCGCGGAATGCGCACTATGGAGTGCTGCGGCGGTTTTGCTCATCCCGTGGGTGTGTGCCGTCGCAGGGCGTGCATGGCCGGAGGGTATGGACCACCCGGCGCTAAGGGAGAGGAAAAGCGAATGACCGTAATTATGGGTGTGATCGTATGCGGTTTGCTATCGATCATTTATGCCGTGTGGGCGACGCGTTCCGTGCTGGCTGCCGACCAGGGCAGTATCCGCATGCAGGAGATCGCCGGATATATTCGTGAGGGCGCGCAGGCCTATCTGACGCGCCAATATATGACCATTGCTATTGTCGGCGTCGTCGTGACGATCCTCGCCTGGCTGCTTCTGTCCGGCACTGCTGCGATCGGCTTCATCATCGGCGCCGTTCTTTCAGGTGTTGCCGGCTTCATCGGCATGCACGTTTCGGTCCGCGCCAACGTGCGCACGGCGCAGGCTTCTTCCCAAAGCCTTGCGGCCGGTCTCGATATCGCTTTCAAATCCGGCGCCATCACCGGCATGCTGGTGGCCGGCCTCGCTCTCCTCGGCGTCTCGATCTATTACTGGATATTGACGGCTGGCCTCGGTCATCCGAGCGGCTCGCGCGAAGTCATCGACGCGCTCGTCGCGCTCGGCTTCGGCGCTTCGCTGATCTCGATCTTCGCCCGTCTCGGCGGCGGCATCTTCACCAAGGGCGCCGATGTCGGCGGTGACCTCGTCGGCAAGGTGGAAGCCGGCATTCCGGAAGACGACCCGCGCAACCCGGCGACCATTGCCGATAACGTCGGCGACAATGTCGGCGACTGCGCCGGCATGGCCGCCGACCTGTTCGAGACCTATGCGGTCTCCGTCGTCGCCACCATGGTGCTCGCGGCGATCTTCTTCGCCGGCGCGCCGATCCTTGCAACCGTCATGGTCTATCCGCTGGCGATCTGCGGCGCCTGCATCATCACCTCGATCATCGGCACCTTCTTCGTCAAGCTCGGCTCCAACGGCTCGATCATGGGCGCGCTTTACAAGGGCCTGATCGTCACCGGCCTCCTGTCGATTCTCGGCCTTGGCGCGGCGACCTCGCTCACCATCGGCTGGGGCACGATCGGCACCGTCGCCGGCAAGCCGATCACCGGCACGGCCCTGTTCATCTGCGGCCTGCTCGGCCTCGTGGTGACGGCGCTCATCGTCGTCATCACCGAATATTATACCGGCACCAACAAGCGCCCGGTGAACTCGATCGCCCAGGCCTCGGTCACCGGCCACGGCACCAACGTCATCCAGGGCCTTGCGGTCTCGCTGGAATCGACCGCCCTCCCGGCCATCGTCATCGTTGGCGGCATCATCGCCACCTACCAGTTCGCCGGCCTGTTCGGCACCGGCATCGCCGTCACCACCATGCTCGGCCTTGCCGGCATGATCGTGGCGCTCGACGCCTTCGGTCCGGTCACCGACAATGCCGGCGGCATCGCCGAAATGTCTCACCTGCCGCCGGAAGTGCGCAAGTCGACCGACGCGCTCGACGCCGTCGGCAACACGACCAAGGCCGTCACCAAGGGTTATGCGATCGGCTCGGCCGGCCTCGGCGCGCTGGTCCTCTTTGCCGCCTATTCCAACGACCTGCAGTATTTCGCCGCCAATGCGGCGCAGTATCCCTATTTCCAGGGCGTCGGTGAAATCTCCTTCAGCCTCTCCAATCCTTACGTCGTCGCCGGCCTGATCTTCGGCGGCCTCATCCCCTACCTGTTCGGCGGCATCGCGATGACCGCCGTCGGCCGCGCCGCGGGCTCGATCGTCGAGGAAGTGCGCAAGCAGTTCCGCGAAAAGCCGGGCATCATGGAGGGCACCGAAAAGCCGGATTACGGCCGCGCCGTCGATATTCTCACCCGGGCCGCCATCCGCGAGATGGTGGTGCCGTCGCTCCTGCCGGTGCTGGCGCCGATCGTCGTCTATTTCGGCGTTCTGCTGATCTCCGGCGGCAACAAGGCATCGGCGTTTGCGGCACTCGGCGCATCGCTGCTCGGCGTCATCGTCAACGGCCTCTTCGTGGCGATCTCCATGACCTCGGGCGGCGGCGCCTGGGACAACGCCAAGAAGAGCTTCGAGGACGGTTTCGTCGACAAGGACGGCACCCGTCACATGAAGGGTTCCGAGGCCCACAAGGCATCGGTTACCGGCGACACCGTCGGCGACCCGTACAAGGATACGGCCGGCCCCGCCGTCAACCCGGCGATCAAGATCACCAATATCGTGGCGCTTCTGCTGCTGGCGGTTCTTGCCGGCTGATCGCAGCCTGCAAGCCAACAAAAAGCCCGCGGGGAGCGATCCTCGCGGGCTTTTGTATTCGTATCCTGTGCTTATTTGCCGAAGCCCGACAGGATGCTGCGTGCTGCTGCCCCGCCGGCACCGGAACCGCCGCCGGAAAGCAGCTGCTGCAGGAATGTGAGATCGCGGCCGCCGGTCGGCGTCGTGCGCGAGATCGTGTCGAACACCTTGCCGTCCTGCATCGTATAGTTGGCGCGACGGGCAACGACGCCGTCCTTGTCGAAATAGATGGCGAGCACCGTCTGATCGACGATCTTCGGCTTCATGAAGGCCGCGGCGCGCTCGCGTTTCTGAGAGATGTAATAGAACACCTCGGTATCGAAGGTCGCGGTCGTCGAGGGCGTGCCCATCGTCAACATCACCTGCTCGCGGCTCGACCCGACCGGAATGAGTTCCAGCGACTTCTGGTCGACCACGTAGCCGTTATACATGGTGTCGCCGATATTCATGGACGTGCAGCCCGAGACGGTGATGGATGCGACGACCATCGCCATCGCGGTTTTACTCAAGAATGTCATCTCGTATCCGAAAACCCGCTTGTTCAACGGCATCCCCCAAACTCAACCTGCCCCTGCTGATCCTACCATTGTGGCTATTCAGGGACATAAGACCAATCCCGACCCGGATGTTGAGGCCGCAAAGATCCCAGCCCGTTCGCTCATCCGGCGGAACGGCATTGCAATTCGTGCATGCTTCGGTAAACCAGCTTTCGTTTCCATGCAACATGGCCGGCGGCTGGCTGGGGCGTTCCTGGAGGCAAATAACGGGAATTGAGATGATCTTCGGCCTTTTCAAGAAGAAAAACCAGAACCACGCGATCATCGACCGCCAGTACTCGACCCTGACGTCGATGGCGCGCGTGCCGTTCTTCTATAGCGATCTGGATGTCCCGGACACGGTCATGGGCCGTTTCGAGATGCTTTCGATCGTGATGATCCTGTTCTTCCGGCGGACGGCGAAATCCGATTCGAGCGGCCAGGAACTGGCCCAGGAGATCGTCGACGCCTTTTTCCAGGATATCGACCATTCGATCCGCGAGCTCGGGATCGGCGACCAGAGCGTACCGAAGCGCATGAAGAAGCTGGCGGGCATGTTCTACGGCCGGGTAGAGACCTATGCCTCCGCCCTCGAAGGCAAGGACGGCGAGGCGCTTGCCGCCGCTCTCCGGCGGAATATCTATCCCAAGACGGAGGATGGGCCCGCGATGCGTGGCCTGGCGGACTGGATGCTGGTTGCGGAGGCGGCGCTGGCCGGCGTTTCCGAAGATGATATTTCTCGCGGGCAAGCGGTTCTGCCCATGCCGGGTCCGCTGCCGCGAGAAGAGTGAGGTTTCATGAAGAATGACCATGGCGGAGGCGAAAGGCCTCCCTTTTCCTATCCCGTCAAAGTCGGAAACATCTCCGCCAATGCGGTGACCGTGAAGCTGGAAGCCGATGCGCGCGAACTCGAGGGTCTCGCAAGGCTTTGGCAGGTCGTTTCCGTCGGTTCGTTGAAGGCCGAATTGCAGATCGCCCGCTGGAAGAAGGACGGCGTGCGCGTCAAGGGGCGTGTCGAGGCCGATATCGTCCAGTCCTCCGTCGTCACGCTGGAACCGGTCGCATCGAAGATCGACGAGGAGTTCGAGCAGATCTTCGTGCCCGAAGGGTCGAAGCTCGCCCGGATCGTCACCGGCGATACGGCGGAAATGGTGCTCGATCCCGAAGGTCCCGATCTTCCCGAAATGTTTACCGGCGATACGATCGATGTCGGTGAGGTGGTGGCTGAATTCGCGGCGCTTGCGATCGATCCCTATCCGCGTGAAGCGGGCGCGGAATTTACCGATCACCTGGAAGGCGATGCGGATGAAAAGTCCGGACGCCCCAATCCCTTCGCCGTCCTTAAGGACTGGAAAAAGGATTGAGGACGGGTTGTAAGCGGCAACAAAAACTATATTTTGGCCACGATTTCGCCGACACGGCCCCGCATGAGGAGCGAAGGGCCGCTGGAGACGTAAGAACTGGCGCATATGCCGATGGGCAGTGCGTTCGGCGAAGATAAGGATCAGGGACGCGTGATCAGAATTTCTATCGATGCCATGGGTGGCGATTTTGGTCCCGAGGTCGTCATTGCCGGTGCCGCCAAGGCATTGGAACGCCATCCGGACGTGAACTTCCTCATCTACGGCCTGAAGGCTCAGTGCGAACCGGTGCTGGCGAAATATCCCAAGCTGCGGGACAGGTCCGTCTTCCACGAATGCGAACTCGCCGTCAGCATGGACGAGAAGCCGAGTGCCGCCCTCCGCCGCGGGCGCTACGTCTCGACCATGTGGCGGTCGATCGAGGCGGTGAAGCTCGGCGAAGCCGATGTCACCGTGTCCGCCGGCAATACCGGTGCGCTGATGGCCATGGCCAAGTTCTGTCTGCGCACCATGGCCAATATCGAGCGCCCGGCGATCGCCGGCATCTGGCCGACCCTCAAGGGTGAGAGCATCGTCCTCGATATCGGCGCGACGATCGGTGCCGATGCCCAGCAGCTTCTCGATTTCGCCATCATGGGCGGCGCCATGGCGCGCTCCCTCTTCGAGGTGGACCGGCCGACCGTCGGGCTTCTGAACGTCGGCGTTGAAGAGGTGAAGGGTCAGGAAGAGGTCAAGGAGGCCGGGCGGCTGATCCGCGAGGCCAACCTGCCGACGATCGCCTATCATGGTTTCGTCGAAGGCGACGATATCGGCAAGGGCACCGTCGATGTGGTGGTGACCGAAGGTTTCACCGGCAATATCGCGCTGAAGGCGGCGGAGGGCACGGCCCGGCAGATCGCCACGCTTCTGCGCGAATCGATGTCGCGCACGCTGCTGGCCAAGATCGGTTATCTTCTCGCCAAGCCGGCCTTTGACAGGCTGCGCGAGAAGATGGATCCGAACAAGGTCAATGGCGGCGTTTTCCTGGGCTTGAACGGCATCGTCATCAAGAGCCATGGCAGCGCCAATGCCGATGGTTTTGCTGCCGCGATCGATGTCGGTTATGACATGGCACGCAATGATCTCAACGCGAAGATCCGGCAGGATCTGGCAATTTACCATGCCCGTCGCCAGCCCCCGGCTGGCCCTGAAGCGGCATGACGACAGGATGTGAGTTAAGAATGATCCGTTCAGTGGTTCGCGGTTACGGGGCAGCGCTCCCGAAGCGGGTAGTGACCAATCGCGAGTTGGAAGACACCGTCGAGACCTCCGATGAGTGGATCGTGCAGCGCACGGGCATTCGTCAGCGCTACATTGCCGGCGAGGGCGAGACGACCGCTTCGCTCGGCGAGCAGGCGGCGCGCGCCGCCCTCGACAATGCCGGGCTGACGCCCGACGACATCGATCTGGTTCTGGTCGCCACCTCGACGCCCGACAACACCTTTCCGGCCACCGCCGTCAATATCCAGAACCGTCTGGGCATGACGCATGGTTATGCCTTCGACCTCCAGGCGGTCTGCACCGGCTTCGTCTACGCGATGGCGACCGCCGACCTGCATATCCGCGGCGGCATGGCAAAGCGCGTGCTGGTGATCGGCGCCGAGACCTTTTCCCGCATTCTCGACTGGAAGGACCGCACCACCTGCGTGCTTTTCGGCGACGGTGCCGGTGCGCTGGTGCTGGAAGCGGCGGAAGGCGAGGGGACGATCGCCGACCGCGGCGTGCTGACCGCCCATCTGCGCTCCGACGGCTCGCACAAGGACAAGCTTTATGTCGACGGCGGCCCATCCTCGACGGGCACGGTCGGGCACCTGCGCATGGAGGGCCGGGAGGTCTTCAAGCATGCGGTCGGCATGATCACCGACGTGATCGACAGCGCGTTCGCCGCGACCGGCACGACGGCAGACGATCTCGACTGGCTGGTGCCGCATCAGGCCAACCGCCGCATCATCGACGGGTCGGCGAAAAAGCTCGGCATTCCCTCCGAAAAGGTGGTCGTGACAGTCGACCTGCATGGCAATACTTCGGCGGCATCGATTCCCCTGGCGCTTTCGGTTGCCGCTTCCGACGGGCGCATCAAGAAGGGTGATCTCGTCATGCTCGAAGCCATGGGCGGCGGTTTCACCTGGGGCGCGTTGCTGGTTCGCTGGTAGGGCGGCAAGGATAGGCCGAAACGTAAATAAGCGATTGAGCACAGGTGCTTGACCCTCGCGCTCAAGCAAAATACTGTCTATCGGCTTTGATAAGATCAATTTCGAAAATTGGGCGGGGATCATGGCCGGCAAGACAGTAACACGCGCGGATCTGGCGGAATCGGTGTTCCGCAAGGTCGGGCTTTCGCGGACGGAATCGGCCGAGCTCGTCGAGACGGTCATAGACGAGATCTGTAACGCGATCGTCAGGGGCGAGGTGGTCAAGCTTTCCTCTTTCGCGACCTTCCAGGTCCGTTCCAAGAACGAACGTATCGGCCGCAATCCGAAGACCGGCGAGGAAGTGCCGATCTCTCCCCGCCGCGTCATGACCTTCAAGGCTTCCAACGTATTGAAGAGCCGTATCCTCAAGGCGCACACGGCGCGCAAGGCCAAACTGAAGCCCGCAAGCCCGGTTGCCTGAACAGCCGCGACCTTTCCGCAATCCTGTGAACATGCTTGAATCTCCCGGCTTAAACCGTTGAGATATGCCCGATTCGGCGCATAATTCGCGCATATATCGGAGGCTATGAGTCTGCCCTTGGGGCTGGGCCGCCTGCCGTTTGGAGTGTGACCCTTGGAGAAGAGCCCGGACGCCTTTCGTACCATCAGCGAGGTCGCCGACGACCTCGATCTGCCGCAGCATGTTCTGCGTTTCTGGGAGACGCGTTTCCCGCAGATCCGGCCGATGAAGCGCGGTGGCGGGCGGCGTTATTATCGCCCGGAGGACGTCGATCTCCTGAAAGGCATCCGCCACCTGCTCTACGATCACGGTTACACCATAAAAGGCGTGCAGAAGCTTCTGAAGACGAACGGCAACAAGTTCGTCTCGGCGATCGCGTCCGGCGATCTCGCCACGATGGAAGCGATCATGGCGGCAAACAGCGAAAAGCAGGTCGAGCCGAAGATCAGCACGGCCGAAGAGGATCAGATCGTCGGCCGCCCCAAGGTGAAGCCGAGCGGCCGCTTCTTCGGTTTCGGCGCCTCCCATGACGAGGAGATGGAAGTGTCGATCGGCAAGTCCAGCGTCGGCAAGGAAGACCGTGCCCTGTTGCAGGAAGCGTTGTTCGATCTCCTGGAATGCAAACGCCTCCTGGATCAGGTTCGTTAATCCAACTCGCGGCAATGTTAAGCAAAATTTACCATTCACCTCTGGTTCAGGAGAAATGGAGGATCATTTCTTCATAAGGAAAATCAGAGGAGGTGAATCATGAAGAAAAAGCTCGCCGTCGCCGTTTTATCCCTGATTACGGCTTTTAGCGGCATCGCTCCCGCCCAGGCCTTCCCGTCGATCAGCGCCCCGCGGCTCGAGGCATCTCGCGATGTCCAGCAGGTGCAGTACTACTGGCGCGATCGCGGAGATTGGGGAGGGCGACGCTATTATCGCGACCGTTATGATGGCGACCGCTACTATCGCCGCCATCGCCGTGGCCCTGATGCCGGTGCGATCATCGGAGGGCTTGCCCTTGGCGCGATCATCGGCGGAGCGCTGGCCCAGCCGCGCTATACGCCAAGATATGCGCCGCGTTATTACGGACCCCGGCGTTACGTGGGCGGCAATGCCCATGTGAACTGGTGTTATGCCCGCTACCGGTCCTACAGGGCCTACGACAACACGTTCCAGCCCTATTACGGTCCGCGCCAGCAGTGCTACTCGCCTTATTGAGGTCGCGTTCCCAGCCGGCGAGAATTCTGCCCGCCCTGCCGGCTCCGGCGGGGTGGGTCAACCGCGTCGGAAAAGTCCCGGTTGCTGCAAAAGGCTTTTGATCTGACTGAGATTTCAAGGGGATTTAATTGGTCGGGGCGGCCGGATTTGAACCGACGACCCCTTGACCCCCAGTCAAGTGCGCTACCGGGCTGCGCTACGCCCCGACCTGCTCGATGAGCATGTTTTCCCTAGTCGCTCCGCTTTCGCGGCGCAAGCTCAAAATCCTTCCATCGGAAGAAAAAGAGAACGGCCGCCGCAAGAATATGTGCAATGGCGCAGAAACATCCCCGTCTCGCGCGGGATGTGGAGTGGGAAAATAAAAAAAGGCCGCGTCCGAATTCGGACCCGGCCTTTCTTGAGGTCAATGGCGCGGTCAGCCCCCGCGCCATTTCTCCTGGTTCGATTAGCGGAACAGCGACAGGATGTTCTGCGAGTCGGAGTTGGCGATCGACAGCGACTGGATGGCCAGCTGCTGCTGGGTCTGCAGTGCCTTGAGCCTGGTCGACTCTTCGTTCATGTCCGCATCCACCAGTCGGCCGACGCCCTTGTCGATCGAGTCGGTGAGCTTGGAGACGAAGTCGGTCTGCATTTCGAGACGCTTCGAGACTGCGCCGAGCTTGGCAGCGCCGCTGCTCATCAGTTCCAGCTGGCCATCGACGAACGATGTCAGTGCCGCCATGATGTCCTCATCGCTGGCTTTGGTCCCGAGACCGAGATAGCTGACGCCGCTGGAGTCGCGGTAGTCTCCGAGCTTGGTGATGTCGAGGTCGGAAACCGAGATGTCCGTGCCGTACTTGATACCGGCAGTCGCCGTTGCACCAGCCGAGAAGTCATAACCCTTGGTGGTGTAGACCGCGTCGATGTAGGCGCCGCCGACCTTGATCATGTAGGTGCCGTTGGAGCCCGAAGAGTAGACGCCGTTGGTGTCGCCCTTCATGAACACGCCGCCGCCGATGTCCTTCCAGACAGCGTTGGTGGCGTAGTAGCCGGACGTGTTGACCTTGCCGAAATATTGCTTCTGGTTGGTCGTGCCGTCGTCGTAGTTGATGGCGCGGAAACCGTTGAGAGCGTTGCTGTCGAGAAGACCGCCGTGACCGCCGGAAAGGTCGAACAGAACGTTGGTTTCGTCGAGGACCACGTTGATGGTCTTGACCGTCACGCTTCCGTCCGCATCGCGGATGAACGAACCAACGAGCTGCTTGGTGATTTCGGTGCCGGCCTGGATGACACCGGTCGTGGCGTTCTGGGTGCCGCCGATTTCGGCCTGGAGCCAGTTTTCGCCGGAGAACGAAGCGGAAGAAGCGATGCTCTTCAGCTGGCTCTGCAGCTGGGTGATTTCTTCCTGGACCTTGGACTTGTCGACGCCCGGCTCGGAAGCTGCAACCAGCTTGTTCTTGATTTCGGTGACGACGTCGATGGCCGATTCCATCGCGGAATAGGCAGTGTCGACCTTTGCGGCGCCGAGGCCGAGAGCGTCCTGGACTGCGGAAAGAGCGCCGTTGTCGGAACGCATGGTGGTCGCGATCGACCAGTAAGCGGCGTTGTCGGAAGCGGTGCCGACACGCAGACCGGAGGAAACGCGGCTCTGCGTCGATTCCATGTCGTTGGCGATACCGCGAAGGGTCTGGAGCGCAGACATAGCTGCAATGTTGGTGAGAATGCTGGTCATTGAGGTGCCCCTTGAATGGCTGATGATTGGAAGGGACATTCCGGGCTGATTTACCGGCACGGCGGTCCGGCGTCATGCCACTCGGTTTCTTCAATCTGAAGGAACACCAAATCCGTCGTACGGGGGCAAATCTGGCCTCAACTCCTTGCCAATTCATTTACGGTAAATATGAAAATTAACAATTGCCCTTAATTTGCTGCATCTGCGCTGAAACGCTCCACGTCAAAAAAAGCCCCGCCGGGGCGGAGCTTTCGGTAGTCGGGGAGGTGGCGACAGATCAGATTTCCGGACAGCCGCGGCGGTTGGCGAAAGTGATGCGATCCGGCCCATTACGGGTAAACCCTTCGACGGTGACGCTGCGGCTGGTCACCCGCACGACCTGGGCATCGCGAAAACCTTCGTCGCGGGCGGCGGCTCGCGCTTCGCCCGGGCTGCAGCCCCGACGGTCATAGTCGCGGTCCCGGTCACGGATCACCGGCCGCGGGCCATCCGGGCCCAGGCGAAGTTCGATATCCTGTGCGGAAGCGGGAGTTGAGAAGGCGCCGATCGCGCCGAGCGAGAGGGCAATGGCAAGCCCGGTATTCGAAATCAGTCTTATCATGGTTATCCTCCTTCTGCGCAGCGGTTCCACCGCCTGGCGCCAATGGTCACGGAAGACCAACTAAAAGAGGGAGGTAAAGGTTCCTGCGGGAAGGAGTTGCCGGTAAACGCAAGCTTTCAATTGCCTGGAACCTCGCGGCTTGCAGCAAGCGCGGAAATGCACGGTCTCGGCCCTTACTTTACCGGAAGCGCGGAGCACGGCTCGCATTCATGAGTAATTCGTGTTGCGACGCGAATGGCCCGAGAAGCTTCAGAAGACGGGTTTCCTCTTCGCGGTCGAGACGGTAACGCTTGGCGAATTCGGCGACACTCCAGACTTTCTTGAAGCCTTTACTGTCAACTTCGTCCGGATTCATACGCGTGGTCATAACTATCCCCTTTTATTGCTTATCTGAACCTTCACTCGCATGCTGAATTTTCTTCCAGGCAAGTCTGAGCTTTTATCGTTAACAATGTATCCTCTAACTAACCCTCAGTTTTCTTGGACTTTTATACCATTCTGCCCGATGCTGAGTTCGATGCCCTTCGGCTTGCTTTCTTCCCGATAGACATAAAAACCGAGGCCGATGACGACCACGATCAATGCACCGATGATGAGGTAGAGATTGTTGGTCCGTGCCATACGCAGCCCCCTGCATGTTGTCTAAGCGGAGGAGAAACGCGTTAGAACTCAAAGAGTTCCCGCGGTGCAACGATTTCAGTCGTCGTTTGTGGCATTCAGATTCTGAGGGCGGATTCCCTCGTCATGAAACTGGTGGCGCAGCCGGAGCCCTGGGCCGGCACCTGCGTCGTCTTCGCCGGCGCCCAGAAAAAGCACCCCCTTCGACTCGAAGATCGAACGCAGCCGGTCGGTGATCTCGGCGTTTGCGAAGACCTGTGAGGCTTCGGCCTCTTCTATCGCGGATTTCGAGATCCCTGAGGCGGCGGAAAGTTCGTCCACCGTCATTCCGGTCATGGCGCGCGCGGCGCGGAGTTGGGAAACCGTCAGCATGAAAGAAAAACTGGAGCGCGGAGACTTAAAGTCAAGCCGCTCCGGTGGCGGGCGCCGAAGATCTCCGCTGCGAGCGGACGAAGCGGTGTTCCAGCGCCATGCAGCCCCAGACGATGCCGAGCAGCAGGTAGAAATGCCGCCAATGGTCGGTGTCGATGACGTTGCCGATGATCGCGTGACCGAGGATCATCACCCATGCGATCATCAGATAGGCCTGCCAGGGCCGTTCGCGCAGCATGTAGCGGAAACCGAACCACAGCGTCGACCAGATCATGATCTGGTAGGTAACCGCGCCGAGCCAGCCATAGGTGGTCAGCGTCTTCAGCCAGATATTGTGCTCGTCCTCCCCGAAGATCTTGCCGAAGGCCATTGGGCCGAGCCCGAGCGGCCGCTCCATGGCCATCAGGAAGCCGATCTTGTGGCGCTCGAAGCGGCCGAGACGGGCGCCGTCATATTCCTGCACCAGCTTGGCGCGGTTGGTGAAGAGGTCGGAAACCTGCGGGAACTGCAGCGCGATCGCCAGCGCCAGCACGAGGAAGATCGCAGCCCCGCCCGCGATCGCCAGGATCTTGAACCGAAAGGCGGTGGTGCGCTCCTTGAGCAGCATGACGATGACCAGCGCGATGCCGGCAAATATCAGCAGACCCCAGGCGGCGCGCGAGAAGGAGAGGAAGATGCCGAGCGCCAGGACGAGGATGCCGCCGATCAGCATCGGAGCCCTGACCAGCGGCCCGGTCAGCAGCCGGTAGAGAAGGTAGAGGAGGGGGGCGACGAGATAGGGACCGAAGACGTTCGGATCCTGAAAGGCGCCCATGGCGCGATTGTAGCGGGTAAAAACATGCGAGCCCGGAAAGGCGTTGAAATAGCCGAGAATACCGAGCAGCGAGGTGATGATCGCCGCCGCTACCCAGGCCTTGAAGATCAGGTTCAGGCGCCGGTGGTCGTCCTCGATGATTGCCGCATAGAAGACCGCGCTCAGCGCCAGAAAGCCCGAGACGGCGAAATACATCGGCGCCTCGCTCATGTTCTTCATGATCAGCATGGTGAACAGGCCGCCGATATTGAAGGTCAGCATCATGACCAGCAAAGGCGCGACGGTGCGCGATATCCTGAGCCCCAGCAGGAACCAGATGGCGATCTGCACCACCATGATCAGTTCGTAGGGGGCCGGTTCCGAGATGACGAAGCCCGACAGGAAGACGCCGAAGGCGACGAGGCCGCTGCCGGCGAGCCTCAGCGCCGCAAGCCGGCTGTCGAAATGGTGAGGATGGCCTCCGGGGCGGCTATAGTCGAGCGTGCTCAATAGGCGTTGTCCGTGTTGAGCAGCCGGATCGGCGTCAGGAACAGGATCTTCAGGTCGAAGAGCAGCGACCAGTTCTCGATATAGTCGAGGTCGTAGGCGGTGCGGGCGCGGATCTTCTCGTCGCTGTCGAGTTCGCCGCGCAACCCGTTGATCTGCGCCCAGCCGGTGACGCCGGGCTTGACGCGGTGACGGGCGAAATAGCTCTCGACGACGTCGACATATTTGCGGGTTCCCGTCTGGGCGAGCACCGCATGCGGGCGCGGGCCGACCAGCGAAAGCTGGCCGCGCAGCACGTTGAACAGCTGCGGCAGTTCGTCGATCGAGGACTTGCGCAGGAAACGCCCAACGGGAGTGACGCGGGGATCCCCTTTGGTGACGGCCTTGACCGCGGTCTGGTCGCTGAGGTTCGTGTACATCGAGCGGAACTTCAGGACGTCGATGATCTCGTTGTTGAAACCGTGGCGCTTCTGGCGGAACAGGATCGGCCCCTTGGAGGTCGCCTTCACCGCAATTGCAGCGGCAAGCATGATCGGCCAGGTCAGCAGGATTCCGACCACCGAGAAGACGATGTCGAAGACGCGCTTCGCCACCGAATCCCAGTCGCGGATCGGCTTGTCGAAAATGTCGAACATCGGCACGGCGCCCACATGCGAATAGGAGCGCGGGCGGAAGCGCAGGCGGTTGGCATGGGCGGCGAGCCGGATATCGACCGGCAGCACCCAGAGCTTGCGCAGGAGCTGCAGGATGCGGGCCTCGGCCGTGGCCGGCAGCGCGATGATCAGCATGTCGATGCGGGCGAGACGGGCGAATTCGATCAGTTCCGCGAAGGTGCCAAGCTTCGGATAGCCGGCGACGACGGTCGGCGAGCGCTCGCTGTTGCGGTCGTCGAATATGCCGCAGATGCGGATATCGTTGTCGGGCTGCTGTTCCAGCTGGCGCACGAGCTGCTTGGCCGGTTCGCCGCCGCCGACGATGATGGCGCGGCGTTCCATCACGCCGTTGCGTCCCCAGTGGCGGATGGCGTAGGCGGTGAGCTGCCGTTCGAGGAAGAGGAAGGCGGCACCGGTGACGAGCCAGGCGCAAAGGCCGGCAAACGGATAGGGGCTGGGTTCGACGAGGTAGAGCGTCGACGCCGTCAGCACGAAACCGATCGCCCAGCAGACGAAAACGCGCCGGGCGGTGCGCTGCGCGCCGCGCAGCGACGGGATCTGGTAGGTGTCGGCCACCTGCAGAAGCAGAACGGTGAGTGTCGAGCCCCAGGCGACGAGGGCGAAACGGGCGAAAAAGCCGGTGAGGTCGATCGGCGAGAAAAATGCGCCGATGACGAGGCCGATCGCAAGCAGCGCCAGAAGCTCGAACAGCCGGAACAGGCCGATCAGCATCGCCGGCGAATAGCTGTCGTCGCGGAATTGTTCGGCGATCTGGCGGGCAAACGGATTGAGCACGGTGGCATTGGCCGGATCGTGCTTTTCGTCGGCTGCACGGAGTTCCGAAACCTTCTTGCGAAGGCTTTCGACATCGAACTGCTCGGACTTGTTCGGCTGGTTCATGGACCGATCCCTTTGGCCTCCCAGGCCCGTCGGCGCAGGAAGATATGGAAACGGCTTAGCAAAAAGAGGTGAAGGAAGCCTTTAGCCGCGGGCCGAATCGGCCCGTGAACCTGTCAGATCCTGATACAGTCCGAGCATTTCCTGGGCCATGACAGAGGCGGAAAACACCGCCTTGAATGCGTCCGGCTTTGGCATGACCGCGTCCTGCCAGCCGGGCGTGGTGAACGCCTCGGTCATGACGCGGGCGAGATCCTCGGCATCGCCGGGCGTCGCAAGCGCCGCACTTGTATCGCCGAGCACTTCCGGAATGCCACCCACCCGGGAGGCGATCACCGGCTTGCCGGCCGCCAGGGCCTCGAGCACGATATAGGGCATGGCTTCGGCGCGGGAGGGAACGACGACGATCTTTGCCATGGCGAACGCCTCGCGGGCGGGCATGGCCGGCCTCATCTGGATACGGCGGCCAAGCCCGCGCTCGGCCATCATCGCCTGGTAGCGGTCGCGATCCGGGCCGTCACCGACCATCAGCGCCGAAAGCGGGCGGCCGACTACCCTTTCGGTCCGTGCGAAGGCGTCGATGAAGACATCCGGCCCCTTGAGGTCGCGCAGCATGCCGATATAGAGGAAATCCGGGGCCGATGGCTCGGTGCCGATCGTCTCGAACTCGGCATCCTTGATGCCGTTGTAGATGACGCGGGAGACCTTGCGCGGCTTGCCGACCTTGGCCTCGTAGGTGCGCCGTTCGTATTCGCAGACGAACACCAGCGCGTCGCCGAAATGTTCCTGGAACCGTTCCAGCCGCAGCACGGCCTGGCCGGAAAGGCTCGACCGGCTGAAATGCAGGCTGCCGCCATGCGGCGAATAGAGGCGGGCTACGCGATACCTGTTGACCCGCAGGGCTGAGCCGATCAGCCGGGCAATGGCGCCACCCTTGGCGCCGTGCCCGTGCAAAATGTCCGGCTGCAAGCTCTTGATATGTTTATAACTCTTGTAGATCGCCACGAAATCGGAAGGGGCGATCGCACGCCGCATCGGAATGCGGGTGAGGCCGAGCGAAAGCTGCGGCCGGATGCTGTCGAAAAGGCGCTCCTCATGCGCTCCGCCGGTCGAGCTGTCGCACAGGATGCCGACCTCATGGCCGGCCGCCCGATGCTCTTCGACAAGGTCGCGTACGTGGCGAAAAATCCCGCCGACGGGCGACCTGAAGCAGTGGAGTATCCGCAAGGGAGGGCTCTCAGCCATGGACCGGTCAGAACAGCCGCTCGCGGACATAGATGGTGTCGCCGGCAAGCACCGTGGAAGAGATGACGGTGCGGCCGGTCAGCACCTGGCCGTTGATCTTGCGGGTGACGTCGATGTCGCGCTGGTTGCCGCGGGAGGTGAAGCCGCCGGCGATCGCGATCGCGTTCTGGGCGGTCATGCCGGGCACGTAGGAATATTGCCCCGGCCGGCCGACTTCGCCCATCACGAAGATGGGACGGTAGCGGTCGATCTCGGCGGTGACATCCGGATCGCGCAGATAACCCTGCTTGAGGCGCGAGGCGATCGAGCCTTCGAGCGCCGGCAGCGTCTGGCCGCGCGCCGCCACCTGGCCGATCAGCGGGAAGGCGATGTAGCCGGCCTGGTCGACCGTATAGGTATTGGTGAGGCCCGGCTGTTCGAAGACGGCGACGCGAATACGGTCGCCGCTGTCGAGCCTGTAGGGCTGGATGGTCGCTTCCTGAAAGCTCTTCGGAGCGGGCGCATAGCTGGTGCAGCCGGCAAGCGCAGCCGCCGCAAGGGCGAGCGCCGCCACGTGTTTGGCCACCACGCGTTTGAAGGGGGCGAAGGACATTTCCGCGTTCCAGGCTCCGGCTGTTCATACCATCTGTCCGCCGTTATCGATCCGTTAGGGTTAATGCCCGGTAAAGAGGTCGGGCATTTCGAGATTTTCTTGGAGCTTTAACGGCTGTACTTGGCCATTAACTCTCGCGTTACCATGATCCTTTACTCTTCGCGCAAACCGATCAGTTGGAGCGTATCATGTCAGGCGTAAACGGTGGCAATCAGGACGTGGATATCGACCTCGGGCGGGTGATCTCGGCGATCTGGGAACGCAAGGGCAGGATCCTGGGCGCGACGATCGTCGCAGCCGCCGTCGCGCTGGTCGGCACCAGTCTGATGAAGCCCAGCTACAAGAGCGAGACGCGGATGCTGATCGAATCCCGCTCGCCGAACCTCTCCGGAGGGGACGCGGCCGCACAGGCCAACGACCCGCTGCTGGACTCGCTCAACATCACCAGCCAGGCGCAGCTGCTGCAGTCGACCGATCTCATCAAGCGTGTCGCCCGCGACCTCAACCTCGCCAAACTGAAGGAATTCGATCCGGCCGCGCAGTCCTTCCTGCCAGATCCGCTGGTCCTGATCGGGCTCAAGCAGGATCCGATGAAACTCGACCCGGAAGACCGGGTGATCCAGGAATTCCGCGACAAGCTGAATGTCTACGCGGTCGAGAATTCGCGCGTCATCGCCATCGAGTTTTCCTCGCGCGATCCGAAGCTTGCGGCCGAGATCCCGAACCGGATGGCGGAGGCTTACCTCAAGATCCAGAGCGGCGCCAAGCTCGACACCCATTCCGAGACGGCCAAGTGGCTGGAGCCGGAAATCGCCAGCCTGACCCAGAAGGTCAAGGAGGCCGAAAAGAAGGTGGCAGACTACCGGTCCTCCAACGGCCTGTTCCAGACCACCGAGACCAACAGTTTCTCGACCCAGCAGCTCAACGACATTTCGACCGAGCTCGCCCGTATCCGCGGCGAGCGGGCAAATGCCGAGGCGCGCGCCGAAAACGTCCGGGCGGCTTTGAAGGCCGGTCGCGCCTCCGATACGCTGAGCGACGTCGTCGGTTCCCAGGTCATTCAGCGTCTGAAGGAAGCCGAAGCCAACCTGCAGGCCCAGATTTCCGACTCCTCGACCTCGCTGCTCGAAGGCCATCCGCGGCTCAAGGGCCTGCGCGGCCAGCTTGCCGGCATCCGCCAGCAGATCGAGAGCGAGACCAAGAAGATCCTCGCGAGCCTCGACAACGAGGCCGAGATGTCGCGCATCCGCGAACGCCAGCTGATGGGCCAGCTCAACGGTTTGAAGGCGGATTCCGCCAAGGCGGGGGAAGAGGAAGTGGGCCTGCGCGCCCTTGAACGCGAGGCCGCCGCCCAGCGCCAGCTGCTGGAAACCTATCTTGCCCGCTACCGCGAGGCGAGCTCCCGCCTCGAGGGCAATTCGAGCCCGGCCGACGCCCGCGTCGTCTCGAAAGCGGTCGAACCGTCCGAGCCTTATTTCCCGAAGATCATCCCGATTGTCATCGTCGTCTCGCTCGCCACCTTCATCTTCGGTTGCCTGATCGTCATCGTCATCGAACTCTTCTCCGGCCGCGCGCTGCGTCCGTCGGGTGTTCGCGATGACGAGGAGGACATCGCGCTGGAACCGGCGGCACCGGCACCCGTTGCGGCCGCGCCGCTGCCGGTCCACCAGATGCAGGCCGAGGCCGCCCGTTTCGACCGGCCGGAGCCGCCCCGCGAAAACCCCAAGCACGCCGCCGCACTCGCCTATGCCAAGATCGCCGAACAGTCGCTCTCCGAGAGGGAGAGCGAAGAAGAGGATGTCGCCCCGGAGGCCGAGGATCGAGGCTTTACGATCGACTCCGTTGCACACTACCTGCAGCGGCACGATGTCCCCGTCGCGATCGGCATCTCGCCGGGCGGCGACAAGGGCTCGACCGCGACCGTCATTCTCGCCCGCGAGCTTGCCGAGCGCGGCCGCACCGTCGTGCTGGTCGACATGACCGGTTCGGCCACTCCGACGGAGCTGATGGCGGAAAATCCGAAACTTCCGGGCATTACCGACCTTCTTTGCGGCGAAACCGCCTTCGGCGACGCGATCCATCCGGACCGGCTTTCCGACGCGCATATCATTCCGCACGGCGCTTCGGATCCCGCCCGCGCCATGCGCGGCGCCGACCGCCTGTCGATGATCATAGATGCGCTGGCCGATGCCTATGACCTGGTGCTGATCGAATGCGGCCCGGCCGAGATCGCCGGCATCTCGCGCCTGACGCGCAACGCGATGGCAGAGATCGTCCTGTCCGTTCCGGGCTTCAGGGATGAGGAAGTCGCCGACCTGGTGACGGATTTCGAAGCGGCCGGCTACAGCAACCTGCTGGTGATGACGGAAACCGGCGACCGGCGTTCGCCGCGCCCGGGCAAGCGCCGCGCCGCCTGATGGATCACTCCGCGTCGGAGGCGGGAGCTTCCGGCGCTTTCGGGCAGCGGCCGGACCGCCAGCGCTGCGCCATTGCATAGAGATGCGGATTGCGCTTGATCGCCGCCTTCGCCCTGGTCACCCCGATCAGCAGCGGCCGCATCAGCGAACCCTTCCAGGTCAGCGGGATCAGCATATCGTGCTGCACCGTTTCCTGGGTGCACCAGTTGCGCTTGTAGGGCTGGTCGCCGACGCCGAAATCGAACACCGAGGCGCCCTCCCGGCAGGACTGCTCGATCATCAGCCAGAACAGCAATTCGCCGGGGCTCGCCTCCGGGCAGATCGTCTCGTCGATCGAGCTGAACTGGCAGATGACATGATCGCCCTTGCGCGACAGGCCGGCAATCGCCGCGATATGCCCATCGTGCTCGCCGCGCAGGCGGATCGCATGCAGCGTCAGCGGCGTATCGGTTCCTTTGGCCGGGACGTCCATGAGGTGGTGGAAGAAATCCTGGATGCCTGGCAATTGGAAGACATCCGGCAGGCCGAACAGCCTCAGCCGCTCGCCTTTCTGGCGGAAGAAGATATCGAGCAGGGCGTGTTTTTCGGCCGGATCGGCGGGGGCGATATGATCGTAGCCGCCGATCGCCTCGATCTTGCGGCTCTGGGAACGGAACTTCTTGCGGCGGCTCTTGGCGTTCAGCTGCGCGAGCGTCGCCTCGAAATTCTGGAAGAGCGGCAGCTGGAAGGAGTGGTTCTGGTTCTCGATCGAGGCAAGGCCCGACAGCGGATGCTGCATGCCGCGCCAGATGAGCGGGATATTGTCGAGGACGACCAGGTCCGCCGTATCCGAAAGCGCGAGCCTCAAGGCATAAGAAAAATTCTGCAGTTCTTCGGCATCGGGTGCGGCGAGATCGGCATCGAAGAGGCCGGTATTGAGGTTGTTGAACCGGTTGCCGAGCAGGCGGGCGATCCGGGCGCGGCGTTCCGACACGATTTCCAGCGGCAGGATGAAAAGTGTCCGGTCGCCGGCGACGCCTTGAACGATCGCCAGTTCGCTGTGATGCGCCTCAGTCCAGGCCCCGCACCAGTCGAAACCCTGATGCAGGGAGTTCTTGGCCAGGCTTTCGAGGCGCCGCCATTCGGCTTCCACGGAGCGCAGGTCGTTGGTCGAAACGAGAGTGAGTTCGCAGAACCGGATCGTCCGATCATCGGCTCGGGTGACGACCACGTCCTCGAACTGCTCTTCCTGCTGGATTTTCCGCTGCTGCATGGCTTTGCCCGCTGATGCCGTTTGGCCGGCAACATAGGGGGAGGGCACCAAAAATCGGTTTACCGTCGGGTTTGAGCCCTGAGAAACCGTCGCCGCTGGTTAATTGCCGGTAAAACCGGTCACGGTTTGGGCTTGGGTCCGGCCATCCATTTGATGATCGCCATGGCCGGCAGGATCCAGAGGAGGCCGCTGATCAGGAAATAGAGGAAATGCACCCACCAGGGCGAGGTGGCGAGCAGCAGCATCGCGAAGGTCGTGGCGGCAAGCGCGTAGACGATCACCAGAATGATGATCAGGATCGTGCCGATGAAACTTCTCAAACGCGGAACCAAGACGTCTTCTCCTATCCGCGACCGCATGCCGCAAAGCGCCGGGGCTTGTTTTGCATGGGTTGATGGGGCAAAGCAACGCGAAATGCTGAACGATGCCTGCCACGTGCCGCGTCCTTTTGGCTTGAACGACAGGAGCATACCCATGTCGGCAACCGATGCTGTGATCATCGATGTCCTGAACCACACCAGGCGCCGCGAGCGCGACCGCAAGGCGGTGCGCATCTGGCTCGGCGTCGTCGTCTTCACGCTGTTCTGTCTGGTCCTGGTCGGCGGCGCGACGCGTCTTACCGATTCCGGCCTGTCGATCACCGAATGGAAGCCGATCCACGGTGTCATTCCGCCGCTGTCGGCCGTGGAGTGGGACGAGGAGTTCCGCCTCTACCAGCGCATTCCCCAATATCAGCAGATCAACAAGGACATGACGGTCGACGAGTTCAAGTCGATCTTCTGGTGGGAATGGGCGCACCGTTTCCTCGCTCGCTCGATCGGCATGGTCTTCGCCCTGCCGCTGATCTTCTTCTGGCTCACCGGCCGCATCGAAAAGCGCCTGCGCGGCCCGCTGGTCGGCCTGCTGGCGCTCGGCGGTTTCCAGGGCTTCATCGGCTGGTGGATGGTGTCGTCCGGCCTCACCAAGCTGGTCAGCGTCTCGCAATACCGGCTTGCCACCCATCTGGTCATCGCCTGTCTGATCTTTGCCGCCTGCATCTGGATCATGCGGGGGCTTTCGCCGCACAGCCGCGATCTTCCGCCGACGGCAAGATCCAAATGGGCGGCCGGCGGCATTGCCTTCCTCGTCCTCTTCCAGATCTATCTCGGCGCGCTGGTGGCGGGGCTCGATGCCGGCCTCTCCTACAACACCTGGCCGCTGATGGATGGCGCCCTTGTTCCGGCCGATCTCTTCGTCCGGCAGCCCTGGTGGATCAACCTGTTCGAGAACCCGAAGACGGTGCAGTTCGTGCATCGCTGCGGCGCCTATGTTCTGTGGGCCGCCACCCTCGCGCACATGATCGTCTCGCTTCGGCTGGCGCCGGGCTCCACCCATGCCCGCCGCTCCGTCCTGCTGTTCGGGCTGGTGACGGTTCAGGCGATCGTCGGCATCTCGACGCTCGTCATGCAGGTGCCGCTCGATCTGGCGCTGACGCATCAGGCCGTCGCGCTGATCGTGCTCGGTTTCGCCGTCGCCCACTGGCGCGGCTTCGTCGGCGAATATCCGCCGGAGACTGCGATCGTCACGCGGAGCTCGCAATTCTCGTCGCAAGGCTGATCTTCGGCGGCCTGTTCGTGATGGCGACGACGTTCAAGTTTCTCGACATGCCGGCGACGGCAGCATTCATTTCAGGCGCCGGATTTCCGTTTCCGCTGTTCCTCGCCTGGGTCGCGGCGATCTTCGAGGTGGGACTGGCCCTCGCATTCCTGACCGGCGCGTTCTTCTCGGAGGCCGCTTTGCTCGCCGGCGCCTATGTCATCTTCCTGGCTTTCGCCTTCCACGGCCCGAGCCATTGGCAAGCCAATCAGGCGGAGTTCGGCTTCTTCGTCGATCACTTCACCTTCCTCGCCGGCCTGCTGTTTGCCGCCGTGCATGGACCGGGCGAGAAGCTCGCCATCCATCTGGGTTTGAAGCGGACGTTCGCCTAAGCCTGTCTCAGCACATCGCGGACCGCGGCGACGACCGCAAGCTCGTCGTCGCGATCCTTCGCATTGCCGTCTTCGTCATGCCATGCGGCCGACAGGCAGCCATAGGCGAACGCATAACGCAGGATGGTGCGGACGTCCCGCCCCAGCGTTTCGGCGAACACGCCGGCCATCGACGCGATGCGCGCCTCGTTGCGCGTCAGGTCGAAGCGGTCGAGCGGATTGGAAAACATGTTGGCGACGTCGAGCGCCGCATCGCCGATCAGGCCGGCCGGGTCGATGATCAGCCAGCCGCGCGGGCCGAACATGATGTTTTCGTGGTGCAGGTCGCCATGCAGCGGCTTGATCTCCCGCTGGTCGGCGATCAGCGTTTCCGCCAGCGCTGCCGCCTCGATGAACGGGCTGACGACGTTGTCTCGGCGATCCGCGTCGGCCTTCTCGAACAGGCTTTTGAAATAGCGGGAAAGCGGCATCAGGCTTGTGGGCGCCGGTGCGTCCGAAGGGCGATGATACTCCGTCAGCACCTCGGCCGCGATCCTGGTCGCTTCTTGGTCTCCATGGGAAACAAGGTGATCCCGGAGCGTCACCTTGCCCGCATGCTCCATCAAGAGCAGATTGCCTGAACGCGCGATCAGCCGCACGCAGCCGGCGCCGTCGCGCCAGGCGAGGAAATCGGCGCCACGAAAACTGTCTTCCAAAGCCTTGGGTTTCAGAACCTTGACGATATCGGTTTCGCCGCCGGCACGCGTCACTTCAAGGACGGTGCCGACGACCGTATCGGCGATCTGCCTGGCGGTTTCGATCCGCCATTCGCCGGGCAGGGAAACTGGAAGGGAAATGCTCTCCGCCATCAGGCCGAAAGCATCAGGTCCATGTTCTGGACGGCGGCACCCGAGGCGCCCTTGCCGAGATTGTCGAGCAGGGCGACGAGATTGACATGTGCGCCGCCCGGTGTGCCGAACACGAAGAGCTTCATCCTGTCCGTATCGACCAGCTCTTCCGCATCGACGCGCGGCAGCGCCTTGCTCTCTTCGAGCGGCACGACGGTAACGATGTCCTGCCCGGAATAATGCTCGACCAGCACCTTGTGGATGCCTTCGATCGTCGCATCGCCCTTCAGATCTTCGAGGAAGAGCGGCACCTGCACGATCATGCCCTGGGGGAAGCGCCCGACCGACGGCGAGAAGAGCGGCGCGCGGTCGAGCTGGCCGTGGATCTTCATCTCCGGCACGTGCTTGTGCTTGAGCGGCAGGCCGTAGAGGAAATTGTTGGCCGAGATCGCGTCTTCCCTGGACGGATCTTCCATCTGGCCGATCATCTGCTTGCCGCCGCCGGTATAACCGGAGACGGCGTTGACCGTGACCGGATAACCGTCGGGCAGGATGCCGGCGGCGCGCAGCGGCCGGATGATGCCGATCGCGCCGGTCGGGTAGCAGCCCGGATTGGCGACGTGCCGGGAGGCCTTGATCTTGTCGGCCTGGGCCTTGTCCATTTCCGCAAAGCCATAGGCCCAGGACGGATCGACGCGGAACGCGGTCGAGGTGTCGATCACTCGCACCTTGTTATTGCCGGCAAGCATGGTGACGGCTTCCCGCGACGCATCGTCGGGCAGGCAGAGGATGGCGATATCGGCACTGTTCAGGAGATCCTCGCGCATGGCGGCGTTGCGCCGCTCCGCTTCCGGGATCGACAGCAGGTCGACGTCGCGGCGGCCGGCCATGCGGGTGCGGATCTGCAGTCCCGTAGTGCCGTGTTCGCCGTCGATGAAGATTTTCGCTGTCATGGTCATTATCCTGTTAGATCAGTGCCTTGGATTGAGAGCCGGATTCAGTTTACCAGCAAGTTGATTCAGAAATTTAACGCAGCCGCGCGTCGCTCCGCGCGGAGCCCGAGCATATACATCGCAACCGTCGCCCCCGCAATGGCGGTAATATCCGCATGGTCGTAGGCCGGCGCCACTTCGACCACGTCGGCGCCGCGGATATCGAGGGCCCCGAGCTTTCGTAAGGCCGACAGGATCTTCGCGCTCGAAGGCCCGCCGGCGACCGGCGTGCCGGTGCCCGGCGCGAAGGCCGGATCGAGGCAGTCGATATCGAAGGTGAGGTAGGTCGGCGTTTCGCCGACGTGATCGAGGATCGTCTTTGCGATTTCGGCCGCACTCATCTCCTCGATCTCATGGCCATAGAGAAGGCGGATACCGAAATCTTCCGGCGCATGGGTGCGGATGCCGACCTGGGTCGACCGGGCGGGATCGATGATGCCGGCGCGCACCGCCCGTGCCACGAAGGAACCGTGATCGATGCGTCCCTCGTCGTCCAGCCAGGTGTCCTGATGGGCGTCGAACTGGACGAGCGCCATCGGCCCGTGCTTGGCCGCATGGGCTTTGAGGAGCGGCCAGGTGACATAGTGGTCGCCGCCGAGCGTCAGCAGGAAGGCGCCGCTGTCGAGAATGACATTCGCCTGGGCCTCGATCGCATCAGGCGTCTTCTGGTGGTTGCCGTAGTCGATGAGGCAGTCGCCGTAATCGATGACGGCCATTTCGGCGAAGAGATCGCGCTCAAACGGGTATTGCGGATCGTTGTCGAAGATCGCCGAGGCCCGCCGGATCGCCTGCGGCCCGAACCGCGCGCCCGGCCGGTTGGAGGTCGCGGCATCGAAGGGAATGCCCCAGACAACCGTATCGGTACCCGCCAGATCCTTGGTGAAGCGGCGGCGCATGAACGACAGCGCGCCCGCAAAGGTCGGATCCGATGCGGCCGAGGTCAGGTTCCCTGCCGTGAAGGCATGGTCGATGGTCTTGTTTGCCATGGCGTCCCTCCATCCTTGAGTGGCGGGACGTTGGACAATAAGGCCAGGCAAGGCAAGCCCGGACGGGAGAGAATTCCGCGCGTTCAGGAAGCCTTGGCTTCGAATACCGGCGGAAAATCCCCGAGCGCCTTTGCCTCCCTGATGCGGGCGCCGATATCCTCCTCGATGATCGATTCCAGCTGCGCAAAACTGTCGATGACATAATAGATCGGCTGGACGATATCGATGCGGTAGGGGGTTCGAAGCACCGTCATCAGGTCGAAGGGCCGGAATTCGGCTTGCGTGCCTTCCATCGCCGCCCGGGTCTCGTTGGGCGATGAGACGATGCCGGCGCCGAAGCAGCGTCGCCCCTGCGGCGTCTCGATCAGGCCGAATTCGACGGTGAACCAGAAGATCCGGAACAGGTGCCAGGAATATTCCTTCCCGAGCCCGACGGCTTTCTCGCCGAAGCGGCGCACGAAATTGGCGTAGCTCTGGTTGGTCAGGAGAGGGCAGTGGCCGAACACTTCGTGAAAAATGTCCGGCTCCTCGATATAGTCGATATGCTCGCGGCGGCGGATGAACGTCGCCAGCGGAAACTTGCCTTGCGAAAGCAGCTCGTAAAAGCGCGATGGCGGAATGAGGGCCGGGACGCCTTCCACGCCGAAGCCGGTGGTCTCGTTGAGGCGCCGGTCGACATCGCCAAGCTGGGGGACCTTGTCCGGCTTCAGCCCGAGCGCCTTGATGCCGTCCAGATATTCCCGGCAGGCCTTGTCGGCCAAAAGCGTCATCTGGCGCTGGTAGAGCTCGCTCCAGATCCGGTCCTCTTCGCTCGTATAGCGATAGATGCCATCCGCATCCGGCAGGTTTGCCGTATAGGTGCTTTGCTTGCTCATCAGCGGCCTCCCGTTTCGTGATCGAGTGAGCCGGGGGCTTCAGCCACCGGCTGCCAGTTCACCATCATATCTCGGAAAACGCGGGCAATCCTTTCAGTTTTGCCGAAGTGAGCGTAAATATTGGGAGGATAATTCGGGAGGAGGCTTCATCATGAAAGAAAATCTGCAGGCCGCTCGCAAGCTTCTGCAGCTCGTGCAGACCGGCGACGGTTCATCGCTCGCCGAACTGGCCGAGAAAGCCGGCATGTCGCAGAGCACCGCCTGGCGCAAGATCCAGGAACTGGAGGCCGAAGGCGTCATCCGCAAGCGGGTGGCACTTCTCGATCCGGCAAAGCTCGACCTGAAACTCTGCATCGTCGCGCATGTGACGCTCGAGGACCATCACGAGGAGGCGATCGAAGCCTTTGCCACGGTCGTGCGCGACCGGCCGGAAATCATGGAATGTTATGCGCTGTCGGGAACCTTCGATTACATGCTGAAGATCCGGGCGCGCGATGTCGAAGCCTATGAGGCTTTCATGACCCGCCACCTGATGCGCAACCCGCATGTGCGCAATGTCGTCTCCAGCTTCGTGCTGCGCGAACTGAAATCGACGACAGAACTGCCGATCTGAGTCGAAAGCGGGCAATGCCCACAAACGAAAAAGGCGGAGCCGAAGCCCCGCCTTTCGTAAAGTCCAAATCCGGAGCGGTTAACGCTTGGAGAACTGGAAGGAGCGGCGGGCCTTGGCCTTACCGTACTTCTTACGCTCGACGACGCGGCTGTCGCGGGTCAGGAAGCCACCCTTCTTGAGCACGCCGCGAAGGCCCGGCTCGAAATAGGTGAGGGCCTTGGAAACGCCGTGACGAACGGCGCCGGCCTGACCGGAGAGACCGCCACCGGTGACGGTCGCGACGATGTCGAACTGGCCGGTGCGGGCAGCGGCGATGACCGGCTGCTGCAGGATCATCTGCAGGACCGGGCGGGCGAAGTAAGCGGAGAAGTCACGGCCGTTGACCGTGATCTTGCCGGTGCCGGCCTTGACCCAGACGCGGGCGACAGCGTTCTTGCGCTTGCCGGTCGCGTAGGAGCGGCCGAGGCTGTCGACCTTGCGGACGTGAACCGGAGCGGCAGCTTCGGAAGCCGGCGCGAGGTCCTTCAGGGAGGAAAGATCGGCCATTATCAGGCGCTCCTTACGTTCTTCTTGTTGAGCGATGCGACGTCGAGAGCGACGGGCTGCTGTGCTTCATGGGGATGGTTGGAACCGGCATAAACGCGCAGGTTCTTCATCTGGCGACGGCCGAGGGGACCACGGGGAACCATGCGCTCGACAGCCTTCTCGATGACGCGCTCCGGAAAACGGCCTTCGATGATCTGGCGCGCGGTACGCTCCTTGATGCCACCCGGATAACCGGTGTGCCAGTAATAGGTCTTGTCGGAATACTTCTTGCCGGTGAGGACGCACTTTTCCGCGTTGATGATGATGACATTGTCGCCATCATCAACGTGCGGGGTGAAGGTGGCCTTGTGCTTGCCGCGGAGACGGTTGGCGACGATGGTGGCGAGGCGACCGACAACGAGGCCTTCGGCATCGATGATCACCCACTTCTTCTCCACCTCGGCAGGCTTCTGAACGAAGGTTGACATGTTCTGAACTCTTTCTTCTGGGACCCGTAACACCCGAAAACTTCGGCTGCAGGGCGTTTCTTGTTGCTTGGATTGCCGCTCACGAAGATCGGCAAAAAAAGAAAGCGGGCCAAAAGGTCCGCGATCTGCGGCGGCTTATATCGAGAGGGGCCAGAAGCGTCAAGGTGACGGTTTTGCGAGGTTGAAAAATATATATAGTAAAATCAATGGCTTGCATATGTGGTTTTATAATACCACATTTTTCTGCGTGAAATAGCCGGTGACTCATCGAAATCACCGCCTCCTCCCGCCGCAACCGTCAAGCCAAGCCCTTCGGTCGCGGTGCACGGCAAAGGCGTCAATCGCCTGCCGATGGGAAAGAAAACCCATGCGATGCCGGCGAGCCCGATTCTGCCGGACGGTCGATCCACGATCGCAAAGACTGCCGGATGCTTTGAAAAAACCGGCCGACCTTAAGGTTGCCAACTGCGCCACCCATCGTGCCTATCGCTCGTTCGATCTATATCCTGAGTTGTGTAAATCGGACGAAGGCGATTTGGGGCCAGCTGACGGAGTTTCTCGTTTTTGGACGATTTTATGTGGATTCCGGCAGTCAGGATAGCTGTTATCTGCTCAGGTTTCCGCAAGAAACGTTGGGGACGGCGAAACCTGACAAATGTTCAGTGAAACAAGTTTGCCTACTCAAATCTAGTAGCATTTTCTAATTCAACCATAAGATGGTGCTAATATGTACGTGTACGAAGATCGAATATTTGGCGAACGTTTTGGGAACTTCGGCGGCGAGGCGTGCCGCGGCTTTTTTTGATCAGAAATGGGCTAGAATCTCAGGCAGCCTGCCTGGAGAGGAAAACAATCTTCCGGGTCGGGCCGTCTCTTGCAGGCGAGAACCGGGCAGCTCGGTGTGTCTGCCGTCGGCACAGTTGCCCGGTCGGCGAACTCGTGTGCGTCGCAAGAGCCGCTGCCGATGACATAGCGGTCGTAAAGCGTCATTCCCGGCTTGTTGCGGGAGGGATAACGCAGGATCACCGCACCCTCGCGGCCGATGGCCCGCTGCACGGCGGCGCAGGACATTCGGGTGGAATTGTAGCGCGATATCGCAGCCGCCGGCTCGGGCCAGAGGAGGGGGCCGGAAGCGATGATCGCAAGGCCGAAGAGAAATTTTTTCATGATCCTCATCCCTTTCGACGAGACGCGGACTTACATAGCGCAGAAGCACCGCGCCGCCAGAGGCGCGCCAATACCGGAGCAGCCGTCATGAACCACGACCGTTACGAAAACGCCTACATCGCCGATATCCTGAAGAATACCAGGACGATTGCGCTGCTCGGAGCTTCCCCGAATCCCGACAGGCCGAGCAACCGGGTCATGGGGTTCCTCATCTCCAGGGGCTACACGGTGTTTCCGGTCAATCCCGGGCAGGCCGGCAAGCAGATCCTCGGCCAGACGGTCTACAGGACGCTGGCGGACGTGCCGCAGCCGGTCGACATGGTCGACGTTTTTCGCGCCGCGGAATATCTGGACGGCGTCGTCGACGAGGCTATCGCGCTTGAAACGAAGCCGAAGGTGATCTGGGGCCAGCTCAGCGTCCGCGACGACAAGGCCGCCGAAAAGGCCGAAGCCGCCGGCATCAAGGTCGTCATGGATCGCTGCCCGGCGATCGAATATCCCCGCCTGGTCGCCTGACCCCCGACGGCGCGTCCCGATCGGGCGGGCGGCTCGTTATTTGGCGAGCGTTTGCAGCCGGCTGCGCATCTCGTCGAGCCGCTCGGCATTGCCGCAATAGCTCGCGAAGTCGGCGGCGGCGCTGCCGTCGGCAAGTTCGCGCCGACAGCGGGTCTTCTCGCCGCAATGGACGCAGGTGACGTGCATGTCGCGGAATTCCGCCGGTTCCTCCAGCCTTGCTTCGTCCGGGTCGATGTTCAGCAGCTTCATCAGCGCCAGCATCTCGTCGGCGGCGTGCGGGCCTTTGGCGATGAGTTCGCGCAGTTCCTGCTCCGACAGGGCATTGTCTTGCGCCAGAAGCTTGACCGTCTCGTCGTCGAGGCTGGCGAGAAGCTTCGCCTCGTTGATCGCCGTCCAGGTGGCGGAACACCAGCGCTTCAGCCTGTTGGTGAGATTTTCCGGATTGGGGATCGTGTTGTCCATCGTAAACTCCTCTCTATTTCCTCAGGACAATAGGTTCCGGAGAACGATATTCCTTGATCGCGATCAATCGCCGGGGTCTGTTGGGGCGCTATCAACCGGGCGCCATTTCAAGGGGAGGGACTAAAATGCCGACACTCAATCCGGGCTTTTCGACACTGGCGGTGCATGCGGGCGCGCAGCCGGATCCGACCACCGGGGCGCGGGTGACGCCGATCTACCAGACGACATCCTTCGTCTTCAACGACGCGGACCATGCCGCGGCTCTTTTCGGGCTGCAGCAGTTCGGCAATATCTATACCCGCATCATGAATCCCACCCAGGCGGTGCTGGAGGAGCGGGTGGCGGCCCTCGAAGGGGGTACCGCGGCGCTTGCCGTCGCCTCCGGCCACGCGGCGCAGATGCTTGTCTTCCATACGATCATGCAGCCGGGCGACAATTTCATCGCGGCACGAAAGCTCTATGGGGGATCGATCAACCAGTTCGGCAACGCGTTCAGAAATTTCGACTGGCAGGTGCGCTGGGCCGATACGGACGATCCGGCGAGCTTCGAGGCCGGCATAGACGAGCGCACCCGCGCCATCTTCATCGAGAGCCTTGCCAATCCCGCCGGCACGTTCGTGGATATCGCGGCGATCGCCGAGGTGGCGCAGCGGCACGGCATTCCGCTGATCGTCGACAACACGATGGCGAGCCCCTATCTCGTCCGGCCGCTCGAACATGGCGCCGACATCGTCATCCATTCGCTGACCAAGTTCATGGGCGGGCACGGCAATTCCATGGGCGGCGTGATCGTCGACGGAGGCACCTTCAACTGGTCGAAATCGGGCAGTTATCCGATGCTGTCGGAACCGCGTGGCGAATATGGCGGCGTCGTCCTGCATCAGGCCTTCGGCAATATCGGCTTTGCCATCGCCTGCCGGGTATTGGGCTTGCGCGACATGGGGGCTGCGATTTCGCCCTTCAACGCCTTCATGATCCTGACCGGTATCGAAACCCTGCCGCTCCGGATGCAGAAACACTGCGACAACGCGGCAACCGTCGCCGGATGGCTGAAGGCGCATCCGAAGGTCGCCTGGGTCAGCTATGCCGGTCTGGAGGATGATCCCAACCACGTCCTGCAGAAGCGGTATTCGCCGAAGGGCGCCGGGTCGGTCTTCACCTTCGGGGTGGTGGGCGGCTACGAGGCGGGCAAGACGCTGGTCGAAAGCCTGCAGCTCTTCTCCCATCTCGCCAATATCGGCGATACCCGCTCGCTCGTCATCCATCCCGCCTCGACGACCCACCGGCAGCTCACCGAGGAACAGCAGGTCGCCGCCGGCGCCGGGCCGGACGTGGTGCGGCTGTCGATCGGCATAGAGGATGTCGCCGATATCATCGCCGATCTCGACCAGGCCTTGTCGAAGATGTGATAAGCAATGACGGCTTCGGCGCCAGGCGCCGGAGCCGTCGATCCTCCCGATCGATCATGAAAGAGAGCGTCAAACAATGAGCGCCTGGACCAAATTCGACCTCTCTTCCGCGACGCCGGAGGAGGGCGCCCCGGCACCGGACCGGGTGCTCTCCGGCAATCCCGTGTTCCGCACCTGGAATTTCGAGGAAGCCGAGGGCGGGCTCTATGCCGGCATATGGGAAGCGACGCCCGGCAAATGGCGGATCGCGTATGAGGAATGGGAATATTTCCACATCCTCTCCGGCCATTCGATCGTCACCGAAGAGGGCGGCGATCCGGTCCACCTGAAAGCCGGCGACAGCATGGTCCTCAGACCCGGCTTCAAGGGAACGTGGGAAGTCGTTGAAACGACTCGCAAGGATTATGTGATCAGGGTTTGAGGGGTGAGGGCAGGAACGTAGTCGCGGCCTGCCGCGGCGGCACTGCTCCTTCGCTCGCCAGCGACGCCCATTTCAGTCGTTCCCGTTGAATGCTCTGGCGAATTCATCCGAAGAGATGAATGCCAGCGTGCGCCGCAGTTCCTGCGACCTTTCCTTCCCGAATGCCTTGTCGAAACGGTCCTGTGCCACCTGCCAGCGGGCGGTGAGGTCGCGCTGTATGGCCGTGCCGGCTTCCGTCAGGCGCACGCGCTTGGCGCGGCGGTCCTGTGCGTCGGGTACCAGTTCCACCAGTTCGTCCCGGATCAGCGGCTTCAAAGTATGGCCGAGCGCGGAAAGGTCCATCACCATGGCATCGGCGAGGGTTTTCAATGTCGGCTCATTGGATCTGGCGATCTGCGATATCAGCGAGAACTGCGTTCCCTTGAGGTTGCTATCGCCCATCGCATCCTCATAGAGCTGGCCGAGATGCCGCGAGGCGCGGCGCACCGCGCTGTTGCTGCAGTGAAGCCAGATGCCGTCTTGGTTCTGCCCTTGGCCGTTCAGCCCCTGCTTGTTCAGCGTGTCGTCGTCGTCCGTCATGTCTCGTTCCGATCCTGTCGCGGAACAATGCCCACTTTTGTCCGGCTCTTCCACTGCGATGAAAAATTTGCGGCCGGCCCTTGCAGCTTCAAATCGTGCCTTTCATATATGGTGGCATATACCAGTAAATTCCAGATGCCGGACCGCCGGCGGGAATCCAGCCAAAACCGAAGGAGATGGACGATGAGCAATAATTCGAAACTCGGAACCGCACTCGTGACCGGCGCATCGTCGGGTATCGGCGCGACCTATGCGGAAAAGCTTGCAAAGCGCGGCTACGACCTGGTTCTCGTCGCCCGTGACGCGGATCGCCTGAAAGCGCTCGCCGCCCGGCTGTCGAGCGAACATGGCATCAAGGCGGATGTACTGCGCGCAGACCTCAGCCAGCGGGCCGATGTTCTGGCCGTCGACAGGCGCCTGCGCTACGACGGTTCGATCACGCTCTTCGTCAACAACGCCGGCATCGGCCCGAAGGGTTCGTTGCTGAAGGCCGATCCCGATTATCTCGACCAGATGGTCGACCTCAACGTCACCGCGGCCAACCGCCTCGCTGTCGCCGCCGCCCAGGTCTTCGCCGCCCGCGGCAAGGGCGCCATCGTCAATACGGCCTCTGCCGTCGCCCTCGCTCCGGACCTCTTCAGCGGGACCTATGCGGCCAGCAAGGCTTTCGTGCTGGCGCTGACGGAGGCGCTTCATTCCGAGTTGAAGGACACCGGCGTCAGGATCCAGGCGGTTCTGCCCGGTTTTACCCGCACCGAGATCTTCGATCGCGTCGGCGGCTCCATGGACAATCTCGACCCGAACAGCGTCATGGAAGCGAGCGATCTCGTCGATGCGGCACTCGCCGGTCTCGACCGCGGCGAACTCGTCACCATGCCGTCGCTTGCCGATACGCAGCTTTATGAGACCTACGCGTCCGCCCGGCTCGGCTTGCGCCCCTACCTGTCGCTCAGCAAGCCCGCGGCCCGCTACGGAGTTGGCGCCACGGCTTGATGGCGAAAAGCGGGATATGCGACTGCGGGCGCGTCCGCAGTCGCGTAAGTCATCGGCGTTTCCTTTGCCGCGTTGACGCGCAGCCAGGGAGCCGATCGTCACCAGGCCAGATCCAGCCGCTCCAGCCCGTGGAAATGGTAGACGTCCTTCACCACCGGCGGTGCGGCGACCCGTATCTCCGGCAGCCGCCGGAAAAGGATCGGCAGCACGGTATTGAGTTCCAGCCTTGCGAGCGGCGCACCGATACAGAAATGGATGCCGGCGCCGAAGGAGAGGTTGGCGGCTTCCTGCCGTTCGGGCCTGAACGCTAGCGGATCGGAAAATCGCTTCGGATCGAGATTGGCGGCCGCGAGGATGAGGCTCACCTTGTCGCCGCGCTTGAAATTGAGCCCGTCGATCTCGACGTCCTCGAGCGCCCAGCGCTGGAAGATATGAACCGGCGCGCAGATGCGCAGGGTTTCCTCGACCGTCCGTTCGGTCGCCGCCTCGTCGCGAAAAAGCTCCGTGACCGGTAGCCCGCTCTCCAGGATAACCCGTACCGAATTGCCGATCTGGTGCACGGTCGCCTCGTGGCCGGCATTGAGCAGCACGATGGTCGTCGAAACCAGTTCGTCGTCGCTGAGATACTGGCCCCTGTGCTCGGTATGGATCATGTGGGTCAGGAGATCTTCGCGTGGCTTCCGGCGCCGCTCGGCGATCAAGCCTTTGACGTATTCGGAAAATTCCCTGGCCGCGTGGTCGGCGGCATGTTCGTCCTGCTCCGTCCGCTTGAACATGTACATGCCGACATAGGCATGCGACCATTCGAGAAGCTGCGGCCCCATCTCGTCCGGAATGCCGATCATCCTGGCGATCATCGTCACCGGAATGATGTCGGCGAAGGAGGCGAGCAGTTCCGTCTCGCCTTCGGTTTCGAACCCGTCGATCAGCTTTTCCGCAAGCTGCGCGATCTCCGGCCTCAGCTTTTCGATATGGCGCGAGACGAAGGCGCGGTTGACGAGCGTGCGAAGCCGCGTGTGCTCCGGCGGCTCGAGTTCCAGCAGCGAATATCGCTCGGCGAGATCGAAGTTTTGAAGATGCGGTGCCGGCGCCGGCAGGCCCAGGTCCTCGCGGCTGGCGATATGCAGGATCTGCCGGCCGAAGCGCCGGTCGCGCAACAGCCCGTTCACATGGTCGTAGCCGGTGAAGAACCACTGCTTCTGTTCTTCCCAATAGAAGGTCGGGCAATGCTGGTGGAGGAGGGCATAGACGCGGTTCGGATCGCTGTAGAAGGCCGGATTGCGGCCATCCAGCGAGACGTGGCGGGTTTCCGGGTCGATACGGAGAAAATCGGGCAGAATGGTCATTCAGGAGACCTACCGGATTTCGAGGTCCCGGGAAAGAATGGGGAATTGACGCAATTCAGGATTGTGATCATATTGCGGATGCAAGGGGCGCTGTCTGGAGGGGAAAAAGCCTGTGAGCCTGTCGTCGCGCGAATACAAGGTCATGCTGCATGCGGAGAGATTCGTAGGCGACAAGGCTGCATGTCGTTCCGCCGTGGAGCGCTTCTGGCAGCATGTCGGCACGGTCCTGCAAGCGACCGACATCGATACCCGCGCCGGGCTTGACGTCCAGAAGGATAACAAGCAACGCAACGTCTTCTTTCTGGATACGGATGAGCAGGATCTCTACCACGGTTCCGACCTGGTTTTCCGCATGCGCCGTCCGCTGCGTTCCAGGAAGGACTGGAAGGCGACCCTGAAGTTCCGCCATGGCGACCGCCTGCTTGCAGAAGCGCAGGATTTCGATCTGCGGAAAAGGGGGGACGATGAGCCGAAATTCGAGGAGGACGTGAAGGTCAATCCCCCTGTCGGCACGCCCCGGTTCTGGGCGCTGTTCAGCCGTTCGGTGGAAGCGGAATTCGATCCGCAGCATATGCCCGCAACGGTCGGCGAGTGCCTTGCGCCTTACACGGAGATTCGAAAAGCCCCGCTTCCGGCTCCCGCGACGCCGGTTCAGACCGTCGCGGGCCTCCATGTCGTCGAACATGTCTATGAGGACGGGTGGATCCGGCTCTCCCAGGCCGTCGAGGCGGAATGTGCTCTCATCCTCTGGTGGAAGGAGGGAGAGCTTCTGAAGCCGATCGCCGCGGAATTCAGCTTCCGCTTTCCGCTCCAGGACGGCGAGGCGGATATCAAGGTCGCCGCGCGCAGGGCCTGGGCGGCGCTGAAGACGCTGTTCGCCTCGCCATGGGTCGATCCGGCCGGCCCGACCAAAACGGCCCTGGCTTACGGTTCAGCCGACGTCTGATCATTCCCCGACGGCTGCGCCCTCGCGGCGCGGGTCGGCGCTGCCGGCAAGGCCGCTTGCGGTGATCTCGATCGCGTGCAGGCCGGAATTCATCTCACCCGGCTTCACTTCGTAGCCGAGCGCCTTCAGGGGCTCGGCGAGCTTTTCGGCCTCGGTGCCGGTCTCGATCTCGTAAGGCCCGAACCGGTTGATGAAATGCGGCTGGGCGACGACCTGCTCCACCGGCATGCCCCAGTCGATATAGGCGATCAGCGCCTGGGCGACGTAGCCGATGATCTGGCTGCCGCCTGGCGATCCGATGGCGAGCAGCGGCTTGCCGTCCTTCATCACGATCGTCGGCGCCATCGACGAGCGCGGCCGCTTGCCTGGTTCGACGCGGTTGGCGACGGCCAGGCTGCCGTCATGGGTCTTGAAGGAGAAGTCGGTGAGCTCGTTGTTGAGCAGGAAGCCGTTGGTCATCAGCCGCGAGCCGAAACCGCTTTCGATCGTCGTGGTCATCGAGACGACATTGCCCTCTCTGTCGACGATGACGAGATGGCTGGTGGAGGGCATTTCGATCGCCGCATCGCGGCCGAACAGCAGCGCATGGTCCCATTCCGGTTCGCCGGCCTTCACCGCATCGGCCGGGAGCGCCTTCGTACCGTCGAGCAGGGCGGCGCGCTTGCCGAGATAGTCCTTCTTCAACAGGCCTTTGATCGGCAGGGGCTGGAAATCCGGATCGGCGAGATACCGTTCGCGGTCGGCAAAAGCGAGGCGCTGGGCATCGCCGATGATCCGCCAGCTTTCGGCCTTGCCGGGTCCGAGCGCCTTGATGTCGAAATTCTCGATCACGCCGAGCATCTGACCGATCGCGACCGCGCCGGAGGAGGGCGGTCCCATGCCGCAAACATCGAGCGCGCGGTAGGTGGCGCAGACCGGCTCACGTTCCTTGACGCGGTAATTGGCAAGGTCGGCGAGCGACAGGACGCCGGGATTGCCCGGTGCTTCGCGCACCGTCCGGACGATCGCCTCGGCGATCGGCCCCTTGTAGAAGGCATCGGCGCCTCCGGTCGCGATCGTTTTCAGCGTCTCGGCATAGGCGGGGTTCTTGAGCACGGTGCCGGCTTTCAGCGGGGCACCTGACGCGTCGTAGAAATAACCGCGCGGCCCGTCGTATTTCTTCAGCCGGTCGCCTTCCGCGGCGATCATCGAGGCCATGCGGGGAGAGACCTGGAAACCCTCGGTCGCGAGCTTTTCCGCCCGCTCGAACAGGCTCGCCCATTCGGCCTTGCCGTAGCGTTTGTGGACTTCGGAGAGGAGGCGCACCGTCCCCGGCGTGCCGACCGAGCGGCCCCCGACCACCGCGTCCATGAACTTCAGCGGCTGGCCCTGCGCGTCGAGGAAGAGTTTGGGCGTTGCCTCCATCGGCGCCGTCTCGCGGCCGTCGAAGGTGGTGAGCCGGTTGGAAGCCGCATCGTAGTAGACGAGGAAGGAGCCGCCGCCGAGCCCGGAGCTTTGCGGCTCGACGAGGCCGAGCACGGTCTGCACGGCAATCACCGCATCGATGGCGTTGCCGCCTTTGGCGATCACCTCGCGCCCGGCCTCGGCTGCCAGCGGATTGGCGGCGGCGACCATGAAGTTTTTGGTCTCGACGCGTTTGGCCGATGTGAACCCGGTCGCCCGTTCCGGCGCAACCGTATCGGACGCCTGCTGGGCAAGGGTTGCGTCGGCCGCAAGCATCAGACCCGAAGAAAGAACAATGCCGGTGAAAAGTCTCGTCGTGAAAAATCGCGCCCGCATGACGCACCCTCCGCATTTATCCCTGCGGACGAATGTGGGTTTCAGGACGAAGAGGACAAGAGGATGTCAGCGCTTGCCGAGCGAAGCGATGCGTTTCAGGGCGGCGACCTGCCGGCTGGCGCGTACGTCCGTCGGGGCTTCCTCTTCGCCCTGCCGGTCGACGGCCGGAACGATCGAGGCTTCGGTGCCGGTGTCGATCGCGGTGCGGTCGCGGCCGCTGTCCTTGGCGGTGTAGAGCGCCCGGTCGGCGGCGCTGAGCAGCAGGTCGAGGTCGGCTGTTTCGGCGGCAGCCAGCGATATGCCGGCGCTGACGGTGACCGTGATGCTGTGCTCGCCGGCGGCGATGGTCTGTCGCTTCAGCGTCAGGCGGATCGCCTCGGCAATGCTGGCGGCCTCGATCATGTCGGCGACGCGCAGGATGGAGGCGAATTCCTCGCCGCCCATGCGTCCGAAGAAACCGCGGCCGCGCAGCGATGTCTGGCCAACCTGCGAAAAGGCGATAAGCACCGAATCGCCGGCCTGGTGGCCGCAGCGGTCGTTGATCTGCTTGAAATTGTCGAGGTCGAAATGCAGGAGTGCGATCAGCGGCTTCGCTTCGTCCTCGATCTTCTTCAGGGCATGGAACTGGTCGATCAGGCCGCGCCGGTTGAGAACGCCGGTCAGCGGATCGGTGACGGCAAGCGTCTTGAGCTTCTCTTCCGAGCGCTCGGTCAAAAGCTTGGCGCCGGTCATGATGCTGGCGATGAAGCAGATCGCCGCCGGGAACAGCAGCCAGGGAGATTGCGGCGCCGTGCCGAAGGATTTCGCCTCGCCGGCGATCGCCAGGACTGCGACCACGCCGTTCGCGCAAAATTGAATGGCGAGGAAAGTCGCCAGCACCCGTCGCGTCAGCTTCGACGCGCCGTCATTGCCAAGGAGAATATAGATCATGATCGCATGACCGACCATGGTCGCGCCGTTGTGAAGGGCAACCCGGTAGGCGAAGTTTTCGCGGATCGGGTAGAGGAACATGCCCGCCACCCACAGAAGCGCCGGGATGGCGATATAGGCGTCCACCGGCTTCCGGTCGAATTGCAGCAGTCCGGCGATCCACAGGCCGACACCGGCGAGCACCGCCGTGTTGGCGATCTGGATGGAGATGAAATCGGGGATGTCGCCGCGCAGCGTCACCAGCACGACGCCGATGCCGTGCAGCGCAAAACCGCTGCCCCAGCTGAGATAGAAGCGGTCCCGTTCGTAATACCAGCGGGAGCACAGGAGGACGGCGAGCGTCAGCGCCTCCGCCGCCCAGATCATCAGGCCCGTTAAAATATCCACCCGAAACTCCCATACTCGATGTCGAGCGGGCACATATTCACATGCAGTCTTTAAGACGACGTTGCACGGATGGCAGAAAATCCTGCGTTTGCACCGGAGCAAGGGGGAATTTCGGGACGATGTTCATCCCTGCTTTACCCTGATCGCTCAAAAACCTGTGCCATCAAACGAAATGGGGCGTCCGCCCGCTGTGGCCGGGCAAGAATCGTAATAGCGGTCAGCCTCGCGCATCCCCGGGCAGTTAAGGATATCGGATGCTCCGTCTTGAAGTACCGGGCGTTGACACTCTATGTAGGGATGACCATTCCATTTGATTCCGGAGCGCCTTTATGCCTTCGGCCAGGGATCAAGAGAAGCTTGACAAAGGACGGACATGAGAAATCCAGTTGATACCGCAATGGCCTTGGTGCCCATGGTCGTCGAACAGACCAACCGCGGTGAGCGTTCCTACGACATCTATTCGCGTCTTCTGAAAGAGCGCATCATCTTCCTGACGGGCCCCGTCGAAGACTACATGGCGTCGCTGATCTGCGCCCAGCTTCTCTTCCTCGAGGCGGAAAACCCGAAGAAGGAAATCGCGCTCTACATCAATTCGCCCGGCGGCGTCGTGACGGCCGGCATGGCGATCTACGATACGATGCAGTTCATCAAGCCGGCGGTTTCGACGCTCTGCATCGGTCAGGCTGCCTCCATGGGTTCGCTGCTTCTGTGCGCCGGCGAGAAGGGGATGCGTTTTGCCACCCCGAACTCGCGCATCATGGTGCATCAGCCTTCCGGCGGCTTCCAGGGTCAGGCATCCGACATCGAGCGTCACGCTCGTGACATATTGAAGATGAAAAGGCGTTTGAACGAGGTCTACGTGAAGCACACCGGCCGCACCTACGAGGAAGTCGAAAAGACCCTCGACCGCGACCACTTCATGACGGCCGACGAAGCCCAGGATTGGGGCGTCATCGACAAGATCCTGACATCGCGTCAGGAAATCGAAGGCGTATCCGGCGACTGAGTTTGATGGCGTGATCCGTGCGTCTCACCCCGTTGTGAGCAAAAAGGGGTTTCAAGTCGCACGGAAACCGCTATTAGTACTTATTAATGCTGTGTTGAACTTTTATGACATGGCGTTCGTTTCTTAAGGGTTTCGTTGCCGCTGATCCGGCATGGTGTGGGCAGGATCGGTAGAGTACCCTTAAGGCAAGGCAGGCGCGCAAGGCCCGTCGGGCGCGCGCCGGCAAGCGGTAGAGTGGACCGCGCCCGTTTTGACGAGAGTGCGGAGTGCTGGAAGGAAAGTGATATGAGCAAGGTCAGCGGCAGCAACGGCGGCGACTCCAAGAATACCCTGTATTGCTCTTTCTGCGGAAAGAGCCAGCACGAGGTCCGGAAACTGATTGCCGGGCCGACCGTATTCATCTGCGATGAATGCGTCGAACTGTGCATGGACATCATCCGCGAAGAGAACAAGACCTCGATGGTCAAGTCCCGCGACGGCGTTCCGACGCCCCAGGACATCATCAAGGTCCTCGACGAATACGTCATCGGCCAGAAGCAGGCCAAGCGCATCCTGTCGGTCGCGGTGCATAACCACTACAAGCGCCTGGCGCACGCCTCCAAGGGCGGCGACGTCGAGCTTGCGAAGTCGAACATCATGCTCGTCGGACCGACCGGTTGCGGCAAGACCTACCTTGCCCAGACGCTCGCCCGCATCATCGACGTTCCCTTCACCATGGCCGATGCCACGACGCTGACCGAAGCCGGCTATGTCGGCGAAGACGTCGAAAACATCATCCTCAAGCTCCTGCAGGCTGCGGACTACAACGTCGAGCGCGCCCAGCGCGGCATCGTCTATATCGACGAAGTCGACAAGATCTCCCGCAAGTCCGACAACCCGTCGATCACCCGCGACGTATCGGGCGAAGGCGTGCAGCAGGCGCTTCTGAAGATCATGGAAGGCACGGTTGCCTCGGTCCCGCCGCAGGGCGGCCGCAAGCATCCGCAGCAGGAATTCCTGCAGGTCGACACGACCAACATCCTGTTCATCTGCGGCGGCGCGTTCGCAGGCCTCGACAAGATCATCTCGGCCCGCGGCGAGAAGACCTCGATCGGCTTCGGCGCGACCGTCAAGGCCCAGGACGATCGCCGCGTCGGCGAAGTGCTGCGCGAACTGGAGCCGGAAGACCTGGTCAAGTTCGGCCTCATCCCGGAATTCATCGGCCGTCTGCCGGTTCTGGCGACGCTCGAGGATCTCGACGAGGACGCGCTGATCCAGATCCTGTCGGAGCCGAAGAACGCCCTGATCAAGCAGTACCAGCGCCTGTTCGAGATGGAGGACGTCGATCTGACCTTCCACGAGGATGCGTTGCGCGAGATCGCCAAGCGGGCCATCACCCGCAAGACCGGCGCCCGCGGCCTGCGCTCGATCATGGAAAAGATCCTGCTCGATACCATGTTCGAACTGCCGACGCTCGAAGGCGTGCGCGAGGTGGTCATCTCGGACGACGTCGTGCTCGGAAACGCCCGGCCGCTCTACATCTATGCCGACCGGCAGGATGAAAAGGCCAACGTTTCGGCCTGATCCGGCCGTCCCGTCCAGTACCCTGAAGAGGCCCTTTACGGGCCTCTTTTTATGTTGGCGGACCGGGTTGCTTTTTTTGTTTTTCCCCCCATTTTTGCCTCGCGAAGAATTACATCATATTCGCCTTGCATTAGAGACGGTGCGGTAAGATCATCAATACTTCGGTGCTTCGCCAGCTGTGATTGCAGGTTGGCAATATCGGTGATCGCGTCCCGTGTTCTTTGGCGTTCCGCGTGGCGTTGTGTACGCTCGCTTTGTAATACCCCTGTCACAATCCCAGGCGACGGCGGCCTTGCAAGGCTTGAAATCAAATTTCAAAAACTCCACTTTGGGCGAGAGTGAAGTGCCCGGGTGATTTGCCCGGGACGTATCCCGGAAACGGGACGATGGAAAGGAAATGAAATGACGAATTCAACGTCTGCGACGCCTGGTAGCGAGACCTATCCGGTGCTGCCGCTGCGCGACATTGTGGTCTTTCCGCATATGATCGTGCCTTTGTTCGTCGGACGGGAGAAGTCTATTCGCGCGCTTGAAGAAGTGATGGGTTCCGACAAGCAGATCATGCTGGTCACCCAGATCAATGCCGGCGACGACGATCCCGAACCCTCTGCGATCTACAAGGTCGGCACCGTCGCCAACGTGCTGCAGCTCCTGAAGCTGCCCGACGGCACCGTCAAGGTTCTGGTGGAAGGCCGCTCGCGCGCCAAGATCAACGGCTATACCGACCGTGAAGAGTTCTACGAAGCGACGGCCAGCGTTCTGGCCGAGCCGGACGAGGACGCGGTCGAGGTCGAGGCCCTGTCGCGCTCCGTGGTTTCCGAATTCGAGAACTACGTGAAGCTCAACAAGAAGATCTCGCCGGAAGTGGTCGGCGCCGCAAGCCAGATCGAAGACTATTCGAAGCTGGCCGATACGGTCGCGTCGCACCTGTCGATCAAGATCACCGAAAAGCAGGAAATGCTGGAAACGGTTTCCGTCAAGCTGCGCCTCGAAAAGGCGCTCGGCTTCATGGAAGGCGAAATCTCGGTTCTGCAGGTCGAGAAGCGCATCCGCTCGCGCGTCAAGCGCCAGATGGAAAAGACCCAGCGCGAATACTACCTCAACGAACAGATGAAGGCGATCCAGAAGGAGCTCGGCGACGGCGAGGAAGGCCGCGACGAGATGGCCGAACTGGAAGAGCGCATCTCCAAGACCAAGCTCTCCAAGGAAGCCCGCGAAAAGGCCGATGCCGAGCTGAAGAAGCTCAAGCAGATGAGCCCGATGTCGGCGGAAGCCACCGTCGTGCGCAACTATCTCGACTGGCTGCTCGGCATTCCGTGGGGCAAGAAGTCGAAGATCAAGGCCGACCTCAACAATGCCGAGAAGATCCTCGAAGCGGATCACTTCGGCCTCGACAAGGTCAAGGAACGCATCGTCGAATATCTCGCCGTGCAGGCCCGCGCCACCAAGATCAAGGGCCCGATTCTCTGCCTCGTCGGCCCTCCGGGCGTCGGCAAGACCTCGCTCGCCCAGTCGATCGCCAAGGCGACCGGCCGCGAATACGTGCGCATGGCGCTCGGCGGCGTCCGTGACGAGGCCGAGATCCGCGGTCACCGCCGCACCTATATCGGCTCGATGCCCGGCAAGGTCATCCAGTCGATGAAGAAGGCCAAGAAGTCCAACCCGCTCTTCCTGCTCGACGAAATCGACAAGATGGGCATGGATTTCCGCGGCGACCCGTCTTCGGCCCTGCTCGAAGTGCTCGATCCGGCGCAGAACTCGACCTTCATGGACCACTACCTGGAAGTCGAATACGACCTGTCCGACGTGATGTTCATCACCACGGCGAACACGCTGAACATACCGGCACCGCTGATGGACCGCATGGAAATCATCCGCATCGCCGGTTACACCGAGGATGAGAAGCGCGAAATCGCCAAGCGTCACCTTCTGCCGAAGGCGATCAAGGAACATGCGTTGCAGCCGAACGAGTTCTCGGTCACCGACGACGCCCTGATGGCGATCAGCCAGCAGTACACCCGCGAAGCCGGCGTCCGCAGCTACGAGCGTGAACTGATGAAGCTTGCCCGCAAGGCGGTCACCGAGATCATCAAGGGCAAGACCAAGTCGGTTGCGATCACCGCTGCCAACATATCCGACTATCTCGGCGTTCCGCGCTTCCGCCACGGCGAAGCCGAGGGCGAGGATCAGGTCGGCGTGGTCACCGGTCTCGCCTGGACGGAAGTCGGCGGCGAACTGCTGACGATCGAAGGCGTGATGATGCCGGGCAAGGGTCGCATGACCGTGACCGGCAACCTGAAGGACGTGATGAAGGAATCCATCTCGGCGGCGGCATCCTATGTCCGCTCGCGTGCGGTGGACTTCGGCATCGAGCCGCCGCGCTTCGACAAGTCGGACATCCACGTACACGTTCCGGAAGGGGCGACCCCGAAGGACGGCCCGTCGGCCGGCGTCGGCATGGCGACTGCGATCGTCTCGATCATGACCGGCATCCCGGTCCGCAAGGACGTGGCGATGACGGGCGAAGTCACCCTTCGCGGCCGCGTGCTGCCGATCGGCGGCCTCAAGGAAAAGCTGCTTGCTGCCCTGCGCGGCAACATCAAGACCGTTCTGATCCCGGAAGAAAACGCCAAGGATCTGGCCGAGATTCCGGACAACGTGAAGAACAACATGGAGATCATTCCGGTCTCCCGCATGGGCGAGGTGATCCGTCACGCCCTCGTGCGCCAGCCGGAAGCGATCGAATGGGACGGCACGGTGGAAACGCCGCTGATCACCACGGTCGATGGCGTTGACGACGCAGGTGCGCCCGTCGCGCACTGATCGATAGCCTTTTGGTTATGCCAAATTGGCACCAGCAATGAAAAAAGCCGGCACAACGCCGGCTTTTTTTGTGAAAACTAATGCTTACCCCTTGTTTTTCAGGCGATTGCGGAGCTTTTGGGTTGCCACGGGCGGGCACCTGACTATTGTCTGCCCCGATTACATGAGTCGTTCCAAAACCGTTTGAAAGGGGTGGAAACATGAATAAGAATGAGTTGGTATCCGCAGTGGCCGAGAAGGCCGGCCTCTCCAAGGCTGATGCCGCATCCGCTGTAGACGCCGTTTTTGAGACCGTACAGGCTGAACTGAAGAAGGGCGGCGATATCCGTCTCGCCGGTTTCGGCAGCTTCTCCGTTTCCCGTCGCGAGGCGTCCAAGGGTCGTAATCCTTCGACCGGCGCCGAAGTCGACATCCCGGCACGCAACGTGCCGAAGTTCTCGGCCGGCAAGGGCCTGAAGGACGCAGTCAACAGCTAACACGCTGCCCTCGGGGCACCCTGTTACAGTCTCGTTTTTATGGAAGGCCCGGGTTTCGACCTGGGCCTTTCTCTTTGGACCGCCATTATCCTGCGGCCGCAACCCTGGATGCGAAAACTGTCATCCGTCTGTCACGGCCATGGCCCAAAAGCCACCTGTAGTTTTATGGACAGGAGGGGCCTCCCATGACGTTTTCACTGCGTGCCGCGCTGACCGCGGCGCTTTTCGCCTCGGTCGCCGTTCCGGCAAACGCCGAGCAGGTTTTCAACCGCATCGCATCCTTCCCGGTTGCCGGCAATCTTCCTGCCGACAAGGACAAGCTGAGCCCGAGCTCGGCCGAAATCGTCACCGCCAGCGAAGACGGCATGACGCTCATCTATTCCGACAGCCCGCTCGGCGCGATCGGCTTCATCGACATCATCGACCCCAAGGCCCCGAAGGCGCTCGGAGCCGTCACCTTCAAGGGCGAGCCGACGTCGGTCGCCGCAGTCGGCAAGAAGGTTCTGGCCGCCGTCAACACCGGTGAAAACAAACAGAAGCCGACCGGCATGCTCGCCGTCGTCGATATCGCGACGAAGAAGGTCGACCTGACCTGCGATCTCGGCGGCCAGCCGGACTCGATCGCCGTCTCCAAGGACAAGACCTTTGCCGCGATCGCCATCGAGAACGAGCGCGACGAGGACGTCAACGACGGCGCCCTCCCGCAGATGCCGGCCGGCGACCTCGTCATCGTGTCGCTCAAGGACGGCGTCGCCGACTGCGCCTCGATCAGGCACGTGACGCTGACCGGCCTTGCCGGCATCGCCCCGGAAGATCCGGAGCCCGAATTCGTCGCCATCAACGACAATGGCGAAATCGCGCTCACGATGCAGGAAAACAACGAGATCGTCATCGTCGACGGCAAGACCGGCCAGGTCACCGGCCATTTCTCCGCCGGCAAGGCCGATCTCGAAGGCATCGACAACAAGACCGACGGCCAGCTGTCCTTCACCGGCAAGGCCTCGGGCGTGCTGCGCGAACCGGACGCCATCAAGTGGCTCGACAACAACCGTCTGGTCGTCGCCAACGAAGGCGACTGGAAGGGCGGCTCGCGCGGCTTCACCATTTTCGACCGCGCCGGCAAGGTCCTCTACGAATCCGGCGCTTCGCTGGAGCGCGCGGTTGCCCGCCTCGGTCACTTCCCGGAAAAGCGCGCGCGCTCGAAGGGCATCGAGGTCGAAGGCATGGAAGCCGCGACCTTCAACGGTCAGAAGTACTTCTTCCTGCTCGCCGAACGCGCCTCGGTCGTCGCCGTCTACAAGGACACCGGTGCCGAGCCGCAGCTCATGCAGATCCTGCCGTCCGGCATTTCGCCGGAAGGCGCCGTCGCCATTCCCGGCCGCAACCTGTTTGCGACCGCCAACGAACTCGACCTCGGCAAGGACGGCGGCGCCCGTTCGCATGTGATGATCTATGCGCTGGAAGAGGGCGTGGCGAATTATCCGAAGCTCGTCTCCAAGGATGTCGACGGCAACGTGCTCGGCTGGGGCGCGCTTTCCGGTCTGGTCGGCGATGCCCAGAAGGACGGCATCCTCTATGCCGTCAGCGACTCGGTCTACAGCATGCAGCCGTCGATCTTCACCATCGACACCAGCAAAAAACCGGCCGAGATCACTGGCGTCGTCCGCATCACCCGCGAAGGCCAGCCGGCCCAAAAGCTCGACATCGAAGGCATCGCGCTCGACGGCAAGGGCGGTTTCTGGCTCGCCTCCGAAGGCGATTCCGCCAAGCTGACCGGCCATGGCCTCTACAACGTCAACGCCAAGGGCGAGATCAAGGCCGAGATCGGCCTGCCTGCGGACCTGCTCGCCGGCGAGACCCGCTACGGCTTCGAAGGCGTGACGACGGTCGGTTCCGGTGACGACATGGTGCTGTGGATGGCGATGCAGCGCGAGTGGAAGGACGATCCGAAGGGCACCGTCAAGCTCGTCTCCTACAAGCCGAAGACCAAGGAATGGGGCGCGGTACGCTACCAGCTCGACAAGACCGAAGCCGGCTGGGTCGGCTTGTCGGAAATCACCGCGCACGGCGACTACGTCTATATCATCGAGCGTGACAACCTGATCGGCGACGCAGCCAAGCTGAAGAAGCTTTATCGGGTGGCGATCGCCGACCTGAAGCCGGCCAAGATCGGCAGCGAGCTGCCGGTGGTCAAGAAGCAGGAAGCCCATGATTTCCTGGTCGACCTGAAGACCGCATCGAACGGCTACATCGCCGACAAGCTCGAAGGCTTTACCTTCGACAAGTCCGGCAAGGCCTTCGCCGTCACTGATAACGACGGCGTGGACGACTCGTCCGGCGAGACCCTGTTCTTCGCGGTCGATCTCAAGGGCACCAACTGAGCGTCTTCATGGATGCCGAATAAGGAAAGGCCGGGTTTTTACGCCCGGCCTTTTGATTTCGAGCGGGGCCGCCCCTCATCCCCCTGCCGGGACCTTCTCCCCGCATGCGGGGAGAAGGAGGAGGGAGCGCGGCGGTGCCACAAGTCCCTTCTCCCCGTTTCTACGGGGAGAAGGTGGCGGCAGCCGGATGAGGGGCAAGCCGCAGACCGTTGATGCCGGCTCCAATCCTACCAGCGCTGGTGCACATGCGGGGCAACCAGCCGCGCATAGATTTCCTTCGTGGCCGTCATCACCTCGGCCGAGATCGCCGCGAGGTCGGCAGCCGCCGCATTGCCCTTGGCCTGCGCCTCGTTGCGGGCGCCGGGGATGACGACGGTGACCGCCTCGTTCATCAGGATCCATTTGAGCGCAAACGCCGCCATCGACGCGCCCGCCGGCACCAACTTGCGGACTTCCTCGACCGCCTGGAGGCCGACTTCGAACGGCACGCCGGCAAAGGTTTCGCCGACATCGAAAGCGTCGCCATGCCGGTTGAAGTTGCGGTGGTCGTCCTTGGCGAAAGCCGTGTCGCGGGTGATTTTTCCGGACAGCAGCCCGCTTGCGAGCGGCACCCGGACGATGACCGCGACGTTCTTCTGCTTGGCTTGCCTGAAGAACAGGTCGGCCGGGCGCTGCCGGAAGATGTTGTAGATGATCTGGATGCTGGTGACGTCGGGATATTCGATCGCCTTCAGCGCTTCTTCGACCTTCTCGACGCTGACGCCGTAGTTCTTGATCTTGCCGGCCTTGCGAAGGTCATCGAGCGCGCCAAAAACTTCCGGGCGGTAGAGCACTTCGGTCGGCGGGCAGTGGAGCTGCACGAGGTCGAGGCTGTCGATTTCGAGATTCTTGAGGCTGCGGTCGATGAAGCCTTCGAGATTGGCCTTGGTGTAACCGTCGGCGACATGAGGGCTGAGACGCCGTCCGGCCTTGGTCGCGACCATCGGACGAACGCCCCCGCGCGATTTCAGGACGCCGGCGATGATCTTTTCCGAGCGTCCATCGCCATAGACGTCGGCGGTATCGATGAAGGTGACGCCGGCATCGAGTGCCGCTTCCAGCGCCTTTGCACCATCCGTCTCGCTGACGTCGCCCCAGGCGCCGCCGATCTGCCAGGCACCGAACCCGATCTCGCTGACGGTGAAGGATGTGCGCCCGAACGCATGGTTTCTCATGATGTCCTCCGAATGGAATTGGGCTATCCACAGGCTGCGGAGCCCTGAGCTTTCTTCGTGCCCGGCATTTGCCTAAAACACCTGATCAGCTCCGGCAACCGAAACAAGCGATTCGATGACCTCCTTCCGATTCATTCACGCCGCCGACCTGCATCTCGGCAGTCCCTTCCAGGGGCTGGCGCTGAAGGATGCGGCGATTGCCGAACTGTTCATCGAGGCGAGCCGCCGGGCTTTTTCGGCGCTGGTGGATCAGGCCATTGAACGCAAGGCGGACTTCTTCATCGTCGCCGGCGACGTTTATGACGGCGACTGGAAGGACAACAAGATCGGTCTGTTCTTCAACCGCGAAGTGGCGCGGCTGGAGCGCGCCGGCATCCCGGTCTTCCTTCTCAAAGGCAACCACGATGCCGAAAGCGTCATCACCAAAACGATCACGTTGCCGAAGAATGTCAGCGAATTCCCGGTCAACAAGCCGGGCAGCTTCAAGCTCGATCATTTGAAGGTGGCGCTGCACGGCCAGGGTTTCGCCGAGCGTTCGGCCGTCGACAACCTGGCGCTTGCCTATCCGAGGCCGGAAACGGGCTGGTTCAACATCGGCGTGCTGCATACGTCGCTGACCGGCCGCGAGCCGCACGCGCCCTATGCGCCGTGCTCGGTCGAGGACCTGCGCTCGCGCGGCTACGATTATTGGGCCCTCGGCCATGTGCATGATTTCGAGATCGTCGCCGAAGATCCGCTGGTTGTTTTCCCAGGCAATCTCCAGGGCCGCTCGATCCGGGAACAGGGGGCGAAAGGCGCCGTGCTGGTGACCGTGGAAGATGGCCGTATCACTCATGAACGGATCATCACCGACAGCGCCCGTTTCGCCGAACTCGTCGTCGCGGTCGAACCGGATGACAACATCCCGGCAATCCTGCGCCGCATCGAAGGCGCCTTGGAAGAGGCAACCGAACGCATGGAGGGCCGGCCGCTGGCGCTGCGTATCCGTCTCACCGGCAAAAGCCGCTTCCGCAACGAAGTCATGGCCCGCGCCGAGGATTTTCGCGACGAGGTACAGGCCGCCTGCCATCGCTCCCACGAGGATATCTGGCTCGAAAAGCTGGAACTGCGGCTTGAGCCGGCAACCAACGGGACGAGCGTCGCGACCGACATGCTCGGCCTCGAAGGCCTGATCCCCATCGATGGCTTTCCCGCGGAACTGCTCGCCGATGCGAACGCCAAGATCGCCGAGATCACCGCGCGCCTGCCGGGCGGCATCGGCGCCGGCGATCTGGCGCTCGGCGACGATGCCGAAGCGCTGCTGGCCGAGGCCCGCGATCTTCTGCTCGCGCGCGCCGCAAAGGCTGGCTGATCCATGCGTTTCAACCGACTCGACATCCTGCGCTACGGCGCGCTCACCGACCGGACGCTTACCTTTCGCCCGGACGCCAGACTGCACGTGATCTACGGACCGAATGAGGCCGGAAAATCCTCGGCGCTGTCGGCGATCTCGGACCTGCTGTTCGGTTTCCCGGCAGCCGCTGAATATAGTTTCCTCCACGATGCGACGTCGCTCCGCGTCGGTGCGGCGATCACCAGCCGCGACGGCCAGGCGCTCGAATTCCGCCGCCGCCGCGGCCGCAAGAATACGCTGCTCGCTGCCACCGAGGCGGAAGAAGCCTTGCCCGAAGATTCGCTGGCGCCGTTCCTCGGCACCCTGTCCCGCGACGTGTTCGAACGCGCCTTCGGCCTCGATTCCGCATCGCTGCGGGCCGGCGGCGAGACGATGCTGAAAAGCGGCGGCGAGATCGGCAGCCTCCTTTTCTCCGCCGCCTCGGGCCTGACCGGTGTTTCCGACCTGCGCAAGTCGTTCGAAACGGAGGCCGACGGCATCTATGCGCCGCGCCGCTCCAAGGACCGTCTGTTCTATCAGGTGCTCGACAGCCACGACGAGGCCCGCAAGGCTGAGCGTGACAACGAGCTGAAATCCGGCGACTGGAAGAAGCTGCTTGCCGAGCAGGCCGAGATCGAGGCGGACCTTGCCGCGGTGCAGACCGAACGGCAGGAAACCAGACGGGCCCTCGACCGGTTCAGGACGCTGCTGCGGCTGGAACCGGTGCTGCGGGAGATCGACCGCGAGCGGGAAATGCTCGTGCAATATCAGGCGCTGGCTGCGCTGCCGGCCGGCTTCGAGGAGCGCCTGGCCGCCGCTCTGGAGGCGGGGCACAGGAACGGTGTGGCGCTGAAGGCGGCAGAGGCGGAGCTATCGCGTCTGCGCGACGAGATCAGCGCCGTGCATGTCGACGAGGCGCTGATAGCCGCAGCGCCAAAAATCCTGGCCGCCCATGCAGAGAAGGGCGCCTATCTCAAGGCGCGCGAAGACATCGCCCGGGTGCGCGGCGAAGTGGACGATTTCGACCAGCGTATCGCCCAGTCGGCCCGCCGGCTCGGCTTCGGCAAGCTGGAGGAACTCCAGCGCGCCCAGCCGGCCGATGCCGATCTGATGCGCCTGCGCAAACTGGTCGAGGAGGGCAGCGAGCTTGACCGCAATGCCCGGCAGCTTCGCCAGCAGATCGAGGACGCCCAGGATGTTCTGCGCCGGCTGGGCGATCAAGGCCCAGACAGCCGGGTGATCGACCCGAAACCCTGGGCGGAGCAGCTCGTGGCACTGCGTCCCGACATCGGCGAGCTTGCCGCCCTCGAAACCATGCAGGTGCGTGTCGCCCGCGCGCAAAGCGATCTCGCCGCGGCTGCGGCTCGCCTCGACCCGCCGGTCAGGGATATTGAACGCCTTCTCTCGGTGCCGCTGCCCGATATCGCGACGCTTGCTACGCATCGCCGCCTGATCGAGGCTGCGAAGGCGGAAAGCGGGCAGGCAGATCGGAAACTCGCCGGCCTCAGGGACGAAGCCGGCGCAATCGCCAGCCAGCTTGCGGCCCTGGAAGGGCAGGGCAGGATCGTCTCCCGCGAGCATATCGCGGCGGCAAGGGCGGGCCGCGACGAGAAGATCGACACGCTTGGGGCAAAGCCGTCGGCGGAAAAACTCGGTGAACTGAAGATCGCCGTCGCGGAAGCCGACCGGCTTGCCGATGCAGCACTTGCCGATGCCGAGCGCGTGTCGCGGCATGCCCAGCTCACCCTGCGGCAGCGGGAACTGCAACAGGCGATCGCCGCCGCCGAGATTGCCGCAAAGGAAAGCGGCATTGCCGCCGCTGACGCCGTCACCGAATTCGAAGACCTTTTCCATGCCGCGCCCGTAACGCCGTCGACCCCTGAGCGGATGATCGACTGGCGCCGCGCCGTCGACGGGCTTTCGCTGCTGTCGGGCGCATTGAACGAGGCGCGCGACGAGCTTGAGGCGCTGCGCCTCAGGGAAGAGAAGCTCAAGCCGGCACTGCTGGCGCTGGCCGACGCGATCGGTCTGGCCGCGGTGGCCCTGCCGCCGCCCGCTCTCGCCCGCGGGCTCGAACGCCGGATCGGCGAACTCGCCGAGCGCTGGAGCGACAGCCGGTCGATGGAAGGCAAGCGTCATTCCGCCGAGGAAGCTTTGAAAAAGCTGGAGGAGCGCGAGACGTCCCTCCGCCGCGATATAGAGCGTTGGCGTACCACGTTTGCCAATGCGGCAGTCCTGGCGGGGCTTCCCGAAGACGCGACCGTCGATATGGCTCTGGCGGCGCTGGAGGTGTGGCGCACCGTGCCGGATCTGCTGTCCGAGCGGGAAAACCGCGACCGCCGCGTGCGCGGCATGGCCCGCGACATGGAGGATTTCGAGACGGAGGTGCGCCGGATCGCCGCCGAGGTGTCGCCGGATCTGGCTTTGCTCCCCGCCGATGCCGCGGCCGGCATGCTCAACGACCGCGCCATGGGCGCCCGTACCGCCGCGAACCAGCGGGCCACGCTTTCGTCGGCGCTGGAGCGGGCGGAACTTGCCGTCGCCCGCCATTCGGCGGAGGCGCAGGCGCTTTTGGCGGAAATCCAGGAGCTGGCCTCGGCCGCATCCAAGGACATCGAGGAGGCCGATGGCCTTCTCCGCGATCTCCAGGAGCGCAACCGGCTGGAGGCGAGCCTTGCGCAATGCCGCGTCCGCTTTGCCGAACAGGCGGATGGTGCCAGCGAGGACGAGGCGCGCGCAGCGCTCGTGGGTTTCGACAGGATCGCCGCAGGGCTGGAAATCGAGCGGCTGGATGCCGAGGATGCCCGCCAGGTCGAGCGGATGAAGGCGCTCGGTATCGCCCAGGCGGATAGCGAACGCCGCCGCCGCGAGCTGGAAACCGGCATCGGTGCCGAACGCGCCGTCTTCCAGAAGCTCGCCGCCGAAACGGAGGCCAAGGAACTGGCGCGGCGCTGGGTGGTGCTGAAACTCGCGGCCGGCCTTCTGGCAAGTTCGATGGAAGCCTATCGCGAGCGCCAGGCCGATCCGGTCATGCAGCGGGCAGGGCAGGTTTTTGCCGATCTGACCGGCGGCCGCTTCTCGCGCCTCGTCCAGGTCTATGACGAAAAGGACGAGCTGCAGCTTGCCGTCGAGCGCAGAACCGGCGAGCAGGTGCGCCTCGACGGACTGAGCGAAGGCACCGGCGACCAGCTGTACATGGCTTTGCGGCTCGCCTTCCTCGAGGATTATTGCAGCCGCAACGAACCGGCGCCGCTGATCCTCGACGATATTTTCCAGACCTTCGATGACGAGCGCACCGCGGCCGGTATCCGGACGCTGGCGGCGGCAGGCGAAAAATTCCAGACCGTGCTCTTTACCCACCAGATGAGCCTGGTCGAAGCGGCCCGTCGCGAGCTGGGGGACGGTCTCGATCTCGTCCAGCTTGAGCGAGCCTAGACTAGGAAGCGGATGGCTGGGGAGGCGGGCTGCGCAGTGCCAGGCAGCCGACCGGCATGCGGTAGATCGGCGTGGTCCATCTGTCCGGCGGCGGCGACGGGTGCTCGCCGCAGCTCGCCATCTGCCGTCGCGGCAGGATCAACAGATTGTAGCGCCGCGCGTCGGTGATCTCCCGGCCGAACGTCATCCGGTAGTTTTCGACGATCGAGCTGAATTCGGTGCGGCCCGCCAGTTTTTCGATCAGGTAGCTGCGTGTCTCGGGCGTCATCGGCAGGCCGAACCGCTCCGTGGCGCCGATCGCCTTGCTGAGCACCGCAAGCTCCGTGGTGAGGTCGGTCAGGCTGACCTTGATGCGAAAGCTGCTGACGATGTCGCGCTCGGTGCCGCGAGCCTGGATGAAGAGCGCTGCCGGTTCCGGCGCATTGCCGAATGTCTCGAAGAACAGGCATTCCCAGCCGTCGCCCGAGCGGGTGAAGGTGGGAACCGTGCCCCTGTCGTCCCGCAGCAGCTCGCAACGATCCTCGGCGGAAGGCGCCTCGATCTTCTCGAACACCGCGCTCCGCTCAAGCCCTGCGTTGAGAAGCCAGGGCGGATAATGCTCCGCCGGCGGCAGCGATCTCGGCTTGTCGATCCGCAGGGGCGGAGGGGGTGGTGCCGGAAGAAGATACTGTTCCAGCGCGAATTGCCTGACGAGCCGCTTGTAGTTCCGGCCATTGTTGACGGCGAGCACGGTCGTCGCGAGTGCCGCCAGAACGATGCAAAGGAAGAGACCGAAGACAAGGATAGCCGAGCGCTGCCTGCGGCGCCGATCGGCTGGTGTCAGTATGTCTGCCTTGCCCTCTTCCGGCATGAGCTCCAATTTCCGATCGGGGATGGTCCGGCGGTCGGCCCCGCGCATACCATGATACGGGACAAGCTCAAACCGCTCGATCTCCATGCGGTAAGCGGGAGTTTATGCGGATCGGACGGCCTTGAAAAGAAAGTGATTCCTGCAGCCGCTCCCGGCTCCGGGCGACGCCCGTCGCCGGCCGCATTAACCACGTTGATTAGAAGGCATTTAACTCAACTTGTTTAGATTCCCCTCCCGGTACTAGTCTGTCGCCGGACAATGGCCATAAAAGCGCACAGGATTTTTATTTCCCGGGGCTTTGCGCAATCCGGCTTGTTGTTCAAGGCTCGGTGTGCTTTTGAGGATCGGTCGGATTCAAACAGGTATTCGTGCAACCTCCCGTGTACGTAATGCCGGCGTTGATTTTGGAGTATCGAATTGGTTCGAATGACCGCGATGATGATCTGTGCGGCCTTGGCTGGTTGCCAGGCCGTACCCGGCGAAGGACCATTGGCCTCGGCAATCAACGCCGACAGCGGTCGATCAGCGGCAGAGATCGGACGTTTGAATGCTGCGGTATTCGAGGTTGTCGATGTGGACAGCCGTTCGGCCCGCCTGGTATCCGACTATGTATCCACCGCTCTGAAACGGCGTTTCGGGTTCGGCAATGGCGGTGTGGGCCGGGCCGTGATCGGTGTTGGCGATCTCTTGAAGATCACGATTTTCGAAGCCGGCGCCGACGGCCTGTTTTCCACCAGCGAGTCTAAGCAGACCAGCCTCGACGTCGTCGTGCAGCCGGACGGCAAGGCTGCCATTCCTTACGTCGGCTCCGTGCGATTTGTCGGAAAGACGCTCGAGGAAGCGCGACAGGCGATTCTATCCGCCCTGGCGAGCAAGGCCGTTGAGCCCGACGTCATCGTTTCCAGCATGAACACCCCTTCACGGACCGTCACGGTATCGGGCGCCGTGGCAAAGTCGTCGCAGGTTCCGCTCGATCTGACCGGCGAGCAGATCACCGGCGTGATTGCAAAGGCCGGTGGTCCTGTAGCGCAGCCCTATGAAACCTACGTCACCCTTGTGCGCGGCCAGCGCACCGGCACGGCGCTGCTGAAGTCCATCATCGACAACCCGTCCGAAAACATCTACGTCCAGCCGGGTGACCAGATTTTCGTGACCCGCGACCCTCGCACCTTTACTCTCCTTGGGGCCGTAAAGGGCAATGCGCGTATCGAATTCGGTGCCAACGACCTCAATCTGCTGGAAGCGGTGGCGCTCGGCGGAGGCGGTGTCGATGCCGCGGTCGATGCGAAAGGCTATTTCCTCTTCCGTTATGAAGAGCCGGATGTCTTTGCCGGTCTGGTCGGACAGCAGCGCATGAATGAACTCCTGCGCAAGGGCATGAAGCCGAACAGGGACGGTCGCTACCCGATCGTCTATCGCTTCGATATGAGCCATCCCGACAGCCTGATCGTCGGCCAGACTTTCCCGATCAAGAGCCGCGACGTGATCTATGCTTCGCGTCATATGGCGGTCGATTTCACCAAGTTCCTGAGCATTATCGGAACGCCTGTCGGAATTGTCGCCCAGGGCGCTGGCGCCGTTGCGCTCGTCGGAAGTGTCGGTGACTAGCCCGTTCGTTGTCGAGGTCTTTGTATTTTATAGCTGCATTGCTGCGGCGATACCTGTGGAAAAGCCGCAAGAACAACGTCCCGGCTTTTTTGGGGTGACAACCTACAATAAGTGTGGTGTTAAAAGTTAAGAGGCGAACTGTTCGTGCGTGTGCCTTGGCAGCTTTGACAATTTTGGGTGACCATGACGATCGAGATCATCGGCAGGGCCAGCGTTGCCCCAGGCGCAAGTTCTGTACGGGAGTTACAGAGGGTTCTGAGCGAGGGATTGTGCACGATCACTCGGATACCCGACGATCGGTGGGATAGCGCCCGTTTCTGGCATCCCGCGCAGGGCGTTCCCGGAAAGGCCTATACGTTCGCCGCCGGCGTCCTCGACGATATCCACGCGTTCGATCCGGCGGTTTTCGGACTGTCGCAGCGTGAAGCGATGCAGATGGATCCGCAGCAGCGCATCCTGCTCACTCTGGTCTGGCAGGCGCTCGAAGATGCCAATCTGCCGGTCGGCAAGCTCGCGAACGAGCGGGTCGGCGTCTATATCGGCGCATCGAGCCTGGAAAGCGGCAATCTCATATCCGAGGATCCGGCCGCCGGCAGCCCCTATTTCATGACCGGCAACACGCTGTCGATCGTTTCCAACCGCATCTCGCATGTCTTCGGCCTCAAGGGTCCGAGCATGACGATCGACACGGCCTGCTCCTCCTCGCTGGTCGCTCTCGACCAGGCGGTCGCGGCGCTTGAAAAGGGCGATATCGACACGGCGATCGTCGGCGGCATCAATCTGCTGGTCCATCCGTTGTCCTTCGTGGGTTTTGCCCAGGCGCGCATGCTGTCGCCGGAAGGGCTTTGCCGCGCCTACGATACGAACGGCCACGGTTACGTGCGTTCCGAAGGCGGCGTGGCGATCGTTCTGCGCCGCTCGGATCGGGCGCGGCAGGAAGGCGACCGCAGTCATGCACGGCTGCATGCCGTTGCGGTCAATTCCTCCGGCCGCACCAATTTCATCAGCCTTCCGTCACGGGAAGCTCAGGCGGCGCTGCTGCGCTCGATCTATGAAAACGGCGCTATCGACGTCAACCGCCTTGCCTTCGTCGAAGGCCATGGCACCGGCACGCGCGTCGGCGATCCGGCGGAGGTCTGGGCGATTGGTACCGTCATCGGCAAGAGGCGCCGGGCGCCGGTGCCGATCGGCTCGATCAAGACCAATATCGGGCATACCGAACCGGCTTCCGGCCTGTTCGGCCTCCTGAAGGCGATGATCGCGCTCGAAGACAATTACCTGCCGGCATCGCTCCACATTGAAAGGGTCAACGAGGATATCGATTTCGATAACCTCAACGTCCGGGTGACGACCTCGCCGGTCAAGCTGCTTCCCGCCAAGGAGCCACGGTTCGCGGGCATCAATTCCTTCGGGTTCGGTGGCACCAATGCGCATGTGGTGATCAGCGATCCCGAGCGGGTTGCGCCTGTCGATCCGCCAAAGGGCGACGGCACCCTGTTCGTCGCGAGCGCCCACACAGCCGGGGCTCTGTCGCGGCTGCTCGAAGATTACCGCAACCGGCTGTCGGCCTCGGCGCCGCAGGAGGCTGCTCGGATCATCGGTTCGACCGCCGCCAACAGGGAAGCGCTGCGCCACCGGTTCGCGGTCGAGGCCAAGGACAGCGAAGGCGTCCTGAAGGCGATCGAAACGCATCTCGCCGGCGAGGTTTCGCAGGGCGAGCGCGGCGAAGCGCCGGCCCAGTCCGCCCGGATTGCCTTCGTTTTTTCCGGAAACGGTGCCCAATGGGCGGGCATGGGTGTCGAGGCCTACCGGGAGAACCGGCATTTCCGCCAGTGTTTCCAGTCGTTCAGCGCGCTTTTCGAATATCATCTCGGCGAGAAGCTGACGGATGTTCTCGTCTCGCCCGACCTTGCGCTGCGTCTCGGCGATACCAAGATCGCCCAGCCCCTGCTTTTTGCGGTCCAGGCGTCTCTCTCGGATTGCCTCGTGGCGCTCGGCGTGCGGCCGGACGTGGTGTTCGGTCATTCGGTCGGGGAAATTGCTGCGGCCTATGTGGCAAAGGCTCTGACGGCGGCTGAGGCCGTGGCGATCGTCGCCAAGCGCTCCCGTTATCAGGACCTGTTCGCCGGCCAGGGGAAGATGGCCGCCGTCGTCATGAACGAGGATGCGGCGCTCGCTTTCGCAAAATCGAACGGCCTCGACGAAATCTACGTGGCGGCGATCAACGCGCCGAACTCGGTGACCATTTCCGGCCCGGCCGACGAGATCCAGGCATTCCGCGATGCGGCCCGCAAGGCCCAGATCGTCGCCCATGTCCTCGACATCAATTATCCCTTTCACCACCCGATCATCGACAAGGCGAAGGACGCCTTCCTTGCCGATTTGCCGCAGATCGAGCCGGAAACCGGCACCTGCGCCTTCGTCTCGACGGTCACCGGCGCCGTTCAGGATGGGCGGGGGCTGGATGCCGAATACTGGTGGCACAATGTCCGCGAACCGGTGATGTTCAAGGCCGCCGCGCAGGTGGCGATGGACATGGGCTGCAACCTGTTCATCGAGATATCGCCGCGCCCTATCCTGTCGAACTATGTCAGCGATATCGCCAAGCAGAATTCCGTCCCGGCGGTCGTCACCGCGACTCTGCAGCGCGAGACGCCGGTGCCGGGCAGGGATCCGGTCGCCCAGTCTTTTGCCCGCGCGGTCGCCCACGGCGCGTCGCCGCTCCTGTCGCGTCACAGCGGCAAGCGCAACGCTTTTGTCGACCTGCCGAGCCTGCCCTTCGAGCCGGTCGAGTTGCAGAGCCCGCCGACGTCAGATGAAATCGACGTGTTCGGTCGCAATGCCAAACAGCCCTATACGCTGCTCGGCTGGCGCGCCGATCCCAATGCGGCCCATTGGAAGAACCATATCGACGCGCGGCTTTTTCCGGATCTCGCCGAGCACGTCGTGGATTCGCGCGCCATCCTGCCGGGCAGTGGTTTCATCGAAATCGCCGTGACGGCGGCACAGCGCTTTTACGGTTCCGACGAAGTCGAGATCTCCAACCTCGAAATCGTCCGGCCGCTGGAACTGCGCCAGGATCGCATTGTCGAGCTGTCGACGCTGCTGTCGCCGGAAACCGGCTATATCGAGATCCGCTCCCGCGAGCGGCTGAGCCACGACGACTGGACGGTCCACGCCGTCGCCCGTAGCCGCCGTCCGATCGAGGCCGAGGCCGAAGCACCGATGACAAGGCCTGCGGGGGCGCAGGGCTCGGTGGTGACGTCGGACGATGCTTACGAGACGGCCCAGCGTTTCGGTCTTCAATATGGTCCTTGCTTCCGGCTCCTGTCCAAGGCGACGTCCTTCGGACGCACCGTCATCGAGGTTGACCTGAAGCCGGCGGAAAAGCCGGCTCACCCGTTTGTCGAATACAATCTCAATCCCTTCTCCGTCGATGCGGCCTTCCACGGCCTGGTCGCGCTTTTCGGTGAGCTTTCCGGCAATGAGGCCGGCGCGCCCTATATTCCCGTTCGCTTCGGTTCGATCCGGGTGTCTGGCAAAGGTGGCCCGATCGCCGGGGCGCGGATCGAGATCGAGCGGTTCAGCGGATATTCGATCAAGGTTCGCTTCCAGATGTTCGATGCGGCCGGCAACCGTGTCGCGACCTTTGACGATTGTCGCTTCCGGCGCACGTCGCTGCGCCGTCATCACACGCTGGCATCCGTCGCGTTCCATTATGAAAGCATTCCTGCCGCCTTCGCGGCCCCATTCGACGGGCAGGGGCTCGACGCGATGGGGATATTCGCGTCCGCCCAATCCCGGCCGTCCGATAACGCGACCTTGCTGATCGACGCGGCTATTTACCGGGCCTGTCACGAGATCGCGGCGAAGGTCGCCGACCATCGCGGCATCGTCTCCACCCGCCGTCTTCCGGGCGATGCGCAGTTCCGTTCCTTCCTCGCCAATTGCCTGTTCATCCTCGAAGATGCCGGCATTGCGACGTCGGATGACGGCGAATGGACCGTTCCGCGCGAATTCACCCTGCCGCCGGTCGGCGAAATCCTGCAGGAAGTCTACCGCGAGGATGCGGGCCGCGTCGCCGAAGCGGTGCTCGTCAACAATGCCTATTGCGATGCCCTCGATCGCCTGTTCTCGGCCTTTCTTCACGATCGCGATGAGAAGGTCGCAAGAGCAGATACCGTCAGCGAGGCGACGCTCGACCATGTGCTCGTCCATTCGCCGCTGGCCGGCCGCCGCCTGTCGGCCGTGATCGAGGCCGTCGAGGCGGCCGTCGCTGCGGCCAGGGGTGAGGTTCGCCATATCCTGAAGGCCGGTTCGACATCAGTGGCGCTGAGCCGCCGTCTCGCGACGATTGCCGCCGAAAACGGAGCGACCCTGACGATCGCCGAACCCCGCGAAAGCATCCGCCGCACCCTCGAACTCGCCTTCGAGCACGATGTGCATGTGATGCTGCCGGAAATGGACAAGCTCAAGGTGTCGCCGTCCGCCGACCTGGTGGTTGCCGGCGGCACCCACAGCCAGAAGCTTCTGTCGGGCCATAACGAGATCCGGGCAGCGATCCGCTCTGCCGCCGCCAATGGCGCCGCTCTGATCTTTGCCGATCGTGCGCCGTCGGCCTTCAACGATTTCGTCTTCGGCCAGTCCGAAGGCTGGTTCGAGAACAGCCAGTCGTCGGAATTCCCTATCGGCCAGCTCGGCACCGGACCTCAGATCGAGGACCTGATCGGTGATCTCGGTTTCGTCAGGCCGCATGTGGAGGAGCGAGACTATCCGGAAGGTGCGTTGCTTCTCGCGACGGCTTCCGCCGCCGTTACACCCCACGAGGCCGCCTTTGGACCCGGCAATCCGGTTCTGCTGCTTGCCGAGCGCGCTGATCCCGCGATTTCCTTTGGCGCCGCAAAGGTCGAAGCGCTCGATGCCGATTGCGGCGAGACGGGGTTTGGCGAAGCTTTCGCTCGTTTCGAAGGCCAGCCGCTTCGGCTGATCTATGCGGCGGAACGCAAGGGCGCCCGGGATGTCTCGGTGCTGGCTCAGGACCGCTTGCGGCGCTTTGGCCTGCTGGCGGAGGCCCTGTCCGCCTATCTCCGCGAGACCGGAGCATCGGCATCAAGGCCGAAACTCCTTGTCGTCGCGCCCGGCGGATCGCCGCTGGCAGGCGAGGGGACGGATGAGGCCAATGCCGGTCTCTGGACCTTTGCGCGGGTGCTGCAGAACGAATACGACCTGTTCGATGTGCATCTGGTGGATGCCGAAGCCGACGATCCGGCCACATCCGTGGCTGTGGCCGAGATATTCGCCGCCTCCACGAACAATCGCGAATGGCTGATCGACGATGGCAGGCTTCGGGAAATCCGCGCCGCCACCGGCCCGTTCCCGTCGTCCGACGTTCTGGTCTCGGATTTCCCGGCGGCGACGATCCGGCAGCTGGTCAGCAGCCGTGTCGACAGCATCGCCTGGGAAGCCTGCGACCTCCCCGTACCGGACAAGAACGAGGTGGTGATTGCCGTCGAGGCGACCGGCCTCAATTTCCGCGACGTCATGTGGGCCATGGGCCTGCTCCCGGAAGAAGCCCTGGAAGACGGCTTTGCCGGCGCGACCATCGGCATGGAACTGGCGGGACGCGTCGTTGAGGTCGGATCTGATGTCGATGACCTCTCTGCGGGCGACCGGGTCATGGGCATCGCGCCGGCGGCGTTTTCGACCCATGTCCGGGTTCGCCGCGACGGCGTGACGAAATTCCCCGACCGGCTGAATTTTACCGCCGCCGCCACCGTTCCGGTGGCCTTCCTGACCGCCTATTACGCCATGGTCCAGCTCGGCCATATCGAAAAAGGTGAAACGATCCTCATTCACGGCGCGGCTGGCGGTGTCGGTCTCGCGGCGCTGCAGATCGCCAAGCTGAAGGGCGCGACGGTCATCGCCACGGCCGGCACCGTCGAGAAGCGTCGCTTCCTCGAAGCGCTCGGCGCCGACCATATCTTCGATTCCCGCTCGCTCGATTTCGTTTCCCGCGTCCGTGGCGTGACGAATGGCGAGGGCGTCGATCTGATCCTCAATTCGCTGTTCTCGGAAGCGATGGAGCGCAGCATCGAACTGGTGAAGCCGTTCGGGCGCTTCCTGGAACTCGGCAAGCGGGACTACTATTCCGACCGCAAGATCGGGCTCCGTCCGTTCCGCCGCAATATCAGCTATTTCGGTATCGATGCCGACCAGCTTCTGGTCAATCTGCCCGCGGTGACCAAGAGGATCTTCACCGAGATCGGCCGCCTGTTCGCCGAGGGCAAGCTGACGCCGCTCCCCTACCGCGCCTTCAGTCATGACGAGATCGGCAGCGCCTTCCGGCTAATGCAGAATTCCGGCCACATCGGCAAGATCGTCGTCCGCCCGCCTGTGGCCGGAAAGGACAAGGTTCTGGCCGCACCGGGCAAGCCGCTGCGTTTCTCAGAAGACGGAATTTTCCTGGTCGCCGGCGGCATCGGCGGTTTCGGCCTTGCGGCAGCGGAATGGTTGGTCGCCAAGGGCGTGCGCCGCATCGCGCTCTGCTCGCGCCGCGGCATGGCCGACGATGTGACGCTTGCGGCGATTGCCGCCTGGCATAAAAAGGGCGTCCATGCGACGGTCCATGCCTGCGACATCACCGACGAGGCCGCGACCGCCCTGCTGCTCGAACTCCTGCGCAGCGAAGGCCCTGTAAAGGGCATCGTCCACGCGGCCATGGTGCTCGATGATGCGCTCATGTCCAACCTGACGCCGGAGCGCAACAAGCCGGTCGTCGACGTGAAGGTGAGGGGCGCCGAAGTCCTCCACCGCCTGACCTTGAAGGACGATCTCGAGCTGTTCCTGCTCTTCTCCTCGGCAACGACGATGATCGGCAATCCTGGCCAGTCGAATTACGTCATCGCCAACGGTTATCTCGAGGGCCTGGCCCGCGCCCGCCGTGCTGCGGGTCTTGCCGCCCTGGCCGTCGGTTTCGGCGCAATCGCCGACACCGGTTTCCTGGCCCGCAACACCGAGGTCAACGAGCTTCTGTCTAAGCGCATCGGCAAGACGGCAATGAAGGCGCGCGAAGCGCTTGAACAGGTCGAGCGCTACATGGTTGCCGATACCGGCAGCGTCGATGCGGCCGCGGTGATGATCGCGGAAGTCGATTGGAATGCGGTGCGGATGCTGCCGATTTCCCGGGGTGCGCTGTTCGAGACGGCGCTGCGCCATGCCGGTACCGGCAATGCGGCGGCCGAAGGCGATACGATCGATCTGGAAGAGCTGATCCGCGGCAAGTCGGCGGAAGAGGCGCAGCAGATCCTACATACGCTGGTTGCCGGCGAGATCGCCGCGATCCTGCGCGTCACCGAGGATACGATCACCCCGGACAAGATCCTGAAGGAGATCGGTCTTGACAGCCTGATGGCGATGGAGCTCGGCATGGGCTTCCAGCAGAAGACGGGATTCGACATCCCCTTGAGCGGTGTCGGCGACGATACCACCGTCGGCGACGTCGTCACGCGCTTGCGCGAGCGCGTATCGACGCATAGTGATGAGACGGAAGAGGCGACGCCGGCCGAGAACGGCGTTGTCGACAAGCTCGTGAAGAGCCATTCCGTCGCAAAGCAGCAGAAAGCGGCAGCGCATTGATGAACAAAGGTCCGGATGACGAAACAACCTCGGGGCTGGGCACCGAGGGAAAGCGTGGTTTGCTGGACAAGATGCGCCGGACGAGCGAAGCCTCCGGCCGCAATCGCGCCGCGCGGCTGAACCGCCAACCGCCGGCGCCGGCCCGTCAGGCGCTGCGCTTCGATGAGCTGCCGGAATATCAGCGTGTCCAGCTTCAGCGCATGGCGGGCGAGATGATCGGCGTCGCCAATCCGTTCTACCGCTCCCACGACCGCGCCGCCGGTGCGACGACCGCGATGGGCGGGCGCGAACTGATCAATTTCGCCTCCTACGACTATCTCGCCACCAATACCGATCCGCAGACGGTGGAAAAGGCGAAAGCCGCGATCGACCGGTTCGGCATCTCCGCCTCGGCAAGCCGCCTCGTCGCCGGCGAACGGCCGGTGCACACGGACCTCGAAGCGGATCTTGCCTCGGTTTATGGGGTCGATGCCTCGGTCTGTTTCGTCAGCGGATACCTGACTAATGTCGCGGCGATCAGCTGCCTGATGGGGCCGCAGGATCTCGTCATCCATGACGAGTTCATCCACAACAGCGCGCTCGCCGGCATCAAGCAGTCGGGCGCGACGCGACGCCTGTTCCGGCACAACGATATCGAAAACCTGGAATCCGTGCTCAGAACGCTGTCGGCCGAATTCCGGCGCATCCTCGTCATCGTCGAGGGCGTCTATTCTATGGACGGCGACATCGCCGACCTGCCGGCGCTGATCGAACTGCGCTCGCGCTACGGTTTCTGGCTGATGGTGGACGAGGCCCATGCGCTCGGCGTGCTGGGCAAGAGCGGCCGCGGCACGTTCGAACATTTCGGGCTCGACCCGCGCGATGTCGATATCTGGATGGGAACCCTCTCCAAGACCACGTCGAGCTGCGGCGGTTATATCGCCGGTTCGCAGGCGCTCGTCGATATCCTTAAGGCGGAAGCCGGCGGGTTTGTCTACAGCGTCGGTCTCGCGCCGGTTCTCGCGGCGGCGGCGCGTTGCGGGCTGCATATCCTGCGTACCGAACCGGAACGGACCGAAAGGCTGCATAAAAACGGTGCGCTTTTCCTTGAATGCGCCAGGGCCGCCGGCCTCGATACGGGCTTGAGCGTCGGCTTTTCGGTGGTGCCGGTCATTGTCGGCGATTCTCTTCGCGCCGTGCAGCTTTCCAACGATCTGTTGGAAGAAGGGGTCAATGTCCTGCCGATCATCCACCCCGCGGTACCGGAAGGCATGGCCCGGCTTCGGTTCTTCATCACCTGCGACCATACGGAGGAACAGATCCGCCATTCGGTCGAGATTACCGCCCACAAGTTGAAAGATTTACAGGAGCGCAATTTCGGCCTAGCCTCGCTCGACATGGAAAAGGTCCTGCAGCTGCAGCCGCTGCTGCAGGCAACAGGCAAGCTCTGAGCCGCGAGCCAGGTCGGGACGGACGAGATCATGCATGTCATCGTCACCGGCGGATCGAGCGGTATCGGCCTGGAGGTCGCAAGGCTCTATGCCGCGCGTGGCGCGCGGCTGACGCTGATCGCCCGCGATGCCCCAAGGCTTGAAAAAGCCCGCGAGGAACTTCTGTCGGCGGCGCAGATTTCGGACGCCGACATTCATATTGCAGCGGTCGACGTCGGCCACGAGGCCGATCTGTCGGCAGCCGTCGCCGCAGCGGAAGCGGTGCTCGGACCCTGCGACGTGCTGGTGACGTGCGCAGGCATCGTCGAGCCCGGCAGCTTCGAAACGCTGTCGAGCGAGGCGTTTGCCGCGCAGGTGACAACCAACTTCATGGGTACCGCCAATGCCGTCCGCGCCGTCTACAAGGGTATGAAATCGCGCGGAGAAGGCCGGATCATGATGGTGTCGTCAGGCGCGGCCCTGATCGGTATCTATGGTTATGCCGCCTATTGCGCTTCCAAATCGGCGTTGACGGGGTTTGCCGAAGCGCTTGGCATGGAGGCTGCAGGCTCCGGCGTCCACATTTCGATCTGTTACCCACCGGATACGATCACGCCGCAGTTCGAGAGGGAATTGCTGACCCGGCCACGGGAAGCGAAAATCGTCATGGGAACGGTCCTGCCCTGGACCGCGACGGCGGTGGCGGAACGGATCGTCCGCGCGATCGATGGCGGCAGGCCACGGGTTTATTTCGGCTTTTCGATCACGGGGCTCGGGCTTTTCGGCTCGTCGATCAAGCCGTTGTTGTTCTGGTGGTACCGGCGCCGGTTCTGAAATCCTCGGTCTCTTACAGGAACGAGAATCGCCCGCCGTCGATCTTGAGGACCGTCAGCCGGCCGGAATAATAAGCTCCCGTGTCTATGCCGATCCGGCCGGGCCCGAGGTCAGGCTCCGGGTGTGGCGTATGGCCGTGGACGACCAGAAGCGGCAGTTGCGGTCCCGTGGCGAGAAACGCCTCACGAATCCACAGCATGTCCTCATCGCTCTGCTGCAGCAGCGGGATGCCCGGTCTCAGGCCCGCATGGACGAAAACGAGTTTGCCGACCGTGAGGCTGACGGGAAGATTGGCGAGGAACTTCCGGTGCGGCACCGGCACGGTTTCCAGCAGCAGATCGCCTAGCTTGGCGCGTTGCCTCTTGCCGCGGGTGCCCAGACCATACGGGTCCAGGCCATAGGAAAGCAGCGTCTGTTCGCCGCCCATTCCCAGCCATTCCGAATAACGTTCCGGGTCGTCCACGAACTTCGAAAAAATGTCGTCATGGTTGCCGCAGAGCGGAATCCGCCTCAGGCCGTGTTGGCTGGGTCTGATCAGGTGCTCGAGGACATGGGCCGAAGCGGGGCCCCGGTCGACATAGTCGCCGAGCAGGACCACCATTCCGGGACGATGGTTCACCGCCATGTCATGGGCGATGCGCGCCTCGGCATCCCTGAGTTCGTCGAGGCAGCCATGCACGTCGCCGATCGCATAGATCGGATAGGGCGGCGGGTTCTGGCCGAGGTCGATCCGGCGGCGGCGAGGCCTGACCGGTTCGGCCCGGCGGCGCCTCGAAAACCAGTCCTTCAAATTTCGCATGCTTCCCGCCATCCGCCTGCTATGGACGATCCCGCCGACAATGAGAAGTGGATGACCGATGGAGTGTTAACAACGTCCGAAGCCTCCGGATTTTTGAACGGGATCGCCGGGGCCATATGTGAGAGGGTTTCGGAATTGAACAAGACCGTGCGACAGCTGCAGCGCCGTCCCGCATGTATTCTGTGGACGAAAATTGATTAACCATCCATGTGGTTGATTTGCCACACTATCGCGAATTTTGATTCGTCGCGTATTTACCCCCGAGAATCACCGGGTTCGCTTGCCGGCTAAACCGATACCATACTTTGGGTTGTGTGGCGGGGCGTATGTTGAGTTCTTTGAGTGTGGTTCTAGCGCTTGCTACTGTTGCGTTTCTGTCCGGCTGCACAGGGATTCCGCGGTCCGGCCCGGATCCACGCGCCGTTGAAGCCAATGCAACCGTGAAGGCTTTTGCAACAACCGGCAACAAGGCCGGTATCGACTACGCGCTTGTCGATATCAATCGCAATGTCCTGGCCCATCTGCCGAAATCCGCGATGCCGAGCCTGAGCGCCGGTTTCGGCGTCGGCGGTGCTGCACCCCCGCCGCTGACCCTCGGCATCGGCGATGTCGTTCAGGTCTCGGTGTTCGAGGCGCAAAGCGGCGGTCTGTTCATCCCCGCGGATGCGGGTGCCCGCCCGGGCAATTACATCACCCTGCCCAACCAGACGATCGGTCGCGATGGCATGCTGAGCGTTCCATACGCGAACAAGGTGAGGGCGGCAGGACACCCGGTCGATGCGGTAGAGCTCGATATCGCCGAACGGCTGGCCAATCGCGCCATCGAGCCGCAGGTTGTGATCTCGACAGTGGCGAGCCGGTCGATGGGCGCGTCCGTCCTGGGCGACGTCAAGCAGGCGAAGAAGATCGAGCTCAGCCCCGCCGGCGAGCGTATCGTCGACGTGATTTCCGAGGCCGGCGGCCTGAGCGTGCCCGCCGGGGAGGCGACCGTCTCGCTCCAGCGTCGCGGCCGCAACGTCACCGTCGCGTATCGGACGCTGAGCGATCGTCCGCAGGAGAATATCTACGTCTATCCGGGCGATACGATCTTCGTCGGTCGCAATCGCCGGACCTTCCTCGCCTTCGGCCTGACCGGCGAAAGCGGACGATTTGATTTCGAGGACTCCGACCTTTCGCTCGGCGAAGCCTTGGCCAAGGCCGGCGGCCTGATCGACGACAAGGCCGAACCGCGATCGGTCCTTCTTTACCGCGTCGCGGATCGCGATCTTCTCCGCGATATCGGCGTCGACGTCAGTCGCTTCAAGGGCCGCGAGGTGCCGGTGATCTTTCGCGCCAATCTGCGCGATCCGGCCGCCTTCTTCGCCGTCCAGCAGTTCCCCATGCAGGACAAGGACGTACTCTATGTATCGACGGCCGATGCGGTCGAGCTCGTGAAATTCCTCACCATTCTCAATTCGGTCACCGCTTCCACCCGGGATATTGCGAGCAGCCATGATGCCTGGCGCGACTGACATTCAGGCCGCTTGCGGCCGCTCGGGATCGGTTCTCCGCAACGCGGGCCTCGATGGGGCAACGCGATGAACCAGCGGCCTGTTTTTCTGACGCGCCACCGGCAGGACCCCCTTGAGGAAGAGGTTCCCGAACTGGATCTGGATGGCCTGATCGCCAGCGTCCGGCGGCAGTGGCGGGTGGCCGGCCTGTGCGTCGCGGTCTTCGTGGCACTCGGCATCGGCTACATGCTGACCGCCACGCCCCGATATGCGGCGAAAACCAGCGTGCTGATCGACCGCGGCAACCGGCAGGTCGTCGAACAGCTGTCGACGATCGGCGGGGTCCTGGACGACGAGGCATCGGTCCTCAGCCAGGTCGAACTGCTGCGGTCCGAGACGATCGGCGTGTCGGCGATCGACAGCTTGAAGCTGCAGGATGATCCGGACTTCATGGCGGGCCGCCGGAACCTGGTGCTTGCGGCGGCATCCGCCATGCGGTCGATATTCGACCTCAGGCAATGGCTGGGAGGCGACGGCCAGTCGCGTCTCGACCAGATCGAGGCGAAACGCCGTCAGGCGCTCGCGAAACTTCTCGACAATCTCAAGGTAGCGCGCGTCGGGCGTTCCTATGTCCTCGAAATCTCCTACACCGCCACATCGCCGCAGCTTGCCGCCGCGGTCGCCAACGCGATCGCCGATGCCTATCTGACCGACAAGCTGGATGCCAAATACGATGCCACGCGGCGGGCCGGCGACTGGCTGCAGCGGCGCATCGAGGAATTGCGGCAGCGCTCGCTGGAATCGGATCTGGCGGTCCAGCGGTTTCGCGCCGCCAACGGCCTCGTCACCGCCAATGACAAGCTCGTCTCCGACCAGCAGCTTGCCGAACTGAACAGCGCGCTGATCGTGGCACGGGCCGACACCGCCAGAGCCCGGGCCCGCTCCGACCGCATCGAGGCGATCATCGCGAGCGGCGACACGGATGCGGTCGTGACCGATGCGCTGGAGAGTTCCGTGATCGGCTCGCTGCGCGAAAAATATCTGGAATCGTCGAGGCGGGAGGCCGAGATCTCCAGGCGGCTGGGGCAGGACCATGTGCAGGCCGTCCGCCTGCGTCAGGAAATGACGGAATATAACCGGCTGATGTTCGACGAACTGCGGCGGATCGCCCGGAGCTATCAAAGCGAACTCGAAGTCGCGCGATCCCGCGAGCGCCAGATCAACCAAGGGGTCCGCAACGCCACCGATGTCAGCGTCGCCGCGGGCGAAACGCAGGTGCAGTTGCGGGAACTCGAACGTTCCGCCGAAACCTACCGCAACCTCTACCAGACCTTCCTGCAGCGTTATCAGGAGGCCGTGCAGCAGCAGTCCTTCCCCGTCACCGAAGCACGCGTCATTTCCCGTGCCGTGCCGCCGGCGGGTGCGAGCGAGCCGCGGCTGTCGCTGGTGCTGGCGATCTGCCTCGCGCTGGGTTGCGCCGCCGGCGGCGTGGCCGGGGCTTTTCGAGAATTCCGGGACCGGTTCTTCCGTACCGGCGAACAGGTGAGAGATGTTCTGGGCCTCGAATATCTCGGTTCCGTACCGCTGGTGGAGCTGCCGCCGGGCAGGAGGCCGCCCGCCGGGCCGGCAAGAGGGGAGGTCTGGCGGACAACTGAAATGTCCGGTTTTGCAACCGAGCATCCGTCCTCCGCCTTTGCCGAAACGCTGCGCAGCGCACGGATCGCCGCGGATGTCCATATCGACAAACCTTGCAAGGTCGTCGGTATCGTCTCTGTCCTGCCCGGCGAGGGGAAATCGACGATCGCCATGAATTTCGCCCAGGCGCTCGCCAGAAGCGCGAGGGTCCTGCTGATCGATGCGGACCTGCGCAATCCGGGCGTGACACGGGCGCTCGGTTCGCATGCGGAAGAGGGACTGCTCGAAGTCCTGCTGGAGGCCCGGGTGCCGGCTTCCGTGATGTTGGCGGATCCCGATACCGGCCTGCAATTTCTGCCGGCCGTGGTGACGCGGCGGATGCCGCATTCGTCCGAACTTCTGGCGTCGTCCGCGATGGCGAGGCTGCTGGCACAGCTTGGCGCCGAGTTCGACTATATCGTTCTCGACCTGCCGCCGCTCGGTCCGGTCGTCGATGCGAGGGCGGTCGCGTCACGCGTCGACGGCTTCGTCATGGTCGTCGAATGGGGCGGGACATCCCGAAAGGCGGTCAAGGACACCTTGAATGCCGAACCGCAGATCGCCGGCCGGTGCCTCGGCGTGATGCTCAACAAGGTCGATGGCAGCAGGATGAAACTGTACGAGGGATATGGATCACCGGATTATTACGCATCCCGCTATGCGCGTTATTACCACGAAGACACGTCCTGATCCGGCGCCGGTTCTATCGATGCCGGGTCAAAGGCCCGCGTAGGGCCGGCACTCCATCCCAACCAGAACGGAAACGAGAAGGAAGGACCCCGACGACTGCCGATGATCTTTTCTGAAGCGCTTGGCTGCAATGTTTGGCATAAGCCCCGAATGGTACGAATCACTGTATGTCTCGGATTCGCCGCATTCCGGGGGGCATCACAACGGTGTTCCCAGCACTCGCGACTGGCACATTGCGCGCTTTGACGCGCACGTTTCACTTAAAGACTGACGGGTTCCGTTAGGGGGATATCATGACTGGAAATGTGAAGAGCAACGGCAAGGTAGCATTGATCACCGGGGTGACGGGCCAGGACGGCGCGTATCTTGCTGAACTGCTGCTGGCGAAGGGCTATACGGTCCATGGTATCAAACGGCGCTCCTCCTCGTTCAACACCAACCGCATCGAGCACCTCTACGAAGATCCGCATGTCGAGGATCCGCGCTTCATGCTGCATTTCGGCGACATGACGGATTCCACCAATCTCATCCGAGTGGTGCAGGAAACCCAGCCGGACGAGATCTACAATCTGGCGGCCCAGAGCCACGTGCAGGTCTCGTTCGAGACGCCCGAATATACCGCCAATGCCGACGGCACCGGCACGCTGCGGCTGCTCGAAGCGATCCGCCTGCTCGGCCTTTCCAAGAAGACCCGTTTCTACCAGGCTTCCACTTCCGAGCTTTACGGCAAGGTGCAGGAAGTTCCCCAGAGCGAGACGACCCCCTTCTACCCGCGCTCGCCCTATGCCGCTGCCAAGCTCTATGCCTACTGGATCGTCGTGAACTATCGCGAGGCCTATGGCCTGCATGCCTCGAACGGCATCCTGTTCAACCACGAAAGCCCGATCCGCGGCGAGACCTTCGTCACCCGCAAGATCACCCGCGCCGCCGCCGCCATCCATCTCGGCCTGCAGGAACGCCTCTTCCTCGGCAATCTCGATGCCAAGCGCGACTGGGGCCATGCCCGCGAATATGTGCGCGGCATGTGGCTGATGACCCAGCAGGACCAGCCGGACGACTATGTGCTCGCAACCGGCGAGACCCATACGGTACGCTCCTTCGTCGAAAAAGCCTTCGCCAAGGTCGGCATGCCGATCGAATGGCGCGGCGAGGGCGTCGACGAAAAGGGCTACGACACGACATCCGGCGAATGTGTCGTGGCGATCGATCCGCGCTATTTCCGCCCGACGGAAGTCGACCTTCTGATCGGCGACCCCACCAAGGCGCACCGGAAGCTCGGCTGGAAGCACGAGACCAATCTCGATCAGCTCGTCGCCGAAATGGTCCGGGAAGACCTTAAGGTCATGGCGCGCAATGTTCCGACCTCGGGCGGCAACAAGGGGCTCTCCCATGCCTGAGACGATCTACAGCCTTGCGGGAAAGAAGGTCTATGTCGCGGGGCATCGCGGCATGGTCGGCTCGGCGATCGTCCGCCGTCTGGCCTCGGAAGGTTGCGAGATCCTGACGGCGACGCGCGGCGACGCCGATCTGACGCGTCAGGTTGACGTCGAGGCCTGGATGGAGAAGAACCGCCCGGATGCCGTGTTCCTGGCGGCCGCCAAGGTCGGCGGCATCCTCGCCAACGACACCTATCCGGCCGATTTCCTCTACGACAACCTCATCCTCGAGGCGAATATCATCGAGGCCGCCCACAGGGTCGGCGTCGAGAAGCTGATGTTCCTCGGCTCCTCCTGCATCTATCCGAAATTCGCCGACCAGCCGATCGTCGAGGAATCGCTTCTGACCGGCCCGCTGGAATCGACCAACGAATGGTATGCGATCGCCAAGATCGCCGGCATCAAGCTCTGCCAGGCCTATCGCAAGCAGCACGGCCATGACTTCATTTCGGCCATGCCGACCAATCTCTATGGCCCCGGCGACAATTTCGACCTGAAGTCCAGCCATGTCATGCCGGCGCTGATCCGCAAGGCGCATGAGGCGAAAACCGGGCACCTCGCGGACATCACGGTGTGGGGTACGGGCACGCCGCGCCGCGAATTCCTGCATGTCGACGATTGCGCCGATGCCTGCGTCCACCTGATGAAGACCTATTCGGCCGAAACCCATGTCAATGTCGGATCCGGCGAGGACGTGACCATTCTGGAGCTCGCCCAGCTGGTCTCCAAGGTCGTCGGCTTCCAGGGAAATATCGCCCATGACCTGACAAAGCCCGACGGCACGCCGCGCAAGCTGATGAGTGCCGACAAGCTCAGGGCGCTCGGCTGGTCGCCGCGGATCGGGCTGGAAGAGGGCATAACCGATGCCTACCGGGCCTTCCTCAAGGGCGAGTATCTCGAACGCAAACGCGGAGATGCTGCCTGATGACAGCCGCCGCCCAGCCCCTCAGCGACGAATGCGAACAAACGTTCGACGCCGCACCGGGGCTGGCCACGGTAGCTGCCACATCGCCACGCAAGAGCGTGGTCGTCTATGCGATGAACTACGCGCCGGAAACCGCCGGCGTGGGCAAATATACCGGCGAGATCGCCGAATACCTGGCCGCCGAGGGCATGGACGTCACGGTGGTGACGACGCCGCCGCATTATCCTGGCTGGGCGGTCCAGCCCGGATACAGGAATGGTTTTTCCGCAACAGCCGAAGGACGCATCACGGTGCTGCGGGCACCGCTGATGCTGCGGCGGAAGATGCGGGGCATCTGGCGTCTGCTGGCGCCGCTGTCCTTTGCGCTCACCTCGGCACCGGTCGTCTTCTGGCAGATCCTGCGTCGCCGCCCGGCAACGGTCTTCTGCGTCGAGCCGACGCTGTTTGCGGCCCCCGTGGCCCAGCTTGCCGCGAGGTTGATCGGCGCGCGCACCGTGCTGCATGTCCATGACATGGAAGTCGATGCCGCATTCGCCGTCGGGCATCTGAACTCAAGGCCCTGGCTGAAGGCGCTCGGCCATGTTTTCGAGCGCGGCGTGCTCGGCAGGTTCGACCGGCTGATCACCATTTCCAACCGCATGGCCGAGGGCCTCGTCCTGAAAGGCGTGCCGGACGCAAAAGTGTCCGTGGTCCGCAACTGGGTGGATCTCGGGCAATTCCATCCGATGGAGGATATCAGTCCCTATCGGGCGGAACTCGGCTTCGGGCCCGAGGATTTCGTCGTCCTTTATTCGGGCAGTATCGGCGCCAAACAGGGCCTGAACGTTCTTCTCGACGCGGCCGAACATCTTGAGGACGAGCGGCATATCCATTTCGTGGTCGCCGGGGATGGGCCGCAGAAACCGGAGCTCGAGGCTCGTTACGGCCATCTTGCCAATGTCCGTTTCCTTCCCTTCCAGCCCTATGCGCGGCTGAACGCTCTCCTCAACATGCCCGACCTGCATGTCCTGCCGCAGGACAGGAGCACCGCCGACCTGGCGCTTCCCTCCAAGCTCGGCGGCATGCTGGCCTCCGGAAAACCCGTCCTGGTCACCGCCGACGAAGGCACCGAACTGGCGCAATTTGTCGAGGAGGCCGTCTACCTGACGCCGCCCAACGACCCGGAAAGCCTTGCGGCCTGCATTCTCCGCGCAAGGTCCGAGCGGGACGAATTGCTGCCGCATGCTCGGATGGCTCTGGTCCAGAGCCTTTCGAAACGGCCGGCCATCATCGCCATCCGGCAGCTGATCGACGGCGGTGGGCCATGAGGATCGCCGGCCACATCCTCGCCTACAACGTCGATCGCTTTCTGCCGCACGTTGTCGAGAACTGCGGCCGTTTCGTCGACAAGGTTTTTATCGTCCGCCCCGAGCGTCCCTGGGCTTATGCGCCTGGTTCGCGCGCCTCGAGGAGGAACCCGACCACCCGGGAGAAGGTGGAGGAGGCGATCGCCGCCGCCCGCCTGAAAGGGGTGAATTGCGAGATCGAGGTGATTTCCAGCGACTTCGAGACGGAGGAGGATACCCGCAACGACTGCCTCGACAGGGCCGTCGGCGAAGGTTTCGACTGGCTGGTCATCCAGGACGCCGACGAATTCTATTCCGACCTTTCCTGGGAAAGGCTGCTCGAATTCATGGCGCTCGACCGCGGCCATGATCGCATTCTGACGCCATGGCATAATTTCTGGAAGACGCCCGAGCTGGTCCTGACCAATGGCCGGGGCTCGATCCGCGATGTCAATGCGGGTTTTGCGATCCGCTGCGCAAGCGGCGTCCGCTTCGAGACGGCGCGCAGGACCACCGCCGCGCCGACCATCCTCGTCGACGAACCCTGCTACCACTACGGATACGTTTTGAGCGATGCCGAGATGTGGGAGAAGGTCACCAGCTGGGGACATGCGCACCAGGTGAATGCGCAAAAGTGGTTTCGGCTGAAATGGCTCGGATGGACGCCCGGCCATTCCTATCTTCATCCCGTCACCCCGCTGTTTTGGCCAAAGGCGATCCGGTTTCCCGGCAGGCAGCCCGCCTTCGCCTCGTCATTCATGCACCCGAGCCAGGAAACAGCGCCGCTGGGCTTCGTGGACTTTCTGGAAAACATGCTTCGCGACCGTGCGACGGACGTCCGCATCGTCGCGCGGAAAATATTGAAAAGGTCAACCGTGTAGCCGTAGGTCGCGTTTTCGATGAGTGTGTCAGTACGGCTTATCTCGGGTTCGATCGCCAACGGGGCGTTGCTTGGCGGCAATATCCTGGTCCAGACGATCAGCGTGCCGATCATGCTGGGCAGTTGGTCGGCGCAGCAGTTCGGGCTCTGGGTGCTGCTGCAGGCGCTCTATTCCCTGTCCATCGCCTTCGACCTTGGCCATCAGACCTATCTCGGTTACGAGTTCCAGCGCCTCGGCACTAGTGAGACCGTCAGGCTCGACTTCTTCTCCTCCGTGCCCGCCGCCATTTTCCTCGCAGCGTCATTGCTCTGCTTCTGGACGGCCGTCGCGACCTTCGGATGGGCCGACGCGCTGTTCGGCGGTTTCGTCTCCGCCGAACTGATCGGCGAACTCACGAGCGCGATGATCGTTTACGCCCTTGCCTGGCTGCTCACCGGCTCGATAGGCGGCATCCTTGGTCGCGCACTCATCCCCTTCGGCTACTACGCGAGAATGGCGTGGTGGCGGTTTGCGCTGCTGGCCGGCGTGAACCTTGCGGCCCTGATGGCTGTCGTCGCCGGCGGCAATGTCCTCGACGCCGTCATCACTTCGTCGGTCGCCAATGTCGTCATCAATATCGGCGTGCATCTCGATTGTTATCGTCTCTGGCGGCGCGAGAAGATCGGCTTCGCCATGCCGAACCTGCGCAGAAGCCGTTCCAATCTCACCAGCAGCCTGCTCGTATCGCTCCGCGAACTGATCGCCGTCGCAAGCCAGCAGGGCATCCGGCTGCTGATCGCGCCGGTTGCCGGCGTTGGCCTTCTCGGCGCGTTCACGGCGACCCGGACATTGTCGAATATCGCCATGCAGGGCATCAACGCATTGGCCGGCCCCATCGAGCCGGAGCTTATGCGTTATTTGAGGGAAGGGAGGCACGAGGCTGCGGAAACCACCGTCATCCTCAGCTGGCTCTTCGTACTGGCCGTTGTCGGCCCCGGCTGCATCCTGCTCCAATGGGTGGCGCCCGGCTTTTTCCTGTGGTGGACGCGCGGCAGCTTCCGCCTCGATCCCATCCTGTTCAGTTCGCTCTGCGCCTGCATTATCGTTTACGGTCTTGCCCAGCCGGTTGCTTCGATCGTCCGCGGCAACAATGTCCTGCTGCCGCCGATCGTCGCGAACGGCGTGTCCCTGCTGCTCACGGCAACCGGTTGTTATCTGACATTGCCTTCATGGGGGCTGGCGGGAGCCGGTTTCTCGTTGCTGGCGGCCGAGATTGCAGGTTTCGTGATCTATGCCGCAGCGGCTCGCTCCGTGTCCCGGATGCTGCGGTCGAACCTGCCGGTCCGTGCTTTCGCCGCATCCGTTTGCGGCGGCATCTCGATCATCTCCGGCCTGTTCGCCACCGTCGCCTGGCCTCAATCGACCGTCTGGTCATCCATTCCGGCCGTCATCGGCGCCTTTGCGGCGGCCTGGGCGACCTACAGGGCTTTGCCGGCTGACGCGCGAACCATGCTCCTGTATCGCATTCCAAACCTCGCCCGGCGGCCGGCCGATCTCATGGAGGATCGGCCATGATGGGGAGCGGAGGTCTGGCGGGCGACAATGCGGTATTCGGCACGCGCTCCGTGCCGCGGCAACGCAGCGGCAATTCCCGTTACGTCGCCAGGGCGCGCTGGGGTCTGGTGGCGGCGGTATTGCTCGGCGCGATAGTTCAGGTGGGGATATCGCCGGACATAACCAACGTGTTCTGCGCCGTGTCAGCCGGACTGGCAGGCGCTTGCGTGGTCGCCTACTGCACCAGGCCAAGACGGATCGAGCGCTATCCGATCTCGACGGTGGTGGTGCTCGGCTTTCAGATCCATTCGACCCTGGCCGCCCTTGTCGTTCAGGCTCTGGCGTGGAAACCGGTCATCTTCAACCTCGAAGCGCCGGTCGCGACCTTTTCTGTGCTCGCCCTGCTGCAGTTATGGGCGGTGGCGCTGCACTGGTTCTACACACGGTCGAGGGTGATGCGGACGATCGCCCTCACGATCAGCCGAAGGATATTTGCGCCGCTCGGCGTCTATCGCTCTCCGACAAACCGGCAATTATGGTGGATGGGGCTGCTGGGCTCGTTTGCGTCCTGGTACACGAATGCCGACCGCTGGGGACAGGACAATTTCGGCGACATTGCCTTCAAGCTGCTCGCCGGCCTGTCGCAATTCTCCGTCGCGCCCTTCCTCATTCCTGTTGCCGCCTGGCTCATCGATCCGCCGGACTTCAGGCGTCGGGTCAATTGGCTGGCGCTGGCTGCCTATTGCACCTTGACGCTTTATATCGCGCTGGCGCGCAACAGCCGGGGCGCCTTTGCGGTCAACATCCTGACCGTGCTGATCTGCCTTGTGATCGCGGTTGCGATCGGACGTTTCGTCCTGACGAGGCGGCGTGTGATCTGGATGTCGGTCGCCGTCCTCTTCAGCCCCATCCCGGCGGGCATCCTCTCGGATCTCGCGACCGCCATGGTGATTGCCCGCGACGAGCGCTCCGACATCTCGTCGCAAGACCTCGTCCTCTCGACCATGCGCGCTTATTTCGACGGCGAAGCGCTGCGGTCCAGGCGAGAGATTGACCGGATCCTGGCCGAGGGAAGCTATAACGAGATTTATGTCGACAACCCGCTTCTGGCGCGCTTCGTCGCCACCAAATATATCGACCACAACATCGCCCTCGGGCTTTCGCTGTCGCCGACCGGGGAGGGTCTGGCGCGCGAAAACGCCCTCAACCAGCTGTTGCTGCTGCTTCCTGCACCGGTTCTGAACGTCGTCGCGCCGGAACTCGACAAGTCGAACAGCGCCTTCTCGTCGGGCGATTATTACAATTTCCTCGTCACCGGGGATGAGCTGGGAAGTTATCGCACCGGCTCCTCGATCGCGGACGGCTTCGTCGTTTTCGGCGCATTCTACGTCGCCGTCTTTGCGATGTTCGCCTTCGCCAGTTTCATCGTCGGCGATGCGCTCCTGACCCGGATGCGGGGAGGGCGGGTGCTGCTTTCGGCCCTGGCCTGCATCTCCATCACCCGCTTCTTCATGAACGGTCTGATGGACGAATCGGTCGCGGTCCAGGCCGGCAATCTCGTCCGGGCGCTGCCGCAAACGGTGCTGCTTTACGTGCCGATATTCTGGCTGACGAGGGGCGTGAAGCTGCGATGAGGCTCCTCTATATCGGTGCAGATTCGGGAACCAGCCTGCAGCGCGCGGCGGCCTTCGGGCGTGTCGGCACCGATGTCCTGCATCTGTCGCCCTATGCGTGCCTCCCTCCCCATTGGGCGCTGTGGCTGAACCGCGCCGGCGGCCCCGGCATCGACCATCTCGTGGCAAAGGAGCTCGGCCGGCGGATCGGGGAACGGCACTTCGATTTTGCGCTGGTCGATTGCGGCGACGTCGTCGGGCCAGCCGCCCTGAAGGCGATCCGCAAGGCGGCGCCGGTGATCGTCAACTACAATGCGGACAATCCGTTTGTGGACCCGTCCCCGGAACGCCTCCGCTGGAATATCCTTCGCCGCGCCCTGCCGCACTATGATCTGGCCATTGGCGTTTGCCGCGACGGCATCGAAGCGATGATGGTCAGCAGAGGCGCGAGGCGGATCGACACGATCTGGCAATGCGCGGACGAAATCATGCATCGCCCTCCGTCGCTGACGCAGGAGGAGAAAAGCCGCTGGTCGTCCGACGTCGTTTTCGTCGGCACCTGGATGCCGGGGCGCGGCGCCTTCATGGCGCGGCTGATCGAAAAGGGCGTGCCGCTCGCGATCCACGGGGCCCGATGGAAAAGAGCGCCGGAATATCGGCTGCTCCACCCGTTTGTTCGCTCCGATCACCTTGAAGGCACCGATTACACCCGGGCGATTGCCGGCGCGAAAATCGCCCTGGTGCTGCTGAATGGTGCAAACGCGGACCTTCACACCACGCGCTCGACGGAGATCCCCGCGATCGGCACCGCCATGTGCGCCCCGCGCACCCCGCATCATCACCAGCTCTACAGGCAGGATGAGGAGGCCGTTTTCTTCGAAGGGCCGGATGACTGCGCGGAAATCTGCAGGCAGCTTCTGGCCGATGACGGGAGGCGTGGGCGGATCGCCGATGCCGGGCATCGCCGCACATTCGCGAACGGGACCTATAACCAGGTCCTGGCGCGCCGGATCATTGAACAGGTCCTCGTCCTCAAGCGGGCCGGAGGCAACGCAGGATGAAGCCGGCGACAGGACATGGCACCGGCGTTCTTTTCCTCGCCCTGGACACCTATGGCCGGATCGGCGGAATCCAGCGCTTCAACCAGCGCCTTGTCGCAGCCCTCGCAGCGATCTCAGACGAAAACGGCTGGAGCGGCCCGATCGTCCATGTCATGCGCGATCGCCCGGCCGATATTCCAAACATCGCCCCGGCTGCGATCACCGCCTTCGGCCCTCGGCGCCTCGGTTTCGTCCTCCGATCGATCGCCGCCGCCCGCCGCTGCCGGATTCTGTTCCTCGGGCATATCAACCTCCTGCCGGTCGCGCTCGTCTGCAAGTTGCTGGCGCCTCGAATCAGGCTCGTGCTGTTTGTCCACGGCGACGAGGTCTGGAACGACCCCGCCTATCGCCGGATGCGGTTTTACGAGCCGGCCATGGCAAGAGCCCTCAGCCGGATCGCCGCCGTCAGCGCCTTCACGGCAAAGCGGATGCAACACGCCTTCGGGCTGCCCGGAGAGCGGTTCAGGATATTTCCGAACGCCGTCGACGACATCGACCGGAGGCTCGATCCCAAAAAGGGGAGCCGCAATATCCTGACCGTCGCCCGGCTGGACCTGCATGACCGCGGCAAGAATATCGACGCCCTGATCGAGGCGATGGTCCTGCTCAAGCGCCGGAATGTGGAATGCACTCTCCAGGTCGTCGGCGAAGGGCCGCTCAAGGGGGAGCTCGCATCGCTGGCACGCGAACGCGCCGTTGAAGACAGGGTCGAATTCCTTGGCCGCATATCGGATGCGGAACTGGCCGAAGCCTATGCCAGGGCATGCCTGTTCGCCATGCCGTCGTCCAAGGAAGGATTTGGCATCGTCTTCCTCGAAGCCTGGCGGCACGGGCTGCCGGTGATCTGCGGCACCGGGGACGCGGCCGCGGAGATCGTCACCGACGGAATCGACGGTTTTGCCGTCGGCCCGCGCGATATCGAAGCGCTTGCCGCGAAAATGACGCTGCTGCTCGACGACCCAGACCGAGCCTTCGCGATGGGGGAGGCGGGGGCCGAAAAGGTGCGGACCCGCTATCTCCTGCGGCATTTCAGGGAAAATCTCGAAGAACTGATCGGGGGCCTGGCATGAAAATCCTCCACATCATCGCCAGTGCCGATCCCCGAACCGGCGGACCGATCGAAGCGCTGAGGCTCGGCGGACTGGAAATGGCGCGTCTTGGGCATGCGATCGAAGTCGTTACTCTGGACAATCCTTCCGCGCGTTACCTGAGAGATTTTCCCTTGCCCGTTCATGCCTGCGGGCACTGGATCCGCAGATACGGATACACGCCGGTTTTGGCGCGCTGGATCGCCGCCAACGCGCATCGTTTCGATGCGGCGGTCATACACGGCCTCTGGAACCACGCCTCGGTCGGCGGCTGGTCGGCTCTCCAGCGGTCAGGCCTGCCCTACGTCGTTTTTGCGCATGGCATGATGGACCCCTGGTTCCGCGAAACCTACCCGCTCAAACACCTCGCCAAGCAGGCGTTCTGGTTTGCGCGGCAGGGCAGGGTCCTGCGGGACGCCGCCGCCGTTCTTTTCACCTGCGAGGAAGAGCGCCGCCGGGCGCGGGGCGTTTTCCGGGATGACGGTTACGTGGAACGCGTCGTCGCCTTCGGCACGTCCGCTCCGCCGGCGCAAACGGAGGATCAGCTCGCCGCGTTCCACCGGCTTCTGCCGGTATTGAAGGACAGGCGCTTCCTCCTGTTCCTCGGCCGCATCCATGCGAAGAAGGGTTGCGATCTCCTCGTCGAGGCGTTTGCGAAAGTCGCCGCATCCGCTTCCGGCCTCCACCTGGCAATCGCCGGACCGGACCAAGCCGGGCTGACGTCGAGACTGATCGCCCGGGCCGCCAAGGCGGGTGTCGCCGATCGCATCCATTGGCCCGGCATGCTGGTCGGGGAGGCCAAATGGGGTGCCTTCCGCGCCGCGGAAGCCTTTGTCCTGCCCTCGCACCAGGAAAATTTCGGCATTGCCGTCGCCGAAGCCATGGCCTGCGGAACGCCGGTTCTCATGACCGACAAGGTCAATATCTGGCGCGAAGTGAAGGCGAGCGGAGCCGGCCTCGTCGCGCCGGACAGTTTGGAAGGCATCGAAAACCTTCTCCAGTCATGGCTCGCGCTTTCGGACGACGGCAAAAACGCCATGCGTGCAAACGCCCGCTCCGGCTTCGAGAGGCATTTCCGCATCGAGGCAGCCGCACGCGATCTCGTCACCCTTCTGCACTCCATCTCCGGGCGAGGACTTCATGAGGCCGCTTGACGCAAAGACAACCAATCCGCGTCTGGGCGACCCAAGTTTTCCTCTGCGGCATCGCCTGTTCCGGCTCGCCTGGACCTGCGTCTGGGTTCTTCTCGGCCGTTGGACGCCGGTGCCGCTGTTTGCGTGGCGCCGGTTCCTGCTGCGCTGTTTCGGCGCCCGGATCGACCCAACGGCGCGGATCTATCCCGGCGTCGAGGTCTGGTATCCGCCGAACCTAGCCATGGCCGCGCATGCCTGCCTCGGAAGAGATGTGACCTGCTACAACATGGACCGCATCGAACTCGGCGCCCGGGCGACTGTCTCCCAGGGCGCGCATCTGTGCACCGGCACGCATGACGTGGACGATGCCGATTTCCAGCTCGTCACCAGGCCGATCACCGTCGGCACGAACGCCTGGATCGCGGCGGAGGCCTTCGTCGGCCCGGGCGTCATCGGCGGGGAGGGCGCCGTGCTCGGCGCGCGCGCCGTCACGTTTCGCCATCTCGACCCCTGGACGATCTATGCCGGCAATCCGGCGAGGAAATTGCGGCGGCGCTTCGAGCAAGACAGGCCCGCCCTTCCGGTGCGGCCAGGTTTGTAGGCTGGACGTTGCCGAATGGTCAGCCTCGCCGTCCTCATCCTCACCTTCAACGAAGAGCGCCATATCGCCCGGGCGCTTGAAAGTGTCGCGCCGTTCGCCTCCGAAGTCTTCGTCATCGACTGTTTCTCCACTGACAGGACCGTTGAGATTGCCCGGTCGCTTGGGGCCGTCGTCCTGAGCCATGCGTGGGTCAGTCACGCGCGGCAATTCCAGTGGGGGCTGGACAATGCTCCGATCACCGCCGATTGGATCATGCGACTCGACGCCGACGAAGTGGTCGAACCGGATCTGGCTGATGAGATCCTGGGCAAGCTGCCCGGTCTCGCCGCAGATATTACAGGCGTCGACTTAAGGAGAGGCCACATCTTTCTTGGACGCTGGATCCGCCATGGCGGGCGCTATCCGCTGATCCTTACCCGCATCTGGCGGCGGGGACAGGGGCGAATCGAGGACCGCTGGATGGACGAGCATATCGTGGTAAGGCAGGGTCGGACGGTGCTTTTTGATGCCCCTTTCTTCGATCACAATCTCAACGATCTCAGCTTCTTCACCGCCAAGCACAATGGCTATGCGACCCGCGAAGCCGCGGACGTGCTCGGCCGGCGTTATGGCCTGTTTCGCGAAGGCTTGGATTTATCCAGAGAAGCGTCGCCGCGACATGCTTCCGTCAAGCGTTTCATTAAGGACCATATGTATAACCGGCTCCCGTTTCCCGTCGCCGCGCTGGGTTACTTCCTGTTTCGCTATATCGGCCAGCTCGGCTTCCTCGATGGCCGCGAAGGGATGGTTTACCATGTCCTGCAGGGCTGCTGGTACCGTTTCCTCGTCGGCGCGAAGGTCTTGGAATTCGACCGGTCGATCCGTTTGCTCCCGACGGTTGAGGAGAAGCGTGCGGCGCTGGCACGGCTGACCGGACTGCCACTCTGAAGCGACAGCCCGGTTGAGTTGACATGATGCTTTACGCAACGCCGACGCTTGGAAATGCGGCCCAGAAGAGTGTCGAACCGGCTCCTTCGGCAGCCACAACCAGCAGGCTTTCGCCAGCATTCAGCGTGTAGGCGGTCTTGCCCGAAATCTTGTTGAGGAGCTGCGTGCCGTTGGTATTCACGGTCAGGTCCGCCGATCCGGCATTGACGATGTGAAAAGGCAGCCCCACCAGCGAGGACGCATCCGATGCGTGGGTAATCCCGGGCAGAGTGCAGACGAGCGGCGACGAGGCCTCGAAGGTAACGAGCCCGGCATCCAGCGGATGAAGCGTGGTGTTCGCGGTCTTGAGCGTTGATTTCATGCCCATCCCAAAACGGGGATAGATGAAGCTGTTGCCGCCCCTGACCTCCAGATCGCCTTGATTTTCCCAGGCGTCGCCGCGGATGTTGAACGCCGCCAATCCGTTGCGCGTGTGGTCCGTCCACAAGCCCGCCAGCATTGCTTGACGGGCGGTTCCGCGAGCACCGTGGAATTGGCTGGTTGCCGAGGCTGCGTCGAAATCGGTGATCGTCGTGTTGCCGCTGTAGAACCGGCTGAAGCCCGCGCTACGCCCGACGATGTCGGCATTCCGGTCGCCCGGCACTTCGGAAATGTTGAAGTCGCAGCCCTGCGCGTTTTCGACATAGATACCCGCGCCGGAGCCGCCTTCCGCATCCACGCCGAGAAATCGTGAATTGGAGACGAAGGCGCCTTCGTTGCGGGACGCCAGCTCGAAACAGGGCATGCCCCAGGATGAAAGCGTCAGCGTGCCGTCGCCGGAGGCGGTCAGGGCCGGAGAGGTGAACGCGTTTCCGATCTTGATCGTGTTGCCGCTCACCGACTGGACGACATAGACCCGCCCGGCCGTGACCCCGTGATTGCTGGCCGTGAAGGCGACCGGCATGCGCGGTCCGAACCTGCTCCCGTCCGCAACGGCGATGTTCGCCGAGCCGTTCGTGAATGTCGCATTGACCCGAAGCTCGGCGCGGTTGAAGGCGTTGTTCTGGATGCGGTCGGCATAGATTTCGTTGAGATGTGCGCCGTTGCCGCCCGCTTCGAACACGATGCCCCGGCAAAGCCGGTTGTCCCGGCCATCGGCGGGGATGATGTTGAAGAGCGAATCGAAGCGGCTGTTTCCGGGCATCAGCGTCGAGGCCGGCAGCAGGGCGCCGTAATACTGGCCGTTGCCGCAGAGATGCGTCCAGATCCGCGAGACATCGGTATGCATGAAGTTGGCGAGGAACATTCCCCAGTCGCCGCAGTCGCGGATGAAGAGATCGTGGATGGTGGAAAACTGCAGCCCGATATTGTTGGTCGCCCCGATGCTGATCGCCCGGGTGAACCCGGTAAAGCCGATATTCTCGCAGTGCCACCCGGTGATGCAATCGTCGGTAATGTCAGCGTGCGGCGAACCGAGATCGGCATCGTTGGCGGCAAAAGCCGCAAACGATCCGTTGCCGGTAAGGACGGTGCCGCCGACGAAATTCCATCCGCTGTCCGGCACGGTGTCGTTGAGATAGTCGAGCACGGGCTGCACCCCCTGGTAACCGATGCCGGACGCGACCGGCAACGGTTCCGTCAGCGCAATCACCGCATCCGGCAGCAGAATGGTGCCGCCGCCGCCCGCCGCGACCGCCGCCGCATGCGCTGCCCGGATCGCCGCCTCGGTGGCATCGGAGGGAATGTAGAGTTTCGGAATCTGGCGCGATGGCATCGTTTAGTCCTCCAGGCCGGCGGGTTGACTGATCGTGAGCTGATTGTTTTGCGCGTCCGCAAGCGCATTGCCTTCGGCATCCATGAGGATGAGCCCGTCCTCTTCGGGCGGCTCACCGCCGCCGATGGGAAAAGCGCCCGGGCCCGTCAGGGAAAGTCCGAGATCCAGCATCACACCCTCCCGCGGCGAATGCCGACAGTCCGGTCTTTGCCGATTCGAGCCCGTCCGGCGCCGGGCGCTCTGATTCCGCGTCTGAGGTTCTGTTTTCCCATTCCTGTCTCCTCGGCTCCGAGCCGCCAGGCGATTATCCGCAGGCGGGCGTTTCAGAACCCGATTTTAGGAACAGGTTGAGGAGCGGGGACGAAATGGCGGAAAAGATTCGACGAATGATCGGTGCCGCGCGGCAGCACTGGCGACGAAACGCCTGATATGCCTCACGGATCCGACGTCATCAGGCGGCCGGAACGGAGCGAACCCTCGCGCTCCCGGCAGATGTTCGTCCCCGCGATGACCAGGAGAATCGCGCGAGATCGCGCATGTACGGCCGAAACCGAAGCGCGTTGTGCTGCGATTTGGCAGGGAAACGAAAATCGAGCGGGGAGGAGATTTGGGAATGGTGGGCGATGAGAGACTCGAACTCCCGACATCCTCGGTGTAAACGAGGCGCTCTACCAACTGAGCTAATCGCCCGCTCGCGGTCGCCAGGCAACAAGGCCTGCCGCGTCGGTGGCCGTGATCTATGCGGATCGCGGAAAAACCGCAAGAGCTTTCATGATGTTTTTTTGAAATTTTTGGGGAAGCCTCGGCTGGAGAGGCTCGCGCATGGGGCAGGGGCGTGCAAAGCGACGGAGCGTCATCCTTTTGTCTTGAAACGCGCTTGACACCCGAACTCGAACCTCTTAGTTAGCCGCTCAACCGAGCGATCGAGGTCGCACGGCCCCGGGGTTTCGGCCTCGAGAGAAATGCGCGGGTGTAGCTCAGTCGGTTAGAGTGCCGGCCTGTCACGCCGGAGGTCGCGGGTTCGAGCCCCGTCACTCGCGCCATTCTCCTCCTCGAACTCTCCGCCGGTTGCGCCCTCGGGTGCGGAAGGTGGTCGCCGCCAAGCGGCATTATGCGCGGGTGTAGCTCAGTCGGTTAGAGTGCCGGCCTGTCACGCCGGAGGTCGCGGGTTCGAGCCCCGTCACTCGCGCCATTCACCACCTGGAAAAGCGGACTTCACGAAGCGATCCGGCCGTCACCGGTCCCCCATGGTCCCGGTCCATGGTTGTCGCTATGATACAGCCACTGGTAATCGTTTGAATTGCTCCATTTTGGCACAGGATGCGACATTCAAAAAGCTTGCGCCGGGGCTTCGCCTGCGCTAACCACGGCTTGTTGCAATGCACGTTCGCTTTGCCTGTGCATTGATATTCAGGCGTCGTCTCCCGACGCTTCAGGCAAGCTGGGATCGAATACCATGAGTGAACTCCTCACTTCCTACATCCCGATCGCGATTTTCATCGGCATTTCCCTGGTGATCGGCATCGCGCTTCTGGTTGCGCCCTTCGCCGTCGCCTACAAGGCGCCCGATTCGGAAAAGCTGTCGGCCTACGAATGCGGCTTCAACGCCTTCGACGACGCCCGAATGAAGTTCGACATTCGATTCTATCTGGTCTCGATCCTCTTCATCATCTTCGACCTCGAAGTGGCCTTCCTCTTTCCCTGGGCCGTGTCCTTCGGTGCGGTGGGCTGGTTCGGCTTCTGGTCGATGATGGTGTTTTTGGCCGTTCTGACGATCGGCTTCATCTATGAATGGAAGAAAGGAGCGCTCGAATGGGAGTAGTCGACAACGGCAGCACCCTCGTCGCGCCGCAGGCCAAGGGCATTATCGATCCGAATACCGGCAAGCCGGTCGGCAGCGACGACGCGTTCTTCGGCGAGATCAACAACGAGCTCGCCGACAAGGGTTTTCTCGTCACCTCCACCGACGAGCTGATCACCTGGGCCCGCACGGGCTCGCTGATGTGGATGACCTTCGGCCTTGCCTGCTGCGCGGTCGAGATGATGCAGCTTTCGATGCCGCGCTACGACGTCGAGCGTTTCGGTTTTGCGCCGCGCGCTAGCCCGCGCCAGTCGGATGTGATGATCGTTGCCGGCACGCTGACGAACAAGATGGCGCCGGCGCTTCGCAAGGTCTATGACCAGATGCCGGAGCCGCGTTACGTCATCTCCATGGGCTCCTGCGCCAACGGCGGCGGTTATTACCACTATTCCTATTCGGTCGTGCGCGGCTGTGACCGCGTCGTGCCGATCGATATCTATGTTCCGGGCTGTCCCCCCACGGCGGAGGCGCTGCTTTACGGCGTGCTTCTGCTGCAGAAGAAGATCCGGCGGACCGGCACGATCGAGCGCTGAGGGCCAAAGGCCAAGGGTAATAGGACAAGATCATGAGTGAAGCCCTTAACGAGCTTTCGACCTACATCCGCGAGGCGCGCCCGTCGCTGGTGGCGGATGCGCAGGTCGCCTATGGCGAATTGACGCTGACGGCGACGGCGGAAACCGTGCTGCCGCTGCTCACCTTCCTGCGCGACGATGTGCAGTGCGGGTTCATCAGCTTCATCGATATCTGCGGCGTCGACTATCCGGCCCGCGAGAAGCGTTTCGACGTCGTCTACCACCTTCTGTCTCCCCGCCAGAACCAGCGCATCCGCGTCAAGGTCGCAACGGCCGAAGACGAGCCGGTTCCGTCGGCCTGCTCCGTCTATCCGGGCGCCGACTGGTTCGAGCGCGAAGCCTGGGACATGTACGGCATCCTGTTTACCGGCCATCCGGATTTGCGCCGCATCCTGACGGACTATGGTTTCGAAGGCCACCCGCTGCGCAAGGATTTCCCGACCACCGGCTTCGTCGAGGTCCGTTACGATGACAGCGCCAAGCGCGTCGTCTACGAACCCGTCGAACTGCGCCAGGAATTCCGCAGTTTCGATTTCCTCTCTCCGTGGGAAGGGACAGATTACGTCCTGCCCGGAGATGAAAAGGCGAAAGCTTAAGGATCGGCGCAGCCGCGCCGTCCGTCCGCACTTCTTTCCCGCCCGGTGCGACCTGTCCGCCCGGCATGGAGTAAGCAGAATGACCGAACATAACGTCCGCAATTTCAATATCAATTTCGGACCGCAGCATCCGGCGGCGCACGGCGTTCTGCGTCTTGTGCTGGAGCTTGATGGCGAAATCGTGGAGCGCGTCGATCCGCATATCGGTCTGCTTCACCGCGGCACCGAGAAGCTGATCGAGGCCAAGACCTATCTGCAGGCCGTTCCCTATTTTGACCGCCTCGACTACGTCGCCCCGATGAACCAGGAGCATGCGTTCGCGCTTGCGGTGGAAAAGCTTCTGGACATCCAGATCCCGATCCGCGGCCAGCTGATCCGCGTGCTCTATTCGGAAATCGGCCGCATCCTGTCGCATCTTCTGAACGTCACGACGCAGGCGATGGACGTCGGCGCGCTGACGCCGCCGCTCTGGGGTTTCGAAGAGCGCGAAAAGCTGATGGTGTTCTACGAGCGGGCCTCCGGCTCGCGCATGCATGCCGCCTATTTCCGCCCGGGTGGGGTCCATCAGGATCTGCCGGTGGAACTGGTCGAGGATATCGGCAAGTGGTGCGACGAATTCCCGGCAAAGCTCGACGATATCGACGACCTCTTGACCGGCAACCGCATCTTCAAGCAGCGCAACGTCGATATCGGCGTCGTCAAGCTCGAGGACGCCTGGGCCTGGGGTTTCTCGGGCGTCATGGTGCGCGGTTCGGGCGCTGCCTGGGACCTGCGCCGCTCGCAGCCCTACGAGTGCTATTCCGAACTCGACTTCGACATTCCGATCGGCAAGAACGGCGATTGTTACGACCGTTACCTGATCCGCATGATCGAGATGCGGGAATCCTGCAAGATCATGAAGCAGTGCGTCAACCGCCTGCTCGGCGATGCAAAGACCGGCCCCTTCTCGTCCACGGACGGCAAGGTCGTGCCGCCGAAGCGCGGCGAAATGAAGCGGTCGATGGAAGCCCTGATCCACCACTTCAAGCTCTATACCGAGGGCTATCACGTGCCGGCGGGCGAGGTTTATGCCGCCGTCGAGGCGCCCAAGGGCGAATTCGGCGTCTTCCTCGTCGCCGATGGCACCAACAAGCCCTATCGCTGCAAAATCCGGGCTCCGGGTTATGCCCATCTCCAGGCCATGGATTTCATCTGTCGGGGACACCAGCTGGCCGACGTTTCGGCTGTGCTTGGCTCGCTCGACATTGTCTTTGGCGAGGTGGACCGCTGATGCTCCGCTCTGTCGTTTTCGCTGGCCTTCTGGCTGCTGCTCCGGCTGCGTTCGCGCAGCAGGCGCAGACGGACGGCGCGATTTCGACGCAAGGCGGCGGATCCAGGTCGATGCGCGATCTCCTGTCCGAGGGATATGAGATCAAAACCTCCGTTCCCAACGGAACAAAGTTCATAGTGTTCATGCAGAAAGACAAGTCTGCCTATGCCTGCGAATTCGTGTCGCTCACGAAATCGCGGTGTGGATCCATAAACTGATAAGGCGTGGAAAAGAATGTCCGTTCGTCGATTAGCCGAAGACCAGGTGCAGCCGGCAATATTCGCCTTCAATGACGAAAACGCCGTCTGGGCCGAGGCAACGATCAGGAAATATCCGGCGGGCCGGCAGCAATCGGCTGTCATCCCGCTTCTGATGCGTGCGCAGGAACAGGACGGCTGGGTGACCCGCGCGGCGATCGAGTTCGTCGCGAACAAGCTCGACATGCCCTATATCCGCGTCCTCGAAGTGGCGACCTTTTACACGCAGTTCCAGCTGAAGCCGGTCGGTACCCGCGCCCATATCCAGGTCTGCGGCACCACCCCCTGCATGCTGCGCGGCGCCGAGGACCTGATGAAGGTCTGTCAGCACAAGATCCATCACGATCCCTTCGCGCTCAATGCGGCGGGCACGCTTTCGTGGGAAGAGGTCGAATGCCAGGGCGCCTGCGTCAACGCGCCGATGGTTATCATCTTCAAGGACGCCTATGAGGATCTGACGCCCGAGCGCCTCGAAGAGATCATCGACGCCTTCGAAGCCGGCAAGGGCGACGAGATCAAGCCGGGTCCGCAGATCGACCGTATCTTCTCGGCCCCCGAGGGCGGACCGCAGACGCTGAACGACGAGATCAAGCCGGTCCGCACCAATCTCGATCCGCAGCCGAGCGCCGAAGAGACCGCTGCCGCGGCAAGCGTTCCGCCGGCCGACGCCGGTCGCCCGAAGGACACGGCGCCGGAAACGGATCCGAAGCTGAAGACCCCCGCGACCGCCCCGGCGGCGGCCGCCGAAAATGCCAAGGCCGCCGAAACCCAGCCGCTCTCGGGGACAGCCAAGAGCAAATCGGCTCCGAAGGCCGGCAGCGCCGTGGAAGGCGCGCCCCCGGAAGAGGGCGCCGTTTCCGGTGACCTGAAGCCGAAGCGCACGCGGCGCAAGACCACGACCGAGGGTGAGTCGTGAGACCAGAGAATGTGTGTGCGGCCTTTCAAAAAGGCTGCATTATATCGACTGACAACCGGCGTAACCGCTACGGACTTGTGGAATAGATCATGTTGAAAGATCAGGATCGCATCTTTACCAATATCTACGGCCTCAAGGACAAGTCCCTGAAGGGCGCGATGAGCCGCGGCCATTGGGACGGCACCAAGGAAATCCTCGAAAAAGGCCGGGACTGGATCATCAACGAGATGAAGGCCTCCGGCCTTCGCGGCCGTGGCGGCGCAGGCTTCCCGACCGGTCTCAAGTGGTCCTTCATGCCGAAGGAATCGGATGGCCGTCCGCATTACCTCGTGGTCAATGCCGACGAATCCGAGCCCGGCACCTGCAAGGACCGCGATATCATGCGCCACGATCCGCATACGCTGATCGAAGGTTGCGTGATCGCCGGTTTCGCCATGGGCGCCCACACCGCCTATATCTACGTGCGCGGCGAATACATGCGCGAGCGCGAAGCGCTGCAGGCGGCGATCGACGAATGTTATGATTTCGGCCTGCTGGGCGGCAACAATAAGCTCGGCTGGGATTTCGACATCTACGTTCACCACGGCGCCGGCGCCTATATCTGCGGCGAAGAGACGGCGCTGCTCGAAAGTCTCGAAGGCAAGAAGGGCCAGCCGCGCCTTAAACCCCCGTTCCCGGCGAACATGGGCCTCTACGGCTGCCCGACCACCGTCAACAACGTCGAATCGATCGCGGTTGCCCCGACCATCCTGCGCCGCGGCGCCGGCTGGTTCTCGTCCATGGGCCGCCCGAACAATGTCGGCACCAAGCTGTTCATGCTCTCCGGCCACGTCAACAAGCCGTGCACCGTCGAGGAAGTGATGGGCATCACCTTCCGCGAACTGGTCGACAAGCATGCCGGCGGCATCCGTGGCGGCTGGGACAATCTGCTGGCGGTCATTCCGGGCGGCGCGTCCTGCCCGATCGTGCCGGCCAAGGACATCATGGACTGCCAGATGGATTTCGACGGCCTGCGCGCCGTCGGTTCGTCCTTCGGCACCGCCGGCGCCATCGTCATGGACAAGTCTACCGACGTCATCAAGGCGATCGCCCGCATCTCGGCCTTCTTCAAGCACGAGAGCTGCGGCCAGTGCACGCCGTGCCGTGAAGGCACGGGCTGGATGTGGCGGGTGCTGGAGCGCATGGTCAAGGGCAATGCCCAGAAGCGCGAAATCGACATGCTGTTCCAGGTGACCAAGCAGATCGAAGGTCACACCATCTGCGCGCTCGGCGATGCGGCGGCCTGGCCTGTCCAGGGCCTGATCCGGCATTTCCGTCCCGAGATCGAAGCACGTATCGACCAGTATACCCGAAACGCGACGGCGCATGGCGCCGTCCTGGAAGCTGCGGAGTAAGCACGTGACGAAACCGGGCAAGGAGCATGAAGGGGAGGCGGCGGATCGTTCGGCGCATGATCCCGCGCGTCTGCCCGATTTTTCCGAGGCGATGAAGCTCAATCCGCTGATGGCGAACATGGCTGCCGCGACCGCGATCAGCTTCGGCATCGCCAGCCAGATGGCCGGCGCCTTCTTCGGCGCGCTGCATGGCGCGATGGAAGCAAGCAATCGTCAGAAGGCTGCCGGCGAGACGCCGCCCGTCGAGGCGCCAGCGGCCAACGATGCGCCGGCTCCAGCACAGGCGCCGGTCGTTGCGGCAGCTGCCGCAAAGCCCGTGCCGGTCCCCGAAAAGCCGAAGGCAAAGCCTGCCACGTCGGCTCGCAAGGCGGCGGCACCGGCGACCAAGGCTGCCGTGACGGCGCCGAAGGCCGAACCGGCTGCCAAGCCGGTCGCCAAGGCAAAGGTTGCGAAGGCCGCAGCTACGAAGGCTCCGGCAAAGCCGGTTGCCGAGGCGACCAAGGCGCCCAGGGCGAAGACCGGCAAGGCCAAGGCTTCCGGCGGCGGCGATCTGAAGCAGATTTCGGGCATCGGCCCGAAGCTGGTGGAAGTACTGAACGGTCTGGGCGTGACGAGCCCCGCGCAGATCGCAGCCTGGAGCGAAGCCGATATTGCCCGCTTCGACGCGGAATTGGGGCTCAACGGACGCATCGCCCGCGACGACTGGGTCGGCCAGGCGAAAGCTCTGTTGAAATAAAAGAATATGTCCCCCGAGTCGCCTGACCCTCAGGAGACCCAAAGGATGGAACTAAGGACGTAAGTGAGACGATGGTTAAGCTGAAGGTTGACGGCAAAGAGGTCGAGGTTCCGGATCATTTCACGCTGCTGCAGGCGTGTGAGGAAGCCGGCGCCGAGGTACCGCGCTTTTGTTTCCACGAACGTCTTTCGGTCGCCGGCAATTGCCGCATGTGCCTGATCGAAGTGAAGGGCGGCCCGCCGAAGCCGGCGGCCTCCTGCGCCATGGGCGTGCGCGACATCCGCGGCGGCCCGAACGGCGAACTTCCGGAAGTCTTCACCAACACGCCGATGGTCAAGAAGGCCCGCGAAGGCGTGATGGAATTCCTGCTGATCAACCATCCGCTCGATTGCCCGATCTGCGACCAGGGTGGCGAATGCGACCTGCAGGACCAGGCGATGGCCTTCGGCATCGACAGTTCGCGCTATACGGAAAACAAGCGCGCCGTCGAGGACAAGTATATCGGCCCGCTGGTCAAGACCGTGATGAACCGCTGCATCCACTGCACGCGCTGCGTCCGCTTCACCACCGAAGTCGGCGGCATTTCCGAGCTCGGCCTGATCGGCCGCGGCGAGGACGCGGAGATCACCACCTATCTCGAACACGCGATGACGTCGGAACTGCAGGGCAATGTCATCGACCTTTGCCCGGTCGGTGCGCTGACCTCGCGCCCCTTCGCCTTCACGGCCCGTCCGTGGGAACTGAACAAGACCGAATCGATCGATGTCATGGACGCCGTCGGCTCGGCGATCCGCGTCGATACCCGCGGCCGCGAAGTGATGCGCATCATGCCGCGCGTCAACGAAGAGGTGAACGAGGAGTGGATCTCCGACAAGACCCGCTTCATCTGGGACGGATTGAAGACCCAGCGTCTCGACCGGCCTTATGTACGAAAGAACGGTCGTCTTCAGGCCGCCTCCTGGGGCGAAGCCTTCGGCGCCATCAAGGCTGCCGTTTCCGGCACGTCGGCCGACAAGATCGGCGCGATCGCCGGCGATCTGGCGTCCGTCGAGGAAATGTACGCGCTCAAGGAGCTGATCCGCTCGCTCGGATCGGAAAACCTCGACTGTCGCCAGGACGGGACGGCGCTTGATCCGTCACTCGGCCGCGCAAGCTACCTCTTCAACCCGACCATCGAGGGCATTGAACAGGCCGGCGCCCTGCTTCTGATCGGCGCCAATCCGCGCCTCGAGGCTGCCGTCCTCAACGCCCGCATCCGCAAGCGCTTCCGCCGCGGCAACTTCCCGATCGGCGTGATCGGCGAAGTCAGCGAGCTGCGCTACGTCTACGACTATCTCGGTGCCGGCGCAGACACGCTCTCCGAGCTCGCATCGGGCGCCAACGCATTTGCCGACAAGCTGCGCGGTGCCAAGAACCCGATGATCATTGTAGGGCAGGGGGCTCTCTCCCGGCCGGACGGCGCGGCGATCCTTGCTGCCGCAGCCCAGCTGGCCGGTTCGGTCGGCGCGCTGACCGAAGAGTGGAACGGCTTTGCCGTCCTCCACACCGCGGCTGCCCGCGTCGGCGGCCTCGACCTCGGCTTCGTGCCGGGCGCGAATGGCGCTGATGCGAACGCCCAGCTTGCCGGCATGGACGTCCTCTTCCTGCTCGGCGCCGACGAACTCGACTTCTCCAAGAAGGGTGCCAAGTTCACCGTCTATATCGGCAGCCATGGCGATGCCGGCGCGCACAATGCCGACGTCATCCTGCCGGCCGCTGCCTATACCGAAAAGTCGGGCACCTGGGTCAATACCGAAGGCCGCGTCCAGATGGGCAACCGCGCCGGCTTTGCGCCGGGCGAGGCCCGCGAGGACTGGGCGATCATCCGCGCGCTGTCCGACGTGCTCGGCAAGAAACTGCCCTTCGATTCGCTGCAGGCCCTGCGTGCGAAACTTTATGCGGATTACCCGCATTTCGCCGCCATCGACGAGATCGCGGCCGGCTCCGTGAACGAAATTGCCGCACTCGGGCAAAAAGCCGGTGCGATGACGAAGTCCGGGTTTGCGTCGCCGATCAAAGACTTCTATTTGACGAACCCGATCGCTCGCGCTTCGGCCGTCATGGCTGAATGCTCGGCATTGGCCCGCAACAATTTCCAGGCTGCGGCGGAGTAATTTTGAACATGGATTCGTTCTTTTCCATCTACGTCTGGCCGGGCATCATCATGGTCGCGCAGTCTCTGCTGCTGCTGGTGTGCCTGCTCGTCTTCATCGCCTATATCCTGCTCGCCGACCGCAAGATCTGGGCAGCCGTCCAGCTGCGCCGCGGTCCGAACGTCGTCGGTCCCTTCGGTCTGTTCCAGTCCTTCGCCGACCTTCTGAAGTTCGTCTTCAAGGAGCCGATCATTCCGGCCGGCGCCAACAAGGCGGTCTTCCTGCTTGCACCGCTGGTTGCCGTGCTTCTCGCCCTGTCGACCTGGGCCGTGGTGCCGCTCGCAGACGGATGGGTGATTGCCAATATCAATGTCGGCATCCTCTATATTTTCGCCATCTCCTCACTCGAAGTCTACGGCATCATCATGGGTGGCTGGGCTTCGAACTCGAAATATCCGTTCCTCGGCGCGCTCCGCTCGGCGGCCCAGATGGTTTCCTACGAAGTCTCGATCGGCTTCGTCATCGTCACCGTGCTCCTCTGCGTCGGGTCGCTGAACCTGACCGATATCGTCAATGCCCAGCATGACGGCCTCGGCACGATGATGGGCCTGCCGGCCTCGTTCCTCGACTGGCACTGGCTGGCTCTGTTCCCGATGTTCGTGGTGTTCTTCATCTCGGCGCTCGCCGAAACCAACCGTCCGCCCTTCGATCTTCCCGAAGCAGAATCGGAACTGGTCGCCGGCTTCATGGTCGAGTACGGCTCTTCCCCGTACATGATGTTCATGCTCGGTGAATACGCGGCAGTCTGCCTGATGTGCGCGCTGACGACCATCCTGTTCCTCGGGGGCTGGTTGCCGCCGGTCGATATCTGGATCCTCAACTGGGTACCGGGCATCGTCTGGTTCATGCTGAAGTCGATGCTCGTCTTCTTCATGTTCGCCATGGTGAAGGCCTTCGTACCGCGCTACCGCTACGACCAGCTCATGCGCCTCGGCTGGAAGGTCTTCCTGCCGCTCTCGCTCGCCATGGTCGTCATTACCGCTTTCGTGCTGAAGCTGATGGGATGGGCATGATCATGAACATCTCCGTCCAAGCTTCCGGCATCATTGGAGAATAAACATGGCAAGTCTCGGCCAGGCCGTGAATTCGCTGTTCCTGAAGGAGTTCGTCGGGGCTTTCTTCCTGTCGATGCGCTACTTCTTCAAGCAGAAGGCGACGATCAACTATCCGTTCGAGAAGGGCCCGGTTTCCCCGCGTTTCCGCGGCGAGCATGCGCTGCGCCGTTATCCGAACGGCGAGGAGCGCTGCATCGCCTGCAAGCTGTGCGAGGCGATCTGTCCTGCCCAGGCGATCACCATCGAGGCCGGTCCGCGTCGCAATGACGGCACCCGCCGCACGGTGCGTTACGACATCGACATGGTGAAGTGCATCTATTGCGGCTTCTGCCAGGAAGCCTGCCCCGTGGATGCGATCGTCGAGGGCCCGAATTTCGAATTCTCGACCGAGACGCGCGAAGAACTCTATTTCGACAAGGCGCGTCTCCTGGAAAACGGTGACCGCTGGGAGCGCGAAATCGCTCGCAACATCGCAATCGACTCGCCCTACCGCTAAGGCGGGGTGATTTGTCCGGCGCCGCCGCCATTCAGCGGGCAGTGTGCCGGTGACATCTGGATGAAATGCCCGGCGCATATCACAAGGCCGGGTTTCGACGGGTAGGGGCATTTGTCCCGATCCCGGTTGAGGGACGAAAAGGCACCACGATGGGTCTGCAGGCAATCTTCTTCTATCTCTTCGCGTTCATCGCGGTGGCGTCGGCATTCATGGTCATCTCGGCCAAGAATCCGGTGCACTCTGTGCTGTTCCTCATTCTGGTGTTCTTCAACGCAGCCGGCCTCTTCCTGCTGACGGGCGCCGAGTTCCTGGCGATGATCCTGCTGGTCGTCTATATCGGCGCCGTCGCGGTTCTCTTCCTCTTCGTCGTCATGATGCTCGACATCGACTTTGCGGAACTGCGTTCGGGCGTGCTGCAATATGCACCGATCGGCATGCTGGTCGGCCTGATCGTCGCAGCCGAACTGGTCGTCGTCATCGGCGGCAGCGTGCTGACGCCGGAAGCCGCCAAGGCGGTGACCATGCCGATCCCGAACCCGGCGAGCCGTACCAACACGGCCGCCCTCGGCGACGTGCTCTATACGAATTATGTCTACTTCTTCCAGATCGCCGGCCTCGTGCTTCTGGTGGCGATGATCGGTGCGATCGTGCTGACGCTGCGTCACCGCACCCACATCAAGCGGCAGGATATTTCCGCGCAGGTAGCCCGTACGCCCGCGACCGCTGTCGAAGTGGTCAAGGTCAAGCCGGGCCAGGGCGTCTGAAGCGGGTAAAAGGAAAAAGAAAAATGGAAATCGGTCTTTCCCATTATCTCACGGTCAGCGCCATTCTCTTCACGCTCGGCGTTTTCGGCATCTTCCTGAACCGCAAGAACGTCATCATCATCCTGATGTCGGTGGAGCTCATCCTGCTCTCGGTCAACCTCAACATGGTGGCTTTCTCCTCCTTCCTGAACGACATCGTCGGCCAGGTCTTTGCGTTGTTCATTCTGACCGTCGCGGCAGCGGAAGCCGCCATCGGTCTTGCAATTCTCGTCGTCTTCTACCGCAACCGCGGTTCGATCGCCGTCGAAGACGTCAATATGATGAAGGGCTGATCGGGTCATGATCTACAAGGCAATCGTCTTCTTACCCCTGATCGGCTTCCTGATCGCCGGCCTGTTCGGCCGCTCGATCGGCGCAAAGGCCTCCGAATACGTCACCAGCGGCCTGATGATCGTCGCCGCCGTGCTCTCCTGGATCGTCTTCTTCAACGTCGCGCTCGCCCATGGCGAGGCCGGCGAGGTGATCAAGGTGCCGGTTATGCGCTGGATCCAGTCCGGCGGCATCGACGTCGAATGGGCCTTCCGCGTCGACACGCTGACGGCCGTCATGTTCGTCGTCGTCAACACCGTCTCGACGCTCGTGCATGTCTATTCGATCGGCTACATGCATCACGACCCGCACCGGCCGCGCTTCTTCGCGTACCTGTCGCTCTTCACCTTCGCGATGTTGATGCTGATCACCTCGGACAACCTTGCCCAGATGTTCTTCGGCTGGGAAGGCGTCGGTCTGGCCTCCTATCTGCTCATCGGCTTCTGGTACAAGAAGCCGTCGGCATCGGCTGCCGCGATGAAGGCCTTCATCGTCAACCGCGTCGGCGACTTCGGTTTCGTGCTCGGCATTGCCGGCGTGTTCGTGCTGTTCGGCTCGATCAGCTTCGAGACGATCTTTGCGGCCGCCGCCACCTATCTGCCGGCCGCGGGTTCGCCGGAAGCGTCCCAGGCGGTCGTCAACATCTTCGGCATGTCGCTCGACAAGGCGAATGCCGTCACCGTCGTCTGCCTGCTCCTGTTCATGGGCGCGATGGGCAAGTCGGCGCAGTTCCTGCTGCACACCTGGCTGCCGGACGCCATGGAAGGCCCGACCCCGGTTTCGGCGCTCATCCATGCCGCGACCATGGTCACCGCCGGCGTCTTCCTCGTCGCCCGCATGTCGCCGATCTTCGAACTGTCGCCCAACGCACTGCTGGTCGTGACGATCATCGGCGCGATCACCGCCTTCTTCGCGGCCACCGTCGGCCTCGTCCAGAACGACATCAAGCGCGTCATCGCCTATTCCACCTGCTCGCAGCTCGGCTACATGTTCGTGGCGCTCGGCCTCGGCGCTTACGGCGCGGCGATCTTCCACCTCTTCACGCATGCCTTCTTCAAGGCTCTGCTGTTCCTTGGCGCCGGCTCGGTGATCCATGCGGTCGATGGCGAGCAGGACATGCGCTACATGGGCGGCCTTCGGAAGCACATCCCGGTCACCTTCTGGATGATGACGATCGGCACGCTGGCGCTGACCGGCGTCGGCATCCCCGGCACGATGATCGGTTTCGCGGGCTTCTTCTCCAAGGACGTGATCATCGAAAGCGCCTACTCGTCGCATTCGCCGGCGGCAGGCTTCGCCTTCACGCTTCTGGTCATCGCGGCTTTGTTCACCAGCTTCTATTCCTGGCGCCTTGCCTTCCTGACCTTCTTCGGCAGGCCGCGCGCGTCGGCCGACGTCATGCACCATGTGCATGAATCGCCGATGGTCATGCTGGCGCCTCTCTACATTCTCGCTGCCGGCGCGGTTGTCGCAGGCGTGCTGTTCGAGGGGTATTTTTTCGGCCACGAATATGCCGAGTTCTGGAAGGGCGCGCTGTTCACGCTTCCGGAAAACAAGATCCTCGAAGAGTTCCACCACGTGCCGGTTCTGGTTGCCTGGAGCCCGTTCATCGCCATGGCGGTCGGTTTCGTCACGGCCTGGTACTTCTACATCAAGTCGCCCTCGACACCTCGTCGTCTGGCCGCTTCGCAGAAGGTCCTCTACGAGTTCCTGCTCAACAAGTGGTATTTCGACGAACTCTACGACTTCCTCTTCGTCCGCTCCGCCAAGGCGCTCGGCCGGTTCCTGTGGAAGAAGGGTGACGTCGGCGTCATCGATACCTACGGCCCGAACGGCGTTGCCGCCCGCGTGGTCGACGTCACCAACCGGGTAGTCAAGCTGCAGTCCGGTTACCTCTATCATTATGCGTTCGCGATGCTGATCGGTATCGCCGCCCTCGTCACCTGGATGATGCTCGGGAGCTCTATCTAATGACCGACTGGCCAATTCTCTCGACGGTCACCTTCCTGCCGCTGGTCGGCGTGCTGTTGCTGCTTCTGACACGGGAAGACGGCCCCTACGGGCGCCGCAACATCCTCAACGTCTCGCTGTTCACGACGGTCTTCACCTTCATCGTTTCGCTGTTCATCTGGATCGGCTTCGACAATTCGAATGCCGGCTTCCAGATGGTCGAAAAGCATAACTGGCTCGGCACGGGCATCTCCTACCATCTCGGTGTCGACGGCATTTCCATGCTGTTCGTCATCCTGACGACGTTCCTGATGCCGTTCTGCGTGCTTGCCAGCTGGACCTCGGTCGAGAAGCGCCTGAAGGAGTACATGATCGCCTTCCTGCTTCTGGAAGTGGTGATGACCGGCGTCTTCGTCTCGCTCGACGTCGTGCTCTTCTACGTGTTCTTCGAAGCGACGCTCATCCCGATGTTCGTCATCATCGGCGTGTGGGGCGGCAAGGACCGCGTCTACGCATCCTACAAGTTCTTCCTTTATACGCTGCTCGGTTCGGTGCTGATGATGCTCGCCATCATGGCCATGTACTGGCAGGCCGGCACGACCGACATTACCGAACTCCTGAAATACGGCTTCCCGGCCGGCATGCAGACCTGGTTGTGGCTCGCCTGCTTCGCCGCCTTCTCGGTCAAGATGCCGATGTGGCCGGTCCACACCTGGCTTCCGGACGCGCACGTCCAGGCCCCGACCGCGGGCTCGGTCATCCTGGCCGGCGTCATGCTGAAACTCGGCGGTTACGGGATGATCCGCTTCTCGCTCGCCATGTTCCCGATCGCGTCGGAACATTTCGCGCCGCTGGTCTTCTCGCTGTCGGTCATCGCCATCATCTACACCTCGCTGGTGGCGATGATGCAGGACGACATCAAGAAGCTGATCGCCTATTCGTCCGTCGCCCATATGGGTTACGTCACCATGGGCATTTTTGCGGCCAACGTTCAGGGCCTGCAGGGTGCGATCTTCCAGATGCTGTCGCACGGCATCGTCTCCGGCGCGCTCTTCCTCTGCGTCGGCGTCGTTTATGACCGGCTCCATACCCGCGAGATCGCGGCCTATGGTGGCCTCGTCAACAACATGCCGAAATATGCCGTCGCCTTCATGATCTTCACCATGGCAAACGTCGGCCTGCCGGGCACGTCGGGTTTCATCGGCGAGTTCCTGACGATCATCGGCGTCTTCCGCGTCAACACCTGGGTCGCGCTCTTCGCCGCGACCGGCGTCATCCTCTCGGCCTCCTACGCACTCTGGCTCTACCGCCGGGTGATTTTCGGGGCGCTCGAGAAGGAAAGCCTGAAGGCGCTGCTCGATCTTTCCGGCCGCGAGAAACTGATCCTCTATCCGCTGATCGCGATCACCATCTTCTACGGCTTCTATCCGGCACCGATCTTCGATGCGACGGCAGCATCGGTAGACCTCGTGGTCAACAATTATTCCGCAGCCCTGGCAGCAGCGAAAACCCTTGCGCTGAACGCGCACTGAGACGGGACACGACTGGACATGACCGCTGAAATTCTCTCCCTAAGCCTGCAGCTCTCCATGCCGGAGATCATCCTGGCCGTGGGCGCGCTCGCTCTTCTGATGATCGGCGTCTTCTCCGGCGACAAGTCCGCGCCGACGGTGACGGGTCTTGCGGTGGCGCTGCTGGCCGTCGCCGGTCTCTGGCTGATCTTCATGCCCGGCGAGGGCGTGGCCTATGGCGGCGCCTTCAAGCTCGATGCCTTCGGCCGGTTCATGAAGGTGCTGGCGCTCATCGGCTCGATCACCGCCATGGTCATGTCGGTCGGTCACGCCAAGTCGGATCAGCTGAACCGTTTCGAGTTCCCGGTCCTGCTGGTGCTCTCGACGCTCGGCATGCTGCTGCTGATCTCCGCCAACGACCTGATCGCCTTCTATCTGGCGCTCGAATTGATGTCGCTGGCGCTCTACGTCATCGCCGCCTTCAATCGGGACAGCCTGCGTTCGACCGAAGCCGGCCTGAAATACTTCGTACTCGGTGCGCTCTCCTCCGGCATGATGCTTTACGGCATGTCGCTGGTCTATGGCTTCACCGGCAATACCGGCTTCGAAGGCATCGCCAAGGTTCTCTCCTCCGAGACCCGCGGCATGGGCCTGATCTTCGGCATGGTCTTCGTGCTCGCCGGTGCCTGCTTCAAGATTTCCGCCGTGCCGTTCCACATGTGGACGCCGGACGTTTACGAAGGCGCCCCGACCCCGGTTACCGCCTTCTTCGCGGCCGGTCCGAAGGTCGCCGCCATGGCGATCCTGGTGCGCATCGTTTCCGACGCCTTCCTGCCGATCGTCGCCGACTGGCGCCAGATCATCGTGTTCGTGGCGATCGCCTCGATGCTGCTCGGTTCGTTCGCCGCGATCGGCCAGCGCAACATCAAGCGACTGATGGCCTATTCCTCGATCGGCCACATGGGTTACGCGCTGGTCGGCCTTGCCGCCGGCTCCGAGACAGGCGTCTCCGGCGTCGTTCTCTACATGACCATCTACATGGTCATGACCCTTGGCACCTTTGCCTGCATCATGGCGATGCGCCGCAAGGAAGGCGGCAATGTCGAGAATGTCGACGATCTCGCCGGCCTGTCCTCGACCAAGCCGTTCATGGCGGTGGTCCTGACCGCGCTGATGTTCTCCATGGCCGGCATTCCGCCGCTCGCCGGCTTCTTCGCCAAGTATTTCGTCTTCGTGGCTGCGATCGAAGCCAAGCTCTATGCGCTGGCGATCATCGGCGTGCTCTCCTCGGTCGTCGGTGCCTACTATTACCTGCGCATCGTCAAGCTGATGTGGTTCGATGAAGCCAAGGGCGAGTTTGCCCGCATCTCCGGCGAACTGCGCCTCGTCTTCGGTCTTTCCGGTCTCTTCGTCGTAGCCTATGTGCTGATCGGCGGACCGATCGGAACGGCGGCGAGCGCCGCCGCGAAGTCCTTCTTCTGAGGATGCCGGGGGAAAGGGGCCGCTTCTCGCTCGATGCGTTTCGCCACGAGGCGCTCGACGAAGTCGGATCCACCAACAGCGAATGTCTCGCCCGCGCTCGCGCGGGCGATTCCGGTTTGTTATGGCTGACTGCGAAACGTCAGCTTGCCGGCCGTGGCCGTCGTGGCCGGGCCTGGACCTCGGAACCCGGAAATCTCTACGCTTCCCTGCTGCTGATCGATCCCGCGCCGCCGGAGCGCATCGGCTCTTTGCCGCTCGCTGTCGCTGTCGCGGTTCATGCTGCCATCAGGTCCGTCCTGCCGCCGGGCGGCGAGCCGCTCGATGTGAAATGGCCGAACGACATATTGATCGGCCGCAAGAAGACCTGCGGCATCCTGCTGGAGGGCGAGGGGCTGCCGGACGGCCGGCGCGCTCTTGTCATCGGCATCGGCATCAATATCCGTCATATGCCCGACAATGCAGCCTATGCGGTGACCCGGCTTGCCGACCACGGCGCCAACATCTCTCCGGACGAGCTTTTCGCGCATCTTTTCAGGGAGATGGCGGTGGTTCTGGAATCATGGAATGAGGGTCGGGGCACGCCTGAAATCAGCCGGCGCTGGCGTGAGATCGCCTGCGGCATCGGCGAAAAAATCACCGTCAACCTGCCGGACCGCTCGCTTGTCGGCACATTCGCAGGTATCGATGACAAGGGATTTCTGCTGCTCGACACCGGCCTGGGCTTGGCTGTGCCGATCGCCGCCGGTGATGTATTTTTTCAAGGAATGGAATAGACAAAGAAAATGGCCAAGCAAGAAGAACTGGTGTTTCTGCCGCTGGGCGGCGTGGGCGAGATCGGCATGAACCTCGCCCTCTACGGCTATGGAACGCCGGAGAAGCGCCAGTGGATCATGGTCGATTGCGGCGTGACCTTTCCGGGGCCGGAACTGCCGGGCGTCGATCTCGTGCTGCCCGATATCCGTTTCCTCGCCAGCCAGCGCAGCAACCTCAAGGCGATGATCATCACCCACGCCCATGAGGACCATTACGGCGCCATGAACGACCTCTGGCCGGGCCTCAACGTGCCCGTCTATGCCTCGCCGTTCACCGCCGGCATGCTGGAGGCCAAACGTGACTATGAAGGTTCGCGCGCCGAAATTCCGGTGACGATCTTCAAGGCGGGCGACCGCATCAATGTCGGCCCGTTCGAGATCGAGGCCGTCGGCGTCAACCACTCGATCCCCGAGCCGATGTCGCTGGTCATCCGCACTCCGCTCGGCAATGTCGTCCATACCGGCGACTGGAAGATCGATCACGCGCCGTCGCTCGGGCCGCTCACCGACGAAGCCCGTTTCCGCAAGCTCGGCGACGAGGGCGTGCTGGCGCTGATGTGCGACTCGACCAATTCCATGCGCGAGGGCGTTTCGCCGTCCGAGGAGGAAGTCTCCGAAGGCCTGCGCAAGATCATCGAGGCCGCCGAGGGCAGGGTGGCGATCACCACCTTCTCGTCGAATGTCGGCCGCATCCGCTCGATCGCCCAGGCCGCGGACGCCGCCGGCCGCGAGGTCCTGCTGCTCGGTTCCTCGCTCAAGCGCGTCGTCAACGTCGCCCGCGATATCGGCATCATGGAAGGTTTGAAGCCCTTCATCGCCGAGGACGAATACGGTTATATCCCGCGCGACAAGATCGTGGTGATCCTGACCGGCAGCCAGGGCGAACCCCGCGCCGCCCTTGCCAAGATCGCCCGGGACGAGATGCGCCACGTGGCGCTGACCTCGGGGGATACGGTCGTCTTCTCCTCGCGCACCATTCCCGGCAACGAGAAGGCGATCCTCGAGATCAAGAACGGCCTGATCGAGCAGGGCATCAAGGTGGTGACCGACAATGACGCGCTGGTGCACGTTTCCGGCCATCCGCGCCGCAGCGAGCTGGTGCAGATGTACGAATGGACCCGCCCGCAGATCCTGGTTCCCGTGCATGGCGAGGCGGCCCACCTGACCGCTCAGGCCGAACTCGGCGCCGCCGCCGGCATCAAGACCATTCCGCGGGTGCGTAACGGCGATATCCTGCGTCTCGCACCCGGTCCCGCCGAGGTCATCGACGAAGCGCCGCATGGCCGGATCTTCAAGGACGGCAAGCTGATCGGCGATTTCGAGGAGATGGGCATCGGCGACCGCCGCAAGCTTGCCTTCGTCGGCCATGTCTCCGTCAACGTCCTGCTCGACAGCCGCTACGACTTCGTCACCGATCCCGATCTTGTCGCCTTCGGCCTGCCGGAATTCGACGACGAGGGCGAGGACATGGAGGACACGCTCTACGACGCCGTGCTCGGTGCCGTCGAAAGCATCCCGCGCGCCCGCCGCAAGGATCTCGATATGGTCCGCGAAGCCGTCCGCCGCGCCGTCCGCTCCGCCGCCAACGAGGCTTGGGGCAAGAAGCCGGTCGTGACGGTGTTCGTGACGCGGCTGTGATTGCCGAGTCTAAGGTGTGAAAAGAGAACGGTGCCACGAGTCGATCTCCCCCCTTGAGGGAGAGATGTCCGGCAGGACAGAGGGGGTAACCTCTCGGCATATTCTTCCGCTGCCGCACCGTCGCTACCCCCTCTGTCACCTTTGGTGACATCTCCCCCTCAAGGGGGGAGATCATAGGGAGCCCGCGGCACCGTCCGCATCTCAATAAGCAGTTGCTCCAACACCGCCTAACTTGCACTCGGGAGGACCAAACCATGCTCGGACGCGTCAATCACATCGCCATCGCCGTGCCGGATCTTGCCGCCGCGACCTCGACCTATCGCGACACGCTCGGCGCCCGCGTTTCCCAGGCCCAGGCCCTGCCGGAACACGGCGTGACCGTGGTCTTTGTCGAGCTCCCCAACACAAAGGTGGAACTGCTCGAGCCGCTCGGCCCCGATTCGCCAATATCGGCCTTTCTCGAGAAGAACCCTTCCGGCGGCATGCACCATATCTGCTACGAGGTGGACGATATCGTCGCGGCCCGCGACACGCTGAAGGCGGCCGGCGCGCGGGTGCTCGGAGACGGCAATCCGAAGACGGGAGCCCATGGAAAACCTGTGCTTTTCCTGCATCCCAAGGATTTTAACGGCACGCTCGTCGAGCTTGAACAGCTATGATTCCCACAGCTGTGACATCACGTCGGGCCCTCTTGGTTTGAGCTTGTCCGCCTTTCGGCCTATAAGGGCGCCACTTCTTCGAACCGGAATCGAGTAGACATCATGCCTCTTTTGACGGTCGCGGCCATCTACTTCATCATCTGGTGGACCGTGCTCTTCATCGTCCTTCCGCTCGGCTATCGCAGCCAGCAGGACGATGGCGCGGTGACCACGGGCACGGTGGAAAGCGCCCCGACCCGGTTTCGCGGCGGCCGCGTCGTACTTTTGACGACGGTGATCTCGACCCTGCTCTACGCGGGCTACCACGTCGCCTCGGTCTATTTCGGCGTCGGCATTGCCGATATCCCGGTCATCGTGCCCACCTTCGAATAAGTGGGCAATGATGTGGCCGGGCCGGGCAGGATCATCGGGAGCCTGTCATTTCCCTGTCATGATTTACGGGCATAGGAAGCGGCGGCAAAGGCCCCCGGATAGAGCCGCTCGCGCAGGCGAAAAACAAACGTTCTCAGCCGAGAAAGCAAAAAAAAACAAGGCGGTTAAGCCTTGTTTTCTAGTTTCGCGTGATCCTTAACCGTTGCCGGGGCAGCGACGAGCGCGCCTAAGATCTGATCCTCCCAAGACTTGACCGCGAAATGGCAAGAATTTGAACTCCTTGCCTCTTTTGTGAGCTGAACCTAGCTCAAAGGATGTGCTTTGTCATCCGCTTTTTTTGTATTTTTGCTACACTTCGATAAAATTTTTCAGTTGACAAAAATGTCGCATACTTGCCACGAAATCCCCTCTTTTAGCGGGTCTGAAAATGCCGGCGCGGAATGGTGAACAACCTGCGATTCATGCGGGGGCGGGTTCCCTTGAGAACGCGGAACGGCTATGTACCCTCGCAATATTGTTGAAGAAAGCGGCCGATTCCTCACCTGACGGATAGGCCTGACAACCTCGGAAATCGCGATGCGCCTGTCCCGCTATTTTATGCCCATCCTGAAGGAAAACCCCAAGGAAGCGGAAATCGTGTCCCACCGGCTTATGCTGCGTGCCGGCATGATCCGCCAGCAGAGCCAGGGCATCTATTCCTGGCTGCCGCTTGGCAAGCGCGTGCTCGACAAGGTCAACGCGATCATCCGCGAGGAACAGAACCGCGCCGGCGCCATCGAGGTGCTGATGCCGACGCTGCAGTCGGCCGAGCTCTGGCAGGAAAGCGGCCGCTACGACGCCTATGGCAAGGAAATGCTGCGCATCAAGGACCGCCAGGAGCGGCCGATGCTCTACGGCCCCACCAACGAGGAAATGATCACGGACATCTTCCGGTCCTATGTCAAATCCTACAAGAACCTGCCGCTCAACCTCTATCACATCCAACTGAAGTTCCGCGACGAGATCCGTCCGCGCTTCGGCACCATGCGCTCGCGCGAATTCCTGATGAAGGACGCCTATTCCTTCGACCTGACCAAGGACGCGGCCGAACATTCCTATCGCAAGATGTTCACCGCCTATCTGCGCACCTTCTCCAGGCTCGGGCTTCGCGCCATCCCGATGCGCGCCGATACCGGCCCGATCGGCGGCAACCTGTCCCACGAATTCATCATCCTGGCCGATACCGGCGAGTCGGAGGTTTTTTCCCACAAGGATTTCGTCAACTTCGACATCCCCAGCACGGACACCAATTTCGATGACGTCGCGGCCATGCAGGCGGTCTTCGACAAGTGGACCTCCGTCTACGCCGCGACCTCGGAAATGCACGACGAGGACGCATTCAACGCCATTCCCGAGACCGATCGTCTTTCCGCCCGCGGCATCGAGGTCGGCCACATCTTCTATTTCGGCACCAAATATTCCGAGCCGATGGGCGCCAAGGTGCAGGGACCGGACGGCAAGGAACACGCTGTCCACATGGGTTCTTACGGCATCGGCCCGACACGCCTTGTTCCCGCCATCATCGAAGCATCGCATGACGACAACGGAATCATCTGGCCGGCATCGGTCGCGCCGTTCGACGTCGTGGTGATCAACATGAAGCCCGGCGACGAAGCCTGCGACCGTATCTGCGAAACGCTCTATGGCGGTCTCGCAACGGTCGGCAAGGACGTGCTCTACGACGACACGGACGAGCGCGCCGGCACCAAGTTCGCGACCGCCGACCTGATCGGCGTGCCGGTCCAGGTGATTGTCGGACCCCGCTCCGCCGCGTCAGGCGAAGTGGAGGTCAAGGACCGCAAGACCGGCGAGCGCGAAACGCTGACCGTCGAAGCGGCCATGAACAGGCTCGCCGGCCTATAAACCGGCATGGCCGGTGAACGATGAAGTGGCGGCTCGTCCGCCGACGGCAGGTTTGAGGAAACGGCATGGCGAGCGTGGCGGCGAATGGTGAAGCGGACAAGGCGGACGGATCCCGTTCGGCCGGTCCTTTCTCGGCCTTCGAGCGGATGGTCGCCTGGCGTTACCTGCGCTCGCGCCGCCGCGAGGCCTTCATCTCCGTCATCGCCGGGTTTTCCTTCATCGGCATCATGCTCGGCGTTGCGACGCTGATTATCGTCATGGCCGTCATGAACGGTTTCCGCACCGAGCTCATCTCGCGGATACTCGGCATCAACGGCCACATGATCGTCCAGCCGATCGACGGGCCGCTCACCGATTACGCCGAGCTCACCCAGAAATTCTCGGCCGTGCCGGGCGTCAAGATGGCGCTGCCGCTGGTCGAGGGCCAGACGCTGGCATCGGGCCGCGGCGGTGCGGGCTCCGGCGCGCTGGTGCGCGGCGTACGCCCCGAAGACCTCGAAAAGCTGTCCGAAGTGGCCGGCAACATCAAGTCCGGCGACATGGTTGGTTTTGCCTCGGGGCAGGGCGTTCTGGTCGGCTCGAGGCTCGCGGGCCAGCTCGGCCTGTCCGCCGGCGACCAGATCACCCTGATTTCGCCGGAAGGCGACGTCACGCCGATGGGCGTCAATCCGCGCGTCAAATCCTATCCCGTTTCGGGGATTTTCGAGATCGGCATGTCGGAATACGACGCGACGATCATCTATATGCCGCTCGAGGAATCGCAGCTCTATTTCAATGCCGAAGGCCTCGTCCAGTCGATCGAGCTGTTCATCGACAATCCCGACAATGTCGACGCGCTGCGTCCGCAGGTCGAAGCTGCGGCCGGAAGGCAGATCTTCATCACCGACTGGCGCCAGCGCAACCAGACCTTCTTCTCGGCGCTTCAGGTGGAGCGCAACGTCATGTTCATGATCCTGACGCTAATCGTGCTGGTGGCGGCGCTCAACATCATCTCGGGCCTGATCATGCTGGTGAAGGACAAGGGCAGCGATATCGCCATCCTGCGCACCATGGGCGCCGGGTCGGGCGCGATCATGCGCATCTTCTTCATGACCGGGGCTGCGATCGGCATCGTCGGAACGTTCGCGGGCGTGCTGCTCGGCGTGGTTGTCTGTCTCAATGTCGAATCGATCCGCCAGTTCTTCTCCTGGGTTTCGGGCACCATCCTTTTCGATCCGGAGCTCTATTTCCTCAGCCAACTGCCGGCGGAGATGAGCTTTGGCGAGACCTTCTCGGTGGTCATGATGGCACTCGTCCTCTCCTTCATCGCGACTATCTTCCCGGCATGGCGGGCCTCCCGGCTCGATCCTGTCCAGGCCCTTCGGTACGAATAGGACTTGGCATACTTCATGGCACGCAAAACCGTCTTGCAGCTCTCTGGCGTCGAACGTCACTATGGCCAGGGCGAGACCACGCTTTCGATCCTGAAGGGGGCCGATTTCGAGTTGAGGAGCGGCGAGATCGTCGCGCTGGTCGCCCCCTCCGGCACCGGCAAATCGACCCTCCTGCATCTCGCCGGCCTGCTCGAACATCCCGACGCCGGCGAAGTCTTTCTGAGCGGACATGCCTGCAACGGCCTTCCCGATTCCGAACGGACCGCGATGCGCCGCAATCAGATCGGTTTCGTCTACCAGTTCCATCATCTCCTGCCGGAGTTTTCCGCGGTCGAGAACATCATGATGCCGCAGCTGATCGCCGGCCTGTCCAAGGCGGAGGCGAAGGAGCGCGCCGGCCAGCTTCTGGAATATATGCGCATCGGCCACCGCGCCGAACACCGCCCCTCGGAACTCTCCGGCGGCGAGCAGCAGCGCGTGGCGATCGCCCGCGCCGTCGCCAACGCCCCGCGCGTCCTCCTCGCCGACGAACCGACCGGCAATCTCGACCCGAAGACCGCCTCCTACGTGTTCGACGCGCTGGAGGCCCTGGTGCGTCAGTCGGGCCTTGCCGCGCTGATCGCCACCCACAATCACGATCTCGCCGCCCGCATGGACCGTCGCGTCACGATCGAGGGCGGCAAGGTCGTCGAGATGTAAAGGCCCGGGCGCTTCGCTCCCGATGTTCGTAACCCGTTCTGGACGAGCAGGACATATCCCGCCCGCAGCCGGTGATCGAGGCAGACCGGCGCTGCGTCTCTCTTCTCCCCGTCAAAACGGGGAGAAGGTGCCGGCAGGCGGATGAGGGGCCAAGGCGAGGGGCAAGCCCTTCCGCGGGGACGGTATCAAACGCCCCCCGCAACCTTTTCAGCGGCTTGCCCCAATTCACGTCCTCCCTCATCCCCGCATTCCCGACCCGTGCCTATAATCCCCCCGTTCCGTCGCGGATACACCGCAAGGCGTTGCGGCGAGGCGGAACCGGCGCGGGTCATGGGGAAACGACGTAAGTCCTCATGATCCGGGTTCGCGGAAAATGGTCTCCCTCCGGCGACACGGGGAGAGATGGAGGCAAACGGACCGAGCCTTCGTCTCTTGATGCCCGAAACAGCGCGCCGGGCGTGCCTGTGCGGCACACAGGGTGGTCGACCGGATGGTTTTGCCGGATTTTTATAAGTCCGACCGATCCCATCGGAGAAGCCGGCGGAGAGCCATGGAAGCCTTGCCGATAAGTCCTCGGGTTAAACCCGAGGATTCGGACGGGCGCCATGGGTCATACGAACACCGTCCGGAAAGGCCACGGCAGAGGGACCGAAGTCGCGGATATCAACCGCCGAACGGGGCGCTGAGAGGTGTCACCTATAAATTAACTTACGAGGCAGCTTTCAGCGCCCCGTCCGAACAGGCAAAGCCCGGATTGGTTATCCAAGTCCGGATGTGTCGGCATGCGTCGAAATTCCCAAATTAACATCCTGTTTACCAGGCGAGGGAGGATATCGCGATATGTTTGTTTCCGGTCTGTTCTTTTGTTGACTCTCAAACAAAATGAGAACAAACTAAAAACATAAGAGAACACGGGAGACGACGATGACTGACCTGCTTCGTGACATTGCCGCATTCGCTTCGATTGCCACCTTCGTGGCGAGCCTTTCCATGATCATGATGGCCATGTGATCCCGGATCGGATCAGTCCCTCGGCCGAAAGGCGTTGAGGAGGGAAATCCGAACTGGACTCTGAAGGCCCTGCGCCGGACAATAGCCTGATTCATGAGATGGTTCCCGCTTCATCAAACGGGTAAGGCGCAGGCATGGCAGACATAGTGGACGTAAAATCGGGATCGGAAGAGCTGGGGAGCAGCCCTCAATTCGTTCACCTTCGCGTCCATTCCGCCTTTTCGCTTCTTGAAGGCGCTTTGCCGCTCAAGAAGATCCTCTCGAAGGCGATCGCGGACAATCAGCCCGCGATCGCGATAACCGACACCAACAATCTCTTCGTTGCGCTGGAATTCGCCCAGAAGGCGATCGGCGACGGCCTGCAACCGATCATCGGCTGCCAGCTCTCGATCGATATGGAAGACCAATCCGACGAGCGGCGTAACAATCACCAGCAAATGGCAAAGCTGCCGGCTATCGTGGTGCTGGCGGCGAATGCTATCGGTTACGAACGGCTGGTGGACCTGATAAGCCGCGCTTATCTCGGCGGAGAGGGGCACCAGACGACCCATATCTGCCGTTCCTGGCTGGAAGAGGGCGGTACCGAAGGCCTGATCGCGCTGACCGGGGCGAGCACCGGTCCGGTCGACATGGTCCTGAAGGAAGGCAATGCGACGCTTGCCGAGGCAAGGCTCCTGAAGCTGAGGGAAATCTTCGGCGACCGGCTTTATGTCGAACTGCAGCGCCACGGCGCCTATGACCGGCGTCACGAGCAGAAAATGGTGACGCTGGCCTACGACCACGACCTGCCGCTGGTGGCGACGAACGAGGCGTTCTTTCCGTCGAAGGCGGATTACGATGCCCATGACGCGCTGATGGCTGTAGCCCATAACGCGATCGTCTCGGACGACAGCCGCTTCCGCTTGACGCCGGACCATTATCTGAAAAGCCGGGCCGAGATGGCGAAGCTGTTTTCCGATCTTCCGGAGGCGCTCGAAAACACGGTGGAGATCGCCCGGCGCTGCTCCTTCGTCCTGAAGACCCGCAATCCGATCCTGCCGCGCTTCACCGGCGCGACCGACGACGCCGCGGAGGCGGAGCGGGCCGAGGCCGCCGAGTTGCGCCGCCAATCGGTCGAAGGTCTCGAAGAGCGCATCGCGACGCTCGGCATGACGCGCGGCTATACCGAGCAGGATTACCGCGAGCGGCTCGATTTCGAGCTCAGCGTCATCGAGAAGATGAAGTTCCCGGGCTACTTCCTGATCGTTGCCGATTTCATCAAATGGGCCAAGCAGCAGGGCATCCCGGTCGGCCCGGGCCGTGGCTCGGGCGCGGGCTCGCTGGTCGCCTACGCGCTGACCATTACCGACGTCGATCCGCTGCGTTTCTCGCTGCTGTTCGAACGTTTCCTCAATCCTGACCGCGTCTCGATGCCCGACTTCGACATCGACTTCTGCCAGGATCGCCGCGAAGAGGTGATCCGCTACGTGCAGCAGAAATACGGCCGCGAACAGGTGGCGCAGATCATCACCTTCGGTTCGCTCCAGGCGCGCGCAGCACTGCGCGACGTCGGCCGCGTGCTCGAAATGCCCTATGGCCAGGTCGACAAGATCTGCAAGCTGGTGCCCAACAACCCGGCCAATCCGACCCCGCTGTCGAAGGCGATCGAGGAAGAACCGAAGCTGCAGGAGGAGGCCGACAAGGAGCCGGTCGTCGCCCGCCTGCTGGATATCGCCCAGAAGATCGAGGGCCTTTACCGCCACGCCTCGACCCACGCCGCCGGCATCGTGATCGGCGACCGGCCGCTCTCGAAGCTGGTGCCGATGTACCGGGACCCGCGCTCCGACATGCCGGTCACCCAGTTCAACATGAAATGGGTAGAGCAGGCGGGCCTGGTGAAGTTCGACTTCCTCGGCCTGAAGACGCTGACGGTGCTGAAGACCGCGGTCGATTTCTGCCGCAAGCGCGGCATCGAGGTCGATCTGGCCAAGATCCCGCTCGACGATCAGAAGACCTACGAAATGCTCTCGCGCGGCGAGACGGTCGGCGTGTTCCAGGTGGAAAGTGCCGGCATGCGCAAGGCGCTGATCGGCATGCGGCCGGACTGCATCGAGGACATTATCGCGCTGGTCGCCCTTTATCGTCCGGGCCCGATGGAGAACATCCCGACCTACAACGCCCGCAAGCACGGCGAGGAGGAGATCGAGTCGATCCATCCGATGATCGACCATCTGCTCAAGGAAACCCAGGGGGTTATCGTCTACCAGGAGCAGGTCATGCAGATCGCCCAGGTGCTCTCGGGCTATTCGCTCGGCGAGGCCGACCTGCTGCGCCGCGCCATGGGCAAGAAGATCAAGGCGGAGATGGACCAGCAGAGCGAGCGCTTTGTCTCCGGCGCCATCAAGAACGGCGTCTCCAAGCCGCAGGCCAACAATATCTTCGAACTGCTCGCCAAGTTCGCCAATTATGGCTTCAACAAATCGCACGCCGCGGCCTACGCCATCGTCTCCTACCAGACGGCCTTCATGAAGGCGCATTACCCGGTCGAGTTCCTCGCCGCGTCGATGACCTACGATATGTCGAACAGCGAGAAGCTGAACGATTTCCGGCAGGATGCGGGCCGGCTCGGCATCGCCGTCATTCCGCCGTCGGTGCAGACATCGTTCCGGCATTTCGAGACCGGCGACAACAAGATTTATTATGCGCTGGCCGCCATCAAGGGTGTCGGCGAATCGGCGGTCGATCACATCACGGACGTGCGCGGCGACGTGCCGTTCGCGAGCATCGAGGATTTCTGCCTCCGGATCGATCCCAAGCAGGTCAATCGCCGCGTCATGGAAAGCCTGATTTCGGCGGGCGCCTTCGATTGTTTCGGCCGCGACCGCGCCGAGCTGAGCGGCGGCCTCGACCGCATCATCGGTTATGCGCAGCGCGCGCAAGGGGAAAAGGTCAGCGGCCAGCACGACATGTTCGGCTCGTCCTCGGCCTCCGGGCCGGAAACGCTGATCTTCCCGCCGTTTACCCCGTGGATGCCGTCCGAAAAGCTGATGCGCGAATACCAGGTGCTCGGCTTCTATCTCTCCGCCCATCCGCTCGACGCCTATACGAACGTGCTCGCCAAGATGCGCGTCCAGAATTTCGCGGATTTTTCCGCCGCCGTGAAACAGGGCGCCACCGCCGGCCGGCTGGCCGGAACGGTGACCGGCCGCCAGGAGCGCAAGACCCGCACCGGCAACAAGATGGGCATCGTCACCTTCTCGGATGCGACCGCTCAGTTCGAGGCGGTGCTGTTCTCGGAAGGGCTGGCCCAATATCGGGACCTGCTCGAACCCGGCAAGTCGCTGGTCATCACCGTGCAGGCGGAAGAGCGGCCGGAAGGCATCGGTTTGCGCATCCAGACCGCGCAGTCGCTCGAGGAAAAGTCGGTGCAGATGCAGAAGGCATTGCGCGTCTTCGTGCGCGATTCAGGCCCGCTGCGCACGGTCGCGCGGCATCTGAATGCAAGGGGAGACGGGCTTGTCTCCTTCGTGGTCATCAAGGATGACGGCAAGCGGGAGATCGAGGTGGAGCTGACGGAAAAATACCGCATCTCGCCGGAAATCGCCGCGGCGCTCAGGACCGCGCCGGGCGTTCTCGATGTCGAACTGGTCTGACGGTTCTCAGTAGAGACCGTAGGCGCGCGGCTTGGCGTCCGTCCGCCGCTGGCTGACGGGCTGCGGCTTGACGATCGACGACTTGTCGACGGAGGCCTGGGCTTCCGCGACCCGCTGCACAGGCTGGGTGATGGTGATGAAATCCGTGCCGTTGCCGGTATCGGGGCCGATCCCCTGGTCGTTGATCGTAAGAGACGAGCCGTCGCTGATCAGCGTCTCGATCCGGTCGCGAATCTCGGCCGGGATCTCGATGCGGGCAAGCGCCCTTGCGGCGGCGCCGGGCGCGTAGGGGTCGTCGGCGACCGTGATTCCGAGCCGCTGCTTCACCGCGGCGCTCAGCCCGTTCGGCACGGTGACGGCATGCCATTCGGCCGTCTCCTCATTGCGTTCGACCTTGTCGACGCTGAAGAAATGCGTGCCAAGCGCCACTTCCGGGTTCTTGATGCCGACCGGCGCTTCGAAAATAGGCTGGAAGTTCTGGCGCACCATGATCTGGCCCATCGGCGGGCGCGGCTGGCCTGCGGTCTCATAAAGCGCCTCGAGGAATTCCGGCGTCACCAGCGCGCCCTTGGGCGAAAGGTTCTTCCAGCGCTTGAAGCCGGCAATCGCGCTGCGGGTCATCGGGCCCGCGAACCCGTCGCCACCGCCGGTGTCGAAACCGAGCTGCTGCAGCAGAATCTGCGCATCCATCAGCGTTTCGCGGTCGCCGCGCCGGGTGATGAGGATGCGAAGCGGTGCGGCGTCCTCGGCCGTCGCCGCGGCCGGCTTGGTCACCGTCGGCGAGGCATCGGTGGTCGGATGGACGATCGAAGGATTGTTCGGGACGACATTCATCGCCACTTCGACCGGCTTGGAGCTGCTGACGATCGACGAGGTTCTGAGCTGCACATCGGACAGCAGCGGCCCGGTCGGCAGCGGCTTTCGCGGCAGGAACAGGCTGGCGCTCTCGATCCGCTGCGGCATGACCGGCGCATCGGTGATCAGCACATGCGCGCCGCGCTCGGTCATCTGGAAGAGCGATTTGGCGAAGGCGCCAGGCATGCGCACGCAGCCATGCGAGGCCGGATAGTTCGGCACGCTGTTGGATTCGTGCAGCGCGATACCCGACCAGGTCAGGCGCTGCATCCACGGCATGGGCGCGTTCGAATAGAGGTTGGATTCGTGATATTTCTGCTTTTCGAGGATCGAAAAGATGCCGCTCGGGGTCGAATGGCCTTCCTTGCCGGTCGAAACCTTCGATGTGGTGACGACCGTTTCGCCGTCATAGACGGTGAGCGACTGCTTGTCCTTGGAAACGATGATCTGCAGCGTGCGGGCACCTTCCGCAAAAGCCGCAGGCGACAGCATGGTCGCAGACAAAAGACTTAACCCGAATACCAGGCGACGCAACATGACCGACCCCATACGCAATACAAGACGCTCATATTAGCGCATGAGGTTTAAGGAAGGTTATCCGTGACGCGAGTAGTTTTAACGTCATGGTTAATAACGGATCACATTTCATTGATCCCGGCGGCGGCTGCCGAAAGTATATCCGGTCTCGACCGCGGCCTTGCCGAACTTGTCGCGCAGCTTGTCCATCGCCGCCTCCGCAGCCGCCCGGCGGCCGGCCTGGTGGTCAACGAGATCGGGTGGATCGGCAAGCGTCGGATCGCCGAGATCGGTAACGCCGATGCCGAGCAGGCGGAATTTGGTGCCGTCGGTCTCGCGCTCCATCAGCGACAGGCCGGTCCTGAAAATGCGGTCGGCCAGCTGGGTCGGGTCCTCCAGCCGCTTGTTGCGGGTCCGGCTCTTGAAGTCGGCGGTCTTCAGCTTGAGGACGACGGTCTGTCCGGCAATACCGTGCTTCTTCAGCCGCGCCGAGACCTTTTCCGAAAGCCGGCGCAGGATCGGCACGAGGTCGTCATAGCGCGAAATGTCGTCGAAGAAGGTGGTCTCGGCCGAAACGCTTTTCGCCGCCTCGTTCGGATGCACCTCGCGGTCGTCGATGCCGCGCGAGAGGCGATAGAGCCGCTGGCCCATCGTGCCGTAGCGGCGCATCAGGTCGGCTTCCTGCATTGTCTGGAGCTGGCCGATGGTGCGGATGCCGTCCGCCTCCAGCGTTGCGTTGAACGCCTTGCCGACGCCCCAGATCGTGGTGACCGGCCGGGCCGCCAGGAATTCCAGCGCCTCTTCCTGCCCGATCACCGAAAAGCCGCGCGGCTTCTGCAGGTCGGAGGCGACCTTGGCGAGGAATTTGCAATAGGAGAGGCCGACCGAAATGCTGATGCCGATCTCGTCCTGCACTCGCTTGGCGAATTTCGCGAGGATGCGCGCCGGCGGGGCGTGGTGCAGCCGCTCGGTGCCGGCGAGTTCGAGAAAGGCCTCGTCGATCGACAGCGGCTGCACCAGCGGCGTCAGATCGTGCATCATGGCGCGCACCTGCCGCCCGACGCCCACATATTTCTCCATGTTCGGCGGGATCACGATCGCGTCCGGGCAGAGTTCGAGCGCCTTGAACATCGGCATGGCCGAACGCACGCCATTGATGCGGGCGATATAACAAGCGGTCGAGACGACGCCGCGTTTGCCGCCGCCGATGATGACCGGCTTGGCGGCAAGATCCGGATTGTCGCGTTTTTCGATCGTCGCATAGAAGGCGTCGCAATCGATATGCGCCAGCGTCAGGCCATAGAGCTCCTTGTGATAGACGAGGCGCGGGCTGCCGCAGGCGCGGCAACGGCGCACTTCCGCCTTCTGCTCCGCAAGGCAGTCGCGACAGAAGCCGGGTGTCTTGTCAGGCGTAGGCGTCATGGCGGAGAACAAAGATTGAACGCGGCGACGTTAAGGCCTAAGCTCGTGAGTCACAAGGGAGAGCGTAGAGGTTTGGCGTGGATATCGATCTTCGTTTCGAGCCTGTGACGGCGGAGCGTTGGGAGGATTTCGAAATGCTTTTCGGTCCTCAGGGTGCCTTTTATCACTGTTGGTGCGTCGCATTGCGTCTGCCGCATGCGGTTCGCACAAAGATGCTGCCGCAGGAGCGCAAGGACCATATTCACAGCCGTATAACCGCCGGTCCGCCGCCCGGCATTCTGGCTTATTCGGAGGGCGAGCCGGTCGCGTGGGTGCAGGTCGGGCCGCGCCACGACGTGCCACAATTCAACTCTCCGCGCACCGTTTCGCGCCCCTTGGAGCAGGCCGATGCGGCCGATCCCACGGTCTGGGCGGTCAGCTGTTTTTTCCTGAAGCCGAAGCTCAGGGGCAGGGGACTGAGCCACCGCCTGCTGTCCGGCGCAGTTGAATATGCTCGGCATATGGGAGCGCGGTTCGTCGATGCCTGTCCGATCGATCATGTGAAGCAGTCGAAATCGGTGACGCTGTGCATCGGCTCGACGGCGATCTTCGATGCGGCGGGCTTCGACGTGGTGGAGCGCCGCAAGGACGGACGGCCGCTGATGCGGCTGGAACTTTAGATGTCAGGCCGCTTCGGGCCGGATATGGCCGCGGATCAGCTCGGCGGCATGGGCCCAGTCCGTTGCCCGGGCGATGCCTTCGGCGGGTTTCGGCGCCAGCAGATGCAGCGGCGAGTCGGGCATCATGTGGAGGAGGAGGCATTCGGCGAGATGATCCCGCACCGAATGAAGGTTATGCGCCATGTCGTCGATGAAGACGGTGGGCAGGGGGCGCCCGGCATGCAGGCGCTGCATGATCGGTCCCTTCGGCTCCTCGCTGGCGATCATCGGGAAGGTGAGGCCGATCCGGTCGAGAAGCCGGCGGCGGTGCTCCCGGTAGCGCGGCGGCATGGCGGTGAGGAACACGACATCGGCATCCTTCGACAGCGTTTCGAGTGTCTGGACGACGAGGTCGGTGGGGATTTGCCAGTTCTCCTGAGCCTCGAAGAAAGCCTCGATCAGCCGGCGCACTTCCGTCGGCTCGAGTGCGATATGGGTCTCGGTGGAGACGATATTGCCGGTGAGCCGGAAGGAGCGCGGCAGCAGCTCATGGCCTTCGCCGCGCAAAAAATCCTGGAAAGGGGCCGCGAAATGCAGCACCACGTCGTCGACGTCGCAGACGACGAGCGGCCGGTCGCCGAGTCGCACATGGGAAAGGTCGAGAATCTCGGTCATCTCAATAGTCGCCGGAATCGGGCCCGGGTCCCGAATAGTGGTGCCAGGCGGCCGCCACGGTTTCCGGCTTTGTGCCCGTCGCCTCGCAGAAGGCCAGCAGCGTCGGTTCATGACCCATCAGGAAATCGATCATGCCGGCGAGAAAGCCCGGATCGTTTACCGCGTTGCGCAGCTGGTTGGGCTGGACGCCCGAAAGTGCGAGGAAACGGCCAAGCATGTCCGGCTCATTGGCGAGCCATCCGAGAATGGCGCCGGCCGTCTCTTCCGCCTGGGTTCCGCTGTTTCGAGTATTGTCGGGATCGCGCCGCATTGTCTGCCGAGTTACCTCTTTTTCAACCAAATGGCTCTACCGTGCCTGATAGGCGCTCTGTGGAATCGGCCGTTCCGGGAGCTTATATACTGAAGGCACTCATGCAAGCCGGGATTTAAGGAACGGATCGCCATGCCCAAACGGGTCATGATCGTCGAGGACAACGAGCTGAACATGAAGCTCTTCCGCGACCTGATCGAAGCATCGGGATACGATACCATCCAGACCCGCAACGGTATGGAAGCGCTTGATCTTGCACGCAAACATCGCCCCGACCTGATTTTGATGGATATCCAGCTGCCCGAGGTTTCGGGTCTGGAAGTCACCAAATGGCTGAAGGAAGACGATGAATTGCATGTCATTCCGGTGATCGCGGTGACCGCCTTTGCCATGAAGGGCGACGAGGAGCGCATCCGCCAGGGTGGTTGCGAAGCCTATGTCTCGAAACCCATCTCGGTGCCGAAATTCATCGAGACGATAAAGACATATCTCGGCGACGCATGAGAACGGGACGGACTTCATGACGGCGCGCATACTGGTAGTCGACGATATTCCGGCAAACGTGAAGCTGCTTGAAGCCAGGCTTCTGGCCGAATATTTCGACGTCCTGACGGCCGACGACGGCTACAAGGCGCTTTCGATCTGCGACAGCACCCATGTCGACCTGATCCTGCTCGATATCATGATGCCCGGAATCGACGGTTTCGAAGTCTGCGAGCGGCTGAAGGCCAATCCGCGCACCGCCCATATCCCCGTCGTCATGGTCACCGCGCTCGACCAGCCGTCCGATCGCGTCCGCGGATTGAAGGCCGGCGCCGACGATTTCCTGACCAAGCCGGTCAACGACCTGCAGCTGATTTCGCGCGTGAAAAGCCTGGTGCGGCTGAAGACGCTGAGCGACGAGCTGCGCATTCGCGCCGATACCGCCAACAATATCGCGCTGGAAGACATGCTGAAAGGCGCCGACGGCCGCGACGAGATGGCCCAGGTTCTGCTCGTGGATGGCCGCGCAAGCTCGCAGGAGCGTATCATCAAGGCGCTGAAGCCGGTCGCCGGCGTCATCGCCATGTCCGATCCGCAGGCGGCCCTTTTCGAAGCGGCGGAGAACCCGGTCGATCTGGTGATCGTCAATGCCAATTTCGACGACTACGATCCGTTGAGGCTGTGCTCGCAGCTTCGTTCGCTGGAGCGCACCCGCTTCCTGCCGCTGCTGCTGGTCACCGAAATGGGCGCCGACGACCTGATCGTCCGGGCGCTTGACCTCGGTGTCAACGACTATATCGTCCGGCCGATCGACCCGAACGAACTGGTGGCCCGCGTGCTGACCCAGATCAAGCGCAAGCGCTACAACGACCGACTGCGCATGAGTGTGCGCCAGACGATCGAGCTTGCCGTTACCGACGGCCTGACCGGCCTCAACAACCGGCGTTATCTCGACAATCACCTCAAGGTGCTGTTCAACCGCGCTGCCGCACGCTCGCGGCCGCTGTCCGTCTGCATCACCGATATCGACCGCTTCAAATCGGTCAACGATACCTACGGTCATGATGCCGGCGACGAGGTGCTGAAGGAGTTCGCGGCCCGCGTCCGCTCGACTGTGAGGGGAGCCGATCTCGCCTGCCGTTACGGCGGCGAGGAATTCGTGGTCGTCATGCCCGATACCGACGCGATGTCGGCCGCTGCGATTGCCGAGAGGCTTCGCAGCATCATCGAGAACCAGCCGTTCCATTTGAAGACGGCGGGCATCATGCTCAACATCACCGCATCGCTCGGGATCGCCTGCAACACCCATGGCGCCGAAACCCCGGAGCAATTGATAAAGCAGGCCGACCGCGCCCTTTATGAAGCGAAGAACGGCGGACGCAATCGCGTGGTTGCAGCCGCCGCGTAGAGAATCAGAAAATTCTAAATTGCGCGAATTGGCGGCCTGCAATGCAGGGGTGCTGTGGAAAAACCTCTGGAGCACCGGGTTTGTCTGAGGCGGAACCCAATTTTTTGTAGGTGCGAATTAATTGAAGAATTTCATGAACAGGGATCGGTTAATCCTGTTGCTGCGGCGCATCCAAGAAATTTCGAATGTATCCGCGGCGGGCATCAGGCCAGTCAATCGAGAATAGCTGTCGAATTGGCTTTCATGTTTTTGCATGGCTGGCAAGATAAACAATGTTCCTCAAAGAGGTTGTTGAATTGGCAGCAAATTTCCAAGGGTTTGATTGCTTGTAATCCTATAAAGCATCCGGAATGACCTTGGGATTATGTCGAAGAATTTAAGCAGAATGCGAATAGCGGACGCGAATTTTAACCAACAACAGTGACTGACCCGGTATCAGATTAAGAATCTGTTGATTTTCTTTTCGTTTTGAGCAATTTTGACCGCAACACAGACAGTGTACCCGAAAGGGACGCCGATACCCCATGATGCTCAGGTCCGCCGCATCTCCTGGGTCGTGGGGTCGGTCGACTGGCAGGCATACCAAAGCGGTTCCTCGTGCCGTGATTGCAGGCTGGTCGACCCCCAATTGAAAGCGCCGTTCCAGGCCTCTGGAGCGGCGCTTTTCCGTTTCTACGCAGCCTGATCCACTCTGGATCACATGCCGGAGAGAAACCAAAAGAAAAGGCGCCTAGCCGATCGGCTGGCGCCCTTCGACAAACCGTAGGATCAAGTCTTACTTGATCTTGGTTTCCTTGAACTCGACATGCTTCTTGGCGACCGGGTCATACTTGGTCTTGGTCATCTTGTCGGTCATCGTGCGGCTGTTCTTCGTGGTGACGTAGAAGAAACCGGTGTCAGCCGTCGACAGCAGCTTGATCTTGATGGTCGTAGCTTTCGCCATGGTGTTCTGCCTCTAAGAAAAAATGAAGCCGCGGACGCGGGTAGGGTCCACGGCAAAATCTGGCGCGAAATTACAAATCGCGCCCGAAAAGTCAACTCCGTTTTGATCGGAAAAGCATCCGGCAGAGGGAAACCAGCACATAGAAGCCGAAGAATCCCGCCAATGCCCAGGCAAAACCGTCATTGCCGGCAATATCGATGGCCGCGCCGATGCCCTGCGGACCGGCCACGGTGCCGACCGCGTAACAGAAGATGAAGGCCGCATTGGCGGCGGCAAGGTCGGGGCCGCTGAGTCTCGCACCGAGATGCGCCAGGCCGACCGTATAGAGGCCGGAGACGCAGCCGCCCCAGAAGAACAGGATCACCGCCATCAGGATCCAGTTCTGGATGAGGAAGGGCAGTGCCAGCGATCCGAGCACGCCGAGCACCGCCATGGTGGTCAGCAGCGGCCGGCGGTCCTTCAGCTTGTCGGAATAGAGGCCGAGCGGGATCTGGAAGGCCATGTTGCCTATCCCCATCACCGTCAGCAGCACGGCGGCCTGCGATTCCGTCAGCTGCTCGCGAAGCGCATAGATCGGGAACAGCGACAGTCCGCCCGCCGACACGGCGCCGAAGGCGAAGACTGCGGCGGTGGCGGTCGGCACCAGGAATATATAGTGGAAGAAATGGCGCTCCGGCTTGGTGTCCAGCACGGGGCTCTCATGGCGGGCGACGAAGGTCGGGATAATCGCCAGCATGATGATCGCGGCACCCACCAGGAAGGGCAGGACGCCGTCGCTGCCGAGCGCGGAGAAGAGCAGGGGACCGGTCGCGAAGCCGATGGCGAGCACCGTGGCATAGATGCCGAGGACGAGCCCGCGACGCCGTGGCGGGGCCGCCTCGTTGATCCAGAATTCCGACAGGATGAACAGCGTCGTCGTCGCGCCGTGGAAGGTGAAGCGCAGCGGGAACCACATCCAGAAGGCATCCGCGTAATAAAAGCCGATGGCGCTGATGGCCGCGACGACCACCGCGAACATCATGGTCCGCGCCACGCCGTAGTCATGGGCGATCTTGGTGGTGATCGGCGCCGCGACCATCGAGGCGACGCCGGCCATGGCGGCGTTGAGGCCGATCAGGGTGGACGAGATTCCGCGCTTTTCAAGAATGATGCTGAGGAGCGGCAGGCCGAGACCGATGGCAATGCCCACGGCACTGATGGCGGATATGGCGGCGATCAGCGACGGCCAGTGGATCTTCTCGACATGGCCGTTGGCGTCTGTCGTCGGCTGAGGCATTCAATGTTCCTTACAGTCGGCTGCGGACGAATCGTCCATGACGCATGAAGTAGAAGGAAACCGGGCTTCCAAACGGTAAAGACGGATCGGATGCCATCAGGTTTTTCACGTCCTCCATAACCGCCTGGGTGATGCGCGGGAGTTTCAGACCCGAAAGCTCGGCAATGTCAAGCCAGCGCACGTCCTGAAGTTCGTCGGAGTCGCCAAGACGCGCCATGTCGAAGAGAGTTTCGTCGGTAAACGCGAGAAAGAAACGCGTGTCGTAGCGTCGGACATTGCCGGGCGGCGTGATGGCGCGGGCGACATAGCGCAGGCGGGAGAGATCGGCGTTGCCGCCGCCAAGCCCGGTCTCCTCGTGGAGTTCCCTGAGGGCCGCGAGCGCCAGTGCCCGGGCCCGGGCCGAGGTCATGCGGGCCGTGGTGCCGGCGGTGAGTTTTTCGAGAACCAGCCGGTCGAGGTCGGCGCTGAAGGGAAGGGCGTGGTCGCGGGCATCGCGCCTGCCGCCGGGAAACACGTAGACGTCGGGCATGAAGACATGACCGCTGCCGCGCCGGCCCATCAGCACCCGCGGGCTGCCGCCAGAACGGTCGATCAGGATCAGCGAAGCCGCATCCTTGGGCGTCACGCCGGCGACGCGCGCATGCTTCGGCGTATCCATTGCAAACGGAGCATGTTCCTCGGCGGAGGATGTCATGCGATCGGTCCGCCCCGGCCGGGATCGACCGCCTCGTCCTCGGTGCCGCCGAAGCCATGCATCTTCAGGGCCCACTGGAACCCGATGACGCCGCCCTTGATCGGCTGGATGGTCAAGATCGCCGCGAGGACCGCCAACGGCACCCAGATCGCCAGATGCACCCAGGGAGAAACCCGCAGCGTCATGTCGGTCAGCATGTAGCCGGTCATCAGCACATGGCCGACGACGACGATGACGAGATAGGCCGGCAGGTCGTCGGCGCGGTGGTGGGAGATTTCCTCGCCGCAGACGGCGCAGGTATCGACCGGTTTCAGGAAGGCCCGGAACAGGCGGCCGGTGCCGCAGGCAGGACAGGTGGAGAGCAAGCCCCGCTTGATGGATCGCCCCAGCGGCCTTTCGGCCTCCTGAGCTCCACCATATCGGACGGTCCGTTCGACCTGTTTCTGCATTCCTATCTCCTTCGTCCGCCCCGCGGAGGCCGCGTGCCGGGTTGTGCCCGGCCGCGCCGCCCCGATTTGTGGAAGGAGCGGGTCGCGGTCGGCAGTTTCTTGCCCTCGCTCAGCATTTCGAACTGCAGCGCACCGGCAAGCGGGATCGCCTGCTTCAGCCGCACATCGACCGTATCGCCGAGCTGGTAGCCGAGACCGGTCTTCTCTCCCGACAGTGCCTGATGCGCCTCGTCGTAGATGAAGTAGTCGTTGCCGAGCGTGGATATAGGTATGAATCCGTCAGCGCCATAGGTCGGAAGCGAGACAAATAGTCCCGCCTTGGTGACGCCGGAGATGCGGCCGACGAATTCCTCACCGATGCGCTCCGAAAGATGATGAGCGATCAGCCGGTTGATCGTGTCGCGCTCGGCAGCCATCGCGCGGCGCTCGAAGGTCGAGATTTCTGCGGCGATATCGTCGAGCTGCGCTTCTTCGTCGGGCTTGATGCCGCCTTCGCCGAGGCCGAGCGATCCGACCAGCGCGCGGTGCACGATCAGGTCCGCATAACGGCGGATCGGCGAGGTGAAATGCGCGTATTTCATCAGGTTGAGGCCGAAATGGCCGATGTTCTCGGGGCTGTAGATCGCCTGGCTCTGCGAGCGCAGCACCATCTCGTTGACCATCACCTGGTGCGGCGTGTCTTCGGCCTTGGCGAGGATGCCGTTGAAGGAATTGGCGCGCATCTGGCCGCCCTTGGCCATCGGGATGCCCAAAGTCGCGAGGAACTCGCGCAGCGTCTCCTGCTTGGCGAGCGACGGCGCGTCGTGGACGCGGTAGATCAGCATCTGCCGCTTCTTCTCCAGCGTCTCGGCGGCGGCGACGTTCGCCTGGATCATCATCTCCTCGATGAGCTTGTGCGCATCGAGCCGCTCCGGCACGAACACCCGGTCGACGGTGCCGTCGGGCTTCAGCAGGATCTTGCGCTCAGGCATGTCGAGCTCGAGCGGCTGGCGGCGGTCACGGCCGCGTTTCATCACGCCATAGGCGTGCCACAGCGGCTTGAGGATCGGATCGAGCAGCGGCCCGGTCTTGTCGTCCGGCTTGCCGTCGATCGCCGCCTGGGCTTGGTTGTAGGAGAGCTTGGCGGCGCTCTTCATCATGATCCGGTGGAAGGTATGGCCCGCCTTGCGGCCTTCCTTCGAAAACACCATGCGCACGGCAAGCGCCGGCCGGTCTTCGCCTTCGCGCAGCGAGCAGAGATCGTTGGAGATGCGCTCCGGCAGCATCGGCACGACGCGGTCGGGAAAATAGACCGAATTGCCACGCTTCAGCGCCTCGCGGTCGAGCGCCGAACCGCTGCGGATGTACCAGGAGACGTCGGCGATCGCGACGGTGACGATGACCCCATCCGGATTGTCGGGCGAGGGATCGAGCTCCGCATAGACCGCGTCGTCATGATCCTTGGCATCGGCCGGGTCGATGGTGATCAGCGGCAGCGAGCGCCAGTCTTCGCGATGGGCCATCGAGGCCGGCTTCGCCGCCTCGGCCTCGTCCAGAACCTGTTTCGGGAAGATATGCGGAATGCCGTGCGAATAGATGGCGATCATCGAGATCGCCTTTTCCGAACCGACCGATCCGACGACCGACAGAACCCGGGCGCGCGGCAGGCCGAAGCGGCCGGAGCGGACGACTTCCGTCTCGACCAGGTCGCCGTCCTTCGCATCGGCGATATCGGCGGGCTCGATCACCATTTCCTCGCCGCGCCGGTCGATCGGCAGCAGGCGCAACTCGCCGTCGTTCAGTTTGTGCACGACGCCGAGCGAGGCGCCGCGGCGCTTGTCGATGATCTTGATGACGCGGGCGGTATAGGCTGGGCCGCTGCGGTCCTTGTTGGGGAAGATTTTTGCCAGCACCCGGTCGTTGAGCCCGGCGGCGGGCGCCTTGCCCTTGCCGCGATTGTCCGACGACTGGCGGATCAGCACGGCAGGCGCCGCGCCCAGTTCTTCGGGCCATTCGGCCGGCCGGCCGATCAATTCGCCGTCCTTGTCGCGGGTGGTGATGTCGAGCACCGTGACCGGCGGCAAAGCGTCAGGCCGGGTGAGCGACTTGCGGCTTTTCTTGAGCAGGCCTTCCTCTTCAAGCGTCCGCAGCAGGTCCTTCAGTTCGACACGGGTGTCGCCCTTGAGGCCGAACGCCTTGGCGATCTCGCGCTTCGAACCCTTGTCGGGATTGTCGGCGATGAATTCGAGCAGAACGTCGCGCGGCGGCACGGCACCATGGATGATCACCGGCTTCCCCGTGGGGGAAGCGGCGTTGCCTCGGATGGCTTTGTCGGGGCGTTTTCCCTGATGTCTCGATCTGTCGCGCGGTTCTCTCACGTTCCCGTCTTCTTCGCCTTCGGTGCGGCCTTCTTTGCCGGAGCCTTGGCCTTGGTGGCCGTTTTGGCTTTCGGTGCCGCCTTCTTGGTGTCGGTCGCTGCCTTGGCGGCGGCCTTCTTCGGCTTCGCCTTGGCCGACGGCGCCTTGCCGCCCTTTTCGATGATGAAGGCCATCGCCTGTTCCATCGTCACCGATTGCGGGTCGAGCCCCTTCGGCAGCGTCGCGTTGACCTTGCCCCAGTTGACGTAAGGGCCGTATTTGCCGTCGCGCACCGTGATCGCGCCGCCGTCCGGATGGTCGCCGAGTTCCTTCAGCGCAGCGGGCGTGCCGCGGCTGCGGCCGCCGCCGGCCGCTACCTTGCTCTGCTTTTCGGCGAGCACGGTGACGGCGCGGTTGAGGCCGATCGAGAACACGTCCTCGATGCTTTCCAGATTGGCATAGGTGCCGTCATGCAGCAGGAACGGCCCATAACGGCCGAGCCCGGCCGAGATCATCTTGGCCGATTCCGGGTGCTTGCCGACATCGCGCGGCAGGTTGATGAGCGCCAGCGCCTTTTCGTGGTCGATATCCTCGGGCTTCCAGCCTTTCGGCAGCGACGAACGCTTGGCCTCCTTGCCGTCGCCGCGCTGGATATAGGGTCCGAACCGGCCCGAACGCAGCGTCAGTTCCTCGCCCGTATGCGGGTCCGCGCCGAGCGCCTTCGGTTCGTTGAGGCCGTTCGCCTCCGCCTCCGCGCCGCCTTCGGACGACAGCTGGCGGGTATAGTTGCAGTCCGGGTAGTTCGAGCAGCCGACGAAGGCGCCGTATTTGCCGAGCTTCAGCGACAGGTTGCCGGTGCCGCAGACCTGGCAGATGCGCGGATCGCTGCCGTCCTCCCGCTTCGGGAAGACCAGCGGCGCCAGCGTTTCGTTCAGCGCATCCAGCACGTTGGTGACGCGCAGTTCCTTGGTGTCCTCGATCTGGGCGAAGAAATCCTGCCAGAATTCGCGCAGCACCTGCTTCCAGTCGAGTTCGCCGGCCGAGATCTTGTCGAGCTTTTCTTCCAGATCGGCGGTGAAGTCGTATTCCACGTATTTGGTGAAGAAGCTTTCCAGGAAGGCGGTCACCAGACGGCCCTTGGAATGCGGCACCAGCTTGCGCTTGTCCATCACGATATATTCGCGGTCGCTCAGCGTCTTCAGCGTCGCGGCATAGGTGGAGGGGCGGCCGATGCCGAGCTCTTCCATCTTCTTGATCAGCGAGGCTTCCGAATAACGCGGCGGCGGCTCGGTGAAGTGCTGGCTGGCATTGACCTTTTGTCTGTCGAGCTTTTCGCGGGCGTTGATCTCGGGCAGGCGGCCGTCTTCGTCGTCATCCTCGCTCTTTTCTCCCTCCTCGCGGCTGTCCATATAGGCACCGAGGAAGCCGTCGAAACGGATGACCGAGCCGACGGCGCGCAGGCCGGCCTTCTCGCCCTTGTTGTCGGCGAGGATGTCGACCGTGGTGCGCTCGATTTCGGCCGATGCCATCTGGCTGGCAATGCCGCGCTTCCAGATCAGTTCGTAGAGACGGGCCTGGTCGGCATCGAGGTAACGGCGCACCTGATCCGGCGTACGGTTGAAATCGGTCGGCCGGATCGCTTCGTGGGCTTCCTGGGCGTTCTTCGCCTTGGTGGAATAGAAGCGCGGCTTTTCCGGCAGGTAGCGCTGCCCGAACTGGCCGACGATGGCGCTGCGGGCGGCATCGATCGCTTCGGGTGCCATCTGCACGCCGTCGGTACGCATATAGGTGATGAGACCGACGGTCTCGCCGCCGATATCGACGCCTTCGTAGAGCTTCTGCGCCACCTGCATGGTGCGCGAGGCGTTGAATCCGATATTTGACGACGCCGCCTGCTGCAGCGTCGAGGTGGTGAAGGGCGGGCCGGGATTGCGCTTGACGGGCTTTGCCTCGACCGTCTCGACCAGATAGGTCGCGCCGTCGAGCAGCGCCTTCAGGCGGTTGGCTTCCTCGCCGTTCTTGATTGCGCGGTTCTGCAGCCGCTTGCCGTCTGCCGATACGAGGCGCGCCTCGAACTCGTCGCCGCGCGGGGTACGCAGGAGCGCCGACAGGTTCCAGTATTCTTCCGAGACGAAACGCTCGATCTCCGATTCGCGGTCGCAGACGAGCCTCAGCGCGACCGATTGCACGCGGCCGGCCGAACGGGCGCCCGGCAGCTTGCGCCACAGGACAGGCGACAGGTTGAAGCCGACGAGGTAATCGAGCGCGCGGCGAGCGAGATAGGCGTCGACCAGCGGCACGTCGATGTCGCGGGGGCTCGCCATGGCATCGAGTACGGCCTTCTTGGTGATGGCGTTGAAGACGACGCGCTTGACCGGCTTGTCGCCGAGGACCTTCTTCTTCTTCAGGAGATCCAGCACGTGCCAGGAAATGGCTTCACCCTCGCGATCCGGGTCGGTCGCGAGAAACAGGCCGTCCGAGCCTTTTACGGCATCGGCAATGTCCTTCATGCGCTTCTGCGACGCGGTATCGACCTCCCAGGACATTTCAAAATCCTGGTCGGGAAGCACCGAGCCGTCCTTGGCCGGAAGATCGCGCACATGGCCGAAAGAGGCGAGAACCTTGTAGCCGGAGCCGAGATACTTGTTGATTGTCTTGGCCTTGGCAGGAGATTCTACAACGACAACATTCATTTTGCTTCTCTGCAATAGAGGCTTGGCCCGGAACCATTACGGTCCAGGCGAAAATCTGACCTCCCGACATGGAGGGCGTTTGCCTCGCGGTCAAGGGGCGTCTGTCAAATTATACGGTACAACGCGATGCAACCCTTGGAAGATTTACAATTGGTTGCAATCTTAAATAAATGCTGTATGGTCCCCCGCATACCTCTGGGTGAATTTATTTGGACCGGTGACCGGCTTTTTTTGACAGGACAGGATATGGTTTCTCGCAATGAGGTGGACAGTCGGCGTGAGGAAGATCCCAGGGAAAATATTGCTTATATAAGGCAGATGCTTGGAGAACTCCGGCAGGTCGCCCTGGGGGAGGGCGCGGACATGCTGTGCTATCTCATCGAGATGGCCTATGTGGAGGCCGGAGACGTGCAGGCCGGCCGGCGTCCCCGCTCAGTCTTCCATCGCCAGTGAGACAAGGCCGCCGGCATGCCGATGCAACCGGCCGGCGAGATCGAGTTCCAGGAGGATGAGATAGACGGAGGAGGCGGGCAGTCCCGTATGCCGGATGATGTCGTCGATATCGACCGGTGTCGGCCCGAGGGCCGAGATGAGGATCGCGCGCTCGTCGTCATTGGGTGGCAAAATGTCGCCTGTCTTATCCGGCTCCTCGATCACCGACCCGGCGAAGAGGTCAAGCTGCGAGAGCGGCGCCAAGGCTTCGATGACGTCGGCCGAGCCGGTCGTCACGATCGCTCCCTGTTTCAGGAGCCCGTTCGTGCCGTGGCAGCGCGGATCGAGCGGCGAGCCGGGAACTGCAAAGACGAGCCTGCCGAAATCGGTCGCGAGCCTCGCCGTGATCAGCGAACCCGAGCGCTCTGCCGCCTCCACCACCACAAGCCCGAGCGAAATGCCGGATATCAACCTGTTGCGACGGGGAAAGTCCCGCGCCCGCGGCTCCCAGCCGAACGGCATTTCACTGACGGCAAGCCCGGCGCCCTCGGTAATCTCCTCCAGAAGCGTGATGTTTTCCGGCGGATAGGGCTGGTCGAGCCCGCCGGCGAGCACCGCGATCGTGCCCGTCTCCAGGCTGGCGCGATGGGCCGATGTATCGATGCCGCGCGCAAGACCCGACGTCACCGTATAACCGGCCCGGCCGCAATCGCGCGCAATCATCGCTGCGAACTTGGCGCCTGATATCGAAGCGTTGCGCGACCCGACGACGCCGACCGACGGGCGTGTCGCGGCCGAAAGATCACCTTTGGCGGCAAGAAGCGGCGGGGCGCCCTCGATCTGGCGCAGGGCCGGCGGATAATCCGGCTCGCCGATGCCGATGAACCGCGCGCCATGGCGATGGGCTGCTTCCAGTTCCCGCTCTGCTTCCTGAACGCTGGCGATGCGGATCGCCCGCGTTGCCCCGCCGCGAGCGGAGAGTTCCGGCAGCATGGCAAGCGCGTTTTCCGCCGAGCCGCAATGATTGATGAGGTCTCTGAAGGTGGCGGGGCCGACATTGTCGGAACGGATCAGCCTCAGCCAGGCGATCCTTTGCCTCTCCGTCAGCGCAATTCCAACTCGCCTTGCGCTGCCATCCGGCATTGTTTTCCCCGCTTATCCCTTTTGGCCGATCCTGCTTTCGGTACCGGCGATCAAGCGCTTGATATTCTCCTCGTGTTTCCACCAGGAAATCACGGTCATGACAGCCATGACCAGCGCGATCTTCGGTTCGTTTAAGAACCACAGCACAACCGGAATGACAAGGGTTGCAACCAGAGCGGAGAGCGACGAATATTTGCTGATCTTGGCGACGCCGAGCCAGACAACGGCGAAGACAAGCACCATCCACGGAAAGACGCCGAGCAGCGTGCCGATATAGGTGGCGACGCCCTTGCCGCCCTTAAAGCCGAGCCAGACGGGAAAGAGGTGGCCCAGGAAGGCCGCGAAGCCGGCGAGCAGGCCGGCTTCCTTCCCGAAGACATACCAGACGACCAGAGCCGCGACGGTGGCCTTCAGCGCATCGAGCAGCAGGGTGGCGGCGGCGAGTTTCTTGTTGCCGGTGCGCAGCACGTTGGTCGCGCCGATATTGCCCGATCCGATCGAGCGGATATCGCCGAGACCGGCGGCCCGGGTGAGGATCAGGCCGAAGGGGATCGAGCCGAGCAGGTAGCCGAACGCGAGTGCCGCCAGCGCGATGGGCAGGGTGATCTGCCAGTTGAAGAGTTCACTCACGCCCGTGCTCCCCTTAAAGCGTATAGACGCACTTGCCGGCCACATAGGTGGCGACGGCACGGCCCGAGAATCGCGCGTCTTCGAACGGCGTATTCTTCGACTTCGACAAGATCATATCCTTCGAGACGATCCAAGGCTCGTCGAGATCGATCAGCGTGATATCGGCCTTCGCGCCCGGCTTCAGTGTGCCGGCATCAAGGCCGAAGATCTGCGCCGGCCGGGTCGACATGGCATCGATCAGCCGCATCAGCGGCACGCGGCCGTCGTGATGCAGGCGGAGGGCGGCGGCAAGCAGGGTTTCGAGGCCGATGGCGCCATCCTCGGCATCGGCAAACGGCAGGCGCTTGGTATCGACATCCTGCGGATCGTGCGAGGAAACGATGATATCGATCGTGCCGTCCGCCAAGGCGTCGGCCATCGCGACGCGGTCGTCTTCCGACCGCAGCGGCGGAGACAGCTTGAAGAAGGTCCGGTATTCGCCGATGTCGTTTTCGTTGAGCGCCAGATGGTTGATCGACACGCCGCAGGTGGCGTTGGCGCCGCGGGCGCGGGCGACGCGCATGGCCTCGGCCGATTCCGCCACGGAAATCTTCGCCGCATGGTATTTCGCCCGCGTCAGGGCGGCGATCCTTAAGTCACGTTCGAGCGGGATGATTTCGGCTTCCTTCGGCACGCCGGACAAGCCCAGCCAGCTCGCGAACAGGCCCTCGTTCATCACGCCGTTGCCGAGATATTTTTCGCGCAGTTCCAGCGAGACCACCGCATCGAACTCGCGCGCATAGGTCATCACCCGGCGCAGGAGCAGCGTGTCGGAAAGCCCGTGCCGGCCATTGGTGAAGGCGACCGCGCCGGACTGCTGTAAGAGGCCGATCTCGGTCATTTCCTTGCCGGCAAGCCCCTTGGTGAGCGCCGCCGCCGGGTGGACGTTGACGACCGCCTTGTCGCGGGCCGTCTTCTGCACGAATTCGACCAGCGCGATATCGTCGAGCACCGGATCGGTATCCGGCATCATGATGAAGGAGGTGATGCCGCCGGCCGCCGCCGCCCGGCTCGCCGATTCGATCGTTTCCGTATGCTCGGCGCCCGGCTCGCCGACATAGACGCGGGCATCGACGAGGCCGGGCGTCGCGACGAGGCCCTTGCAGTCCCTGACGGTCGCGCCTTCCGGTGCGCCCTGGTTCTGAGCCTTGCCGCCGGCGGCGAGGATCCGGCCGTCGGCGCCGATGACGATCGTGCCGGTCTCGTCGAGATTGCGCGACGGGTCGATGATGCGCAGGTTCTTGAGGACGGTCGGGGTCATGGGGTTCTGCATCATGCGCGTTCTCCCGCGTTGTGGGAGACGAGCAGGGCCTCCATCACTGCCATGCGCACCGCGACCCCCATTTCCACCTGTTCCTCGATGACGCTCTGCGGGCCGTCCGCGACTTCGGAGGCGATCTCGACGCCGCGGTTCATCGGGCCGGGATGCATGACGAGCGCATCCGGCTTTGCCGCCTTCAGCTTTTCGGCATCGAGCCCGTAGAAGCGGAAATATTCGCGCACCGACGGCACGAAGGCGCCGGCCATGCGCTCGCGCTGCAGGCGCAGCATCATCACCACGTCGGCATCCTTGAGCCCTTCCTCCATCGAGTGGAAAACCTCGACGCCCATGTCCCTGATGCCCGAGGGAAGCAGGGTCGACGGCGCCACAACCCTGACCCGCGCGCCCATCGCGTTAAGGAGCAGTATGTTGGAGCGGGCGACCCGCGAATGCAGCACGTCGCCGCAGATGGCGACGATGATCCGTGACAGCTTGCCCTTGGCCCGGCGGATGGTCAGCGCGTCGAGCAGCGCCTGGGTCGGGTGCTCGTGCTGGCCGTCGCCGGCATTGACCACCGAGCAGGCCACCTTCTGCGCCAGAAGCGCCGCGGCGCCGGCCGAAGAATGCCGCAGCACCAGGACGTCCGGCCGCATCGCGTTCAGCGTCATCGCCGTGTCGATCAGCGTCTCGCCTTTTTTCACCGAGGAATTGCCGACCGACATGTTCATCACGTCGGCGCCGAGGCGTTTGCCGGCCAGCTCGAAGGACGACTGGGTGCGGGTGGAAGCTTCGAAGAACAGGTTGATCTGGGTCAGCCCCCGCAGCGTGGAGGTCTTTTTCTCTCGCTGCCTGGAAATCTTCACGGCCTCGTCGGCCTTGTCGAGAAGAAAGGTGATATCCTGTTCGGTAAGGCCCTTGATGCCAATCAGATGGCGATGAGGGAAGAAGACCATGGACACGTCTCCGCTTGCGTTCGGCGGTCTATAGGGTCTGACGGCAGGAGCCGCAAGCGGGCGTGGGGTTTATCTCACTGCTTGTTTGAGAGGATCGCGACATGAAGGTTTTTTGAGGCAGGTGCGGCCTTTTGTTGAGAACGCCCGGATTCCTGATTGGGCGCCGTTCCCAGGCCCCATAACTTCCGCTAGAACCCGTTCCATGAACCAGATGTCGCGCGCCGAAGAAAAATTTGCCGAACTCAACCAGCCAAAACCCTGGTCCGGCATCAATGCCTATAGATCCGATCCGCTGGTCGTCGACCTGACGAGCACGCTGAACCGCACCATCCGCGAGGAATACGACCAGCTCGGCCGTTACGTCACCTCGCCGGAGGCGCAGGAACTGGCGCGCATGGCGAACGAGAACCCGCCGAAGCTGAAGACCCACGGTCCGCGCGGCGAAAGGCTCGATGTCGTCGAATTCCATCCGGCCTGGCATGCGCTGATGCGCCGTTCGATGCAGACCGGCCTGCATTCGTCGGTGTGGGAAAACGTGCCCGAAGCCAAGGGCCACGAACACAAGGCGCGCGCGACGCGGTTCTATCTGACGGCGCAGCTCGAATGCGGGCATCTGTGCCCGCTGACCATGACCAGCGCCTCGATCGCCGCGCTGATGGCCTCGCCCCGCGTCCAGAAAGAGTGGGCGCCGAAAATCCTGTCGCGCAAATACGATTCGACGAATCGCCCGGCGTTGCAGAAGAGCGCGGTGACGCTCGGCATGGGCATGACGGAGAAGCAGGGCGGCACCGACGTGCGCGCCAACCGCTCGACCGCCGAGCGGGTCGGCGAAGGCATCTACCGGCTCTCCGGCCACAAGTGGTTCATGTCGGCGCCGATGAGCGACGGTTTCGTCATGCTGGCGAAAACCGGCGACGGCATCGGCTGTTTCCTCGTGCCGCGGCTGCTGGAGGACGGGTCGGCCAACGGCCTGCAGTTCCAGCGTCTGAAGGACAAGCTCGGCAACCGCTCGAACGCCTCTTCCGAGGTCGAGTTCACCGATGCCTTCGGTTATCTGCTGGGCGAACCCGGCGGCGGCATCCGCACCATTCTCGACATGGTCACTCTGACGCGGCTCGATTGCGCGCTGGCCTCGGCCGGCATCATGCGCGCGTCGCTTGCCGAAGCGGTCCACCATACCCGCGGCCGGGCCGTGTTCGGCAAGAAACTGGTCGACCAGCCGCTGATGACCCGCGTGCTGGCCGACATGGCGCTCGACGTGGCTGCCGCGACGGCGCTCGCGTTCCGGCTGGCCGACTCCTTCGATCGCGCCGCCAGCAATCCGGCCGACGCCGCCTTTGCCCGCGTCATGACGCCGGTCATCAAATACTGGAACTGCAAGATCGCGCCTTCGCTGATCTACGAGGCGATGGAGTGCATCGGCGGCAACGGTTATATCGAGGAGCGGCCGATCGCGAGGCACTATCGCGAGGCCCCGGTCAATGCGATCTGGGAAGGCTCGGGCAATGTGATGGCGCTCGACGTGCTCAGGGTCCTGTCGCGTGGGCGGGACCTGTTCAACACGGTGCTTGCGGGTTTCGAGCGGGATCTTGGCCCGGCGGGCAAAAAGACGGTCGAAGTGCTGCGCGCCGCCATGGCGCTCTGCGAAACCGATGAGGGCGCTGCCCGCCTTCTCGTGGAGCAACTGGCACTTGCGGCGGCTGCATCCGAACTGGTGCGGCTCGGGGCCGGCAAGATCGCCGATGCCTTCCTGGAAACGCGGCTCGCCGGCGGCTGGCGCTCGACCTACGGCATGCTCGATGCCCGGTTCGACGCCCGCTATATCGTCGACCTGCTTTATCCCGCCGCCACGTAGGCCACGGTCGTCATCACGACTGGAATGGTGAGAAACGAGGCGACGACCTGCAGGGTTGCCGCTGCGGCGTACATGTCCGCATCGCCGTTCAATTGTTTGGCCAGCAGATAGCCGTTCATCGCGGTGGGGACCGCTGCGCTCAATGCAAGCAGCACGAGGCCGTTGCCCTGGACCCCGCAGAGCAAACCGACGCCGACGGCGACGACCGGGAAGGCGATCAGCTTCAGCACGACGGCCAGAAGGGTGATCGGCCGGGGCCTGAGCGCATCCATGACCCGAAGGCCGGCGCCGACCGTGATCAGGCCGAGGCTGAGCGAAGCCTGCGACAGAAGGTCGACGGTCACCATGACAGGCTCGTAGATCGGAATGCCGGCGACATTGACGAGGATGCCGAGCGCCGTCGAGAGGATCAGCGGATTGGTGCAGATTCTATAGAGGATTGCCCTGTAGTTCCGGTCGTGGCCGGAGAACCACAGCAGCACCGTCACGTTGATGAAGTTGAGCGGAATGATGATCGCCGCCATCACTAGGCCGACCATGGTCAGGCCCTGCGGGCCGTAGGTCTTTGCGGCGATCGCCAGCGCCATGAACGCATTCCAGCGCGTCGCCGTCTGGAACAGCGACGTATAGGCCGGCCCGCCGACGCGCAGATTGCGCAGCAGCGGCCATGCCAGCAGCAGCCCGACCGACATCACCAGCACGGATATGATCGCCGCGAAACTGACTGTCAGGTTGTCGCTGTTGGAGAAATCCGCCTTGGCCATGGTTGCAAAGAGCAGGGCAGGAAACAGCACCCAGTAGCTGCACTGCTCGAGCCCGTCCCAGAAGTCGGGATTGATGATCGGCGCGCGTTTCAGCCCGACGCCGAGCAGGACGAGCAGGAAGATCGGCAGGACGCTTTGGAAGACGATGAGCATGGGGAGGGCACGTCGGTGGGAGGGTACGATCTCGTTAGTCCTCCCGTGCCGATAGTGCAATGCACCCCGGGTGAATTCAAGTGCGGCGTGCGCAATCCTGTGCATGGCGGCCGAGACCGCTTGCGGCGGTGGATGGCTCGGACTATCGCGGTGGGTCAAGATGAAACCGAAACAGGCGGACAATGCTGCAGATCCCTGAAGTGACAGCGCAACAAGGTTCGGTCGCCAAAGTGCGCAGCCGCGCCGGCACCGAGCGGGCGATCTTCCTGGCGGCCCGCGATCTGCTTGCGGAACAGGGCTTCCAGGGGTTCGGCATCAACGCGGTGGCGCGCCGGGCCGGTTGCGACAAGCAGCTCATCTACCGGTATTACGGTGGCCTCGACGGGCTAATCGAGGCGATCGGCGCCGATCTCGGCACCTGGGTCAAGGACCGCATCCCGGAAGATACGGGCGGCATGTTCCTGCTCACCTATGGCGACCTGATGGAAAAGCTCTCCATCTATTTCATGGAAGCCCTGCGCGACGACCCGCTGGTCTGCAAGATCGTCGCCTGGGAAGTCTCGCAGGATACGCCGCAGGTCCGCCGGCTGTCGGAGGCGCGCACCAAGGCGCTCGGCAAATGGCTCGAGAAGATGCGCGGCTCGCTGACGCCGCCGAAGGGTGTCGATGCCGCGACCACCAATGCGCTGCTTTTCGCGGCCATCCAGCACCTGGTGATTTCAGCGGCCGTCAGCGGCCAGTTCGCCGGCATGGCGTTGAAAACGGAGAAGGACTGGGACAAGGTCGGCAACGCGCTTCGCCGGCTGGTGCGCGCGATCTACGGCTGATCCGCCGACACGTCTTGAAGCCGCAACCTCTGCCTAATATCTCTTTGGCAGACGGAGGAAGTGATCATGACGGTACCGACGCTTTACGAATGGATTGGCGGCTTCGACGCGCTTTTGCGGCTGACGACGGAGTTCTATCGTCGCGTCCCGGCAGATGACCTGCTCGGCCCGGTCTTCGCCGGCATGGACAAGAACCACCCCGAGCATGTTGCGATGTTCATCGCCGAAGTCATAGGCGGGCCGAAGCTTTATTCCGAGCAGCACGGCGGTCACCCGGCCATGGTGCGCCATCATCTCGACAGGCACCTGACGGAACAGATGCGCCGGCGCTGGATCAATCTTCTGCTCGACAGCTATACCGACCTCGGGCTTCCCGCCGACCCGGAATTTGCCTCGGCGCTGGTCGGGTACCTGGAATGGGGAACGCGGCTGGCGGTCATCAATTCCCAGCCGGGCGCAAAGGTCTACGAACATGCTCCCATGCCGCAATGGGGGTGGGGCGAGACAGGCGGTCCCTACATTCCGAAGAAGCCGGTGCCGCCCGCGGCCTGAGCCGCGTTATCCACAGCCGCACCTCCGGAATTAACCATGCCGCCCGGTTTCCGTTGCAGGAAATCCCCCACGGCCTAGATTGGCATTAACGCATTGTTAACCAAGGCATTGGCCGGACGCGCTCAGGATGGGAACGACAATCAGGGAGAGTGCATTGCTGCTCGTCATGACGACGATCTTCGCGGTGCTGGCGCTTGATATCGCGGTTCCCGCACTGGTCCTGAGCCTGATGGCTCTGTCGAGATGGCTCGTGTCGCTGGAAATATATCCGGTCGAGCCGAGGGGGAAGACCGCATGAAGTGGTTCCTGATATTGTGGGCCGGACCGGTCCTGCTGCTGTCCGGCTGGTACGGGCTTTCCTACTACGACATGAGCTTCGGCTTCTTCATGCTCACCCGCCAGACCCATGATCTGGTCTTCCAGGTTTACGGCAATATCCTCGGAATTCCGCCGGAAACCATTCCGCCGCTGGTGGCCCGCGCTATCGCCTTTGATAGTCTGGTCGTGTTTGCCATCGTCGCATTCCGCAAGCGCAAGGCCATTGCCGCCTGGTGGCAGAGGCGTCAGCTTGCGAAATCGGTTTCCCTGCCGAGCGAAGAGAGCCTGTCGAGCGCTCCCTGAAGGATGAAGCTCGCCGCGGCGGAATCGATCCGCTCGGCGCGCTTGGCCCGCGACACGTCCATTTCCAGAAGCGCCCGCTCGGCGGCGACCGTCGAGAGCCGTTCGTCCCAGAAGACGAAGGGCAGGGCGGTCTTTTCCGACATCGAACGCACGAAGGCCCGCGTCGCCTGCACCCGCGGGCCGGCGGATCCGTCCATGTTCATCGGCAGGCCGATGACGAAGCCCGCCACCTTCTCCTTCTCGGCAAAGCCGAGCAGCACTTGCGCATCCTGGGTGAATTTCACCCGCTTGATGACCGGCCGGGGAGAGGCGAAACGCCGCCCGATATCCGACATGGCGAGCCCGATCGTCTTGGTGCCGAGGTCGAGCCCGGCGATCGCCTGTCCGGGCTGAAGGGCTTCGGCCAGTTCCTCGATCGTCATCACCGTCATGCGTTCTTCATCCCCGCGATCCAAAAAGGGTGACCGGGGAGAGTTTGTCCCACCCGCTGTCCACTTCCCTTTAGCCTCATATCGGCTATGTGTCGTTACCATCCCGCATCATATTGAAGGAGAGTTTTCCATGAAGATCACCTGGCTCGGCCATGCTGCCTTCCGCATCGAGACCGCCAAGGCGAAGATCCTGATCGACCCTTTCCTGACCTACAATCCGGCCTTTGCCGGCCAGGACATCAAGGCCGCCGCCGAGGGCCTGACCCATATCCTGCTCACCCACGGCCATGGCGACCATGTCGGCGACACGGTGCAGATCGCCAAGGAAACCGGCGCCGTCGTGCTCGCCAACTACGACCTTGGCGTCTGGCTGGCCAAGAAGGGCGTTGAAAAGCTCGAAATGGGCAATACCGGCGGCACGATCAATTTCGACGGCTTCACCGCCACCTTCACCAATGCGCTGCATTCTTCCGCCTCGCTCACCGAAGACGGTGTTTCCCACTGCCTCGGCAATGCCAACGGCCTGATGCTGCATTTCGACGACGAGCCCTCCGTGCTCCACATGGGCGACACCGACATCTTCAGCGACATGGCCCTGATCAACGAACTGCACCAGCCGGATATCGGCATCGTGCCGATCGGCGACCGCTACACCATGGGCGGTGCCGTCGCAGCGCTCGCCTGCCAGCGCTTCTTCGACTTCAAGCATGCACTGCCCTGCCATTACGGCCTGCCGGGCGTCGACCAGACGCCGGAAAAATTCGTGAAGGGCATGGAAGGCACCCGAACCCGCGTCGAGACGCCGGCTCCGGGCGGCAGCCTGACGTTCTGATCCATACCGCCTGCGGCGCGCGCCTTCGCAAATTGAGGCGCGCTCCCTGTTGCGAAGGGCGGACGCGGCGATTATAGCGGGTAGGAATTTTCTTGCCCGGAGTCATGCCATGTCCGTCGATCTCGCCACCGTCAAGCGCGTCGCGCGCCTTGCCCGCATTGCGGTCACGGAGGAAGATGCCAATCGCATGGTCGGCGAGCTGAACGGTATCATCAATTTCGTCGAGCAGCTTTCCGAAGTCGATGTCACTGGCGTCGAACCGATGACGTCGGTCACCCCGATGGACATGCGCAAGCGCGCCGACGCCGTTACCGATGGTGACAAGGCCGGCGATATCGTCGCCAATGCGCCGACTACCGACCATAATTTCTTCCTGGTGCCGAAGGTCGTCGAGTGAGCGCTTGAATAGCGCCCCCGCCGAACCTCCTCCTCGTTTTCGAACCGTTTGAAGAGCCCATGACCGAACTCACCAGCCTCACCATTGCCGAAGCCCGCGAAAAGCTCGAAGCGAAGGAATTCACCTCCGTCGAGCTGACCGAGGCCTATCTCGCTGCGATCGACGCCGCCAACTCGGTGTTCAACGCCTATGTGGCCGTGACGCCGGGAAAGGCGCTCGACATGGCAAAGGCTTCCGACGCGCGCCGCGCCGGCGGCAAGGTCGGCGCTCTGGAAGGCATCCCGCTCGGCATCAAGGACCTGTTCGCCACCCGCGACGTCCACACCCAGGCCTGCAGCCACATCCTCGACGGCTTCCAGCCGAAATACGAATCGACGGTAACCCAGAACCTCTGGGACGACGGCGCGGTGATGCTCGGCAAGCTGAACATGGACGAGTTCGCCATGGGCTCTTCCAACGAAACCTCGCATTACGGCGCCGTGGTCAATCCGTGGAAGGCCAAGGGCTCGAACCAGCAGCTCGTGCCCGGCGGCTCCTCCGGCGGTTCTGCCGCTGCCGTATCCGCATTCCTGTGCGCCGGTGCGACCGCTACTGATACCGGCGGTTCAATCCGCCAGCCGGCCGCCTTCACCGGTACCGTCGGCATCAAGCCGACCTACGGCCGCTGCTCGCGCTGGGGCACGGTCGCGTTTGCCTCGTCGCTCGACCAGGCCGGCCCGATCGCCCGCGACGTACGCGACGCCGCGATCATGCTGAGGTCGATGGCGTCGGTCGACGCCAAGGACACGACCTCCGTCGACCTGCCGGTGCCGGATTACGAAGCCTCCCTCGGCCAGTCGCTCAAGGGTATGAAGATCGGCATTCCGAAGGAATACCGCGTCGAGGGCATGCCGGAAGAAATCGAAAAGCTTTGGGCGCAAGGCATCGCCTGGTTGAAGGATGCCGGCGCCGAGATCGTCGACATCACCTTGCCGCACACCAAATACGCTTTGCCGGCCTATTACATCGTCGCCCCTGCCGAAGCCTCGTCGAACCTCGCCCGTTACGACGGCGTGCGTTACGGCCTGCGCGTCGACGGCAAGGACATCGTCGACATGTACGAGAAGACTCGCGCGAGCGGCTTCGGCACCGAGGTCAAGCGCCGTATCATGATCGGCACCTATGTTCTGTCGGCCGGTTATTACGACGCCTATTACCTGCAGGCACAAAAGGTCCGTACGCTCATCAAGTGCGACTTCGAGATCGTCTTCGACGCCGGCGTCGATGCGATCCTGACGCCCGCCACGCCGTCCTCGGCCTTCGGCATCGCCGACGAGGACCTCGCGTCGGATCCGGTCAAGATGTACCTCAACGACATCTTCACGGTGACGGTCAATATGGCCGGCCTGCCGGGCATTGCCGTTCCTGCCGGCCTCGACGCCAAGGGCCTGCCGCTCGGCCTGCAGCTGATCGGCAAGCCGTTCGAGGAGGAAACGCTGTTCCGCACCGCTTACGTCATCGAACAGGCCGCCGGCCGCTTCACGCCGGCGAAGTGGTGGTAAGCGGACTTACAATTCGGAAAATGACGCTCGCCGATCACCATGTGGTCGGCGAAGTCGGTTTTGCAGCCTGGAAAACCAGCACGGCGGGCGAAGCGGGTTTCAGCGACCCGTCCGTGATCGAAGCCGCTCGCAAGGCTTTCTTTGATTATCCGGCCCAAGCCAAGGGCGACGTCGCCGTTGCCGAGCTTGGAGGAAGAGTGGCTGGCTGGGGCGCCCGCGAGGACCAACCCGATAGTATTTCCGATATCTGGGTCGATCCCGCCTTTCAGGGCCGCGGTATCGGTTCGGCGCTGGTGCGGTATTTCCTGGCGCGCATCGGGACGGAAGGTCTCTCGATCGCCAGGATACATACCCGCGCCACCAATGCCGGTGCGACAAGGCTTTATCAGCGGTGTGGTTTTTCGGTCGTCTGGAGGGGAGAGGAGTTCGATTCCGGGCTCGGCATCCCGCTCGAAAAACTGCACCTTGAGAAGCGTCTGGGTTGAAGATCTGCATTTTCTAATTTGTTGCGGTTATGCAACTACCGATCGATTGCAACTCTCCGCTGTAATTTTACCCGTTGCATATGCGGCCCGAAATGCCCTAAACGCGCCCTCCCGGTCGTCAGCCGGTGTGGACGTCAACGGATGGAGTTCCAAACCTCCTCCCGTGCAGCCGGCTTTGCCGTCCTGCATACGGATGCCGCATCGGAGGTCGGACAAGCGGATATAGCTCAGCCAGGAAGAGCGCCGGATGCAGAATCCGGAGGTCGCGGGTTCGAATCCCGTTATACGCCCCATTTGGATAGCTCAGACGGGTAGAGCATCAGACTGATAATCTGATTGTCGAAGGTTCGAATCCTTCTCCAAGGCTGGCTCCTAACCAGCAACACCCTGCGAAGGTGTCAAACAGGATTGACGGTTCGGGAACCGGAATGTCGAGGAAAGGAAAGAGGCCGAAAGGTCTCGGACTTTTCTAAGAACCAGGGGCGCAAGCCAGGACGACAGTGATGACCAAGCCGCATGCCGGCCGGCCAGGGAGTGCGCTCCAGGGCTCGCCCGCGTGCTGCGACGTCCGCTCCCGCCGTTCCGCAAGTGCCGTCTGCCACCGGTTCCCGGATCATTGCCGGGCGAACTGCAGAACTGAACGAAACGAAACACGAAACGCAAAAGGAACAATCGGTCGATGACTTGAGCAACGCCGAAGGAGTAACGAACATGACAAAGCTTCTCGAGATGATTTTGGGGCGCAAGCGCGTCCTGGTAAAGGAAAACGAACGTGTGATCGCCCTCAACGAGGGCCGTATTCAGGGCATTTACGGGGCCGGCATGCATTGGCTGCGGAACACCCGAAATAGCCTGGAGATCGCGCGCTACGACCTGACCAACCCGGCATTCGTTTCGGTTTACGAGAAGGCTCTGTTCGATAGGCTCCCGGATGTCGCCGAGCGCAACCTGACCGTTTTCCGAACTGCCGCCACCGAGGTTGCGGTGATCGAGCGGGACGGTGTGATCCACTCCGTCTTGATGCCGAACCAGAAGCTCGTCGTCTGGAAGGACGCCGGGCCGTGGACGGAAAAGCGGATCGACGTTTCGGAGAACCTGACCGTCGACCCGGCATTGACGCGCCGGATCGTCCAGGCCCGTAAGGCCGAAGCGATCACCATGCATCTCGTCAACGAAGGGCAGGTGGGTCTGCTGTTCATCGACGGCGCGCAGGCCGGAACGCTCGTCGCTGGTATCCATGCCTTCTGGAATGTCGGCAAGGCTTGCCAGGTGAAGGTGATCGACCTGAAGTGGCAGTCGCTCGATGTCTCGGGCCAGGAACTCCTGACCCGTGACCGCGTGACGATCCGCGTCAACATCTCCGCCGAATACCGGGTTACCGATCCGGTCAAGGCGGTGACCGTTGTGAAGGACTTCTCCGACGCGCTGTACCGCGCGCTGCAGTTCGTCTTCCGCCGTACGCTCGGCAGCCTGACGCTCGACCAGATCCTCGAGCGGAAGGTGACGATCAATGCCGAAGCCGCCGAAAAGGTCCGCGAGGACATGGCGGCGATCGGCATCGAGGTCTCCGGCATCGAGCTCAAGGACGTGATCCTGCCGGGCGAAATGCGTGAGATCCTGAACCAGGTCGTTGCCGCCGAAAAGCAGGCCGAGGCCAACGTCATTCGCCGCCGCGAGGAAACGAACGCCACCCGTTCGCTCCTCAACACGGCGAAGGTCATGGCCGAAAACCCGGTCATGCTGCGCCTGAAGGAGCTCGAAGCGCTCGAAACCATCGCCGGCAAGGTTGGTCACCTGACCATCCACAACGGCACCGGCGGATTGATGCACGACATCATCAATCTGCGTGACTGATAAGGCAGGTGCCGTCTCGGATTTCGGGGCGGCGCCTGTTATAGGTCTCTCACTTTGGAGGAGACCTCATGTCGAAATCTGATCTTTCAACCTTGATCGATGCCTTCGACCAGCTCGCCGACGCGGGCTTTACGATGGGCGCTGAATGGGAAACGGTCCACAATATTTGTCAGGCCCATGAAGGCGACAAGCCGTTCGATTGGGGCCACGCGCTCTGCCACCGCATCGAAGGCGACGACTGGAACGCCGACTATTGGTACCGCCGAGCCGGCAAGAAGCGGATCGGCTCGATCGGCGAAGAGTGGGCTGCTATGAAGGTTGAGCTTACGGTTGCCTGACGCCTGTAAAGTTTGCCGCGCGCCAAGGAGGCACGCGGCGTTTCTTTCTATCGATTATCCTGCTCGGCTCTCACCAGAACCAGCCCCCTTTCGGTGATGCGGTATGGCCTGCCGCCCTGGGATTTGATCGCCTTCTTCTGCTTGAGCTTGCGGAAGGTGACGAGGTCGAGGCCCGAGAAAGCCCAGCCCTCGCGGGTGACGAGCTGCAGCTTTTCGATCTTCCTGTTGTCGTCGCGGGTAATCTCGATCCTGCCGCCCTGGGCGAGCAGATGGAGGATGCGCTGTTCGGCGCGGGAAATGTCCATGTCTTGATGTCCGGAGAAGCGCTCAAAACGAGCGCACAAAAACGTTGCCGGCGTCGCAAAACGTCGGAGTTCTCGTTTTTGTCTGGGCCGGCGCGGCTAGGTGCGGGGCCGGCCCCTTAGCGGGTCTCTACGGAAGAGAACATCAAAACTCCATCGATACGCTATCCGCACTAGGCGGGTTTTCCCTCTCGGTCAAGCACCTGACGAAAGCGCCCTATAAGTTGCACTGGTCAAAGCGCGGACTCAATGTTCTACTGACGCTGCAGCAGGGGAAGATATGGCCCATATTCGCAATGCGCGTGAGGACGAGGTGGATATCCTGGCGGAAATCGGCTTCCGCTCCTGGGAGAAGGCCATGATTTCGATCGGCGAAATGACCGATATGCGCTCCAGCGCCCGCACCGCCTTCCAGAATTTTACCCGCTCCTCCTGGCTCACCATCACCGTCGTCGAACAGGGCGGCAATCTTGCCGGCTGGGCTGCGCGCGAAAAGCTTGACGAACTGATCTCCGATTTCTGGATCGACCCGTCTTTCAAGGGGCAGGGGCTCGGTCGCGCGCTTCTGACGGAGGTAGAAGCCGAGATCGTCCATCAGGGTTTCGAAGTCGCCCGCGTCGAGACCCATGCCCGCAATGCCGAGGCGGTCGGCTTCTTCGAGAAGCAGGGTTACTCCATCAACTGGCTGTCGATCACCTATTCCCCCAAGATCGACCGCGACGTGCAGTCGGTCGGTCTCTCCAAGCGCCTCGTCCTCGAAGCGCCGGAAACTTACGGGCCAAGTTTCTAGATCGCCCCTACAGCTTGCCGCATTAGATCCGGCGCAAGCAGCCATGACGCCGCTCCGACAACATGAAGGGTGACGATCATCATCAGCAACGTGCGGAAAGGCTCCTTGCGGGTCTTGTGCCGCAGCATCTGCTGTGCAGCTACAGCGCCCAGGCTGCCTCCGATGAAGGCTATGCCCAGGAGCGTGCGTTCGCTGATCCGCCACGTGTCGCCGATCGCCGCATGCTTGTCCCACCAATACATGCAGAATGCGACGACGTTCAGGAGTAGATAAAGGATGAATGGCGTGAGTAGGGTCGATAGCTCCATCCCGCAATTTCACCGGAGTCCGGTTAAAACCGGCTGAACAATAGCATTCGCGGCGATCCCTGCTTGCGGCAAGTCTTGCACCTCCGCGCCATTTGCTCTACCTCCAGAAAATCAAGTCGAGACCATTTCACGAGCATCAGATGACCCTTGTCGACGTCCGCACGCCCGATCCGAAACGCTTCATTCCCGGCGCCACCGGCGATTGGGAAGTCATTATCGGCATGGAGGTGCACGCCCAGGTTCTCTCCAATTCCAAGCTCTTCTCCGGCGCCTCGACCGAGTTCGGCAAGCCGGCCAATTCCAACGTCTCGCTCGTCGATGCGGCCATGCCCGGCATGCTGCCGGTCATCAACGAGGAATGCATCCGCCAAGCGGTGCGCACCGGTCTCGGCCTCAAGGCCCAGATCAACAAGCGTTCGCTGTTCGACCGCAAGAACTATTTCTATCCGGACCTGCCGCAGGGCTACCAGATCTCCCAGTACAAGGATCCGATCGTCGGCGAGGGCAAGATCGTCATCTCGCTCGGCCCGGACCGCCAGGGCCAGTTCGAGGATATCGAGATCGGCATCGAGCGCCTGCATCTGGAACAGGATGCCGGCAAGTTGATGCACGACCAGCATCCGACCATGTCCTATGTGGACCTCAACCGTTCCGGCGTGGCGCTGATGGAGATCGTCTCCAAGCCCGACATGCGCTCCTCCGACGAAGCCAAGGCCTACATGACCAAGCTGCGTTCGATCGTGCGTTACCTCGGCACCTGCGACGGCAACATGGACGAAGGCTCCATGCGCGCCGACGTCAACGTCTCGGTACGCCGTCCGGGCGCCGAATTCGGCACCCGCTGCGAGATCAAGAACGTCAACTCGATCCGCTTCATCGGCCAGGCGATCGAATACGAGGCGCGGCGTCAGATCGGCATTCTCGAAGACGGCGGTTCGATCGACCAGGAGACCCGGCTGTTCGACCCGAACAAGGGCGAAACGCGCTCGATGCGCTCCAAGGAAGACGCGCACGACTATCGCTATTTCCCCGATCCGGACCTGCTGCCGCTTGAATTCGACGATGCCTTCATCGAGGAACTGCGTGCAGGCCTGACCGAGCTGCCCGATGATAAGAAGGCCCGTTTCGTGCGCGAGCTTGGCCTGTCGATCTACGACGCGTCCGTGCTGGTCTCGGAAAAGGCGATCGCCGATTATTTCGAGGCGGTGGCCGAAGGCCGTGACGGCAAGATCGCCGCCAACTGGGTCATCAACGACCTCTTGGGCGCCTTGAACAGAACCGGCAAAGACATTGAAGAGACTCCGGTTTCTCCCGCCCAGCTCGGCGCCATCATCGACCTCATCAAGGCCGAGACGATTTCCGGCAAGATCGCCAAGGACCTGTTCGAGATCGTGCTCACCGAGGGCGGTGATCCGGCCGAGATCGTCGAGGCCCGCGGCATGAAGCAGGTCACCGATACCGGCGCGATCGAGGCGGCCGTAGACGAGATCATCGCCGCCAACCCGGACCAGGTCGCCAAGGTCAAGGCGAAACCCACGCTTGCCGGCTGGTTCGTCGGCCAGGTGATGAAGTCCACCGGCGGCAAGGCCAACCCGCAGGCCGTGCAGGCGCTCGTCAAGGCGAAGCTCGGGATCGAAGAGGAGTAGGCCGGATGGTCTACTTCGTCCGCACCGCCGGTGATGCTGACGTCGAGAAGATCCGCGCCCTGCTGGCGGCGACCTTCCATGATACCTATGACCCGTTTTATGGGGTGGACCAGGTCCAGCGGATGGTGAGCGGCTGGCATTCGGCGGCAGCCGTCCGGGCGCGCATCCAGAAGCGCGGTGGCGAGTTCCTGGTGGCCGACAACGGCAGGGAGATCGGCGGCATCGGTTATGCCGCCATGTATCCGAAGATGGTGAAGACGGCGATGCTGCATCAGCTCTACGTCAAGCCGTCCTGCCAGAACGAGGGCATCGGGCGGGATATCTTCGCCGAGCTCGAAACCTGTTTCCCGGATGCCGAGATCATGCGGGTCGAGGTGGCGCTGCCGAACGTGCGGGCGCTCTCCTTCTACGAGCGGCTCGGATTTTCCGAGGTCGACCGGATGGAGGAATGGGGCGCCCCCAATTCCGGCCTGCCGGCGATCATCATGGAGAAGCGGCTACCGGTCTGACGGTTGCCGCCCGACGACACCCTTATTGCGCAGGATCGAATTTCTTGCCGTCCTCGTCGTAGATCGCCACCAGGCTGCATTCCATCAGGCCCTTGCGCTGCTTCATGTCGCAGATGGATCTGGAGGCTTTGATGGCGGTTTCCTTGCTGTCGAAGCCGCAGAAGGTCTCGTGCCAATGCGGCCCCTCCTTGGATTGCGCGAAGACGTCGATGCTCCAGCCGGCCGGGAAACAGGCAGTCGTTTCAAGGCAGTCCTCGACCGTCCCGCCGTCCTTGATGCATTTCTTCTTGGCGCAGTCGAGCGCCTTGCGGATCGAGGACGCAAAGCAGACGCCGCTGCTCATTTCCGGCGCCTGGGAGAAACCGACCGCGCCGCGGCCTTCCGCAAAGGCCGCCATCGGCCACGCCGCCATGACGACAGCCAATAAAATCACCCCAGGTCTTTGTGCCATCGCCCCAGCCCCTCTAAGCTTCGCGGGAATCATGCCGATTCTGCGTTGAAAGGAAAGAGATGACGGAGAAGCTTATTATCCGCCGGGCTCGCGAAACGGATCTTCCGGCGCTGATCGCCCTTTTTGCCGCCGACGACGTGGGTGGACACGGCGACACGACGGACGAAAGCGCCTATGAAGACTATCTGCGCGCCTTCAACGTCATCGATGCATCGCAGAACGAGCAGCTTTTCGTCGCCGATATCGAGGGAGAGGTGGTCGGCACGTTCGAAATCATGTTCAGCCGTACTTTGACGGGCAGGGGTTCGCTGTCGATGGTCGTGGAAGCCGTCCAGACCCGGTCGGACATGCGCGGCAAAGGCATCGGCGCGCGGATGATCGAATATGCGGTCGAGGAGGCGCGGCGCCGCGACTGCCGCACCGTCCGGCTCACCTCCAACATGGCGCGCACCGATGCGCATCGCTTCTATGAGCGCCTCGGCTTCGCCAAAAGCCATTTCGGCTTCAAGATGAAGCTCAAATGAGGGTGCGCGACATTTGGAATCACTGGACATCGAAGGCGCCAAGCGGCATAAGCGGATCAGTCACTTTGATCGTCATCCTGTTTGCCTAGCCGACGGAACATCCATGAAAAATCTCCTGCTGCAGATCTTCACCTGGTGGAACGGACAGACCATGGGCACCCGGTTCTTCACCTGGCGTTTCGGCAAGAGGGTCGGCGAGGACGAGATGGGCAATGTCTATTACGAAGGTCCGATGACCTCCTGGGGCAAGCCGAAGCGTTGGGTGATCTACAAGAACTACGCCGAAGCCTCCGCAATCGGGCCTGGCTGGCACGGCTGGATGCACTACCGCACCGACGTTCCGCCTTCGAAGGAAGACTACAAGGCGCGGGAATGGCAGAAGCCGCACAAGCCGAATGCCACCGGCACGCCGCTCGCCTATCGCCCGCAGGGCTCGCTTGCCGCGACCGGCGAACGCCCCCGCGTCACCGGCGATTACGACGCCTGGACGCCCGGCAACTGACACCTGTTTTGGCCACATTCGACCTCTAGGGGTCGGTGCCGACGGGATTTGCCGAGACGGGAAGCATAATGGGATTGATGACGGTTTTTCCACGCAAGCCAATGGTCGGCGCACTGATCGCGCTGGCATCCGTGCTTGCGGCGGACGGTGTATCGGCGGCGCGGTTGAGCAATCCCGTTGCGGTCTTTGCCGGCATCGACAAGATCACCGGCCGCATCACCACGTTCGACGTCTATGTCAACGAAACCGTCCAGTACGGCGCGCTGCAGGTGACGCCGAAAGTCTGCTATTCCCGCGACGAGACGGAAGCCCAGAAGATCGACGGTTTCGTGGAAGTGGACGAGATCACCCTCGACCGCAAGATCCGCCGGATCTTCACCGGCTGGATGTTCGCCGACAGCCCCGGCCTCAACGCCGTGGAACATCCGATCTATGACGTTTGGCTGACCGGCTGCAAGCAGAAGTCCGACGTACCGCCGCCGAAGGCGACCAACTGAGGTTTCAGGCCGACGGGGTCTTGTTACGCCTGAAGAGGCCGGCAACAAACCGATAGGCTCCCGCAAGACCCGCAAAAACAAAGAGGAAGCCGCCCTTCTTCAGAAGCGCGAGCGCGGCCGCGAACAAGCCGAATTTTGCGGCAACCTTGGCCCCGGCGCCGGCTGCAATCATGCCCGCCATGCCATAGGCGGCGATCTTGTCGCCATCCCGAAAGTCCGCATAACCGGCTCCCTTGTCGAAGGACACCATGTTGGTGACCGTGGGAATAGCGGCCTTGATTTCCGCAAGTTGGTCGAGCCCTGAAACGAAGTTAAACTGCAGCACGCCTTCGCGTCCGAGCGCGCGAATGGAGTAGTTCAGCGTGTGGGCCGCCGACATGTCTTTGCCGAAAATCAGGTCTCGCGCCCAGTGCAATGTATGCGCGGAACTATCGTAGTGGGGGGGCGATGCCCAGCCGACGAGCGTTATAGGCTCGAAGCCCTGTTTCTCCCGCTCCACATTTCTCTCGACGACGCCATTCTTGATCTGCTGGAGAAGCTCGTTGTAGTCAATTGACGCTGCTTCGGCATCCGAAACGTAACCGTCCGCATCGTATTCGATGATGGAGCCCCAGGACATCTTTTCGGAAGGCAGGTATTGTGTCGGGAAAAGCATACCCAGATTGCCTTCGGCCGAGGCCGGCGGGTTGCCCCAGATATCGACCAGTACCTTTTTCGTGTCTACCGGATTGAGGTAATAAAAATTTGGAGGAACGACGAGCGTCGCCTTGGCGGCCGGCAGCTTCACCATGCCCTGCTGGAAATTGAAATTTTTGAAGAATTGCTTTTCCTGATCGGAAAATGTGGCGGCGCTCGGGAAAACCTCTTCCATGGATTTGGCCCATGCCGGACCGCCCATGGATGCAAGAATAACAATGGTCGCTAAAAAATGTCTCATCAGAAAATCCCCTTCGATCATTCTACCTTAGCGTGCTATCTGCGCGTAACAACACGGCGCGGGTATTTTTCGGGAGGGAAAATCAGAATTTCAGATGCGGCACTTCGACCGCGGCTCTCAGGAGCTTGAGGTAGTCGTCCTTGGGAACGTCGATCGCGCCGAACGTCTTCAGATGCTCGGTGGTGAACTGCGTGTCGAGCAGGGTAAAGCCGTTTTCCCGAAGCCGCTCCACCAGATGCACGAGGCAGATCTTGGAGGCGTTGGTGCGCCTCGAAAACATGCTCTCGCCGAAGAACGCGGAACCGAGCGAGACGCCGTAAAGCCCGCCGACCAGCTCATCGCCCTCGAAGGCTTCGACGCTGTGCGCGTGGCCCATGCGGTGCAGTTCGGTATAGAGCTTGCGGATGGTGGAGTTGATCCAGGTGCTCGGCCGGTCGCCGGCAGGTTCGGCGCACAAGGCCATCACGCGCTCGAAGGCCGTGTCGAAACGGATGTCGAACGGGGCCTTGCGGACCGCCTTGGCGAGGCTTTTCGAGACGTGGAAGGCATCGAGCGGCAGGAGCCCACGCATTTCCGGCTCGACCCAGAAGATTTCCGGGTCGTCGGCGGATTCGGCCATCGGGAAGAGGCCGATGGAATAGGCGCGCAGCAGGATTTCCGGGGTTATCGCCGGGTAATATCTGCCACGTCGCCCTGCCATCGATCTCCCTAATGCGTCTTGTCGCCGGCGAGATAGTGTTCCAGCCAGTGAATGTCATAATCGCCGTTGGCGATATCCGGATTGTCGACGAGGTCCTGGAAGAGCGGCAGCGTCGTCTTGATGCCGTCCACGACGAACTCGTCCAGCACGCGGCGCAGGCGCATCATGCATTCGACGCGGGTGCGTCCATGCACGATCAGCTTGCCGATCAGGCTGTCGTAATAGGGCGGGATGCGATAGCCCGCATAGGCGCCGGAATCGACGCGCACACCAAGGCCGCCCGGTGCATGGAAATGCGTGATCGTGCCGGGGGACGGCACGAAGGTGCGCGGATCCTCGGCATTGATACGGCATTCGATGGCATGGCCGGAGAACACGATGTCCTCCTGCTTGACGGACAGGCCGCCGCCGGAGGCGACGCGGATCTGTTCGTGCACGAGGTCGATGCCGGTGATCGCTTCGGTGATCGGGTGCTCGACCTGGAGACGGGTGTTCATTTCGATGAAATAGAACTCGCCGTTCTCATAGAGGAACTCGATCGTGCCGGCGCCGCGGTATTTCAGCTTGCGCATCGCATCGGCGCAGATCTCGCCGATCTTCATCCGCTGCTCGACATTGAGGGCAGGGGAATTTGCTTCTTCCCAGACCTTCTGGTGGCGGCGCTGCAGCGAGCAGTCGCGCTCGCCGAGATGGATGGCATTGCCTTCACCGTCGCCGACCACCTGGATCTCGATATGGCGGGGCTTGCCGAGATATTTTTCCATGTAGACCGCGTCGTTGCCGAATGCGGCGAGCGCTTCGGAGCGGGCGGTCGAGACGGCCTCGTCGAGATCGGCCTCGGTCTTGGCGACCTTCATGCCACGTCCGCCGCCGCCGGCGGTTGCCTTGATCAGTACCGGGAAGCCGATCTGGCGGGCGATTTCCATCGCGTTTTCAGGCTTCACCTCGCCGTCGGAGCCGGGAACGACGGGGATGCCGAGTTCCTGCGCGGTCTGCTTGGCGGTGATCTTGTCGCCCATGATGCGGATATGGTCGGCGGTCGGGCCGATGAAGGTAATGCCGTGCGCGTCGAGGATATCCGCGAACTTGGCGTTTTCCGACAGGAAGCCGTAGCCCGGATGCACGGCGTCGGCGCCGGTGATCTCGCAGGCGGCGACGATCTGGTGGATGTTCAGATAGCTCTCGCGCGACGGCGGCGGGCCGATGCACACGCTTTCGTCCGCAAGCCGCACATGCATGGCGTCGGCGTCGGCGGTGGAATGGACCGCGACGGTCGCGATGCCGAGCTCCTTGCAGGCGCGAAGCACGCGAAGCGCGATTTCACCGCGGTTGGCTATGAGGATCTTGGAAATCATGGATGCGCCTTACTCGATGACGACGAGCGGTTGGCCATACTCGACAGGCTGAGCGTCGTTGACCAGGATTTCCGTGACCTTGCCGGAGCGCGGCGAGGGGATCTGGTTCATCGTCTTCATGGCCTCGATGATCAGCAGCGTCTGGCCTTCCTTGACGGTGGCGCCGACTTCGACGAAGGCGCGCGCGCCCGGGGCCGGGGAGAGATAGATGGTGCCGACCATCGGTGCGGTGACGGCGTTCTTGTTGTCCTGGGCGGCAGGTGCTGCAGCGGCAACCGGAGCGGCTGCGGCAGCCGGAGCGTAGGCCTGCGCTGCGATCGGGGCCTGGACATACTGCGTCGTGCCGGCGCGCGATACGCGGATACGCAGATCGTCCTGTTCGACTTCGATCTCGGTGAGGTCGGTCTCGTTGAGAATGTTCGCGAGGTCGCGGATCAGTCCCTTGTCGATACCGTTCTTCTTGTCAGACATGGCAAACCCTATTGTTCTGTTTATCTTGTCAGGCGGTAATGGATTTCAAGGCGTGCAACGCCAGAATGTAGCTTGCGGTGCCAAAACCGCAGATCACGCCCTTTACCGCCGGTGCGATCATCGAATGATGGCGGAATTCCTCCCGCGCGTGGACATTCGAAATATGAAGCTCGATCACCGGCACGGAGATCGCCTTGATGGCGTCGTGCAATGCGATCGAGGTATGGGTAAAGGCGCCGGCATTGATGGCGACGCCCACGGCCTTTTCGTTGGCCTCGTGCATCCAGTCGATCAGCACGCCTTCATGATTGCTCTGGCGGAAATCGACCGTAAAGCCGAGTTCCTTGCCGGCCGCGATGCAGTCGTTCTCGACGTCCTTCAGCGTGGCTGCGCCGTAGATGCCGGGCTCGCGCTTGCCCAGCATATTGAGATTGGGGCCGTTAAGGACGAAGACCGTCTTGCTCATCGTTACTCTATTGTTCCACACTGAAATTCAGGGGCCACCTATAGACCGGCGAGGCGGCAAGGGAAAGCCCCCGCCGCGCCGAAAGCCCGTGAGTCCACTGAGATGGAACATCTGTCGGTGAGCTATGCCCTGTCAGCAGGTCGCCTTGCCGCAGGCGCGCACATTGGCGACCTTCTCCTCGATCGTCTCGAGGCCGACGGCGCCGAACACGGCTTCGTCGCCAACCACGTAGGTCGGCGTGCCGGTGATGCCGATCGCGTTGGCGAGCCGGTAGGCTTCGCGCACCAGATCATCGTTCGGCTGGTCTGCCATCGACTTGCGGATCGCCGCCTCCTTGACGCCGAGAGCGCCGGCGACCGCAATCGCCGTCGCTTCCGAGGCGTGGGGCTTGCCGCCGAGCAACTGGCGATGGAATTCCGCATATTTCTCAGGAGCGACCAGACGCACGGCGTTGGCGACCCGGTGCGCCGCAACCGAATCCGGCCCGAGGATCGGGAATTCCTTGAGGATAAACCGGATGTTCTTGTCCTTGGACAGGATGTCGTCCATGTCGGAAAGCGCCCGCTTGCAGTAGCCGCAATTGTAATCGAAGAATTCGACGACCGTGACGTCGCCCTTCGGATTGCCGAGCGTGATGTCGGTCGGCGAGGAGAAGATCTCCTGCTTGTTGTCCGCGATCCCCTTTGTCGACTGCTCGACGCGCTGGCTCTGCTGTTTGGCTTCCAGCGCGTTCTGAACCTCGACCAGCACTTCCGGGTTTTGGATCAGATACTCGCGGATGAATTCGCCCATTTCCTTTTTCTGCTGGTCGTCCAGGGCGACGGCTGGAGCGGCCGCGGAAAACGCCAGGGCCAGCATCGAGCCGGCGGCCAACATCTTGAAAACGCGCGTCTTGAACAGGCGGGTCATTCATATCCTCTTGGGTCGGCACACGAATCCCGCGCACCATTGTTGCGATTTGCGCCCAAAGTAAGCCAGTCGGGCTTTCCAAAAAACCTCAAAATCACCTCCAGCCGGCTTCCACCGGTTCACAACTGCGTATGACGCCCTTGCGGAAGCCGGCCGGGCGGCGGAATGGAGTCGGAATTCAACAGGTTGGACGTGTTTGCGGAATCGCTTCGGCAGGCGCTTGATCCGGTTTCTGAAGGTTCGGCGGGACAAAACAAAAACGGCCGCGTTTTGCGCGGCCGTTTTTCATCGATGTCGGTTGGCTCAGAAGAAGCCGCGGCGCTGCCACCAGCCCGCCTTCTTCGGCTTGGAAGGATCGCCTTCAGCCTCGGGCGCGGCCGCCGGATCGGAACTCTTAACCACCGCCTCGGCGGAGGAGGAGATGTTCGAGGCGCGGTTGGCTCGAGCCGGCTTTGCTTCGCCGGCATCGGCGGGCTCTACGGCCTCGCTGGCGGGAGCTTCCGCAGCCGGAGCAACCTCGGCAGCCTGCGGCTCTTCGCCAAGTGCGGCCTCGACCTGTTCCACAACGGTTTCCACGGGTGCCGGAGCAGCGACCGCCGCCGGGACCTCGTCCGCAGCCGCTGCATCGGCCGCGGTCGCAGCCTTGCCGCGGCGCGAGCGGCGGGGCTTGGCGTCTGCCTTGCCGACAGGGGCAGCCTCCGCTTCGGTGGGGGCCGCCACAGCTTCGGCCGTGACTTCCTCAGGTGTTTCGGACGCGGCTGCCTCGGCAGGGACTACCGCTGCGTCGCCATCGACCTCGTCGGACGCATCGCCATCGGCTGCTTCGTCGTCATCCGAAGCGCTCAGCTCCTGTCCGTCCTCGCCGTTGCGGTTGCGACGGCCACCGCGCTTGCCGCGGCGGCGGCGCTTGCGGCGGTTGTTTTCGTCCGAGTCGGCATCGGCCGCAACCGTTGCTTCGGATGCTTCGCCGGCTTCGGAAACATCGTCCTCGCCTTCGTCGCCGTCCTCGTCGCCATCGGCCATGTCGTCGTTGCCGCCCTGGGCCGCCTGGGCGTCGCCGCCCCGCTCGCCGCCGCGGTTGCGCCGACGCCGGCGCCGCTTGCGCTTGCGGCCGTTCTGGTCGTCGCCCTCCTGGCGGGCCCGGTCGGCATTGGCAGCGGCCGGCTGCGACGAAGCAGCGGCCTCTTCCTCTTCTTCCTCGTCGGCCTCGATGACGATGTCGTCATCGTCTTCTTCGACGGGGATCGCCGCGAACTGCATCAGGCTTTCGATCTTGACCGGGTTTTCGACCGGCTCGCCGCGATCGATCGCGAAGTGGCTGGAGCCGATGCTGACATCCGATTCGATGAAGATCGAGACGCCGAAGCGGTTCTCGTAATCGACGATGCTGGAGCGCTTGTGGTTCAGGAGGTAGAGCGCGATCTCCGGCGTGGTGCGCACGGTGATGTCGTGCGTGGTGTTCTTGAGCAGGTATTCCTCGACGCCGCGCAGCACATGCAGCGCCACCGACGACTGCGAGCGCACATGCCCGGTGCCGCCGCAATGGGTGCAGATCTGCGTCGTGGATTCGAGAACCGAAGCACGGATGCGCTGGCGCGACATTTCGAGCAGGCCGAAATGCGAGATGCGGCCGACCTGGATGCGGGCGCGGTCGTTTTTCAGGCAATCCTTCAGCTTCTTCTCGACGGCGCGGTTGTTGCGCTTTTCTTCCATGTCGATGAAGTCGATGACGATCAGGCCGGCAAGGTCGCGCAGGCGCAGCTGGCGGGCGACTTCTTCCGCCGCTTCCAGGTTGGTCTGGAGCGCCGTTTCCTCGATCGAATGTTCGCGGGTCGAACGGCCGGAGTTGACGTCGATGGCAACCAGCGCTTCCGTCTGGTTCATGATCAGGTAGCCGCCGGACTTCAGCGTCACCTGCGGCTGCAGCATGCGGTCGAGCTGCGCCTCGATGCCCGAGCGGGCGAAGATCGGATGCAGGTCGCGATAGGGCTGGACCACCTTGGCATGGCTCGGCATCAGCATCTTCATGAAGTCTTTCGCTTCACGATAGCCTTCTTCGCCGGACACGATGATCTCGGAAATATCCTTGTTGTAGAGGTCGCGGATCGAACGCTTGATCAGCGAGCCTTCCTCGTAGACGAGGGTGGGAGCGGTCGAGCTCAACGTCAGCGTGCGGACGTTTTCCCACAGGCGCATCAGGTATTCGAAATCGCGCTTGACCTCGACGCGGGTGCGGTTGGCACCGGCGGTGCGCAGGATCACGCCCATGCCCTGCGGCACGTCGAGCTCCCGGGCGATTTCCTTGAGGCGCTTGCGGTCCTGCGGCTGGGTGATCTTGCGGGAAATGCCGCCGCCGCGCGCCGTGTTCGGCATCAGCACCGAGTAACGGCCGGCAAGCGAAAGATAGGTGGTGAGAGCAGCGCCCTTGTTGCCGCGCTCTTCCTTGGCGACCTGCACGAGCAGGATCTGGCGGCGCTTGATGACTTCCTGGATGCGGTACTGCTTGCGCGGCTTGCGCACGACGCGGTCCGGAACTTCTTCCATGGCGTCTTCGGCGCCGACCGACTCGATCACTTCCTTCTCGCCGTGATCGTCATCGTCGTCGTCATCGAAATCGTCGTTGCGGCCGCCGCGGCGGGCATCGACATCTTCCGAGATCGAATCGGTCTCGACCATCGCGGCCATTTCGCCGGGCGTCGAACCGTCGTCGTCATTATTGTCTGAGGAGGGGGCGCTTTCGCCCTCGGCGGCTGCGGCTTCCGCAGCGGGTGCTTCGTCAGCGGCGGCTTCGGCCGGCTTTTTGCGGGCGCGGCTGCGCTTCGGCTTGGCTTTCGGCTTTTCGGCTTCTTCTTCGACGGCAACCGCTTCGACCGGAGTGGCCTCCGCGGCCTCGGCGCCGGCTTCGCTTACGGGCTCGGCGGCAGGGGCGGCGATGCCGATATCCGGCTGATCCTGGTTGGCGAGATCGACCACCGGATCGGCGGCCTCGGCCTCGGCGATCTTGCGCTGGTCTTCCGCTTCCTGCTGCATCAGCGCCTGACGGTCGGCGAGCGGAATCTGGTAATAGTCGGGGTGGATTTCGGCGAAGGCGAGGAAGCCGTGACGGTTCCCGCCGTAGTCGACGAAGGCGGCCTGCAGTGAGGGTTCGACCCTCGTCACCTTCGCCAGATAGATATTGCCGCGTATCTGTTTCTTATGCTGCGATTCGAAATCGAACTCCTCGATCCGGTTACCGCGAACGACGACTACGCGCGTCTCCTCTTCGTGAGACGCGTCGATAAGCATTTTGTCTGCCATTGAAATTCTGCTCCTCGGCGCCGCCGGGGGAGTGCAGAAAAGGCTGCCACAAGGACAGGCCCGTCATGCAATGCGGTCGTTGCGCCGGATAAAGATGTTCCCGCCGGGCGCATTTGTGACGGCAACCGGAAAGATGACGGGGAGCGTTGCTCCCGCTGTCTCTCCAGGTTCTGAAAATTGTGCCGCGACATCAAAAACCAAACGAGAATGACGATACCATAGGCCCTCGAGGGCCCGATGAATGTGCTCCGTGTGAGCGGTGGGTGGCATGCCACCCGGTACTGTTCCGGCCACCGCCGGATGGATCGAGTATCAGGATAAAGTGTAACGACGGCGGATGACTGTCGGTCTCCGGCGCCAGGTCCTGAAGAGGCTGGCCAGCCTATCGGCAGACTATCCCGTCAACACTTTAACCCTCATGCGCGTTGTATGGTTTATCTGTCACAATAGCAAGGGAAAAGCCAAGTTTGCCATATTCTCGATGGAATTAGACCCCTTATGGATGGCAGGGAACGGGCGGATGATTCGCATCTTTTGACGTGCAAATGCCTTCTAAAATGGGCACTTTGATGCGAGTGGCGCGATTGCGGTGGGGCTTTGAATGCGAGTGGCGTTTTGAGGGTGGATGTGAAGGCAAGCGCGGCGACGGCCTGCGGCGGAAGCCGGCAGCGGTTTTTTGCACGAATCGGTTGCGTGGCTCTTCTTCTGATCAGCGCCATCGCAACCCTTTCTCCCACTGCCGTTGGCGCCACGCCGCAGCCGCTTCTCGCCTTCAGCGCCCGGGTCGCCGGCGACGAGGCGCGCACCCGCATCGTCATCGATTTCGAGAAGAAGCCGGAATTCTCCGTTCACTATGTTGCCGCCCCCGAACGGGTGATCGTCGACCTGCCGGCGACCGCTTTCGGCTTCCCGGCCGAGGACCTCTCCGCGCGGGGCCTCTTCAAGGATATCCGTTACGGCACGATGGGCGAGGCGAGCGCCCGCATCGTGCTGACCGCCAAGAAGCCGGTGAAACTGTCGATCGCCGAGGTTCAGTCGAACGACAACGGCAGCTACCGCCTGGTGCTCGATGCGGAAATGGCCTCCAAGGAGGTTTTCGCCGATCTTGTGAAGACCCAGAACTGGGCGATGCCGCGCGCCGCCGCTCCCGACCCGCTGGCGATGGCGGTGAAGGACAATGTCTTCACTGTCGCCGTCGATGCCGGGCATGGCGGGATCGATGCCGGCGCGACGGGTGCCGGCACCAAGACGCCCGAAAAGACCATCACGCTCGCCTTCGCCAAGACGCTTGCCGAACGATTGAACAAGGTCGACGGTATCAAGGCTTTCCTCACACGCGACGACGACACGTTCCTGTCGCTCTCCGAGCGGGTGACGCTCGCGCGCCAGGGCCACGCCGATCTGTTCGTATCGGCGCATGCCGACACGCTCGGCCAGAAGGATATCCGCGGCGCGACCGTTTATACGCTGTCGGACAAGGCCTCCGACCGGATGGCGGAAAACCTCGCGACCCGCGAAAACCTCTCCGACGAGCTTGCCGGCTATACGCTCCAGAGCGGTCCGCCCGAAGTCGCCGATATCCTGCTCGACCTGACTCGGCGCGAGACCCAGGCGTTTTCGATCGCGCTTGCGACCAATGTCGTCGAATCCTTCGAAGGGCAGATCGGGCTCATCAACAATCCCCACCGCTACGCGGGTTTCCAGGTTCTGCGCGCGCCGGACATTCCGTCCGTGCTTCTCGAACTCGGCTTCCTGTCCAATGCCGAGGACGAAAAGCTGCTTCTGGATGAGTCGTGGCGCTCGAAGGTGATCGATCGTATGGTCGATGCGATCAGGCGCTATCGTGATCGCGCGGTGGCGAACGGCGGCTGATTCTCCCCGCCGCGCGTGGCGCGGGTGCCACAGGCGCCGGCGAATATGCTGCAGGGGATGCCGGTTACCGGAAATTGCAGAGTAAGAGCCCTATTTTACTCACATTCGGGCGGTTATTCGAAGATTACCGGGCGCAATGGACGAGGGGGCAATTGATCCGCTTTCGCCTTGCGCTGGTGCAATCACCGTGCAAAACGCCTGTAACCATGCGATGGTGTGTTCCACGCGCCGAATGAAAGCTGAACGGTAGCCCCGATATGGTAAGATTGATTGGTTATCTCTTTGGATTGGCCTGCGTCCTGTTTCTGGTCGTGGCCGCCGGTGTCGGTATCTACCTCACCGGGATGACCAAGGACCTGCCGAACTACGAGGTGCTTGCCTCCTACGAGCCGCCGGTCGCCACCCGCGTTCATGCCGGCAACGGCGCGCTGATGGCTGAATATGCCCGCGAACGGCGCCTCTTCCTGCCGATCCAGGCGGTTCCGGATCGCGTCAAGGCTGCTTTCCTTTCGGCCGAAGACAAGAATTTCTACAGCCATCCCGGCATCGACATCACGGGCCTTGGACGCGCCGTCCTCTCCAACCTTCAGAATCTCGGCTCCGGCCGCCGGCCGGAAGGTGCCTCGACCATTACCCAGCAGGTGGCGAAGAACTTCCTTCTCTCCGCCGACCAGACGATCGACCGCAAGGTCAAGGAAGCGATCCTCTCCTTCCGCATCGAGCAAACCTATTCGAAGGACAAGATCCTCGAACTCTATCTGAACGAGATCTTCTTCGGCCTGAACTCCTACGGCATCGCCGGCGCCGCGCTCACCTATTTCGACAAGTCGGTGACCGAACTGACGACCGCCGAGGCCGCCTATCTTGCCGCCCTTCCCAAGGGCCCGGCCAACTACCATCCCTTCCGCCGCGAAAAGGCGGCGCTCGAGCGCCGCAACTGGGTCATCGATCGCATGGCCGAGAACGGATACATCACCCAGCCCGATGCCGACGACGCCAAGAAGCAGCCGCTCGGCGTCAAGCAACGCCGCACCGGCGCGCATGTGTTCGCCTCGGATTATTTCTCGGAAGAAGTGCGGCGCCAGCTTATCGAGCGCTATGGCGACAAGGCGCTCTACGAGGGCGGTCTCTCTGTGCGGACCTCGCTCGATCCTGACCTTCAGGTTTTCGCGCGCAGCGCCCTGCAGAACGGTCTGGTAGAATATGACGAGCGTCGCGGTTTTCATGGGCCGATCGCCCAGATCGCCATGAGCGGCGCCCTTGGAAGTTCGGATTGGGGTCCGGAACTCGCCAAGCAGAAGTCGCTTTCTGACGTGCCGGAATGGAAGCTGGCGGTCGTGACGGAAGTCTCGGCGAAATCCGCCACGATCGGCCTGCAGCCCTCGACGGATGCGGCCGGCAAGGTCGATGCGGCCCGCGAGATGGGCACGATCAATGCCGACGACATGAAATGGGCCTATCGGGACTCCGCCAATAGCCGCAAGCCGGCGAAATCTCCGGACGGCGTGCTGAAGCCGGGCGACGTCGTCTACGTGCAGCCGATCAATCCGCAGGCCAAGACCTACAGGCTGCGCCAGCCGCCGAAGGTCCAGGGCGGTTTCGTCGCCATGGACCCGAATACGGGCCGCGTTCTGGCGATGGCGGGCGGTTTCTCCTATTCGCAATCCGAATTCAACCGCGCCACCCAGGCGATGCGCCAGCCGGGTTCGTCGTTCAAGCCCTTCGTTTATTCGGCAGCGCTCGACAACGGCTATACGCCGGCTTCGGTCATCCTGGACGCCCCGATCGAGATCGTCTCCGGCGGTCAGGTCTGGCGGCCGGAAAACTACGGCGGCGAGGCGGGCGGCCCGTCGACGTTGCGCACCGGCATCGAAAAGTCCCGCAACCAGATGACCGTGCGCCTGGCGCAGGACATGGGCATGGAACTGGTCGCCGAATATGCAGAGCGTTTCGGCATCTACGACAAGATGCTGCCGGTGCTCGCTATGTCGCTCGGCTCCGGCGAGACGACCGTCATGCGCATGGTCTCGGCCTATGCGGTCATCGCCAATGGCGGCAAGCAGATCAAGCCGACCGTCATCGACCGCATCCAGGACCGCTACGGCAAGACGATCTTCCGCCACGAGGAGCGCGCCTGCGACGGCTGCAACTCCAATGACTGGGCTCACCAGGAGGAGCCCAGCATCGTCGACAACCGCGAGCAGGTTCTCGATCCGATGACGGCCTACCAGATCACCTCGATGATGCAGGGCGTTGTCCTGCGCGGCACGGCTGCTGGCAAGATCCCGGTCAAGGACCGCGATGTCGCCGGCAAGACCGGCACCACCAATGACGAAAAGGATGCCTGGTTCGTCGGTTTCACGCCGAACTTGGTTGCCGGTCTCTATATCGGCTTCGATACGCCGACGCCGCTTGGCCGTGCCGGCACCGGCGGTGGTCTCGCAGCCCCAATCTTCGGCGAGTTCCTCGCGCAGGCAGCCAAGTTGACGCCGGCCGAAAAGTTCCACGTGCCGGACGGCATGCAGCTCGTCGCGGTCAACCGCAAGACCGGCATGGCGGCCATGGAAGGCCAGCCGGACACGATCGTCGAAGCCTTCAAGCCCGGCACCGGCCCGGCCGACGTCTTCCAGGTCATCGGCGACGGCGAATACATGACCCAGGACCAGATCTTCACCAACTCGCCGCAGGCGCAGCAGGCGGTCACCTCCGGCATGCCGGGACTGTTCTGATCCTGCGGGAAGCAAATGCTTGCGGGCGGCCCGGTCTTTACATCCGGGCTCGCTGCAACTATGTCCACGGCACCTAAAACCCCAACACAAAGAGCGAAGAACAAGCGCCATGCGTGCGGAAATCATCAACGTAGTCGACGAAATCAAGCAGGCCATAAGCCTGCTGAGGAGGCATCTTTGACTGGGATCAGGCGGTAAGACGACTGGACTGGTTGAACAACAAGTCAGAGGACCCGAACCTCTGGAACGATGCTACCGAAGCGCAGAAACTGATGCGCGAGCGCCAGCAGCTCGATGACGGCATCAATGGCGTCAAGGCCATGGAGCAACAGCTCAACGACAATATCGAGCTGATCGAACTTGGCGAGGAAGAGGGCGACGAGGCGATCGTCAAGGAAGCCGAGGATGCGCTGAAGGCGCTGAAGGCGGAATCCGGCCGGCGCCAGGTCGAGGCCATGCTCTCGGGCGAAGCCGACAGCAACGACACCTATGTCGAAGTCCATTCCGGTGCCGGCGGCACGGAAAGCCAGGACTGGGCGAACATGCTCCTGCGTATGTACACCCGCTGGGCCGAACGCCAGCGTTTCAAGGTCGAGCTCCTGGAAGTGCATGACGGCGAAGAAGCGGGCATCAAGTCGGCGACCATCCTCGTCAAGGGCCACAATGCCTATGGCTGGATGAAGACCGAATCGGGCGTCCACCGCCTGGTCCGCATCTCGCCCTATGACAGCAACGCGCGCCGCCACACGTCCTTCTCGTCCATCTGGGTCTACCCGGTGGTCGACGATTCGATCCAGATCGACATCAACGAAAGCGACTGCCGCATCGATACCTATCGCTCGTCCGGTGCCGGCGGCCAGCACGTCAACACGACCGACTCGGCGGTGCGCATCACGCACATGCCGTCCGGCATCGTCGTGCAGTGCCAGCAGGAACGTTCGCAGCACAAGAACCGCGCCAAGGCCTGGGACATGCTGCGCGCCCGCCTTTACGAAGCCGAGCTGAAGAAGCGCGAAGAGGCGGCCAATGCGGAAGCCGCCTCCAAGACGGATATCGGCTGGGGCCACCAGATCCGCTCCTACGTGCTGCAGCCCTACCAGCTGGTCAAGGACCTGCGCACCGGCGTTTCGAGCACGGCCCCCGACGACGTGCTCGACGGCGAGCTGAACGAGTTCATGGAAGCGGCCCTTGCGCACCGCATCAGCGGTGCTGCAGACGTGGCGGCCGATATCGACTAAGGCTTGTTTCACTGCACAACAAAAAAGCGGCCGGACTTCGAAAAGTCCGGCCGCTCTTGTTTTAGGGGGCAGAGGATTTATTCCGCGGCCGCCACGGCACCTTGACGGCTGCGCAGCACTGCGAGCGACAGCATGAAGACGACGACCGAGCACACTGCGATGACTGTGACCATCGGCAACGACGTGCCGTCGGCGAACATGCCGCCGAGGCCGACCACGACCGCCGAGGTCACGAACTGGATCGTGCCCATCATCGCCGATGCCGTGCCGGCGATCCGGCCGTGGTGTTCGAGCGCCAGCACCGCAGCCGTCGGGATGATCATGCCGAGGAAGCCGTAGCCGCCGAACAGGAAGGCGGCCATCACATCGAGACGGTCAATGCCGAGCGAGGTAACGAATGCCAGCATGACCATCATCGTCGAATAGCCGAACACGGCGCTGCGGATCACTTTGCGCAGCCCGATCTTGCGGGAAAGCCAGCCGTTCAGCTGCGACATGCCGATGAAGGCCACCGCATTGCACGAAAAGACGATGCTGTAGAAGGTCGGCGACAGGCCGTAATGCTCGATCAGCACGAAGGACGAATTGGCCACATAGATCATGTAGCTCGACATGCCGAACGAGGCGATCAGCACCAGCCCGAGATAATAGGGATCCCGAAGCAGCGTGCCGTAGGACTTGAGTGCACCCGCGAGGCTGCTTTCGCTGCGTGCGGCGGGCAGGCGGGTTTCTTCGAGGAAGAAGACCGCGACGATGGCGCCGACCGCGCCGGCACCGACCATGACCCAGAAGATCAGCCGCCAGTCGCCGAACACGGTGACGATACTGCCGGCAAGCGGGGCAAGAATCGGCGAGACGCTGAACACCAGCATCAGCCGCGACATCAGCTGGGCCGCCGCCGGACCGGTATGCAGGTCGCGGACGATGGCGCGGGAGATGACGACGCCGGCGCAGGCGCCCATGCCCTGCAGGAACCGGAAGGCGATCAGCCACTCGATCGACGGCGACAGCGCACAGCCGATCGCACCGATGGCGTAAAGGGAGAGGCCGACATAAAGAGGCCGCTTGCGGCCGAACATGTCGGAGAGCGGGCCGTAGACGATCTGCGACACCGCCATGGCGGCGAAGAAGGAGATCAGGCTCGCCTGTACCTCGTGGCTGTTGGCATTGAGGTTTGCGCTGATGGTCGGCAGCGCCGGAAGGTACATGTCGAGAGCGAAAAGCCCGATAGCCGAAAGCAGCCCGAGCGAAAGGGCATGCGAAGGAGCTCTGCTTTGCATTTGGAAAAAACCTTTCCCGTCACCACATCTGCCGTGGTAACGGCAGGGCAAGGACGATTATGGGAGATGAATATGAAAGCCGGCCGCGTGCGGGAGGATGGGCCTAATCAATCATGTAAAAGATTTTGGACACAATTGTCCAATTCGTCAACCCCCGCTATAGTGATGTCATGAAAAATTCGTCTGCCGAACTTTCACGCGATTTAGATACTTGGCCGCCGGCACAGAACAAGCGCCAGGCGATCCTCAACGCGGCAGCCGATGTTTTTGCCCAGGAAGGTTTTGGTGGCGCCAGCATCGATGCGATCGCGGCAAGGGCAGGGGTGTCGCGCCAGACGATCTACAATCAGCTCGGCGACAAGGATAACCTCTTCAAGGTCGTGGTGGCTGAAATCACCGACCGCTCCAGCGCCGGTTTTTTTCGCGTCCTCGATACTTTCCCCGTGGCGCCGCAGGATATCGAGACGGAGCTGACGCAATTTTCGGCCCAGCTCCTGCGCAAGGCGATCTGCGACCCGAACGGCCGCTGGCTGCGCAAGGTGGTCGAGACCGAAGGCGCCCGTTTCCCCGAGCTTTTCGAAACCTGGAAGGAATACGGGCCGGGCAAGAAATATCCGGCCATCGCCGCACGGCTCGCGCAGCTTGCCCATGGCGGTTATCTCGAGATCGACGATCCGGCGCTTGCCGCCCGCCAGTACATGGCGCTTCTGGCGACCGACCTTCGCTACGACCAGCAGATCGGCCGCCAGACGCCGGAATCGGAGATCGACCAGATGGCGGCGAACGCCACCCGCACATTCTTGCGCGCCTTCACCCCGAAGCGCTGAGCTTTACGCGAGGGCAAGAGGCTTTATTTGGGTGCGCTGACGCTGAGTCAGTTGTTGAACTGCTCGGCGAGAATTCGGTCGGACCAGGAATGGTTGGGATCGGACAGGATGCGCGCGGTGATCTCGGTCGATTGCGCCACCCGCACCTTCAGCACCGACTTCACCTCGGTATTGTCGGCAACGGCGTTGACCGGCCGTTTTTCCGGCTCGAGGATGTGGATGTCGACACAGACATGGTTCGGCAAAAGCGCGCCGCGCCAGCGCCGCGGCCTGAACGCCGAGACCGGCGTCATGGCCAGCAGCGGCGCTTCCAGCGGCAGGATCGGTCCATGCGCCGACAGATTGTAGGCGGTGGAGCCTGCGGGCGTGGCGATCATCAGGCCGTCGCAGATCAGCTCCTCCAGCCGTACATGGCCGTCGATCTCGACGCGCAGCTTGGCTGCCTGGTAGGATTGCCGGAAGAGATAGACCTCGTTGATGGCGAGCGCCGTCGATGTCGAGCCGTCCTCGTTTTCGGTGGTCATCTTCAGCGGGTGGAATTCGTTTTCGACCGAAGAGGCAACCCGCTCGTGAAGCTGCTCGGCGCGAAAATCGTTCATCAGGAAGCCGACCGAGCCGCAGTTCATGCCATAGACGCTTTTGCCCGTATGGATCGTGTCATGCAACGTCTGCAGCATGAAGCCGTCGCCGCCGAGCGCCACGATCACGTCGGCCTCCGCGGTCGGCACGTTGCCGTAGAGCCCCACGAGTTCCTCCAGTGCGGACTGTGCTTCCGGCGCGGTCGAGGCGATGATGGAGAGCTTGTTCGTCTGGGACGCCATGAACGGGCCTTTGAAGGTGCCGCCACCCGACGGGGCGCGCAAGGGACGCTGTAACCAGTCGAGCTAACACGATCCTGTGACAGGAACATGCCGGCGGGACGGCACTCAGTACAGGAAAAACAGGCTTTTGGACAAGCACCTTGCAGCGGCGCGAGCGAGTGAAACCCTGAAATCCCTACACCCGCTCCGCACCGTCACCGCGATTTTCTCTTTACAGGAAGGCAGAATCTGGTAACTCCCCCACTCTGAAGTGCCCTTGTAGCTCAGTTGGTAGAGCACCTGATTTGTAATCAGGGGGTCGCGGGTTCGAACCCTGCCGGGGGCACCACTAAAACCCTTCATCTGAGCAGACGGTTGTTCGCCAGCCGGGCTGAAGCGGCGGAAATGGCCCGCCCATGATTTTCAGAATGCATCGGCGCAGTTCCGCCCTCATATGATCGTGCGTTCGATTGACAGAGCCCGATCAAATTCCCACCATACCGGCATGTCGTGCTCGCAGTGCAAGCTCATCAGATATTCGAGCAGTTCATCCCCGTTTGCAAACAAGGCGGGACCGTTCGTTTATGTGCTGTTTTCGGAATGCGTGGCACGCAAGGCCTATGCTCTCGATCCCAGGGCATATGTCTTCAAGCTCGGCTTCTCCGCCGGTGGCCAGGATCGCTTCCGTTCGCTGATCGAGGGGTGGCGCTACAAAGGCGGACAGACGATGCCGCTCGGCAATTGCAGGAACTGGGTCTCTGTGGGCACCTGGAGAATGCAGACGGCGGAGGCATTCGAGCGCAAATTCATCAAGTTCGCCGTCGAGCGCCACAGAATTCTCCAGCCTCATGTCTATCTCGGCGCCGAGATGCCGGTCCAGCAGCCCCGTTCCAACGGCGAGACCGAAATCTACTGGTTCAATGATCAGGATTTTGAGGATCTGCCGCTTTACCAGGATCGCGTATGCACCGAGGAGCGCGGGAATTTCGCCGCGCTGCAAAGCATGTTTGATGCCATCAAGCAGCAAGGCGACAGGTTAAGGTCGAAACTGGCCGCCTCCTGATCGACACGGTGTCGTATTGCCGGAGCCTCGTCATCGGACGAGCGTTCCGGAACGCCGTCCGATGACGACGGGCGCGGTGGGCTCGCCCGAGGGGGGAGTAGGCTGGTGGTACGGCTTTTGCCGTTTCGCGCTCGGTGACGCCGGAAACCTTATGGGACCGGCCGGGTTAGATCCTTCGCAGGGCATGTCTGGAAAAAGCCCAAGAGAGGAAATCCAATGTTTGCAAAGATTCTCACCATCGGCGCATTGTCGCTCGGTCTCGCCACCGCCGCGGTGGCCCAATCGGGCTCAGGCTCCGGATCCAGCGGCGCTTCGGGCTCCGGTTCCGCGGGAACCAGCGGATCCGTGTCGGGCTCGGGGGCGAGCGGCTCCGGTTCTGCGACGCTCGATGGCAATACGGCTACCCCGCTTAGCGGGGCAGGGCGTGGTGCGCTTGATTCCAATACGACGGGCAGCACCTCCAGCAATTCCGGTGGTTCGAACTGCGCCCCGAACAATCTGCCTCAGGGCGGCGGCGGTGCCGCGACCAATTCTGGCGGGACTCCCCAGGCCGGGCAGGCGCAAAATTGCTGATCCAAACTCCGGTGTGGCAGCGGGAGGTGTGCTTCCCGCTCCACCAGCGTGGTTTCAGTTTCTAAGAACGGTGCACGGCACCCCCTGAGCCCTGATCTCGGCGCACAGATCGGTTGCCTCCGCTCGGGTGGCACGGCCGATCCGCGCAGCATAGCGCGGGCGATAGCCGAAATTGCCCCGTTTCTGCCGTACCACAAGCGCCCGTTCCGCGTTGAGGGGAGCCGGCAGCCTGCCGATCGTGGTGGCAAACAGCCGGCCGGCGATATTCGGATTATAGTGGGCCGAAAGCTGCACGCCCCACGGCGCCCAGTCAGCCGAGGCAATCAGTACGCTCTCGTTGAGCCGCCTCGTGTTGGCGAGCCTCAAGCAGCCGTCGATGAAGGGTTTGCCCGGATCGAGCGCCTGAGCCGCCGCCTCCGGCGGATTGTCCTTCCATGTCTCGGCGGAATGGCCGGTGATCGCAAACACGTAGTCGCGCGTTTCGATCGGCAGGCGCCCGGCCTTCAGGAACGTTTCCAAGCCTGCTTCCCCCGCATTGTAGGCTGCGGCCGCAAGCCCGAGATTGCCGAATCGGCCGCGCAGGTCGCTGAGATAGCGAGCGGACGCGGCAAGTGCTTCGGCGACGTCGAAGCTGTTTGCCAGCCCCCGGATTTTCGCTGTTTGCGGCATGAACTGGGCTATGCCCTCGGCGCCTTTCGGGCTCACCGCATTGGCCCGGAACAGGCTTTCGCGCCAGATCAGCCGAGCGAAAAATTCCGGCGGCAGCCCGTTCGTCACGGCAAGCCGCTCCATCGCCTCGCAGAGATCCTGATTGAAGGTTTCGGTGCGGATGCAGAGCCGGCCCGCTCCGTCCGATGCCGCATGCTCGTATCGGCATTCGGAAGAGGCGGGGCCTTCGGCAGCCGCGATGCGCCCGCCATGGGGCGGGACTGCCAATGACAAGGCCAGGCCTGTTTGCATGAGACGGCGAAACATCATCGGCATGCAATATGCCCAATCAGGCTGCGGCTTGAAAGCCTTCGGCACCGGGAACGTTCCGAACCGGCTCGTCTATCGCGTGGATTGCTCCAGAAGCGATTGGCAGGACCGGTCCAGCGCGGCGAAATCCGCCCCGGCCATCGACTGGGTCTTTTCCAGCATCAGCTGCGTCTGTCTCTCGAACAGGGCATTGGTCTGGTCCTGGGGATAACCGATATCCCGCAGGATCACCAGCGCGGCATGCATATGCGCCTCGTCGCGGGATACGATGCCAGCGGTGATGTCGTTCTTGCCGAACTCCTTGGCCATGATCCCGCGCATCGAATAGAAGGCGGAACAGGATATGTGCTGTTCGGCGGAACGGATCGGCTCGGTCTGGGCGAAAGCCGGCGCCGCCGTCAGCAGCGCCGCCAAGACCCAAGTGATTTTCGCTTCCGTGGTCATTCGGACACCTCTCGTGCGAAGCCCAAGGTTCCGGGCAACGCCTTCGATCCGACGCCTTCGGGACTTTCCTTAGCGAACTTTGCCGACGCCGGTATAGGCAAAGCCATGCGCTTCCACTTCCCGCGCGCGGTAGACATTGCGCAGGTCGACGAGAATCGGGCTTTTCATCACGGATTTCAGCCGCTCCAGGTCGAGCGCCCGGAATTCGTTCCATTCCGTGACGAGAACGGCGACATCGGCCCCCTCGGCGGCCTCGTAGGGGCCGCCGGCAAATTCGATGTCCATCATCTGCCTGGCGTTTTCCATGCCTTCCGGGTCGTAGCCGGAAATGATCGCGCCGGCATCCTGCAGCGTCTGGACGACGGCGATCGCCGGGCTGTCGCGCATGTCGTCGGTGTTCGGCTTGAAGGTCAGCCCGAAGACGGCGACCTTCTTGCCGCGCACGTCGCCGCCGGCGGCCGCGATCACCTTGCGGCCCATGGCCCGCTTGCGGGTGTCGTTGATGGCGATGGTGGTTTCGATCAGGCGCACCGGGCTGTCATAATCCTGGGCGGTCTTGGCGAGCGCCAGCGTGTCCTTCGGGAAGCAGGAACCGCCATAACCGGGGCCGGCATGCAGGAATTTCGAGCCGATGCGGCCGTCGAGGCCGATGCCGCGCGAAACGTCCTGAACGTCGGCGTCGACGCGCTCGCAAAGGTCGGCCATCTCGTTGATGAAGGTGATCTTCATCGCCAGGAAGGCATTGGCCGCATATTTGATCAGCTCGGACGTGCGGCGGCTGGTGAAGAGGAGCGGCGACTGGTTGAGATAGAGCGGACGGTAGACTTCCGTCATCACCCCGCGGGCGCGCTCGTCGGAAAGGCCGACGACGATCCGGTCCGGGCGCTTGAAATCCTCGATCGCTGCCCCTTCGCGCAAAAATTCCGGGTTCGAGACGACGGCGAAATCCGCATCCGGATTGGTTTCGCGGATGATCCGCTCCACCTCGTCGCCGGTGCCGACCGGCACGGTCGACTTGGTGACGATGACGGTGAAGCCGGTCAGGGCTTCGGCGATTTCGCGGGCTGCGGCATAGACGTAACCGAGGTCGGCATGGCCGTCGCCGCGGCGCGACGGGGTGCCGACCGCGATGAACACGACATCCGCATCGGCCACTGCCGGGCCGAGCTCCGTGGTGAAGGAAAGGCGGCGGGATTTGACGTTCGATTCGACCAGCGCATCCAGGCCGGGCTCGAAGATCGGGATGACGCCTTGTTTCAGGGCCTCGATCTTTTCGGCGGCCTTGTCGACGCAGATCACGTCATGTCCGAAATCCGCAAAGCAGGCGCCCGACACGAGGCCGACATAACCCGATCCCACCATCACAATACGCATCAATAATCCTCATCCTTGCTCGGCAATCTCACGCGCAGCGGTTTCCTAAGCGCATCGGCAAGGGAATGCAACGCGCCGGATTGGCTCCTTGCGACCGGTGCCCTTGCAATCGGTTCTCTGGCCAATGTCACCGAATGATGACAATAGGACGACGGTGCTTTAACTGTTCGCCGGCCGCGACCCCCAGGCGATGAAATCGGGATTGGCGAAATCCAGGAGATCCGGGCGGCCGGTCTTGCCGTAGGCAAGCGGCGCGCCGTCGAGCGTCACCGTGTTGCCGCCCGCGGCCCGCAACACGGCATCGCCCGCCGCCGTATCCCATTCCATGGTCCGGCCGAAGCGGGGATAGAGGTCGGCGGCGCCTTCTGCCAGCAGGCAGAATTTCAGCGAAGAGCCGATCGAACGGATATCGGCTGCCCCCGCTTTTTCGAGGAAGGCTTCGGTCTCGGCGGAATTGTGCGATCGGCTGGCGACGCATATCGGGCGGGGCTCGACGGGCCTTGCGACGATCGGCGTCCGGCTCGCCACCGCGAAATCGTCACCGATGACGAGCTTTTCCGCCCGGCCGCCGCCGCCGAGATAGGCGACCTTGAGAGCAGGCGCATAGACCGCGCCGAGGACCGGCACGCCGTTTTCGATCAAAGCGATATTGACCGTGAAATCCTCGCGCTTGTTGATGAATTCCTTGGTGCCGTCGAGCGGATCGACCAGGATGAAGGAGCGCCCCTCGATCGACGGGATGCGTCCCATCGCCACCGATTCTTCCGCGACGACCGGAATGTCGGGAAAGGTTTGGGCGAGCTCGGCGAGGATGATCTCCTCGGCCCGCTCGTCCGCCTCCGTGACCGGGGACCGGTCGGCCTTGTAGCTGGTGCTGGGGCCGGCCCTGTATATGTCCAGGATGGCCTGGCCCGCGAGAAGGGCTGCTTTTTCGAATGTGGCGAGCATGAATTCCATGGCGGCTGATCACGTCGGTTGCGTAGACTTCCCATGACACGTTCGCCCCGCGTTTGGGAGCCTTGAACGGGGCAGGTCAGCCGACCTTGGCGAGATGCTGCCGTGTCGCGTAAAGCGCGATCGCGGCGGCGTTCGAGACGTTGAGCGATTTGATGGCGCCCGGCATGTCGAGGCGGGCAAGCGCGTTGACCGTCTCGCGGGTCTTCTGCCGCAGCCCTTTTCCCTCGGAGCCGAGCACCAGTGCGACCCGGTTGCCGGCAAACGTGCCTTCGAGCGGGGCGGGGCCTTCCGAATCGAGCCCGATCGTCTGGAAGCCGAGCCGGTGCAGTTCCTCGATCGCGTCGGCGAGATTGGTGATCTGTATATAAGGTATCAGCTCCAGCGCCCCCGAAGCCGATTTGGCGAGCACGCCGGATTCCGTCGGGCTGTGTCTCTGGGTGGTGACGATGGCGCCGGCACCGAAGGCGACGGCCGAGCGCATGATCGCGCCGACATTGTGCGGATCGGTCACCTGGTCGAGAACCAGAAGCAGAGGGCTTGCCTTCAAGGCTTCCAGCCGGCGCACGGGCAGGGGCCGCGTTTCCAGCATCACGCCCTGGTGGATGGCTTCCGGGCCGAGCACCTTGTCGATATCCTGCGGCGAGACGAATTCGACCGGAAAGGACAACGTTTCCGGCTCGCCGATATCGAGGCGGGCAAAGGCGTTCTGCGTCACCGACAGCTTGATGAGCTTGCGTTCGGGATTGTCGAGCGCCGCGCGCACCGTATGCAGGCCGTAGAGAAAGACCTGTTCCGGCTGAAGCTGCGGCGGTTTCCAGTCCTTGTTGGATTTCGGCCGCCTCTGCGGCGGCGTCGGAATTTCCCCGCGTTCGCGCCGGGCGTCGCGCACGGCCCGCCGAAGCGTCGCGTAATGGGTGTCGCGGGTGGATTTGTCTTGTTTGTCGTCCTTGCTCATCAGGCCTTATAGCCATCCTCGCTCTCGCGGCAAAGCCCTCGGCGGGGAGGCGGGTCGAAACAGCGACTGATTTATTTTCGTCATTTTTGCTTCTTCATCGTGTTGACAGACGGGAACGAGGCGGTCATATACGCGGCGCAGATCGAGGGGCGGCAAGCTTCGAAGGTCTGACGAACTTGGTCTCACGATCCGGACGAAAAACTGGAGAGATGCCCGAGTGGTTAAAGGGGACGGACTGTAAATCCGTTGGCTCAGCCTACGTTGGTTCAAATCCAACTCTCTCCACCATTCGTCTCTGATCGGACACCACACCGCGGGTATAGCTCAATGGTAGAGCAGCAGCCTTCCAAGCTGAATACGCGGGTTCGATTCCCGCTACCCGCTCCATACTCAAGATCATATCGGAAATCGGCGTGTTGCTCGCTTGAGCGCGCGACTTTCATGGCCTTTGTCCGGCCTCTTATCCCCGTCACCGCAGCGCCGTACTTTTTTTGGGTGGAACCCTGATTTCCGCCGATCGCCTCGGATTGTCCAGATGATGCTCGCAACTTTTTAAAGCATTCTCGATAGAAGCTTTTTCGCCGGCACAGAGGCCGCCCCACCACCAGCTATGGAACTTTGTCCATGAAGAAAATACTTGCCGCCGCAGCCCTTGCGACGACGCTCCTGTCGTCTCCGTCGTTTGCCGCAACCCTGCTTTTCCCGAGCGCCGACCCCGTCGCGCAGATCACCATTCCGGATGCCTGGAACCCGGAGGAAACCGACAGCGGCATCCAGGCGAACTCCGATGACGACTCGATCTATCTGTCGATCGACGTCGCGACCGCGGAAACCACCGACAAGGTCATCGATGACGTGTTCTCCTTCCTGAGCGAGAATGGCGTGACGGTCGATCCGGCCACCCAGAAACAGTCGGAAGACACGTTCAACGGCATGAAGATGACCAATTTCGACTGGAGCGGCAAGGACAAGGACAGCGCCGTCTCGATCGGCGTCTCGCTCGTCGCGCCGAAGCCGGACAAGCTCCTCGTCATCACCTATTGGGGCACCAAGGGCGAACAGGAAAAGCATGGGGCCGAACTGCTGGCGCTGATCAACTCGCTGAAGCCGGCGAAGTAAGGGCCCATCTGGCGCTCGCGAATTGAAGGGGCCGGCCGTCTCCCGTATTGAGGGGTGACGGCCGGCCCTTTGTTTTTACAGCTGTCATGGAACGGAGGCGCCCGCCAAAGGCATGCGGCGGATCGCGCCGTCTGCCGACGATTTCCGCGGGATTTCGCCTGCTCCCCTTGTCCGGGCGCGCGTCGTAATTATGTCTTGCGCATTCTAGTGGAAAGCCTTAAACGGCGACACCAAACCCGGTCGCCGGGTCCACCCTTATGTTCACAGGAAGCATTCAATGGCAAAGAGCAAGTTTGAGCGCAACAAGCCGCACGTCAACATTGGCACGATCGGTCACGTTGACCATGGCAAGACGTCGCTGACGGCCGCGA